>CAWDBT010000004.1:0-96229 GCA_963800655.1 Parachlamydiales bacterium | reverse complement strand
ACGTATTGCTAAATCACCATGAACCTGTGCCGTGAAATCGGCTCGGAAATCCACTGGGATCGCAAAAATCGCGTAGTAGAAATCTCCACCAAAGGAATTGAAAACCTCCTATGTGCCTCAGCGCTATTGCGGATCGAACCGCATTCCAATCCTGATGATCGGCGCGCTTTTGGGGCGCACCGATGAAGACATCATCGTGCCGACCCTCGGCGGAGACATGCTCGGATCTCGGCCCATCGATATGCACATCCATGCGCTGCAAAAACTCGGCGCGAGAATCGAACACCGCAGCATGAAAAAAGAAGGGGCCTATTTCGCACAGGCGCACCACGGCCTCAAAGGCGCCGTCATTTCCTTCACTATCCCTCCGTCGGCGCGACTGAAAACACGATTCTCGCCGCAGTCCGAGCCAAGGGGACGACTCTCATTAAAAACGCCGCCATCGAACCGGAAATCGTCGATCTCATCCTGTTTTTGCAAAAGCTCGGCGCCAACATCATGGTCGATACCGACCGCACCATCTGCATCCAGCAGGCGAATGAATTCCACGACGTCGAACACACCGTTCTTTCCGATCGCAATGAAGTCGCCTCCTACGCCATGGCCGCGATCAGCACCAAGGGGCGCATCTTCATCGAAGGCGCGGAACACCCCCAAATGATCGCTTTCCTCAATAAAATCCGCGAGATCGGCGGAGGCTTCGACGTCAAACAAAACGGGATCGAATTCTTCCATACCGGCCGCCTAAAAGGCGGGATCCATATCGAAACAGACGTGCATCCCGGCTTCATGACCGATTGGCAACAGCCGTTCGCCGTCTTGCTCACGCAGGCGGAAGGAACTTCGATCATCCATGAAACCGTCTACGAAAACCGCTTCGGGTATGCCTTGACCCTCAAGGAAATGAATGCGGACATCGAACTGTTTACCGAATGCCTCGGCGGCAAAAGCTGCCGCTTCGCCGCAGGAAACCACCTCCATAGCATGGTCGTCAAAGGACCTTCGACGCTCAGGGCCAAGGATATCGTAATCCCCGACTTAAGGGCCGGATTCGCCTATGTCATGGCGGCGCTGCTCGCCCCCGACGTAAGCACGATCTCGAACGTCGACTTCCTGGATCGAGGCTATGAGGACTTCGTCGCCAAACTCTCCGCTCTTGGCGCCGACATCACCCGGATTGCCGCCCCTAAAAAACAACTCGATAAGGCCAAGTCCGCCGTCCAAACCCTCATGGCGCCCGAAAAAGCCGCCGCTGCAAATACAGCTTGCCCCCAGCCGATCGCCTAAGGTAAAATGCCCTCGCATTTTATGGAAAAAACACCGCCCCGCTGGCGCTTGATCCAGCGTCAAAATTTTACTTGTCTGGATGCGCTCGCGTCATTTCTAGATCTTTCTTGCGAGCAAAAAGAGCAGCTGCTCGCACGCACGCAGTTCCCCCTCAACCTGCCGCTCAGGCTAGCTCAAAAAATCGCCAAAGGCACGCTGGACGACCCCCTGCTGCGCCAATTCGTACCCCTTGCGCTCGAACTTGAAGAATCCCCGTCCTTTGTAAAAGATCCCGTGTGCGACTTGTCCTTCCGCCGATCCGATCGGCTCTTGCAAAAATATCGCGGCAGAGCTTTGCTGCTCGCATCCGGCGGCTGCGCGATGCATTGCCGCTACTGCTTCCGCAAAGATTATCCATATGGGGATTCGATTGGAGATTTCTCAAAAGAGATGCATATCCTCGCTCGGGACAGCTCGATCTTTGAACTCATCCTCAGCGGAGGCGACCCCTTATCTCTTTCAAATAGCGCCCTTGGCGCTTTGCTGAAAGAAGCGGCCGCCATCCCTCACTTGCGCCGAATTCGTTTTCACACCCGTTTCCCCATCGGAATCCCCGAGAGGATCGACGAACCCTTGCTCGAACTTTTCCAGAATCTCTCCAAGCAGGTGATCTTCATCGTCCATGTCAACCATCCGCGCGAACTCGATGCAGACGTGAAAGCCTCCTTAAAAAAAATCCATCGGCTGAATATCCCATTGCTCTGCCATTCGGTGCTTTTAAAAGGAGTCAATGACGATGAACAGACCCTGTTGGATCTATCCGAAGAACTCTTGAGCTGTCACACCCTTCCTTACTACTTAAATCTACTCGATCCTGTTTCGGGAAGTTCTCATTTCGAAGTGTCCGAAGAACGCGGACTCCAATTGATTTCTCATTTGCGAAAATACCTGCCTGGCTATGGAGTCCCTAAACTGGTGAGGGAGATCCCCGGCAAGCCTCATAAGACGCCGATCGAAGCGGCGTATCCAACGGCCTCAGGATGCCTCTCGCAAGATGAGAACCGCTAGTACCCGACCTTATAAATTTTCATAACCAAAGTTCCCTAGCGAGAAATGATCTCACGGAGCCGATCTCTCGCGATTGGAGTACACAAAACATTCGATCTCAGGCGATTTACGTCCATCGATGACCAATCCCACATGCACCATTTTCTCTTCTCTGGGAAATGGGATTTCATCTTCAGGCACTTCGTCCACAATCAATTCGATCGGGAACTGCATTTTTATCGTGCAGAATGGAATGTTAGGAGCACATGCGGCTATCCGCTGCATCAAAGAGGGCGTGCGGATACAGGCTGTATATTCGAGTTTTTCAATCGCGCGAGGCCTCCATTTTTTTCCTTCCGGCGTTTCGAGAGAAGAACGGATCATTCGCATTGCAGTTTCCAATATGCCGGGCCCCATGAACTGCATCGATGAAATGATTTGTTCCTTCGCAAACCCGACCGATTCCATTTCCTTTGCAAACTGAGATATTTTTTCCGCTATGTCCTGCTGCGAATATTTGATGCGCGTTCCCTGTCCGCCTTCAATAATCCCTTGCTTGCCTCGAGAACTAATCCATTCGGCCTTGATATGATTCAAGGGGCTTTGCTCCATCCGTCGGACCCCTGAAGCCAATTCATTCAGAATGTCCTCCGCCCATTTTTCAACAGTTCGCCCGGTTACTCGACTCTGCGCCTCGAAAGGAATTCTCAAAATCTGATTTTCAATATTATTAAACACAAACAACCATGTATTATTTCTTTTATTATACCGAATAAGCACATTTAACAGTAACAAACCAGCCCGGGAATTAAACAACAAAAAATTTATTTAACTGAACCGAAAGAGCGCTGATTATTAAATACATACAAAACCATCCAGAGGAAATGCAATGGCTTCGACAGGGCTTGGCGCAAAGAATCTGTTTAAAAAATTTATTAACTGGGGTATATTATCGCAATTAGAGCGAGATCATTGCATAAACGAGCATACTTGGAAAAATCGAAGCGCTTCGAGGCGGCCGTTTCGGCGGCGTTCTCAAAGCGCGCGGTTGTGGCAATTGTTGCCCTGACTGCTATGCCAATGGTCTCCGCTCTTTTGCTTTCGCAAGACAGAGTTCCTCTTACATCCTTTCGACAGTCTGTAGTCCGAGAATCTCGAGGCCCTGCTTTAAAATCCTCGCCGTCAATTCGCATAAAACGAGGCGGGAACCTTCGCTTTCGCTTCCCTCGACGCGGCAGTCGCGGAAAAACGCATTGAACTTCTCTGCGAGTTCGTAGAGATAGTCGGTCAAATGATTCGGAAGCAAATCGCGCGCGACGAGATCGAGAGTCTCTCCAAATCGCCTCAAATGCAGGCCGAGGGCGATTTCCGATGGATGCTCGAGCGCAATCGCATATTTTTGCAATACTTCGTCCATATTGGCATTCACTTTGCGCTTGATCCCTTGGATGCGGACATAGGCGTAAAGCAAAAAGACAGCCGTGTTCCCTTCGAAGCGCAGCATCCTGTCATAGCTGAAAGTATAGTCCTTCGTCCGATGGCAGGAAAGATCTGCGTATTTGATCGCTCCGATCCCGATCGCGCGAGCCAGATGCTCGATCTCCGTTTTACTCGAAACCGGCAACCTCTCCACCAACATGTCTCTGGCGCGGTTGACCGCCTCATATAAGAGATCGATGAGCTTTTCCGTTTCTCCGGAGCGGGTCTTGAATTTTTTTCCGTCCGGACCCAATACCAATCCGAATCCCACATGGTCCATCTGCACGGCGGAAGGATCGAGCCAGCCCGCTTTTTCCGCAGCTTTGAAAACCATCTGGAAATGCAATGTCTGCCCGACATCGGTCACGATGATAATCCGCTCGGCCTTATCGGTGAAAATCCGATAGCGGATCGCCGCCATGTCGGTCGTATCGTAATTGTATCCGCCGTCCGATTTCTGAATGATCATCGGCAACGGCTCTCCCTCTCGGTTGACAAACCCGTCCAGAAAGATGCACTTGGCGCCTTCCGATATTTTGACGAGCCCTTTTTGATCCAACTCGTCGACGACCTCTTTTAAAAACGGGTTATAAAAGGATTCTCCCCGTTCGATGATGTGAACCCCCAAGAGGTCGTAGATCTCCTGAAATCCTTCCCTGGATACCTCGCAGATCACTTCCCACGCTTGCAGAGCTTCTTCTTCGCCCGCCTGCAGTCGCACGACTTCCTGATGCGCGCGCTTCTTGAATTCCTGATCCACGTCGAACCGTTTTTTCGCAGCTCGATACCAACCCATCAGCGCTTCTAAATCGGTGTGCTCTTCCCCTTGCAGAACCTTCGGGGCATGCGCCTTCAAATAGGCGATCAGCATCCCGAACTGCGTCCCCCAATCGCCGATGTGATTGAGGCGAAGCACATCGTAGCCTAAAAACTCCAAAAGCCGCGCCAGGCAGTCTCCGATGATCGTCGAGCGGATATGGCCGACGTGGAGTTCTTTGGCGATGTTCGGCGACGAAAACTCGACGATCACTTTTTTCGGTTTCTTCGGAGGCGGCGCGCCAAATAAAGGATCGGAAAAGAGTTTCTGCGTCTCCGAAGACAGCGCCGGCCCCGACAGGGTCGCATTGATGAACCCCGGCCCTGCGATTTCGAGTTTTTCGCACATGCTCCGCGTCACTTCGTCCAAAGAATCGATGATCTCCTGCGCGATCTGGCGCGGATTTTTTTTCAATGACTTCGACAGGCGAAGAGCGCTATTGCATTGGTAATGGCCGAATCCTTCCTGATTGCAAGGCGAGACGTCGGCCGAACTTTCTTCCTCTCCAAGAGCGGGGAAGGCGCGGCGGATCGCGTCCGTGAATTTCCGATAGAATAGTTGCAAAAGCGTTTCCATTAGTCCTCGAATAAGTGGGGAAAGGAGGGCTTGAGCAGCCGCTTTCCGATTTGATATTTCAGCCGGTATTCCGCAAGGGCGGCAGCGGCGGCATGCGTCGACTCGCTATTTTTATCCGCGATATCGAAGATCGCTAGAAGCGCATCGTAAATCCGATGGATTTTCCTGCGCGGAAGCCGCGGGTGATATCCCTCTTCGTCCAACTCGGCAGCCACGTTCAAAAGCCCGCCCGCATTGATGACGAAATCGGGGGCATATAAAATCCCTCGCGCTTTCAAAGCGTCGGCATGCCGCTCAGAGGCCAATTGATTGTTCGCGGATCCCGCCACCGCCTTGCAGCGCAGGCGCTCAATCGTGCGATCCCCGATCACACCTCCCATGGCGCAGGGAGAAAGGATGTCGCATTCCACGGACAGGATCTCTTCGGGCGATACCGAAATCCCCCCGAATTCACGAGCCATCCGCCGTGCCTTTTCGGCGTCGAGGTCCGAAAGGACCAGATCGGCGCCGGCCCAAAATAAATGCCTGGCCAAATGGGAGCCAACGCTGCCGAGCCCTTGGACGGCGATTTCGACGCCTTCGAGGCTATCGCTGCCGAACAGCTTTTGCGCTACGGCCTGGATCCCTCGAAACACGCCCCATGCCGTGAACGGCCCCGGATCTCCGCTGCTCTTCGGATGCGCCAGGCCGACGACATACCGCGTCGCGCGCCGGATCGACCGGCAATCCTCTGCAGTGCAGCCGGAATCCTCGGCGCAAATATACTGCCCGCCGAACTCATCTATTGCGGCGCCGAACGCCATCAGCAGCTCCGGCGTCTTGTCGGTTTTCGGATCTGCCAAAATGACGCTTTTTCCCCCTCCCAGCCCTACTTCGGCGATCGCAGCTTTCTGCGTCATCCCCTTGGCCAGCCGCAGCACGTCTTCCAGCGCGTCTCCAAAGGATGCATACGGGTAAATCCTCGTCCCGCCCAAAGCGGGTCCGAGCGATGTATCGTGGATCGCGACGATCGCATGCAGCTTCGCCTTCGGCTCGCAGATTTTGACGACCCGTTCATAGCCCTTCACATCGAGCGTTTCGAATGAAAATACAAATCGGCCTTTCGCAAAAGCCGTTTCCTGTTCGAGCAGCTTCATAAAAACCCTCGGCGTTTTCCATTTTGAACTCGCAACAATAGCAGGTTTCTCTTTCACAGCGCAATTCTTTGATTCGCTCGAGAACCCATCGTAGTAAGGAAGCGCCATCGATTTCGAGAGGCTTTTTGAGAAGATTTTAAAGGCGCATGACGAAGCTCGCATCGAACGAGATCCCAGCGAGAATCGCGATTTATAAAGATTCCGAAAAGTTTTACAACGCCCTATAAAATAAAAATTTTCCTTCCCGCCCCGAGAAGAAGTGTATTGAAGATTATTTCGCGTCCCTGTAAATTAACAGCCTAAATCACATGCATTCTTTCTGTTTGGAAACAACGCCTTTTAGGGGTTTCGCGGGGAACGGATTCAATGCTCAAGAAGCAATACAGGAGCCATCATGACCCACGCTCTCACTATCACCGAAGAGCAAAAAAACGAGCTGCTGAAGTTCCTTAAGAAAAACCGCAGCGCCGATCTGGTGACCATCTATCTGGCCTACATCGAAGAAAAGCATCGCATCAAGCCCGTTCTGTTCCCACGGGAAAAGACGATCTACGAAAATCTCGATAGCCTTCTGTCGAAACTCGAGGCGAAAGGGAAGCTCTGGCGCGAGACCGAGATCACCATCCAATTCGGCCAGCAAAGCGTCAACGAGCAGACAAAAAAAGTTTATATCTGCCCATTTACCGGCAAAGTGTTCGGCGACAACACCCACCCGAATCCTCAGGATGCCATCTACGACTGGGTCTCTACCTGCCCTGAAAACAAAGAGCGCGTCGGAGGGCTGCCGGCCAAGCGATTTTTCGTGTCCGAAGATCCCGACGTCATCAAAAATTACATCAGCGAGCGCAAAGCCTCCGTCAAAAAAGTCGTTTACTCTTCCGCCGTCACCGGCAAGCTCTTCAATACCAAGCAAGCCGTGATCGAAGATTTTAAGAAAAACCACATCAAATTTCTCACGCTCGTCGAAGTGCAGAACCAGAACCGCTACCAGATCGATGAGGGATTCCTGCAATTCATCGAAAAGCACTTGAATGAGGAAAAGATCGCCGCATTTGTGGAAGGTCTGTCCAAGCATCCTGAATTCGAACCCTATCTCGAGAAATGGGTCGAACAAGAATAGAGACCCATCTTCCTGGCGCAGAGGAAACGCGGGCTTTGGCCAAGCGCCTCGCGCCAAAGCTCCGCCCGAATGCGATTCTCGCCCTTTACGGCCCCCTGGGAGCCGGGAAGACTACTTTTGTCCAAGGGCTCGTGGAAGGTCTGCTTCCATCCAAAGCCCTGGTTCAAAGCCCTACCTTTACGTATCTCAATATTTACGAGACTACCCCTCCCGTCTTCCATTTCGACCTCTACCGATTGCAAACCTCCGGCGATTTTTTCTCGCTTGGATTCGAGGAATATTTCGAACAGGGCGGCATCTGCGCCATCGAATGGCCCGAGCGCATCGCCTCCATCCTCCCCGCGGCCGCCATTTCCATCCGCCTCTCGATCGAAGGGCTTTCCCGCAGGGCGGTGATCGAATGAAACATCGCTTCTCCTACGTCGCCTCAGCCTTGCTCCCGTGCGAACACCCCAAGCTCCTCGACCCCCAAGGCAATCCACTCCCGGAGATCGCCTTAGCCGGCCGATCGAATGCCGGCAAATCGACTCTCGTCAATCTCCTGTCCGGCGACAAGCACTTAGCCAAAGTCGCCGCAATCCCCGGCAAAACACAACGGCTCCAGTTCTTTTCAAATGGATTTTTAACCCTCGTCGATCTCCCCGGCTATGGGTTCGCCAAAGCCCCCGCCTCTCTCCAAGCCGAATGGTCCGCCGCCATCGACATCTATCTCAACTACCGCGAGAATCTCTGCTGCCTGATCCTTTTGCTCGACGCGAGGCGCGAGCCGTCTCCCGACGACCTGGCGCTCGCCGCCTGGGCCTCGGCCCGCCCCATCCCTTGGATCCCTTGCTTTACTAAAACCGACCTCCTCTCGCCGAGCGAAGCCCTCCGCAGCCAGGAGAGCGCGCTCCGCCTGCTTTCTCCCGATCGGCCGCTTCGCCCGATCCATTCCTCCCTTCCCGCAGCCCATCTTTGGGCCTCGCTTAAAAACCACATCCCCAAAAAGGCTTTCCCATGACCGCGATTTCCGATGAAATCTTCGTCTGCATCGACTGCGAATCCACCGGACTCGACACGAGAAAAGACCGCATCGTAGAGGTCGCCGCCGCGCGGTTTACTTTCTCCGAGATCCTGCAGTCCTTTGAAACCCTCATCGATCCCGAATGCGAAATCCCCCAGACCTCTCAAGAAATCCACAAGATTTCCCAGGAGATGATCCAGTCCAAGCCGAAGATCAAGGAAGCCCTGCCGCGCCTTCTCCAAATGATCGACGGACACATCATCATCGGCCATGCCGTCACATTCGATATCGAGCTGATCGCCAATGAAGCCAAGCGCTGCAGCGTCCCCACGAACATCCTCTCCAGCCCCTATATCGACACCCTGCGCCTAGCCCGCCTCTATGGGGAAAGCCCCGTCAACTCCCTCGAAAGGCTCCGCCAGCACTTCAACATCGCTCCCGAAGGAGCCCACCGCGCGATGAGCGACGTCACCGTCAATATCGAAGTCTTCAAATACCTCGCCAAAGGCTATCAAACGGCAAGTCAAATTTTGAAAGCCCTCCAAAAACCGATCAAATTAAAAGTAATGCCCCTCGGCAAGCACAAAGGCCGCAAATTCGACGAAGTGCCGCTCGAATACCTCCTCTG
Organism: Parachlamydiales bacterium; assembly: GCA_963800655.1. GTDB lineage: Bacteria > Chlamydiota > Chlamydiia > Chlamydiales > SM23-39 > CAWDBT01. The sequence goes on along the minus strand of CAWDBT010000004.1, from coordinate 87,157 downwards.
GGCCGAAAAAAAGATTTCGACCAGGATCTGCTATTCTCCATCCGCCAGGAACTCCGCAACCGGAAACTCGGCAAGGGCTTCGAACAAGCAGCCAATCCCTTTTCCAACCTTTGAACTTACTGAGATTAGAAGACATCTGCAAAGCAAGATTTTGTTGAGTTGATCTTTTTTAGAATCAACTTTCTTTTTGATTCCTATCATTTTTTTATTTAAAAAATCGCGATCCACATCAAAATTTACCTATAAGGAAATCCTTGAATTAATTAAAAAAACTATAGCCTTGCTGTTTATATTAAATAAACGATAAAATAGTGCAATAAAAACAAGCCGATCTCGGCTTATATAATTTGATTAATTAAATATTAGGAGAAATTATGTCTATACCAAACGATTCGATCGCCTCTACCGGCGCTCTTGAAAATCCTCTAATTACAACGCAGACACTTCCCAATCCCGCGGATCCTGCAACAAGCCATGCCGTGGCTACAAACAAGCTGTCAAAAGGGGTTCTTGTTAAAAATATCGCTACTACGGTGGCTACCATTGCTCTTGCGATTCTCTTAGCTCCGCATGGTTTCTTGCTCATCGCAGCTGCAACGCCGCTCCTGCTCTCACACTTGGCCGATAAATTTTATTTTGATAAAAAATTGACCGCCCTTACAACATATGTGACCAATTTAGCCTCAAGCAATGCATCTCTATCTCTCCAACTGGAAATAACTCAAGACAATCTCACCGCTGTCAATCATGAATTGGCTGAGACTAACCTCAGAGCCCAAACAACCTCGGGTGAACAAAGAATTCATGATAGCGCTCAGCAGGCAACTATTGCCGCACTTCATGGACGCGTTGAAAAGTTGACTCAGGAAAAAGCAAGACTTCAAGAGAGCCTTGCTCTTCGCATTGATGCCGAGCTGGAACCTCAACGCCTTTACAATGAGGAAAACTTACTGGATGAATTTGTTCAAGAGCTTAACAAGCTTCAAGAAATTCAAAAATCCGCGGCTCTGGAACTGAAAGCACAAGCAGACGAACGCAAAGTATTTGCAAAGACAGAACCTTCGCATCGTCAAATAATCGAATCAAACGAAGCTCTCGAATTGCAAGGAATCCTAGACAAGGCTGCCCTATCTAAAGCAGAAGCAGAGGCAACAGCATCGAAACGACTCGCTCGACTAAATAGAGATATTTTCAGCCTCGAATTCCGCGAAGACCAGGCTCGTAGATTTATTGATAACAATCAGCGAGATGCATTTGAAGCTGAATTCAAATCCTTATTCAGCCTTCCGTCAGAAATTGCCAAAGATTTGGAAAAACAACATCGCAATGGACGAGGTACTCTGATCGCAACCTGGAGCAACGAACTGAGGGCTCTTCGCACGCAGGAAATTCAAGAAAGAGCGAATGCGAATGCTGCCGATATTGCCAACGAAGAATTTCGTGACCTAACAAATCTCCTCTCTGAACAAGAAACCGATCTGAGAAAATTGTTAGAGAACGAATTTTCCGAACAAAATGAAGAAATCCTCACAAGAGAATCCGCTCGCGTAACGCAACGGGCCATCGAAGAGAAAGAAGCTGCGGCAAGAAGCACCCTGGATGCCGATGCTACTAATGGAAAAACAGCTATTGCCAAAGAAGAATCTGCTGAAAGGGAAGCTCTGATCGCTTTGAGTTTAAAGGAACGCGCGCTTGCAGAAGAAAAATACTTAGAAAGGCGTGTTTTCGAAACACTAAGCGGTCCGGAAACAGAATTCCGAGAACTCATTCAGAAAAGCGAATCTGATACCCGAGAAAATCTGATCGCTGAGAAAAAATTCAACTCGCAGAAGTCGAAGCCGACCACGGAAGCCGCTCCCGTCTCAAATAAAAGAGGCTGGACGCAAACAATCAAATCCGCCGCTAAAGTAACCGGATTGAGCGGAGCAATTGGAACAGCTGCTTACTATGCAGCTCCTTATGTTGCTACCGGCTTGGGATATGGACTGATCGGCTTCGCTGATCTTCTCGCATCCATCTAAAAAACTGTATACTAAAAAGGCTCGACCCTTAAAAAGGATCGGGCCTTTTTTATTTAATCGACAACTACAACCTATTCGCTTAAAATAAAACCAGAAACAGAACAAACCTTTGTTATAAGATTTTTTAATCGAACATGATTTTGCCTATTCAACTCACAACCTGTCGGCCAAAAGAATCCGCCCCCAATGGCAGGAAGTTATTGCCGACATTCAAATCGGCCTCAAATTGGACAAGGGGCCATCTGCCTGAAATCTCGACAGCGGTCGGCGCGATCTTCGCCTTATCCGCTATTTTTGCGCTGACCCGGATACAATCAGCAAGCGCAACGCCCCTCAACGATCCCGAAACCGAAGGTCTTCTTTTCTCGGACTCTGAGACGCCCTGTATTTTATCTCCCTGGGCCATGCGATTACTAATCGATCTTCCCGGGATGTCTACAAATCAAATTCTCACAGCTCGAGACAACCAAACTCTTTCCGAAGCTGCTCAACTCTCTTCAGAAGCCGCAGGAAATGTGGCACAGCAGGCTCTCTCGTTCGGCGCAGACTTGATGAAATTTTCGGGCTCGCTGGCTTTCAAATCCACGAGCTGGGTCTTTTTCAAATCGGTGCAGGAAGTTTCGAATGCGTTTGATTTGGTGAATTTTCAAACATTACGCATCTTAGCAGGCGTCGGAATCCTCATGCATCACATTCGCGTCGCTTATCCCATCCAGAGCTAAGCTCGTCTGCATCGTTTGCAAGTCCCCCTCTAAGTCTTTAGACCTCTTGTACTGCTTTTTCGGATTGTTGACGAAATGCGCCCTCGGCGATAGGATGCGTTTTGACAAACCAAAGAGGCTGTATGGCAAAACTGACCCTGAAAGACCTGCCGATTGAAAACCACCGAGTGCTGATGCGCGTGGATTTCAACGTCCCCCTAAAGCCCGATGGATCGATTTCAGATGATTCCAGAATTCAAGGAGCCCTTCCATCGATCCGCTATGTGCTCGATCATGGAGGATCGCTCATCCTCATGAGCCATTTGGGCCGCCCCGATGGAAAAAAGACCCCAAAGCCTCTTTAGGCGTTTGCGCGGCGAGGCTGGGGAAACTGCTCGGCAAGCCGGTCGCGATGGCTCCGGATTGCGTGGGTCCCGAAGTAGAAGCGCTGGCCAAGAATCTCAAAAAAGGCTCCGTGCTGATGCTCGAAAATGTGCGATTCCACCCGGGCGAAGAACATCCCGAACAAGAGCCCAAATTCACCGAACAGCTCGCAAAACTCGGAGACCTTTACGTAAACGATGCGTTTGGAACCGCGCACCGCGCCCATGCGTCGACCGCGCTGATCGCCAAATTCTTCCCCCATAAATCGGCGATGGGTTTTCTCATTGAAAAAGAAGTGAAATATCTCTTTCCTTTGATCTCCCATCCCAAGCGCCCGTTTTACGCGATCATCGGAGGGGCGAAAGTCTCTTCGAAAGCGGGTGTCGTCAAACAACTTCTCTCCAAACTCGACGCGTTGTTCATCGGCGGAGGGATGGCATTTCCTTTCTTCAAAGCCCAAGGGATTCCGATCGGGTCTTCTTTGTGCGACCCCAAAGACGTCCCCGTCGCGCAGGCGATCCTGCACGATGCCGAAAAACGCTCGCTGAAACTCTATCTTCCCACCGATATCGCAGCGGCTAAAGAAGGCGGACACCCGAGTTATTTCTCAACGGGAATCCCTGAGAATTGGGCGGGCATGGACATCGGTCCGAAAACCATCCACGACTGGGGAACGATCCTGAAAGGAGCCGCCACGATTTTCTGGAACGGCCCGCTGGGAGTCTTTGAAAAACCTCCGTTCGACCATGGGACTCGCAAGATCGCCGAACTGCTAGCCGCGAGCAAAGCCGACGTCGTCGTCGGGGGAGGCGACTCCGTCGCAGCCATCCAGGAAATGGGGCTGGGGGATCGCTTCGCCCACCTCTCGACAGGCGGCGGGGCTTCTCTTGAATTCCTCGAGTTCGGGAAATTGCCCGGCATCGAGGCTTTGAGCGATAAATGAGTTGAAGGGCTATATCCGCCGTCGACTTTCGAAGCACAGCCGCCCATATTGTAGACGCCTCTTAGGCATGGAGGATTGTAAGTAAAAATTTTTATGGAATTCTGTTAATGCTTGCTAATTAAGAAACATTCTATATAATATAAGCACAATTCAACGGATCACCCGCTTGAACTACGCAATCGTTGCACGAATTCCAGATCTGGCTCAAAGCTTTCCCGATGCGAAGGCTGCCGGATGTGCGATGCGCGTCTCTTTTCCCTTACCTTTTTTACCCGAGGCGTATGACGACGGCGACACCGCAAGCTGAGTTCGGCAAATGGCGCTCCTTTTTCTGGCCGATCTATCGGACGGAAATTCGGAAATTCGTGCCGATGCTTCTGATCTTCTTCTGTATCGCTTTCAACTACAATATCCTCAGGGCTTTTAAAGATTCCCTTGTCGTCACCGCAAGCGGCTCCGGAGCGGAGGCGATCCCCTACATCAAAGTATGGGCCATCCTCCCCATGGCTCTCGCGTTTACATTCCTCTTCACGAGGCTGGCCAATCGCTTCAGCCGTGAAAAAGTCTTTTACGTGATGATGGGCATTTTCCTCGGCTTTTTCTTCATATTTACGTTTTTCCTCTTTCCCGCCCGGGAAGCTCTGCACCCGCACGAACTGGCCGACAAGCTCGAAATCATTTTGCCCGCCGGCATGAAGGGATTGATCGCGATGTTCCGCAATTGGACGTTCACCGCTTTCTACGTCATGTCCGAGCTCTGGAGTACGGCCATCCTCACGGTTCTTTTCTGGGGATTTGCCAACGAAGTGACCTCGGTTCCCGAAGCCAAGCGCTTCTATGGGATTCTCTCGACCGGCGCGAACCTATCGGCGATTTGCGCAGGCCAGGCGTCTATCCTCTTCGCCGGCTCAAAATTCTTCCCCCAAATCCATTATGGCGAAACTCCCTGGGAGCAATCGATCCTCCTGCTCAACTCCGCCGTAATCCTCAGCGGACTCATCGCGATCGGGCTGTTCTACTGGCTGAATCGACGGGTGCTCGGCCCCGAAGAGCTCAAAAATGCAGAGCGATCTACTGAGCCGGTAGAAAAAATTAAAATGTCGATGCGCAAGAACTTCGCCTATCTAGCCAAATCGAAATACCTGATCTGCATCGCGCTGATCGTTCTGACCTATAATATCGCGATCAATCTCATCGAAGTCGTCTGGAAAAACCAAGTCAAGATGCTCTATCCCGATCCGAACGCCTACAGCTCGTATATGGGCGAAGTGCTGACGATCACGGGCGTGATCGCCGCCTTCGTATCGGTTCTTCTGACGACCAAGCTCATGCAGAAGTTCTCCTGGACCCAAAGCGCGCTCATCCCCCCTATGGTCAACCTCTTCGCCGGCGTTCTGTTCTTCGCGTTTGTCGTATTCCCCGATTCGCCCCTTTCCGCCATCACCGCTTACTTCCAAATGACGCCGCTCTTTTTGGGAGTGGCTTTCGGGACAGTCCAGAATTGCTTGGCCCGCGCATCGAAATACACCTTTTACGATGCGACTAAAGAAATGGCTTTCATCCCTCTGAATAACGAGTCTAAACTCAAAGGCAAGGCCGCGATCGACGGCGTCGGATCGAGGCTTGGCAAATCGGGCGGATCGATCCTGCACCAGAGCTTCCTGATGTTTTTTTCCACCGTTGCCGCCAGTACGCCTTACATCGCGGGCATCTTCCTCCTCGTCGTAGCCGTCTGGATCGGCGCAGTCGTCTCATTGGGCCGACAATTCGACGCCCTTACAGAGGAAAAGAAGAGACCTTCCGATCCGGCCGACGAATTTCAGGTTGTTTGAGTATGAAGCCTCTGGTATAATCCGGCCTCGAAAAAAGAATAATTGATGCTCACAGTTTCAAACGGCCTATCTCTTTGCAGGGCGCCGCTCGCGCTGCTCTTCTTGCAGGAAAATGTTTTTTTACGCGTTTTGGCCATCGCACTCGCGATGTTCACCGACTCCATCGATGGGTATTTGGCTAGGCGGTCTTGCTCTACGAGCCGCTTCGGCGCCGTGCTGGATCCCGCAATGGATAAATTTTTCGTCTATTTCGTCCTGTGCGTCATGCATGCGGAAGGCCGCATCGGCACCTGGCAAGCCGCAGCCATGCTCTCGCGCGACGTCGCGGTCTTGGCCTATGGCCTCGCCATGGTCGCAGCGAGATATTGGCGAAGCATTGAGATCAAAGCGATCCGCTGGGGCAAAATCACCACAGCTCTCCAATTCGTCGTACTCATCGGCGCAGCTCTGGGGCTGTCTTTCTCGTCGATCGTCTACGGCACGTTCATCCTGATGGGATTTCTGGCTTTTTTAGAACTCTCCCGCATCAGCAGCCTGTTTAAAAAACTCAGCTAATTGTCCGAGTTTCTTCTCCCAAAGCGAGGGTTGATAAATCCATATTGAGATCGTTCAGATGAACGCTTAGTCGATCTTGCGGAGAACCACTTCGGAGGTCGGAAGCGGCATTTCAGCGCCGGCGCTTCGGATCAGATCCGCCACATCGAGCAGAACCCTCTGCCTGACCTTCATGAAATCCTCATAGCGAGTGCTGAGCGTATACGCCTTGATCTCCAACTCCACGGAAGAGGGCGCGAATGCATGCAGCGAGGCGGAGACCGACTGCCGCGCATCGATATCGGCATGGGATGAGAGCATCTTCTCGATTTGCGCCGCAATCCCCGCGGCTTTGGGCAGATCCGAAGATCGAATCCCGACTGTCTCGGAAATTCGCCGATGGGTCATCCGGGAATGATTCGTCACCACTTCCGTCGGAAACACCGAGTTGGGTACGTAAAGCGGTTTTTTTTCGAGATCGCGAATCGCCGTGTAATACCAACCGATGCTCTCGACATAGCCGATCACTTTCTTCTGGGACAGTTCGATCAGATCGTTCACTGCAAACGGGCGCGTGATGTAAATCATAAACCCGCCGAAAAAGTTGGCGATGACTTCGCGGCTGGCGATCCCGAGAGCAGCAGCTCCGATCCCTCCGAAGGCGATCAGGGGCGCAATATTGAGTCCAAAGATCTGGAGGACGATAAGCGCGCTCAGGAAGACGACGACGATCGTAAATATTTTTCCAAGGATCTCGATCGAAGCTGCTTCCATCGGAGCGCCTTCCTTCATGCGCCGCCGCATAAAGGCTTGCTGGAGGATCGATTTCCAACGGAGCAAAAACCACGCGACGCACCCGACGATGCCCGCGTTCCGCAGGGCGACAATCCCGCCAGCGATCCCTTCGAGTCCGATTTGGCGAGCGCCTAAATGAACGATAAAAGAAACGAGCAGGATCCAGAGGAGCGCTCGCAAGGGAGCGATCGCCGCAGCGTCGATTTCAACTTTGAGATCTCCTCTTTTGATGGCCCACGCGCTGAATCTTTCAAACAGCTTTTTCAAAAAGATCATCGCGCAAATCAGCAGGGGAACGACGACGCAAAGCTCGATCATCCAGGACGGCGGAAGGATCTCCATCGGCACACTCTCTCTCTTTGTCCTTGAAAAGGCTCTCGCTTTCCTTTATATACGATCTAGAGAAAAACAGATAGATCTGCCTTTATGGAAATTCAGCGCGAATCGATTTTTGTCTCCTCCTTGAGGGGATTTTGCCGAAGCCTGTTCATCATGCTCGGATTCTTTGCCGCGGCATTCGTCGCCGTCCTCGCCATGGGAGTCGTTTCATCTCCCTATCAGGACTTGCAAAAAACGGAACCTGAGATCCTTCCCGACCTCGACTGGAAAGTCCAGATCGCGCCTCTCACCGCTCCTGTCGTCTTGCAGATCAATATCCACGGCGCCATCGGAATGTCCAAAGAACTCGATTCGCAGACCATCCGATCCGTGCTCGTCGACTCGCGCACGGGATTGCTGGATCACAATCGCGTCAAGGCGATCCTGCTCCATTTCAACACGCCCGGGGGAACCGTCACCGATTCCGACAACATCTACCGGATGCTCCTCGAGTATAAAGAAAAATATGGAGTGCCCGTTTTCGGCTATATCGACGGAATGTGCGCTTCCGGAGGGATGTATATCGCATCCGCCGCAGATCGCCTCTATGGCAGCTCGTCTGCCGTAGTCGGTTCGGTCGGAGTGCGTTCGGGACCATTTTTCAACGTCGTCGACACCATGTCCAAAATCGGCGTGCAAGCGGAAACCCTCACTGAAGGGCTCGGCAAAGACGCACTCAATCCATTCCGCACTTGGAAGCCGAATGAAGGAGCTTCCATTCAAACCCTTATCCACTATTATTACGAGCAGTTCGTCGACATCGTCGCTCGAGGCCGCCCTCGCGTCGACCGCAACAAGCTCGTCGGCGAATACGGCGCGAATATCTTCGACGTCGCGGCGGCAGAGCGGATCGGCTACATCGACGTCGCGAACAGCACCTATGAGCAGACCTTGCGCGACCTGATGAAAGAGGCGAAGATCGATCTGGAAAAACCCTATCAGATCGTCGAGCTGAAACCCAAGCGCCGCCTGCTGAACGAGCTGGTGAACGGCAAATCCCCGCTCGTGTCGGGGACGATCACCCATGCGCTCGGGATCGAAGGACTGGATAGCAAACAGGAAACCTGTCCGGTGAGCTACCTGTACAAACCATGAGATGGCATGGATAAACTCTTCGTCCTCGATGCGGTGAACTTTCTGTTCCGATCGTACTATGCGATCGGATCGATGACCAACAGCAAAGGCCAGTCGACGAGCGCTCTCTACGGGTTTATCCGCTCCGTCCAAAAGATCATCAAGGAATGTTCGGCGACTCATCTCGTCGCCGTATTCGACGGCCCCGACAACAAAAAGTCGCGCAGGGCCGTCTATGCCGATTACAAAATGCATCGAAAGGGCGCGCCCGAGGATCTCTTCCCTCAGTTCGAATGGGCCGCCGAGTTTTGCAAGCTCGCCGGCATCCCGATGCTCTGCGTCGAAGGCGTCGAAGCCGACGACACCATGGCCAGCGTCGCCGTCTGGGCGAAAAAAGAAGGCGCCGAAGTATTTTTATGCTCGAGCGATAAAGACCTCATGCAGCTCGTCGGGGGAAAAGTCTTCGTCCTCAACGTCGCAAAAGACAATCTCCTCTACGATCCCGCGAAAGTCGAGGAGATGTATGGAGTCCGCCCCGACCAAATGCTCGATTTCCTCGCGATCACTGGGGATGCTTCGGACAATATCCCCGGCCTGGAAGGATTCGGGCCGAAGACGGCCACAGCGCTCCTGCAGGAATTCGGAACCCTCGATGAAATCCTCGCCCATCCCGAAAAAGTCAAAGGCGAGAAAAAACAAAAGACGCTGCGAGAGCAAAAAGACGTCGCCCTCATGAGCCGATCGCTGGCGACCCTCGACACCTCGGTCGATATTCCCCATCGCGCCTCTTTTTACGCCATCGGCGAAGGCGATCCATCCGCGCTCGCCGAATTTTACGCCGCCAATCAGTTCCACTCCCTGCTGCGCGAATTGAACGCCCCTTCGGCAGCTCCTCAGAAACCCTCCAAAAAAAAGAAAACATCCGTCGACAAACACGTCTACCGCCTCGTCGACACCGAACTCGAGCTCGACGAGCTCCTCCGCTCTCTTTCTTCTGAAGAAGAGATCTGCATCGATACCGAAACCACCGGCCTTCGCCCTCTCGAAGCGGAAATGGTCGGCATCGGCTTTTGCGCAAAACCCGGCCACGCCTCTTACGTCCCCTGCAATGGGCGCCTGGGGAAAAAAATCGTCGTCGCCGCTTTAAAAGAGTTCTTCGCGCATTTCAAAGGAGGCGTCTATGGCCACAATCTCAAATTCGACTGGCATATCCTCCAAAACTACGGCATCGATCTCAAGCGCATCTCGTTCGACACAATCCTCGCGTCCTATCTCATCGACCCCCAAAACCGCCGCCATAACCTCGACGACCTTTCGCTCGAGCATTTCAAGAAAGTGAAAATTCCCATCGAAGATCTCATCGGCTCCGGCAAGCAGCAGATCGGCATGCAAGACGTCGATGTCGAAAAGGTCAAGGACTACTGCTGCGAAGACGCCGACTACACCGCTCGGCTCAAAGAAGAGCTCGAAGATGAGCTCGCCGACAAACATTTTGCCAAAATCCTGTCCGATATCGAAATCCCCCTCCTCCCAATCCTCGCCCGAATGGAAAGGAGAGGCATCTACCTCGACGAAAAAAAACTCAAGCGGGTGGGCGACGCCCTTGCGGAACAGCTCTTCGATCTGAAAAAGATCATCTTTCGGGAAGCAGGAGAGGAATTCAACCTCAACTCTCCCCAGCAGCTCAGCCGGATCCTCTTTGAAAAGCTGAAGCTCAAATCCCCCAAGAAAAGAGGCGGAACCTCTACCGCCGCAGATGTGCTCGAAGCATTGGCGCAAGAGCATCCGCTCGCCGGCCACATCCTCAAGTACCGCACTTTTGAAAAACTCCGCTCCACTTACGTCGAATCGCTGCCTCAAGAGATCAATCCCAAAACGGGCCGGATCCACTGCACCTTCAACCAATCCGTGACGGCCACAGGGCGCCTCTCTTGCCAAGATCCCAACCTCCAGAATATCCCCGTGCGCGGGGAAGAAGGCCGCCGCATCCGATCCTGCTTCGAACCCGAAAAAAAGAACTGGGTCTACGTCGGCGCCGACTACTCTCAGATCGAGCTGCGCCTCGTCGCTCATTTCAGCGAAGATCCCGAATTGCTCCGAGCCTTTCGCACCGGCCAGGACGTGCACGCTTACACCGCGAGCCTCATCTTCGGCGTCCCTCTCGAGAAAGTCTCTCCCGACATGCGCGCACAGGCCAAGGCGGTCAACTTCGGCATCCTCTACGGCCAAGGCCCTTACGGACTCTCCCAACAAACCGGCCTTTCCGTTCAGGAAGCTTCCGAGTTCATCAAAAAATATTTTGAAAGATACCCGAAAGTCCTCCAATTCATCGAAGACAGCAAAGAGGACGCCAGGAAAACCGGGGTCGCCAAAACCCTGCTCGGCCGCGAACGGCCCATGCTGGAGATCAAAAACAAAAATCCCGCCATCCGCGCCGCCGCCGAACGGCTGGCCGTCAATACCCCCCTTCAGGGAACAGCCGCCGATCTGATCAAAATCGCGATGATCGCCATCGACCGCGAGATCTCTCAGCGGAAACTCGAGGGCTTCATGATCCTTCAGATCCACGACGAACTCATCTTTGAGGTTCCCCAAAGCGAGGCGCCCGTCTTCCAAAAGTTCGTCAAAGAAAAAATGGAAGGGGTTCTTTCCTTGAATGTGCCGATCGAGGCATCGGTAGCTGTTGGCAAAAATTGGGGTGAATGTTAAAATTGCTAAGAATTGCCATCACAGGCGGGGTAGCGAGCGGAAAGTCCGCCGTTTGCGAAGTCTTTCGAACGCTCGGGGCATTCGTAGCCGACGCAGATGTGATCGTCCATGAATTGCTCGACCCTCAGACCGATCTCGGCCAGCAAATCATTCGCCTCCTCGGAACAGAAATCCTCGAATCAGGAACCCTGAGCCGGCGCAAGATTGCAGACCTAGTTTTCAACAATCCGGAAACGTTGCATGCCCTTGAACAGTTGCTGCATCCCGCAGTGCATCGAAAAATCGAAGAGCTTTACAAAAACGCCTGCAGATCGGGAGCATACAATGCGTTCGCCGTTGAAATCCCCCTTTTATATGAAACGGGCGGCGAAGTCTTTTATGACGCCGTCGTCGCAGTCGTTTCCGATTCGGATGAAAGCCGCTCGCGTTTTATGCGCGCCGGATTTGATCCAAGCGACTATGAGCGCCGCATGAACCGCCAAATGGATCCGCAAGAAAAAGCCAGGCGCGCGGATTACGTCATTCAAAATACCGGTTCGAAAACGGATTTGATCCGCAAAGCTAAAGAAACCTATGCACTTATTCAACAAACCCATTAACCGCCTAGAGGTTCTCCTCCCATGAATCAAGACAATCACCAGCCCCCTGAATCCCCAATGGAAGCCCCTCGTCGCTTCTACCGGATTCGAAACCGTCACGAAAATTTCCGATTTGCAGCGGATGAACATCGACCAGCTGCAAGCATTTGCCCGCAGCATCGGCCTCAAGCATACGGCGTCCCTCACGCGATCCCAGGTCGTCTTCGAAGTGGTCAAGACGATTTCCGAAAGCCCGAACGAAGTTCTCTACGGCGAAGGGCGTTCTCGAAGTGCTTCCCGACGGGTTTGGTTTCTTGCGCTCTCCGAACTACAACTATCTCCCGTCCGCCGAAGACATCTACGTCTCTCCCGCCCAAATCCGCCGCTTCGATCTGAGAAAAGGAGACACTCTTTACGGCTCCATCCGCGCGCCCAAAGACAAGGAAAAATATTTCGCGATGCTCAAAGTCGAGCGGATCAACAACAAAACATTTGAAGAGACCCGCGACCGCCTCCTCTTTGAAAACCTCACCCCCCTCTATCCCGATAAGCGCCTCGTCATGGAGACATCGAGAGAAAAACTCTCGATGCGCGTCCTCGACCTCGCGGCTCCGATCGGAAAAGGCCAGCGGGCTTTGATCGTCGCTCCTCCCAAGTCTGGAAAAACGGTCCTGCTACAAAATATCGCCAATGCGATCGAGATCAACAACCCCGAAGTCGTCATGCTCGTCCTTCTGATCGATGAGCGCCCCGAAGAGGTGACCGACATGATCCGCACCGTCAAGGGCGAAGTCGTCTCCTCCACCTTCGACGAACCCCCTGAGCAGCACGTCCGCATCGCCGATATGTGCATCGAAAAAGCGCGCCGCATGACCGAATGCGGATACGACGTCGTCATCCTGCTCGACTCCCTCACCCGCCTCGCCCGCGCTTATAACACCGTCCAACCCCACTCAGGCAAAATCCTCACGGGCGGTATCGATGCGAACGCGCTCCATAAACCGAAGCGCTTCTTCGGCGCCGCGCGCAATCTCGAACAAGGCGGCTCGCTGACCATCATCGCGACTGCGCTGATCGACACCGGCTCCCGCATGGACGAGGTGATCTTCGAAGAGTTCAAAGGAACGGGCAACATGGAACTCGTCCTGGACCGCAGGCTCGCCGACCGCCGCATCTATCCCGCGATCGATCTCATCAAGAGCGGAACCCGGAAAGAAGAGCTCCTCTATCATCCCGGCGAACTCGAGAAGATCTATCTGCTCCGCCAGGGCATCGCGGATCTGACCCCCGTCGATGCGATGAACCTCCTCGTCGCGCGCCTGAAGAAAACCGGCAGCAATGCCGAGTTCCTTCTGTCGATGAAGGAATAAATGCCCATGGAGATTTCGAGCTGCTTTCCGCGGCTCGAAATCCCGTCTTTCAACAAAAAATCCAACCGACCGTATTTCAACGGATTGTTCCGAAACCAAGCCTCGATTGATTCATTAAATCCGATCAATTTCTCCTATATAAAAGATGCGGGAAATCTATCGCCGATTCCCAAAAATCTTTTGGAGCGTTAGGATTTATCGATCCTAATGAAAAGGATTTTCCAATGGTTCAAAGTTTTTCTCCTCGTTCTGATTTCTGCTTATCGAAAACTCTCCCTTACGACCAAGCTTTCCCTTCCATTTGTTTGCAATCGAGGGATTTCCCGATCGAGTTTCCCTTTGCAAATCTCGCTTCTCCTTTATTTGCAGCAATGCTTACCCCTTTTAAAGATCGCAAAGCCACGCATCTCTCTCCCTCTTCTACGACCACTCAATCGCCGATCCCAAATGATTCGATCGGCTATTCCGCTCAAAGCAAAACTCCTCCCGAACGCTATTCTGCATCGAAAACCCCATCCGCTCTCTTTGAATCGGCTGTTCTTTCGAAGAATTCCTTTACCCAAACAGCTCCGGCTCCCCTTTTTAAAGATTGCGAAACGCAAACCGAGGAGAGCTTCCTGCCCGTCAAGCTTTTTTCTTCTGAAAACCCGCAAAGCCAGCTTCAACCCACTTTGCCTATTAAAAATTCCGTCGTTCCACCCAAGCGCTTTCCGCAACCCAAATGTTCGCCGTCTCCTATCAAAAAAACGACGCATCCAGTCGGTGGCTTCTCTTCTATTTTTCAACTCGAAGGGGAACCTGGATCTTCCGCATCCACCGGCCGAGAGGCCGAACAGAGCCGCTCTGCTTTTCAACAACTACCTCCTCCAACCCCGAAAAATAGATCGAAACCAGTTCGCGATTCGATTTTTGGCGAGAATTGGGAGGACTAGAAATCGCCCCCAATCCGTTTCTTCTCGCTGCACAAAATCGTGGCGATCCATATCGAGAAAAATGAGTCTGCAAATTGAGTTTCAGGTGATTTGCAGACACACTCTTATATCCAATGATTCAAAAACCATTTGCTTCTCGAACCGGATTTAATTAAGCTGACGCTGACAGGTTTATGCCGAAACTACTTCAAAAATTGGTTTTGGTCGATGAACCATCCCTTGAATGGCTTTCAGTCGGTTATTGAAAACCGATTGAAAGAATGAGCGGAATCGATCCATAGAAACATGGGTTTTTTATATGCGTTACGCAATCATCTTTTTCGTTATCGCAGCGGCAGGTTTCGGCGGATTTTGGGCGTGGAATTACGTCCCTTCGTTTCGCACCCACGTCGAAGAATTGACGACATCCGGCACATTTCAAACCCTTGAAGTGCGCTACTCCGCAGAAGCCTTGATGGAGATGCACCGCAAGGAATTGCTCAAAGACAATCAGCACGTCTTCCTAGAGCCGACCCTGAAATTCTATCCTTATCTCCTCATGGAGGTCAAATACAACCGTTCGAGCGAAAAGACAGGCGAGGGAGTCATTTTATGGGGCCTCGTAGACGGCGAAATGGTCATCAATGCAGCTACCTGGGAAAAAACCCACGGGTTCAACGACTGCATCGTGTCGAACGCTTCCAAACAGGAATTTAAAATCATCAATGCCCTCGCATGCCGGGGAGGCGCCTGGGATCGGGACGGCCTTTCGAAATTCCTCAACATCGAAAACAACGTCCTCGACGACTGGGCCGACGCCTGCCGCAAGAAAAGCCTTATCGTCCAAAACGGCAATACTTACCGCCTGCATCTACAGAATCCAAAACTTCAGGTCATTCCCGAAACCAGACTCGATCTGAACCTCGTGACCAAAAGCACCAAGCGAGCGATCCGCGCCAAAAAGAAATTCCGCCCCGCTCAAATCGAGCAAATCGCAAAAGCCGCTTTCGGCCCCGATTTCGCAATCCGTAAAACGACGGAGATCTTTCTGCCGGTATACAATATCACCATCCAAAATCCGGACGGATCGCAAATGACCTCGTACTGGAACGCTCTCAACGGCAAGCGGCTGCCGCCTCCCTATGCGGGAGAGTAGGCGATCCGATCTCTCATGCGAGCGGTTGCAAGTTCAACCGCTCGTAAAAAAATCGGTCCCGCAAGAAATCTATTTTGCGATGTGAATCCAGGAACCTTCCCAAAGATGCACGGCGAATGTTTCCGGAAGGCGATAGCTCGCCAGATCTTCATGACTCATTGCCCTATTTCTATTGTAGTGCTCGTAAGCAGGATAAAAATAAGACGGAGGGAGAATGAGCAGTCGATGGCTGTCAGGGGAAGCGAGCATTTCAGCGCATGTTTCGGTCAGAGGCCCAGTTCCGATCCGCCGAGGCAGAAATAAAGCGGGCTCTTCTGAAAACCCCTTCACCCGCCCTCTCCATCGCTCTAACACGGGATGTCCTTTTGCCGATCCGATGATCGCATTGTTGATGGCGGGCTTGCCCAGAAACCGAAGATGGTTGCTCTCCAGCCCCGCAAAAAAATCAACGTCCCTGGATACGAGATCCTCGAATGATTTCACACAAGCCATGTCGAGATCTGCGTAAATCCCGCCGAACTGATAGAGAAGCTCGATTCGCAAAATATCGGCTTCTTCGATCCAAGTCGGCGCAAATTTAAAGAGAGCTTCAAATCGCGGCGAAGACCAACGAAACCCTTTCATCTCTTCATCTGTCCACACCCGGATGTCCCAATCGGGATGATATTTTCTCCACGAGGAAACCGCCGCCTGCATCTTGGAAGGCGGAGGAGATCCAAGCCAGATGAAATGGAGGATCCGGGGAATGCTCGGACTCGATGCATTTCTCGGATTTCTTCTAAATTCCTTGCAAAACGAAGCAAATCTTTTTTTGACATCAATCGCAAAAGGATGCGTTCGATAAGACAGCAACGGCCATCCATGAGTTCTAAACCCATGGAGAAAAGAGACGGGAACGAATCTCTGAGACCGCACGGGTAGATCGATAAATAGCTTCAACTGATCTTCAAGGTGCATTCCGCTATGAACCTGTCTCGATATAAACCGGATTATTGGGATAGGTTCGCGTTATTCTCAAAGGAATTTTTTCAAAAATCAAACTCCCCTAGAAGGAATATAGAAAAAAAACCGACGCGCTCGATCCCTCCTCCTTGTGTAAAACGGCTCTCTTATCATATGATTTCGCCTCTAATGGAAAGATGGCTGAGCGGCTGAAGGCACGTCCCTGCTAAGGACGCGTACTCTGATATGTAGGGGTACCGAGGGTTCAAATCCCTCTCTTTCCGTATTTTCCCCGCTGTGGTTCGCAGTACATTTCCCCATTGGATTTTCAGGCTTCCCCGAAATCAAATTTTTGGTATACCCTATCGGAAGCGAGGTTTCTCATGACGAAGAAAGAATTCGAAGCGAAGATCGCCCCCAGTTCGAAAGAGTCGGAGATGATGGTTCTCGGCTGCATGCTGACCAGCATCAACGGGCTGAATATCGCCGCAGACGGCCTTGAGGATCTCGACTTTTATTACACTGAACACCAAGCGGTGTTCGGCTCGCTCAAAGCGGCTTATCGAGCCGATAAACCCGCCGACATCCACCTCATCGCCGAAGACCTCAAGCGCCAAAACAAACTCGACGCGATCGGCGGCATCAGCTATCTCACGACTCTCGCCCAATATGCGGGCACTTCGGCCTATATCGAGGAATACGTCGCTTTGGTTCGCGAAAAGGCCATCCTGCGCCGCATGGTTCATGCCGCTCAGATGATCGAAAAAACAGCTCTTTCCGATCCTCCCGATGTGCAAGCCGCCCTCGACGACGCCCAAGCGAAACTCTTTCAGATCTCCCAATCGGTGCAAACGGCTCCCGGAGTCACATTAAAAGAGCTCATTTCCGGCGCCAAAGCTGAATCGAAACTCCCTTATCTGAAAGAACTGCAGGAACGCCAGCAGCAATTCCAAGAAAGAGGTCCGAACGCCCCCGCCGTCACCGGAATCCCAACGAATTTTCTCGACCTCGACAAGCTGATCAACGGGCTATCTCCCTCCAATCTGCTGATCCTCGCCGCCCGCCCCGCGATGGGAAAAACCGCGCTCGCGCTCAACATTTGCGAACAGGTGTGTTTCCACAATCACATCCCCGTCGGAATTTTCTCGCTCGAGATGAGCTCTTCCCAGCTATTGCACAGGATCATTTGCTCTCAATCGGAAGTCGAATCGGAAAAAATCCAGACGGGCTCCCTCAATGGCTCCGAATACCAACGGATCGTCGCCGCTGCGAACAAAATGCAAAAACACGCGATGATCATCGACGATCAACCCGGGCTTAAAATCACCGATCTACGCGCCCGCGCCCGTCGGATGAAGGAAACCCACAACATCGGTTTCCTCATGATCGACTATCTCCAGCTCCTCACCGGATCGGGGACAATGCGCTCGATGGAAAACCGCCAGATCGAGATCGCGGAGATCTCGCGGATGCTGAAAAATTTGGCTCGAGAACTCAACATTCCGGTCTTGTGCCTCGCCCAGCTTTCGCGGCGGGTCGAAGAACGCCAAGGCCACCGCCCGATGATGAGCGACTTGCGCGAATCGGGTAGCATCGAGCAGGACTCCGACGTCGTGATGTTCCTTTTGAGAAGGGAATACTACGACCCCTATGACAAGCCCGGCATGGCCGAGATCATCGTCGCCAAAAACCGCCACGGCCCGGTCGGAAGCGCCCACATGACCTATAGGAAAGAACTCGCCCAGTTCGCAAACTACACCCCCATGGGGCAGCAAGGAGCCGAGACAGCTAAATCGAATAAACAGGCATTTTCCGCCTTCAGCCCCGAAGATTGAGCGCAACTTACTAAAAGACAGCGACTTGACAAAAGACTCTCCGAGAAGTTTACTTTAAGGAGCATTTCCCCTAAACTAGTGGGCGAAATCTGAGAGAAGGAATTATGGCCTCTGTCAAAAAGAAACGCCGCGCGAAGATTGCGCGCCATAAGCGCAAAAAACGCCGCCGCCGCGATCGCCACAAGAAAAAATAATCCGCGCAACTCCTCATTTGAGGAATCGCCATGGGCATGGGGTGCAAAAATTATTTTTGTGCTTCATGTCTCTTATTCGTTATAGCCATGTGGAAATACCCAGTTATTTATGATGTGATCGTCGTCGGAGCCGGGCATGCCGGTTGCGAAGCAGCTCATGCTGCCGCGCGCACGGGCGCTCGCACTCTCTTGATCACCATGAGTCTCGACGCCATCGCCAGGATGAGCTGCAATCCTTCGATCGGAGGAACGGCCAAAGGCCATATCGTGCGGGAGATCGATGCTCTCGGCGGCCTCATGGGAAAAACAGCCGATCGGACGAGCATCCAATTTCGGATGTTGAACGCTTCAAAAGGACCCGCAGTCCGTTCTCCCCGCTCCCAGGCCGATAAAGCGGCTTATTCCGCCGACATGAAGCGGCGCCTCGAAGCCACAGAACATCTCGAACTCAAACAGGGGACGATAGAATCCCTCCTCGTCGAAGAGGGCGCAGTCCGAGGAATCGCCACGCAGGAAGGGCTCGTCTTCTCCGGGCGCACCGTCGTCCTTTCCGCAGGGACATTCATGCGCGGGCTCATCCACATCGGATCGACTCATTTCCCGGGCGGGCGAAGCGGCGAAAGGGAATCCTCCGGCCTGTCTGCGAGTCTTGAAAGCCACGGCCTCAAGCTCGGCCGGCTGAAAACCGGCACGCCTCCGCGCGTGCACGCTCGAAGCATCGATTTTTCCGTTTGCGAAGCGCAGCCCGGGGATGAAGGGGTCCATTTCTCTTACGACGAACCGGAGCCTCGGCTTCTGCAAGTGCCGTGCCATATCACTTATACGACGGCGGAGACCAAGAGGATCATCCAGGAGAACCTGCATCGATCCCCGCTGTATGCCGGAGCGATCAAAGGCGTAGGGCCTCGCTATTGCCCTTCGATCGAAGACAAAATCGTCCGCTTTCAAGACAAGGAACGCCACCAGATCTTTCTCGAACCCGAAGGCCTGGGGACTTCTGAAATCTACGTCAACGGCGTTTCTTCTTCTTTGCCTTTCGACGTGCAGCTGGCGACGATCCAAAGCATCGTCGGACTCGAGCGCGCGGAAATCATGCGCCCCGCCTATGCGATCGAATACGACTATGTCAAAAGCGGCCAGATCGATCTTTCTCTCGAAGCCAAATCGATCGAAGGCCTGTTTTTCGCCGGGCAAATCAACGGCACGACCGGGTATGAAGAAGCGGCTGCGCAAGGGCTGATCGCCGGCGTCAACGCCGCGCAAAAAGCAAAGGGCAAACCGCCGCTCATCCTCAAGAGAAGCGAAGCCTATATCGGCGTGATGATCGACGATCTGGTGCGTTTTGATCTCGACGAACCGTACCGGATGTTTACGAGCCGAGCCGAACACCGGCTTCTGCTCCGCCAGGACAACGCCGATCTCAGGCTCCGCAAAACCGCCTATGAATTCGGGCTCGTCTCGAGACAACAGTGCGATCGCGTCTGTGAAAAAGAACGGACGATCGCCGAAGAATCCAAGCGCCTTTCGCAGATCTTCACCTCGATCGAGCAAAAAAGCGCCTCGCTCGCACAGCTCATCTGCCGCCCCGATTGGTCGTATCGAAAAGCGCTGGAATCGTTTCCCGCTTCCGTGGTCGATTTCGGAGCCGAGCTGAACGATCAGATCGAAACCCACCTGAAATACGCCGGTTATATCGGGCGCCAGGAAAAAGAAGCCGCCCGCCTCGAAGACCTCGACTCCGTGCGGATTCCGAAGGATTTTTCCTATGAGCGCATCGTCGGCCTTCGGACAGAAGCGCGCCAGCGCTTTACAAAAGTCGGGCCGCAAAATCTCGGGCAAGCCTCCCGCATCTACGGGATTTCCCCTTCCGATATCTCCATTCTCTTGATTGCCTTGCAGAAAAAAGAGTATAGTTCATCCTGCCATGGCAGCTGAAGACTTCCCTCGCCGCACGATCTTGCTTGCGACCCGCGATCTGGGTTTGCGCGGGCGCATCCGAAAAATTCTCCCTTCTGAATTTTTCATCCTCCATGCCGACGAGCGGGAGACGGCTCTCCATTTCGCACGCAGCTCGCCGATCGATTTCATCATTCTCGACAGCGCTTTTGAGAACGACGATTCGCTGAAACTTTGCCAAGAACTCTCGGATGCGATCCATCGAGAAAAGCCCCTTCTCCTCGTGACCGGACGGCTCAAACAGTCCTTCCGAGCTCACGCGCTTGCATCGGGCGCAACCGATTTTATCAACAGGCAGATCAACCCCGACGAACTGATCCAACGCCTCGCATCGGGGGGCAAAAAGGCTCTTTTGCACACAAAAACGGCGCAAGCCTCCGCTCTCATCGGCGCCTCTACGAAACCCAAGCTCTATCTGCTGGAGCTATGCGAAACGCCGATTTTGAAACAGCTCCAAATCGAAGAGGCGCTGCTACGCACCGACGATCGGAGCATCTGCGTCATCAACTACAACGCCCCTCGCGCCATCGTCATGGGTCTTTCTTCAGATCCTTTGGAGCATCTCGACCTCGAGAAAATCGCCGAACATCGCATCCCCGTCATCAAGCGGTTCAGCGGAGGCGGAACGGTCGTGATCGACAAAGACACCTTATTGATTTCTTTTCTCATGGCCAAAGGAGAAGATCTTTCTTTGCCCTTTCCCGAGGCGATTCTCCGCTGGAGCTTCGCCCTCTACTCCCAAGCATGGAAATTACCCGGCTTCGAGCTGCAGGCCAACGATTATACGCTCGGCGATCTCAAATGCGGCGGCAATGCCCAATACATCCGAAAAGACCGCTGGCTCCATCACACTTCATTTTTGTGGGACTACGACGAGAAAAACATGGCCTATCTGCTCCAGCCGAAAGCCCAACCCGACTACCGTCGGAACCGACCGCATCGTGAGTTCCTTTGCCGACTGAAGGACATGGGATTCCCCATTCCCATTCTGATCGAGAAATTAAAACGCGAGCTCTCCGAGCGATTTGACCTTGCGCCGCTGCCTTTGGAAGAGCTTCCGGAAATCTGCGCGCGGCCTCATCGCAAATCGACCCATCTTCTGGAAAAATTTCAATAGATCCTTATACATCTAAAAGAAGCGGCCGTTTTTCAAAGATTTCTTGCGCAAGACGTGGGATTTCTAAAGAGAATCCTTCAACGCGAGAATTTTTACAGCGGCCTCGGAAACGCTCGGCTCGAATGAGTTTTCTATGAACTCTTCGAGAGGAAACCATCGAACCTCATGCGATTCCTCGGAACAGGAAATAATCGTGGAATCCGCTTCGAATAAATAGCGGACATCGAAATGAAAATGCCCTTTTTCCTTTGCTCGATCGGGAATGAAATGAATATCCACATCGAAAGGCAAGGGATCTTTGGCAGAGGCGAATGAGCGGGTGCGCAAATCGAACAGGCGAAGGGAGCCAAGCCCCGTTTCCTCCTGGACTTCCCGAAGAGCCGTTTCATGGGGCAGCGTTTCTTCCTCGGAATGTCCTCCGGGCTGAAGCCACTTGCCGAGTTTTCGATGATGGACCAAGACCATGCGCTCCCAGGAAGGATCGACGGCGAATCCCGATCCGGTCACATGTCCGAAGAGATTGGATCTGGAAAACCAGTCCTTGGGATTTTCTCGCAAAAACGCTTGCAGGCGGCGCGCGTCCTCGATCTTCTGTGGAGCATAAAATTTAGAAAACATCCCCGTGCGATACAATTCGGAAAACTCTTCCAGCAATTCAGATAGGCGGTCAGCAACATCGATTTTCATAGACCTTCTCGGATAGAAGTTTGCGTCGATAGAGAATGAGATAGGCTTGCCGGGCGGCTTCGAGAAACTCATTTTTTGGAATCTTCCTGCACTCGCTATCGTTGAAACAGTAATATTTCCGATCGATGGCCCGATAGCAGACGACATGTCCAAAATCTTTTTCTTCCCCGAGATGCGCGATAAAAGAAGCCAATTCATATTGAACAGCCTCGGGATGTAAACAATACTCATCTGGAATGTGAATCCCGGAGGGAATGCGGACATCCGCATGATTTTTACGGCCTTGCGTATCGAAGCGAAGCAGTTGAATCAACAGGCAAGGAGGAGACTTTTCCCATTTCCAAAATTCCACAGGATGGAGCCTGAAGAGCTTCGTTTCCCCCTCTTTTCGGCACAATTTTTCAGCTCCTAATTCCCCGGGTTTAGCCGGACTGGTCGTCAGCCTTCGAGTGAGCAATTCCGAGAGCTTGCATTCCCGGCTCTCGGACTCCAAACAGACTTCCAGAAGCGCCCAGGCCGGGTATATTTCCGATTTGCATTCGTCGGCGGGATCGCAAAATTCCCATCCGGGAGGCGGCTGGAACCGCTTGGTGCAAATCAACGATCCAAACTCTTCTTGCATCCGAAGTTCAATCGCTCCGAGAAAATGAGCCAAATTCTCGGCGGCATCGTGCTGTCCGCTGAGATACGGCTCTCTTTGTTCGAGCGCCTGCAGTTGAGTTCTCAGTTGGCGGGCCATATCGGAATAGGAAACAACGCTTTCGAAACCCACCCCCGTTAAGTCCAGCGAGCTCTTCGCGCTTTTCAGCCGCTCATCGACAAATTTCAAATCACCCCGGTAACTAGAGATCTGCTCCTTCAGCGCGAATAGCTCATCGCTCGCCATATTTGAAGAGAGCATCGCCAGCGAATCGCGCAATAGATCGGCATTGGCGCTTTCCCCTTCTTGTCCGCGCCACTTTTCTAAAAACCGGGAAACAGGAGCCAGCCGCGGATTCCGTTCCGCCTCTGCGATCAAATGCTGCAAAAAAGGAGGATGCCCTTCCAAAAACTGGATCACAGATGCAAAAGAACAGGTATTGCCTCGATTCGAGATCCCCCTCAGACAACCCCTTGAAGAACCGCATGCGGTTTGCTCGAGGACGAGCTTGCCAGTCGAACTATGATCGCATTGAGAATCGGAGGGGAGATCGGGCGCGGGCGCATAGCCGCCGGGGAAACTTCCGCCGCTTGAAACCCTGAGCATGGCATCCCAATTGGATTGTGCGCTGATTGAAAAAATCTCCGCCGAAAGGGGGCCGAGGCTAGCTCAGTCAACCGTGTTTATTCACGTGGGACCGCTTCCCGGGGAGGGCTCAAGGCCGTAGCCCGGCGTCGCAGCCCCCTAAGCTAAAGTATAGTTGAGGGGCGTATGGCCGTCGGCGTATCCCAAACAGCAGAGAAGTGAGCCATTTTGAACCTAGGAGGATTATTTGCCAAGTTTCAAAATCCTCAGAAATTCTTTGAAAGCCTGCTTTCCGGTATCCCGCCCGATCGCGGCGATCGATTCGGTCAGAGGGATGTTCTTCGGGCAGACCCTCGCGCAGTTCTGCGCGTTCCCGCAGCCGGAGATCCCATCTTCGTCCATGAGCGCGCGCAGCCTCTCTTCGCCATCTTCCCGGCCGGCCGGATGCGCATTGAAGAGGCGAACCTGGGAGATCGGCGCCGGCCCCATGAATGGCGAATGCTCGTTCACCTGCGGGCAGCTCTCGGCGCAACAGCCGCAGGTCATGCATGTGGACAACGCATAGATCGTCTCCTGAAGCTCGGGGCTCATCTTAGGGCCGAATTCATCCGCCTCGGAGCTCCTTTGCTCTTTGATCCAGCTCCTCGTCTTTTTGAGCGATTCGAACATTTTTTTGCGGTCGACCTGGAGGTCGCGCACGAGGGGGAATTTCGATAAGGGCGCAAGCGTAATCGTCGTCGAGCCGCTCGAAGCGATGATCTGCTCGATGAGCGCAGTGCACGCCTGGCGGGGCTTGCCGTTGATGAGCATCGAACAAGAACCGCATACCTCTTCGAGACACGCCTGCTCCCATGCGACGGGAGTCGTTTCCTTTCCGCCTTTGGCGATCGGATTCTTCTGGATCTCCATCAATGCGGAAATGACGTTCGCATTCAAGGAGCGCTCGAGTTCGAACTCCTCCCAGAACTGCTCCCCGGGAACCCCCCGGAGAATCCGCAATACGTATGTTTGGCTCATGCTCCTCTCAAATGGGGCGGGAGGTTTTTCAAGGAAAGTTTTTCTTCCCCCGCCGATACATAATCCCGCTTGATCGGGTCGAGGTGGCGCAAGTCGACGGGTTCATAGGTGATGACGGGTTCTTTCCGATCGGGATCGTAAACGGCGATCGTCGTCTTGAGCCAATTCGCGTCGTCGCGTTGGGGAAATTCCGGTTTATAGTGCGAACCTCGGAACTCATTGCGCAAATAAGCTCCCTTGGCGATGACCAGGGCAATTTCCAGCATGGGCCCGAACTGATGGGCGAAAGCATAGGTTTGATTGAGTTTATGTCCCCGATCGCTCAAAGAAATCCTGCCGTAGCGCTCCCGCAAATCGCAGATCAGCCCCATCGTCTCTTTCAAATGGGCGTTGTCCCTCTTGACGGACGCGTGGAGGATCATCGCCTCGGAAAGCTCTTCGTGAAGGCGGTAGATATTTTCAGGCCCGTTGCGGCCGAGCAATTCGCTTTGAGCCGCTTTTTCGATCTCGAGCGCCGCTGAAAATATGCTTCCCGGCAGATTGTCGGCGTGCTGAGACAGGCCGTCGATATAGCGGACGATTTCATTGCCCGCGACAAGCCCTGCGAAAATGCACGAGAGAAGCGAGTTCGCCCCGAGGCGATTGGCCCCGTGGTATTGGTAATCCGACTCCCCGATATTGAAGCAGCCCGGAATATTGGTCATCTGGCGGTAGCGCGAAAATCGGTCGGGATCATCCGCCGCCGGCCAATCGACCCATCCGCCTCCCATCGTGTAATGCACTGCCGGAAAGACCCGCATGGGAATTTTCTTGGGGTCGTCTCCGGTGAACTTGCGGTAGATGTCGAGAACCGACTCGAGCTTATGCAGCTTGGCTTGGGGCAGGTGGGTTACGTCTAAGTAGACCTGCATTTTGCGATCCACTCCCAATCCCTCTTCGCAAACCCTAAGCAGTTCGCGCGCGCCGATGTCGCGGGGCACCAGATTGCCGAATTTCGGATACATCTCTTCGAGAAAATACCAAGGCTCTCCCGTCTTTCCGCAGGAGCGCATCGAGCCGTCGGGGTAGAGGATCTGTTTATCGGAATTGCCATAGACCCAGATCCTTCCTCCTTCGCCTCTCACCGATTCGGAAATGAGCCGCATCTTATCGGCTCCCGGAATCGCCGTCGGATGAATCTGGATGAATTCCCCGTTCGCGTATTTCATCCCCTGCATGTAGAGGCGCCCATTCGCAGCCCCCGTGCAAATAGTCGAGTTCGTCGATTTCCCATAAATGAAACCGAGCCCTCCCGTCGCGATGACAACGGCGTCGGCCCGCAATGCCTGCAGTTTCAGATCGAATAGATCGTGCATGACGATGCCGCGCGCGCGCCCTTGATGATCGAGAATGAGTCTCAAAAACTCGTGGTGCTCGAATTTCTCGACCCGTCCCTCGGCTTCGAACTTGCGGACTTGCTCGTCGAGGGAATAAATCAACTGCTGACCCGTCGTAGAGCCGCAAAACGCCGTGCGGCTATAGAGAGTTCCTCCGAAGCGCCTCACATCGAGCGAGCCGTCTTTCTTGCGGTTGAACGGGCAGCCGATCCGATCCATCATGCGGAGGATCTCGGGTCCGGCAAAACACATCTCTACGACCGGCGGCTGATTGGCTAAAAAATCGCCTCCCTTGATCGTCTCGCAAGCGTGAATCGCAGGGGAATCCCCCTCGTCGTTCAGATTGACGGCGATGTTGATGCCTCCCTGAGCGCATACGGAATGGGAACGGCGCGGCTCCGTCAGGGAAACCAATTTGACGAAACAGCCCAGCTCGGCCAACCGCATGGCAGCCGCAAGGCCGGCCAATCCTCCCCCTACGACGATCACTTCCTGCTTGGCCATCTAATTGCCTCCCCAGATCGCCATGCATCCGAGCAAGACGAGAAGCGCCATCCCCGCGTAACTGACCCAGGACATGGTGATTTGCGAGCGCATCGAAAGGATCGCGCCCCAAGCGATGAGAAACGTCCAGAATCCATTCATCGCGTGAAAAGCAGCCGCCAGCACGAACAGCGTATAGGCGGCGGCCATCCACGGGCTTTTAAACGTATCGCGCACTTTGAGCAGAATCGCGGCTCCGCTCGTCGAAGAGACTGCGGCGAGCTCTCCTTTCTTCAAGCGCATCTCCCGAAGGGCTCGATCCAAGGAGGAATCTTCCCGACAATCCATCTTCGCGATCGTTTCCGCCGAAACAAGTTCTACGCCGAACTGCGCCGCAAGAATCGGCAATCGCTCATCCGCCGTCAAAGAGACGATCCATTTTCGCCCTTCGTCCGACTCCGCAATTTTCGGATAATCCAAAAATCTCATCTGAACCACATGGGCGATGATCCCGATGAGCAAAATCCAAGAGGTGATCCTCTGCCAGGTATAAGCGTGGTTGCGCGGATATTCCTGAAGAGCCGGAGACGCTCCACCCGAAGGCAAGGAATTCGCCTTCGCAGTGAAAATTCTCTGGCATCCCCAAACCATATGCACCAGCAGGGGAAATCCGATCAGAGAAATTTCAACCGCATGGAGACAGGGGATGCAGTGCAGGCGATTGACCAAGTAGACAAACCTATGGCCTCCGCCCATCCAAATCGCAGCCTGCGAATTGACGATCAAATGCTCGAATAAAAAGACCACGAGGCCAAGGCCGGCCAGAGAATGTACCCGCCGCCAGATGAATGCTGCGGGAATCAGCGCGGAAGAAGACTGCATGATGCTCCGCATCAAATCTTGCAGCTCTGCATTCTATCAAATCGAAGAAATTTGTTATAGACCGATCCGCCTCGCTTTTAAGAAGAGAAGCTGAGGCGGAAACAAAGGCAAGCCTCAGTTGGCTTCGGACTGAGCCAAAAAGGCGTGGGCGATCAGCTTCAAAAGGTCTTCTTTACCCAAAACGCCAACTGAGCGGAGCGATTCCTTCCCATTTTGGAAACACGCGAGAGTCGGAATCGAAGCGATCTCGAGCTGTTCTGCGAGTTCCTGCTCTGCATCGATATCGAGCTTGCAGAACTTGACTTTGCCGTTTAACTCCTGGCTCAGCTCTTCCAAAATGGGGGAGAGCATCTTGCAAGGACCGCACCAAGTCGCATATGCGTCCAGGATCACCGGAATTTTTGAATCCAACACTTCCGCCTGATAATTTTCAGCCGAGATCGAAACGATCGCACTCGCAGGAGCCGAGGGTTTTTCGACATCGGGATAGGCGGCGAGAACTTCATCGGCGGCCTTGAGAACGCATCCGAAAAACGCACCGGAAGCTTCGTTCAGTCTCTCGGTCAGTTTATGCACGCGATCCATCCGAGCCCACTCCGCGAGGAGCTTGGTCTCTTCAGGAGAGAATGCGGCGTCGACATTCGAGACGATGGGAGCCAAGATCATCGCATCCGAGAGGAGCCTTTGTTTCAAAGTCTCTGTCGCTTCCTCGACATCGGCTCGTTTGTCGAGCCGAGCCAAGCTTTGTTGAATGGCGATATTCGCGATCAAAGAAATCTTGTGTTCCGGCAAAAAAACTTCTCGAACCAACCTCTGGAGTTCCGATTGCTTATCGATCGGAAGGCGTGCGGCGACTTGTCCTGCTTGACATACTCCAATACACATAAAAAGCTCCTTAATTCTTAGAAAAGGACGAATAGTCTACCAGATCCATCGAAATTCAAACAACTGACTACCAAGTTCCCGGAGTGAAATTCAACTTGATTGTTCCCGTCGTGCATTGCCCATTCCTTATGTTATTTTGCATAATCGTTATGATCTTTTGCGCTGCCTGGTCTCCCCCCTTTTGCACAACCTCTACAATCTCTTGGGCACGCAACGACCAGAGGGCATCTCCTCTATCACCTAACATTCCCGCTATCGTCCCTAGAGGAGCGCCATATGCCGCAGCGACCCCGATGAATTGAACCGGGAACTTCCCATGGGGCTGTCTACATGCCTTGTCGATATCGACTATGTCCGTGTCTTTTGCCTCAATCAGAGCTGCCGTCTTTCTTGGATTTAGCATAGGACAGTTTTTCGTAGGTTCAAAATAAAAAGGATACCCCAGGTCTGCAAACTGCCGCTTCATTTCGTCGGGAGTAACCGGCTTTGAACTTTCGTTTGGGACTTCTGCCAAAATTGCACTCACGGATCGAAACTGTGTACTCTGTGAATCTCTGTGCTTGCTTTCCAGCGAACCGAAATCGCTGGGAGACCCCGAATTTCTCTGTTCCTTCATTTTATCTGAAGTGAGTGGGTTTGAACTGTCGTTTGAGACTTGTACATCAATTGAAGGTTCGAGTTCAAAAGGTGTTTCGTTTGGATGTATGCCATCTCTCGTCTGAAAATCGGACTCGCTGGAAGACCCCGAATTTCTCTGTTCCTTCATTTTATCTGAAGTGAGTGGGTTTGAACTGTCGTTTGAGACTTGTACATCAATTGAAAGTTCGAGTTCAAAAGGTGTTTCGTTTGGATGTATGCCATCTCTCGTCTGAAAATCGGACTCGCTGGGAGACCCCGAATTCCTCTGTTCCTTCATTTCGTCCGGAGTAACCGGCTTTGAGCTTACGTTTGTGACTGTTTCAACAAATCGATCGAGAATCCCCCCTACGGATCCAGAACTTTGACCCCCAGGATTTAACGAGGCAGAAGAAGGAATGCCCCGCCCCCGAGTCTCAGAAACGAAATTCCTGCTAAACTCCGAATCCCTCGGCAAGTCAGGTTTAGTCTGGGGATCTTTCACGTAAGTCGAGCTTCGATTCCCGCGTAAACATGCTCCCGTTAATATTACGCCGACAACGATGGCGCTAACCGCCAGAATCGAGCTCCAGGATCCGGAAGAATCCGAAGGCATTTGCGTAACCTCTTTAATCTCGCGCATCGGGCTCCCGAACCCGGAAGAATCCGGTAGCGTTTGCGACACATCTTTTATCTCACCTGCCGAGTTATTCATCTTTAAATATGCAAAAGCCCCTGCCAGGCCAACCGAAATCGCCGCCAAAGCGACTTGCTTTACTCTTCGAGAGATCGATGGGCTTGATCGTTGTAAGACTTGAAACGGATGGCGTAAAAAATGCGTTTGAACAGCGTTTGTCATGAATTTTCCCAATGGTTATCTGCAAGGCTTTTGATAGGCTTGCTAAGTTTTAGGGCAGGCATTTTACTTAGCCAACTCTTTTTTTCCAACAAACTTTGGGGGCATTTCGATGTTGAATCTCTCTAGAAGCAGGAGCGCTCCGGACGAATCCATAAAGAGAGGGCAAGGTGAACCTGGATAACGATGAAGCTTTATACCAAAACTACTTCAAGAATCGGGATAGCTGAGAATTTTAAACTTGGGCATAACGGAGAAGATCGAAACGAGCCCTCGCTTACGCAGTTGGCTGAGATCGATCCAAAGTCTTTTTTCAAGCACTTGAGAAAGCCTCAAATGCTCTCAGGACATTGGCTTCAAAACAATTCCTATAGACCCTCGCTTTCAGCGAGAGCGCATTCTGCACCCACCGAAATTCAAACACTGGATCCTCAAGATTGCGGAGTGAAATTCAAATCGCCTGTTCCCCCTATCCGTTTTCCATTCCTTACGTTATATTTGACAATATTGATAATCTTTTCCGCTGCTCCGCGTCCCCCTGTTTGTACAGCATCTAAAATCTCCTTGGCACGCAAATCGCTGTCGGCATCAGCCAACATAGAGGCTATCGTGCTTAAAGGAGCGCCATAGGCCGCAGCGACTCCGATCATTTGAACCGGATATTTACCCCAGCAACCCCTTCCTGCTACTTCGTTGCTGAATATGCTACTCCAGTCGCGTTGTTCAATCCTCCTCGCAACCTCTATAGGACGAAATAAATTACCCTTATCAGACCAAAAAGGATATCCAAGACTGTCGAATTGTTCCTTCATCTCCTCTGGCGTAACCGGTTTTGAGCTTAAGCTTGTGACTGCTGCAATCAATCGGCTTGCGAATCTCCGTACGGATCCAGAACTTTGCCCCCTAGAATTTAACACGTTAGAAGCTTGATCTTTCGAACCTGGGGTTACAGAGGAATCGGAACCCCTCTCAATCCGAGAAACGAAACTCTCGGGAAGCCTCGAATCACTCCCAGCTCCCAAATGAAGCGTCTGAGCTTTAGGCGAGGGGGTTTTTCCGTGATAGAAATTCAAAGGTCTCTTATCTTTCTTCGCGATCTCGATTATCTGCTTCGCCACGTCACCTCCTCCCCGATTTACAACAGTCAAAATCTTCTCCGCAGTACTATAAGACTGGGTCTCATGAGTACTACACATCATCTTTGTTAGAGTATCTGGGTCAGCGCCATTAGCTGCGGCAACTCCGACGAATTGAATAGGAAACGTTCCCGCTCTTCTGATCCACAGCTCTAGAGGAATAGACCCCCAATCGGCTACTCCTCTATCAAGCGCTTCCCTTATTCCTTTTAAAGTCGCGTCGCTCAAATCGCACCCCGATCCCTGACTCTGAAAATAAAAAGGATATCCAAGATCTTCAAACTGCTGTTTTATTTTTTCCGGAGTCACCCGAATCCAAGTTGCGTTATACAATCTCCACGCTGCTAATGAAGCTAACGCAAGAACTAGCGGATATATCTGATCAGAGGCTTGCGAACATGCAAAAGCTCCTGCTATGCCAACCAGAATTATCGCTAAACCAACTTGATTGACTCTTTTAGCCATTTCCGAATCCGATCGCTGTAAAGCTGGAACGGGATGCGATAAAGACTCGATTTGAACAGCGCCTGCCATAAATCTCTCCTGATATTTCGCGCAAGACTCTTGAAGGCTTTTTTAAAACACAAAATACCTGTCAGATAACCTTGCTGAGTTTTTTAGAGCCGGTATTTTACTTAGCCAACTCTTTTTTCCCAACAAACTTTGGGGGCATTTCGATGTTGAATCTCTCTAGAAGCAGGAGCGCTCCGTCCGAATCCATACAGAGCGCCAACCCAGCCAACGATGGAACGTTAGCTGGAAATTTTAAACTTGGACATTAAGGCAGAGGGCAGGGACAGACTCCTGGCTTACGATGTTGGCCGATATCGATGCGCGGTCTTCTTTCAAGAGTTCCTTCCAGTGCTTGAGAAAGTCTTAAATGCCTTTGGAATAATTGGCTTGAAAACAATTCCTACAGCCTCTCGCTTTCGACAAGGGCGCGTTCCGCATCCATCGAAATTCAAACAACCTATCCGCCATTTTTCAAAATGAGGCTCAACGAAGTGGTTTTCCCCTCCTTCTTCCCCTTCCCTATGTTATTTTGCACAATGTTTATGATCTTTCGCGCTGCATCGTCTCCCCCCTTTTGCACAACCTCTAAAATCTCATGGGCACGATAGTACCTGAAGCCCTGTTCTTGATCATTTAACATCATCCTTATGACATCAGCTGAAGCTCCATATGCCGCAGCGAGTCCGATCATTTGAACTGGGAAATTACCCGCTAGACGACCAAATTCGTTATTTTCAATCGCTTCGAAAATCGCCTTAGGATTGCATAATTTCTGGAGTTCAAAATCGCAAGAATATCCACAACTCTCGAATTGTTTTTTCATTTCTTCCGGATCCATCTTCGGTTTTGTTGTCCTGGGTTTAGGATCTTTTTCTATGGGATAGAAATTCAAAGATCTCCCATCTTTCTTCGCAATGTCGATTATCTGCTTCGCCACGTCACCTTCTCCCCGATTTACAACAGTCAAAATCTTCTCCGCGGTAGTACTATAAGTACCGCTCGGATCTTGAGAATCGTACATCATCGTTTTTAGAGCATATGGGTCAGCGCGATTAGCTGCGGCAACTCCGACGAATTGAATAGGAAATGATCCCTCTATTCCTTCCGGCCGGTCAATAAAACTATCGAACCAATTAGCTACTCCGCTATCAAGCGCGTCTCTTATGTCTTCTAAAGTCTTGCGGCTCCACTTCGACACTAGGCTTTTTCTCTCAAAATAAAAAGGATATCCGAGATCTTCAAACTGCTGTTTTATTTTTTCCGGAGTTATCGGATTCGATTTTAATGAAGAAACTCTCCATGCTGCTAGCGCAACGAGTCCCGCAATTAATAAATTTTTCTTAACTCCGGAGAAACCCTGAAGAGCTTCCGAAGTCTTTGTTATCTCGATCTTCGAGTTATCCATTCCTAAATCTGCAAAAGGCTTTTGCAGATCATCGGAGGGATTCTGGAGAGCCTCTAAAGTTCTCTCGCTTGCCGAGTTATTCATCTTTAAATATGCAAAAGCCCCTGCCAGGCCAACCGAAATCGCCGCCAAAGCGACTTGCTTTACTCTCCGAGAGATCGATGGGCTTGATCGTTGTAAGACTTGAAACGGATGGCGTAAAAAATGCGCTTGAATAGTATTTGTCATGAATTTTTCCAATAGTTATCTTCAAGGCTCTCGACGCTTTTTAGAATAAAAATGGCCTCTCCGATAGCCTTGCTGAGTTTTTAGAGCCGGCATTTTACTTCGCAAAATGCTTTTTTTTCAAAGAACTCTTTGCCGAAATTACTTCAAGAACCGCTTTGGCGCAGCCGAAAGTCGATTTTTTGAAGTAGTTTCGGTATCTTGAGGAATCCCAGAAGAGAGAGCCATTCCGGATAACGATGCAATCGCTATCCGGAAATGATTTTAAAAAAATTTGAATTAGACTGCCGAAATCGACTCAAGACTCGATATGCGAGCTTTTTCACACTCCGGCATCTCTTTGTTAAAGAGAAATCAAATTCACCGGCTCGGCTATGCCCGAAACGATGGTTGATTCATAGACATCCCGCCCAACAACTCAAAGAAATCCAACGGGATCCTATCCAACCAGCTTGCAGCCCAGTTTCCTAAATCGACTTGCCAATTAGAAGTTTGAGCTTTTTCGGAAATTTTGAGCGCGCACTCGTACGGGCTCAGCTTAGAGCAATATTTGCCGACGAGATAGGCAGGAGTTAAACAATCCTTGCGATTTAGGCCGACTTTGAGATTCATGTCTCGAAGCTCAGAATCGCCGAGCAATTTTATTGTACCAAGGCGTATCGTATTGCGGGCTTCGGACTCTAGCAAGGACTCCTGCAATAAAAAACTTTGAAGGGTTTCTGGCGAGAGACTCAACGCTGGCCCACCTTTCTCAAATCTTGCTTGTGTGTTCGACTCCAACGCACTCACCCATGTGTGATACACATCCCGAACTTTTCCTGCGCTCAGAGCTTCGTCCAAACAGCTCGTTTTGTAGATGTCGTCGGGAAGCAATTTGGCTCTCATTTTAAAGGCCATAGAGAGAACCTCTTTGGGCTCCGGGCAGACTCCTGCTTTCCGCTGCTCATCGATCCAAGAACTGAAGTTCTTGCGGCCTTGCGAATTGTAAAGATCGTCCGTTTGGGCGTCCCATTTTTTCAATAGTTCATTGCCGATCTGGGTTCTCTCTCCATCCGCTTGGCAGGTATCTCCTGAGGACCACTTCTGAAAGAGCCATTTCGAAGCCCAATTGTTTTGAGCGCCTTTTTCGTAAAAGGCCTTCTTATCATCTTGAGACAACGACTGCATAACGACATACGCCGCAGCTGCAACCGATGCGACGGCAACTGTCGCTAATATAGCCACCTTGTGGCGCCCTAAAAAACCCTTGGTTTTGTCCCAAGCGGTTTCAACCGGGACGGAAGTAGAAGATTGATGAACTTTGTTAACCATTGACTGTCCTCATTTTTTGGCAAAAACTTTACGCCTGAAGAAAATAAAACTCAATTTTACGATTTCTGCGCCGAGATAGGTTCTTCCGAATGCGATCGAATCGTTTTGCGGGATCAGAACAAAATTTCGCCTCGAAAAAAACCAAGGCCGCTCAATCAAATTGAACGGCTTTCTTTTTCTGAGCAAAGCTCCAATTAACCGACAAACCAAAATGCCCTTTTTACAGACTCTTGGACATGGCGAATAGCCAAAAATGCAGTCGTCATAATTGAACATGCGGCAGTCATTCCATAAGCCACCTTATCTTCGCTCACCCAGCTGTTGTCCTGAGCTGTCTCAGTTTTTGGTTGACCGACTTCTGGCTGTTCCGACGCGATGACTTTTGGAGGGCACGCCTTACCTAAAAGATTCTTGGCAAATTCGGGTGCGTTTTCTTTGTTTCGGAAAGAGCAAATCTGATCGCCGAGATCTGTGACGCACTTAGGAACGCCTAAATAATAGACAGCTCCTGCTGAGCCTGCAAGTCCGGCTGCAACCAGAAGCGCCACTTTATGGCGTCCGAGCCAGGATGTGTTTGGAAAGGCAGAGAGCTGCGCGTTGCATAATTCTTTTGGTTTTACGGATTGCACCATATAAATTCTCCTTTCATGGCAATTTTCAGCAGAAATGTTAGTGTCACAGATTAATTAAAACAACAAACAAACGATCTAAATTAAAATAGTATAGCGAACTAAAATGTTAGATATATAAAATAATTACTTCAAAAACCAAAGACTGGGAATTCAGGGAGAGGACGAGCCGAATAACCGCTGCGCATTGTTGGAAGTCGCGAGCGCGGCTTCTTCCGGAGAAATCCGCTTTAAATCTGCGAGGAAGCAAGCGATCTCTTGAACGAACGCCGGCTCGTTTACTTTGCCTCTATGGCTTTGAGGGGCGAGATAGGGAGAATCCGTTTCGATGAGGATTCGATCGAGGGGAGTATCTCGGGCGATCTCATGCAACTGGAAGTTTTTTTTAAACGTAAGGACGCCGCTAAAGGAAATATACCAATCTCGAGCGAGCGCTTGCTCTGCATCGTCGGGCGTTCCGGTGAAACAGTGGAGAATGGCGGGGGCGCTCTTCGGATATTCGGCGTCTGCGACGGCGAACAGATCGGCAAAGGCGTCGCGGCAATGAAACATCGCGGGAAGGCGGGTTTCGGCAGCCAGATGGAGATGCGAAATCAGAGATTCGATCTGCTCGGCTTTGGTTTCCTGGCCTCGATAATAATCGAGGCCGGTCTCGCCGATTGCGACCAGCTTCTTGGCGCGCGCGGCTTCAGCGACTTGGAGAAATACGCCCTTGAACATCCGCGCGGCATCCGAGGGATGCACCGCCGCTGCGTTTTGTATCCAGGGATACTTCGCATGGAGTTGAAAGCCCGCATCGAGATCTTCGGAATTCATGCAGATATTGACGATCCGAACCACTCCGGCCGCTCGCGCTCTTTGGATCGCGTCGTGGACGCAGCGGTTCAAAGGCTCCGAGTTTAAATGGGCGTGGGCGTCCGTCAACTGCATGGGAAGTCCTTCCGAGCCGCGGTTGAAAAGGCGACCCGGCACCGCTTCTTTAACGGCCTGAATGCTTTTTTCATCGCTTAGGCTCCCTTGACTTTTTGTTTTTTCTACAGTATCAGTATAGAGATTATCCAGAGATATTTTCATGCTCCTTGCGGCAAATCCGTTCATCAACGCGTATGTGCAATCCGACTGGTTTGGAAAAGGGGTCTTTTGGGCTTTATTTCTCCTCTCCGCGATTTCCTGGACCATTCTGATTTACAAAAGCAGGCAATTGCTGCGCATCCGGCATTTGAGCGCGGAGTTCGCCTCGCTGTTCGAAGAGAGCAAATCGACGCCTCTCGATTTCCAATTCCAACGAGTCCCGCAAAACGGGAAGATCGAGCTTTGGCATCCGTTTTTCGAAGTCTATAAAGCGACGAAACAAACGGCTTTGCAACTGATCAGCCGCAATAACTCGAAGGCCCAGGCAGCAGAACCGTTTCTCTCCGCTGCGGATTTAGGCCTCATCGAATCCCAGGCGAACGCCGCCGCCGCCGCGCAATGCAAGCCTCTGGATCAAAATCTGTTCGTCCTCTCTACAGCCGCGGCTCTCGGGCCGTTTTTAGGTTTGCTCGGAACGGTCTGGGGCATTTTGCTCGCCTTCGGGCATTTGCCGGGCGGCCATGCGAGCGGCAACGCCTCGATGCTCATCGGCCTCTCTTTGGCTTTGGCGACCACCGTCATCGGGCTGATCGTCGCCATCCCGGCGCTCGTCGCCCACAATTACCTCAAAAACGCCTCGAGGGAATACAAACGGGATCTGGAACAATTCTCGAATCTGCTGCTCGCCGCCGTCGAAATGCAATATCGAAAGGAATAAATTCCATGGGACGCCGCCGCATCGTTCTCTCCCGACGAGGAATCAGATGAAGAATCCCCGGTCAATCTCACGCCTTTGCTCGATGTCGTCTTCGTCGTCCTGATCACGTTTATGATCATCGCTCCGATGCTCGACATCGACCGCGTTCAGCTCGCATCGGGACCTCCAAACAGCGGAAAAGAAAAAATCCCCCTTCAGTCGAGCGAGCCTGCTTGCGATCACCGTTTTGGCCGACAATACCATCCGCGTGAAAAACACCCCGATCCTCCTGCGGGATTTAGGGCCTTGGCTCGACCGCGAAAAAAACTCCATCCGCGCTCTTCGCCGAAACTCATCCACGATAGCCGCGCCAGCTTTCGGGACTTATCAGGCGATTAAAAATCTGCTCGAAAGCAGCGGATTTGAAGAGATGGACGTCATTTTACAACCGCCTTAGGGACTCGAATCCCTTGCACAGCCCGTTTCGGCAAATCGCCCTTCTCGTTCTGTTCATCCATGTGGCAGTATCGCCTGCATGTGTGCGGACCACATCGTGTCGGGGTCGCGAAAAATCCCGAGGAGAATCGCCGTTCGGAGCGCGATTTATCTCCCTCTTTGCGCACCTCGCCCTGCGATCGCTTCGCACTCAACGGCGCCGCGAAAACAAACCGTCCCCGCTTCTGCAAAGCCAGCCGAAACAATCTGCGGCCGCGCCCGCCAAACCCAAAACTCCCGCAGCTAAACCATCGGCTCGCAAAGAACCGACCGCAAAAACAGGACGCCAAAAAATCTGCCCCTCGCGCCGTCTTCGCGACATCGATCCCGCGCCGCTTAAAGAGATCGAAGAGAGCCTTGCAGCGCTCAGCGAAGCGCTTCCCGCTTCTCCTTGCATATCCGCCCGCGATCTCAAAGTGCCGTCCTTTCTCGCAGCGGCCGCAGCGCTCGTCTTCGACGATGAATCGGCGATCTCGCGCCCAGTTTCGGCAGATCCTGATTCGATCTTTCAACAAATGCTCTACTTGCCGGAAACCGGCGATGTCAAAGTGAAACTCTCCCTTGGCAAGATCAGGCGAAATCGCATCGATCGACATCCTGGATGCCAAGAGCCTCGAAAAACGTCGAGTGGCTGAAAAATGAGTTGCCCAAGCTCTCCCTTCCATGTTTTAATAATTTCGGCATCGATAACGATCGCCTTGAATTCATTGTAACATTTACCAACGCCGAAAAAATCTATGATTTCCCGCCTATTGCCGAACCCTTTTCCGCAGCTTCTCACCGCTTTTCTCTACTCCTCGCTTGCAGAGCTGATGCGCAACAAAATCTCGAAGTGCGGCTCGCCACCAAAGTGTCCCTTCAACCCGTTTACCTGACGCGGCTTCATAATGCCGCTCCCCGCAGCGACTGGCGCTATCCCGAAGAACTCCGCGCCTCGCTCGCCTTTGATTTGGCCAATACCGGATACAGCTCTCTTGTCGTTGAAAACGATCGCTACGAAGAAAAATCAACTGGCCCGATCCCAAGCATGAATTCGACCTTTCGTTTCTGGAAACAAGAGAAAATTCCCGTTCGTCGTCGCCGATCCAAGTCGACTCAAACAAACGTTTTCCGCAACCGTTTTCAACACGGCAAAAGGCACTTCCAAGCGCTACCCCGATATCCAGATCACTTCGAATCCCGACGCGGATCGCCCGGCGATCCACCGCTTGGCCGATGCGATTCAGAAAGATCTCTTCGGAGCCGATGGAGTCTGTTCGCAGCGGATTATTTTTTCCCAGCAGAACTCCCAATTCAGCTCCGGGCGGACCCGAATGGCTCTCCGATATCTGGGTCTGCGATTTCGACGGCCTGAACGCAAAAAAGCTGCCCTGCTCAAATGGCTATTGCATGAGCCCGAGCTTCCTGCCCAAAATCGGCTCGGGCGCAATGCTGCTATGTCTCGCATGAAAACGGACAATCGAAAATTTATCGAGCTTCCCTATTTCAATCGAAACCCGAGCTATGGATCCACTTGCGCGGCAATCAATTGCTCCCCGCAATCTCCCCATCTGCTAGCCAGATCGCCTTCATTACCGACATCGCGGGAAGACCCGATCTGTTTATTCAAAATCTGGACCGCCAAGGAAAAGAGACGGGACGCCCCCGCCAATTATTTTCCGCGCCGAAAGCGACCCAAGCTTCTCCCGACCTATAGCCCCGACGGAAAAAAAATCGCATTCGTGTCCGACAAAGACGGCCCGCCCCGCATCTACGCCTCGAAGTGCGAATCCCTAAAGAGACTTCCTCGAGTAAAACCCGCAGCTCATTTCAAAAAAATGCAGGGAGAACACCTCTCCCTCCTGGTCTCCCGACGGATCAAACTCGCCTATAGCGCGAGAACCGAAGGCGTGCGGCAAATTTGGATCTATGATTTTGAAACCGATGAGGAATACGCAGCTCACCTTCAGCCCCGAGAATAAAGAAAACCCCTCTTGGGCTCCGAATAGCCTGCATTGGTCTACAATACTGAAACCAACGACGTTTCCGAACTGTTCCTCATCGATTTAATTCGAAAGCAACCCGTGCAGATCAGCTCTGGGTTTGGGCAAAAGCGATTCGCCTCTTGGGAACCTCGCCAGATAAAGTAGGCTATTTATCCTTGCATGCCGAATGCTTGAGAAACGACGATTTCGACCATCTCGTTCCATTCGGCCTCTAAAAGCATCGACAAAAGCTGCAATCTTTGCGGCGCCTCGAGGTGCCGAAGGAATTCGCATTTTCCGACTCGAGCCCCTGCAGCTATGTGTTCATTGAGAATGGCGCGAACCGTCGGCCAATCTTTCGTTTTCACCGCGAAAAAAAACGCTTTAGCATATGGGCCGCTTTCCATTCCCTGGCTGCGCAAGTCTTTTAAAGCCTGCAAGTTTTTCTGTGAAACGGCCAGGCTTCCCAACCTTTCGAAAGAAGAACCCGAATAAACGGTTCCCTTTTTCTGCAATATCGGCAACAAATCCCATCGCCCCTTTGATCCGGCGAGGCAAGCCGCGTCTTCCAATCCCTGTTGAGCGCGAACTCCCATATCGCCGGACTGAAGCAGCTCTTCGATCGCTCCTTCATCTTCTCTCGCTATGCACCGATTCAAGGCTTGAGACCAGCCGGCCTGGGTTAAACTCTTCATCTGCTCTCTCATGGCCGGGCCGATCTGAAAATAGTTTCGCTTAATTTCCGCCAATCGCTCGCGAGAACAGGCCGAAGCGCACCCCTTCCTTCAGCGCTCTGGGGAAATTCCGCTGCCGTCAACGGGCTCGAAGTTCCGACTTTGAATATCGTCATCGCGCGGACTGCGCAGGAATCCGAGTCTCGGCCTATCCGGTAGCGCTCGGCCAGTTTGCCAAAAGAGCTCTCAACGCCTTCCTTCGCTGCTTTTGATATCCTGTTATTTTCTATGCAGCCGCTGAAAGAACTGATGAGGCTCCAATAATCGGAAATGTCTATTTTCTCAAAAGAACGAGATACCGAACTCATAAATTCCCTATATTGCGAGAAAATCGCGCCGGCCATTTTGCTGGCGTCTGTGCTTTTTTTCCATTAATTTTACTCAGAGCGCATCCTCTGCGGTTTTTGATTTCGCAAAGAAATCCCGCTTTCGTTAAATTGAGCCATGAGCTGTTTACAGCAAAACGCATCATTACATGGTCAGATGCGGCGACAGGAGATTGTATGAAAGCACGATTCCTTATTTGGGCTGCGATCGCCGCCCTATCGGCCGGCTGCTGCCACAATAGCAGTGAAACTTGGGAAAATGTGAAAACCGCGGGACGCTATATGCAACGCGGCGTCGACTCGCTCTGGGGCAAAGATTATGAATCGCGAATGCTGACCTCGGATGAGGAATTTCTCGGGCCTTACGATGAGGATTTCATCCCCCTCAACGATTCGGATTTGAAGAGAATCGCCCTTCTCGATGCGGCGATCCCTCAGCCGAGAGGAATCCCCGGAGAACAGGCGGCGTTCCGGCTTTCGATCGCTTCCAGTTCCTACCGAAGCATTCGGGTTCAATCTCGTCCATTTCGAAACCGATGAGCACGTCTGCGCAATAAGGCCGATATCCAGAGCGATGCAGCATATCTCGGCTTATCTGAAAAAACACCCCAATGCCTATCTGCTGATCGAAGGCCATACCGACGAGCGCGCCTCGGCGAGCTATAACCTTTCTCTCGGCATGCGCCGCGCAAACCACCTGAGCGCAGTTCTCGTCAAAAACGGAGTGGATTTGAACCGCATTTACACCGTTTCCAGAGGCAAGGAAAATCCCTTAGCTCTCGGACACAGCCAAGAAGACTGGAAACAAAACCGCCGAGCCGAATTTAAGTTGTACGAAAAATGAGATCCCTCGCTCTGTCCCTTGCAGCTGCGGCGTTGGCCGCAGGCTGCTCTCCTTTAAAATCCTCTCCGCGCGAAGAAAAACATCAGCTCGAACTGACGCTGCTCGAAATGCAGACGAATCTCGACGATCTTCGCCACGACATCTCCTGTTTTAAAACAGACGTGCAAATCCTCGACAGCCGGTTAAAAAATCAGGAAAGCTCTCTTTCTTCGCTCAAAGAACAGGACGCCGAAAAAAATCAAACGAGGCTCGATTCCCTCTCGCAGCAAGTTGGCTTTTATTGAAAAACGGATTTCTTCATCGGAAACGCGCTCTCAAAACAATAGCGCGGATCTCAAACAGATGGCCTCGCATGCAAATGAGACGACGGCAGCTCCTGACCCAATTCAAAGAGCGTTTATGCGAATTCGAACAGGAGCTCCTCTCTCAGCAACGGCATTTTGAAGAAGTCGCCAAACTCAAAGGGCACTTCGAAGGGCTCGCAAAGCATTTGCGAGGATCTTCCCGAGGAAACCCTCTATAAAGTGCGCGCCGGAGATTCTCTGGAAAAAATCGCGCGCCAGCATAAGACGACAGTCGATACGGATTAAACAAGCCAACGGCCTTGCCGACGACCGAATCATTGTTGGCAAAGAACTGAAAATCCCCGATGATCCATCTCCCGCTAGCCGTCCGATCGGGCTTTTCGATTCGGGAATCGGAGGCTTGACCGTTTTCAGTCAAGTCGCCAGACTTCTGCCCCGAGAAGATCTCGTCTATTTCGGCGACACGGCGCGGCTTCCCTATGGCACGAAATCCTCCGACACCATCGTTCGATTTTCTTTAGAAAACGCCGCATTTTTACTCGAAAAAAACATCAAGCTCCTGATCGTCGCCTGTCATACGGCATCCGCCCATGCTCTTGATATTCTCCAAAAAAATCTCCCCATCCCCGTGATCGGAGTCATCGAAGCCGGATTGAACCTGCTCATGCAAACGACCCGATCGCAGCGGGTCGCAGTTCTTGCAACTGCGAGCACGATTTCATCCGGCATTTATGAACGGCTCATTTTGAACGCCGCCCGTTCGCCAAAGTTTTTTCCATCGCCATGTCCGCTTATTTGTCCCTCTTGGCCGAGGAACTTCTTTTCTCCCACCCCGCCGCGACGGACATCGCCCATCACTATCTAGAGCATCGATCAAAACCGCGCGACATCGACGCCGTCGCTGCTCGCCTGCACGCATTATCCCTTGCTGAGAAACGTCATTGAGGAAACGATCGGGGCGAATATCAACATCTTGGAACCTGCGCAAAGCTGCGCATGCTTGCCAGACAGCTTTTGGAACGCTCCGGATTTGCTCAATCCCCAATCGAGCCCGCCATCGTATCGATTCTATGCGACAGATAATCCCTCCGCTGTTCCGCTTTTGGCAAAATCGTTTCTGAACGATTATTCTTGCGCAGCGGATTTTTTCCGCGTTGAGGAAAAATTAGAACCTATGAAATAATCTTAACTGCCCGATCATCATCCCTCGAGGATTCTCATGACTCAAAAAAACCGCATTATTCTGATCGAAGATGAAGAAGACATCGCATGCCCTGATCAAACTCCAAGCAGAAATGTCCGGCTATAAACTGCATGTCGAAGTAGACGGCATCAACGGCTACCGGGCTATCGAGCGGGAAAAACCGGATCTCGTCATCCTGGACGTTATGCTCCCGGGAGAAAACGGCCTCGACGTCTGCCGAAAAATCAAAGGCAACCCCGAGCTGAAAAATATTCCGATCATGATCTTGTCGGCCAAAGGGCGAAGAGATCGATGTCGTCCTCGGCCTCGAACTCGGCGCCGACGATTATGTCACCAAGCCCTTTTCGCCAAAAGTGCTGTTCTCGCGCATCAAAGCCGATCCTGCGGCGAGGCAAAGAACCCGAAAAGCCCCTCAAAACCCTGAAATTCGGCGAATTCGCGCTCGAAGTCGACCGCTATAATCTACGCAAGCAAGATAAACTGATCCCTCTGACTCTTTCTGAATTCGGCATCCTGCGGCGCCTCGTCACCAACCGCGGCAAAGTACTGACCCGCAACCAGCTGCTCGACGACGTCAATAACGACGATGCTCTCATTGTAGATCGCAATATCGACGTCCATATCGCATCTTTGCGCAAAAAACTCGGCCCTTCTTTCGATTGGATCGAGACCGTGCGGGGAGTCGGCTACCGGTTCCGAGACGAAAGCTCTCTCGT
Source organism: Parachlamydiales bacterium (assembly GCA_963800655.1). Taxonomy (GTDB): domain Bacteria; phylum Chlamydiota; class Chlamydiia; order Chlamydiales; family SM23-39; genus CAWDBT01. The sequence goes on along the minus strand of CAWDBT010000004.1, from coordinate 44,126 downwards.
CTAAAAGGCGCATCTCGATGAGCCTTTAGAGGGTGCCTACAAAGCCGCTCTTTGCAGACACCCTCTGATCCCGAAATTCGGCATCGATCTCTTTTTTATTAGACATTTTTTTTCAATCCCGTTAATCGAAAGGAGAGACCAACGATCGATTCTGGAGGAGACGTGCACTATCGAACATTTTTAGCCGCCGCTGCAGGCATATGTCTTGCGAGCTGCCACACGCAAACCGCAGCGACTTCTCAGCCGACCAAAAGCATAGGAACCGTAGCAACAGCCTCACTCGTTCCCATCGCCGCCGCACCTGCCGAGCAACCCGTATTCAAACTCGATCCTCAGGATCGCAAAGTCATGGAAAAGACCAGTCCGCGCACCGTGGATCGGATGGATCGAAACGAACCCCTCACCGTCAACGACATCATCAAGCTCTCCCAAGGCGGGGTGAATGACGACTCGATCATCTCGTATATGCAGCAAAACAACAGCATGTACAACCTGAGCCAGGCGCAAGTTCGCCGCCTACAGGATGCCGGAGTCAGCCAACGCGTGATCAATTTCATGATCGATTCCGGGCGATAGCGATCTCCTATTCAGTGCAATCTTTCGTTTGAGCAGCACAAACCCGAAGAGGGGATTTCCCTGCTCGTCTAAATTAAAATTTCAAAGTCAAAGACTAGCCTTAAATTTAGATGTTTAGTAAAGTCCGTCCCTTAAAATTATACGCCATCTAAAAAAGGCAAGCCATGAACTCGAATGTTTCGGCTGAAAAATTTCTTTTCGCGGATATCGATCATCCCTTGCTTTACTCGGAAGGAACAGCCTCTTTGTTCAAGGCGATTTCGCATCCCCTAAAACGCTGGCCAGACTATTTTGATAAGGACATCCAGCAAGAACTCTTTCGATTTATCGGACAATTGAATCCGGCTTTTATCCGTTTGCGGAATGTTCGCCACTTAGTCAGAATGTTTTGTTCATCATATCTGATGCGCAAATCGATGAATCGGGCATTGTACTTCTCTCCACATAAGAGACAGACTAGAGCCAGAATACTTCAAACAAAACTCACATTTCCCTTTCAATCGCAGCCCGTACTGGGAATTCTGGGAGCAATTTCGCTTCAGAACGAAGAAGGAGAACGCTTTGGGGAAAAGCACATGAGCGCCGCGATTCTCGCCATCCTTCCCCAAGCGGAGATCGTAAAAGGGTCCTTCTATGCTTGCCCTTCGCAACTGGATCCTATTCTTACTGCATATGTCGAAATCGTCAAAAAAAATGGGACTCTATTTTCCTTAAAGGAGAAAAAACAGCTTTCCCGCGCCCTTTCTGAGGAATTCGCAAAGAGAATCGAGCGGACGTGCTCCATCTCATTCAATCTGCATCGGGAAGAAGAGGTGATGAAGAACATCGAGCTTTTAAAACAAGAGCTGGCTTCATCTCCTGATCTGCCTCAGGCAATGATCTTTTTTTCGGCGAAGAACTCCGAATATCTCTCCTTTCAAATCATCCTTGTTCGAACCATTCGAAAAACGACGATGCCTCTTGACGAATGCTTTGCATCCCTTCCCGTGCAGTTCATCTCCGATTACAGGAAATCGCAGCGGAATGTAGAGATCGATATGTTCCGCCTGCAAATCCCCATCGGAGCATCTTTTCTGCGCACGGATCTTTCCATCAATCTCTACGAAGCTCGGCATCAAGCCGTGTCTTTTCTCCACAAAGCCATCGGAAAAGTACGCGATTACAATGGCGGCGTATTCGCTCAGCAGCGGGATCGGTTCTCCGATTTTAAAAGCAGCCTTCCAGAGATCGCTCGCAAAGACCCCGACCTGCTCGACAGGTTTTTTCACGCTCTTTCCCCCGCCCATATGCAAGCGCTGCTCCCTCTCGATGTCTTAAAAGACTCGTTTAGGCTCTTCCTTAAGATCCTGAGGAGAAATCTTTCCGGGAACGGGGCTTATCGCTTCCTATCGGAGGAAACGGAATATTTTCTCTTGGTCATGATTTCGACAGAAGACCCCTCGTTTCCACAGCAGATCTCAGACGTTCTAAAGGCCGAACAGGGGATTGCAGAGGATTTGGCGACGATTTCCTTGACCCACCAAGGATTGCACGTTCTGGGGCATATCTACCATTCTCATAGCAAAGCCGATCGACTCAACTTTTTACAGATCGTTCAGAGCCAACTGAAAGAATGGAAGAAAAAATCCGCTAATTTTCAATCGCTGCGCATCAGCGTTGCTTGCCTCCCCCTTTCTCTGGATCCTCGATTAGGGGGAGACGAACAGTCCAGAAAAGTATTGCAGTTGCTGTTCGAAGGGTTGTCCCGGATTGGGAAAAACGGCGTTCCTGAACCCGCCTTAGCAGAAAAGATCGAGATTTCTCCCGATGGTAAATCCTATCTTTTTACCTTGAGAGAGTCTTTCTGGAATAATGGAGAAAAAGTCAGAGCGATGGATTTTGCCTATGCTTGGAAAAAAATCCTCTCTCCAGGATTCCCTTCTGTATTTGCCCACTTGTTTTACCCTATTAAAAACGCACAAGCAGTCAAAGAAGCAAAAACAGGCATTGAAGACGTCGGCATCAAAGCGCTCGATGAGAACACCTTAAAAGTCGATCTCGAACATCCCTGCCCCTATTTCTTAGAACTCACCGCGCATTCTCTTTACTCGCCTATCCATGAGCGCATCGATTTCCTGCACCCTCAATGGTCTGTCCAAGAAGGCGAATCTTACGTTTGCAATGGGCCTTTTCAACTGAAAAAACTTGGCCTTGAGCATTATGAATTGATTAGCAATCCGTTCTATTGGGACAGAAAAGAAGTTAAATTAAGCCGGATCTTCCTCGTAGAAACAAAACTCCTCGCAGCATTGCAGCTATTCAAAAAAGGAGAAATCGATTACTTAGATCGCTCTTTGCAAGAATGCAATCCTCGATGTCTCAAAGATTTCCCGGAATCCAAGCAACTTCTTTGCGGCCCATGCGTTTTTTGGCTTGTTTTTAATACGCAGCGCTTTCCTTTCCATGAAATTAAGCTTCGAAAATCCCTAGCCTTGGCTTTGGATCGACAAGTTCTTATTGAAATGCTCGGAGCTTCAACATTTCCTGCCTTTAGCCCCTTGCCCTCCGACCATCTGGGGAATATGAATAAAGGTTCTGCACAGCAGGATCGAAGTCAATCGCTTTATTTATTTCGAGAAGCGCTGAAAGATTTGGGCTTTCTCAAAGGAAAATCCCCACAAATTACGCTCAGCCATTCCTGTCAAGGACAGAGAAAAAATATCGTTGGATTTATTCAAGAACAGTGGGAGCAAACTTTTGATCTCCGCCTTCAGATAGAAAATTGTGTTTGGCAAGACCTATTCCAACGAATCTCCGAAGGAGATTTTGAAATGGCAATCCTAGGTTGGCGATCTCCAATTAGCGACCCCATTTATACATTGAATGCCTTCCGCTACCGAAACGATACAATCAATTTTTCTGGCTGGGAGAACCCTAGGTATCAAGAGCTCCTTCGCAAAGCGGATGCCGAGCAAGATTTAACGAAACGATTGGTTCATTTAGTCGCCGCAGAAGCTATTTTAATCGAAGAACTGCCGGTGATTCCATTAATTGAGGAACACAGTTCCTATGTTCGGAGAAAAAATCTCGCTGGCATCATGTCTGCCGAACACCGTGCATCTAAGAGTTAGCCTTTGCGAGTTCAAGACATTTCCAGTGTTCTTGACGAAACCGCAAATGATATGCGGTTGCAATTGCAACGCATGAGAATGCCGCACACAGGAAAAATGTGTGCGGCGGCCATCCGAATAGTTCGATTCCAATATAGGCGGGAAAATAGCTAATTCCCCACCCGAGGGCAAGATGAAATACCATGAAGAACAGCATGTCCTGGCATGCCATCAACATCCCATTCCCAATCATAGTAAACGCTTGAGCTAAAAGATTTACCCACAAACATGCGCAGGACAGATTCAAAAGCTCGCGAAGGGATGAAGAGATTTCCCCCTTAAAGAAAACTGCGATTAGGTATTGGGGAAAGCACAACAAAGGAATTGTCAGAATTATCGCAAGCAGAAGGGCTGCCAAATACCCCGATTTCAAGGTTTTTCTAAGACAGCACCAACTTTTCGTTCCTATCGTATAAGCGCCGGATGTCATCATCGCTTGAGCTAGTCCTTGCGCCAAGATATTTGTCAAAAGAAGTATGCTCGATCCAAATGCGATCACCGCCATGTAGTCACCCCCTTTTCGCATCATGATCTGCACGCTGCCCGCCCATGTGCTGAATAGAATAAAAGAGGTCACTGATCTGGGGACGGCTACTTTCAGCGTTTGCTTCAGAAGGCCCCAGTCGAATTGCCAAAAATGAATGCCGTAGGTTTGTCGGTGTTCTTTTTTCAAAAAGTCTATGAACAAAACTATGCAAAGCACTGCCTGTGTGACGATCACGGCTATAGCCGACCCCATGGCACCCATAAGCTCCCAAAACCCTCGGATGCCAAAGATCAAAGCAACATCGATAGCAATATTGAGCAGAAAACCGATAAAAGCGCTGATGATCACAACGTTCATTCGGCCTCTGCCCAAATAAAAAGAAAAAAGAGACGCCCCGAGAGGGAACAGGAAATTCGCACACATGAGAATGCGAAAATAAGCGAGACCCGGCTCTGCCACCGAGGTCCCTGCGAAAAATCGAGGGCCGACAATCCAGGACAGGGGAGGGTGACAATCATCGATAGAAAAGAAAACCAGATCGATTGCCAAACGCAAGGGCCTATGAGCTCCGGGCGATTCGCCCCTTTATACTGGCCGATGAAAATTTGTGAGACATGCGCGATTCTAACGCAGAACATTTGAAAGACGGTCGTTAAACTCGCGGCGGCGACACAGATTTGCAGGCTCTCAAGAGAGTGCTGTGCGAGGAGAATCCGATCGACAAATCCCATGAGGCCATTCGAGGCGAGAATCAGCGTGAGAGAAGCTGCAAGCGCGAGAAGCTCTCGGAGGCTCCCCTGGGGATATCTTGTAAGCGATGAACCAGTTTTCATGCGCGGGGAGTATAGTGAAAAGATTTTAGCGATTTCCAGCGAAAACTTGAACCGACAGAACTCCCCAGCGAGAGGCCGATGCTTCTTGCGTCAATAAGAAAGCTCAAATGCTGGCCTCTTTCTCCCGCTGAACAACGGGTGTCTAGGAGCTAGTCTCTACGAGTTCAAAGCATTTCCAGCGCTCTTGAGAGAACCGCAAATAATAAGCAACTGAGACAATAATGCACGAGAGTGCCGCACACAGGAAAAATGCGTACGGCGGCCATCCCAATACTTCGATTCCAATATACGGGGGGAAATAAATAATTCCCCATCCAATAGCGAGATGAAACATCATCAAGAACAATGCGTCTCGGCTAGCTAGCAATACCCCGCTTCCGATTGAGCTAAGCGCCTGAGCCAGAACATTAACCCACAAACATGCGCAGGACAGATTCAAAAGCTGGCGAAGGGATGAAGAGATTTCCCCCTTAAAGAAAACTGCGATCGGAAATTGGGGAAAGCAAACCAAAGGGATTGCCAGGATCGTTCCAAGCAGAAGGGCTGCCAAATACCCCGATCTCACAGTGTTTCTAAGACAGCTCCAATTTTTCGTTCCTATCGTATAAGCGCCGGATGTCATCATCGCTTGAGCAAGCCCTTGCGCCAAGATGTCCGTCAAAAGGAATATGCTCGATCCAAACGTGATCACCGCCATGTAGTCGCCCCCTTTTCGCATCATGATCTGCACGCAGGCCGCCCATGTGCTGAGTAGAATAAAAGAGGTCGCGGATCGGGGAACGGCTACTTTCAGCGTTTGCTTCAGAAGGCTCCAGTCGAATTGCCAAAAATGAATGCCGTAGGTTTGCCGATGTTCTTTTTTCAAAAAGTCTATGAACAAAACTATGCAAAGCACCGCCTGTGTGACGATCACGGCTATAGCCGACCCCATGGCACCCATAGGTCCCCAAAACCCTCGGATGCCAAAGATCAATGCAACATCGATAGCAATATTGAGCAGAAAACCGATAAAAGCGCTGATGATCACAACGTTCATTCGGCCTCTGCCCAAATAAAAAGAAAAAAGAGACGCCCCGAGAGGGAACAGGAAATTCGCACACATGAGAATGCGAAAATAAGCGAGACCCGGCTCTGCCACCGAGGTCCCTGCGAAAAATCGAGGGCCGACAATCCAGGACACGGGGAGAGTGACAATCATCGATAGAAAAGAAAACCAGATCGATTGCCAAACGCAAGGGCCTATGAGCTCCGGGCGATTCGCCCCTTTATACTGGCCGATGAAAATTTGTGAGACATGCGCGATTCTAACGCAGAACATTTGAAAGACGGTCGTTAAACTCGCGGCGGCGACACAGATTTGCAGGCTCTCAAGAGAATGCTGTGCCAGGAGAATCCGATCGACAAATCCCATGAGGCCATTCGAGGCGAGAATCAGCGTGAGAGAAGCTGCAAGCGCGAGAAGCTCTCGGAGGCTCCCCTGGGGATATTTTGTAAGCGATGAACCAGTTTTCATGCGCGGGGGAGTATAGTGAAAAGATTTTAGCGATTTCCAGAGAAAACTTGAACCGACAGAGCTCTCCAGCGAGAGAGGCGCTCCTTCTGCGTGCTTTTGTGGCGACTCTGTCGAGTTCTTGCCCTTTCAGATCGTTGCGTTAAATCGAAAAAAGGGGTAAACGATTAGGAAACGCACGCCTCGCAGCGGGCAAAATCTTTTATTTCCCTCGGTGTTTTATGTCCATTCCTCTCGATGATCCGGCGCTCGACGACTCTTTTCAGGAATCGCTCCCCATCGCATATCGATCGGCCATTAGGGGATTTAAAAATGCCACGTCGTCTTTTGTCTTCTTCAATGTCCATCTTTCGGCGGTTTGTTCGCTCTTGAAATAGTCGCTCTTCGTTATTTTTTTTACCGATTTATTCCTCAGCGACATTCATCGCCATCGTCGCTAAGCGTCATCGTTCCTCACCGCTTTTGTTTATTTCGTGCTATTTTTTTATTTCCAGGCAAAAAAACCTGATCAGCTCGCGCAGATCAAAGAAGATTTTCTCGAGACTTGCCGCAAAAGCGCGTTCCCCTAGAAGACGAGCCGGATCTCTCGATTGCGGCAGCTCTTTTAAAACTCGCCTCCTATCTGGACGGATTCGAATGGCAATTCTACCGCATCCCGCCAATCTTTGCAATGTCTCCAGAGCCCTTGTCCTCCTTTTTTGCACTTCGCCATGGGCAAGATGTGTTCCGCTTTAAACAAGTCCTTTTGCATGCGGCCATCGACGAACATTTACGCCAAGTGCGATTCGCGCCGACCGACTTGGGCATGCACGCCTCCCTAGCTCAAACCTATATCGCCCTTTGCAAGTTGTTTCCGAGCCGAAAGAAGGTTTTCCTCTTACTTTTATTCAGCGGAAAAAAGAACTCTGCGCCGAGAATTTTCGAACTGCGGCCCAACTTGCAGTCGAAGAGTTTCAGATCCTGAGCGGATTCGCCCCGGACGATCCATGGATCCACGAACAGCTGGCCCAAGGATATCGCGATTTGAGAATGCACAGGAAGAATTGCTCGAAATTGAAATCCTTTGAAATTGGACCTGCATGATAAAGATCTGCTCGAGCGCATCGGCGCTCTTTATTTCAGCCATGGGCTGAATGGCAAAGGGCTGAAGTCTACGAAAACTCAAAAAACAAGCCCCTAAAAAGCGGAAAACCTCATTGCTTCCTATGGGCAGCTCAAAGGCGCGGGACGGACATTCGATTTGATTTGAAATCGCAATCGCCCCATTTTTCATCGCTGAAAAAATTCTTATTTGAAACAGAGCCGCCCAGTCGACCGTGCCGATGAAACAGGCCCAAAATGCAAACGTGGCATGCCTTCCAGTTCACTTTTTCCTGGTACAGCCTTTGGCTCCAAATGTTGCAAATCAAAATTACGGAAACCGAAAACAGGGGAAACATAACGGCATTTTCCATCGCCGACGCCACTTCGGTCGCCCAAATCAGAAAAAACGTGCTCGCGCCATTTGCGATCCCGCCGAACAACCCGTAGACGCACTCTTCCCGATTCGGCCAGTTTTTTTTCCGAGGACACATAGACCCCGATCTGCAAAAGCGCGGCCGCGAAATAAATCAACGGCATGAACCACTGGCTCGCCATTTCCTGCGCGCTAAACGCCATCGACATCCGCCCGACTTTAACATGAGCGCTCCCATTGCATTAAAATCATGAACAGCAAATGGCAAGCGAACATCAAATCCGCGAGGCTGAGCCAAAGCCTCTTGTCCTGCCAGCCGGAGGCGCCTCGACCCGGCCCAAAACAGCCCTGCGAGAACCAGGACCGAGCCGTCGCATGCCAAGGCGTATAAATAAATCCGAATGCGGCTCCAAATCATCGCCATGCGATCGCCGGCATCACCGTTGCGGCGTTCAGCGCGGCGAATGTCAGTCCCGCGGGGCCTTGTTCGAGCGCGCGCCCAAAGGATGAAACATCAATCCCTAGCACGAGTCCGGATCCGAGTCCCGAAACGACAATCGGGCCATTGATATCGAAATCCAAGGTGCGAACGGGCCGATCAGGAACGCCGTAGAGCGCAGCAAAACTGAGCTGCACCATTAAAAATGCCTTGCTCGTTCCTCCGCTGTCGATGCTTCGTCGCATGCAAAAATTGGATAGAGCCGTAAAACACCCTGCGATCAAGATAAACGCAATCCCCATTCATACCCCCTTAAAAAAGCGCGAACGCGATGAGCAGCTTTAGCGGCCGGCCGCAAAGCGAGCCTCCGTCGATTTGTGGACAAAGCTATCCAAGAAATCAGTTTCGGTCAATTCTCAATGATTTCAAATTGCAGCGGCTTTCGCATTGCCGAAAAATCGATTCTTCAATACTAAGATAGGTTTTTAGGCGGGTCTTGGGTCGAAATGAAAAAATCCGATGATTTTTTTGAATAGGTTGATTATTCCCTGCCTCGTATAATCGACAGATAAGAGGTGTGATTATGCGTCGGTTCGTTTGGGCATTTTTCCTATTGGCCGGAGCGCCGGCATTTCCCGCTTGGGAAGCGAAAACGGAAGAAGAAGCTCTTTTTCTCAGAAGGATCGCCGATTTTTGGCAGGAAGGCGAATACCGAATTGTCAAATCCGAAATCGAAGATTTCCTTAAGCAATTCCCGAATAGTTCTTTTGCCGAATATTTGCACGCAACTCTAGGAGATCTGCACCTGCGGGATAAGGATTTCAAAGCCGCACTCATGCAATACAGCCGCATTACAGATCCCGAAATCGCCGATACTGTGCTGCTGAGCCGGATGCAATCCCTTTTGGAACTGCAGTGGTTTGCCACCTTGGCCGACGAATGCGAAGATCTCTTGTATGCGAATCGCTCGATCCTGTGAAAAAAAACCACCTCACTCACTTTCTCGCGATCGCCCTTTACCAACAATGCCTCAACTCGCCGCAAGACCCTGAAGTTCAAGAAAGTCTAGCTAAAAGAGCCTCCCCTTATTTTAGATTTCTGCTCGAAAATGAGCTCTCCACCGACGTCGCCCAAGCATTTGCGCATCTTTCCTGGATTCTCAAAGATTTTGAATCCGCATCCCAAATGTACCTCAAGCTCGCGGACATGCCGGGAAATTGCAGGGAAGAGATGCTTTTTCAAGCGGCTTTGCTCCAAGCCGAATACGATAAGCGGCTCTCCATGCAAACTTTTGCGCAGGTATCCGAGCTCGGGCAAAGCCGCCTCCAAGATGCCTCTTATAATCAATTGGTCGTAGCTTACGACGCCGGAGAATACGAATCGATCGTGGCTCAAAAAGAAAGCCTCCTCGAAAAAATAGCGCCCGAGCGCTCGCCATGCGGCTCATCTTTTCATCGGGCGCAGCCACCTATATTTGCACCAGCCCAAAGAGGCCATCGAGTCGCTGCTACTCGCTTCGGAAGAGAAAACTCCTTCCGAAATTTCGACAATCGCGCTCAGCGATGCTTTAAACGCCGCCTACCAAATCGAGGACGAACTGTCGTTGAGCCTGGCTTTGGATCACCTCGAAGTATTGCAGCCTCGCGATCCATGCGTCGCCAAGGGATATCTCGCTCGTGCGGCGCTGCATAAAAAAGCGGGTCGCGCAGCGCTTGCCCGCGAAGATTTTCAAATTCTAACTTCTCGATTTCCCGATACGGAAGAGGCAAAAACAGCCCTGTTCGAACAGATCGCCCTCGAAGCCCAAGAGAAAAACTGGAGCTCTTGCCGCGCTCTTTGCAAAACATATCTCGATCGGTTTGCGCAAAACGAAAATGCCTCTTTCGTATGGAGCCATCTCGCCGCAGCTTCGTCCCATCTCGCTTACGGTCGCCCGGATGCGGTCTCACAGGAGCAACTCGCATTCGACATCGAATCGCTCCTCAGGAATAACCCCGCCCTTTCGCCGCAAGAACGCAGCGACTGGCTTTTTTTGCTCGCTAAAACAAATTACGACCTCGGCTGCTACGAAGAAGCGATCAGAGCCTTGACGGATCTCTCCGTCGCCGATTTCGAATTCGGCCAAAAAGCCAACGTGCGGCTCTTACTCGCTTTTTGCTATCGAGACGGGTTTTCCGATCTTTTGAAATTTTGCAATCTGGCGAGCGATGCCCTCGCAGCAGGCGCGAACTTGCTCGACGAGGCCTCGATCCGGCTCTCTTTGTTCAATGCTTATCTCGGCTGCTCGAACACTTCTCCGGAACTGCTCGAATCGGCGGCAGAGCATCTATATCTCGCATCCGCGCTTCAGCCCGTTCAACCCAACAACTTGCTTTGGCTCGCCGATTTTTATTTTGAAAAATCCCAGGAACCCTCCTCCAAACGCTCGCTTTACGCCGAGCGCGCAGCCTATTCGATGGAGCAGTTCCTCTCTTCTTCTCATATCCTTTGGGATCGCCTCGAGGAATCGACCGCTCCTTTCGAGCCGGCTTTAGTCAAACTCGCCGAACTCTTCGGAGTCCTCAATCAAAAAGATAAGCAACTCGCTCTCCTCAAAAGCCTTCACGAGCAAAGAAAAGCTCATCCGGATTGGCCCTGGAATGCAGGACAATAAGGCAGATCTCCTCCTCGCCGAAGTCTACGCCGCATCCGGACAAGAAGAGTTGGCGCTTCAACTCTTCGAACACATTTCGGCAGTAGCCCCGGCAGGGCGAACTTTCAGCTCGCATCGGCCCTGCTCCAAAGCGCGCGGCTCCACATCGCCCGATGGGTCAAGAAAAAACTTCCTCCGACCAGATGCCAATGTCGTCAAAGTTCTCGCTCAACTCAAAACTCTCGTTTTGCAAAAAAATCTATCCAATGAACCCGTCCATTTGGAGGCGGCTTTGGGGTATGTCGATCTCCAGGCTTTTTAGAACCGGAATCTTCCCGGCTGAAAAAACGGCTCGCCCTGCTAAAGAAAACCAAAACCGATTTCGAAACGGCCGACGATCTTGTATCCAAGGACTACCAGAAGGGCAAAAAAGCTCCTCCCCGAAAAGGACAGACTCTGCCAAGCACTATTTGATCTGCATCGAAGCCGAAATCCTTTTCTGCGAATCTAAGCTCGCCGAGCAAGAGCCCGTTGCGCCTCGACTGCGCTAAAATCGCTAAACGACTTCCTAGAAAAGATCTTACAATATCCGGCCACGCTCTTTTTAGCTGAACGCGCCAAAGAAATGCTCGCTATGTTAGAAGGCGTGTAAAGATGCAGGCGAGACAGCCCATGAGTTTAAGCGAACGATCCAAGAAGCGCATCGCCTACGGCTGCATGTTGATTTCGCTCTGCCTGCACGCTCTATCTGGGTTTTTTTTACAGAGGCATTCCTTTTGGCTTTCCTCCGCCAAATCGTCCGTTCCTCCGGAAATTGCCTGGCAAAGCGCTCCGAAAAATGAAATTCTTAAAGAGAGCTTCTGCTCTCTGCGATCTCAACTCCGAGCCTTTTGAATCGGGCATCTCCCTCCAATCAGGAAATCCAACTTTCCTCTTCGGAGACCTATTTTTCCGCACCTGAAATCGCCGCGGCCTTGCCTTCACTGCCCCTCCGGAGATTTTTCGATCGCTCCGCCTCGCTCGATATCCCTGCAGCTTTCTATATCGCCAGCCTTTGACCGTCTTCCATTTCTTCCACCGCCTTTGATTTACAAAACCCTGCGCCTTTCGAAAGTCCGCCGCTTAAGCGGCGCACGCCGAAGCGCCCTTCCCCGCCTTCTCCGGCCTCTCCGTCCCGATTTCAAACACGCCTCCTCTGCCGCGGCCGCCGCGCCGCCCTTGCTGATCCCGCACGTCCGCTTTTCCTCGGAACCAAAAGTTTCGATTCCCTTCCTCTGCGGCCACGATCGCTTTTGCGCAAAGCCCACTCTGAAATCGCCCCAACCTCCTCTTCCAAAATTTCCAACCCTCGACGATCTTGCGACCGATTCGCATTCCGATGACTTTGATATCGAATTCATGTGTCTGCCTAAAGAAAACGGCCGCGGCTATTTTTTCGCAGTCACCCTCGTTCCCAAATCGGATCTCGATCTCCCCGAAATGCGCCAGCATTATTCATTTCTCATCGACCGATCGAACTCGATTCAGAGGGAAAGACTGCTCGCCTCTAAAAATGCCGTTTTGAAAGCTCTCGAAGAACTAAGTCCCGAAGATACGTTTAATATTTTTGTCTTCGACAGCAAAATCGACAAACTGTTTTCCTCTCCCAAAGCGCCCACGTCTTCCTCGATTGCGCAAGCCGCTTCGTTTCTCGATAAAATCAACCTCGGCAGCTTTTTTTCCCCGGCGGATCTCTACAACCCCCTTGCCACCATTCTTCCTCGGGAAATTAAAGAAGACGAACTCTATACGGCCATCCTGCTCACTGACGGAGAACCTCTGGTTAAACCCAATGCGAGGCATAATCTTTTGCGCAATTGGACTTGGCAAAACAACGGCAATGTCGCCCTTTTCACCATCGCGATGGGCAGCGATATGCAACTTGGCAATCCTCGATGTCGCAAGTGTCTTAAACAAAGGCAAACCTCCTCTTATTCCCCGACAAAACGGGGCATGAAGAGAAAATTGCTGAAGCTTATGAAAAACATCCACGCGCCTATCGCCAAAAATATCTTATGCAAAGCGGTCTCGCACCGTCAAAAACCCGCATCAAACTCTATCCGGAATGGCCGCAAACGCCCCATCTCTATGCTCAACAAGCCTTTGTCATCATGGGATCGAGCGACACCATGGATGATTTCATCCTGTTCGTCCAAGGACGCTTAAAAACCGCTGGCTGAACATCAAAAAACACATCTCCTTCCTCCATGCAAAAAAAGGCGGATCATCCCTGAAACAGCGAATGGGCCCTTGCAACAAGCCTACCAATGCTATGAGCGCTATTTGATAGATAATGACCCTAGCATCTCGCCTGCCGCCAAAGAACTCCTCTCGCCGTATAACATCCAAACAGCTTTCGAATGAGCCTGCGCATTTTTGGCGGCATTTTTAAAAGCCGCATTTTGAAATCCCCGCCCTCTTCCTCCACCCGGCCGACTCAAGGCATTTTGCGACAAGCTGTCTTTAATATCTGCCAACAAGACGATGAAAACGCCTTATTCCTCGATCTCTTTGCAGGGAGCGGAGCTATTGGGCTCGAAGCTCTCAGCCGCGGCGCCGCTTTTGCCGTTTTTGTAGAACAAAATCCCGCCGCAGCTCGCTGCATCCGCGAAAACATCCGCATCTGGGGCTCGAAGAAGATCAAAACTCTATGCCTGCAGCGCGTCCCAGCGCTGCGCCATCTCTCGAAACTGCCTTTCGCTTTCGATCTGATTTATATCGACCCTCCTTATGCCCAAGGGCCGCAAAAGCACCCCTCTTCTCTTGCGGAACTCGAAGAACTGAAATCTGATTGCCCCGCATGGAAAAGTCTTTGTGGAAACAGCCTCCGCCGCTCCGGAAATCGCTCTATGATTCCCCTCCCTTAAACAAACAGACGCCGGCGGTTCGGCCCGCCCGGCTCCAGCGCTTCGAAAGACTTCACGGAATCTAACCGCATTCGCCATAAACGGCACAACTCATGCAGAATGAGAGCGCTGCACAAGTTGTTTCGCGCTTGAAATTCGATGGTTTTTCTCTCGGCAAGTCAAACCGCCGAAGGCGGATAGATGGGGGATCTGGAAAGTTATGAGGAGAAGGACGCCTTTTGCGGCGCTAAAGATGCCCTAGTCGAGCGCGCGGGCGGAGTCTTCCGCCCGCGAAAATGGACAATTACTTGCCCTTTTTTTTGTCTTGCACTGGAGGAGTTTGTTTTTGCGGCTGATTATTGGCCGGCGCTTTGTTAGCTGGCGCTGGCTGCGGTTTCGCTGGTTGTTTCATGTTCATAATTTTGTCTCCTAATTGGATCGCTTGCGAAGATCACAAGCATTTACTACTTTACGCTTTTTCGCAAAAAAGAGAAGAGTTTTTGAGTTTTCCCCGAGAACCCATTCGGGAAACTCCCTATGAGAAGTTCACTTTGCAGACACTCTCTGAGCATTAGAGGTCATCAATTGCTCCAAGCGCGCATCGAATCCTTTTAGAAGCTCCTCATCGGTATGCAAAAGCCATTGCCGGATCCGCTTTGTCCCTTCCCTCATAGACAACTCATAAGTTTCTGGAAAAGACATCTCAGGTCTTCGAAAAAGACTCCCTACATCGATCTGGATCACAGTCCCATTTTCATAGGAAAAATTTTTTGCAAAGGAATGATCCTTATTCAACAACCCGAGTCGGGCTCGCGCGGAAAGAAGCTCGAGAAACGCATCCAAAATCTGCGCCGCCTCTTCGCGGTTTCGCCCTTTTAAAGCTTGCAGTAATTGCGGCATCATCAGCGGTTTTTTTTCCTGCAGGAGAAACCCCGTTCGGTTCAAATCGATCGCATGGGGACGCCCCAAGCCATCGTAGAAAGTGCAAGGAGACGGCAAATCCGATGTGGCGGAGAAATGATCGTAGAATACGGCAGTCCCCTCTGAAAACTCTCGAGAGGCAATCCGAAAACTCTCGAGGACAAAGGCCAAGTATTTCTTCCGACCGTTTATCATCTTTTGTCTGAATCTCTCTGGAAGCAGAGTATATTTTGCCCAAAAAGGCACAAGGCAACGATGCACGCGAAGCAATTTTAACACATAACGGCCATCCAGGCTTTCAAATATATAGCACTGGCGCCCTTTGCCGAGATAGCGATACGGCCCTAAGAACAAATCGGGAGAAAGGGCCGCATTTGTAACGCCCGGCGATTTCGCTTTGTCGGGCAACTCCCATACTTTCCCAAGGTGAACTCCCTTTGCTTTATGCCAGAGTTGGATTGCATAAACTACCGCGAGCCCCAGCAAAACTACAAGGAAGCCCTTTTTAAGACTCTCCTTAAAAGAACTCATTGAACCTGCTCTCCCGCTTTGAAAGAGCTGCTCGAGACGGCTTTTTCGAACCGATCGCTCTGAGAGTCATTTTCGGTCGATGTAGCGGAGAGGCCGGTCGTTTTTAAAGCAACCCTCGAGGCTTTCCCCCTTATTTCCTTTCTGAGAAGCCCTCTCATTCGCAATCAATTCCTCTAAACGCGCATCGAATCGTTTCAAGAGATCCTCATCCGTTTGGGAAATCCATTTTCGGATGTGCCGGGTTCCTTGACGGATCGATTTCTCATAAGTTTCTGAAAGAGGAACGCCCGGCCGACGGAAAAAACTGCCCACATCGATCTGGATCACAACGCCTTTCTCATAGGCGAAATTTTCAGCAAAAGAAAAATCTTTGTTGAATAAGCCGAGCCGGGCCCGCGTAGAAAGAAGCTCGAGAAACGCATCTAAAATCCGCACGGCCTCTTCGCGCTTTTGTTCTTTTAAAGCTTGCAGTAACCGCGGCATCATGAGCGGTTTTTTTTCCTGCAGGAGAAACCCCGTTCGGTTCAAATCGATCGCATGGGGACGCCCCAGGAGATCGTAGACAATGCATGGGGCGGGCAAATCGGAGGTGCGGGAGAAATGCTCGTAAAACACTGAGGTGCCCTCGGAAAACTCCTGAGAGGCGATCCGAAAACTTTCGCGGACAAAGGCCAAGCGGCCTTGCCGATCGTTTGCGATCCGCCGCCTAACCCGCTCCGGGAGCAGAGCGCATTTCCCCCAAAAAGGAACGGTGCGGCGGTGGATCCGAGGCAATTTCAGCACGTAACGTCCGTCCAGGCTTTCAAATGCGAAGCACTGGTGCCCTTTGCCGAGATAGCGATAAGGTCCCAAGAAAAATTCAGGGGGCAGCGCTGAGCTTTTGGCGCCCGGCGATTTCGCTTCGCCGGAAAAAACCCACAACTGTCTGAAATTCGCCCCCTTAATTTTATACCAGAATTGAATTGCTTCCCCCCCTCCAATTCCCAACAAAACTAAAAGAGAACTCTTTAGAAGCGCTTTTTTAAGGAACCCGATGAGGGCGATCATCGAATCTGTTCCCCCGCTTCGTAATAGCTCACCGAGACGGCTCCATCGAGCGTATATTTTTTCTTAGGCCCCTGCAGCCGATCCGCGATATAAGTTTGCTCCAGATGCGGTTTGCCGCTGTCGTAGTACTTGTTGAATTTTCCATCGCGCAAACCCGCCTTGTATTCCCCTTCGAAAATCAAAACGCCCTGCTGGTTCCAGCTTTGGGCGAGTCCTTCGAGTAAATCGGCATGATAACAGAAAACAGACGCGAGGCTTCCGTTTTCGAAATAGGTCTTTTCCTCTCCTTCGCGCAGATCCTTCAGATAGGTCGTTTCGCGAAAGACCTTGCCGGAAGGGAAAAACTGAACCGTGGAGCCGCTCCGCAGATCCTCTTGGAAGGACACGGTAGCGGTCATCTTGCCATTCGGATCGAAAAGGGTTGCGATCCCTTCTTTTTTTCCGGCGATATGCGGAGTTTCTGAGAGCTTATTGCCCTGGCGGTCATTTTCGATTAAAAGCCCGTGGAGCTGCCCGTTTTCAAACTGCGCTTCGAGAGCGATGTGTTTATTTCCCTCGGCGTCGGGCGGGTAATAGACGATATGAGGGCCGTCTTTCAGGCTTTTTTTGTAATGGGAAACGATCTCGCGGCCATCGGGGGTTTTGATGAAATAGCGGCCTTCGAGATCGCCTAACACATAATGCGCCTCTTCGAGTATGCCGCCCTGGGGATCGAAAATCTGCTTGAGTCCATGGGGCACTCCTCGTTCATAAGAAATGGAGGAGCGCAGCTGGCCGTTTTCGTGAAAGAATTTTTCCTCGCCGTGCAATCGGCCTTCATCGTCGAAATGATAGATGCGGGCGATTTGATTAGCTGAAGAGCCTTCCGATTTTCGGAAATACTCGACATGCCTTCCAACGGGTTTATTGTCTTTAAAAACTTGCTCGACTAATAGGGATCCGTCTGCGTCCCAGATCCTCCATTCGCCTTCCATGCGGTCGTTGGCGAATCGGGCGATTTTCTCGGGGCGTCCGTTCCGATGAAACCATTCCTGAAGACCTTCTTTTTTCCCATGGTCGAAGCGAAAGTGCGAGCGCAAAACGTCTTTGCCCCACCACGCGAACATGGATCCATGAGGCTGTCCGTTTTCAAAATAGGATTCCGCTGCGAGGGCTCCCGACGGATCCCATTCTCGCTGCCAGCCTCTCTTGAGATCCTTGCTGTATTCGAAGCGGCTTTTCAATTCGCCGTTTTCATACCACTCGGAAAACACTCCGTCGCGGACTCCATCGGAAAATGCCCCGTTGGATTTGCAGACGCCGTTCGAATGCCACTCGGCTGCGGAGCCAGAAACCCGGTCTTCCAAAAAGGTCATCCGCGAGGCGAGTATGCCGTTGTCATACCAATCTTCCTGCAACCCGCAGCGCTTGCCTTCCTTATAGCTGCTGTGCATCTTGATTTGCCCGCCGGGGTAATATTCGGTCTGCTCTCCGTCCATCTGATTCGCTTTGAACTGCCATTCCGCTTTTAAAGAGCCGTCGTTATACCACTCCAGGCATGGGCCGTGTTTTTTCTGCTGGACGAAATTCGCCTTGCAGATACAGACCCCGTCTTCCGTAAATTCACAAAGCGGCTCGAGAGTCGAACCGGCGTCGTCGAATAGCACTGTGATTGCATTCTTGCCATTTTGATGTTTTTTCCAATGGCGGCCGACGGGTACGCCATCGACAAAACGCCCCTCGCCGAGGAGTTCTCCACCGGCTCCGAACACCTGCTCGAGGCCATCTTTTTTTCCGTTTTTGTAGTTCACCCGATAGCTTTCCTTGCCATTCGGATGATAACACGCGTGGAGCCCGCATGCGACGCCATTGCGGAAATCGCGGATCTCCGAGATATTGCGCTGCTCGTCATAAGCCACCATCGCGGCCGTTTTGCCCTCGCTATGGAGCTTGCCGTGCTGAAATTGCTTTTGAGAGCGGATCTGTCCGTTTTCATACCATTCGATGGCGGCGCCGTGCGGCTCCCCGCCGAGGTGAGGCGTCATCGAAAGCCGAGCGCCCGAAGCATAGAATTGGACGAAATCCCCGGTGAGTTTGCCATTCGAATACCGGCCTTCTTCTTTTTTTTGTCCGTTGTCATAAAAAGTCCGAGCAACCCCTTCCAGTTCTCCATTGGCATATTGAGCCAGGGATAAAAGCTTTCCTCCGGGGTAAAAGGAAGCGGCCTCTCCTTGCAGCAGCCCGCGGGAAAAATGGGCGGCTTGCATGGGATGCCCTTCGGGGGAAAAATCGACCTTGGCGCCGTGGGGGACGATTTCACTCTGCCAAATGGCAAATCCCTTTTCATCTTTTTGAATAGAGATCAGATCGGCCTCGGACTGCACTTGGCCGCTTTCGTAATAGCAGATCTGTTTGACGAGGCAATTTTGCCCATCGGGCCGAGGCTCCGAAAAAAGAACTTTTTTGGGCTGGCCGCTCGGATACGTCTCGACCATTTGATAGCGCCAGTTGGGCTGGCGAGGCGCAAGAGAAATGGAGATCTGAGGGGGTTCGGCTTGAGCGGCTCCCCACGCGCAAACTATTAAACAAACAATCCGCAGATAGGCTAAGCGCATAAAAGTACCCTTTGAGCTCATTGGCATTGAAAAGGATTGGCGATTTAAACGGCTTTAAAACAGCCCCTTCTCTGAGAGAGGGAGTATAGCCCGTGTAAATTTGTTATTCAAGCGATGAAGCCGCTCTTTGTAGACGCCCTCTGAATGCGAATCCAGAATTTTCTTGAAAAACCGCTCATTTGCTCAAACGGAGGTCGGGGCGCGCCAGCTTTTCGGAGCCGACCTCAAATACTGAGAAGCGGTCGGGGAAATCCCAACGGACTTTGCGCCTTTTCCCGATCCATTCGAGAGCGCCGGAGGGAGCGATTTTTCCGGTCGCGGCAAAATGGATAGAGATCCTCTCTATCGGCTTCTCGTCCCAGCGCAATTCCGCATGGGACTCCCAGGTCGACATAGAGGCTTGCCCCGCTTCAGGGCACGAACGCTGAAACGCGAGTCGCCCCGAGTGGATTTGAATCACGGCAAACCAATCGGCCTGCATGCTCCGAGCCTGCCTTTGGCAGTAAGAAAGCTCTGCGCTTACCCGATCTAGGGAAGACTGAAAACGCGCATCTTCAAGCGCGCAAACGATCCGGAAGCCAACGGCTCCCGCCGCAATGGCGATGATCGCGATCCCGACCATCAGCTCGATGAGAGACAGATACCTACTCTTCATCGGCTCCGGCCGCATCGGTTGGCTTCGCCGCCGATCGGCCTTTGTTGTAATCGTCCAATCTTTTGGAGCGGACGATAAACTCGTTGCCTTTGCGTTGATAAGAGACTTCGAAAGGCGAGCCCCACCCGTCTTTCAGCAGATCGTCGGGATTTTTTGCCAGGCCCGTACGGGCAAGCGCTGCGGGGAGATTCCGGATCAGATCTTCGGCGGGCTCCTTCCCTTCCGCTGCGGCCAAAAACAACAGATCTTTCAATTGCTCGATCGCACGCTCGGTGCGGAACGCCTTTCCCTTGTCGAGCGCTCCTTTCATATTATATCCAACGACGCCGGTGATGATCGTAATGAGAAAGATCACGATCATGATTTCAAGAAGAGTAAGCGCTTTTTTCTGTCTTCGATGTTTGTTCATAATAGGTCTCTCATGATGCAAATGTACTCACGTCGGTCAACGGAAGAAGCACGGAGAGTAGCACAAAGCCCACAATTCCTCCGAGAATTAATAGCAGCACCGGCTGGAGCAGCGACGAGAGCAGAGAGAACGAACGCTCCAGCTCTTCCTCATATATGGAGGCGATTTGATCCATCATCCCGCATAGATTCCCGCCCTCTTGGGCGATCGCCATCATCCTGGGGACGAGGGGAGGGATAAACGGCCGTCCTTCCAGCGCTTTCTGAAAGGAAGCCCCTTCGGATAGCTGCGCGATCGCAGATTCGATCGACGCCTGTAATCCTGCGTGCTGCAAACTTCCGATGGCGTGGCGGAATGCAAACAGAGCGGGGATTCCGCCTTGCACAAGAGTCGCCGAAGCCCTAAAAAACCGCGCGAGCGATGCTTTGGCGAGCAAATCCGAAAGCCCCGGCAAGCGGAAAAATACGGCCTTGATCCGCTGCCGGCCTCTAGGAGTTGCAAATCCGAGATATCCAGCTCCGATCGAAACGGCGAGAGCGGCGGCGAGATATCCCTTGGCTCCGACGGCTGCTCTGCTGCATGCGAATACGACGCGAGTGAAGGGGTGGAGATTTCTCCCTTCGAATAATTCGAACAGCGACGGCACGACAAAAAAAAGAAGAGCGGATAGCACGATCAGACAAAAACCGCCGAGCAACGCCGGATAGAGAAGCGCGGACACGAGCTGCTTTTTCATCTGGAGTTCTCTTGCGAGCATCTTGGAGAGATCTTCTAGAGCGGCGCCGAGTCGCCCGCTTTTTTCCGCGCTGGCGATCATCGCACTGCATAAAGGATCGAATGCAAGAGGGTGCGCTTCTGCGGCTTTTGAAAGCTGGCGGCCCGATCGGATCTGATCGCATAGATC
Source organism: Parachlamydiales bacterium (assembly GCA_963800655.1). Classification (GTDB taxonomy): domain Bacteria; phylum Chlamydiota; class Chlamydiia; order Chlamydiales; family SM23-39; genus CAWDBT01. The sequence goes on along the minus strand of CAWDBT010000004.1, from coordinate 23,098 downwards.
CAATAGAAGGGAGTGAGCTTGGTGGGAGCGGTATTTTTCCTCGAGCGCAGCCAAGGTTTCGTAAAGGGGGAGTCCCGCCTGCAACAGCCGGGCCATTTCGCGGGTCAAAAGCTGCAGATCCTGGCGTTTCAACGGACAGCCCATCTTCGCCTTTTTCACGAGCGCGACGTGGATGGCGAGGATTTGTTTGCGCGCGAGCTTTTGTTTGGCGTCTTGAAGCGATTCCGCGTCGATGGCGCCCCGAATCGTTTTGCCTCGTCCATCGAGAGCCTTATAATCGAAAATCGGCATATCAGCCCTGGCCTACGTCTTCATCGGCGATGCGGGTCACCCTCAGAATTTCCTGGCCGGTTGTCAATCCGGACCGCACTAATTCCCGCCCTTTTTCGAATAGGGAAGCCATCTGGCAGCTCCTCGCCGTTTTGCGCAGCTCTTGCGCATCGGCGCTTTTCATCACTTGCGCTTTGATTTTCGCATACATCGGCATCAGTTCGTAAATCCCATGCCGCCCCTTGTAGCCCGATCCAAAACAGGCGGGACAGCCCTTGCCGCGAAACAGTTTGCCGTCGATCAATTGCGCTTCGGACAAACCGAGATCGGCCAGCTCCGCGGGCAAAGGGGAATAACTGACGCGGCAGTGCTGGCAAATGCAGCGGACGAGGCGTTGCGCGAGAACCCCCAAAATTGAGGACGATAGAAGATACGGCTCGACTCCCATGTCCGCTAAACGGGTCAGAGCCGAGGGAGCGTCGTTCGTATGGAGAGTGCTTAAAACGAGGTGCCCCGTAAGAGACGCCTGGATCGCGATTTCCGCCGTTTCCCTGTCTCGAATCTCCCCGATCATGATCACATCGGGATCCTGGCGAAGGATATGCCGCAGCCCTGTTGCAAAATCGAGGTTGATCTTGGGGTTCACGTTCATTTGCGAGATGCCGCTCAGTTTGTATTCTACCGGATCTTCGATCGTCAGGATATTCGTATCCCCGCAGTTGATCTCCGAAACGGCGCTGTAAAGCGTGGTCGTCTTCCCGCTGCCGGTCGGACCGGTGACCAAGACGATCCCTTCGGGGGCTGCGATGAGGCGGCGGAACGCTTTGAGCAGCTTTTCATCCATGCCGATTTTTTCCAATCCCAGCACGACATTGCTTTTGTCGAGAATGCGGAGCACTACGCGCTCCCCATGGGATACAGGAATCGTGCTGACGCGAAAATCGATGTCCCTGCCGCCGTGGCGCAGCTTGATGCGACCGTCTTGCGGGAGGCGATGTTCGGCGATATCCATGCGCGCCATCACTTTGACGCGGGTGATAATGGCCTGCTGGGCGTCTTTGGGAGGAGCATCTTTCTTCACCAATGCGCCGTCGACGCGATAGCGAAGGCCGAAATCTTTTTCCCCGGGTTCGAGATGGATATCGGACGCGCCCTGTTGAATCGCTTCGAGAAAAATCGCATTCAGCATGCGGATGATCGGGCTTTGATCTTTTTGCGCGAGCAAATCATATCCCTCGAAAGAGTCCTCCGAACCGGAGGCCGACTCGCCGGAGGCCGCATCGGAAAAAATGCGCTTGGCCTCTCCTTCTTTTTGGCGATAGCATTCCTCGATGGCTTCCTCGATGGCCGCTTCCGGACAATAGATCGGAACGATGGGTTTTTTAAGATACAGCCTCAGCTCGTCGAGCGCCTCGAAATCGAATGGATTCGCCGCAGCCGCAAGAATCCGGTCGTCCGTCTCTTCGATAGGCAATAGGAGCTTGCCCCTGGCGAATTCATAGGGAATTAAGGGGTTCTTTTGCAGAACGAGGGGTCGATTGAGCAAGCTGTCGCAAGCTTCGATGCCGAATCTTTGAGCGACCGCTCCCGCATCCTCCTTGCCCATGGGATCAATTCCTGTCGAAAAGCATTTTAAGGCTGCTGTCGAAGAGGCGCTTCCTTTCCGCGGCTTTGGCCTGATCGATCCGCTGGAGAAATTCGGGAACGTCCCCAGCCCTTCGGCTGTATTCTTCTTGGCGAATCCGCCGCAGATCCTCGATCGGATCTTTGATGATGCGCGGCGTGATGAAAATGAACATCTCCGTATTCGAATCGTGGGTTTGGGTGGATCCGAATAATTTTCCGATCCCCGGAATATCCCCGAGGAACGGAATTTTTTCTTTGCGGTTTTCTTCCGAGGTGCGGCGCAGCCCTCCGAGAATGACCGTTTCGCCGTCTGCGACCCGGACTTCGTTGACGACATGGCGGCGGATGACCGGAGGTCTGTCGTCCAAAGAGAGCATGGCGGTATCGAACGTCACATCGGTTTGCAGAGAGACAAATCCCGTTTGAGAGTCTTCGTTTTCCGGATCGGGCAAATGGATGGTCGGAACCATGACGATCGTCGTGCCGTATTGCGCCCGGGTGTAGGACTTTTCGATGGCGGGGCATTGCCGGTAGTTCCGACTGCAATCGCGCCATTATTGATGGAAATTTCTTCGACGATCGAAATCGTCGCCGGCGTCTGGTTGATGGCCAACACCGAAGGATTTGCATTTACGCGCAAATCGTCCTGCGCGAGCAAGAATTTATAGGTGAGATCGATCGCGGGAAAATCGCCCTTGGGGCTGGTTGAAGATGAACTCGAACACACCCTTTTTCGGCCCGGCTTCATTGGTGCTGAAACTGACGCCCACGTCATTTTTATTGCTGGCAGTGCCCGCCTATGTTCAACAGTTCGATTCCGATCTGGGAGCGATCCTGCAGCCGTTTTTCGACGAGCAGAACGTCGATCTGCACCATTCGCTTGGGAACATCGAGCTTTTTGAGAAGGCTTTTGATCTTGCAGAGCTCCTCGCGCCGGACGACCATGAGAATCGAAGCTGTTTTTGCATCGACGACGAAATTTCCAAAGACAGATTTGGTTTTGGAATCGATAACGCCGGGCTGCATGAACGAGGGATTGACCGGAAGAACCGGATTAAATGCATTCGCTGGACAGGGAAATGTCTGAATCGGATTTGATTTGCTGCGGAGCGACCGGCGGAGGCGTCGAACAAGACGCAGCAGGCGGCTCCTGTTTTTTTTCCATCGAGGCGCTCATGAGGGAATCGTATACGTGCTCTAGCACTGAGGCGATATCCTCTGGATTGGAATGCTTGCACGTGTACCAGAAGACGACTTTCTCGCTGGGATTTTCCATCTGGAGTTCGAGATCGTGCAGGATTCTCTCGCCGCGCTCCACCGCATCGGCCTCTCCGATGAGCGCGAGCCCCTGAGGGAGCACGAGCATCGACAATTCGTCGCCGCCGCTCGGATAATATGGGCCCCTCGGCGGCTTTGAGGCGGTCTCCCCGAACACAGCCTTGAGGATTTTCTCAGCTTCTGCTGCCGCGACCTTGGTCAAATTGACCAAGCGGACGACTTTGCCCCGATCCTGATCCCAAATGGCTCGGTACAACCCGAGCAGTTTTTCGACCGTATCCTTGGTCGAAACCAGCACGACTTTCGATGCGATCGTCTGCACAGTGGTTTGTTTAGGATCGGAAAACCTCTCGAAAAAAGCTTGGACGGAGCGAACTTGCTCCGGCTTGGGGGAAAACATGAAAAAAATGCGGGCATGGGCTTCAAAGCGAAAAAGATCCTCTTCGCGGCTCGCGATTCCTTCGATCGCCGATGGATCGAGTTTTAAAATGTAAAGCTGTTTGACAAATGGGTTGAGTTTCTTTACTCCGACCCCATTTTGAACGAGGATCATTTCGACCATGTCGCTCCACGCATCCCTTGGCAAAGGAATGCCGGAAAATAAACTGAGCTTCATCGCATTCAGCTCTTGCGGAATGACGTAGAGAAAATCGGACGCCCCGTATTCCATGACGAATTGCGATAGGGCGATTTCGCCCACGTCCCAGGGAGCCGCGCCGTCTTCGGGGCTCACGGATTCTTCGGCAAAAGACTTGCGCCACTTTTCATCGAGGGCTTCCTTTGCCTTGCGAAGGGTTTTAATCTCTTGGAGCAACGTTAAATATTGCGACTCCTCGGCGCCGGCGCAGGCCAAGCGAGAAGCTTCCGAGAAAGCATCCCTGGTTCTATTCTTCAAGCGGGCGGCTTCATCGCAATAATTCTGCAAAATCGCAGCATCTCCCTCAGCCCATGCGTTAGACAGACCGGCCGAACAGAAGAAAAGAACGAATAGCATGGAAATGATTGCTTTCACGGCCCTCCTCCCGGCTTAAGGGGAGCGCGAAGGCGCCTGCGCGCGGTCTTCAGCTGAACGGCGCTGATTTCGACGGGAGCTGCATGTGTGCGGCCCGCGCTGAAAAATCGCCCTTTGACTACCTTGCGGCCATTGTCGATCGCGTCGAGAATGAACAACTCTCCCACCTTTTTTCCTTCGAGCAAAAGCTGCCTGTCCTCGGATTTTCGAAGAGCGCGCCACCGCCCGTTTTCCTTGAGAACCCAATCGCCGGGCTTCAGGGAAAAACACTGTTTTTCAAGCATGCAACTCATCTGTCTATTCGAACGAATGCGCACGCCGCTGAGCCACTCCTCCATTTTCACCGAAAGAGGGGACGGCTGGACCGGATCGAGGGGAATCCTCGTATATTCGAAACCCGCTTGATCCCATGCATGCCATTCCCAGGATCCAACGGAACCCTGTTTCAGTTGGGCAAGAGGCGCCCCGCATGCTTCTTTTAAATCATCGAGTTTCTTCCATCTGCCCTCTTTCCAGCAAACCCATTCGCATTCGGCTAAATCTAAAGAATTTGCTCCGATTTCAAGCCGACAAGCCGCCGCGATCCCTTTGAATGAAGCGAGCGCATCCATCCCGATCCATTTGGCCTCTGCTAGAGATCTCATCGGCGAATTGGATTCGAAATCCTTTCCTTTCTGCGGCAGAGGTTCTTGCCTATTTGCAAAAAACTGATGGGAAAACACTCGATCGGAATAGACGGCGGATGCATCTATGCGAATTTTTCCATCCGCCTCGTTTGCAAGGTCGAGCCAAAACGGCCCGGGTCGCTCTTGGAGATGCAACACGCCTTTGGCATCGAATGCCAAATGAATTCGGCAAGGGAGATGCACTCGAATCGTTTGACCCGATCCTTTCGACTTGATGCGGATCGCATCCTTGCCTTCATTCGAATCGGGACGGCTGGGGCAAACAATGAACGAGAGTTCCTCTTGTAGTTTCTTTCCGTCTAGGAGTCCTGAAAAAGAAGGCGCGCCGAGAGATGCGACTGAAGCAAAGGCCCGAGGCTCAAGAGCCTCTATGGATTTTTTCGTCGGCAAAAGAAATGCGGGCTGGGCGGCGATTTTCAGCAAATAACAGGCCGCGGCAACCCCTCCCAGAGCTAGCGCAGCGCCTCCGAAAATCCATAGCCGCGAAGGATAAAATATAAAAAATTCCCGATAAAACATCTATCAGCACTCTTCTGCCCGAAGGCCTTGGACATCCGGGGATTGCGAACACTTTTTGCCGCCTCTAAGCGATTGTCTACAAAGCGATCTTCTGTCGGTTTTTGTAAACACCCTCTAAAGCCAAACATAGCTGCAGCAGAGCACAAGAATAAGAAATCCGGAGAAAAAAAGTATATCGAAACTCGCTTGGTTGAAGCCCCTACACCGATTGCAATTCAAAAATCGGCTCAAAAGAACTCGAAAATCGCCCGAAGCTCCATTTGCAAACACACTTTGAGTGGGTTAAAATCCCCTCAATCGACGATCGGCATATCTCGATCATCCTGAAAATCCGAGGAATTGTCCGCGGCTCTATACCGAAACTACTTCAAGAATCGGTTTTGGACAACGCCCTCTTAGCGCGCAGAGGATAAGCAAGTTCTTTCTAATTTTATATAAAAATTGCAAATAATCAAATTAACGCATTAAATATGTCTTAGAGAAGATTACCTATTTAAGAGGGCGCCTGGAGGGATTCCTTTGCAGATGCTCTCTAAAAGCAGGCTCCATCAAAAAGAAGCCGAGGAACTTATGGATAAAAACAAGTTCAGCGAAAAACTGAAAGAAGGCATATCCGTTCGAGAAATTGAAGAATTCGCCCGCAAACATTCGAGCGAAGTTTTTTCAGTATTGGCGATGATCGTGGCAACGATATCGAGCATTTATAACTTTTTTATGAATGGCGCTGGATTTTCAATTTTTATCGCAGCGATCGGATGCATTGCAGCTATTTTATTTCCAGTTCCCATCGAACGAAGATTGAAGCAGCTCTATAATTTCTTGGGAAGCCAAGAGAGAATGACGCAAATCGTCTTAGGCGTACTGAAAATCGTCATCGCCTTGTTCATCCCATTTTTGATTTTCGCTCTGGGCGGATTGCTGTCGGGCAGCTCTTATCATTACTACATGAGACACGCGCAAATCATCAGCGAAAATAAGCCATCGAAATCGCACAAACACGATTCAGGCGAGCACGATTAAAACGGCGTCCGCAGCGGGTTTTTCCCCTTTGCGCATGCCCTTTTAGAATGGATTGAGTTCTTTTCGCCTCTTTTCGATGTAAGATTCAAAGTTCACGGTTTGATCTCCCGAGCCCTTCAGACATAGTTCTGCAAGGGTTCGGTTATTTTCAGAGGCTTCGATATCGTTCCAAGCGGCGATTTCTCCGGCGGAATTGCCGAGTTTCTGCTGCAAAAAGGCGATTCTGATCAAATTCGCCCCGTAGAGCGCGGGGAAAGAGAGCTTTATCTCTTCTTTTTCTTTTAAGGACACAGCTCTTTCCAAGGCCAATTGATCGGCTCCTTGGCCGATGAGCAGACTCGTCTCGGCAAAATCGGCATACTCGGGAGCGATTTTACGGAGGCGCGCGAGGTCGGCGGCAGATGCTTTATCGGCCTCCAATGCGAGATCCGCCGCGAGAAGCGCTTGCGCCATTTCGCACCGCAGGCCTCCTTGCGCACTCGCCGTTTTGAGAAATTCGGATCGAAATGCGCCGAGCAGAGCGGAATCCTTCGGGTTTTCCTTCCAGGCCCGATATGCGGATCGCGCGCGCGCTATTTCGGAAGAGCCGACTCGAAAAACGGATCCGGCAGCCGCGAGCGCGAGCGCAAACAGGCCGAGCAATCCCGAAATCAAAACCGCTTTTTTATGGAGGTTCGCCCATTCGCGAACCGGCTCGACCACGAACTGTCCGAACATACTTAAAACGCCATCTTCTTTCACAATCCCTTCCGCAAGTTGAGTTTTGAATACACCTCTTCCATCGCATCGAGCATATGTCCATGCGTAAATCGATTCAAGACGAGCTTCCTCGCCTCCTGTCCCATGTTCCGTCGAAGCTCCGGGTTCTCCATCAATTCAAGGGCTGCCTGAGCGACTTCTTCCGGAGAAAACCTGGGCACGCAAATGCCGGTCTTCCCATCGAGGCATACTTCGCAAAGCCCTCCGGTGAGAGTTGCGATGAGCGGCTTTTCAAAATAAGCCGCCTGCAAAATCGCTTGGGACACACCTTCGTGCGCCGTGCTGAGCAAGGCGAAGATGTCGAGCGCGCGGATAGTGGGGATCGGGCGGGCCAAATGGCCGGTAAAATAGACGATCCCTCCGAGCCGAAGTTCAGCGGCTTTGGCGCGGTAGACATCTTCCTGCCCGCCGCCGATCACGATCCAGCGCAATTTCGTCTCGCGCCTGAGCAAATGCGCCGCTTGTAAAAAATCGCCGATCCCTTTCCAGGAACGCATGAAGCAGGCGGTGCCGATCAAGCAGCTATCGGGAGCAAGCCCGAGCGCTTTCTTTAAATCGAAAGGGGGTTCGGCGCATTCGATTCTCTTGATATCGACTCCGGTTGGAATCGAACGGATCGAGGAATGCGCGCGCTTCGCCTGGTTTGCGATCATCGGGATGATCCCCGAGCAAGTCGTCACCACGAAATCGGCCAGTTTTCCATATAACAGGCGGCTGTTCAGCCCGGGTTTGATCGGAGTCGAGAGATGGCGCGTCCGGATGACCGGAATACCCCGAATCCGGGCGGCAATGCCGCCGATCCAACTGTCGAGCGAGGAATGGGTGTTGACGACCTGGATGCGCTCTTTACATAGAATTCTCAAGAGCCGGATCAAGGCAAAAAGCCACCATGCCTTGTGGAAATCGATCTCGTAGACGGCGAATCCCTCTTCGCGCGCCTGTTCGATTAAAAGCCCTCTTTTCATAACGGCGAATACGACGGAATGCCCCCTTTCGCGCATGCCGCAGGCTTCCTTTAAAATGCGCATCTCCTGTCCGCCCCAGCCAGGCGATGCTTCCAGATGCAAAATCCTCGCCATGGATCTCCCTTTTTAAAACAATGTCAACTGCGGATCATTGCGTTTCAGGAAATGATCGAACACGCGCCGATGCCCTGCAGAAAAGGGGAGCCTTCCGGCGCTTTCCATCGGAATCCATTCGCAATCGGGGACTGGCGTTTGCTGCGGCGCGCGAACATGAATCGGAAACAAATGCGCCTGATATCTGGTAAAGCTATGCCGTACAAATGGCAAGCTTCGGACAAAGATGCCTTGAAGACCCCATAGTTTTTGCAAATGCTGCAAAAGCGGTTTTTTGAGACCTTCGAAATAAGGGAATTCATATAGATCCGCCATTACCTTGCCCTGCAATCCCTTTTTTAACAGCAGGCAGCCATTCGCTTCGATCACGGCGACCGAGCGGCTTAAAATCGTCGCAGGCGACTCCAGAGGCTTGACCGGGACGTCCTCCGTCCTCCCAAGCAGAAATGCCTTGCACCCCTTATGCAGCGGACACAAAGCGCAAAGGGGCTTCGGTTGACACACAAGCGCACCCAATTCGATCAATGCCTCTCCGGTCACCCAAGGCTTCTTCTGATCCAGCGCTTGCTGCGCCAATTCCTGGATCTGTTTTTTTACAGCAGCGCGAGAAATCTCTTCGTCGATGAAAAAATAACGCGCGAGCGTCCTCAGGACATTCCCATCTACCGGAGCGGCTCTCTGGCGAAATGCAAAACTCAGCAAAGCATTCACCGTATAAGGCCCGATCCCTTTGATCTTCTCGAGCGACTCGCGCGCCGACGGAATTTTCCCCCCATGCCGAGCCAAGATCTGCCGGGCTCCCTCGTGCAGATGGCGGGCTCTTCCATAATAGCCAAGCCCTTCCCATGCCTTGATCACATCCTCCAAAGGCGCTCCCGCCAAAGAAGGCAGATCGGGAAATAATCTCATCCACCGATCGAAATAGGGGATGACGACGGATGCCCGCGTCTGCTGAAGCATGACTTCTGAAATCCACACTCGGTAAGGATCGGGATTTTCTCTCCAGGGAAACCGCCTCTTGTTCTCTTCGAACCACCGGTGAAGCGCATTTGTATCCAGCGGGGATTGCGGATTGTCCATAGATCAGCCATCATCTGTTCTGGGAAAGAGCCCCAAGCCGACGGAAACGACCGTCGAAATAGGACGATGGGGCAGTATATCCTAAATGGGATTTTATTATGAACGCCGCTGGACTGCTTTTCGACTCCTCATTTCATTTCCTCGATCATCTCGCGCCATTTTGCGCTTTGATGAAATGGCCTTTAATCCTTTGCGATCCTCTGATCGCGGATGCAGCCAGATCCTTTTATCCCAGCCTCGAGATCGTCGAAGAATCCGTACTCGGCTTAAACCGCCGGCTCAATCAAACCTTTTCCCATCTCGTCATCTGCTCCCCGCGGGCGCGGCTGGAAGCCGCTCTCGGCCCTTTCGAACCTTCTATCCTTTGGCTTCCGCACGGAAATTCCGACAAAGGGTGGTCCTCCCATAGTTTTCGAGGACTTCAAAAGGAAGATCTCCTCCTGATCTATGGATCCCGCATGGCGGAAGCGCTCCGCATTCAAAACCCGGCGTTTCCCCAAGACAACCTCCGCATCGCAGGCCAGTTCCGCAAACTCTACTATGAGACGATCGGGCGAGCGCAACCTCTATCTTTATTCGAAAAACGGCAAACGACGATTCTCTATGCCCCCACTTGGGAAGATGCGGAACAAAGCTGCTCGTTTTGGGACGCCTTTCCGGTTTTGGCCAAAACCCTACCTTCCTCGCTCAATCTACTGGTCAAGCCACATCCGAATACGATCGCCGAAAAAAGCGCATTCCTCGAAAGATTGATCGGCCAAACCGAACGCGGCAATCTTCGCTTCCTGATGGACCTTCCCTCAATCTTCCCCATCCTCGAAATCTCAGATGCATATCTCGGCGATTTTTCATCCATCGGTTATGACTTCCTCGCATTCAACCGGCCGATGTATTTCCTCGACCCGCCTCAAACCTCCGCAGCCGGTTTAGGGAAAAGACTCCATCTCTGCGGCAGATCTGTTCTCCCTCAAAATTTTTTTTACACCTTCGAAGCCAGCTTCGAGGGCGACAAGGTTTTTTTTGACCTCCAGAGACAGGCCGCTTTTCAATCGGCTTTCGCCCCTTGCCCTAAAGATTTTTCGAATCCCGCCTGGATCTTCTCATAGGAAGAGCTCTTGCGGACACCAATTAAAAATTTAACTTAACAGACCTTCCTAAAATAAAAATTAGCAACACATTTAATTAAATTAGATGTATAATTAGTTGGTGGTTTGTTTAATAATATAATGGGCTTTATATGCCAGACATAACAATTCCGAGCCTTAACAATATTTCTGCGCCAAACGGCTGGGTGCATTTTTCGGAGCTCTCGACGCAAGATGAAATCATTCGGACGATTGCGCAAGCCGCGCTCGTCGCGCCGTCGCGCCTCAATATCCGCTCGATCTCTGCGCCGACTCCCGACGCTCCTTTCGACCTCTTCCTCGGGGAAAGAGAAATCATTCGGCTGACCCCGGCCGTCTCCAATAGAATCCTCGAGCTCATCGAACAAGGCCGTCAATTTTCGAATGAAACCCAAGAGATGAATCGCAACGCTCGCGATCTTTGCTTGAAGCAAGCGAAGACGCCCGAAGCGAAAGCGACCGACGCATTTTTGGAGACTTGGGCTCCTCGAAGCGACGTTCTTGCCATTTACCGAAACGTATTTATGGCGATCGCCCTGATGATGCACCTGTTTTGTTCAGGCGTTACATTTGGAGCCTTGCCGTTTGCTATCGCTTTGGCCATTTACGTAACCAAGATTTACAACGACAGAACGAATTCGGCCGGCAAACGGCATTATCTCGTCGCCCTGGGCCTCCTCGTCGCCGCCCCTCTTCTCTTTTCTGTCTGCCCCTATGGGACATTCCTCTATAACCTCATCCTTTCGACAGCTATCCTTGTGCAAGGGGCTTTGTTTGCTAAACAAGGTTATCACACTTTGCTGCTCAGAAACCGAACCGAAGAGCAAGCCGAGGCGCTCCAGGCGCATTCTTGGAAACACCTGTCGTTCCAAAGTCTGGCTCTCAAAAAATTCACAGCCGGCCTCTCCACCTTGGAAGGCTGCCTTTGGGTCGCCCGCGGAACAGCTTTGCTGGCCGGAAAAATCCTCTTTCCGCATTTGGAAGTTTTCTCAGCGACATACGACATCCTGACCAGCGTGATCTTCAGCGGCTGCTTCCCCATAAACTATTTGCTGCTGGCGGTGACCAACTGCATGGACTTGTATCAACTCCGCACATTCGCCACCCCACTGGAACAGCTCGTCGCCGCAGGCAAGCGCAGCGAAGCGCTGGATTTCGTGATCGCACAGGGCGCGGGGATAGAAAAAAATAAAGGGACGCCCGATCTCGCTTCGGCAGGGCATACGCTGTTTAAGTTAAATGAGATTTTCGATGGAAATCCCGAGCTTCGCGAACTGATTGGCAATGCAAAATCGCTCCGCGGCCAAGACGACCGCGTTCTCGACGGATTTTTTGCCGCTATCTTATCGGCCTGCGATCGAAAGCGCAGAAATTACTGGGCCGGATTTAGCGTCGGCTTCCTCTCGTTGACCATTGGAGTGCTTCTCATCGATATGAATGAAGAACTCGGCGATCCAAATTCCGGATTGCATAAAATGCATATTTTATCCGGAATCGGAAACCCTGCCAACGAAGACGCATGGGGTCTTGCAGACTGCATCTTCTGGTCGATCATCAATTGCGGCTTTTTGGCCCTCGACGTTCCGGAAGCCGTTCCTCTTGCCGAGAAAAAAGGAGTTGAAAGCCTTTTAGCCCGATCTTTTCTCGCCCGATTGCAAACTCAAATGAATTTAGAGGAATCGAGCAGGGATGCTTTTAACCGAGATCTCAAGCGATTTTACGCCGCTCGCGCCGACCGTTCCGACCAAGACATATCTTCTTGGACCTTGGAGGATTGGGAGGGGTGGCTGCAAACTTTAGCGGATCGCTTCCCGGCTCGCCATGCCGTTCGAAAAAAAACCGGAGAAGCTGCTCGCTTGCTGTCGACAGCGGAAGCCGCTTTTTAAGAGGGTGTTTACAAAGAGCGATTTTTTCGCTCTCTTCCAAAAGGCCTATTGAATTCCAATCCCTTCCAGCGGAGGCAAAACGAGCGCCGTCTGCAAATCCTGCAGAGATCCGGCGGCTGCTTTTGCCTCTACATCGTAGAAAAATCCGCCTTCTTTCAAATCGCCGACGGATTGCACGATTGCGACCGGAATCCCAGCGGGGAAAACGCCGTCTAATCCGCTCGTGACCAAAAGATCTCCCTCTCGCAAGAGAGATGTCTCTTTCGCAGCCACCGCGCCAATCGGGCGGCCGGTTCTCAAATCCCTCGCGGGGCCGTTTTCATCGGAATAATCGTAATTGAACCCCGACCCCTTCAATGAAGATCCTTGCGAGCGCCAAAGGGGAGCGCTCGACCCTCTGAGTTCTCCTTTCGCCAGCATCTCGTCTTCCCAAGAAGGCTTGATCCGATCCTCGAAAGCCAAAAGCCATGACAAAAATCGGGCTTGCTCTTCCGCGGAGGAAAACAAATCGGGGCGAACCTCGATCCTTTCGCGAAGAGAACGGACGTGTTCGATGAGCTCGCGATTCTGGGTTCCTCCGCGCATCGCCCGCACAGCGATCGCAACTCCTGCGTCGCTGATCAGGCGGACCCGGGACTGGCTCTCTCCCACATATTCGACCACTCCGATCAAAGCGCCATGAGCTAGCACAGGGCTGTTCTTGCCGACTACCGTTTTTTGCGCCGCCCGATTGTTGACTTCTCCCACGGAGATCCAGAGGCTGCTGCTCCAAAACGCCGGGTCTCTAAAAATCACTTGGGCAGGCATCGCCGCGTAGCGCATCGCGAGTAAATCCCGATACTCCTGGAGGTGTTTTTTCGCCGCCGCGCCGAGCTTTTCAGCCTCTTTGGATCCAAACAATGCGGCCAGCCTCTCGGCTTGCCTTTGGACATCCCGCTGATCGGAAACAGCCTCTTGCAATGCTTCCGAATGGGCGTCGAATGGCTTATCGGAAACCTGGATCGGAAGCGCTGTAGAGCGGGCGGGGAACGAAATCCCTGCCGCCTGAGGGGAAAGGGATTTCCAAAAGAAAGAGGAGACCGAGGCGGCTTTCGATCGCAGGCGATCGACGGCTTCCGGGGAAAGGCCGATTGCCCCGAAGAGAACGAGGCCCAAAAACAGATAGGAAAACCGGAAACCCAAGCGATCTATTGTCAGCAAATGGCCCGATCGCATACCATGTCCTCCTGATTTCGTAGGGGCGTTAGCTCAGTTGGTAGAGCGCAACAATGGCATTGTTGAGGCCATCGGTTCGACCCCGATACGCTCCATTCCCCTTCGAATTATTCGCCTTCGAGAAGATCCAAAAACGCCTGGAGCTGTTTCGATCGCGTCGGATGGCGCATCTTGCGGAGCGCTTTGGCTTCGATTTGCCGGACCCTCTCGCGTGTCACTTTGAAGCGCACGCCTACTTCTTCGAGGGTTTTGGGCTTGCCGTCCAGAAGGCCGAAACGTTGGATGAGAACCGTTCTCTCGCGATCGGTCAAAGTCGCGAGAACTTCATTCATCTTGTCTTTTAAAATCGAATAGCCTGTCGCTTCGGCAGGGGATTCGATCCCGGTGTCTTCGAGGAAATCGCCGAACTGGCTCTCGCCTCCGTCGCCGACTTCCGCCTGAAGCGAAATCGGATGCTGGGCGATTTTATAAATCTCGCGCACCCGCTCCGGCGTAAGACCCAGCTCGGCGGCCAGCTCTTCAGGAGTCGGCTCGCGGCCCGTCTCCATCATCAGCTTTTTCGCGCCGCGCAGCACTTTGTTGATCGTCTCGATCATGTGCACAGGAATGCGGATCGTGCGCGCCTGATCGGCGATCGCGCGCGTCACCGCCTGGCGGATCCACCAGGTCGCATAGGTAGAAAATTTATAGCCGCGGCGGTATTCGAATTTTTCCACCGCTTTCATGAGCCCCATGTTTCCTTCTTGGATCAGGTCGAGGAAAGAAAGGCCGCGGTTGGTGTATTTTTTGGCGATCGAGATGACGAGGCGCAAATTCGACTCCACCATCTCGCGCTTGGCTTCTTGGCTCTTATCCATCCAGCGCTGCAGCATCCGGACGTCTTTTTTAAACTCGTCGAGAGTGCGGCCCGCAGCGAGCTCCCGCTTCGCCAAACTTGCCGTTTGGCCGCGATGAGCTTCGCTGCGGCAAATTTGTTTTTCTCCGCGCGCGGGGTCAGTTCCTCGATCTCCTTTTCGAGGGAAAGAAACCGATCGTAGCTCACCAGGATGACTTCGCCGAAATCCTCGATGATATTGTGGCGGCAGCAAAACCTTCTGAGATATGCCTGGGAGCGGATGCGGCATTTTTCGATATCTTCCATCAACTGGACGCGCTCTTCTTTCTTCAGCGAAGGATCGCGCAGCTTGATCAAAATTTCTTCCAGCAAGCGGTCTTCTTTTTTCATCAGCTCGGATAATTTCGGAAGCAGCTGGAGATATAGGGCTTTGTCGGAGACTTCTTTTTCCGAGATGATCTTGTCGAATCGCTCTTTGCCTGAGATCAGGTAAGTCTGCGATGGAAATCGCTTCCCGGGCGGAATAGCGGAACCGCATGATGATTTTTTCGATCTGGATCTGCGCTTTTTCGATCCGCTTGGAAATCTCCACTTCTTCTTCGCGAGTCAGCAAGAGGGACGGATCCCATCTCCTTCAGATACATCCGCACAGGATCGTCGGAAGTCCCTTCGGCTCGCTTCGGCAGCCCTTCGAGTTCTTTGGCTTCTTTTTTTCTCTCTTTTTGGCGCTCGACTTCCGATTGGTTGAGGATCTGGATGTCCATCCCGCTCAAGAAGATGAGCACCTGGTCGATTTGTTCGGGGGAATCGAAGGTCATCGGGAGAATCTCGTTGATCTCCTCGTACGTGAAATATCCCTGCTCTTTTGCAATGGCACGAGTTCTTCGATTTTTTGCTGGTGCTGGGGATTGCTGAAAGTTGTTGTCGAGCTCATGATCTCCTGGAGGGTCTCTGGAGGGAAAAGGGCTATTTTGCTACGCTTATCCGAATTTTTGAAAATTTAAAAACAAGCCGTAGGAATTGTGAGCAGACCCCCCCTTTCTGTCAATATCATAATCCTACTCTGATTAATTGCAATGTCCAAATGTCACCGCCGCCTGCAGGATCTGCTCCTCCTTCGAAATCCCCGCCTCGTCCGCGAACATCCCTTTCGCAACATCCTCAGATTAGCCGATCTCTACTGGCCCGAAGAAAACATCGCCTTTGAGATCCAGCTCTCGCCTTTGCCCGCGTCAGAAGTCGAAAAAAGAGCAGCCGACTATGCGCAGCAAGGAATCCACCTCGTCTGGCTCCTCTCCGACAAATTCGCCCAAGGCCGCTCGATTCCGGCCTGGCAAGAGACCGTGCGCCGCCAACCCCATTATTACATCTCGCGGCAAACGGGAGCCATCTCCGACCGCTTCGAAATCCTCCAGAATCGCCGGCGCGTATTCTCCGGCCCTCTCCTGCCGGTCGACCTCTCTTTGTTGCGCCCCGCTCCCGACCCCGGCTTTCTAGGGCTGAGCCGTCCCTTTTGTTTTTCGGGCGACCTGCTCGATCGCGCACGCAACTGCCCCGCGTATGCAAAAGAACTGGAGGAGCTCGACCTAAGCTGGCCGCAACAAGCCTTTGCCCGATTTTCTTTTGTCGAAAAATATTTTTATATGCTTCTCGAATTTATTTTGCGCCGATTTGAATCTTGAGACCGTTGTATAAGTCGCTTCGGAATCGAAATTCGATGATTTTTCTATCTCTGCCGATTTTAACAGGTTGGCATATCCGACTAAGGATAGGAAACTTGTTAAAATCGGCAGAGATAGAAAAAGGGCGAGTTTCGACCCGAATTGGACTTCTGCAACGGTCTCATCTTAATGCCCTTTGCTAAAAAAGCTCCCTCTGATATCCTAGCTCCATTCAAAAACGAAACCCCATTTTGAGGTAGTTATGGCGGAACAGAAAGCCCCGAAGAGCGAAAAAAAGAAAGGCGAAAACGAACGCATTCCTAGCGCGAAGAAACGCGATCTCCAAAGCGAAAAGCGGCGCTTGCGCACCCGCTCTTACCGAGCCGGCGTTTTAACCGCGATCCGCAATTACACAACCTCGATCGAAAAGAAAGAGAGCCCTGAAGTCGTCAAAGCGAAGCTGAACGAAGTATGCAGCCTCATGGACAAAGGGGTGAAAAAAGGCGTTTACAAGCTCAATAAAGCCGCGCGAACCAAATCCCGTTTAACTCTCCGCGCCAAATCTTAAAGAGCGATTCAATCAAGGATTTTTGCCATGTCAGCAGTCGGTTCTGTAAGACCATCAGTTACGCCGGAAGACCTTCGTCGACCAGCGGTCAATGACGAGATCTTGCCGCGCGGAGCTCTTTTGCCTTCATTGGCAACCTCTTGGGCGAATAGACTCTGGAATTTCACAACTACGCTCCCCAAGATCGCCCCTGAGACATCCCCGTTTGCAGCTTATAAAGGAAAACCCGAGAGTTCTCTTCAGCTCGGCCTTACGAGCCAGCAGACATGCCTCGATTTATCCGAGGAACTGGCCGACCTTCGAGATTCCTGCCTAAAGCGCCTCAAAGGCATGGCAAATGGCAAAGCGCTTACTGACTCCAAGGCGGATTTGATCGCCGGAGCAAAGGCATCGATCGGGCTGCGCAAACAAATCCACTTCTGCTTGGCAAAATATTCGCTTCTTCCCTTTGAGCCAGCGGATAAGGACAAGCTGGCCAAGCGCCATAAAGATCTATGCGACCTAGGTCAAAAACTCGACCAGCTCGAAACCGATCTCATCGCAAAGCTTTTGAAAGGCGGCGTTCAGCCCACAGAGCTGGATCGCAGTGCTGGCGGAGGCGGACCGGATCCATCTCCGATTACAAAGTTCGCAAACAAACACTGGGCTACGACGGCATCTGCTGTAGCCATCGCGACTGGCCTAGGAGTAGTCGGCTGCAATTTCTTCGGCCCAAAAGGCTGGATCGGCGGCATCAGCGAGGGTTCCACAATGGGATTTTTTGCAAATTCCGTCTCTTCTCGCCTAAGTTCCTTTGTCGGATTCGGACTGATCGCCGGAGGCGCAGTTCCCCTTGTCATGAGCGATGCAAATCAGCGTAAAGCGCTCAGCAAAGATTTCAAAAAATGCCTTGACGACTCCGTGAGCAATTACGGTGGCGTAGCTCCATTTGGCGCCGCGATCGCTCTGACAACCGCCATGGGGCTGAATGACCATCCAGCGATTTGCCTTTCCTCTCTCGCAGGAGGAGGATTGCTTTCTACTGCCGCATTGACCTATTCTCACTGGGACGACCTTTCGAATTTCGCTTGGGAAACCACCAATAAAACAAAGGATTTTGCATTAGGAGCCTTCAAAGCCTGGATACGATCCGGAATCATTACGGGGGCCGTAGCTGCAGCGGGCGCTGCATATCAAGGGTGCTCGACTGATACGATCATCGGCATTTATGCAGCTCATGCATTGCTCGCCGTCGGAATGATGTGCGCCAAGTAGTTTTTAGAGGGCGGACCTCCCGCCCTCTCGATTCCAAATAATTTTTTGCTTCCATACTGAATATTTCCCTCTTATTTTGGTTATTCTCATTTTCCGGTATAATACTTACATTCTTAAAAAAGGAATGGAGCAAACCATGTCTATAAAAACTATATTAGAAAAATACACTCGGCTCACAGATGAAGCCTCCCGCATTTGCGACATCTTGGATTCTATAGAAGCAAAGTGCAAAAGCTCTAAGGCTGTCGACTGGAAAAATCCCGACCTCATCAATTCCGATTACCGCGCAGCTCAAGCAAAATTACAAGCTCTGGAAGCTAAAATCAACGGGGGGTATTTCACTCCTTCACTCGATAATCAATATTCCGCCGACTTCCGCACCTTTCTAAGATTAGGCGGCAAGGCGCGCGATTTAGAAACCGTCTATCAGAACTTCAATGCCCGCCATGCAAAAACGATTGGAAAAATTTCCGCCGTAGCGCGTCGTCTCCTCAATCGGGAAATCAAAACGAAAGGGACGCCGCATGCATTCAAATTCTGTCCGCAATTGTCCACCACAAGAAGAGCCTTCAACGCAGCGCTTTCCCCATTTAAAGCCGTCGCTAACTACACTGTTGTGCGCCCAGTTTCTGCGACCGTCAATGCGACTAAATTCGTCGGGACGACCGTCAATCGCGCCGTCAACCATTTGCTCATCCGCCCAGCGGTTTCCGCAGTAAATGAAGCCGTTGTACAACCGATTTTTTCAGCTGCGGGAAAAACAAAAGATGCGACTGTTGCGGTCGCTACAACCCTCGCAACTCCAGCTATTAAAACCGCTCGATTCGCCCGCGAATATCCCAAAGCAGCCGGAGCCCTTGCCGTCGGCACACTGGTCGCCTTCGCCCCGGTTTGCACACAGATCGACCCTAACGTCGGAGCTGCCATGTACACAGCCGGTGCGGGGTTGGCTCTGACCGCATCTTATTTCGGAGCTAAATCCGTCCGCAAGGCCGTCTCTTCGACAGCGCAGACGATTGGCGCAGGCGCTCGATTTGCAAAAGCCCATCCGTTCCAAGCGACCTGGATCGGGACAAAAGCCGCTGTCAAAGCCCCATTTGCGGCTATTGGCGCATTCGAAACCGCTGTCGTTAAAACCGTTCGCGCCACCGATGCGATCGCCGAAAAAGCCGCCTGGGTCGGCGCAGCCGCAGCGACTGCCATCCCAAGCGTTTTACACTACGCCCCGGGCATGCTCGACGGCATAAATCCCTATGCAGCGGCAGCGGGATCTCTCGCTATCGGAATCGGCACTCAACTCGTTTACCGCCGAATCCGCGGCCATTTGCTCCCTGAAAAGAAAGTCGAAAAGAAAACCCGCGAAACGACTATTTTGGAAGAGATTCGAGATCCGGCAGGAATTTTCGGCCCGTCGAAAAAACGGCTGCGCCCTCCCGTGCCTCCGGCGATCGCGCCGACCACGGCTCCTTCAGCGCAACCCGCTATCGCCGCACCAACGCTACCACCAGTCCAAGCGCCTGTTGCCCCTCAACAACCGGCTCCGACCGACGTATTTCTCGATTGCGAAGATGATGCGCCCGTAGCTCTTCAACAACCGGCTAGCGCGGCACCGACGCTACCAGCAGTCCAAGCGCCCATTGCGCCTCAACAACCGGGTTTGGAATTGCTTCAACGAGTCGTCTCTAACGGAATCGTACGAACGGCTTCTCTTGCGCCTTCGTCCGATTTGAAGTTGCTCGAAAAAATTGTCTCTAACGGAATCGTGCGAATAGCTTCTTCGCACTAAACGTTTTTTTGGGGGGCCAACGAGTCCCCTCTTTTGAACCTACGAAATCCAGATGTCGACTATTTCAGCGCAACAAACAAGGAGATTTTGATGTCCTGCAGAGAAGTAAACTCTTTTCATTGCAACGAGCTCCCTCGAATCATTAAAAACACCGCCGCGGATCGAGTTAGTCTGATCTATTCGAAAGCAGTCCGCGACGGCGGATGGTGGAGCCATTCTTTTTCAGGAACCGTATACTTGACCTTCAAAAATTCTTTGCCTGATCGCGAAGATCTCGATTACACAAAAATTCCTTTTCAGTCCGGAGAAGTCGTGTGTACCAATGGATGGACTCGCTATTCCTTTCCATTCAGCAAAGGATCTTATTGCGGTCGCGAAGACAAACTGATGAAAAAAATCAATACGATCAACGAAAACTTAAGAGACGGCGAAGCTCCGTTTTGCGATGGACTTTACTTTACTTTTGACGGGCACGCCTGCGGTAACAGCAACGGCCGGATGCTGGCTCTCGATCTCGATGAAGATGAGATTAATCAAGCTTATTACCGAGCTCTGATTCGAGAATTCATTTTGCCGAAGCCTCTTAAGTCCTGCTGCGAGAACCTAGCGCACCACGCCAAGCTTCTGGCTTTGCCTATACTCGCTTTAAGCCTAGTCGCTTTCTACCAATCCGCTAACATCATTTCGGCAAACGAAAGCCGCTAAAACCCCAATGCCCCGCCATTGAAAATTTTGATAGGTGGGGCATTAGAAATTGTGAACGGATTCTCTTACTCCAAAATTATTTCAAAAATCGACGACGTCTCATTGGAGGAATGGGTTCGATTCCCATTTCTCAGCCCAACCGATCTTTCAATCCATTTTGCTGTTTGATGCAGCGGCCGAGCATTCCACGAACCCGCTCTTTTGTACCTAGGATTCTGACCCGTTTTTTCGCCCGCGTCAAAGCGGTGTAAAGAGCTTCGCGGCCGAACTCCTCCGATCCGTCGGGAAGCCAGCAGATCACTTCGTCGAATTCGCTCCCTTGGCTTTTGTGCGCCGACATCGCATATGCGATCTCGTACCCCAAGAGCTGCGCCGCAGGAAATCGGCGTCCGTCCGACAATATGATCTCTTCTCCGCCCGACAGAAGCCCTTTTCCCGTTCTTCGCCCGATGATCGCTCCTGAAGCTCCGTTGTAAATCCCAAGAGAATCATCATTGCAGGTAGCCAGGATCGGAGCTGCCCACCAATGGCCAATCGGGGTTTTCTCCTGCTGCCGAGAGAGGAGCGCTTCATTCAGCGCTTGGGTGCCAAACGGCCCCTTGCGAAGAGGGCAGATGAGACGCGAGCGATTAAACCGCTCGAGAAGAACCGCGGGATCGGGTCGATCTCTTCCCGAAAATAGTTCGACCGAGACCATGAGCGTTTCGAGCCAGTCGCTCGGAGGCTCTTCGAGAACTGCGTCGATAGGCGCTTCCTCGCAAAGGCGAGCCGCTCGATAGAGCTGCTGAAGGGTTTCGCTTTGCGCGCGGCGGCATTCGGTCAAATGGATGCCGTAGAGCGATACGAGATCGGCAAAAAACCCGCCGCCATCGACAGGGGGAAGCTGATCCGCATCGCCGAGAAGTAAAATCCGGGTTCCCGAAGGAACTGAAGCGAGCAGGTGCGCGAATAGAGAGGCGTCGATCATCGAGGCTTCGTCGACGACGATCAAATCGGCGTCGATCTTCTTGGGATCGAACAGGCGGGAGCGTCCGGGATAGAGCTTCAAAAGGCGGTGCAACGTCATCGCTTCGATCTGCATGAGGCCCTCGGACGCAAACCCCTCGGCGAGCCGCCCAGCCGCGCGGCCCGTGAAGGCCGCGACATATACTTTAAACGGCCTGATTGCAGAGCTCGACAATGCCGCGATGAGCGCTTGCGCAGTAAATGTCTTGCCCGTCCCCGGGCCTCCGCTCACAAAAGAAATCGAGCGGTCGAGCGCATGTAAAACCGCTTGACATTGCGAAGGAAGCAGCCCCGAAGACAGCGCGATGCGGCTGCGATCGAAAAACGCCTTCGGCTCCGCGGCTAAATGCCGTTTCAAGTGCGAAATCACTGAGGTTTCCAGAACCCAGCTCCGCTGCAAATAATAGCGGCCTCGATCGAATACGATCGGAGTTTGAGGGAGGCTCTCTTGATTTCCGGATGCGATGAGTTCCGATGCGATCTCATCGCCGCGGACGCAGAGATGGCCTTCGGCGCGAGCCTCCATCAGCCGGGAAAGCAGCGCCTGCACTTCGGAAGGCGCCTCGGGAAATAATTGCTCGGATGCGAGGCGGTGTAAACATTCGCCGGTTTGAACAGTCATCGTTTGCCCTCCAAATTCAAAGGTTCGGGCTGAAAAAAGAGAAGCCCTTTGCCGGGGGAATCGATCCCGCGGAGGAACCAGTAGATCGCCCCGCCGAAAGAAAGATCCGGCCACGCTTTTTGCACCGCGTCGGCATAGATCGAAGCCTGAAGCCAATAGTCGGATTCCTCCATGGCCTTTTCGAGCGCGTCGCGCCCATATGCCTCGGAGGAAGGGCCGAGCCAATTCGTCTTCCAGTCGAGGAGATAGAGTTTTTCCTGCCAGATGAAGACGAGATCGGCGAATCCCTTTAGATAATGAGGGGGTTTGGCGCAGAGAAACTCGAGTTCCGGCCTGCGGCAGGAGACGGGGAGCGCTTCGAGAACGCACCCTCCGGGCAGCGGCAGTTGGAGCGCGCGCCGGCAGGCTTGCAGCAAGACGTCTCCCCACTCCTTGAGAACGGAATGGTCGGTCTCCTCGCGCACGATCCGATCGAGGGCATCCCCCTCCAAAAACCACCTTTCGAAGATCCGATGGAGGGCGGCGCCGGTATCCGCTCCGCGGGGAAGGGTGTGGAGATTTTTAATCCCTTCGGCAAGAGGGGGGAGGGGTTTTGATTCCTTCGGGCGCGCAAGCGCGCTATACGAATAGATGAACCGCGAGGGGATGTCCGCTTCGAATCGAGGCGGCTCCGGCAAATCGATCTTTTCTTCCGCCTCGTCTGCAGGAATTCTCTGCTCTTCTCCCAAACGAGAAAACCCGATGGCCGGGTTCTTTTCGGAGAGCTGGGCGATAATTTCTTCGGGGTTTTCTCCCAGTTTGCTCCGCCCCCAGAAGAGCGCGAGCGGGGATTTTCGCGTTTCCCTCGACTTCCTTTTTACGAGAAGCTTCGATCGGGATATAAAGCCTCAGCTTTGCGCGCGTCAAGGCGACATACATCTGGCGGAGTTTTTCGGCGTTGCTTTCCTCGCCCGTTTCTTCATCTTTGACGGTCGCGCAAGAAACCCCCAAGGCAAAGACTATGTCGAATTCGAGTCCTTTGCTCCCGTGCATCGTCAGAATTTCGACCGATTGGCCATCGTAATCGACCCGGGTTTTCACATCTTTGTCATCTTCGGGATCGGCCGAG
>CAWDBT010000003.1:0-493661 GCA_963800655.1 Parachlamydiales bacterium | reverse complement strand
AATGCAACTCAGTTCCTCGGCGCCCTGAACGATAATATTTACAAACTTCTCGTCATCTTCCTGCTCATCAACATCAAGGGCCCTGCTGCAGCCGCAAGTCTGGCTGACGGGAGCAGTTTTGCGTCATCCCTTTCCTCCTCTTCTCTTCCGTGTCCGGAGTTCTGGCCGATCGGATCAGCAAGCGGAGGATCATCGTGATCACGCGCGTGCTCGAGTTCATCTTCATCCTCTTTGCTCTCGAGGAGCGGTTTGAATAAAGTGCAAGAAAATCGAGCATCTATGGCGCTCTTCGGCATGGCGAGCCAAAGTGCGTGATAAAGCCCCTCCAAATACGTGGATTATCCCTGAGCTCATCGAGGAAAAAAGAGTTTCGAAGCCAATGGTTCGCTTACTTCTCTCACCTATTTGGCGATCATCCTCGGGACATTTCTCGCCTCGTTCCTGACGGACATCTCGGACAAGAATTTCGTCCTGGTCACGGGATTCTGCGTCCTTATCGCCGCGATCAGCGTCCTGACCAGCCTGGGAATCCGCCGCACCCCGCCCCAGAATTCCCAAAAGAAGTTCAACCCCTTCTTTCTCTATGAGATCTATCAAACCCTGAAGATGAGCTGGTCTCTGCCCTACCTTCTGCCGGCGATCTTCGGCTCGGCGTTTTTTCTCTTTATCGGCGCCTTTACGCAGCTCAATATCATCCCGTTCGCCATTCAGTCGCTGGGCTTGAGCGAAGTGGGCGGCGGATATCTCTTCCTCCCCGTCGCCGTCGGCATCGCCATCGGCGCCGTGCTGGCGGGCCAGCTCTCAAAGGAAAAGGTAGAGCCGGGGATTTCGTGCATCAGCGGATTTTTCGTAGGGGTTTTATTCCTCCTGCTCCATCTCTTTTCCGGCTCCTTGATTCTCGTCATCCTCATCCTTGGACTTCTCGGGATATTTGGCGGGGCTTTCGTGGTTCCCTTCGATGCCTTTATCAAATCAACAGCCCTAAGGAAAAACGGGGGCAAGTCATCGCCGCCACGGCTTTTCTTAGCTTTTTGGGCGTTTTCCTCGCCGCCTTTTTCATCTTCGCCATCAATGAGCAAATGGGGTTTTCTGCTTCGACCGGATTCGTTTTAATGGGCTTTTTAACCATTCTGGCCTCTTTCGTCCTGATGGGTCGTCTCTTGGCTCTGTTCACGCCCTTCTTCATTCGAAAAGTCTTGAAGAATTTCCGCTCCGTCAAACTCGAATCGCCCCTGCCCGATCCTTCCGCCGTTCTCATCTTAATGAGCTCTTCCTGGTGGGATGCGATTCTTTTGTTCGCATTGATTCCAAATCTCAAAATCCTTCTCCCCGCCCACCCCTTCAAGCAATTCCCTTGGATCAACGGTTGGAGCGGTTCCATTCGCTTCGTTTCGCCGGAACCTTTTGACGAACCAGCTATAGATCCCGACGTGCATCCAAGCGACTCTTCGCATCCATGCCTATTCTTTAGAAATAAAGGCGACACACCGGATGCCTTGAAAGACTACGAACGCCTGCTCAAAACGCATCGCATCCCCATCTCTTACATCCATGGGAAAACCGAAAAACTCCCTCGCCGCTTCGTCTTCTTTCGCTATTGGCACAGGCGCACTACAGTGCGGTTCTCTTCTCAAGCATTGGCGGATGCCCCGAAATAATCCTTTTAAAACTGCGGCCTCCAGCTGGATTCTCTCTAGATTTTCAAGTCTGTATATTTGTCGCTGCAACCCCTGCTTTGTTCGACGGGATATTTTTTACTTATCTCGGAAAGTTTATCATGGGCTGCTTGGTTGATTTCTATTCCAAGAACATGTGCAAGGTGCAATAAATTTAATAAAACATCGCCGATTTCATCTCGAATTTTACTAAGTTTTTGCGGAGACGGATCAAAGCTCTGAGATTCGGTCATCCATCTGAAATGTTCCACTAGCTCTCCTACTTCTGTTGTAAGACTCATGGCAAGGTTTTTAGGAGAATGAAACGGATCCCAATCTCGCTCAGAATTGAGAGCCTGTAATCGGTCCAGAATGTCTTTATAGGGCGATGAAGCAATAGCTTCATCGCATTTATGCTCATCTTCATGAAAGCTCATCTTAAAAAACCCTCCGCTCCCTCTTAGTCTTTAAGAACCGCGAGATAATTCGAATACTTAAAATTTTCCAACTTTGGATCCCATGAGGAAATCTCGACAAGTCCTTTAGGGACAATCCGATAAATCGAGTATCCCTTTGATTTCAAGAGCTTGTATATTTGTTTTAAAGTTGTTTTGGAGTCGATATTGCATCCGCCGTACTCGAGCTGAATCACCGAAATCGCTTTTCTGTTTAACAGGTCCTGAGCCCCAAGCAAAATAAAGGGTTCGGCACCTTCTGTATCCATTTTCAAAAAATCGATTCGCGCGATTTGATTCTCTTTGCAAAAACAATCCAGATTCTGCGTCGGCACCTGGATCTTTTGTTTAAATGAATCCGCAATCACAGGTCTATAATACAGCGAACTTCTCTCCATGACCCCGTCCGAGGCGCAATAGACAAAAAAATCCGCGCCGCCGACATGTTGGCTGAATGCTAAATTATACAGGCGAACATTGGGCAAATTCAGCCTCTCTTGCAAAGAAGCGAATGTTTCGGGAATGGGTTCGAACGCATATAAGGAGACGTTTTTATTATAATCCAATACCATTTGCGACCAATCTCCGATCGCCGCGCCTATGTCGAAGACAACATCTCCAGATCTTATCGCCATCGATGCAATTCGTCTTTCTCCATTTCGATTCATATCGCAATTTTTATATCCCCATTTCGCTACCTTGCTCGTATTTTCGTAAATGCGGATATTTTGAAGACGATCATGCGCCAACATCGCGCATGGAATGCTGCATAACAATGCAAAAAAACAAAAGCTCTTCATCTCTTCTCCTGTTGTAAGAACCTAACCGGCGAATCCTTTCAGCGGACCGGGTTTATATTGACCCCGTCTCAGGAATGAGATGGGGTCATAGACGCAAAAGAATACCGAGAGATCTCAACTATTTCAAGAATTGCCTTCTGCTCTTTGATGGACTGAAATTCAAAGACTTGGACTCAGAAGGTGTCTACAAAGAGAAGCTTCTGTAGACACCCTCTCATTGGAAGGGTTCTGTTGACAAAGCTCTGCGATTCAGAAAACACTTTTGATAGCGAAACAGGACGTCGGAGCACCGACGTCCTGTTTGCATGCGGCTGGTTTAGAACGTATAGACGAATTCGATTTCGAACTGCTTGTAATGTATCTTGGGACCCAAATTCTCATACAGGTTTTGCGACATTTTGAAATTCTCAAGAACCATTAAGCTATCGGTAAACATGTACTGGACTTCGACCTCAAAGCCCTTGTAATTACCAGGCCCTACTGCATTCTCCAGGCTCGTATATTGTCCGGTTCCGTCGATGTTTGTCGATCGAATCCCTTGAGCCGTCGCATTCCCGCGGCCAATCCCAATCGAATCAAATCCGGGAACTACCTGGGCTTGCATCCACTGGTAGTTCGCATCGAGAGACCAATCGCCCATTTTGCGAGCTTGCCCGATCGAAAACCCCGCATACCATCCCCAATTCTGCTTCCCGAAGTTTTCAAAAGGAACGTTCGGCCGGATTCCTTTCACCCATTGCTCCCCCTGTTCTTTGGTCAATGATTTAGGCAAATCCAGGGAATCTGCGATCATATTGTTCAATCCCGCAGCATAGAATCTCATCGTCCTTTTTCCGAGCCATTCGGGCTTGAACTGATAGGCGAGCTGAAGCTGCTGCACGACATAATTAAACCGGAGATTTTTCAATTCATTCCGATAGGGCTTTTTCCAATCGATTACAGAATATTTCAGATCGAATCCAATATTTCCGATTTTCAGCATCCCAAGCTCTCCGACAAATGCATAATGGTCGTCTTTTTCAGAGACCAAGAGAGCTCCGGAATTGAAATAAAAGTCCCCGATCGACTCAAACGCTTTGCTGATTTTGAACAAAATGCCATCGAAAACAGAACCGAACTCAACCTTTGAATCAAAGGTGTTGATCAAGAATCTGCGGCCGATTTCCGCGTCGAACGTAAATGTATCTCCATCGACGAGCCGTCCTCCGAGAAACGCTTTTTCCAGGCGGAGTTTGTTCATCGTCCCGCTGAGGATCCCCATATCGTTGTCGAATTCCAATTTGATCGCAGCCCATGTGTAATCGGTTCGATAGTCGAGCATGATGTTGACCTCGACGTCCCAAACCTGAGCCGGTTTGGGCGGGTTGGGAAGCGCCGAAAGGTCTTTTTGATTTCTATCCCGTCCGCGCTGCTTGATTCCATTGCGCTTCTCATTCATGTCTTGGAATTCCACCCTGACCTCTCCGCTGAGAGTCAGATCGCCGTTCATCTTTTTCAGACTGACGATTTTCCTTTCGTTCAGCTCTTTGCGCAGAGCTTCTATATCCATTTGCACTTGCTGAGGATTGTATTGCGCAACAGGAGCCTCTTCTGCAAACAAGGACGCTGCTGAAACCAATGATAAAAGCGCTGATCGATAAAATCCGCGACCGCTTTGAAAAGATGCCATCTCTCTCACCCTAAATATAAAGAAAGCATTCTAGGATAAGGAAGATCGCGTTTTTGTAAAAGATGTATTTTGAGACGAACTTCTAAGAGTGCGTCTACAAAGAACGGCTTCGTCGATTTTTGTAGACACACTCTAAAAGCGGAGTTCGCCGGAAATGGTGACGCCCGATTCAAAAAGCTGGCGCGTTTCGATATTTAGAGACGCTTTGGAACCGAAGCTGAACGAGCAGCCCTCGCAGGTTCCAACCGATAAGAAGTCGCGGAAGCGCAGATCCCTGCTTTCCGACGAAAGGCTGTAGGCGAAATGATCGATGGCGACCCCGATATAAGGTCTTAAAGGCCCGATATTTTGAGAAATGCCCGGGGCGATCTGCCAAAAGCGAACGCTGCCCGAAAATCCGCCGGGAAGGACTTTGCCGTTTTCCACAAGCGGCCCTTCGATTCCATCGATGCCGCCTCCTTTGATATCGAGGCCGAACGTGGTGTCTTGGATTTCCAACAAAACTAGTTTTGCGGCTCCTCCCCAGAGGATCCCGTCGAGGCCATTGGCCTCATACAGAGCTCCTTTCTGACGCCAGCAAAGATCGGCGGCGGCCGCAGGTCCCGTAAATGCCCGGATCTCGAAGCGCTCTCGCATGTTCCAGCCTATGTCGCAGACCGCGGCTTTCCACCCTATTTCCGATTCACCAATCCCTAAATCGGAGCAAGAGGGATCGGGACGAAGGCGTTTCTGCGCGAGAAAATCGCCGGACAGCCCAAACCGAAGGCTGGACCAGCAGCGATCCGAAATCCAGAATCCTTCCTCCAGAACCGCGGGATCGGCGGGATTGCCGATCGGAGCTGCTGCGAGGGAGAAAGGAATTGCAAACATCGCAAATAAACGCCGCATTAAAACCTCACGTCTCCTGCAATTGTAAAGGCCTGCTCATCGATCAGCCTTCCCTCTACATTGAGCATGAAATACGATCCATTCGTCACCGCGCATCCAACGACGAGGCCTACGGGGTTTCTATTCTCCATCCGAACGCTCGCTCGGCCGTCGCTTGCGATCGGTTGGGGAAACGATCCAAATGAAGCTTTTGTCTGAGAATATTTCGCGCCGATGTAAGGGACGAGCATGTCGATTTGGTAGGACAAGCTCAGATCGACTTGCCATTCGTTCCATTTGTAACGGGAGCTTTCTTCTTTACCAACCGGAATGCCGTCGATCGCTACCCAGGAGGGCTTGGATTCCGTTTGCGCATATCGCCCGCCGGCGCCCAAGACGGCATCGCCCCATTCGTACAGGATCGCGCGGGCGCCGACCGCCCATAAAAATCGATATTTCGTTTCGAGCTGAACCCGCTTGGTCGAGCCGTCCCGATCGGAAAAACGCCAATTCAGGCAGGATCGGGAAGATCCGAAGACACCATAGACGTCCAACCGCTCGACGAGAGTAAATGTAGCCGTCCCCGAGTTTGTCTCCTGTTTGTCGCTATCGATTCTCCCGGAACCCCCATCCGTGCGTTTCAGCTGGCCGTCTCCGACGAAATCGCCTTCGTAGCCCATCCGAAGGCCAAAATGGCTTTCTTCGGGAATGAACAACCCTTTTTTGAGAAGCTTTGGGAACGCGGGATTCCCGACGGGAGCGGCTCCCGCTGCGATGCCGAACCCCATGAAAATCGCTGTGCAAATCCGCTTCATTTTCCTCTTTTAAGCGAGAAAGGCCTTAGAGGGGGTTTGGAGTTTCTTCTTCCGCCGAGTTTTTTGGCCGCTTTTTGTCTCTTTTCGAAAAGGGCAATATAGATAAAATTATACAGCCCCTTCAAATAGAGATAAAATGGCTCAAAAGAACCGAAAAATGGACAGAAGATGAAACCGCCAACACCCCTCTTAATAGACAGGAATAGCATGCGGCGGCCGCATCTGTCAGCATATTTTTGAAATGGAACGGCAAACTCCCGATCCGCGCGGTCCTCCGACGACCTCAACTATGCGCGAAACGAAACCCATTCGCGTAGTTGAACAGAGCCCTTGTGCATCCGCCCGCAATCGCGCCAGCCATCGCAGAATATCGCATCAGGGCGGGAACCGCGCCGAAATGGATGAGAGCAGCGATGGAAAGAGCACCTTCCGCTAAATCGCCGGCGAGCCGCCCGATGCGCCCAAGAGACGTGTGCGGGGTAGCGGCGCTGACGATCGCTCCAGTCAAGGCGACCATGGCGACATGTCCGAAAATCGCCGGCAACGCCGCCAACCCCACGAGAGCTGCGACGCAAACCATTTTTCTCGCGATATCGCCTGCGACGCAGGCGGCGCTCCCAATTTTGCGGGCGGCAAAAGAATCGGCTCGCTCTAAATAGCGGCGTTGTCCGTGGAGCAGGTAGGTCAGGTGTCCTATGGTCATAATTTCCTCTGGATTGAGAGGGCGTCTACAAAGAGAAGCTTTGTAGACGCCCTCTGAGTTTAAAAAGGCGGACATTCTGCGCCTGCCTTCAAAAAAAAGCAAATTCGCTTTTTCTAGAAATTCACAGGGAAAATCGGTTTCTCCAACACAGAAGCTATTGAAGCTATTGGACGGGTAATCGTATGCTAGGAGTGTGCCTGCAAAAGAGGTTTCGTCCATTTTCGACTGAAACTCATTTTCCAGACACACTCTAAAAGCGTGATTCAGCTCAGGATGCTTCGATGAAAATACTCGTTAATCATAAAAACTATCTCGATTTGCCCGCCGGCAGCACCGCAAGGGACGCCGCTGAAAAACTTCATTTAAATGCGCCGGATCAGGCCATCGCCGCAAAAATCAATGGCCAGACCAAGGATCTCACATCTTTGCTGCAAGACGGGGATGAACTCGAACTCCTCGGATTCGACGACCCAGCCGGCAAAGAAATTTTTTGGCACACATCGGCCCACGTGCTGGCCCAGGCCATGCTGCGGCTCTGGCCAAACGCAAAGCCGACCATTGGGCCTCCGATTGAAAATGGATTTTATTACGATTTCGCAGATCTCGCCATTTCCGATCAGGATTTCGCCCGCATCGAAAAAGAGGTCGAAGCGGTGATCGCCGAAAATCTAAAGCCGATTCGGATTGAATTCTCTTCCAAAAAGCAGGCGAAGGAATCATTTTCTTCTAACCCTTATAAGTGCGAACTGATCGAGGGCTTTGAAGAAACCCCGATTTCAGCGTATCGACAGGGGGAGTTCTTCGATCTTTGCCGCGGCCCGCACCTTGCGAGCCTAAATAAGATCAAAGCTTTCAAAGTCCTCAAAACCTCGGGCGCTTATTGGCGCGGCGATTCTTCAAGAGAAATGCTGACGCGCATCTACGCCATTTCCTTTCCCGACAAAAAGCGGCTGAAAGAATATCTCGATTTCCTCGAAGAAGCCAAAAAACGCGACCACAAAGTCCTGGGCCCGGCTCTCGATCTCTTTTCCTTCAAGGAAGAGGCTCCCGGAATGCCGTTTATCCATCCGCACGGCCTGATCGTCTGGAACCGCCTCCTCGAGTTCCTCAGACAGCTCCTACAGGAATCTCGACTACATCGAAATCAAAACTCCGACGATGATGAGCAAAGAGCTCTGGGAAAGATCCGGGCACTGGTACCACTACAAAGAAAACATGTACCTGTCGCAAATCGAAGATCGCGAATTTGCGATCAAACCGATGAACTGCCCGGGGTGCATGCTCTACTACCGCTCCGCCTCTCACAGCTATCGGGAGCTGCCGATGCGGGTCGCGGAAATCGGCCACGTCCACCGCTTTGAAGCTTCCGGCGCTCTCAACGGCCTTTTCCGCGTGCGAGCCTTTCACCAAGACGACGCGCATATCTTCATGCTCCCGAGTCAAATCCGCAGCGAAATCACCGATATCCTGACTCTGGCCGATCGCATTTATATGACCTTCGGCCTTCCCTATCGCCTGGAGCTTTCGACCCGTCCTGAAAAATCGAAGACCATCGGCTCCGATGAGGACTGGGAGAACGCGACAAACGGCCTCAAAGGTGCGCTCGACGACTGGGGGCATTCCTACCGGATCAACGAAGGCGATGGCGCATTTTACGGGCCGAAAATCGACATCCATATCCGCGACGCCCTCGGGCGCACCTGGCAATGCGGAACGATCCAGCTCGACATGTCGCTGCCCCAGAAGTTCGATCTTGGAATACGTCGACAGCGACGGCACCCATAAGACGCCCCGTGATGCTGCATCGAGCTCTCTTCGGTTCCATCGAGCGATTCTTTGGGATTTTGGTCGAACATTTCTCCGGAAAATTCCCGCTTTGGCTCAGCCCTTATCAAATCTGCATCCTCAGCGTCGCAGACCGCCACGCCGATTACGCCCATCAGCTCGCCAAAAAATTCTTGCGCGAGGGCTTTTCCGTGCGACGTCGACGATTCGAATGAATCGGTCGGCAAGAAAATCCGCAGCGCGCAGATGCTCAAAACAAACTACATGTTGACCGTCGGCGATAAAGAAGTCGAAAATAAAACGGCGGCTTTGCGCACGCGCGATAATGTCGTGCACGGAGAGATTGACATTTCCGCATTTCTTGCTAAAGTCGTAAAAGAGCGCCGCGAACGGGCTTTGCTGTCTCCTTTTGCGACCGAGGCTGCGCCTGCAAAATAATCCGCAGGCGGCCCCCTAACTTTGGAGTTCAATATCATGCATGTGATCGCTATCAGCAGTTTCAAAGGCGGAACCGCGAAAACATCCACCTCTCTGCATATCGGATCCGCCTTGTGCCAATTCCACAAAAAGAAAGTGCTTCTCATCGATTTCGATGCCCAAGCGAATCTGACGACCGGACTCGGCCTTGATCCCGATGAACAAGACAGCATGGCTCCTGTGCTGCAAGGGGAAAAAACGATCGAAGACGTCATTCTGCCCACTTGCGTTCCCAACATGGACATCATCCCGGCGGATACCTGGCTCGAGCGCGTAGAAGTATCCGGATCCTTGGCGGCGGATCGCTATTCGCACGAGAGGCTTAAAAGAAATCCTGCGCCCGCTCGACTACGATTTCATCTTCATCGATACGCCGCCCTCTTTGTGCTGGCTCACCGAATCCGCTCTCATCGCTTCGCATTATTCGCTCGTCTGCGCTACGCCGGAATTTTACAGCGTCAAAGGGCTGCAGCGGCTTTCTCTGTTCATCAACAACATCTCCGAACGCCACGGACTCCAAGTGCTCGGAGTCGCTCTTTCGTTCTGGAATCCGCGGGGCAAAAGCAACGACGCTTTTTTAAAAGTCACCGAGCAAACGTTTCCGGGAAAACTCTTGCAAGCAAAAGTCAGACGGGATATCGCTGTTTCTGAGGCCACCATTTATGGAAAGCCCATTTTCGAAACCGCGCCGAAAAGCCGCGCGGCTTCCGATTACGAGCTTTTGACGGCCGAAATCCTAAAGAGGCTTTGATTCCATGTCGAAATTCAACGACCTGCTCAACCTGCGGTTCAAAACGCGGGAAACATCCCAGCCGAAAATGACGGCCCTCGTCGAACGCTCAAACAATGGAGATCTCTCGAGTTTTTCCGGAGTGTTCAGAGTCTCCGCTCTCAACGAAAAGGAAAAGTCGGTCCTCGAAGATTTGCTCAAATCCTTTTCGAATGGAGAGGAATGCCATCTCGAAGCGGATCTCAAAGCGCTCTCCGCCATCACTTCGGAAGTGAAAGCCATCGCCAACCAAGCCGTCATCCTCCACGGCGAGCGGATCAAACGAGCGCAAGATATCCTCAAGCGCTACAAGGACGGCGCATTCACCGCCTGGCTCTATGCCACCTATGGCAATCGCCAAACCCCGTACAATTTCCTGCAGTACTATGAGTTTTACACCTTGATGCCGCAAGCGCTGCATCCGAAAATCGACCAGATGCCTCGCCAAGCGGTCTATACCCTAGCTTCGCGAAACGGCCCCGTTGAGATGAAAGAAGAGATCGTCAAGGAATACGCGGGACAGCCCAAACAGGAATTGCTCAAAGCCATCCGCGAGAAATTTCCTTTGAACGACGACGATAAACGCCTGCCCAATTTCGGAGCGCACGGCCTTTCGTTTTTAAAACGGGCCAAAGAGATGTTCAAGCATCCGAATTGCAGCCTTTCGATGGCGAGCAAAACCGAAGCGATGAAGCTCCTCTCTCAAATCGGCCATCTGCTTGAAACTCTTTGAAAGCCCCTTAAGCGCAAAATATGCGAGCTCCGAGATGCTCGCAATTTTTTCCGCGGATCATCGGGCACGGCTCTTCCGCAAGCTTTGGCTAGAACTCGCCCGCGCGCAAAAAAAACTCGGCCTTCGGATTTCAAATGCGCAACTCGACGAACTCCGCCGCCATCTGACGAAAATCCCTTGGGAGCTCGTCCAAAAGTATGAAGACCGATTCCACCACGATGTCGTCGCCCACATCTACGCTTATGGAGATCAATGCCCCTTGGCCAAACCGATCCTCCATTTAGGAGCGACCTCCGCGTTTGTCTCCGATAACGCCGACCTGATCCAGATCAAAGAAGCCCTGAACCTTCTCATCAAAAAACTAACCCGCCTTCTCTCTTCTCTCGCTTCTTTTGCCAAAAAACACGCCTTTACCCCTTGCGTAGGATCGACCCATCTTCAATCCGCGCAGCCCACCACCGTTGGAAAGCGGAGCTGCTTATGGCTGCAGGATCTGCTATGGGATGCGCAGGAATTCAAACGCCTTTTCGAAACCCTGCCCTTTTTGGGAGCCAAAGGAGCAACCGGCACCCAAGCCTCCTTTCTCTCCCTCTTCGATGGACAAGAGCAAAAAGTAAAACGGCTTGACATCCTGCTTTGCAAAGCATTCGAATTCCCCGGCGCGGTCTCCATCGCCGGACAAACCTACCCCAGGAAGATCGACGTCCGCATTCTCCATGCACTTTCCGCCTTTGCCGCCGGCGCCCATAAATTCGCGACCGATCTGCGCCTTCTTTCTCACGATGGAGAACTCTCGGAAAACTTTGGCGAAGAGCAGGTCGGATCTTCCGCGATGCCCTACAAGAAAAACCCGATTCTCTCCGAGCGAGTCTGCGCCCTATCCCGATTCCTCATGTCGCTCGCGCAGAATCCACCCCAGACGCTCGCCGTTCAATGGCTAGAGAGGTCTCTCGACGATTCGGCCAATCGCCGCCTTTGCCTGGCGGAAGGCTTTCTCACAGCCGACGCCATCGTCTCTTTGCTCGCCGAAATCGTCAAACACCTGAAAGTCTATCCGGAAATCGCTAAACGCCGCCTCCGCGAAGCGACTCCGTTGCTCGCCATGGAAGAGATCTTGATCCAAGCGGTCAAAAAAGGAGGCGACAGACAGGAACTCCACGAAAAACTCCGCCGGCTTTCCTTGAAAAACGCTCCGATCGAATCCCTTGCGAAAGACCCTTCCTTCAGACTATCCGAACGAGAAATCCGCTCTTGCCTCGACCCCAAAAAGCTCATCGGCCTGGCCCCAGAGCAGACCTTGACCTTTCTCAAAGAGGAAGTTCTTCCCTTTTGCAAGCAGTCTCTTAGAAGTCGCATCCTTTAGGAATAATATTTTAAAATCTGTTGCACAACCAGCTTGCATCCCGCAGGGGTATTTTCCAAAATCGCCTTCGTTTTTTTCTTATGCGAAAGTTCTCGATTTGCAATCGCCCTCTCTAAAGCGCTTCCCCGCTCGCTATGAGTGACAGCTAGGATCGCCTTTTCCAAGAACTCTTGAGAAAACGGCCTCGATTCCAATAAGATGCGAATGAAGCGAAGGTTCTCATCCGTTCCAGCGCAAACAAGAGCCATCATCAGATAAACGTCTTCAATGATTCCATCCTCGAGCAAGATCCTCGCGATCTCAGTTTGTTTATTTTGAACCGAAATCAGAAATGCCGCTGCGCGTTGCCGGTCTTCGATCGCGCCTTCCTTCAAAAAATTTTCGAGTCGAGACCTGTCTTTTCTACATGCAGCAATGATGACCTTTCGCCCGATGTCGTTTCCATTTAAGCCCGAAAGTTCCGCTAAATGTTGAAATATTCCCATATTGAGACGAGAAATACACTTATTGATCGCTTTGCAAAGCGCAAAAAATTCGATTTTCCCATTCGAAAAGAGAGCTTTAATCACGGACTCTCTCCCGATTTCCACAGCGAACTGCAGAGCCTCATTTCTTGCCGAATTCTCAATCGGCTCTCCTTCCAATATCCGGCAGGCCAAACTGGTATTATCTTCTTCGGCTGCTTTCAAGACCCATTGGGATCTCGCCGCCTGCCTATCCTCGAAGGGAACAAGCTCGTTCATTAACCGAACTTGGCACTGGCGCTCAGCAGATCGAAGAGCTTTGATCCTCAACGATTCATCGATCGGCCCGTTTTCGAGCAGCCGAACCGCCGACTCCTCCTCTCCAGACTGAATCGCTTTCAAAAAATGCTGCGATCTCAAAGATATCCCGCAATCGTTTTGTCTAAGCGTCTCAAGAGCGCTCAATACGTCGACTGGGTTCCGGCACATCGGGCAATTGAGATTTCTCATCCACCAATTTTCTGCGCAAACCCCATGAAAACTATGCCCGCAATCCGTCGTAACGCAAGATCTCTTGCCGAATAAAGAATTGGTGATTTGCCGGGTTCTCTCGACTACTGTATCTCTTGAAAACTTAGACATCGGCTCAAAACAAACCGGACATTCGCTTTGAAAAGACGCCTGTTGCACAGAACTGCTAGACATATTTGCTTTCCTCCATCGCTTTTAGAGAGCGCCTTAAAAACCCAAAGAAAACAATGATTTGGACAGGTTCTTCAGCATCTCCCCATAAACTCACGGGATTATAATAAATTCTTTACAAGGCGCCAACAAAAAAACCCAGAATTGCACCGAGACGGCTCTCGATAAGCTGCGCACTGCAGGAGAAAACCCGATTCTCGAAGTTGGTTTGACCCGGAAGACAATCTTCCGATTCTTTCGAGCTTCATTGACATCCACCTATTGAATCGGGTACGAAACCTAATTGTTACAGAGTTCTCATGAAGCGCAAAATCATCGGTTTTTTGAAGCATTCTCCACTCCCTTCCTTTGCCTTGCTCGGACTTTTGGCTGGAGCTTTCTGCCGTTTCGGGCTGCAGCGCGCAGATTGGGCCGATGCCGTGTGGTTTGCGACGTTGATTTTAGGTGGACTTCCCATCGTCTATCAAACGACGCGAGGCATGCTGAAAGGACAATTTGCATCCGATATCGTCGCAATGCTCGCGATCATCACGGCTATTTTTCTCAAACAGGCGTTCGCCGGAGCCGTGGTCGTCCTCATGCAATCGGGAGGGGAAGCGATCGAAGCTTACGGGCTGCGCAGAGCGACGTCTTCCTTAACCGCTCTATTAAAACGAGCGCCGAGAACCGCCCGCCGCAAAACCGGCAAAGGACTCGAAGAGATCGATGTCAAAGAGGTCGCGATCGGAGATGTCTTGATCGTGCGCCCGGGGGATTTGGTGCCCGTGGACGGAACGATCGTGCAAGGAGCCGCCGAAGTCGATGAGTCGGCGATTACCGGGGAACCCTTGAGCCGTCCTAAAAAGAAAGGCGATACCTTGCTCAGCGGCAGCGTAGCCGTCGACGGCGCAATCGAAATGCGCGCCGATCGGCTGAGCCGCGATAGCCAATACGCAAAGATCGTAACGCTTGTCAAAACGGCGCAGGAAGAAAAGGCCCCGATCCAGCGCCTGGCCGATCGATATGCCATTTTCTTTACGCCGCTCGCCTTGGCGATGAGCGCGCTTGGGTTTTTGATCACGGGAAGCGCCGAGACGGTTCTTGCGGTTCTCGTCGTCGCCACCCCTTGTCCTTTGATTTTGGCGACCCCCTTGGCCGTCATTTGCGCGATCAACCGCGCGGCGGATTCCGGCATCATCGTCAAAGGCGGCGCGCCGATCGAACAGATCGCAACTGCCAAGGCCGCAGTGTTCGACAAAACAGGAACCATCACCTTCGGCACTCCGTTTGTCGAAGAGATCGTCTCGCTCAATGGCGAATCGGAGCAAGACATCCTGTATCATGCAGCGGCTGTCGATCAATTTTCTTCCCATTCGGTGGCCAAGGCGATCGTCGCCAAAGCCCAGGAATCTTTTAAAATACTTCCCCTGCCGCAGAATTTCGGGAAATTCCGGGCCAAGGCGTCGAAGGGCAGATCGATGGGCATACCTATCTCGTCGGCTCCCATGCCCTTATAGAAGAGCGCTTCCATCGCTCGCATTTTGATCCGCACGATCCCGTAGTCGATCGCTATTACCGGCAAAACAAACTCCTCATCTTCGTCGTGCGAGACGATGCCTGTCTGGGCTTTTTGGTTCTCACCGATAAAATCCGTCCGAATGTGCCGGAAATGATGGAACGGCTAAGGGAGCTCGGCGTGAGGGAAATCGCCATGCTGACCGGGGACAGCAAAAAAAATGCAGAGATCATCGCCAAACAGGCTGGCATCCGATCCTTCAAGGCGCAATTGCTCCCGGAACAAAAGGTCGCCTGCGTGCGGGAACTTTTAGAAAAATACGAGCCTCTCATCATGGTCGGAGACGGAATCAACGATGCTCCGGCTCTTGCGACAGCGACAGTGGGAATCGCAATGGGCGCTTACGGGACGGCGATTTCCGCAGAAGCGGCGGATATCATCTTCCTCGTCGACGATCTGAGCAAAGTAGCGGAGACGGTCGAAATCGGACAGCGGATGCTTCGGATCGCCAAACAAAGCATCCTCATCGGCATCGGCCTGAGTTTTGCACTCATGGCCATCGCATCCGGCGGCTTCATCCTCCCGGCTGTCGGCGCCCTTCTGCAGGAAATCATCGACGTGGCCGTCATCCTCAACGCTTTGCGGGCGCGCTGATCTGCCCCCCACAGGGCAGGCTCAGGCGAATGATCTCCGATAGAATCGATCTTTTCGTCCCTTCTTCCGGCTCGACGAGCGGCAGGCGCAGGCGCGAAGAACATTTTCCAAATAGCTCGAGGGCATATTTTACGCATTGCGGATTGGTCTCGAGGAACATCGCGCGGCAAAGGCCCTGATAGCGATCGGAAAGCCGCTTTGCCGCACAAAATTCCCCTTGCAGCGCAAGCTCAATCATCCGTTTCCATGCCCGCGGGATCATATTGGCGACCACGGCAATACATCCTTGCGCGCCTTCTTGGATCATCGCGACAGCGAGGGCATCTTCGCCGGCCAGAATTGGAAGATCGCTTGCCGCGCGAATCTTTCGCAAAAATGCCGGATCGGACACCGAAGCCTTGATCGCAGCTACAGAAGCGAGTTTCCCGATTGCGCCGATCGTTTCCGGCTGCAGCGCCACTACCGCGCGGCCGGGATTGTCATAAGCGATCACGGGAAGGCCGACTTTGGAAACCTCTTCGAAATGCCGGAAGCAGCCCCGTTGAGTCGGCTTGTTATAATAGGGGACGACGACGAGACAGCCATCGGCTCCTAACCTCTGGGCTTGCTCGGTCAATTGGATTGTTTGCCTCGTATCGCATGTGCCGGTTCCCGCGACGACGGGGATCTTTTTCTCCGCCACCTCCAAGCACGCTTGGAGCGCTCTGGCTCGATCGCGGGGAGTGAGCGTCGGCGCTTCGCCGGTCGTGCCGCTGCATACGATCCCGTCCGTTCCTTCTTCGATCTGCCACCGGACGATTTCCTGAAGCTTCCTTACGTCGACGCGGAAGTTTTTATCGAACGGCGTCGCAAGCGCAACGAAAGATCCGCGAAAAACCACTTTTCCCATGTCCGCCTCGCAAAAAAAGCGATTGTCTCTTCAATTGGCTTAAGATGCAAGAATGGCAGCTTTCTTTCGATGGCCGAGCATCTTGAAGAAGCTCGAGAGCGCGATCCACTCTCTATCCCCTTCGCGCAAACGCGCTTGGAAAACATGCGAAACCGCTCAATCCCCTCGACGACAAAAAGGCTGAAAAGAACCCAAAAACGACAGAAGCTTCTCTTTCTCTTATATCAAAACCACTTGAAAGTCTTGCGAAAAACTTTTCTATTTAAAAAAATAAAAAAAGCATGTATTCGTTATTTAAATTCGAAAAAACCAAATGTTTTTATTTCTAAATAAAAGGATTTATGTGGAACAACAGCCTCAAGAGAATTTAGGTCGCGAAATATTAAAAAACACTTACGAAAAATTTTTGGCTCTGCCAACGGATATGCACGAACATCTTCCGACTCTCAAAGATCTAGCAATGGAATGCTCTACGATTGTAGAAATCGGGGTTCGAGAACTCATAGGATCGACATGGGGTCTTTTAAGCGGGTTGGCTGAAAACGGTTCTTTGAAACGAAGCTATATAGGAATCGATCTGAACTTGCCCCCCGCAAATTTGCTGGACTTCGCTCAAAAACTATCCGCCGCCAATCAAATTGAATTTGCTTTTTGGCAGGCCAACGACATGCAAATCGACATTCCTCAGGTGGATTTTCTATTCATTGATTCTTTGCATAACTATTCCCATCTGACTTATGAACTCGAAAAGTTTTCATCCAAGGTCGATATCTACATCGCTATGCATGACACAAGCGAACCGTTTGGCAACCAAGATGAAGCTCCATTCGATGATTCTGCCTATCCCGAATGGATAGATCGAACCAAACGCGGGTTGTGGCCTGCTGTCGAAGATTTTTTAAACAGGCATCCCGAGTGGTCTTTGCATATGCGAAAATTCAACTGCCACGGTCTGACGGTTTTAAAACGAGTTATGCGAAAAGAATGAGCCTAAGAGGGTGTCTACAAAGAGTCGCTTCGAGGTTGAATTTCGACGATCTTGCTATCTTTAATCAGATAGATACTCGTTCTCTCCGAATCGTATCCAAATGGGACTGATTCAATTTCAACCCGCGCTCTCTTCAGCGCGCCTCAACTGGAACGAGTATAAATCGCCCGAGCATCCTGAAGGAGCTCGAGATGGGCGATGCGCTTCATGTATTTGCGACAGGCCTGCGCCTTGCGCAAAAAACCATAGAGCTCATTGCGAAAACCCCGCTTCGGCGCACTTGCAAGGGGGACTTTGACATGGAGGAAAATCTCGCCGTCCTCTTCCCGAAAATGCAGTTGGGAAGAATTGGAAAACACAGCCGCCGTTAGCTTTGGAAATTCGGCGGATCCTTCAAATACGCTCGCAGACAAATCAAAACTTTTATTTTGCGCATCGATCTGAAGATAGAATCTTGTGTCTGGATGTCTCATAGACATCCAGTATACCACGCGATCGCGCTGCGTCGCAACGATTGTAAAACGGTTTTACACGAACGAATCTCCCCACTCCGCATGGCGGGCGAGCTTATATGAAGTTTGTTTTTTGGAAACCGTCGTCTCTTCAAGCTTTCCTTCGACGCAAAGAGGAAGAGAGACAAACCCGCTCATTTTCCTAACGGGGCCGACGATTCGCGCATGGGGAGGATCAATGAAAATTTTTCCAAATACGACATAGGAAAATTTTTCATCCTCATATCCGAGCGAGGCGTCTTTCAAAAATTTATGCATGCGGGTTCTTTCGACTCGGGCGGGAAAATGACACCAATCCTCCCGCGCCTGCATCGGACATGCCTGCCGATGCGGGCAAGGAGCGAGAATCTGAAGGCCTTGGGCGATCGCCCAGAAGCGAACGGACAGGATGCGCTGGAATCCGGCCTTGGTTCCCGGCTCTACCACGGCGATGAGGGGAATTTCCGCTTGCAAAAGAGCTTCGAGCAGCGAGCGAATCTGCGGCTCTTTCAGCTCTCCGATCACATAGGATAATAGCGCCAGATCGGCGGATTCAAAGGGAGCTGCGAGGGATTTTACATCCCATTTTGCCGCATGAAGAACGGAGCGATCGGATTTTTGGAATAACTTTTCGCCGAGCTGCGCCATCGAAGCGCTTTGTTCGACGCATCTCACTTGGGACAAGCCCTCAAAGACATCGCTCGCCGCCCAGCCTCCGGTTCCGGGACCAGCCCCCAGGTCGAGAAGAGACCTAATGCTAAAAGCCGCGCCGAGTCTCTCTTGCATTTCTTGGAGAACGCGCATCAATGCGGCATATGTCGCCGGCATTCGGGCCAATAGATAGGCGAGGCGGGAGGCGCCCTGCTCGAAGATCTGTTTAGAATTCCTCTCTCCGCGGTAATGTTCCGAGAGCAGCCGCGAAGCCGATCTCAATTGATCGCTCGAATAAGACAAAAGTTCTTGTTCGAGCGCTTCTTGAAGGATTGGGGGAAGCTGCATGGATGGATAAGGCGTTATCGGATTTTAATCTTCACATCCGCCATTAAATTCGGAAGGAGTTTCTCGGAACTCTCGCAGCTGGCCAGTTCGATCCGGATCGGCACGCCTTTTCCATCTGCGCGCGCAATCGGAGAAATCCAGGAAATTGAACCTTCTCTTTTCCGCCCTTTTTCAGAGTGCAGAGATACGAAGGCCTTCTGGCCGATTGCAATCGCAGCCAGATCGGCCTCGGCGACCGTAGCGTCGATCCAGACGCGAGAAGGATCGACGAGCGAGCAAATCACATCGCCCGGGCGGACGATTGCGCCTTTGATTTTCTGCCCTTGGATGATGATTCCGGAAAAAGGAGCTGCGACGATTTTTTGAGCGCCTTGGACGCGAAGGCGATCTAATTCAGCCTGGGCGGATTCGAGCTTGTGCCTGCACTGATCGGCCGCCGCTTGATATTCTTGCATTTTCCCGATGTGCTGCGATGCGCCCCCCAGATCGGAAAGCCCCGCTTCCGCTTCGCTTCTCACCTGAATGTACTTTTCCATCGCTTGTTCGACCCCTTTCTGATGGACTTCGGCTTCTTCTTTTAAAAGAGAAATCTCGTCCAAAAGCTGCGCTTGGCGCTGCCTCGCATCTTCCGTCTCGAGGGAAAAAAGGGTTTCTCCTTCGCGAACAATCGCGCCGTTCGCGCAAGGAATTTCCGCAAGTCGTCCGAGCCAACTGCTCGCAGCGTCGAACTGCATTGCAGAAAGGCGAGCTCCTTCGATCTGCAAATAGGGGCGCACGAAGAAAGCCCAATAGGCCGCTGCGGCCAGCAGGGCGACTGCGAACATCACTCTCGGGCGCACGATGCTTTTCCAGGAGAGATTGGGCAATGAAATTTCAATAATGCGGGCCATCTTCGGATCCTTTGCAAATTCTTCGATAGGCGTCTTCTAAATCGACCGAAAGCTCCAGCATGCGGCGGCGGCGATCTTCCAGTTCTTCCATCTCTTCGAGCACGGCGAGGGGACTTTTCCCCTGAGCCATGCCTGTCTTGTCCCATTTCTTCAATAGCTGAGAGACGCCTTTCATATGCTACCGATTCTTAAGGGTGAAATAGATCAGGCTGGCCATCAGACAAGATCCCGCGGCCATTAAAAACGGCAAACCCCGCATCGCATCGCTGTAAGCGAGCCCTCCCGCCACCGGGGCGAGCGCCATGGCCAGGGACTGCACCGATTGGCTCATCCCGAGAATTTTTCCCTGGATCTGCCTCGGCGCTAAATTCGAAATGACTCCGGTGCAAAGAGGCCATCCGAGACCGCCGATGATCACGCAAAGCCCGAGCACGATCGCCATTCCCCAAAATCGGCCCGGCAAAATAATCAGTCCGCAAAGCACCATGAATGCGAGAAGGCAAAACTCCAAGATGCGCAGATCCACGAAGCGCTTGATGAGGAGTTTATTCAAATATCCGGAGCCGATCGCCCAGCATATCCCCATGAAAATCGCAAGAATCCCGATCTCGAGGCTGCTGAAGCCGAATTTTTCGACGACCAGAACAGGGGTGAACTGGAATAGAAGCGTCCAGGCGAACAGAAAAAGAAAATAGATCGCGTAGATCCTCTTGATTTTTTCGGTTTTCAGCGCTTTGTAGATATTCGAAAATCCCTCGAGGAAGTTGAATTTGACATGGGCGTCGATCTCAGCCGTTTCTCGAAAAGCGAACAGGACAAATGCGTAATTGCACACGGTCAGAGCCGTCGCGAGCCAAAGGGGAACGTTCGGGGAAAACCACGGGTGCACATCGGGATCGGAAAGGAAGCCCCCCACAAACGCGCCGAACACAAAGGATAGCCCCGCCAAAACGGAAAGATAGCCGAATCGCTTCGTCTTGGTCTTTTCGTCGGAGCTCAAATCGGTTACGCAAGCTAGGCAAATCGAAGTATTTCCGGCGAAGACGCCCGTGACGAGCCGAGCCACGAATAAGAGCCATAGCTGGCCGGTTTGCATGCTCCAGGCGCTTAAACCCAATCCGACAAGGGTGAAAAAGACGCTGAGGACAAGCGCCTTTTTTCTGCCGTGCCGATCGGCATATTCCCCCAGCACCGGCGCCCCGAAAAACTGCCCGAGAGGAAACGCCATGAGGAAGAACCCGAGGATCGTCGTGCGCGACGCGTGGGCCGTCTCTGCGGAAAACACCTGGTTATTCGGATCGAGGAAATAGGGAGCAAAAATGGGAAATACGATCGACCAGCACAAATTATCGAC
Source organism: Parachlamydiales bacterium (assembly GCA_963800655.1). GTDB lineage: Bacteria > Chlamydiota > Chlamydiia > Chlamydiales > SM23-39 > CAWDBT01. The sequence goes on along the minus strand of CAWDBT010000003.1, from coordinate 472,644 downwards.
AAAAAAAGTAAAAAAGACCGCCAATAAGGTGAGCTTCTTCTTTTCGGCGCGATGCAAAGCGTTAGCCTGGGTTTTTGATTCGCTCGTAGTTTCTACCCAGCATAGCAGGCTTTTATAAAAGTCGCCAATCTATCGGTGTTTTTTTTGATTTTTCCAGAAATTCATTTGCTTGCGAAAAATGGCGACAGCCGAAAAAACCCGCATGTGCGGATAGGGGAGAGGGATGGGGAGCCGTCAACACCAGGTGCCGCCCTTGGGCGAGTCCCGAGGAGGCGAGCTTCCACTTGTCCTGAGCCGATTTGCCCCATAACAAAAATACAATCGGGTCTTCCCTTTCAGCCAAAATCTGGACGATCTTGTCGGTGAACAGCTCCCAGCCCCTGCCGTAATGGGATTTCGCTTCGTTGGCGCGGACGGTCAGGGTGGCGTTCAAAAGCAGCACGCCCTGTTTTGCCCAGGCCTCGAGATGCCCGTGAGAGGGAACATCGAGTCCTAAGTCCGATTTGAGTTCCTTAAAAATATTTTGCAGGGACGGCGGCGGCGGTTCGCCGAGGGGAACGCTGAACGAAAGTCCATGCGCCTGATTCGGCCCGTGGTACGGGTCTTGCCCGATGACCACGACTTTTGTTTGATCAAAAGGAGTCTGGCATAATGCGTTAAATATCTTCTCGAGCGGAGGGTAGACGGTTTTCCCCTCGGATATTTCTTTTCCGAGAAATGCCGCGAGCTCTTTCATGTAGGGCTTTTCGAATTCGCCCTCGAGCTTTTCCAGCCAGGAGGCTTCCATGAGAATTTGGGACTCTTTCATCCGATCCGCCTCGTAAGGGTCTTGCAAAGAGAGGGCGGGGGCTCTGCGATCTCGAAAAGGGGGGTCGAACGAGCTCAAAAGAACTCGCAAAACACCGAAAGTTTGAACCTCTCTCGAAGGAGAGCATATCCACTCCTTCCGTTTGAGAAAAGAACAACTTTTTAACGTTTTTTCAAAAAATGGTTTTCCCAAGAAACTTCCCGCATGGCTCCGTCAGGAAATCTCGCATCTTTTCTTCTGAATTGCAGGATTTTCGATTTGCGAGATCCTCTCTTTGCAAAACTTGTTGAATACCAAATTCGCGCTGCCAATCCTTGGATCGCTTGCCCCTGCTTCATTTGCGGAGAAATAACAAAAAATTATAAATGCGCATAGATCGGCATTTTTTTTATTCAATTCGATCATCGTCTGAATCAACGGCATCTGATTCATCTCTTGAGCCTTCTCGAGCAACTCTTCTATTTTTTCATCGCCCAAAGAATGGCTATAAACATGAGAAGACACCAGATCTATATGAACACATCTCAGCGGCTCATTTAAGAGATCTACGATTCGATTGAATTTTTCCATAAGAAGCTCGGCATTTTGATCTGCGCCTTTCTGATAAGAGAACTCGGGCCTGACATTTTCATGCATTTGGGTAAAAAGTTTTTCCGCCAGTTCTTTCTGATCTTTTTTTGAACAGGCTTTCGACAGCCATTCTTTGTAATTGTTAAAATACTCGGCCATCTTGTTGTGCAGCTCTGTTTTATGAATGGAAAATGGCGAAATCGGGCGGGATTCTAGATCTTCTTCTTCGTCCAAATCCCCTGCGGACCGGGTTTTACTTTCCGAGGAAATATCTTCGAGTTCTGAAAGCTGTCCTTGCGAAGTGAGCCATTCGGAAACGCGCCGCATTGCGAAGCTTAGGTCCGCGCACATCGAGACACTCATAGAGCATTCATTCTCACAGGCGTTCGATCCTAGCAAAGCTTGAGGATTTTGCTGAAATTATTTGAAAATGTGACTGTCTTGCGAAAAATCCCTTTGCGGATATAAAATTTTTTGGTTCGGAAAAACTTTTATGCTCCGCTGGATTCTTCACAATCCCCCTGTCAAATGTCCGGCTTCGTTTTCGAGGAGTTCTTCGAGCAATTTGAAATTCAAACCCCCTCTCTCTAACCTTATTCAAAGGAATTATATGACCTTAGGCGTGTCTTCTTTTTTCACAGCATCTCCTACGACTCGCGACTTGCCCATCATGAGCTATGAGGAAGCCCTGCAATTCTTTCGATCCGCTGAAAAAACCTCAGCCGCATTCAAAACTGTCCAATCGCCGGCTTCTTCCGCCCCGACCAACAATGCAAGACAAGAGAAACCCGCGCAACTTTCTATAGGCTCCGCCGAAAAACCACTGGCCTCTTCCGTCCCGACCAACAATCCGACATTGGATGTCGCAAGCCCCCTCTTCGGGTCTCCTCTATACAAATCATTTTCCGGCTGGACACAATCGTGACGATTCTATAAGATAGGCAGCTCATTAATAACCGCTTCCGACCTATGAAAGACATCGCTGAAAATAACGTAATCCGGTTCACCAATATCACCCGAAAAAAGGACGCCCTTTACGCAAATTTCCGCGTAAAAGGCCTTAAAAACGGGGTTGTATTTTCGGCGTCGATTTCAGTGGATATCACAGCCCTCGAACTGCATCCCGGCGATTCTCTAGAAAAGATCGTCGAGGACTGCGCCCGCCACGGGATCAAAGAATTCAAGAAGGCGGATATTCAGTTCGAAGGCGCCGCAGCGGTTTTAAGCGATTATCTGGGTGTAGCGCAGCTTGGCTAGCGCGTTTGCATGGGGTGCAAGAGGTCGTAGGTTCGAATCCTATCACCCAGATTCTTTTTCTCATTAAGTTATCCCAAACATCGTTCTATCTCGAATGCCTTATTCTTACTAAATAAAAGCCTCGCAGCAACTAGACTTACATAAATTAATTTATAAACAACAGCCCGCTCTTGAACGTCTCGTTCTAAGCTTCTCATTATAAGTTTTTTGTTTTTATTAAAAACCATTATGCGTCACAAGTATTTGTTGAATTATTTATTAAAAAGATATATAATTAACAGAAAAAGGTTTTAATACAATGTCTGTTGATTTCTGTTTTTTAATTAAAAAAGACGTTGAAGGCCTGTTAATTGAAGAAGACTCCTCTTGTTCTATCTGTTTGGAAAAGATCGATAAAAATTCCAAACAAATAATAGGACACCCCCCGTCTGATTGGTGCCATTTTGAATGCTTCGAACAAAACGTTCAATTCGGCGATAAGGATCGGTGTTTGGCCTGTCGAAGATTTTGGTGGAACCTCGATGAATATTTTCCGGATGGCAAAACACCCGAAGAACGGGCGCTGCTGCTGAAAACTGCCATCCAGATTGGGTCTTCGGAGGCTGTACAACGAATCCTCGATATCGGGCTGCCGATTTCCCAGAAAGCAAAAGAAGAAGCTTTTATAACCGCGGCGGCAAACGGCGATCGACAAACCCTGCAGCGACTCGACTCGCTTGCCGAATTTCCCTTTGAAACTCTGCGCGATGCTTTTATGCAAGCGGCGTTTGGAGGACATCGAGGCGTTTTGGAATATTTGCGTTCCAAATATCGAGAACCTCTCGCAGGAGCTGAGGAAGCAGCTTTTGCCGTATGCCTAAAAGGCGGCCACGTCGAGATCGCAAAAGAAATCGCATGCGTACAAGAAATTTCAGGTTCTACGAAAATATTTGCCCTCCTCCACTCTGCCGAAGCCGGGCAGTTAGAAAGCGCGTTGTACCTTAAGAGCTTTCCGGAAATCTCCGAGCAAACCATTTCGCAGGCATTCTACCGAGCTGCAGAATCGGGCCGAGACCTTATTATCAGGGCTTTGTCTTCAGAGGTTTCCGAAGATGTTTTGCTCTTCGGATTCGAGAAAGCTATCGAACGCGACCAAGTCGGTGTTGCGGATGTTTTTTTACATGCATTGCGTTTATGCGAGCGCCCTCAACAACTCGAAGAACTGCTTCTTTTTTCCGCGCAAAATAACGGTCCGAAGATGCTGGCCAAGCTCTTAGATTCCCATCCTGAAATTCGAGACCCTCTCAAAGAGCGGCTGGCGCGAGAGATTTGCGATTGGGAAAATCCCGATCTGTCCCTTCTTTCTTTGCTGTTTCCCACTCCATCGGAAATGCCGAAAAATCTTCGAACCGCCTCCCTTCGCTTGGCCGCCCAAGACGCCGATTTTTCCTATTTCAAGAAATTTCGCGAAGGAATGGAAATTTCAGAGGCGGAGATCTTTGAGATCTTTGCCGCATGCGGATATTTCGAAAGAATCGAAGGCGTGTTTCCCGATTTTAAAGACCGCTTTCCCGCCAAAGTTCTTCAAAACGCCTTGTTCAAGGCTGTGGAAGAACAGCATGCTCATACGGTCGCGCTTTTGGTCGAAAAATTCTCGTTTTCCCACGCTGCCATCGAAGCCGCGTTTAGATACAGCGTTAGCTGCAATGCGATAAACATCGCAGAAGTTTTAATTCCTTCTGTGTGCGCTTCCAAGAAGTTACAAGAGGTCTCCATTTTAATCGCTGTGAACGCCCGAATGTTCGATGCAGTAAACCTCTTGGTGCGATCCGGGATTGTACCAACTGAAACAGTTCGGCTGAACGTTTTTAATGTGGCTTTAAGCAACGAGGATTGGGAGATCCTCGAGCTATTGCTGGCAGACCGGGATAATATTTCCGATACTTATATTCGCTATTTCTTTTCGAAAGCCATTGACGCCGGAGACCTTGCGATTGAAAAACTGTGCCTCTGGGGATTTTCTATTCCACGCGGCTTAGAAGCGAGAATCGTTCCTTGGGCAATTCGGACCCGGAACCTAGCTCTCCTGGAACAACAATTCCTCGCCGCTTCTGCGCAGACTCAACAAATGGGCATTTTCCAAACCATCTCCCAAAAAGACCTCGAAGCCTTTCGCCTCATAGCGCCAAAATTTGTATTCGCCGATGATTTTCGAGGGCACATGCTCGCTCTCGCAATCCGCAACCAAGATCTCCCGATGATCCAGGAGCTTCTACCGATAGGACTGCCCGTTTCAAACCTCTTGGAGAATCTTCAGGAATCTCTGTCTAAGACAACCACTCCTCCCGAGATTCGCGAGTGGATTCAACGCCGGCTCTCGATCTAAGAGGGTGTCTGCAAAGCGAAGCTTTCGTCGATTTTGGGGTAGTTTTTTTCTAAATACAAAAGCGAACGGCTAATTCTATGTGGTCTGTTCCGGGGAAAAGCCAAAACGCCTTCGCGTCTTCGATCCTCCAGTTCGCCTCCAGCAGCCGTTTGGCGTCGCGCTCAAAACTATTGAAATCGCAGCTGATATAAATAAGAGTTTTTCGGTCGGTCTTGCAAAGCGATTCGAGCAAAGCGGGATCTAACCCTTTGCGGGGAGGATCGACAACGATGAGATCCGCTTCGGGTATGTGCTCTTGAGCAATTTTTGCGTCTCCCTGAATGTAGCGAAAAGAATCGCTCGGAGAACTCGCGGAAAACGAGAGGGCCGCATAGGGGTTGTCTTCGATGAGAACGGCCGATTTCAGATGGGGAGCCAGATGCAGGGAGATTCCTCCGGTTCCGGCGTAGATTTCCAATAAACGGGCGCCTTGGGGAGTCCAGGCTTCGATAATCTCCAGGATCCGATCGAAAAGGCCGAGATGCGCTTGAGAAAATGCGCCTGGGTGGAATTGAACCGATGCGCGGCCGATGCGCTGGGGCAAGAACTGCAGGGCCGAAGCAATGTTTCCACTCGGTTCCTAAAATGCGATTGGAGGCGCTAGGCTGTAAATTCATCCAGATCGAATGCCACGGGCCTTCTTTCTGCCACAAATGGTTTGCAAGGCGCGCCAAGGGCTCTGGATGGCATCCCACTAAGGCGAGCTGAACTCTCTTCGTATCGCGGCATGCGAAGCATTGAATATAGCGAAGCTCTCCGGTCTGATCCGACTCGTGATAAGGTTGGATAGAGAGCCTTGTAAGAGCTTCGCGGATGCGCTCCGCTCCCTCGTTGATCGATGGATGATGGGCTAGGCAAGAGGGAATATCGAAAGCGATATGCGTGCCCGCTTCGAATAACCCGACGGCGGGTTTTTCCATCGAACCTCGAACGGCCAGCTTTGCTTTGAGCCTCCAGCCGAGATGGGATTGGCAGATGAGTTCGAGAGGTTGTGCAAAAAATTCTTGCGCTCTGATAAAAATCGGAGGATAGGCCAAGCTCGGATCGAGGCTGCACCCCGAGCATTTGGGGTAGTGAAGGCAGCTTTTGTGGAAAAGCGTTTCATAACCTGTCGACGGCCTGTCGATAACTGAATTTCCAACAGTCGATTTGTCGACAACCTGGGGATTTGAACAATTCAGCTCTTTGTTATGAACAGCCCTTTTCCGCATGGAGTTTGGGTCTCTTATCGACATTTCCACAGCCTCTTAAGAAGAAGAAGAATATTTCCCTGAATATTTAGAGTTTCCTCCATACTATACAACATACCGGCTTGGGGAACCATGACAGCTTTTCTTTTAAAGGAATTCTTCGCATCTGTGGATTCAAGGATCGCCTTCCTTTGGGAAGAGGGCGACCCCGTGTGGGCGGCCTTGCAGAGGATCGAGGAATTTTTTGAAAACAAAACTTCTTTTTCCATCGAAACGGAGATCGGCCCCCAAGTGTATTTAAAAAATCCGGATCGGATCTCGATCGGTCCCGGAACGATTCTCGAACCGGGGGTGTATTTAGAAGGCCCGTGCGTTTTGGGTGCGAATTGCCTCGTGCGGCATGGCGCCTATGTGCGCAGCTATACGATCGCGGGGGATCGATGCGCGATCGGGCATGGATCGGAGATCAAGCGCTCGATTCTGATGAACGGCGCAACGGCGGCTCATTTCAATTACGTGGGGGATTCGATTTTAGGCGAACATGTCAATCTGGGAGCAGGCGTGAAGTGCGCCAATCTGCGCCTCGACCGCAAAGAGGTTTCCGTCTATTCCGAGGGAGTGAAAATTCCGACGGGGTTGATGAAATTCGGGTGCGTATTGGGAGACGGCGTACAGATCGGCTGCAATTCGGTCGTCAACCCCGGCACGCTGATCGGTCCCGGCAGTTTCGTGCATCCCCTTCTCCATGTGCAAGGCGCGATCGGGGCGCGCTGCCAAATTAAATCCCAAGGGAGCTTCCCCGACGTCATCCCGATCTCGGCCGCCCTGATCGAACAGTTGCGCAGCCATGTTTGAAGTCCTTCGAAAGAAAATCGATTGCGCGCTGAAAAGCGCTGTTTGCGAGATGGGAGAATCCAGCTCTCTTCGAGAAGCGCTTTCCTATTCCCTGCTGGGAGAAGGCAAACGGCTGCGGCCGATTTTAGTGCTGCTCATCGCAGAGGCTCTGGGAAATCGCGAGCCGATCCATGCGGCTCTCTCCGTTGAATATTTCCACACCGCTTCTTTGATCGCAGATGATTTGCCCTGTATGGACGACGATGATCTAAGGCGAAACCGACCCTCGCTGCACAAAGCATTCGGAGAATCGACGGCGCTTCTGGCCAGCTATGCGCTGATTGCCGCCGGCTACGGGGGGATTTACGAGGCGGCGCGCGAATGGAAGCGGGAAAACCCGAAGCTCTCTTCGTCTATCGACGCGGCAGCGGTGCTCTGCCTGAAAGAAGCGGCTGAAGCGGGAGGCCTTCGAGGTGCGACCTATGGGCAGTTTCTCGATTTATTTCCTCCTGAAGATTCGCTGGAAACGCTCGAGCGGATCGCAGAGCTCAAGACCGGCACGCTGTTTGAGATTTCGTTTGTCTTTGGATGGGCGTTCGGAGGCGGATGCATGAAACGACTTGAGGAACTCAAGCGATGCGCCCGGATGTTTGGGAAAGCGTTCCAGATCGCCGACGACCTCCAGGACGCAGGGCAAGACGAGCGGCAGGAGCGGATGAGCTTTGTGCGGGTTTGGGGGATGGAAAAGGTCAAAGAGGCGTTGCGCGAATCCCTTCGAGAGACCCGAACGGGTTTGGAAAAGCTGGGCCTTTGGACCGAGCCTTTCCAAACGATCTGCGCTTCGCTCGAAGCGACTGCTTAGGAAGGCGTTCCTTCCGGTTTTTTCGCAGCCAGCGTTTTTTCCTGGATGCGCGCCAGAATCGCCTGTTCGATATCGGCGGCCAGCTTCGAATTGTTCCTCAGTTCCAAAATGGCGGCATCGCGCCCTTGCCCGAGGCGATGGGTTTGGAAGCTGAGCCAAGTCCCCTTTTTATCGATCGCGCCTAAATCTACTCCGACATCGAGGAGAGACCCGATGTGCGAAATCCCTTCGTTGAACAAGATGTCGAATTCAGCGGCCTGGAAGGGAGGCGCGCATTTGTTTTTCACGACTTTCACTTTGACGCGCGAGCCGATGTCCGAAGCGTTATCGGGTCCTTTAATGCCTCCGGTGCGCCGGATATCCATGCGGATAGACGCATAGAACTTCAAAGCGCGGCCGCCTGTCGTCGTTTCCGGATTGCCGAACATCACGCCGATTTTTTCGCGGATCTGGTTGATGAAGATGGCGCAGGTGTTGCTGCGGGACAAAGTCGCGGTGAGCTTTCTAAGCGCTTGCGACATCATGCGGGCTTGCAAGCCCATGTGCTGGTCGCCGATCTCTCCTTCGAGTTCGTTTTTTGGAACGAGGGCGGCTACGGAATCGATGACGATGACATCGACGGCATTCGATCTGGCGAGCATTTCGGCGATATTCAGCGCTTCTTCGCCGTTATCGGGCTGGGAGATCATGAGGTCGTCGATGTTCACTCCGATGCGCGCCGCATAGGCGGGATCGAGCGCATGTTCGGCATCGATATAGGCGGCGAGCCCGCCATTTTTTTGCGCGCTTGCGACGATATGGGTGGCGAGCGTCGATTTTCCGGATGATTCAGGACCGTAGATTTCGACGATCCGTCCTCGGGGCACTCCGCCGATTCCAAGCGCCAGATCCAGCGAGATCGCGCCCGTTTTAATGACGCTGAGCCCATGAGAGGCCGAGTGTTTTCCCAGCGTCATGATGGCGCCGTCTCCGAATTGTTTTTGGATGTGGGCAATGGCGAGCTCTAAGGCTTTTTTCTTTCCAGGCTCTACAGCTGTCTGCGACATACGAATCCTCGGGAATAATGGTTAAGCATTCCTTTAGCATGAACAGGAGGAATGCTTCTCGTCAAGAATCCGCTGTTTATTTATAACCCGCAAAGAGAAGGTGAGGTCGACGCATGCTGCTCGTAGGCGATATCGGGGGAACAAATACTCGTTTGGCCTTGTTTGAGGAAGGCAAAGAACCCAAAAAACTGAGCGACGGCCGCTTTAAAAGCAAAAATTATCCGGGTTTGCTCCCGATTGTTCAGGAATTTTTATCGCAGCAAAAAAAGACCATTTCCCGCGCCTGTTTCGGCATCGCAGGCCCTGTGAAAGACGATGTTTGCAAGGCGACGAATCTCCCTTGGGTCGTCGACATTCGAGAGCTTAAACGCGACCTGAAGTTGGAAGCTGCGTTTTTGATGAACGATTTGGAAGCGCAAGGATGGGGCATTCACGCGCTAAAACGAGACCAGCTCTACACGCTGTATCAAGGAAATTCGGGACAAAAAGGAAACGCGGCCATCATCGCCGCGGGAACGGGTCTGGGCGAAGTCGGACTTCTATGGCATGAAAATGAGTTTCTTCCCTTTGCGACCGAAGGCGGACATGTGGACTTTGCTCCGCGCAACGCCTTGGAGATGGAGTTTTTAGCCTATATGAAACAGTCTCGTCCGAGGATTTCCTACGAGCGGGTGCTCACGGGCAAAGGCCTTCACAACCTCTATCAGTTTTTAGTCGACACGGGAAGGGAAAAAGTATTGGAAGAAGTTCGCGAGCAGATGCAGACCGAAGATCCCGCCGCAGTGATCACGGCTTGGGGTACGACCCATCGAGATCCCGCCTGCGTCCGTACGATCGAATGGTTTGTGTCGCTTTATGGAGCGCAAGCCGGCAATGTCGCCTTGCAGTTTTTAACTTTGGGCGGCCTGTACGTCGGAGGCGGGATCGCGCCGCGCATGCTAGATAAGTTCAAGGAAGGGGGCTTTCTCCAAGCGTTTTTGGACAAAGGGCGGATGAAAGATCTCCTGGAGACCATGCCGATTCGAATGATTCTCACGGACGAAGCGGCGCTCTACGGCGCCGCCCAGTTTTCCTATCGACAACAGAAGCTCGGCCGCGGCTAGAAGTCGAATTTCAAATTAGCCGTTACGCCCTGGACATAGAGGTCTCCGTTCGGAAGATTGCTCTTGCCTTGCATGACATCGTCTGTGAAATTGCGGAACATATTTTGACTCCAAAACATCTGAAATCCATATGTCGCCGATAAATCGACATGCCAATTGTGATTGGCGAAATAGGTTCCCCAGCCCAGGCCGAATTCCAGATCGAGATGAGGGCGGAGGCTGAAGCAATGGTTTTGCGTAATATTAGAGAAGGGAGAGTCTTGAGGAGGTCTCGAGTTCTCTTCTTCGGTATGGAGATCGTAGCGGGTAAAAAGCAGATCGCTTTCCGCGGATCCGATCGCTCGAAGCCCATAACCGAAAAACCAGCTCGCATCCAATCCCGCACGAGGGCCGAGAGCGCTTGCATCGCTGCTATTGTGAATTTTATAGGAGACTCCTGTATCGGACACATACGTGGGAGAGTAGTGCTGATGGATTCTCGCGCCGCGTATCCCAAAAAAAGGGCGAAGGGACAACTTGGTTCCGACGTATCCGCTGCGGCCTAGATCTAGATCCAGAAAATCGAAGGAGAGGCGCCAAGAAGCTTCTCCGCTTTGCACAGTAGAGAGAGAATTATTGGGGCATCCCTGGCAAGGGAACACAACCCCGTTTTCAGGAGATGAAACATGTCCTTGGTTTTCAGGGCGCAGCCACGTGTAGGTCAAGCAGGCGTCCCAATCGTCGTGATCGGAATAAACGCCGAGCGCGGCCTTGAAGCCGGACGAATAATGAGACGAGATCCCGACGACGTGTCCGTTGGGAGAGGAGTCGGAGGAACTCTCGATTCCAAGCTCGAGATTGTCTTGGCTCGGCTGCCAGAAAAGATAGCTTCCCGAGAGAGATAGATCCCAACTTCCCCTCACCTCGATTCTTCCCGGCGCATTGTAGGCGGGGACGAGCTGGTTTTGTCTGAGTTCGTGGCCTTGCTCAAAACTGTTGATCGGGCGGCAGCCGCCGGCAAAAGCGGAATCGGTAAGAGCGATAGCAAGAACTGCAGCGAAAGGAAAAATCGAATGGATGCGCATGGACTCCTCGGGAAAAAGGTTGCGCCCTAACTCTAGCCGATTCAAGAAAAATCTAGCAATCTGAAAGTCAGTTTTTATCTCGCTCTGAATCAAAGGGGTTTTGGCAAAAAACCCCGCGGCGGAGATTTTCGAATAACGGCGAAGCCCGCGTTTATTCCGAGAGCTCGAACCAGTGGAACTGCAGGCTTGTCGGAGAGAGGGGCTGGTCTAAACTATGGCGGTCGAATACGAGGTTGAGATCCAGTTGAATGGAAGAGTCGAAATCCTCGTCGTCATCGAGGTTGCCGAAGAAAATTTCAGGCTGTTGAAAAAATGGATCTGAACCCCACTGGAGCATGGCGCCCTCCCTTTTTTTGTTCCATATAAGAAGAGAGCGATCCGATCAACCCTAAAGGTGGGGGGAAAGCCTGCGGATGGTAAAGGACGTTTGAGGATCAACGCCATCTGTCCAATCGTCGACGGCGCGGCGCTGACTGCACGTCTCGGCGAGCCGTTTTAAAAGGGGGCGGCAGATCACCCCGAACGGAAACTTGCTTTCGATCGAGCGCCGTTCGTCTAGCACAAACCAAACGTGGCCGGGCCAGACGACGACGTCCATCGGCTCTAAAATCCCGAGAATTTCCCTCTCCGATTTTCCGGCGATCGGAAGCCCTTGGCCGCATCGGATGAGCGCGGAAGTATTTCTGGGGGAAGCTCCGAGGGAAGCCTCGTACAGAAGTCCGGAGCAATCGACGCCGGAAAAGGTCCAAAGCGTTTTCGTCCGGTTGTCGAGAGATCCCTTCGGGGGATAATAGTCGAGCATTTGGGGAATTCCCTGGCTCCAGTTTCCTCCCCAGACATACGGAGTTCCGGTCAGGGCTTTCATGCGCTGGATCAGAACGGATCGAGGGGGCAGGGCTTTCTGCGCGAGGGCAAGAGAAGGCGCGGGCGCGGCGAAGCGGCTGTCGATGTACAAAGGTCTTTGGGGATAGGAGTCGCTGCGGACGGAATAAATCTCATGATCGCCAAGGAAGAGGGTCTCTTCAACGGAAAAATCGGTTCCCGGCAGAGCTACGAATTCGTAATGGATCGGGTGTCCCAGAGAATCCTGGATCAGAGTGGTTCCGTCGATGCCTCCGAATACAAATCGAAAATCGGGGCGATTCAAGACGGGGCAAGGAGAAACAATCGCGATCGAATTCATGAAACCTCTTGTGCAACGAAAGTTCTATCGCTTTTCCGATTTCCGGTCGTTAAAAGCATAGCGGTTTTTGAGAAATTCGAATACGATGACGGAGATTTTTTTTGAAGGATGCATATGAACAAAAAATGGATCTTTTGGGTATTTCCCCTGTTTGCCCTTGCCAGCTGCAACTTTTCCAAACCGGCGAAAGAAAACCAGGCGCTTCGCATCAACATCGTATCGGAGCCGCAATCCCTCGATCCGCGCAAGGCCAGGGAGCTCAATTCCATCGCGGTGATTCGCCTTCTCTTCGAAGGGTTGACGCGAGTCGGAAAAGGCGGAGAGATCGAGTTGGCGCTGGCCGAATCGATCGAGAGATCCGAAGACGGGCTGAATTATGCGATTCGGCTGCGGGAGGCGAAATGGTCGAATGGAGAGAGCGTCAGTTCCGAAGATTTCGCTTATAGTTGGAAAACCCTCCTCGATCCGAAATTTCCAAGCGATTTGTCCTATCAGCTCTATCCGATCAAAGGGGCTAAAGCGGCGAGGAATGGAGGGAATGTCGAAGCGGTGGGGATTCACACCCCGGATTCGCGCACGCTGGTCGTAGAATTGGAAGAGCCGACCCCCTATTTTCTGGAATTGCTTTCCTTTCCTTCTTATCTGCCCGTTTGCCGCGCAAAAGATGGGAAAAATCCGAATTGGGCCGAAGAGGCCACCTCCTATATTTCAAATGGGGCGTTTACGATGAGTTCGTGGAAACACGGCGACAGCATCGAACTCAAGCGCAATCCCGGCTATCTGCAAGCAGAAGAAATCCGCCTGGATCGAATCGAGTTGTGCATGGTGCCGAGCGATACGGAATTGCGCATGTTCCGCGATGGAAAAGTCGATTGGGCCGGCTCTCCTTTGTCTTCGATCCCCGTCGATGCGATCGATTCGTTCAAATCGTCGAATTCGCTCAACACAAATCCCCTTGCGGGCACGGCGTTTCTGCGAGTCAATACGCTGGGAAAAGATCCCCTTGATTCCCCGCTTTTTCGAAGAGCGTTAGCCGCGGCGATCGATCGGCGGCAGTTGATTGAAAAGGTGTTGAGGGCAGGCCAAAGCCGTGCCACGACTCTCGTTCCGCCTTCGATGGGTCTCGAGCAAGGAGAAATATTTCCGGATGGCGATCGCGAGGCGGCTCGCAGGGATTTTTTAGCCTATCTGGAACAGCAAGGCAAAGAGCCGAAAGATCTAGCGCCCGTGGAACTCTTGTATGCCGCCGATCAAAGGAACCAGCAGATCGCTCAAACGCTCCAGCAGCAAATCGAAGGAGCCTTGGGCATCTCGATCCGCCTGGTCGGAATCGATCGGAAAATCTTTTTTCAAAGGGTCTCTCAAAAAAACTATCAGCTGGCCATAGGATCCTGGATCGCCGATTTCAACGATCCGATTAATTTTTTAGAGGTTTTTAAATACCGCGAGGGAGGGACGAACAACACCGGTTGGGAGCATCCGAAATATATTGAACGATTAAACAGCTCTGCTCTATGTAAGACTCAAGAAGAGAGAATGGCCGTGTTCAAAGAAGCCGAAGCGCTGCTGCTGCAGGAAATGCCGATCGTCCCCTTGTTCCATTATGCAGCGGCGAGCGTCAAAAGAGAATGCCTTGCAAACGTCCAAATTTCCCCGATCGGGCAAGTCGATTTTTGCAGAGCTTATTTTGAATCCGGGGAAACCAGGTGATCAAAACCATCGTAGCGATTGTATTTTGTCTGGCGGCCGCCGCAGGGAATGCGGCGCCCTCTACGCCCGGCTCCCTCATGCTGCTGAACGATTCGCCATTCATCCTTACCGCAACGGTCTATGCGAAAAGCGGCGAGTATTTGGGTCAAGTGACAATCCAGCCGGGCGCTCAGTCTAATTTTACGACCAATCTCAGTTCGACGGGGATCGACCGGCCCGGCATGCCGAGCGTGTCCATCACCCCGTATCGAGTCGTCTGGCAATGCGCGAGCGGGGGCTATTATTCCATGTGCGCCAGCGTTGCGACGGGATCGTTAGTGCGGGCGAATGAATGCCCGGGGCTGCAATACTGCAATCCGAAAAAAGACGAATCCGCCAAACAAGTTCAGAAAAAAAAGACCTTCTGAACGGGGAGATCCCACGGATCTCTCGGAAGGGGAAGAATACTTCTTTGTTCTTCAAAGGCGACTCCCCACGATTCGATCAAAGGATGCGCGGCCAGAAACTTGTCGTAGTAGCCTTTCCCATAGCCCAATCGATAGAGATCCGAATCGAACGAAAGTCCGGGAACTAGCAAGAGGTCTCCTTCGAGCAATGGAGCGGCCTCGCAGCGAGAGGGATCGGGTTCCCTGAACGGCCGAGAGGAGTGCTCGAGGTCTTTTTCGAGGTCGCGAACTGAAAAAAAGGACAGGGTTTCCGTTGAGATCCGAGGGAGCAAAAGCTTGTTTTCCGCGGCTAGCTGTTCGTTGAGAGCCCGCGAAGAGATTTCCTCTTTAAAACTGGCAAACGAAGCGATCCTTCGAAAAGGTCGAAGAATGGGAGAAGTCGCTCCACAAGGGATAAAGCGGCTGCGGTTCTTCGATGCTGCGGGAGAGCTTTTCGAATCTCGAGGAAATGGGCGCGAAGGCGCCGTTTATCATCACTCCGGATCAATCGGAACCCCTTTCAGGTAGGTGATTTTGCGCAGAAAAGAACCGTCCTCGTCATAAATCGAAGCCGTTCCGCTTCCGGAAACGATCGTCGAGATCGGTTCTTGGTGGTTTTTTTTAAAATATTTGCCGCGCATCAGTTTGTCATTTTCATAATCTTCCAGGACATCAGGGAGCCGTCTAGATACCAGGCGCAAGAGGAACCGGAGCGCTTATTGCGGCAGAGTTCTTTTTGACTTTGAAGCTGTCCGTTTGGATACCACGTCTTCACCGTCCCGTGGATGAGATCTTCGTTCCAAGAAAGAGAGATTTTTGGAATCGGGCGATCGGAAGGATCTTTTCCATCTACAGGATAATACACGAGTTCTTCTCCGTGTTTTTTTCCGTCTTTGATGAAATAAGAGGAAGCGAGGCGGCCGTTTGCGTCAAACTTCTCTATTTTTCCTTCGAATTTTCCTTGCCGCACCTCTTGCTTTTCCGAAAGCTTTCCCTCGGCAAACAAGGCTCGGAATCCAGTTCCTCCAATGACTCTCGAGGCCTCTTCTCCTCGGGGGTTTTTATAAGAAGCTTCCATCAGAAGAGCCTTTTTCATAGGTCTCTTCATAACGGAGCGTTCCGTCTATCCAAAATCCCTTTGCCAACCCATCGGGAACGCCTTGTTGAAACGCGCCAAAGGCCTTTACAGCTCCGGTTTCCCAAAACTCCTCGGCGATTCCCTCCAGCCGGTCTCGAACATAGGGGCGTTTTTTTTCGATAGCTCCGGATGGGTAGTAATAAAGAGCCGTACCTGAAAGAGCGCCTTTTTCATAGGGGATTTCGGCCATAGCCCTCCCCTGTTCATCCCAAACCTTGCACAGGCCGTCGAAGATCCAGGAGTCTTGCGCCACCCCTGTGAGGTCCGCGTCCCCGCCGATCACGGTCGCTTCCAGCTTTTTCCTGCCGTTCGGAAACCATTCGACAAACGCTCCAAAAGCTCGCATTTCTTTGATTTCCAGCATTTGCCAAGGGGTTCCGTTGGGGTGATACGTGGAGATGATCGAGCGGTTTTTCCCCTCCTTGCGGAAGGTGCGCAAGACCTTTTTATAAGGCTGAGGTTGAGAGAAGTCGGTGTGTTCATAGGTGGCGAGGCGATCCGGAGAGCTGATCGTTTCAGAAAGTCCATTGCGGTCTTGAACCTGGATCAGCACGAGGGTTTCTTCTACAGAAGGTCTCTGGCATCCCGCGGATAGCAAAAGGCAAGCGGAGGAGGTGGCCAGGAAATTTCTAAGGTTTTTTTTGATCATGGTTTTGAAATTCCCGTTTCAATAAGGAGAGGTCCAGTTCATAAGAGCCGCTCTTTTTTTTTGTCAGAGAAAAATTGGAGAGGATGAGCTGAGGAGAGCCTTTGACGGGGGCGTGAGATCCAATTTTCACATGTTCGACCAAAGATAAAATCCGCTCCAGATCTTCCCAGTCGACTTCGACCGGATGAAGCAACTTTTCATCGGTTTCTTTGACCCGAGGCGAAGATCGCATCGCTTCTTCTGCAAATGCAAGGCGGTTTTTAGACGTTTGCAGAAAAGAAATTCTCTTTTGGAGCTCGGCGCGGTTTGCGCAGGCTGGGTGTTCTTCGATTTGCCTGAGATAAGCGAGTTCTTTTTGTAAAAGAGGCAAAGTTTCCAGATGTTTGTCGATGAAATAAGGCTCCGGATTCGCATATTGCTGCAAAAAAGCCTCTTTGATGCGCCGCTTTTCAAGAGCTGATTTCGAGCGAAGCGCTGCCACCGCCATGTCTTTTTCCATTTCGAGCAAACTTAGAAAACGAGGGATGAGCAATGCGAATGCAATGGCGATCGGAATCGCGAGAGCGACAAAAAAAAGGGAGGCGCGGGAAGATGCGAAAAAAAACCTTCCGAGTTTGCTAAAAAGATCCATAGGCCTCGTTGCAAAGATAAAAAGTCGTTCGATAGCAATCCTGCTGGACATCCCAGGTCAGTTCCTTTGAAGCGTCGACGATCTGGGGAGACTGCAGGAGCATTTCGTGAAACTTCCGGGCATGCAGCGGACTCGAGACTTTGAACTCGAGTTCGAGCTTGACCAAATAAGGGTCTTTCATCGCTTCCAGTCGAGGAAACGAGACGAGGCGGTAGTTGATCTTTTCAAACGAGATCGGATCGTTTCCCGCTGCAAAAGACTCGAGAAGGGGATGGGAAGAGAGCCACTCTAGGCACTGGATGACCCGAGGGGCTTTCGGGATGAAGGGATATTCCCGCGTGTTTTTTTCGACGAGCGCGAGCCAGCGCCGAACCAGTTCCTGAGAGTTTTGATCTCCTGAGAACAGCTCCTCGCGCAAGGCGGGATCTTTAGACGCCGTCCAGGTTTCGAGATTTCTAACAACCTCTTGCTCTCTGGATTGAATGAAGGAAGATCCCGCGGCATAAAAACCGGCGGAAAGAACGGCCGAAGCGGCCAGGAATCCACTCGTAAGACGTCCGAGCCGATCCCAAGTCTTAAAGGGAAGGGAGGGGCTTTTGCGAAACTGCACGGGGCGATCGCAGGCAGTCAAAGGATCGAGAGCGAGACCCAGGCAAGAGGCATATCGGATCTCTTCGAGAGATAAGAGAGGGCGTTTTTCTTCGGAGACAAATTCGCAAAGAGTTTCGAACAAAAATTCGCGAAGCTCTCCCCCCAGGGCGAATTCCCCAGTGAAAATTAAAGGCCGGCGGCATTGAAATGAATGGAGGATTTTTTCCAGATCGCGCCGGAGCGCAAAGCGTTCTTCGGAAAGATTTGGGAAAAGCCCTGGTTTAAGGCTCGAAAAGTCGATCTCGCGCCGTTCTCTGCCGACGAGGGATTTTTTGCGATCCTCGGCGAAAGGCATTTTGATCTGTTCGATCCCTAGGGGAATTCCATGAGCTCTCTGAAGAATTCCATCTTCCGCCCAGATGCAGGTCGTCGAGCCAAGCCCGATGTCGATCAAGAAAAAAGAACGCAGCTCGGGGGCTTTCCATCGAATCAGCGAAAGAAGTCCGATGGGAACCGCGCCTACCAATTCGGGATCCAGTCCAATTTTTGCAAAACTTTTCAAATGAGTTTCAAGAGCCGTTTTGGTGGTCGAATAGGCGATCGCGCGCTTTTCCTGTTTTTCAATATGCAAAGAAGTAAGGGTTTCTTCTGGATCGAGGTGCAAGGCCGTTTCGGCTTGAAGAGCAAGCGCTTGGCGGAGGTCTTCCTTGATTTTTGAGCGGAAAGGCAGCGACTGGATGATCAGATCTCCTCCGGGCAGCCCGCTGGCGAGTCGATTTGAGAAGCCGTGGATGTCAAGCTGCTTTACATTGAGCTGCTCGAGGGGGTGGGATTGCAGTCGCAAGACATCGAGGCTGCGCCCTTTTTTTTGAATAGAAGCGAGCTTAAGAGTCGAACCATCGAGGAGAATGCCGATTGATTTCATAGAATTGGTGCGCGCCTCGGTTCCTTCGGAAATCGCTCTTTGTAGACAACCTCTCAGACCTGCAAAATCAAGGGCAGACAAATTGAAAAGGGTCTGAATTTTGCAAGATCATACACGTTTAGAGTTTTTGCGATCAAAACCGAATTTTTGAGACCCGCGTAAAATAAAATTTGTTTTATAAATCAAATACAGATAAAAACTGTTTTGTAAAACAAGGGTTTGGTTTTTATGAGTTTTGAAAACGATTCTTTGGAAATAAAAAGGTTTTTTGAAGAGGAATATAAATATTTAGACAGTTTGATTTTCGATCCGACTGGACCAGGGAAAAAGTCTTCCGGTCATAATTATACAGAGCCTTATTCCCAATGGCTGGTTCGATTCAGGGATTTGCCGATCAAATTTCTCGAAATAGGAATCCGCAAAGGAGATAGCGTTCGGCTCTGGGAGCAATATTTTAAGAAAGCAGATCTGCATTTTATAGATATTAAATTAGATGAAGATGCGTATCGATCGGAAAGGTCGAAATATTATCTGGTAGATCAAGAAGATCCTGAACAACTTCGAAATTTTATTCGGACCACAGGCGGAGAATTCGATGTTATTATCGACGACGGGGGGCATACGATGAACCAGCAGATCACGAGTTTCGTCGAATTATTTCCTCATGTAAAAAGCAAAGGGGTTTACATTGTGGAAGATCTACATACCTCTTATTGGGTTGGCGGGGAGCTTCACTCTCGTAAAAACCCTTATGCGCCAACGATGGTCGAGTTTCTCAAAATATTGATCGATAAAGTGAATGCGCTTGGAGCGATCTCGGGGATGGCGAGCCACCGAAGAGAGATCGATCCCAACTTGCTATCGCGTCTCGACTACTATCAGCGCGAAATCGCCAGCATCGCATTTTTCGATAGCGTTGCGATGATTGAGAAGAGATAAGGAGAGTTTGCTTGGCTGCCTCAAAGGAAACGCTCGCAGTCGAATGAACTTTGAGGCAGAACCAACGGCAACTCACAATTTTTTGACGATAAAGAGAAGATCGTCATAACGCCCTTTTGTTGCTCGCAAATCAATCGTTTCCACTTGGAAACAGGATTCGGCAGGGACGTTTTGTTTTAAAATCTCTATGTGAGAGATATCCTGAATATCTTCTATAATCAAGACCCCTCCGCTCTTAAGCAATTGAAGATATGACTTGAGCAAGAATATTTGAGAACCCAGCGCATGATCCCCATCGTCGATGATGATATCAAAACCATCCGGATTCGCTTGTTGCAGCTCCGCGGCAGTCGATGGGAGATATGCATTCCGAAGGTAGAAATGATAGCGGGAAGGATCCATCGCCGCTTTAATAGAAGAACTTAAAGTGGGTGAAATATCGACTAGAAAAAGAGTGCTGGACGGCAAATATTCGTGCCACAAGATTGCGCTCCCGCCACAATAAACGCCTATTTCTAATAAACTGCATTTTTCATTTTTAAATGGTTCCAGCAATCTCGAATAGGCTCCCAGATAATTGTGAATGCTGTCTTTATCGGTTAATCCATGTTGAGCGATAATCGATCTCATATTCGCAATATTCGAATCTTCAGCAATGAGGTTTGTGTTTAAACACAGCCAAAATCCGAAAATTGAACTCAAAAAGATGTTTTTCATGTTTCTCCTTGTTTTATAAATTCAAAATAATTGTTTAAATAAGGCTTTTCTAAATCCATCCAAATTATTCTTTCAACGAAATGTTTGGGGCTTCCGCGGAACCCTTTGTTTTTGAGAAGAGACAAGTTAAATTTTTAATCAATAAGCGTCAAGTCAAGGCAGGCGGGAATTTCGAAGATTCCCTAAAAAAATCGATTCTCTTAGAATAGGAGGCATGGCGATTTTAGACATTTCTGTTTACTTGATACATCTGCTTTTTCAGACCTATACGATCTTGTTGTTTTTGCGGATTATTTCGAGCTGGTTTCCTCTTAAATGGCAAATGAACCGATTCGTCCATTTTCTGGCCTTTTATACGGAGCCCTATTTGGATCTGTTCCGCCGTTGGATTCCGCCGCTCGGCGGGGTTCTCGATTTAAGTCCGATCGCAGCTGTTTTTGTCCTGAAACTGCTCGAGATCTTCCTGATAGGTCTTTTTTAATGAAGCGCTTTTCTTTTCGAGAGCTTCGAGCTGAGTCTCGGGTATTTTGCGCTCCTTTGGCGGGATGCACGGACTGGCCCTTTCGCAAGATGATGCGACTTAGGGGCGCGGGGCTGATGTTTTGCGAAATGGTGAAAATCGATGCATTGATCCGCAACGATCCGACGACCTATCGGCTGCTCGACTACTCTTCCGATATGCATCCGATCGGCGCGCAGATCTGCGGCAGCAAACCCGCGATGGCGGCTGCGGCTGCGCGGATCATCGAGGAGCTGGGATTCGATGTCATCGACTTAAATTGCGGCTGTCCCGTGGATAAGGTGACCAAAGACGGCAGCGGATCAGGGCTTTTGAAAAAGCCCGAGCTCATCGGGGAGATCTTGTCGGCCGTGATCCAGGCGGTTCGAATCCCGGTTACCCTGAAGATTCGAGCCGGATGGGATGCTGAAACGGTCTGCGGAGCCAGGATCGCTGAAATGGCCGAGCGCGCGGGAGCAATGGCGATTGCCGTCCATGGGAGAACCCGAGAGCAGGGATATAAAGGGCCGGCGAACTGGGACTATATCCGCGATTGCAAGCAGGCTGTCAAATCGATGCCTGTCATCGGCAATGGGGACATTCTCGATCCTCAGAGCGCAAAGCGCTGCCTCGAACACACGGGATGCGATGGGGTATTGGTCGCTCGAGGCATGCTGGGAAAGCCCTGGATCATCGAAGAGATCGCCTCGAGCCTTCGAGGCGAAGAGCCCAAGCCGAAGGGAATTCCAGAGGTTCGGGAGTGCATCCTCCAACATTTCGAACTGATCGCAGGCTATCAAATGGAACGGCAAGCTCTATTGGATATGCGCCGCGTCGGATGTTGGTATTTAAGGCCTTGTCAGGGAGCCAAGCCGCTGCGAATGGCTATCAACCAGGCGGCGTCGACTCTCGAAGTGTTCGCCTTGCTGAAAAATTTCGATTGGGAAGTTCTCAAACTCGAAGAAACGGCCGCCGCTTTAGAGCTTTCTTCTCTTTGATTGCAAGGCGGATAGAATTCTAAAAAAACGAAAAAATCGTTCGCCACCTATTTTTCCTTCTCCACAAAAAGATCTGGCTCTGTAAAATATTTAATTGCAAGCCAAGATTTAGGATTCAAAGATGTCTCTTCCAGCGATGACGCCTCCCGAATTTAAGTCCTCGTTTCCTTACTCGATGTATTCGATGCAGGGATCTTCTCCAACCGAGAGTTTGCCAAAGGATCAATGGACGGTTCAGAAAGTCGCATTGCCCATAATTCGCCCCTCTCTTCAGCAGCAACCAGGTAGTTGTTCTGAGCAGAAAGGAGGTGCGCCAGGCACGCCGAGCACTCTTTCAGACTCGTTCTTTGCGATGAGTGTGGGATCTCCTCCGGAGGCTACGGACGCGTTCTTGCCAAATAATGGCGAGCCCTCTTAAGAATCGAATGGGTCAGTTTTTCGGCCTTCGAAAATCTGCAAAAGCCGTTCCAGCTCCTGTTTGGATTCTCGAAAGGCCTTCTCGCCGTCGACCGCAGATTTTTTTTTGCGCAGAGCTTCCGTTTTTTTCTCGAGCAGATGAAAAAACCCTTCGGAAGAAAGAGTATGGGCTTTCAAGGATCTCGCTTGGGAAGCTAAAAAGCGATCGTTCGTCACGACGGTCCAATGAGAAGGGGTCTCTGAAGTTTCGAGGTATTGGAGGATGAAGCTGTCTGCGCTTTCGAACTTCGGGGTATAAACGATCGTCAAGGGGCTTTTATATTCCCGTTCAGCTCGGTCATTCGAAGCGGGAGCGCCGTCGAACACGAGAATGCCACGAAGGTGAAGTCGGGAAAATTCTTTCCGAAGGGATTCGATGATCAGCGCGCGCTGAACTTGAAGCGGTTTTTTAGATTCAAAGCTGGAAAAGAGGAAATTATATCCATCGATCAAATACTCCATCTTCTCTCGCAATCGTCAGTTCGTGCGCATGGGAAGAGGCGGCATTTTTCCCAATGAGTCGAGGAGCGGGGCGATTTTATCAAATGCTTTGCGGCGATGAGACACGCGGTTTTTAATCGATTCTTCGAGTTGGGCAAAGGTCTTGTTATAACCATATTTGACAAAGAGAGGGTCATAACCAAATCCCGAACCGCCCCGTTCTTCCGATAGGATTGTCCCTTCGCAGGTGCCATTTCCGAGTTTTTTAATAATCCCCGCTGGAGAGGCCAGCGCGATCCAGCACTCGAAATAGGCAAAGCGATCCTCATCGAGCAAGTGTTCCATATTCTGCAGGAGCTTTTTTCGATTGTCGGCATCAGTCGCTTGGTTGCCGGCAAATCGCGCCGACCGGATCCCCGGCGCGCCATTAAGAGCTGGAACGACAAGGCCGGAATCATCGGCTAGCACCCAATGCTTTAGGGCTGCCGCCGCATGGGTTGCTTTCAAAGATGCGTTTTCTTCAAAAGATCCGCCCGTTTCTTCAGGGAGATGGTACCCCGGGAAATCGAGCAGACTCAGGATGTCGATCGCTTTGAAAGGCTTGAGCAGGGCTCTAAATTCTCGGATCTTATGGACGTTGTGCGAAGCGATCACCAAGGGGATCTGTCCGGCGGTCCGAGAAGGGAGGCTCATGGTTCTTCCTGTTGGTCGAAATAACTATCGATATCTGTAATTTCGAACAAAGTGCCTTGAAAGTCAAATTTTTCTCCAATCGACCGCCCTTTCATCGCTTGGGCGAGTTTAGACTGGAATGAGAGGATTCGTTTTTCGGGATCTGCGTCCCAAGGGCCCAGGAGGACGAAGCGATGGTGCTCTCCTTTGGCATCGCGGCAGTGGACGATGGAGCCGATGCTCACTTCGTCCGTTGAAACGTCTTCGGGAGTGAGGATGCGGGCGCGGTTGATTTGATCCGAGAGGAACTTCAGCTCCGATTGAAGCCGATCGCGGCGTTCGAGAGCCGCCTTGAATTCTGCGTTTTCTCTCAAATCCCCGAGCGCTCGAGCCGCCTCGATCTCTCGGGCGTTCTGGACGGTTTCGATCGTTGCGATCTGTTGGATGCGCTGCTGTGTTTTCCGATAGCCATCCTGGGAGGTCCATATGATGGTTTCCTCGGACTCCGCGGAGAGCGTTTTCTCTTTGCGCAGCCGCGCCAAGGATGGATAGACGACTTCCGCAAGGGAATGGAGGATCTTGATGTCGTGATCCGACATCGATTGGCATTTTGTAGCCAAAAGGAGGTACTCTTTCACTTCGTTTAGATCGGATTGCTGCATGATGTCGCGCACGACCTTGTAGCGGTCCGCAGTCAGAAGAGACAAGATTTTCTTGGCCAGATCGCGGTGGGTCGGTTTCTGCTCCAGGTGGTCGAGCAAGATCAGAAGCCCTTCGAAAAAGCGGTTTTGCCCTTTTTTATCCGCAAAAGGCAGGGATGCTTTTGGATCGAGGAGTTTTTGGAAATACCAAACGAAAATTTCCGGGTAGGCAAGGGGATGGATGAGGAGGTTGCCGAGTTTTTCGGTTAAATCCGCTTTGGCATCCGGGGTATTCAGCTCGTGGAGCAAATAATCGCGGAGCAAATTGGCATCGACAGTCAAAAACAAATCGAGGAAAATCTCCTTCCAATTTTTGCAGTGCTTGCGCAAAAGCTGCATCCCGCGTTTTTGAAAAGCGAGGATTTCAATCGATCGGATGTGTTCTCCGATCTGCGGCAGAGAGTGAATCAACGCCTCCAATTCTTGGCGCGCTTTAGCCACTCCGAGATCTTCCAAAAAGAATAGGATTTGGAGTCGTTGCGATCCGGTGAGGGGCTCGGTTTCGAACTTTTCTTTCAGCTTGGATTCGAGAGAAGCTTTAAACTCTTCATTCTTCAAAGTCTCCGGGAAGTCGCGCAGGAAGGTATAGACCATCTGAATCGTCGCGGCGACGCTCGGATTGCCCTCGAGTTCTTTATGCAGCGCCACTTCGTGAGGGATCTCTTGGGTTCTCAGGCGGAAAGGCTCTTTGATCGTTTTCGGAGAGGAGATTTTCGTGTCTTTTTTGAGTTTGGCTCGAGCCGCCTGCCACCAACGGTTCCAGTCGTCCGCCGGAATCACCAGATCGCAGAGCTCGTCCTTGATTTCGGCCGCTGTTTTCGGCCCGAGATCCTGAAGCAGCTGGCGGATGAGATCTCCCGGATGTTCGCGCGCAAAGGCTTCCAGCGCATCCGGATCGCCGAATCTGCGCGAGTAAAAATGATCGGAGGCAAGGGGAATCAGAGTTTTGAATGCCTTTTCAAAAGAGATATGCTGCGTGCCGATGGCGTATTCGAACTCCCCGGAGAGCTCTTCTCTCACCAAAGAGACATCGCTGATTTCTCCCGTGCCCCATCCCGACAGATGGAAGACGAAATTTCCCGTTTTCAAATGCGAGAGCAAATCGAAATTGCTCAAACAGCCCTGAAACCGCTCGCGATTGCGGAGCCCGACCAGGCGCATCTTTTCCAAGAAGAGAGGGTCATTGGGGTATTTTTCCTTCAAATGTTCCGTGGCCAGATTCGCCAGTTCTTCGCTGTTGGTCGTTTGCAAATCGAAGACGAGACACAGGGCATCGTGCGCGAGTTTGGGATTTTTGAGTTCTCTCCATAAAGGCAGGACCCGTTCCACCTGGAGTCCGAACTGCTTGGCCATATCGGATTTTTTGATCTCCTGCAGGATCAGGATGAGTTCTTCTCCGTCCGGCTGGTCTCCGTAACAATATTCTTCCCAAAGCTTTAGTAAGCTCGGATAATCGCTGCTGTGGATTCGTTCCCGGAAATCTTTGAGGTAGCTCATCGAGGCTTCTTGGTCTTTAGGCATGATGGATTTCGCGTGTGGTTAAGATACTGTGGCCCAAGTATAGATCGGAAGGGAAATTCTTCAAAACCTGAATTTTTGATTCACTACTCTGAAATTTTGCAAACGCCCTCTCGAGATCAAGTCCGCCGCAGAATCTCGCGATCGACTTGACTAGGCCGCACTATAGGTTATTTAAAGGGTTTGGTATAACAACCTATCCCAAAATCGACGAAGCTCATGACCGGGATAGGTTTAATATCCCGCAGCCCGAGGAAAATTTTTTTGAAGCGGCGCAGAAAATCTTTAAGCATCCTTTTTGCCGGAGTCATCGCCTCGGGGGCTCTTTGGGCCGTCGATCCGGCGGATCGGCTCTTTTGCGAGCTCGAAAAGGCGCGCCAAATCGACCGAAACAATCGGGATCGCCTCCCGGTTTTACTGAACTATCAGGGCATCGGCGGGTATTTCAATATGCCTTCTGCGCGGATGGAAGCTGCCGGCGAGTTCGGCCTGGGATATTCGTATCTCCCCCCCTATCGCCTTTGGAATTTGACGTTTCAGTTTTTTGATCGCATCGAAACGGGCGGGAGCTATTGGATCTATCGCGGGATTCCGGATGAAACCTTTGGGCACTGCGGATTCGGGGATTACGCCGATCGAACCGCAAATATCAAAATCGCACTCTTAAAACGCCAAGACAGCGCTCCGATTTTACCCGATCTTTCCATCGGATGGATCGATTTTTTGGGGTCGTGCCGATTCCTGTCGTTTTATGCCGTTGGGACGCAGGAAGTCCTCGACTGGAATTTGGAGGCGTCTTTGGGCTGGGGGCAAGGCCGCATCAAAGGGTTCTTCGGAGCTCTTGCTTGGACTCCTTGGCGACAGACCGATTCGTTTCTCAAGGGGCTTTCCGCAGCTGTCGAATACGACGCCAACGATTATCAGTTCCATCCGACGGAACATCCGTGGGGAAGAAACGTTCGCTCCCGCTTCAATGCGGGGCTTCACTATGCGCTCGGAAATTGGCTGAAAGCGTCCTGCAGCTCGATCCGCGGCGAGGATTGGGCGGCCAGTCTTGCGGTGAACTACAATTTGGGAGAGAGCAAAGGGTTCTTTCCAAAAATCCTCGATCCCTGTCCTTACAAGGCTCCGATCGATACCGAGCCGATCGGTCGTTTAAGGGAAGCGCGCTCTGCCGCGCGGGATTTGGCTTGGGCCTGCCAGGAACAGGGCCTCGATTTATACAGCGCCTATCTCATTCCCGGCCAGTGCGGGTGCGATTCCCTATGGATCAAAGTAGTCAACATGCGGTATCGGGAAGAGATCGATGTGCGCGAGAGGGTTCAAAAAGTTCTCGCGGCTCTGGCTCCCTCCAATCTCGATCGAGCGACCGTAGTGGTGGAGGCCGATGGAGTGGCGGCTGACGAATATGTGTTTTGCCGAAGCGATTTAGCCCGCTACCAAATGGGCGCGCTTTCGATGAAGGAATTCCAGACGATCGCCCCGATGCGCGAGGCCAGGCCTCGTCCCTCTAAATATGAGGCGGCAGAGCTTTATCAGCGGAGCAAGCCGATGTGGATGATCTCGCTCCGCCCGTGCATGCAATCTTATTTTGGATCGAGTTCCGGAAAATTCAAATACGACCTCGGCGTCTGCGGCGGACCCGAAGGGTATTTATTCGATCAGGTTTACTATTTTCTTCAGGCGAGCGCAACAGCGGTTTCCAGTTCGAAGGGAATCGGGGATCGCGACTGCCTCAATCCCTCCAAGCTCATCAATGTCCGAACCGATTCGATCCGCTACCGCCAAGGCGGATCGTTCCACATCGATGCGGCCTATTTGCAAAAGAGCTGGAATTTAGGCCGAGGGTGGTTTTCTCGCCTGGGAGTTGGATATTTCGAGATGGCTTACGGAGGCGCCGCATGGGAAGCTCTCTATTATCCCGTCGAGAGCAGCTGGGCTTTTGGCCTTGAAGCCGCCGCTGTTTGGAAAAGGAAATACTATGGACTCGGGTTTACAGACAAAATCCGAAAGCTCGAACCGGAGGGATATATATGGGTTCCTTTTACCGGGTTTCAGTATTTTCTGAATCTGTATTACGACTACAAGCCCCTCGGGCTGGATTTCAAAGTTGGAGCAGGTCAGTTTCTCGCAAAAGATCTAGGAGCCCGCCTCGATTTTGGCAGGACGTTTTCCAGCGGACTGCGCGTTGGGCTTTGGATGACCTGGACGAATGCCGGCGACGAGGTCAATGGAAGCCGTTATTACGACAAAGGCTTTTCGATCACCATGCCCCTCGATCTCTTCATGACCAAGAGCAGCAGGACGCGGATCGGCTATGGAATGTCCGCATGGCTTCGCGACTGCGGGGCGAAAGCCGCGACGGGAAAAGAGCTCTATAGAACGCTCTATTTCGAAAGGTATAATTCCCGATCGGTTTTTTAAAAGGGCGTCGATCATTACATCTTTGGAAAAACGCCGTGTAAAGCCGTTTTACAAAGGGTCTTTTTATTTTCTTGAATGCCCGAAGGGTTTGTGGCACCCTCTAGTTCTATAGGGTTCTTTTCAGCCGATTTTTTCGTGAAAAAGCTGACCTTTTAAGGAGAGATTCATGATTCAGGGTTGCGAAGAGTTTTCAGAAAGCCAGATGAAAATTTTAGAGAGGTTTGTCACATCGACCTCTTCGAATGTATTCGCCTTGCGCAATCTCCCCGAGGTGATCAAAGGCGCTCTGTTTTCTCGGTACTCTCGATCCACTCTGGGGCTTCGCTCTCTTCTTCTGAAGGAATTCATTCAAAACGAAGACATGGAATTTGCGGCGATTGCCGGCGGCGGCGCCGACGCCGAGCGGGCGCAGGACCAGCTCGCGGCGATTCAGAAGGCGCAGAACTTCTACGATCGGATTCTCGATGGTTATGGAGACGATTCGATCGGAGAGCTCGGAGGAGCTCATTTAGCCGTCGAAAACATTTCGATGCTTGCGGCGAAAGCGATCGAAGATAGCCGCATCGGCGGATCCCCTCTGGAAAAGTCGACGCGCTACATCTATTTCGATCAGAAAAGCAACGGCCGATATCATTTTTATCAGGAATCGGTTCTGATGACCTCGGCCTATCGAGACCTCTATCTTTCGACGTGCAATCATCTGTTCGAGACGTATAGCAAACTGATCCCGCCTCTGACGGCGTTGATCGAACAGGGTTTTCCGAAAGATCCGGTCATTTCTAAAGGGGCGTATGCCGCCGCGTTGCGAGCCAAGGTTCTCGATTGTCTAAGAGGCCTTTTGCCCGCCAGCGCGATGACGAATCTCGGTGTTTTCGGCAACGGCCGGTTCTTCGAATCCCTTCTTCAAAAGCTCAGCTGTCATAATTTGACGGAGATGCAGGAAATCGGCAAGCACGCCCATCTCGAGCTCTCCAAGGTGATCCCTTCTTTTGTTCGGCGCGCCGATCCCTCTCACCGCCATTGCCAGGCATTTGCTTCATTCACCGAGGCGATGCAGGCGGAAATCAAGCGGATGGCTCGAGCCCATTCTTCAGCTGTGAAGGAAAAGATGGAGCCGGGAGTCAGGCTCAGCAGGTTCGATGCCGACGGCGCGGCAAAAGTCGCGGGGGCGCTTCTCTTCGCCCATGGCCATGGCAATCTCCTGGAGATCCAGGAATACTGCAAGAATCTCCCTTCCGAAGAACTCTCCCGCATTCTCGACGTCGCAGCCTCTTCGAGGGAAAACCGCCGCCACAAATCGCCCCGCGCTCTCGAACATGCGACATTTACATTCGAAATCCTCGCCGATTTCGGCGTCTATCGCGACTTGCAGCGCCATCGCATGCTGACCCAGGAGCGCCAATTATTGACGTGCAATTTCGGCTACTACACCCCTCCCGAAATCATCGGGACTCCGATGGAAAAAGAATATGCCGATGCAATGGATGCGGCTAAAAAGGCCTATCAGACCATCGCTGCCGAGCTGCCCGAAGAGGCTCAATACGTCGTTCCGATGGCTTACAACATCCATTGGTATTTCCAAGTCAATTTACGCGCATTGCAGTGGCTTTGCGAGCTTCGCTCGTCTCCCGCCGGCCATCCCACCTATCGCTGGATCGCGCAAGAACTCGCCTCGCAAGCGAGCCAAGCGGTTCCTGCATTCGAGAGGTTTTTTAAATTCGTCGATTTCGGCGGCTATAAGCTCGGCCGTCTCGGAGCGGAGATCCGCAAAGAAGCCAAAGCCAAAGCATAACCCGCCCTCTGGGGAGAAGATATCCTACGAGCAGCCCGAAACGAAGGTTTCGAGCTGCTCGCAGGATAGGTTCTAGACGTGTTTCAACTGAAGACAGAGTATTCGCCGTGCGGAGATCAACCCGAAGCCATTTCCCGTTTGGTTTTGGGCCTTCAAGAGCAGAAGCGATCCCAGGTTCTCCTCGGAATTACCGGATCCGGCAAGACATTTACGATGGCAAACGCCATTCAGGCCGTCCAACGGCCCGCCTTGATCTTGGCCCATAATAAAACCCTTGCCGCGCAGCTCTACCAGGAATTCAAGTCTTTTTTCCCCGACAATGCCGTCGAATATTTCGTCTCCTACTACGATTACTACCAACCCGAAGCCTATATCGCGCGCACCGATACATATATAGAAAAAGATCTCGCCATCAACGACCGCATCGAAAAGATGCGCCTCAGCGCTACGCGCTCTCTCATCGAGCGAAGAGATGTCATCATCGTCTCTTCCGTATCCTGCATTTATGGATTGGGAACTCCGGAATACTATAGCCAGATGGTTCTGCATTTATCGATTGGGCAAAAAGTTCGCCGCGACGATGTGCTGCTCCATCTCGTCGAACTCCACTACAAGCGCAGCGATTTCGATCTGATGCGCGCGACATTCCGCGCCCGCGGAGACGTCCTCGAGATAGTTCCCGCATATGAAGACGATCTCGCCTATCGGATCGAATTTTTTGGAGATGACATCGAGCGCATCTCCGAAATCGATCCATTGACCGGAAAAGTCCGCCGCCGCCTCGATAAGATTTCCATCTTTCCCGGTTCCCATTACGTCACCCCCGAGAGCGTGCGCCTCGATGCGATCTCCAGCATCCGCCAAGAACTCTCCGAGCGGATCGACTGGTTCACAGCCCAAAATCGGCTCGTAGAAGCCCAGCGCATCCGCGAGCGAACGAATTACGATCTCGAAATGATCCGCGAAATCGGCTTTTGCAAGGGCATTGAAAACTATTCGCGCCATTTCAGCCGCCGCCAGCCCGGAGAGCCTCCCCCATGCCTCATCGACTATTTCCCCAAGGATTTTATCCTCTTCGTCGATGAATCGCATCAAACCCTTCCCCAGCTCCACGCCATGTACAACGGCGATCGCGCCCGCAAGCAAGCTCTCGTCGAGTTCGGCTTTCGCCTTCCTTCCGCTTTTGATAACCGCCCTCTGAAATTCGAAGAGACCCAAACAAAGATCCAGCAAGTCGTCTACGTCTCGGCGACCCCAGGTCCTTGGGAAGTCGAGCAGGCCCAAGGGGAAATCGTCCAGCAGATCATCCGCCCCACCGGGCTTCTCGATCCTGCGATCGAAGTGCGCCCCGCCACCGGCCAAGTCGATGACTGCCTCGAAGAGATCCGCAGCGAAACCGAAAAACAAGGCCGCATTCTCGTCACGACACTGACCAAAAAGCTCTCCGAGGATCTTTCGCAAATATCTCAATGAGATCGGCGTCAAGGCCAAGTATCTCCATTCCGATATCGACACTCTCGAGCGGATGCAGATCATCAAATCGCTTCGCCTCGGCCAGTTCGATGTCCTCGTCGGCATCAACCTCCTTCGCGAAGGCCTCGATCTCCCCGAAGTATCCCTCGTAGTCATCCTCGACGCCGACAAAGAGGGCTTCCTCCGCTCCGAAACGGCTCTCATTCAAACCTGCGGCAGAGCTGCCCGCAACTTAAACGGCCGCGTCATTCTATACGCCGACAAGCAAACATCCGCGATTCAAAGCACGCTCGCGATCACCACGCAGCGCCGCGCCCTTCAGCAAGCCCATAACGAAGCCCATGGAATCATTCCCCGCAGCGTCAAACGCGAGCAAATCGCCTCTCTCGAAGAAACCTATGGCTTGCCGTCCCTTGCTCCGGCCGATTCTCCTCCGGCTCTTTCCGAAACCAAAGACCTCGAGAAAAAAATCCGCGAATGCGAAGCTCAAATGCGCCTGGCCGCCAAGGAAATGCGCTTCGAAGACGCCGCGCGCTTCCGCGACGAAATGCGCCGCTATCAAGCTCTTGAAATGACAAAAAGCACTCCTTCAGATTCAGAGTCTTAAAAATTTATATCATTTTGTTCAACGTCCTGATATGAACTTGCGTGGAGAAAAAGTTTTCTTGAGCGTCTCAGCGCTTTGGAATCTAAATTTCTTAAGACGCGGGGATAGAGTGAAATACGTGATTCTTGCAGGCGGCAGCGGGAGTCGTCTTTGGCCTTGGTCAAGAGACTGTTTTCCAAAGCAGTTTTTGTCTTTTGGAGGGAACGAGACCTTTTTGCAAAAGACGGTCGCGCGATTTTATCCTAAGGTTCCCGTTCGAGATATTGTAGTTGTCACAGCGCGCCCGTATTTTCATCTTGTGAAGCAGCAGCTATGCGCTCTTGATCCTTCTTTTGAAACTCAAATTATCATAGAGCCGGCGAAAAGAAACACAGCGCCTGCGATTTGTCTTGCTCTAGCCTATTTCCAGGAAGTACTTGAAGCGGATTCTGCTGGGGAATATTTAGTCTGTTCTTCCGATCATATGATCTCCCCTGTCGAGACATTTCTTGCAGCCATCCGTCGAGCAAGGAAAGCTCTTTCCGGAAGAAAACATGTCATTTTTGGGATATATCCTACTCGGCCGGAAACTGGATATGGGTATGTTAAAATTAAATCTTCTAAAGAAGCGATTCAAAAAGTAGAACAGTTTGTTGAAAAACCAGACTTAGAAACTGCAAAGGAGTATCTGCTTTCCGGCAGATATCTCTGGAATGCGGGTATATTTTTATTTCGCGCTGATTTTTTTTTAAAGGAGCTCAAAACTTTTTGTCCTCAGATCAGACCTTTTGCAGATCTTCCATTTATCCAAATGCTTTCGCGTTTCGAGGAGATGCCCGATATTTCTGTTGATTATGCACTGATGGAAAAATCCTCTCATATCGTTGTTTCTCCCCTGAATATTTCTTGGTCTGACATTGGTTCATGGGATAATATATATGAGTTCCTTGAGAAAGACGAAAACCGAAATGTGAAATGCGGGAATGTCCTCGATCTCGATACTCAGGGCTGTTTGATTCTAGGAAGCAAAAGGTTGATTTCTACGATTGGCGTAAAGGATTTATTGATTGTAGATACCGAAGATGCTCTGCTCATTGGAAAACGAGGACAATCTCAAAAAGTAAAAATGCTCGTAGAAAATCTTAAGAGAAAAGGGATTAAGCAACACAGCGAACATTTGCTTGTTCACTATCCATGGGGAAGTCTTTATTCCATAGGAGAGGGAGACGGATATAGCCTAAAGAGAATTCTCGTCCACCCGAGGAATAAAACTGTAGGAAGCTCTCTTTCAGGTCGCTACTGGATGACGATGGGAGGGGTGGCGAAGGTGACGGTCAATCAGGAAGCTTTTTTCCTGGAAAGAGGGAAATACAGCTATATCCCGCCCTGCGAAGAGTGGATATTAGAAAATCTCGATCAGGTTCCTCTGGAAATCATCGAAGTAGAGCTCCTCAATTCCCCCAGTTATAAATCCGATTTTTCTTTTTCGAGAATGAATCAGCAAGGCGCTCTTCAAAATGCAACAACTTAAATTTGCAATCCAAGATTTTATTCAAGGCGCATTGCGTTTTCGAATATGGTTTACCTTGGGATTGCTTGAAGTACGGCAGCGATACCAACGTTCTGTTCTAGGACCATGGTGGGCAAGTATCAGCATGCTGGTTTTTATTATCGCCATGGGCAGCGTGTTTAGTCGTCTTCTAGATGTGCGGTTATCTGAATACTTCCCTTTTTTTTCTGCGGGTTATTTACTCTGGTGTCTTATATCCACCTGCATCAATGAATCAACAGATTTGTTCAGGTCTAACAGTGGTTTTATTAAGCAAATAAAACTTCCTTATAATGTTTATGTTTTTAAATTCATGACGAAAAATGTGGTTTTGTTTTTTCATAATTTTTTAGTCTATGTCCTGGTTTTGTGTTATTTTAGTTTCTTTCCTGGCTGGCGAATGATATTTGCGATTCCTGGCTTTATAATTTTGCTCTTGAATCTTTATTGGATTTGCTTCCTAGTTGGGTTGCTTAGCACCCGCTTCCGCGACATGGTGCCTATTGTGAATAGCTGTTTGCAGATTCTGTTCTTTGTAACTCCGATTTCTTGGGATCAAAAACTTTTAGGTGAACATTCCATCTTCATTAAATTAAACCCGATCTCATATCTCATTGACGCTGTCAGGGATCCGCTTCTTGGGAAAAACCCTTCATTCACGAGCTTTTCAATTGCCGCGGTCATCGGATTGATGGGAGTCGCATTAATTTTAGGAATTTTTAGCCGGGTTCGCTCTCGGGTTATTTTTTGGATCGATTAATGGCTGCTATAGAACTTTCGAATGTTGGTTTAAATTACTACGCGTATGGGACGCATGCTCGCTCCTTTAAACTGCAGCTCGTTGCGGCTGCTACCGGGGGGCGCATTAAAATGGAAGACAAAGTAGTGAAAGTCCAAGCGCTGAAAGATGTTAGCTTTTCTCTTAAAGACGGCGATCGTCTCGGGCTTATCGGTCACAATGGTTCTGGCAAGACCTCTCTTCTCAAGATTCTTGCCCAGATTTATGAGCCATCAAAGGGGAGCCTTAAAATTTCCGGAACGGCTAACTGTCTATTTGATATCACATTCGGTTTAGACCCTCTGCTCTCCGGGTATGAGAATATTAAACTCCGAGGGCTGATGCATGGTCTGTCCTCTCATCAGATCGATAACTGCATTCCCGACATCGTTGAGTTTGCAGAGTTAGGAGGGTTTATTCATCTCCCTTTAAAAAGTTATTCTTCTGGTATGTTGCTCCGTCTAGCTTTTGGAATCGTGACTAGTTTTGCTGCTGATATTTTGCTCATCGACGAAGTAGTTAATGTAGGAGACGCTAGATTTATGTCCAAAGCAAAGGACCGGATGCAAAAGTTAATTGACCGCACGGGGATTCTGGTTTTGTCCACTCATGATCGCCAAATTATTAACGAATTTTGCAACGTAGTATTAGAGCTGGACCATGGGGGCATTAAATTTTTCGGGCCAAAAAAAAACTTTGACTAGGCAGAAAGGATGGCATCATGAGATGTTTGTTTAGATCGGAATTCATTTAATATAAATAGCGGCTAAAAATGAGGTGCTATTTTTCTCATAACATGTGGCAATTCCTCCCATCGCTTCAAGTATAAAAATGCGTCCTCTGCCAATGTCTTAGTCGATAAAGAGCTTTGTCATAGGTTCTTGCTGCTTTTCAATTTTTCTTGGAGGCATCCTCGCTTTGATGTTGAATTCTGGGGGATTTTGTGTTCTGGTCGTTCTAAGGAATCCTGTTTTGGGAGCCATCATAGATATTAAAAACTAGGATTTAGCGCAACTTCTTGGATAAAATGGCACGTGCGCCCGGCATCTCATGCCATCTGTAACTTTGGCTAGATCTCGAAAGATCTTTTGACAAAATCTCAGAGCAGTTTCTAAAATGCGTCGGGGATCATTTAAAGGATCTATGAAAAAAAAATTTGCTGTTGTCAGGTTATGGAAGAACCTTGCTACAGCTGAGACAGAAAACATAGCCAGATTAAAAATGGCGGCGCAGAACTTAGGGCTTGAATGCACCGAAATTTTTTCTGATGGCACTTGCCCTATAACAGGAAAAAAAATTTCTCATAGAGACGTTGATTTTGCGATCCATTTGCATTTTGAAACGCCCAAAAATTACGATATCTTTTCTTTTGTAGCGTTATGGAACCCTTTGCAATATTATTTTGATTGGGGGTATGAAAAATTTTCCAAGCACTTGGTGAGTCATGATGATTTTTTGAGTTGTTCATCAACCGGAGCAGATGATCACATCAAGCGTTTAATTTTTCATGAGCCATTGCATTTGCCTCCATTATTTAAATTATATCATTCAGTCGCCTCTCCGATTTTTTCTCCCGTAGCAAGGTCGCGGGAATTAATGTATATTGGAATTAATTGGGAAAGATTTGTGACAAACAAGTCTCGACATGAAAGTCTTATTAAAAAATTAGATGCAACGGGGAATTTAAAAATTTATGGTCCACGCATTTTTCAGAAAGTAAATGTTTGGAAGGGATATCGAGGCTATGTTGGGGAATTGCCATTTGATGGAGAGTCTGTCATTAAAGAGATTCATTCTGTTGGAGCGAGTTTAGTTCTCTCATCAGATGCTCATAAAGAATCAGAATTGATGTCGAATCGTTTATTTGAAACAATCGCCGCTGGTTCAATTCCTATTTGTGATGAGAATCCTTTTGCTAAGAGATTCTTCGGAGATTCTGTACTGTATATAGATGCTAAATCGCCCACAGCTTTTGAAGATATCTTGGCTCATTTGAATTGGATAAATCAAAATCCAGAGCTTGCAAAGGATAAGATTCTCGCTGCTCAAAAAATATTAAAAAATGAATTTGATTTGGAGAGTTCATTGCAGCAGATTTATCGCAACTTTGAAGCGCGGAAATTAGATCTTTCTATTTCTTTGAATGGTTCTTTGCCAAAGGTTGCTTTAGTATGGCTTTTCTGTCAAGAGTCGGATAATGACTTAGAACGTATTCTGCACTCTTGTAGGAATCAAGATTATCCTCGTTTAACATGCTATGTTTTTTTAGATCCAAATTCGGATTTTATTGAAGCTGCTAAAAGCATGCAACAATCGAATTGTAATATCGAAATTATTCCTCTGCCTGGTTTTTCTGTATTGAGAAATGGTAAAAGAGGGAGGTTAATTTCAGCGGTTTTAGATGTTGTAAAAAATAAAGGCTTTGACTTTTTTTGTATTGCGAGCTCGAGTGAATTTCTGTTTCAGAATCATATTCGATCTCTTGTTAATATTTGTAAGAAAAATAAAGAGCCTTGTGTAGCAATGACAGCGTGCGTTGTTAAATATGAAAATCGCCCAGAAAATTTTTATGAATATCAAGGCGGCGTAGAATGGAGCTATGATCTTCGTGAAAAGCCGATAGGAGCAGCTCGATTCCTCTTTTCAAAAGAAACAATTACGGAAACATTAAATATTCTTTTGCCGTACCTTGATAAAAAAGCCTTTTGCGCATTGATTGGGAATCAAAAAATCGTTTCTTCTTCTTTAGTTACTTTGGTTCTGAGCAATAGTTTTTGGAGTAGCAATCACTGGATGTCAATTGAAAATGAGAATAAATTGATTCGCGATTTATATAGAGACAAATTTTTCTCCTATTCTGCTCCTGGATTTGTTCCGAAACTTGTTAAATATCTGGATAATTACAAAGTATTTATTAAAAGTAAGCAGCTCCCATCTTGGGTTCGAAAACCGTTGCGTAAGATTTATTATTGGATCAAAAGAAAAGCAAGTAAGCAATGAAGGCGCTAAGTTTTGACTGCATTGGTTTTTATAGGAATGGGCGATAAAGTTGTTGAGAGCGTAAGAATATCAATTCTTATTTGTTATGATGTTTTATAAGAACTTTTAAAAAGGTTCTGATCTTTTAAAGATAGGCGACGAAATGTTTAACTTTGGGAAACTTTATGAAAACAGCTTTAATCACAGGAATTACAGGACAGGACGGCTCTTATCTTGCAGAATTGCTTTTACAAAAAGGGTATTTGGTACATGGGATTTTAAGGCGTTGTTCAAATTTTAATCTGGATCGGGTTTATCATTTATGTCAGGACGAATCTTTAAACAAGTTTTTTGTGCTTCACGAAGCTGATTTAACAGACGCGTCATCTCTTAGAAAGGTTTTAGATATAACACAACCTGATGAAGTTTATAATTTAGCAGCCATGAGTCATGTTAAGTCTTCATTCGATGTTCCTGAATATTCTGGCAACGTTGATGGATTGGGGGCTTTGCGACTGTTAGAAGCGCTTCGATTAAGCGGACTTAAATCTCGTTTCTATCAGGCATCGACTTCGGAGCTTTTTGGAAAGGTATGGCAAATACCGCAATCAGAAACTACGCCATTTTATCCTAGATCTCCATATGCAGTCGCAAAATTGTATGCTTATTGGTCTGTTATTAATTATCGCGAAGCTTATAGTATGTATGCTTGTAATGGCATACTATTTAATCATGAAAGTCCTCGTAGGGGAGAAGCTTTTGTCTCTCGCAAGATTACGTTAGCGGTAGCTCGCATAAAGCTTGGGTTACAAAAACAGTTGGTTCTCGGGAATTTAAATGCAGAACGCGACTGGGGCTATGCCAAAGATTTTGTTGAGGGAATATGGCTTATGCTTCAACAGCCAAATTCAGATGATTATGTATTAGCTACTGGCAAAGCAGCTACTGTACGAGAATTTACAGAGTTGGCTTTTAGAGAAGTCGGAATTGAGATTGATTGGCAAGGTGTGGGTCTTGAAGAAAGGGGATTTAATGCAGCTAATGGAGATCTCCTCGTTAAAATTTCAAATGAGTTTTTCCGATAACAGAAGTAGATCTGTTATTAGGCGATCCGACAAAGGCTAAGAAAAAACTCGGATGGGAATCTAAGACTTCTTTAGAAGATCTTGTTCGGATTATGGTTCAATCAGATTTAAATTTAATTCAAGCGGGCGTCCTTAGATCTAATTTTTGTTTGAATGCAATGTAAGGTCTTTGGTTTTTGCGAGGTGTTGGAAAAACCATTTGTTTTTTAAATAAGGGAAAAGTTGAGTGATCCTAAAGAACAGTGTTATTTTAGTTACCGGAGCTTCGGGGTTAGTAGGAACTGCGCTAATTGCGGAGTTGAGAAAACAGGGGTATGCCAATATAGTTTGTTGTTCTAGAGCGGTTTGTGATTTAAGAGAATTCAAGGATGAAAATCGTTTTTTTTACAGACTAAGCCGGATATAGTATTTCATGCCGCAGCAGCTGTTTATGGTATTGGTGGAAATTTAATAAATCGCGGGTCGGTTTTTTTTGATAATATTTTAATAAATACTCATGTGATTGAAGCCTGTCGATTAGCCGGAACAAAAAAAATTATAGCTCTGGGGACTGTGGCGGCTTATCCGGAACCAAAAAAACTTCCGATTACTGAAGATATGATTTGGGATGGCCCGACCATATCACTCCGAAAATAGTTACGGCCACGCAAAAAAGAGCGATGCTTGCGCAGCTTATTGCGTATTCTGAACAATATGGATTAGATTATGTGTATGTTGTTTCTACAAACTTATATGGGGAAAACGATAATTTTAACATCCAGTCTGGACATGTTATCCCATCTTTAATTTGTAAATTTTATGAGGCAACTTTTTCTAATTCTGAAATTTTCGTGTGGGGTGATGGGTCGACTGTTCGCGATTTTCTGTATTCAAAAGATTTAGCAAGAGCGTTATGTTTAATTATGAAGAATGCTTCGGGAGCGATTAATGTGGGGTCTGGAGTTAAAACGACAATCAGAGAAATTGTTCAAATTCTTGCTCAATATTTTAGAATGGAAAAACATGTGAGCTGGGATTTTTTTAAACCACAAGGACGAGCCTTTTGTGAAATTGATCTTCAACGAATCCGATCTGTTGGTTTTTTTCCAGAATATTCGATTGAGCAAGGATTGCAAAAGACGCTAAATTGGTTTGTTTCTCAATATGAGAAAAAATTAGTTCGTGGGTACTCCTAAACGAGTAATGTTGCCTCTGCAAGAAATTTTTCAGATCTCCGTAATCCTTGGCTTTATTTATCCCTGTTTGAATCCTTGAATGTATTAATCGATTTTTTCCTTAAGCCAGAAATTTTTTAACGGCTACCCTAGCGCTGTAATCTGTCGTAAATATTGCGCAGCAGTTTTTTCCCACGAAAATTCGCAGCTTTGAATACGGCCTCGTGTCGCAAAATCCTGATAAATCTGTTTGTTTTTAGCTAATTCGTTCATCTTGACGGCAATTTCTTCAGGATCGTGCGGATTTACATAAATAACCGAATCCTTGCATATTTCCGGCAAGCTCGCTGTTTTGGATACGATTACAGGTCGGTTAGAACTCATAGCTTCCAGTGGAGTTAATCCAAAACCCTCATAAAGAGAGGGGTGTACAATAGCGTATGCCAATTGATATAAAACGGGCAAGTCGTCTTCATTTACAAATCCTAAGAATAGAGTCCTAGATACAAGTCGAGACTTTTTTTTGAAATCTAAATGATATGCTTGTCCTTTCCTTGCATTGCCTGCCAACACTAATTTCCATCCTGCTAAAGAATCGCTTAAGCGTTCCCAGGCAAGTAATAAGCGCTCGATGTTTTTGTGTTTTGCGATTGAACCGACGAATAGAAAAAATGGCTCTCTAAGTCCATATTTTACTCGAATTTCTTCGAGGCGATCAGGACTCGCTAAACCAGAAAATCGATCGCGATCTACTCCTAGATGGATGACGTGGATTGGAGCGCGAGGGGCGCGGGTATATTTAATAATTTCGGATCGAGAAAAATCGGAAATAGTAAATATGCAATTCGAATGTCGAACCGCAGCGCGAATAAATAAATTCGCATAGAGTCGTTTTGCTAAACAACATTCTTTAGCATGAGCTAAGTGGTAAACGTCATGAATGGTAACAAGCCGTCTTTTAGCACGAATTGCTCCTAAGGGAATATTGTAATGAGGCGACCAAAAATAGTCGCAAGCCGGGATTAGCAGCGGCAATTTAAACTGTTCTTCAATTGAAAATACGGGAGCTGAGGTTACAATCAAATCGAACGTTTGTAATTTCGGCCATTTATCGAGGAGTTCTTTCTGAACAATCAGTCGCAATTTGAGAGAGCTTTTTTGCAATAAAGGAATGAGATTTCTGATGTAGGTGCCTATGCCAGAATGAAACGAAAGTCGTGCATCAATACAAAGATCTTTCATGGTCTTCGGGATATCTTGTAATCTTCGATTGTAATAGAATGTGGGATTGTTCCGCAAATAACTGCGGAGGAGTAATTTCTTGTTCTCAAATCGCTGAGTCTGTAAGTTTTTTGTTTGCCAAAACAAAAATTCAAGCTCAATATGACGACCAAGAAGGAAGAGAAGTACCGCATCCGCACTGGTGACAGTGTAGCCAATCGCAAGATATAACCGAAAGGTGTCTTTGAAAGGCTAGGAAGCGCGGAGTAGTTCATAACTTTTTTCCGCAATAACCACTAGGGATCCATTGGAAGCTTGCGTTCGCTCCTTTTCAATATGGTATTCTGTTCGATCAGGAAGATGAACCATTGCGTTTTTAGGAACTGGCGATCTGCAAGAAGAACCTTGATTTGGGTGATTCCGAATAATGAGGGGATGCAAGTTCCTGCCCCACGAAGTTTGAGGATCGATTGGATAAAACCTCAAAAGTACCGAGTGCTGTGCGAAATATGGCCTTGATCACAAGATTGCATCGAATTGCAGCATCTGGATGACCGTCCAGCCTGCTTGGTTTTCCCGTTCTTTCGACGGAGTGCTAATTTGCAAGCGATCGGTTATAGTGCTCACAGTTACGCGTGCGGGAGGTTTCTTTCTTGGAGTTCATTCCTGGCCTGAAATTTTTGTGTAAATGACAAAAAATTTATAGACTCGGAGTTCTTATAATTTTGAGAGGAAGAAACCTTTGAATTCTTGCTGGAATGCTCTGCTAGATCCTCGCCCAAGGGCTCATCGATATTTGCGACTGAGTTCTAAAAATTTCTATACAAAAATTCATAAATTATGGATTGTCTAGCGTAGCTTTTAAGCCACCATTATTTTTTATAGATCTGGGGAAAATCTTAAAGAATCGACAAAAAGAGAGTTTGTTTTGAAAAAATTAATCATTTTTTTAATCGGGTGTTTTTCTTGTTGTTTTTCGAATCCGTTTCTTATTGATATAGAAGATAAAACGTTGGTAACAGATCTGGATTATGTCGAAATTCAAGGCAAGCTAAAAAAAATCGATTTGTTAAGGGTAGTTGATGCATTTTATCCTAATGATAGTTCGAAAGAATATTCGAGCAAAGAGAGATTTAAATATAGGATGAGCGTGGGGATGCGAGCAACTCTCGTCGATCCGAAAAAAGGATTGTACTCTCGAATTGTTTTTGAAAAAATTGGAAAAGGGGGAAATTGTTGCGTCGTAAGTTATGCCTCTTATGATCGAGGATATCCGGAATATTTGCTAGACATATTGGCTGCTCTTAAAAATACAGGATTTAATGGATATTTTTATGGAAGAATCGGAGGATATCCGAATCCAACTGGTCGAGAAATCAAGTATGCAGCCACTCCCTATGGATTTAAAATTCCGATGATTCTCGAGGCATTTGAACGAGGATTTGAGCATGTTTTGTGGCTAGATTCTGCTTGTCTTCCTCAAGAAAATTGCGCACCTGTTTTTCATATAATTCAACGAAATGGTTGTTTTTTTGTAGGGGGTAACAATTGTTATGAAAACGGATGGGCTTCTTATTTTTTTCCGAAAGCCAAACAGGCGCTAATGGATCTGTATCATAGGAACCCTTTACTTGATAGACAGTTGTCAGGCTCTATTTTTGGATTAAAAAAATCCGCTAAAAGAACGAAACGTTTCGTTCAAGAATACTACAAAGCCTTAGAGTTAGGAACTCCCTTTGGTGCTGAATTATCGGAAATGTTCGTATTTGCTGCTATTGCCGGATATGTTGGATATCCCGCGCACTGCTACATCGACCCTTATTCAAAACAATTACCCAATCCCGTCTATGGATATACAGCAGAAGATCATCCGGAACTTACCGCAGAACAGAGAAAAGGAATGTTTTTGTATCGACAAAACGTCTCCGCAAAGGTCGTTTCAGATGAAAATATGCCTTGAGGTGCTTAATATGCTAAGGCCATTTATTTTATTCTTCCTTCCTTTTTCTCAAGTACTGATCGCAAATCCATTTATAATCGATTTTCCGGATAGGTCAACCCTAACCAACAACGATTATGTTGAAATACAGGAAAAACTAAAAAAAATCGATTTGATGGGAATAGTCGATGAATTTTATCCCTCTAAAGGATCTATTAAACGTCCCAAGAAAGAAAGTTTTACATATAGGATGAACGTCGGTATTGGTGCTATTCTTATCGATGAAAAAAATCATTTATATCCCCAAGTGATTTTTGAAAAGATAGGCACAGGGGGAAATTGCTGTGTTGTAAGTTATGCTTCATATAATCGGATTTATCCAGAATTGCTTAAAGATATTCCATCCAAGTTACGATCAACTGGATTTAATGGATATTTTTATGCGCGAATAGGAGGATACCCTAATCCTACAGGACGGGAAGCTAAATATGCAGCTGTACCATATGGATTTAAGATCCCGATGATTCTTGAGGCATTTCAGAAAGGCTTTGAAAATGTTTTGTGGCTCGATGCATCTTGTTTGCCGCTAGAAGATTGCTCGCCGGTTTTTTCAATTATTCAACAAAACGGATGTTTTTTTGTAGGTGGCAAAAATTGTCATGAGAACCTATGGACTCATTATTTTTTTCCTAAAGCATGGCGATCACTAAAAAATATTTATAAACGAGATCCGTTATTGGATTTGCAATTGTCCGGGTCTATTTTCGGATTTAAAAAAAACAACCCAAAAACCGAGCAATTCATTCAGGAATATTATCGGTTGCTAGCACTAGGAATTCCTTTTACGGCCGAATTAGC
The DNA here is from genome assembly GCA_963800655.1 of Parachlamydiales bacterium. Classification (GTDB taxonomy): domain Bacteria; phylum Chlamydiota; class Chlamydiia; order Chlamydiales; family SM23-39; genus CAWDBT01. The sequence continues at coordinate 429,475 of CAWDBT010000003.1, read as the reverse complement.
AGAAATGTTCGTATTCGCAGCCATTGCAGGATTTCTTGGGTATCCCAAAGATCGCTATATCGATCCCTATTCGAAAAAGCTGCCGAACCCAGTCTATGCATATACGGAACAAGATCATCCGGAACTTACTCCTAATGAACGGCAAGGAATGTTTTTATATAGACGGCAAAATCCTTCTGATTGAACCAAGTTGTCGTTGCTTCGTTTAGGATCAAGCGGAAACATAGCGCTTAAACCAATCAAGGAGTCTTTATGCGTCTTTTCTTTTTATTTTCGAGTTGGTTTTTCGGAATAATATTAAATAGCACTGCTTTTGGAAGTTATTCAAATCTTGAAAAAAACAACTACAAAACGGATTTGCTTACAAAGCAGCGACGGACCGATCTAATTAATTTTTTAATTGTTCAAAATAATTACACGTCTTATTTGGAGATAGGGATTGCGGATGGCACGAACTTTAGGGAAATTATCGCTCCGCGCAAAGTGGGTGTAGACCCTGTCCCTGGATTTCCCGGGATTTGTCGAGAAACTTCGGATTCTTATTTTTCACGAAACTCCGAAATGTTTGATATCATTTTTATCGACGGGTTACATTTGCATGAACAAGTGTTGAAAGATGTTTTCAATAGTTTGGCTCATTTAAATGAAAATGGAATAATTATCATGCACGATTGCATGCCGTTTATTGAACGACATCAAGTTCGAAATCCTCCTCCTGGAGAGTCTTGGAATGGGGATGTTTGGAAAGCTATCGCCCATTTGAGAATGTACAACTCGAATCTTTCGGTATGTGTGTTAGATATGGATTGTGGTTGCGGAATCATCAATCCACGAGGTTCACAAGAACTATTTCCGCAAGCTCCTCTTTCGGCTCTAACTTGGGCGTATTATGTAAATAATAAACAAGAGTTACTCAAAGTAAAAAAAATAGAGGATTGGCTTACGGAAAATAATTGGCGCTGAATCTAGAACCTCTCTCGAGTTCTTCTTTATCAGGAAGGCATTGAGAATAAATGAAGCAGCATGAAAATTTTTACCTCTAACCTGGGCGTAAATATTGTGCAGAAGTTTTGTCCCAAGAAATTTCCAACTTTGATGATAGCCGCGTGTTGCGATATGCTCATAAAGCTGCTTATTTATTGGTATGGGCTGATGGATATCGGAGTAAAATCTCGCGGGGTTATAGAGAAAAACCTTAGAGGGTGTCTGCAGTCGCCTGAAACTCAATTTGCAGACGCTCTCTTAGCCGAGGGCTTCTGTCTGCATCGGCGGAAGCTTTCCATGTGAACGCATTTGCATCGAGCGATTCAAGTAGAACGGGCTTTTAGCGTTGCGGTTACTGGGTTCAAAATCAGGGCGATTTGCGCGCATATTCACTATGCGTGAGGTTATTTCAGCAGGAGCTCAAGTGATTTCTAAGCACAGATGGGCGAGTAAAAAGCCCCCGGAGCGGATGCTATTTCTTCAGGTGGGGATTTAGGAGAGTCGAAATTTTGAGCATGTCGACGGAAGCTTTGCTTCCGAAGACTTTCGCAAGAGCGGCGTCGGGACAGATCATCCGTTTGTTTTTTTTGTCCTGGAGATTATTGGCCTTGATGTATTCCCAGGTTTTTTTGATGACTTCAGGGCGGGAGAGTTCGGATGAGCCGGTAATCGCGGCTAAAGCGGGCGATAAGCGGTAGGTCGGCTGGGAGATCTTTTTAGCCTGCTTTTTAGAGGTCTTTTTTGCGGGAGCTTTTTTGTCCGAAGAGATCTTTTTGCCGAAGCGGTTCTTCTTGACATACGGCGTTTTAGGATGGTGGGGATATTTCTTGGTCATTTCCTCAAGGGCATTTCCGATGACGTCGCAGTCGGGGTAGTTCGTGCAGGAGAAAAAGGTCTTTCCGAAACGGGATTTGCGGGCGGTCAGGCGGCCGTCGCAGCCGATGGCGGGGCAGTTCGGCATTTCCTCGGGGTTGTAGGTCTTCTCGCCTTTCTTGGGGATGTTGATGATGGTGCTGCATTCGGGATAGCGCGAGCAGCCGAGGAAAGGGCCGAAACGGCCATGGCGCAGGAGCATCTTCGCATTGCACGCCGCACAGGGCTGATCCCAATTAAAGCAGGGGTCGTAATCTTCTTTTTTAAACTCAAGGGCTTCGATCGGAGCGGTATAGTCGCATTCGGGATAATTGCTGCAGCCATAGAAATAACCGCGCTTGGCCCAGATTTTTTGCAGTTTCTTACCGCATTTCGGACAGTCGAGGTCCGTGGAGACCCGGGGGACGAGGGCTTCTTTTTCCGCTTTTTCGACGAGAGGGATGAAATCTTTCCAAAAAGTGCGGATGATTTCTTTCCAGTCCATCCGGTGTTCGGCGACTTGTTCGAGAAGGTCTTCCATTTGGGCGGTAAAAGTCACGTCCATGATGGAGGCGAAATTCGCCTCGAGCATTTGGCAGATGATTTTGCCGAGCTCGGTGGGTTTTAGCGCCTGGTTTTCCTTGATGGTATAGTCGCGGCTTTGGATCTTATTCATGATGGCCGCGTAGGTCGAGGGGCGTCCGATGCCGAGGCGTTCGAGTTCTTTGACGAGCGAAGCTTCGGTAAAACGAGCCGGCGGCTTGGTAAACGATTGAGTCGAAGAGAGATCCTCCAGGGACAGGGGCATGTTTTCTTCGAGAGGAGGGAGGATTTTGCTGCTTTCTTCCTCTTCGTCTTTATCCTTTTTTTCCTCGTAGATGGCTAAATAACCGGAGAACTTGATGACGGATCCGGTCGCGCGAAGGAGGATGTTCTCGGAAGTGCCGATGTCGCAGGAGACGGTGTCGTAAATGGCGGGGTTCATTTGCGAGGCGATTGAAGCGGCGCCAGATGAGTTGGTAGAGCTTGAATTGATCGGCGGTGAGATAGGATCTGATTTTTTCAGGGGTCCGCGCAAGGCTGGTGGGGCGGATGGCTTCGTGCGCTTCCTGCGCGGTTTTTTTGCTGGCGAAGAAACGAGGCTGGTCGGGGAGGTATTCAGCGCCGAATTCATCCTTGATATATTTGCGAGAGGCTTCGATGGCTTCGGGAACGATATTCACCGAGTCGGTTCTCATATAGGTGATCAAGCCCTCTGCGCCCTCATGGCCGAGATCGATCCCCTCGTAGAGTTCTTGGGCGATGCTCATCGTTCGGGAAACGGAAAATCCATAGTGCCGACTCGCTTCCTGCTGCAAGGTGGAGGTGATGAACGGCGGCGGCGGAGAGCGTTTTTTTTCCTTTCGCTCGATGGAATCGACTTTATAGGTCGCTTTTTTGAGCCGCGTGGTAATCGAGAGGGCGGTCTTCTCGTCCGAGATTAAAAAACACTCGCGGTCGCCGACTTTTTCTTTTTCGACTCTCAGGCCGTCTACGGAATGGACGTGCGCTGTAAAGGGCTTCTCCGAGGTCTTGGAGGAGAGGTGCGCTTCGAGAGTCCAATATTCGACGGGGACGAAGGCGTCGATTAGTTTTTCCCGATCGACGACGAGCTTGAGGGCGACCGATTGAACGCGTCCGGCGGAAGAGCCCTGCCGTCCGCCTCGGCGGACCTTTCGGGTCAAAATGGGCGAGATCTTATATCCTACGATGCGATCGAGAAGGCGGCGGGCTTGCTGCGCATGAACCAGATCCATGTCGATATCGCGGGGATTTTCAAGAGCGGACTGGACTGCCGCTTTGGTGATCGACTGGAAAGCGGAGCGCTTATATTTGGTCCCTTTGGGCAGGATCGAGGCGATGTGCCAAGCGATCGCTTCCCCTTCGCGATCCGGGTCGGGAGAGAGATAGACCATGTCGACTTTCTTGGCCGCTTCCTGCAGCTTTTTGATGACCTCTTTTTTATCGGGCATCGAGACGTATTTGGGCTCGAAGTCGTGTTCGATATCGATCCCAAATTCCTTTTGAGGCAGGTCGCGGATATGGCCGATCGACGATTCGAAAATATATCCGGGCCCCAGGAATTTTCTCAGGGTTTTGATCTTTGCCGGGGATTCGACGATTACGAGGGCTTTGCCCATGCCTGTCCAAGGGTGTTGTCAAAAAGACCCTATACTAGCCGATCGAGAGGGAAAGTGCAAGGAATGGATCGGATCGGAGCTTGCCGGAGCTGAAGTTTTAAGGTATAGTGATGCGAAAACTTCTTTATAGAGAGCGTCTGCAACGCCCTTTAGAAAAACTTTAAACTTTTCGTTTGAAACGGGTTTTGCATTCGAAAACGCATGGAAATTAAAGAATTAATTGAAATGGATCGCCAAGGGTTGATCCCGGGCCCGGGCGAGAGCGATCGCGATTTCGAAGAAAGAGCAGCGGAAACGAAGGCGGCTTTTCTCGGAGAAGGAAAGCGGTTGGTTCCCCGGCACCACTGGGATTGGGCCAATGAGCAGTTGCAAGGGCTGTTCGGCTTTTCTCCCCGATGGGTTTCGGCTTTGTATTCATCGGAGGGATTGGCTCCTTGGCAGGCCGCAGCTACATGGATCGATGCAAAGCGGATTTATTCGATTCAGATCCGATCGTCGAGGTGGCTTTCCAGGTTGATCGATCCAAACGAGGTGTTGGCGCACGAGGCGGTGCACGCGGCCCGCGCGGCGTTCGACGAGCCGAAAAACGAGGAGATGTTCGCGTATTTGACTTCGAGCGATTCCTGGCGGAAGGTTTTGGGTCCGATTTTTAAAGAGCCTAAAGAAGCTGCGATTCTTTTATCCCTCTTGTGTCTCGGGTCGTTCGCAAGCGTTCTGGAAGGCATTTGGGACATGCCGCTGAGCGCGATCTGTTTTTCCGCCGCGGCGTTTCTGGGCGCGGCATGGCTGGCGAGGCTTTTTTTCACGAGGATGAGGATGAACCGCGCCGCTCGGGTTTTGAAGGAGTATCTTCAGGAAAATGTGCCGGTTCGGTGGGTCTTGTTTCGACTGACGGATGCGGAGATCGCCTGCTTTGCAGAGAGAAAAAAACTGAACCGAAGCGAAGAGCCGCGCTGGCGATTGCTTCGGGCGGCCTATTTTACAAAAAAAGCAAATGAGGAATTATGGCTCGATTGATTCAGGTTGATTTGGACAAGCCGGCGGAAGATCGCTTGGAGTTTTGCCGAGGACTGGAAAATGGCGATATTTTGTTTTTTCCCAAAGCGCCGCTCGATCTTCCTGTTCGCAGACGGGGCGGAAAGCTGCTCGATCGCTTTGATCCAAAGGGGTTTGTCGAGCAGGCCGATGCTTTTTTGTCCGCTTTGCTCCCCCCTTATTCGGTATCTGCAAAATTATCTCGGATCGGGCTGCCGCAGCTGGCGAAAAAAAGGCTGAGTTCTTGTTTCCCCTATCGGAAACACGCCTTGCATTTAGATGCATCGTTCGCGCAGCCGACGCACGGCGCGAGAATCTTGCGGTTTTTTGCCAATGTGCATCCCGAAAAAAGTTGCCGATGGGTGACCTCCCAGTCATTCGAAGAACTTTTGAAGCAATTCGGCGGCGAAGAAGGTGTGGGATTCCCCCGATCCACGGGGCATTTGCTGCCTTTGGGGCTTGAGCGAAGGATGGACGAAATGCTGCAATCTTCCGGCATTCAGATGTCGGTTCGATCTCCTTACGATGCGTTTATGTTCCGCCTGAGCCGATTCCTGAAGGGAAACCGGGAGTTTCAAAAAGATTGTCCAAAAGAGATATGGGAATTTCCTCCGCATTCATGCTGGGCGGCGTTTACCGACCAGATTTCTCACTCGGCGATCTCGGGTTCCCACGTATGGGAAGAGACATTTTTAATCCCCTATAAAACGCTGCTCTATCCAGATCGGGCGCCGGTTTGTATTCTAGAGAGGCTTTGCGATGGGAATATGGTGAATCCGGCGCTGGCCAATCGATTGCGATGTAAAAGATAGACACCCTCTTAGACCGAGCTTTGCGAAACGGTCAAACCTCGTTCGGTTGAAAAAACATGAAGACTGCGTTGGTCCACGATTGGCTTGTTTCACAAGCAGGGGGCGCAGAGTCCGTCTTGCGGCAGATGCATGCCCTTTTTCCTTCGCCGATTTATACCTTGATGCACAGATCGGACGCTTGGGCGGGAACCGAACTCGAGAAAGCTCGGATTTATTCTTCTTTGATCCAAACATTGCCGTTTTCAAAACGAAATTTCCGCCTCTACTTTCCTCTCTTTCCTTGGGCGATGAGGCGTTTTAATTTAAAAGAATACGACGTCGTTTTGTCTTCTTCGCATTGCGTTGCAAAAGGGGTAAAGATCCATCGGGGGCAACTGCATATTTGCTATTGCCATTCTCCGATGCGCTATCTTTGGGATTTATCGGGGTTTTATTTTAAAGAAGCCGGGTTGAATCGCGGCATGCGGAGCATATTGGCCGGCCTGTGTTTGCGATGGATGCGGACTTGGGATCGTTCCACTTCCCAAACGGTGCACTATTACATTGCGAATTCAAAATTTGTCGCGGAAAGGATTTTACGCATCTATGGGCGGAAGGCCGATGTGATTTATCCTCCGGTAGATGTGGAGTTTTTTCAGATCGGCCGGAAGAAAGGGGATTTTTACTTAGCAGGATCTCGGCTGGTCGCTTATAAAAAAATCGATGCGATCATAGATGCCTTTTCCTCGATGCCGGATCGGAGGCTGGTCGTCATGGGAGATGGGCCTGAAATGCAGGGATTGAAGAAGAGAGCTGGCAAAAATGTCGAGCTTACCGGGCAATTGTCAGGCGAGCATATGCGCGAGCTTTTGCAGGAGGCCAAGGCATTCATTTTCGCTGCGGTTGAAGATTTCGGGATTTTGCCGGTAGAGGCGATGGCTTGCGGCACGCCGGTGATCGCTTTGAGGCAGGGCGGCGCTGTAGAAACGGTGTCGGAGAATGTTTCCGGGATGTTTTTTGAAGAGCAGACGGCTTTAGCGATCAAAGAAGCGGTCGCGCGATTTGAAACCATGGGATGGGAGCGGGAAATGGTTCGAGCGCAGGTTCTGAAATTCGCAACCGAACGATTCAGGCGGGAATACGACTCATATGTCCGAAACAAAACGGCTGAATTTTTCAGCGGGTTCCTTAAAAAATAAGAGACCGCTAGATCCAACGGTCTCTAGTTTTTGAATTATTTGCGCCAAGGGAGGATCGGGCTGAGCCAGGAGGTTAGATATTCGCCCCAGCTGACCGTTGCCGGCCGGTTGCCCAAAGTCAAATCTTTTTGCCCAGGGTATTCTTTGACTGGCTTTCCTTCTAAAAAAGTCTCGAAGGATTGCAAAAACTCATCTTCAGAGCGGGCAGATGCTTGGCGCAAAAGGTTTTCTAATGAACACCCGGAGGAGCCAAAGCCATCGCAGCTCGCGAAGCCTAAGACGTTATTGGAATGCGGAAATCTTTGAAACACGGTGACGAGAGCTGTTTCTGCTCCGCCGGAGTGATATTTCATAGAGAAGCTTTTCCTTCCGAAACGATCTTCGCTCCACATGACGGGCTGTGTCAGATCGGTTTGCAAAATGCCGTCGTGGTAATTCGTAGATCCCTGATAGCGATCCCTCCAAAGAAGGTGGTTGTCCGCCTTAAATCCCTGTGTTCTTGCGAATATTTGGCAAGCTTTTGCGACTAAAGAGCCGTCTTTGGGAATTTCCAGCGACCTAGGAGTGCTGGAAGGTGTCGCTGATGATGCAGTAGAGTCCGCCGAGGGAAAGTAAGACATATAATCCTTTATGGTGAAAACATAAGATAAATACTTTACGGAGGGGCATTGTTTTTGCGCCATTGAAATAAAAGCTAAAGGGCCGAGGATTTATTCGAAATCAAGAGCAGATGCCAAGATGCCGCGTTTTATTCATTCGCTCTTTGCAGACACTCTCTTAGAGTCCGGTCGCTTTTCTTTTTGCCGCTGAGGGAATCCCGAGCCGGTTTCGGTATTTTACGATGGTTCGCCGCGCGCAGGACAGGCCTTTGTCGGCGAGTTTTTGGGCGATTCTATCGTCCGTCAAGGGACGGAGCTTGTCTTCGGCTGCGATCAAGAGCTGGATCTGTTCCTCGCAGGGCGCCGAGGTCGAGGATTTGAAAAAAAACGCTTCGAGGGGGATGAGTCCGCAGGGGCTTGCGAGAATTTTATTCGCAATCGCGCGGCGGGCGGTCGTTTCGTGCGAATTTAGGATTTGAGCGAGCGCGTCGATGCCGAGAGGGACGATGGGCCCTGCATGTAAAAAATAAGAGCGTTGATGTTTGAGGAGCCATTTGCCGATCATAAGGAGGGTCGATCGCCGCCGTTCGATGCAGCGCGCGAGCGATTTGGCGTCTGAGATCCAGGTTCGCAGCGTATCTTTTTCGGCTCCTTTGGGCAAAGAAGGGCAGAGAGCTTCGTAATCGCTTTGGAAGGTCAGCCGCGGGAAGTCCTCCTCCCCGACAAAAATCTGCCAACTGCCTTCGATTTCTCGAATCGTCAGATCCGGAGTCAAAGGACTGCAAGGGGAATCTTGATAACTCGAAGCGGGACGTGTATGGAGGCGGGAGATTTGTTTGAGAGCTTCTTGAAAATCACGGGCATCCAGGCGAAGCGTCTTTTGAATGGCGGCAAAACGGCTGTGGATCAAGTCTTCGTAATGGGATTCCACAATCGTTTTCGCCGCGATCTGGGAGGAAGAAGAGAGCTGAAGGAGAAGGCATTCGCGCAGGTCTTTGGCAAATACGCCTGGGGGATCGAAAGTTTTCAAACATGCGGCGATCCGATCGACGAGGGTTTGTTCCGCATCCGCCAATTGGACAGTCGAGGGGAGATAGCCGCGCTCGTCGAGAAGCTCGATGAGTTGCATCGCTAGGGATAATTCATGGGGGGACTCGAAACAGTCTCGGGCCTGGGCGATTAAATATTCGAAAAAGGTGGGGCGGTCGGCGACGGCCGTCTCTTGAGGACGGGGTGCTCTTGTATTCGGACGCGAGGAGATTTCGAGAACAGGGTTCTTTTCGGCTTCGGATTGAATGCGCTCATCGAGTTCTAATTGAGTCATTTGGAGAATTTCCAGGGATTGGTGCATCGAGAATGCGAGGATTTGCCGCCTTTCCGGGCGCAGAGAACACGCAAGCCGAGGTCGATCCATGGAGAACTCCCTTTCATTGGCCTTTATACTAAAAGGGGGTATCGGTTCAATCTCCTAAGAAGGAGTCTGCAAAGAGCGGCTTCGTCGATTTTTGGCCTTTTTTCGCTTCCTCTTTTTTTCTTTTTTGTCCGATAGTGTCTTAAAATTTGAAAAAAAAGGGGGGAGATGGTTGCGAAAGCGGCTGTGTTTTGCCACAATGGGCTGGGCGATGGCGTTGTCAGCCTGGTTCTTTCGAATAATTTGCACTTGAACGGATGGCGCGTGGATACGTATCAAAATGCGATTGGATCGATGCAGAATTGGTTTCCGCATCTGTCTGTATTGGAATACCCCCCGGAATGCGAAATCGAAAGGCTGCTGAGCAGCTATGACTGGTTTTTTGTCGTCCACAACGATACGAGTTCTTTTATCCGGAAGTTGATCGCGGAAGGAAAGAGGCGGTTTCCCGAGAAAACCAAGGTGTTTTATCTCTATCCCTCGTCGAGGATTGTCCGCGAGCCGTATTATCAGGATGCTTGTATTGATCCGACCGTGCCGATCGCCGATAATTTCCAGATGTTTTGCGAAAAGATGTTGAAATTGGGGAAAATCACGAGCAGCAACGGGTTTATTCCCCCCGAGGGTTTGACGCCTCGCCGATATGCATCCCGAGTGGTGATCCACCCCACCGGATCGCGGAGGAGCAAAAATTGGTCGAAGGAGAAATTCATCGAACTCGCATTTCTCCTGCAGAAGCGAGGATACGAGCCGGTATTCGTTCCGGGCCGCGAGCAATATGGCGAATGGGAGCATTTAAATGGACAGGGAATTCGGGTCGAGCTATTCGATACGCTGGATCTGCTCGCTCGGTTTGTCTATGAATCGGGATATTTCATCGGAAATGACTCGGGGCTGGGGCATTTAGCCTCTTTTCTCGATATCCCGACCCTTACGATTGCGAGGAGCCACCGATATACGAGGTTATCCAGGCCGAGTTATGCGAGAGGCGCGGTCGTGACCCCTAGCGCTTGGATTCCGAATATTTCCGGATTCCGCCTGAGGGATATGCACTGGAAACGATTTATTTCAGTGAGCCGGGTATTTCGCAGTTTTGGGAAGCTTTGCTCCCAAAAAGAGTTAAAAGAAACAGCTTAATGGCTGGAGAAGAAGGTAGAAATGAAAGCGGCTGTGTTTTGCCAAAGCGGACTGGGCGATGGAGTCTTCAGCTTGGTTCTTTCAAATAATCTGCACTTGAATGGATGGAGCGTCGATACGTATCAAAATGCAATCCAGGCGATGCAGGAATGGGTTCCCCAGTTGCCCATTCTGGAATACCCTCCGGAATCGGAAATCGAAAGGTTATTGAGCAGCTACGACTGGTTTTTCATTGTCCATAACGAGGCGAGTTCTTTTATCCAGAAGTTGATCGCGGAAGGAAAGAGGCGAGTTCCCGAGAGGACAAAGGTGTTTTATCTCTATCCGTCGCCAAAGGTTGTCCGGCATCTTTATTACCGGGATACTTTGAGCGATCCAAATGTTCCGATTGCTGAAAATTTCCGGCTTTTTTGCGAAAAGATGTTGAAATTGGAAAAAATCACGGACAGCAACGGGTTTCGTCCTCCCGAAGGTTTAGTGCATCGCCGACATGGATCGCGAGTCGTGATCCACCCCACCGCATCGCGCAAAGGAAAGCACTGGCCGAAAAAGAAATTTGAAAAACTGGCATTTCTTTTACAGGCACAAGGATATGAGCCGATTTTTGTTCCGGGCCGCGAGCAATATGGCGAATGGGAGCAGTTAAATGGCCGGGGAATTCGGGTCGAGCTATTCGATACGCTGGATCTGCTCGCTCGATTTATCTATGAATCGGGATATTTCATCGGAAATGACTCGGGGCTGGGGCATTTGGCTTCTTTTCTCGGGATTCCGACGCTTACGATCGCAAGGAATCAGCGGGTGATGAGGCTTTCGAGGCCGAGTTATGCAAGAGGAGTCGTCGTGACTCCGAGCTCCTGGATTCCGAATGTTTCGGGCTTTCGCATCAAGGACGGATATTGGAAATGGTTGATTTCCGTCCGACGGGTGCTTGGCGGTTTCAAAACGCTTTGTCTTCCAAAAGATTTAGGATAAGGGCTGGAGTTTGGCGTATTTGGCGACGATCGAACGGGTGGATTCGGTTGCGTCGAATCGGATTTCATAAGTGAGCCCGAAGGAAGTGTGATAGACCTTTTGGATCGTGCCGGAGCCGAATTCCCGATGGTAGATCTTGGTTCCTTGGGCAAATCCCTCGGGGTCGTGGAGAATGGGAGCCGCGGATTCGTATTGGGTCGGGCTGTAGTTTTTTAAGTAGCGCGAGGGAATTTCGCGGAGAAAGCGCGAGGGCTGCATGAGGCGGGGCGTGCCCCATATGTAGCGATAAGCCGCTGCGGTCAGATAGAGATAGCGCTTGGCGCGGGTCATGCCGACGTAGCACAGGCGGCGCTCTTCCTCAAGGGATTCGGCGCTGCCGAGGCTGTTCATGTGGGGGAAGAGCTCTTCTTCGAGGCCGACGAGGAATACGAGTTCGAATTCCAATCCCTTGCTATTATGGATGGTCATGAGGCGGACGGAGGGGATGTTTTTTTGTTCGTCGGAGCTTTGTCTGAGCGAGAGTTCTTCGAGGAAATGCTGCAGAGTGGGCGTTTCCCTTTCTTCTTCCCATTCGGCGGCTTTGCCGATCAGTTCGTCGAGGTTTTCCTTGCGGTCGTCGGAGCTTTCCGGATCTTCTTCTAAGACGGCTCGGTAATTCGATGCGGAAATGATTTCGGCGATGAGTTCGTGAATGCGCAGGTTCGGTTGCTTTTCCCGCAAGCTATGGATCAACTGTAGATAGGCTCCGAGACCTGTTTTTTGTCTGGAGCTGAGCTTGAGATCGGGGAATTGATGCGGAGCGGAAAGGATCTCTTCGCACAGGGTCAAGATGGGGAGTTTTAAAGAGGCCGAAAGCTTCGAAATCGCATCGAGGGTGGCGGGGCCGAGGCCGCGCTTGGGGAGATTGATCGTGCGCAGGAAAGAGACGAGATCGCTGCCGGAGACGAGGACGCGCAGAAAAGAGAGGATGTCTTTGATCTCCTTGCGCTGGTAGAAGGAAAGGCCGCCGATGATGACGTAGGGGATTCTGCGGGAAAGAAGGGCGTCTTCAAAAGTGCGCGATTGGGCATTCGTCCGATAGAAAATCGCGATTTCGTCATAGGGGATGCTGGCCGTGTGCCACGTGTTCGAGGAGGCGGCGGACGACGAACTCGGCTTCTTGTTTTTCGCTTTCAGCGGCAAAGACGCCGATGGGCGCCCCGTCTCCGAGATTGCTCCAGAGTTTTTTTTCATAGCGAGTGGGATTGCGTTCGATGAGGCTATTCGCAGCTTGTAAAATGGTATTGGTGCTGCGGTAGTTTTGGTCTAGGGTGATGATCTTTGCCCCGGGAAAATCCTGTTCGAAGTTCAAGATATTCTGGTAGCGGGCGCCTCTCCAGGAATAGATGGATTGATCGGGATCGCCGACGGCAAAGATATTGTGGTGTTTGGAAGTCAGGATCTTTGCGAGCAAATGCTGCGAGGAGTTGGTGTCCTGATATTCATCGATCAGCACGAACATCCAGCGGTTGGCGTATTCTTCGCGCACATCGGGATGTTCCTGGAGGAGTTTAACCGTCAAGTAGAGCAGATCGTCGAAATCGACCGCATTGCACTCCTTTAGGTCGATCCTGATAAAGGGCATAGACTTGGGAAAACAGCGCCTCCTGGCCGGGGGATTTCGGATGCTCGAGATTGTTTTTCGCATTTGAAATTTCGAGCCGGATTTTTTTCACAAGCCCCTTTTCATCGGATAAATCGAGCTGCTCGAGGCAGTTTTTCAGAAGTTTTTCGCTGTCTTCCTCGTCGTAAATGGCAAAATTATTCCGGTAGCCGAGGGCGGAGATGGATTCGCGCAAGATTCTCGCGCCGAGGCTATGGAATGTGCAGGCGAGGACGTAAGCATTTTTCGCGGCGCGGATTCGGCTGCGCATTTCTTCGGCGGCTTTGTTGGTGAACGTGACGGCGAGAATATCGGAGGGGAGGATGCCGATCTCGATCAGTTGTTCAATCCTGGCTGTGACGGTGCGGGTTTTCCCGGATCCGGCGCCTGCGAGCACGAGCAAAGGGCCCTGGACGTGGTTGACGGCTTCGAGTTGATGTGGGTTGAGGTCTTGCATAGTCTTATGGGATGGGTTTTCTCAGTTCGCCATCGCGAGGGCTCAGATTTCCATAGCGATGGTAATTGGCGCTAATGCTCACCTCTTGGAGGTAGTGAAGCAGCTCGAGCCGGCCATTGGCGAAGACAGGAGCATCCGAGATCGGCGTGTTCGATTTTTCCGCGGCACGTACATATTGAATGGGAGCTTCGCGGATCAGACGGAGGCGCGCGATGGTCCCTTTGCCGAGGCGTTGAATAAACTCGTCTTCGGTTTCGACGGATAGAACGATGGGGGCTTCCAGCTTGGTCCAGTCGAGCTTTTGGGCGGCAGAATCGGGAGGGATGCTCACTTCGAGCTGAGTCTGCACGGTCAGAGCCGCGGCAATGCATCGCAAGCTGTCGAAAGGATCGATCGGAGCGGACAGGCGCAGCGTGTAGGAGGGATAGGGGAGATAGCGCAGCGGGTTGTCCTGGCCGAGGATTTTATCGGGATCTCGGTCGTGGCGCAGCCGTTTCCACCAATAAGCATAGTTGGCGGTGCTCGCATACCAAATTCCAAGTTGCTCGGCTGAAAGATGCATCTGCTCCAATAGCACGGTGAGATGGTTTACCTGTTGGTTGATGGAGCTTTTTTCCTGTGGAAGGCCGACTTGCGTCGCGTGCAGAAAACCGCGCAGATAATTTGGCCCGCCGGCTTTGAAAATGGGACGGATCTGCCCCGCATCGACGTTGCCGAATGAATGCCTTCGCACGAGGATGCCGTTCGAGGATCGATTGATGAAGCGGGTGGGTGCTCGCGTTTTTTCGAGCCAGAGGAATTGCTCTCGATGGTCGAGGCTGTGTAAGATGGAAAGCGCGCAGCCGGGCACATCGTTGGCGAGGCGGATGGCATGCGAAAAGTCATCGGCTCTCATGAGTCCAAGAAGGGGAGCCAGCACGGGTTCTCGATGAAATCGGCTTGCCGGCTTTACTCCGAGCTTGATCCCTGGAGTCCATAGATTCGGACAGTCGGGATGGATTCGAGGTTCGAGCAGCCACGATTCTCCTTCCTCGAGATGCAAAAGGGGCTGCAAAGCGGAGAGTTGAGGATGGATGAGAGGCCCGATCGGCCACGATGGATGGATGGCAAAAGACGTTTTGAAGCTTTGCGCGGCATTGCGGAGACGGGCTAGAAACGAGGGATCGTCGTATACTTCCGCTTCGCAAATCGCAATCGCTGTCGCCGCCGGATGTTGTCCGTTATGGAGAAATGCGGAATGCATAAGGTCGCAAATAGCGAGCGAGCGATCGGATAAGGCGGAGATAGCAAAGGCGTTTTTCCCATGGACGCGGGCTTGGAAAGGAAGCGCGCCGCGGCGGTTGAAGAGAATCGAAGCGGTAGAAGGAAGACCCGAGAAAACGACGTTGGCGATGCGGGGATCCGGGATCAAGCTTTCGAGCAAGTCTTCGCGTTCGCACGGCAGCCATTGGAGCATTTCCTTCGGAATCCCTGCGTCCCAAAAAGCAGAGGCGATCGCCCATGCCGCATAGATGCTGTGCGAGGAGGGCTTCAGAAGAACTGTGTTTCCTGCCGCAATGGCTGCGGCGAGTGGATTTGCGATTGAAAAAGAAGCCGAAAGCCTGGATCCGATAATGAGGATGACTCCTTTGGAAGACCAGTCGACGTCCGGCAATTGCCCCATCCGTTTGATCTGGAGGCGGTTGTATTCTATAAAATCGACGATTTGGGAAACCGTCGAATCAGCTTCCTCCAACGAAAGTCCGCTTTCTTTTGCAAGAACGGCGAGTAAAAAAGATCTGTTTTTACGCAAATGCTGAGCGGCTGAGGAGAGCCATTGGATCCGCTGTTCGAGCGGCGAGCGGGTCTCTTCCGCTGCGTGGAAGCGATACGCAGAAGCGATTGACTGTTCGATTTTGGCTCGATCGGCGATTGCCCAAGAGCATAAAGGACTCCGGGATGGCCAGGGAGAAATGCTTTCTCGCATGGAGCCGGAAGCGGATTCGAGGGGAAGAGAGGCGGGTTGAAGCGAGTCGATGGCGGCGATCGCCCAAGTTCTGTTTTCCGGAAGCGAGAAGTCGGTATCCGGCTCATTTTCAAAAGAAGTCGAAGAGAAACCCTGCGTTTGAGCTGTTCTGCGAATGCGCCTGGGGAACTTTGAGAGGCTCTCCATTTCATCGCAGCTCTGCGAAAATAAAGCGCCTTGGGAATCCCATTTTTCAGTCCCGGGTTTCAGGCTGAAGAAATGCCTGAGAAAATTCTCGGAGCCGGTAGTTTCGTCGAAGCGCCGAGCGAGTTGCGCGACTGAAGCTTCCCACTCCTGTTTGCCGGCGGTGAGGCAATAGAGCATGAGATCCCCCGACAGCATTTGAACGATCGAACGGAGCGATTGGTTGAGGCCATCGAACATTTCAAAGGAAACATATGCTTCGGTTTGGGTCTCCGACCTGAGGAGCATCGCAAATGCGAGATCGAAGAGATTGTGAGTTGCGATTCTCGCGCGGGTGGATCGGGCATTTTCGGGAACGCATGCAAATGAGAGCATTCTCTTGAAATTGGCGTCGGTTTGCATTTTGGAAAGGAAGGGGGCTTGGGGCCAATTCATCGCAGCGGCATCTGCCTGTTCGAGAGCGAGCTGATCTCCTTTGAGAATCCGCAACCGGATCGGCGCGCCGTAATTGTTGACGCGCAGACGCGCCCACGCGGTCAGCTCTTCTTGAATCGCAAAAGAGTCGGGGAAATAAGCGGGAAGAGCGATCCCCGCTGTGTAATGAGAAAATTCGGGATCGTCGAGAGTCATGCAAAAAGCCGCGGCTGCAAGGCGGACCTCGGCGTAGCGGCCGGCGTCGAGATAGATCGGCAAGGGCGCGGACGGGCGGGATTTTATCGCGCTTCGATAAGCGATCGAGAGCCGTCGGGACAGGGCTCTCGTGGCTTCTTCAAAGCACGAAGAGGGAAACGGTTGCAAAATGTGAGGGAGCTTGATCGAAATCGCATCGACGAGCGGGATGTCCAGATCGTCGAGAATCCGTTCTAGATGAGTATCGGCTTCCTGATCGCTTACGGCGGGTTCGAAACATCGGCAGAGGTTGATGTGGATGCCGCCGGCGAGTTTTCGATTCGCGATTTCAGAGGCGATCGAAACGGGGTGATCCTTCAGGAGGACGCTGGCCAAGTGCTTGCGGAAAGAGGCCGCGGCTGAAGGGGCGAGCCAGTTTCTGAGGAAGGGACCCAGCGAGCGGAGCAAATGCAGGCGCGTGCGCTCCGGCCAATTGAGGGAATGGGGGATGCCGT
Source organism: Parachlamydiales bacterium (assembly GCA_963800655.1). Classification (GTDB taxonomy): domain Bacteria; phylum Chlamydiota; class Chlamydiia; order Chlamydiales; family SM23-39; genus CAWDBT01. The sequence goes on along the minus strand of CAWDBT010000003.1, from coordinate 412,940 downwards.
ATTGCCGCAAAAGGCGCCGGATATGGTCGGCGCTTCTCGGCGGGCTGCTCGTGCGGAAGCTTTCATCGGCAATTGCGAGCGCGACCGATCTGGCAGTCATGTCGGTCGCAAGCCACGAGATTTGTTCCTGCCCCTGTTTTTCTTTGAATCCCATCGAAAGCTGTGCTTCGCGCAGCATGAGAGCTGCCAAATCAAAGCTGAGCTGTTTTCTTTCTTGGAGAGTTTGGGGGATGCCGCGGACGCTGTCGATGAGTTCGTAGGCCTCTTCGAGATAGAGCGACTGTTTTCTCATGGGAATGTTCCTAATCGCTCCTTGAAGTTGTTTTAGTATATCTGAAAAAATGAGATTCTCAAGCTGAAAGAATGGCGGGTTATTCCATGGGTCGATGGCTTCAAAGCTGGGCGTTGTGTTTTTCTTTGCTGGCGTTCGGCGAGTTATTTTCTGCGCGAGTTTCGACCGGAGCGGATGTGTTTTTCGAGAGCGGGCAAGTAGATGCTCTGAAAGGGAAGCGGGTAGGGCTGATTACGAACCACACGGGAATCGATGCAAAGCTCCGCCTCACAGCCGAGCGGCTGTTCGAAGCTAAGGATTCGTGCAAGCTGACGGCATTGTTTTGCCCCGAACACGGACTCGAAGGGTCTTTTTACGCCGACGAAAAAATCAAGGACAGCGCTTGGGAGAAACTTCCGGTTTACAGTTTGCACGGCAAAACGAGGCGGCCGACAGATGAAATGCTCAAAAATATCGATGTGTTGATCTACGACATCCAGTGCATCGGATCGAGATCCTATACCTATGCGGCAACGCTATTTTACGCGATGGAAGAGGCTGCAAAGCGCGACATCGAGGTCGTTGTCCTCGATCGCCCGAACCCGATGGGAGGATTGATCGTAGATGGACCCATGCTCGAAGAAAAATGGCGATCTTTCATCGGCTATGTCAACGTCCCTTATTGCCATGGGATGACCATTGGGGAGCTGGCGAGGTTTTTCAATGCGGAATACAAGATCGGCTGCAATCTGAAAGTGATTCCGATGCGGGGCTGGAAACGCTCGATGTCTTTTGCGGATACCGGACTTCCCTGGATTCCTCCCAGTCCAAATATGCCCGAGTCAGATACTCCTCTGTTTTATCCGGCGACGGGAATTATGGGCCAGCTGAGGGTGCTCAATATCGGAATCGGATACACGATGCCCTTCAAAATCGCCGGCGCTCCCTGGATCGATGCGTCTAAATATGCGGAGCTTCTCAACGCGCAGAAGCTCGGCGGCGTTCAATTCGTGCCGTTTCATTTCAAGCCGTTCTATGGGCTCTATAAGGGCGAAGAATGCCATGGCGTGCTCATCAAGATCACCGATCTCAAACTGTATAAACCGGTCAAAGTGCAGTATTTGCTCCTCGGAATTCTAAAGAGCCTGTATCCAAAACGACTGGCCGAATGTCTCGAAGCGTCGGGTTCCAAAGATCCTTTTCACAAAGCGAATGGAACGGAGGAAGTCTTCCGCGTCCTTTCGGAAGAAAAATACACCTCGTGGAAACTTCTCGAGATCCATGCGAAAGAGCGCGAGGCGTTTTTATCGAAGCGCAGCAAATATCTCCTTCCCGAATACGCTCCGTAGAGGGGCTTGTAAAATTCATGTTCCCTCCGGAGCTCGGCCTTTTCGGAATCTTTTAATCAGACCTGTTAGCAAACAATTTGTCTGATTGCTAAAAATTTACATAAACGCTTGACAAGGAATCGGAGCGCGCTCTAGGATAGGACCATTGAATGTAATTTCCGGAGGATTTTATGGCTCATAAAAAATTAAAGCCGCTTGGCAACCGTCTTCTCGTTCAGCGCAGCATTGCAAAGACATCGAAAGGGGGGATTCTCCTTCCCGATTCCGCGCAGGAAAAGCCCCGCCAGGGAACTGTCGTCGCGGCAGGTTCGGGCAAGATCGATGACAAGGGTCGCACATGCCCGATGGATGTGAAAGTAGGGGATCAGATTCTCTTTTCTTCTTACAGCGGCACGGAATACCAAGATGAATATTTAATCCTATCCGAGGACGACGTCCTCGCGGTCATAGCATAAAAAAAGGTGGTCATATGCCTAAAATTCTGCAATTTCACGAAGATGCATTGAAATCCGTTTTGAAAGGCGTGAAAACCCTTTCCAAAGCGGTGATTGTCACGCTGGGCCCCAAGGGGCGAAACGTCGTTATCGCGAAAGACTTCGGCTCTCCCTCCTCGACGAAGGACGGAGTGACGGTCGCAAAAGAAATCGCACTGAAAGATCCGTTTGAAAATCTCGGCGCGCAAATGGTGAAGGAAGCCTCTTCGAAGGCATCCGAGGTCGCCGGAGACGGAACTACGACTGCGATCGTGCTGGCCGATGCTATTTTCTCCGAAGGGGTGAAAAACGTCGCGGCGGGAGCAAGTCCGCTGTGCCTCAAGCGCGGGATCGACAAAGGCGTAGAGGCGATGATTAAAGAACTCGATGCGATGGCCAAGTCGGTTCAAAGCCCCGAAGAAATCCGCCAGATCGCGGCTATTTCGGCGAATAACGATCCGGAAATCGGCGCGATTATTTCCGAAGCGATGCAAAAAGTCGGAAAAGACGGAATTGTCACGATCGGAGAAGCCAAGGGGATCGAAACCGTTCTGGAAGTCGTCGAAGGGATGCAGTTCGACAAGGGCTATATCTCTCCTTATTTTATCACAAATGCGGAGAAGATGAGCGTCGAGCTCGAAAATCCCATCGTCTTTGTGACGGATAAGAAAATTTCGAGCGCCAAAGAACTGGTTCCGATTCTGGAGCAAGTGATGGAAAAAGGCTCGAGGCCGTTTTTAATCTCGCCGACGACGTCGATTCCGATGCGCTCGCAACGCTGGTCGTCAATAAAATCAAAGGAGATCTCCCCGTTTGCGCGGTGAAAGCTCCGGGATTCGGAGATCGCAGAAAGGCGATGCTCGAAGATTTGTGCGCCCTCATCGGCGCTACGTTGATTTCGGACGAAGTCGGCTACAGTTTAGAAGACGCCGGCATGCACTTGTTCGGGACGGCGAAAAAGATCGTGGTGACGAAGGAAACGACGACGGTCGTCGACGGAGCCGGACGCGCCGAGAACGTTCAGAAGCGCATCGCTCAGATCAAGCACGAGATCAAAATGTCCACCTCGACATACGATCGGGAAAAACTCGAAGAGAGGCTCGCGAAGCTCGTCGGCGGGATCGGAGTGGTCAATGTCGGCGCAATGACGGAAGCCGAGGCCGAATGAGAAAAAAGCCCGCATCGAAGACGCGCTGCACGCGACCCGCGCGGCGGTCTCCCAAGGGATTGTGCCCGGGCGGCGGCATCGCGCTGATCCGCGCGCGCAAAGCGCTGGATCGGCTGAATCTCAAGGGCGATGAGGCCGATCGGAATCGACATCCTGCGCAAAGCGGCGATGGCGCCTGCTGCGGCGATCGCAACCAATTGCGGTAAAAATGGATTCTGGGTCGCTGAAAAAATCGCCGAGCAAACGGGCTCTTGGGGATATAATGGAGCGACCGATCGGTTTTCGGATCTTGTCGCCGACGGAGTGATCGATCCCGTTCTCGTGACGAAAAGCGCTCTGATGCACGCGGCTTCTGTCGCGGGGATGATGATGACGATCGCAGCGATGATCGCCGAAAAACCCGAGCCCAAGAAAAAAGACGCCTCTCGCGGAGGTTCCCCGATGGACATGGGGATGGGCGGCATGGGTGGAATGGGCGGCATGATGCCGGGCATGTAAACCCTATGTACGGATCTCTTCAAAAAGAACTTTTGAAGAGATCCGCCTCTCTTTAGAAATCGCGCATTCGTTTTTTTCTGATGGCTCTGTAAAACTGCAAACCCTCGCTTTACAGGCGACCTATTTCGATCGCTCGCCTAAAGGCGAGGCCATTCTCTCATCGCGAGCGATAAGCTTTCAGGGTATGGTTTGCTTTCTTAGCCCGAGGTAGCTCCGCTTCAAGATTCTTGTTTTAGCTTGGTTTCGTAGTGAAGCCTTCTAGCGCCATATTTTTCTTCTGCACGGACAACCTGCATACCCACGTTTTCTAGGATGGCTACTGAAGCGGGATTATCAGGTCTGGCGGTTGCAACAATGCGTTCAAGCGGTTTGCCATCCAAAAGATACCCTTCTCGTACCGTTATTGGAGCATATTCCCGAACAATTGCTGTGGCAGCTTCCAAACCATACCCATTCCCCCAAAAATCTCTGGTTTCAAGTCCGGCCAGTTCTGCTTCTCCTGGCTCATTTCCATGGCCTAACACTATATGGCCTACAAACTCGTTCGTATCTTTTTTAAGAACAGCCATTCCACTATAAGGATCATGTTCACGCCACCGCTTCGCCCAAATGTCGTGAATCCGAGCCTTCATCTCTTCTCTAGTTTTCGTTTGTCCGGTAGCATATTTTTCCATGACGTCTTTATTCCCGAAGAGAGCTCCATACCGATCATATTCCTCTTCCGTTGCTTCGACAGGGCGAATATGAAGACGATCTGTATCAATCGTTACAGATAAGCCGGCTCGGGCGTCTGAGAATAAATTGATTTCCGAAATTCCGCGGTAAGTATGCGTGCTAGAAGTTACTGCAGACATTGATTCCTCCTGAATAAAATAAAAAACTTTGCACTCGGATCCTTTTAAAATGCAAGTGAAAATGGATGCGGTTCAGAGGGCGTCTACAAAGAGCGGCTTCGTCGATTTTTGAAGCTTTTTTCTATCGGGATTCAAGGAGAGTTCGACTTGAATCGAAATCCCAACCACTCCCCGAGCTGTTTTTCTTCGACGAGGATCAAGCCGAGCGCTTCGGCGAATCCAAGGGCTTCCGCTCTTTGCGATTCCAAAATCCCCGAACAGATCCATTCCGCAGCAAGAGACGGAAGAAAGGGGATTTGGGAGAGGACAGCTTTTTGTTCCGATAAGATCATATTGATCAATACAAGGCCGCGCGGCGGCTTTGCAGGCAGGTGGCGGGAAAAGAAAACGCGGTCGAGTCGATTATGCCCGAGGTTCGCTTGCGCATGAGAGATCGCTTCGGGGTCGATGTCGATGCCGAAAGCGGACGACGCCCCCATGAGGCGGGCGGCTAAAGCGAAGATTCCGCTGCCGCACCCGATGTCCCAAACACGCTTGCCTTTTATGCGATTCGCCATGAGCTCCAGCATGAGGCGAGTCGTCGGATGGGAGAGGTCTCCGAAGCCAGGGCCCGGGGGCAAGGCGCAGGATGGCCTCTCCGCCGAAGGAAGAGAGATCGATGTGGGCAAAACCGTCGCGAAACCCCTCGGCGAATTGGAGCCCATTGTTCGTGCCAGTCGATAGACGGTCATTTTCGGGCGGGCGCTTCCGCGGGAGGTTCGACCTGCCGGCGTCGGGGACGTGGACATTCGTTTTTGCCGTGGCGAGAGCATCGAATTGCTTGCCGAGCGATTTCACGGCGACCCACCAGATGCCGATGATCGCGAGGAAGATCGCGGCCACATAGGGGGAGCTCGAAGAGACGGTGGAAAAGATCAAGAGAAGTCCTTGGTGGATCACCGATCCTCCCGATTTGCCCAGCCTTGAGCCGACGCCGTCGATGGCCGCTTTTCCCTTTAGCTTGCATTGGGCGCTCAAGGGGATGAAGGAGATCTCCTTGGTGGCGTCGAACACGGTGTATTTCGCGGCGCGGCTCAGGCAGTTTTGGATCGCTCCGAGAAAAACGCTCATAGCGAGTGGAGCGAGGCCGAACCAAATGCTGCTTCCGAAAAGGACGAAGGAGAAGAAAATAAGCCCTGTGGCGCCTACGATGGCCGGAGTGATCAGAGCGCAGGAGGTCCACGAATAGCGGCGGATGAGGTTGCCGGTCGTCAAAAGACCTGCGATCGTGGCGAGGATGGCCATGATCGTCATGACTTCGCCCATGTAAATGTTATAGTCGCTCGGATTGGGATAAAGGGCCTTGATCTGGTTTTTCCATACGATTTCCACCAGGTTGATCGCCAGGTTGTAAGCTACGACGATCAGCGCAATGCAAATCAGGTATTTGGATTTTGCGAGATAAAGGAAGTTTTCCCGCAGCGACATTTTGATTTTCTCGGGAGCCGGAGCATTGGCCTTTGGGAGTTCTTCGATGCGAATGACGCGGCAGTTGAGCCAGCGGAACAGCGACATCGCGGCGATTCCCGCAACCAAGACCGCGAGCGTCATGAATAAGATCGACTGATCCCATGGGGTCGATCCATAAGGAATCCAAGAGAAGAACGCCCGAGTCGAAAAGAAGACGGCGGCTTGTCCGGATAGAATCGTGGCGAGATTGCCCCCCGCTGCGAAAATCCCATAGTAGCGCTTGGCTTCTCCCACGCTCGTCACTTCATTCGCAAATCCCCAGAAGAGGACGGCGAAGATGGCGCTAGACCATAGATCGGCCATGACGTAGAAGAGGGTAAACGTCCAGTTCCTGAGCAAGGCGATCAACCCTTTAAATCCGTCGGGCAACCAATTTTGGAGTTGATCTGCGAGCGCGTGGGGGTGAAGAAATTCTTGAGCCGGATAAAGGACAAACCCAAATAGGAAGAAAAAGCCCAAAAAGATCGACATAATCATGTAAAAAACTGTTTCGCGGTCGAATCGATTCGCCAGGCGGGTGAAGAGATAGGTCATGAGGAATGCCGCCGGAAGAACGGCCCAGACTTTGATAAATGGGATCGCCTCGGCTCCCGACTGAGAGGCTGTCATGATAAAAGTATCTTTATAGGATCGCAAGGCATTGGAGATAAAGGCGATCAAAAAAAAGATCCCCGCCATGGGAAGGAATTTTTTTAGTTCCCAGCGATAAATGGGCCAGAGAAAGGAACGCCATTTGCTGAAAGACTTCTCGGCTTCGGGCATAAAAGTTTTGAAATACCTCGACGTACGCGGAGTGCTTTTTCATACACTAGCATCGCACATTTCAGCGATTTGCTAAACTATCAAATTTCTTGTTGCCGTTCGGGGAGTAAATTTTTTTTTCGCCTCATAGGGTGTCTGCGAAAGCGGGGCTTCGTCGATTTTCGGGATTATTTTTGCTTTTTTCAGTTGCCCTTCCAGTAAGCGGGCAGGAAAAGCAGAAGCAAGACATAGAATTCGAGGCGGCCGAATAACATCCAGCAGGAAGCGAGAATTTTATCGAGATCCGTCAAAAATCCAAACGATGCGGTCGGGCCTGCGCCATGAAAAGCGGCTCCGACGTTATTCATGAAACAGCTCATCAATCCTAGCGCTGTCGAAGGATCGATTCCATCGAAGACGAAAGCAGCGGTGCCGACGACCGTAAATAATCCGGCGATGCAGAAAAATCCGAGTACTGTAAGGGCTTGTTTGTCGTCGACGACAATCGAGCCGATCGTAAGTTTCCGAACGCTGTCGGGGCGGTAGAGAGATTCGAGTCGGTTGAGGACGATCTTGTACAAAATGTAAAAGCGCGAGGTTTTAATCCCGCCCGACGTAGAGCCGGCCATGCCTCCTACGAACATGAGGAGCAGGAGAATCATTTGAGCCGCATAGGGCCAGCGGTCGTAGTTCGTAGTGATGAATCCGGTGGAAGTCTGGATGGAAAGCGCTTGGAATACGCCATCGCGGATCGCATGGGCTGTGGAATAAATGCCGGAAGTGCCGTCCAAAGTGGAAAATGGCTGTCCGATCAGAAGGCATGATACGAGCGCGGAAGCTCCGAGTGCGATGGCGAAAAAGAGGAAGAAATCGGGGACGTAGATCCGGTAGATCCTCATGCGGATGATATGGAAATAAAAGGCGAAGTTGATGCTGCCGAGGATCATGAATAGCATGGCGATCCATTCGACGGCGAGGCTGTGGTAGCTGGCGATGCTTTCGAGGCGGATCGAAAATCCTCCGGTCGAGATGTTGGAAAGCGCGATGCAGATGGCGTCGAAGAAGGGGAGATCGCCGGCGACTCCCATCAGAAGCGCGATTTCAAAGAGCGTGAGGAAGAGGTAGAGCTTCCAGAGCAAGGAAGCGGTTTGATGGATGCGAGGGGTGATTTCCTCTTTGAAGGGGCCGGTCATTTCCATTTGATAGAGGAATTTTCCTCCGACGCCAAGGGCGGGGAGGATCGTGAGGAAGATGACGACGATCCCCATGCCGCCGATCCATTGCAGGAAGCTGCGCCAGAACAGAATCGCCTTCCCGACGGCTTCGATTCCCGAATATTGAACGAGGCCGCTGATCGGGTCGCGGACGGGGGGAACCGTTCCGTAATAGGCGTAAGTTTTCGTCGGGACGTGGGGATTGGTCATATAGACCGGGATTTCCTCTTTGGTCTCCTGGTGATACGACTTGGGGCTGATGAGAGTGGCGCCGGTAGTCGTAAGACCGGACATGGCTTCGAAATAGGCGTCGATGGGGCGCTCGAGAGTGCGGCTGAAATAAAAGGGAAGCGCGCTGATGAGCGCGGTGAAAAGCCAGATGAGCGCGACGAGCAGGATGCTTTCGCGGCGGCCGATTTGCCCGGCGCTTTTGCGGCCGAGAAAAAGGAGCAGCAGCGAGATCGAAAAGGCGGCGAGCATGGCCGAGAAAAACGCTCCGGAGCTGTGCGGCTGCGGATGCGATTCGGCGGGAGCTAGGAACTGGCAATAGAGGGCGATGAGGGTCGGGATGCTGAGGGCAAGGCTGAAGAAGGCGAGGTATTTTCCGAGGAGTTTGCAGATGTCTTTATACGAGATCATTGGCAAAGAAGCTCTTGCAAGGAGGCCAGATGCTGGGGAGCCAGGATGACGATGGCCGTGTCGTTCGGGCTTAAAATTCGATTTCCTCTCCCGATGGCGACGCGGCCTTTGGTTTCGATCGCTCCGATGAGGAGATCCTTGGGAAGGCGCGCGCTGAGGTCGGCGAGGGGAATTCCGATCGCTTTCGAATGATGCGGAATCCTTAGCTCCGCGATTTTCGCTTGGTCATTGCAAAGAGATGCGATCGAAAGGATCGATTGGTCGTGAAGCACGGCCAGAACTCTGTTGATGATGTTGAGCCGCGTGGAATGCGCAGGAAACAGACCGAGCTGTTCCGCGATAGGGACTACGCGGGGATCCTGCGCTAGTGCGATCGCTTTTTTGCATCCGGCCTGTTTCGCAAATGCGGCGATGAGGAGATTGGTTTCATCGCGTCCCGTGCAGCTCACGAGAGCATCGGCGTCCTGAACCCGCTCGGCGCAAAGAAATTCAAAGTCGCAGCCGTTGCGGTGGATGATCGTCGCTTCGGGGAGATTTTGCGCGAGCATTTCGCAGCGGGCCAAGTCCTGTTCGATCACCCGGACAGAGATATGCTGGCGGCAAAGAAACCGCGCGAGATGCTCTGCTGCGCGAGAGCCTCCCGCGAGGACGACCGATTTGGGCGGATGTTCCAAAATGCCGAAGATTTCATGGAGCCGGTTCATCGTTTTCGATTGGCCGAGGACTGTGATTTCATCCCCGGGGAAAATCACATCGTCTCCGTGGGGAAATAGGATTTGTTCGAACGGTTCCGCATCCAGTTTCCGCCGGATCAGGCCGATCATCAAATCCTGGGGGAAGTCGAGATCTTTGAGAGGGACGCTCTTTTTTTTCCATTGGGCGGGAGCGGCCAAGGTGCGCATTTGAATTGCGCCATGGGCGAAGTGTTCGACTGCAATGTCTTCGGCATGCACCAGGATTTTGAATAGATCCTGCGCGATTAAAAGATCGGCTCCGATGAAATGGTCGACGAAAAAAAGCCTTCCGAGATCGATCTGCCGCGGATGGAGGTAGTCGGGCGAATGGACGATCGCCGCCGTTTTGGCAAATCCCAAATTTTTGGCGATCGCGCAGGAGATCACATTCGTTTCATCGCTGCCGGTGGCTGCTAGCAAAAGGTTGGGAGGATTTTGGAGCAGCTCTTCGAAGAGCTTCGCATCCGGGGCTTCGGCTTGCAGCGTCGAGATGTCGCATTCGCGCCCGAGCTTATGCAGCGCCGAAAGATCGCGATCTACGACGGTGACGTTATAGCCTTTTTGAGACAGAGCCGAAGCGACGTTCGAGCCGGTTTTTCCCGCTCCCAAAATGGCGATATGGATAGCGTTCTGCGAGAGTTTCAAAGGATCCGCAGTTGTTGTCGTCCTAAATTTTAGACTAGTCTATTATAGAATATGAACCTAGTTCAATCTCTCTATGGAAGGCGGCAACTCAGTTTGAAACCCCAAATTGCAACGGTCATCAATTTCTGTACCAATGAGGCGCGGTTCATCAAGGCGTCTATTCAGGAATGCCGCCGGTTTTCTAAACAAATCATCGTCGCAGTCTGCGATCATTTTTTCGACGGGACGTCCGAGGATCGCGCTTTGCTCGACGGCGTTTATGCGGCATTTCCCGATTGCCTTTTTGTCGAATACCCATTTTTCCCTCAGGCCGTCCCCCCAAAACGCTCGTTCTCTCATTTTTGGCACAATGCATCGCGTCTCGCGGGAGCGAGCTGCCTTCGCAGCGAGATCGACTGGGTGTTCTTTCTGGACGCGGACGAAGTGCCCGATGGGGGGAAAGTCCTCGACTGGATCCATACGGCGGATTGGGCGAGCTATAGCGCTTTTAAGCTCTCATGTTATTGGTATTTCCGAGAGCCGGTCTTTCGAGCCAGGCAGAAGGAAGATACGATCCTCCTCGTGCGTAAAGACGAGCTCGGCAGAAAAGCGATGCTGCACGACGACGAGAGGGATGGCATCTATGCACAGGCGAGCGGGCAAAAACTGCGCCGCGTTTCCGGCTCGGATGGATCTCCGATGTTCCATCATTACAGCTGGGTGAGAACGAAGGACGAAATGCTCAAAAAAGTGCGCAGCTGGGGGCATTCCAAGGACAGGAACTGGGAAGCGTTGGTCGAAGAGGAGTTTTCCAGGGAATTTTCAGGCATCGACTTCGTCCACGGCTACCAGTTTTCCTCTTGCGAGCCGCTATTCGGCGTGTCCTTAGCTCCGCCGGCTTTTGAGCCTTCTCCCCAAGGAGAGCCCCAAGTGAAAAAACTCTCTCCCAAAGAGCTGATGCAATGCGTCTATTCGGGCTTTTGGGCTAGGATGTTAAGAAAATTTTTTAATCTTCGAGGGTGAATGAGTTTTCCGGCGCATGCCTCGAGTCGGTTTTTTTAAATTCATTCGAGATAAAGTCCTTGAGGAAAAAGATCCCACTTCGAGATGATATACGGTAATTTCAGAGCCGCGCTAATTAACGCACTGGTAGCTCAGTTGGATAGAGTACCCGGCTACGAACCGGGTGGTCAGAGGTTCAAGTCCTCTCCAGTGCATGTTCTTTTCCCTCAATGAGGAAGCGCCATGATCTCGATCAAGATCCCCGCAGGGCCTTTAGCTACCAACGCGATTCTCATCGGATGTTCCCAGACATTGAAAGCGGCCGTGATCGATCCCGCGCAAGGGTCGGCCGAAATCGCCCTCAAAAAGGCCAAAGAGGCAAAGCTTTCAATTGAAAAAATTCTTTTAACCCATACGCATTTCGACCATATCGCCGATGTCGCATCCCTGCGGGATCTGACGGGTGCAAAAGTGTACGTCCATCCTCTGGATGCTCCCAATCTCGAACATCCGGGAATCGATGGACTTCCTTTATTTTTTCCCGTGCGCGCAGCCAAGCCCGATTATTTGATCGAAGACGGCGGCAAAATCTCCATCGGCTCTCTCGAATGCATCGTCCTTCATACCCCGGGTCATTCGCCCGGAGGCGTCTGTTATTATTTCCCCGTTCAGAAGGTGTTGTTTTCGGGCGATACGCTGTTTGCCGGGACGATCGGCAATCTCAGCCTTCCTACGGCTTCCGCGCCTCGCATGTGGGAATCCCTCCGGAAAATCGCCCGCCTTCCGCCTGATACGCGGATCGTCCCCGGACATGGGAAAGATACGGTGCTGTCCAAAGAAACATGGATCGCCCGCGCCGAAGAACTATATGCCGAATAGTTTCGGCATACGAACCTATCCTGGGGATCTCGGATAGGTTCCTCAAACTAAGGGGGTTTTATGACGCTCGTCGGAAGCAAAGCGCCTGCGTTCAATGCAAAGGCCGTGATCAAAGATCAAATTTGCGACAATTTTTCCCTGTCGGACTACCTTGGGAAATACGTCGTCTTTTTTTTCTATCCGCTGGATTTCACATTCGTTTGTCCTACCGAACTCCACGCCTTTCAGGAGAAGCTCAAGGAATTTGAAAAGAGGAATGCGCAGCTCGTGGCGTGTTCCGTCGACAGTTGGTTTTCCCATGCCGCATGGCTTCGCACCGCCAAGGAAAAAGGGGGCATCCAAGGTGTTTCCTACCCGATCGTGTCGGATTTGAACAAGGCGATTGCTCAGAGCTATCAAGTGCTCAAAGAGCCGGAAGGGATCGCATACCGGGGGCTATTCTTAATCGATCGAGAGGGGATCGTCCGCCATCAACTCGTCAACGACTTGCCGCTCGGACGATCGGTTGAAGAAGCTCTCAGGTTATTGGATGCCTTGGCATTTCACGAACAGCACGGGGAAGTATGCCCGGCGAATTGGCGCATCGGATCAAAATCCATGAAGCCGACCGATCGCGGGCTGACGGAATATTTTTCTCAGTGACGAGAGAACGGCTTTTTCGAATTGCTTTCGGAGCGGATAGGTTCCTGGTTGAGCACTAGGAATTGGAGGTAGATAATGAGCGCTTCCGGATTGAATCATCCGAATTGCATTGCGAGAACGGGAAGTTGTGAAAGTCTTGATTCGGTTTCCGAAAATGCCAGTCATTCCTCAGTTACTGATAGGAAAGTTCGCGAGTATATAGAGTCGGTTGAATTTCTCTCGTCTCCGATTCCTCCTATTTCGGAAAGAATAGAGCCTTATGGGGAAATGAATGAGGCCGAGTTGGATCGGTTATCCGAGGAAGATTTTTCTTGTCCGGACAGCGTGATTATTGAAAGTTGTAAAAGCAATTTTCGCGCTTGTTTGGAAGACCCTGCGGTTTTGGGCGGCGCATTTGCAAAAAATCTCCAGGAGATTTTGGATCGCGATAACAAAGAGTTTCTTTGCGCGATGCTGAAGAACATGTTGATGGCTGCCGGATGCGGGTTCGCTATTGAGGCGGCAGCTTTTCCGCTCGATTATGTTCAGTTGGGCGCTCATTGGGAAACTCTCTATATGGCAGATCGAAATCTCGCGGTCGAGCTCGTATTGGGCGCGTTAATTCAGATAAACATGGATGAAGCGAGGCGTTTTTTGTGCTTGGCTAGGTAGCGGCTTTGCTGAAATTTTCTTGTGGTGCAAATTCCAAACTTTATATCCTGTAAGGAAGCGTTTCTCGTTTCAAATGCTGTAATTTTTACAACTCTGGATCTCTATGAATCGAAATCAACGGATGAAATCCGTTTTCTCCTCGCTGATCGGCAATGCGCTCGAATGGTATGAGTACACTCTCTACGCCTATTTCGCAACCTTGATCAGCAGTTTGTTCTTTCCGATGGAGAGCAAGCTCGCTGCGATGATTTTGACATTTGCGACTTTTGCAGTCGGGCTTGCGGCCCGTCCGATCGGAGGAATCATTTTCGGTTATATCGGAGATCGCTACAGCAGGAGAAAAATGCTGACGATTACGATGCTGCTGATGTCGATTCCGACCATGTGCATCGGGATGTTGCCCACCTATGGGCAGATCGGCATCTTGGCTCCGATTATTCTGATCGCCTTGAGAATTTTGCAGGGGGTGGCTTTGGGTGGAGAATTCGGCGCTTCGTGCGTCTATCTCTATGAGTCCGCAAACCCTGCGCAGCGCGGGTTTTTTGGAACGCTCGCTCTAACGGGAGTGGGAACCGGCCTGGTGCTGAGCGCCTGCACGATCTTGATCGCCGAGACATTCGCAACCCCTCAGCAGCTCCATGATTTCGCGTGGAGGATTCCCTTCTTCATCAGCGTGATCGGAAGCTTCATCGCTTTTTATATGCGCCGCACGTTGCTCGAGACGGACGATTTCATGCAGATCAAGCAGGAAAATTCGTTTGTCAGCAATCCATTTGCCGAGTTGTTTAGAAATCATAAGGCGGTTTTGCTCAGGCTGTTCGGCATTTTCCTCACGACGCAGATCTCGTTTTTCGTGGTGTTTATTTTCGGCAAAACCATGATGATCAACTTTCTGCATTACGACCCTTGCACTGCGGGCAAATTCAACCTTCTCACCGTGCTGAGCTATACGATTTCAACGGTGATTTTCGGATATCTGTCGATGAAGATCGATAAGAAATACATCATCCTCGTAGGGACGATCGGGCTTTTGTTCGCGGCCTACCCATTTATCCTATCTCTCAAAATCGGAGGCTCCGGATTCATTTTGGTGATGTCGAGCCTGATGGGCGTTTTGATCGGCATGACGGAAGGGACGTTGAATCCCCTTGTGGCGGAATCGTTTCCGGCCAATATCCGCGCGACGAGCGTCGCGTTTTGCTGGAATTTCACATCGGTGGCCTTCGGCGGCTGCGCTCCGATCATCGCCATGTGGTTGATCGAGCGCACGGGCGATGTAAACAGCGTCGGCTATTATCTCATGGGCGTCTGCGTCATTTCCGTTGGCTCGTTGATCTACGGTCTGCGCAAGCGGACGAGCGCGACGGTCGCTAATTCGATGTGAGGTAGTCGTAGAGATCTTTTTCCGAAGTGATCAGGATGCTCTTATGCCTTTCGCAGACCGATTGGGATGCGGCGAGGATTTCAGGGCATCCGACCCCCGGCATGCAAAGGGCCTTGAGTTCGGCGACGCTATCGGGGGAGGAGAGGAGTTTCAGGCCGTAAAAATAGTCCGCGGAACTAAAACCCTCTTCTTTTACGCGGAAATAGATGAGATCCCTTTGGTATAGCAAGGCCTGGATGGCGAAAAAGATGCCTTGGCTGTCTTCCGGAGGATTGCCGAATAGATCGACGAGCTGGGGCAATTCTCTCAAGTAGTGGGCTTTTTTATATTGGCCCCGCTCGGCTTCTCCGAAAAGAGCCAGTGTATGGCGAATCGCAGCGGACATAATATTCCCGTTTTTTTCTACGCATAGTCGGGAAACTATTTTATTTCAATAAGGCGTGTTTTCGATTTTTTTTGGATTAAACAAGCCTCGGTATGATTTTGCAATAAAAATAGGTTTGCAAGAGAATCGATCCCGATGAACCGGATGGATTCTTGCAAACCTCGAGGTTTTTAGACCGCGTGCGATTTCGATTTGGGCTTGAACTGAGCCGAAGCGCCGAGTTCATCTTCGATTTCGAGAAGACGGTTGTACTTGGCCAGGCGATCCGAGCGAGACAAAGAGCCCGTTTTGATTTGGCCTGCGGAAAAAGCGACGGTCAGATCTGCAATCGTCGCGTCTTCGGTCTCGCCGGAGCGATGCGAAAAGACGACTCCGTAATGGTGGTCTTTGGCCATTTTGACAGCCTCGGCGGTCTCGGTCAGAGTGCCGATTTGGTTCACTTTGATGAGGATCGCATTCGCTGCTTTTTGTTCGATGCCCTTTTTCAGGAAACGGGTATTGGTGACGAAGAGATCATCTCCTACGAGTTGGATGCGAGATCCCAGTTTGTGAGTCAAAGAGACCCATCCTTTCCAATCGTTCTGATCGAGGCCGTCTTCGATCGAATCGATGGGATAGGAAGAGACGAGATGCGCTAAGTATTCGATTTGTTGGTCGGAGGTTCTTTTTTTTCCGGAGGCTCCGAGTTTTTTTTCGACATAGAAGCCATTTTGATAGAATTCGGAAGAAGCGGGATCGAGGGCGATCGTCACGTCGTGGCTGGGTTTGAATCCGGCTTGGCGGATCGCTTCGAGAATCAGTTCGAGCGCTTCCTCGTTGCTCTTGACCATGGGGGCAAAGCCGCCTTCATCTCCGACGGAAGTGGAGAGGTGTTTTTTCTTCAAGATGCTTTTAAGGCTATGGAATACTTCCGCTCCCCAGCGGACGGCTTCGCGAAAGGAAGGCGCCCCGATCGGACGGATCATAAATTCCTGGAAATCGAGCAGGTTGTCCGCATGCGCGCCGCCGTTGAGAATATTCATCATGGGGCAGGGGAGTAAAACGGCTTTTTCGCCTCCGAGATAACGATAGAGAGGCTGGTGTTTGCAACTCGCGGCGGCCTTGGCGGCGGCCAACGACACGCCCAGGATTGCATTGGCTCCGAGCTTCCCTTTGTTCGGGGTGCCATCGAGTTCGATCATGGCCTGGTCGATCGCTTTTTGTTCGAAAATGGACATCCCCAGGAGGCGTTTGCGAATCGGATCGTTGACATGTCCGACAGCTCGCAAAACTCCTTTGCCGCCGTAGCGCTTGGGATCCTCGTCGCGCAGCTCGACTGCCTCGTGCTCTCCAGTCGAAGCCCCGGAGGGAACCGCTGCTTGGCCGATGTGTCCATCCTTGGTGGTCACGGTCACCTTGAGAGTGGGGTTTCCCCGGGAATCGAGGATTTCGATGGCATGGATCTGTCCGATTTGACTCATAAAAACTCCTGGATTTTCTTTTTGGCGCGGTTGTCGAGTCCCGCTAGAATTTCTTCTAAAAGGTTCTTGTACGATTCAAAGCGAAGCTGTGAGATCAGCCCCGATTCGAGGGCGGTTTTCACCGCGCAGGAAGGTTCGTTCAGATGGGTGCAATCGGGATAGCGGCATTGCGGGGCAAAAGGAAGAAATTCGGAAAAATGGGAGGCTAAGTCGTCTTTATGGAGATCCCAAATGCCGAAGCTGCGGATGCCGGGAGTATCGATGCAGAAGCCGCCTTGAGGCAATCGAAGAAGCTGGCTCGTGCTCGTCGTATGAGAGCCCTTCGCGGTTTTTTGAGTCAGCCCGCCCGTTTTTAATTCGAATCCGAATGCAGCGTTGAGCAAAGAGGATTTTCCGACCCCTGATTGACCGGAAAAGACGGAGGCTTTGTCCTTCATGAGAGAGCGGAGAGGTTCGATTCCAACGCCGGTTTTGACGCTGATCGATAAAATAGGATAGCCCAGCGGTTCATAAGAGGCTAAAAAATCCCGGTATAGCGAAGTCATTTCGGGGTCTGCGCTTTCCAGCAAATCGATCTTATTCACGACGATGATCGGATGCATGCCGCCTTTTTCAGCGGCGATGAGGTAGCGGTCGATTAATGCGGGCTTGAGAGGAGGCTCGACGAGAGAGGCGATGATGAGGACTTGGTCGATATTGACGGCGATCAGCTGGCGGTTTTTCCCCGAGATATCTTGTCGGGAGAGAGTCGAAAAACGCTCTTCGATCTGGACGATGGATCCGTGCGAAGATCCCTCGGGCAGGATCTTGACGAAGTCTCCGACGGCGATCAGATTTTTAAGCTGAGTGCGCTCTTTTTTGATCAGGCCGGCCAAGAACAGAGGCATTCCCGGCCGTCCAAGTCGACGCGCGCGTGCTCGCCGGTGATGGCAATGACCCGGCCGCGGCGCAAATCCGGGTGTTCGCCGGCGTCAACTTCTCCCTTCCCCTGGCGGGCGGCATCGGTTTTCTTGAATTTCGAACGATCCTTGTCCTGGGAGGCTTTTCGCTCTTTTTTAGAAGCTTTTCGATCGCGGTCGGAATGGTAGAGCTCTTCTTCGCGGACATATTTTTCTTTCATGGGCGAGGCCTCATCGCATAGAGCAAAATCGCTCCGGCGGAAGCGACGTTGAGAGATTCAACAGAGGAGCTCATTGGAATGGTGACCTTGCTCGCCAAGGAATCGACCCAAGCGCCTACTCCTTGGCCTTCATTTCCTAAAATAAGGGCGCGCGGATGCTTGAGCAGGCAGCGATCGAGCATTTCTCCCGCTGTATCGGCTGCGAAGAGAACAGCGTTGCGCTGCATTTTCCAAGAGGAAATTCTTTGCGGGTCGGTCCATTCATAAGGGAGTCGGAAGAGGCTCCTTTGGCCGCCCTCAACGCTTTGTCATTGAAAGGATCGACGCATCCGGGCAACAGCCAAATCCCGTCCCAGCCGAGTCCCAAAGCGGTTCTCCAGAGGGTGCCGAGATTTCCGGGATCGCTCACCCTGTCCAGGATCAGGAGATACGTTTGATCGGATAACGGACGGGGAGCCGGCATGGGGACGATCGCCGCCCATCCATCGGGCTGTTCCAACCCTGTGATTTTTCGCAAAATCGGCTCTGTGACATGGATGGCTTCCTTGGAGGGAAAATCGGGCCGCGCCCCGTGGAAAAACAACGTGTCGATCGGCCATGCCGAAGAGAGATCCGAGATGTTTTTTTTCCCCGAAATGAGGACTTGCTTGCCGGATTCCCTCGCTGCTCGATCGCATCGGAGTTCGGATGCGTATTTGACAAGCGGGTGTTGAAGACTGGAGATTTCTCTGGCTGTCATATAAGGCCAATATGGCTGATTTCTAAATAAGGAGCCAGTTTCAAAACGCGATATAGCATATAGATCGCTCGAAGAGCCTTTTTCGCCGTTTCGGGAGATGTCGAATCGAAGAAATTTTTCGCGCTCTGAAATTTTTCAAACTAAAAGACGCGAGATCGGCGATTCGATGGGGAGTTGTAATTCTTTGAGCATCAAATACACAAACAGAATCTCGCAAAATCTGAAAAAATTATTCGAAAAAAAAACATTCGTGTTTGAAAAAAACGCGCGATTGTTGCATGTAAAGAACTAATTGCCCCTTAATGTGGGTAATAGGAGAAAACATGGTAGTTCGCAAAAAGAAAAAAACAAAAGCAAAGTCAAAAGCAAAAAAAAGAACAGTTAGAAAAACAACAGCAAAGAAAAAAACCTCCGTCAAAAGAAAACGCAAAGCATCCCGCGCGAAAGAAACGCTCAGGCTGTGGCACCGGAGGCCAGTGTGCAGAAGTTTCTCAAGCTCAGTAATGCGGCATGAGCCTAGCGAGGGGCGAGAATAGAAAATATTTTTGCCCTAGCCTGGCGATCAGGCGTTTTTCGAGTAGATGAGCATGTCGTCGCATTGAACGAGTCTGTTGAAAAAGTGGTTGGCGGAAGAGTTCTTCCGCCATTTTTTTTCCTGCGATGTCCTCTGTCCGATCCCAAAGCTTCTTTAAACGATACGGCCTTGATCCTCAGCGCATTTTGCCTGGCAGGCCACTCCTTTGAGGAAATAAGCAATCCAGGTTTCCCACTCCTTTTCTTTGAAATTCGAAATAAAGATCTGAAGTAGGCTTTTCGGTTTGCCTCAAAATACGCGCTCATGAACAAGGCCGGATAGGAGAGCAGCTTTTGTTTCACCGCGTAAGAGGGAACCCAGACTCTGGCTGACCCTGCCGTTGCCGTCCATAAAGGGATGGATGACCAGAAACTGTGCGAATCCGATGGCGAGCTGGACGAGCGGATCGGGAGAGTCTTCTTTCAAATAAGATTCGAGATTGCGCAGCAAGGGGAGAACTTTGCCGGGAGGCGGAGGCAGAAAATAGGCATCTTCCCGAGGCGCGCCTTCCGGCCCGATCCAGTTCTGGCGGGAGCGGATTTGACCGACTTCCTGTGGATTGGGGTGATCTTGTTTGATGAGCGCATGGATCGCGCAAAAAAAGATTCCTCGAGGAGCTTTCTCGAGTCCCAGCGAGCGGCGCAGTCGAGCGCTTGTTTCACGTAGATCGTTTTCTGGATATGGGCGCATCGTTTCGAAGGGGGAGGGAGATGCAGTGCTTTGTCTTCGAGAAGAATGTCTTTGAAATTTGCGCGAACCGCTTGCACGTGCATCGAAGCCATCGCCTCTTGCCAGCGCAGAGGCTCCAAAAGAGATGCCGGACTCGCTGCCGACAGGAGTTCGTCGTCGAAGCGCGCCAAAGCTTCTCTTGCGCTGCCGATCCAGGGGGTCAGTCGATCCCATTGCAGGCGGCCGAGCGGCAGAAAGGAAACGGTAGGGTGAAAGGCTCCCATGGTTGCCTTTTAGTAATCGAGAGGCTTTTTTCGCAACCCTCGAGAAATCCATCGAGAGGATTTTTCCGTGGCTCGATCTAAAAGGGTGTTAGAGGGTGTCTACAAAAATAAAGCCACTCTTTGTAGACATCCTCTTAAGAGCAGTCGCTTTAGCGATCAGCGGGCCAGAAAATTCAGGATTGCGAAGAGCCATAGGGAGCTTTTGCGGAGCTTTTCCAGGACGAGGTCGGCGTCGAAGATCTGCTCATTGCAGGAGATCCGCTCTGCTTCTTTGAATAAGATCCCCGATGTCCTTGCCGGAGGAATTCCCGCTCGTCGGAGGTTTTCGGAAGTCGACGACGGGCTCTGCCGATGGATTCGGCCGATCGAGTCGGCTAAGCCGGCCTTTTGCTCTTCGCATTTCTTTAAAAACGCGTTCTGCCGGGATTCGATCGAGATGGCAGGAAATGATCCGAAGGGCCTGGGTAGAGAAATTGTGGGCGTATAAATAAGCCCATTCGATCGGTTCGATGATGCGGCGGTTGTGCAAGTCTTCGTCGATGAGCTGTGTTGTTCGATATAAAAAAGTGATGAACTGTACGTCGGTATTAGAAAGTTTGAGTTGTTTGCAAAGCTCGATCTGGGATTCGAGAGAAAGACGGGAAACAAAGGGAGCAAACAGGCGATCAGAGGAGCGTCCTTGGGATAAGCGGCGGATGGGATCGAGGCGCACTTTCAACTCTTCCAAAGAAATAGAGGCGATTTGAGGGAAAATCGGCGCGAGGAGTCCGAACTTGTGGAGCATGGGGAGCATTTTGCGAAGGGCTCCCGAGGCTTGGCCTTTGGATAGCTCTTGAACGATTCTCTCGATCGCGACAGAGGGGAAAGTTCGTCTGCATGGGCCTGAATCGCTTGCTCGGTTGCGGGATCGATGGCGAAGCTGAAGCGGCAGGCGAGGCGGACGGCCCGGATCATCCGCAGCCGATCTTCCTTGATGCGCTCGTGGGGATTGCCGATAGCGCGAATGAGTTTTTTTTCGAGGTCGGCCTGTCCATTGACGTAGTCCAGGATTTTATGGCGAAGCGGGTCGTAGAACATCCCATTGATGGTGAAATCGCGCCTTTTGGCATCTTCTTCCGCAGTGGTGAATTCCACTTTGGCGGGCCGGCGCCCATCGGGGTAGTCGAAATCCTGGCGGAATGTGGCGACTTCATATTGGTGGCCGTCTACGATCACCAAGATGATTCCGAATGCAATCCCGATGGGAACTGTATGCGGAAAGAGAGCCTGGATCGTTTCCGGGGGAGCATTCGTCGCGATGTCGATATCGTCGGAGGGTTTGTTGAGGAGAAAATCGCGAACCCAGCCTCCTGCGTAATAGGCGACGAATCCGGCGCGATGCAGGGTTTCGATGATCCGAAGAGCCTGGGGGTGTTCTTCCATAAGGTTTGTATATACCTTAAAAGATGGCTTGCGTCGAGAACATGTATGCAAATTCATCTCTCATGCGGCGCTCTCCGGTGATTTGGAACTTGCTCGTGAGATTCAGGGTCAGTCCATAGTAATAGCCGATCGATCGCTCATTGCGGTAAATGAGAGGGGAGTTGAGCTGCCCTTCTTGAATCCGGAGTTTAGCGTGCAGGTACTTCATTCCGACGTAGGGAGTGAAAATCCAAAAAGACGAGGCGAGGGAAGCCCCCATCTGCCATTCGCGGAGGTAGAACGTCTGTTTTTCGGTTTCCAGAGGGAGATTGAGGCGATTTAGAAACTTAAAAAAGGACTTGTGCGAAGAGGGGACTGCGAAATAGTTCCCGTCGATGCTGAAATAGGTTCTGCCCCATTCGAGGAGGACGATTTTCATCCCCGCCGCCCATGAGAAATGATACGAGGACTGAAAATCGAAGAGATCCGAGTACAAAGGCGTTTTCGGATCGGTCTCCAAGGCCAATTTTTCCTTTGTGCCTCCGAGCAGCGCATAGGCTTCGAGTCGCTGAAGCAAAATCAAAGAGACGCTGGCCATCTGCGAATGGAGTTGGAATTTGTCGAATGTCGGGTGCGGATCGAACTCAAGGCTGCCCGATGAAAGGGAGAGCTTCATATCCGAGACGTAATCGGCCAAGTAGCCGGTCGAGAATGCGATCCAAGGATTGCACGGGCTGAAAATTCCGCTTTTCACCAAAGCGGGGCTGCTGGGATTTCCTACAGGAGCCGAAGCCAAAGTCGAAACACAAACAAAAAGACAGAAAAGGAGCCGGACAAAATGAATCATAGATCAATCCTCGCTCAGCCATGATGCAGCGCGATCGGATATATACTCAAGGCTCTTGATCCGGCAATTTCCAAGTGCGCCGAAGCGGTTGATTCTGATATTCTCCCCAATCATGAATTCTAAAATAGCCCTTTTATCCGATCAGGTCATCAATCAGATCGCGGCAGGCGAGGTGATCGAACATCCGGCGTCCGCAGTCAAGGAACTGGTCGACAATGCGCTCGACGCGGGAGCCAAGCGCATCGCAGTGGCCATCGAAGGCGGCGGCCATTTGTCGATCCAGGTGGAAGACGATGGATTCGGCATGAACCGCGCCGATGCGCATCTTTGCCTGCTGCGCCATGCCACCTCGAAAATCAGCGACGCCGAGGATCTTCAGTCTTTGACGACGATGGGATTCCGAGGAGAAGCTTTGGCTGCGATCGCCTCGATTTCAAAACTCGAAATCAAGACCTCCGATGGCAGCGAGGCTGTGCATCTTCGGGCGGAAGCCGGCCGCATCCTTGAAATCGAAGGGTGCGCTCGCAACCGCGGGACGACCGTTGCCGTCCGCTCTTTGTTTTTCAATGCGCCGGCACGCCGCAAATTCCAGAAATCGCAGCAGGCCAGTAGCGCGCAGATCGCGAAAATCATCCAATCGCTCGCCCTCTCCCATCCGCAGATTTCTTTTTCCCTCCTTTCCCATGGGGAAAAAGTATTCGCATATTCCGAAACCGACTGGAAAGAGCGGATTAAAGAGGTGTTGGGCGAGGACTTTTGCGAGCAGGGGATTTGGATTGAAGAGCCGAACGCATTCGGATTTTTGGGAAGCGAAGCTTTTGTCAGAAAAACCCGTACGGCGCAGCATTTCTTTTTAAACCGCAGGCCGATTTTTTCTCCTCTCTTCGCCAAGGCCCTAAAGGACGGATACGGCACGCGGATCGCCGAAGGGATGCATCCGGCGGCGATTCTTTTCTTTCAAAAGAACCCCGAGGAATTCGACGTCAATGTCCATCCTCAGAAAAAAGAAGTTCGTTTCCGCGACGAACCGGGAGTGTTCTGCGAGCTGAAGCGCCTCGTTCAGGCGGCTTTTTTGCCTCGGGATATGCCCGTATTCGAGATTCCCGGATTCGAAATGCCTCGGAGAGAATCGACCTGGGTCGGAGCGGCTCCCGCGAGATATGCGCTCGCCGAGCAAGAGGCGCTGTTTCCTCTTCCTCCCAAAGGCCGTGCTCTCGCCGTCCTAGGAACTCTTCTTCTGGCTGAAAAGAGGGGAAGATCGTCCTCGTCGATCTCGCCCGAGCGATCGCAGCGAAAAGCCCGATTCTATCGGAAAAGAACACCCCTTCCCAGGCGCTTTTGGAGCCTGTGTTGATTTCCTTAAAGTCGGGAGAAGAAACTCTGCTCGAAACATTAGTCGAAAGGTGCCGTCTCTTCGGTGTCGAAGCGAGACAATTTGGCAAATTAGGGCTTTGCGTCGAAGCGATTCCAATCGGCCTGCATAAGGATGCCATATCCGAAATGATCGAAGAGTTTAAAGAAGACATCTGCTGCGGACGGCCTTTGGAACCTTCTTTTAATCGGGCATTTCAAAGAAACCCGGTTCAAATCTCTCTGGCGGAGGCCGAGCAATTATGGATGGCCGATGCCCAGAGCAGAGAAGTCGAATTAGAAATGCGCGATTTGATGCGGGTTTATAACGAGAAGATTCAGAGCTGTATGTAGAATCTTATGAAAAAGAGGAGCCATGAGATTTGTTGCAAGATTGGTTGTCGCTTGTATTGTTTTTATAATCCCATCCAATTTTTGGGGGTACTCAGAAAGCGTCTTCTCTCAAAAAACGAGCTATGTGTTTTTTAACGATCCGATCGATGTAGTGATCCCTTGTGTGCGAAAAGACCTTCCGATTCTAGAACTTTGCATTTCGAGTGTAAAAAAACATGTAAAAAACGTTCGCCGAGTGATTGTCGTTTCTCCGGAGAAGCTCACTCATAATGCGGAATGGGTTCCGGAGGCAGATTACCCCTTTGCTCCGCGCGATTTAGCCGAACACATCTTTTACAAAGATATTGAGCGCGCCGATTGGTTGGTAAATCAGCGAGGGAAAATAGGGTGGATTTATCAGCAGTTTCTAAAACTTTATGCGCCATTTATAATTCCCAATATTTCTTCGAATGTACTAATCGTTGATGCAGATGTTGTTTTTTACAAATCCGTGGAATTTTTAGATGAAACGGGAGCTGGATTGTATAGCACTGGCTCTGAATGGCATCGGCCTTATTTTGAGCATATGGCGAGGGTTTTGCCCGGTCTAGAAAGGCACTATCCTGAATGGTCCGGGATTTGCCACCACATGCTTTTTCAAAGGAGTGTCCTTGAAGATCTTTTCTCCTTGGTAGAGGAATGTCATAAAATGCCTGCTTGGCAAGCATTTTGCAGATGCATCGATCCAAATGAAGTGCAAGGTTCTTGTATGTCTGAATATGAAATTTACTTTAATTTTGCTTTGTCTAGAACCAATCAGGTGAAGATTCGCCAGTTGTGTTGGGAAAATAAGAAAAATATATCGAAAGAAAAGATGCGATCGGATGCGAGATCTGGGCTGCATTTTGTTGCTTACCATGCTTGGATGAGATAAAAGATCCGAAAAGTTTAATGGAGTAGATCCGTGTTCTTTAAAATTTTAGTTTTTTTTATTCCTGTTTTTTTGATGGCTCAAAGAAGCTCCAGTGTTCCGTATATCTCTGGAGATTCCTTTAGGATGTGTTGTGATTTTAAATTTGATGAATTGGGCGCGTGGTCCGATCCCCGAACCATTGAAGATGGTAGTATTATCTTTGTTAAAACGGATTATCTCGATCGATTTTTTTCGAGTATCCACCCATGCATTTCAGCTCGTTATATTCTTGTGACACATAATGCCGATACTTGCATTCCCGGGTCGTGGGAAGGATATTTAGACGATCCGAAACTCATTGCCTGGTTTGGCCAAAATATGGAAAAAGGAGGGCATCGAAAATTGCATCCTATTCCGATTGGGATTGCAAACCAATGTTGGACTCATGGCAATCTTGACAGTTTGAAGGAAGCTCAAAAGAAAGCCAAGAAACTTGAAAAAACGACCCTCCTTTATCTAAATTTTACGGAAGAGACCTATCCAACAGAGAGAACCTATGTCGCGAATTTATTCAAAAATAAAAAGTACTGCGCTGTAGCTCGATTCAAGAAATACGGCGATTATTTGCTTGATTTGGCTAGGGTCAAATTTGTGTTAAGCCCCAGGGGCAATGGGATAGATTGTCATCGCACATGGGAGGCATTGCTGATGGGCGCGATTCCGATTGTAAAAACGTCCCCGCTGGATCCCCTTTATGACGGGCTTCCTGTTCTGATCGTTCAAGAATGGACAGACATCACGGAAAAGTTTCTTCTTAAAAAATACGAAGAATTTTCAAAAAAAAGATTTTTATTAGAGAGAGTCTACTTTCAATACTGGCAAGATCTCATTTATTCTTATAAACCTTGAAAGGAGTGTTTTGTATGTTTTGGATTCGATGGATTGCTTGTCTGATGTGGGGTTCTCTTTTTGGCGCACTCTCTTTGGAAACCGCAGGATATTCTATTGTTTTTATACATGTTGGATCCGAAATTCCGCCCTACGCAGAAACTGCATTTATGCAAGCTAGGCTTTTTAATCGGGACAGCCCGATCGTTCTTATTGGCAATAAAAAAGCGCTACAAAATTTTTCGTCCCAAGCGGATATTATAAAAATCTCATGCGAATCCTTGCCTCAAACTGAAGAGCATGTTTGTTTTTCCAAAAAATCTCCTTTGTCTAAAGGATTTTGGCGATCCGCAAGCGAAAGATTTTTATACCTTTATGACTTTATGAAGGAATATCGCCAAAATAACGTCTTTCATTTGGAATACGACAATATGGTTTATGCGGATCTGTCGGAATTGCTTCCGAAGTTTCAAGCGCATTACCCGGGGGTCGCTGCATGCTTTGATAATGAAAGCCGATGTATTCCAGGCTTTGTGTATATTTCAAGTCCAGGGGCTATGAAATATTTAGCGAAATGTTTTGCGACTCAGGCAAAGCATGGCTATAACGATATGGAGTTATTGAGCGTTTTTAAACATAGCTCGGGTTCAAAGTTTGTTGATAATTTGCCAATTGTTTTTGAGGAATATACTGGCGAGCATGAAATGCGCAGTCTCGCAGGGCATACTACTGAACACAGAGAAAACTATTGCAAAAATATCGAAGTATTTCACTCCATATTCGATGCGGCAGCAATTGGGCAGTATCTTGGAGGATGTGATCCTCAACATCATGCAAAATCGAAAGCTGGATTTATCAATGAGAGTTGTTTGTTTAATCCTTCTCTTTTATCCTATGAATGGGAAAAAGATGAGAAAGGGAGAAAGATTCCATATGCCGTTTACAAAAACAAAAAATATCGGATAAATAACTTGCACATCCATTGTAAAAATCTGGGAGCCTTTTCTTCTTGATTTTGCAGCTCAGAAATTAGACTCAACGGAATACGTAAGGAAAAATGACGATCCAATTTTGGGGTCGATCAAAGAAGGCTAGTCGGAAAAATTAGCTTTTGAGTTGGTTTGCTTATGGTCGAGATCTTATGCAATGGTCTCAAGGCGTTGAGATGTATTTGGATGGGAAGTTTCAAAGGGGGAATTGCAGGGTAGATCCAGCTGAATGGATTTGCGCTTCTATTGAAAGTCGTCGCCGACTTGTAGATCTCAAAAATGACTCGCATTAAAAACACAAAAAAAATAAAACAGATCTTTTCTTTTAAGAACACGGAGATAAGATGAAAAGGTTTGCGTTTGTTGTGTGGGGATGCATTTGTCAGCGAGCATAGAGCGCGACATTGGCCGTTGGGGGCAATCTGCAAGAAGTCATAGAATAAAATCAGATCATGAACTTCTTGGTCACCACCTATTACAACAATCAGGAGCGTAATATAATCGAGGAATTGGAAGAATTTTTAATTTTGATTTCATAGATTCGATGTACTGTCCAAGCGCCCATTCTATGCAATAACAGTTAGTGGCATCATCTCTTTCTAAGAATAAATCTAAGAGTTCTGTAAGATATTTTGCTCTGATTGCAAAATATCCAGTATAAGCATCTGCATCGTTCCATATTCTTGCGATGATGTCGGATTTTGGATTGGTTTTTACGAACTGAATAAATTCGTTGGTTTTCATTACGTATCTCCCTGTGATTTTTATTATCATATCATTAGGATCGAAATTAAATTGCTGTAATCCTATGCGCATTGAAGCGACTTCATTAAAACTTTTCGAACGGGAAGGATTGTTTGATTTTGTATAACAAACGTTTGTGCAATAATCGTTTAAAAAAGTTGATTCTAGTTTGTGGCAGGATTCAACTATGTAAACTTCGAGACCGTATTTTTTAGTGAGGATCTTTAAGTTTTGTGTGTAATCTTTTTGTCGTTGCTTGTAATTTTCAGAGATGAGTGCGGCTGTATACAATACTTTAATTTCGGCAAAAGAAAGTTGAGGAACAAATAAAATTGTAAGGGTCAAAACAAGTCTAAGAAAAAAAACGATCGGATTTAATTTTTTAAGCATGGGAGGAGAAGTCGAGATTTTAAAATTCATCGTGAAGAAGAGGCTTTTCATAAATGGTTTTCTCGGGACACGTTTTTGTAAGGCTTGGCGATCGTCTGGATCTTTGAACCCCAATAAGAGGTCGATAATTTTTCTCGATAGGCGGGATTCGAATTCGAGCGATAAAAATCCCTTGGGGGAATACGAATAAGTCCGTGGATTTTTAGATCGCACTTCATATAGGATAAAAAACGGATTTTTGAAAGCTCATTCATATCACGGACAGTTGAATTTTTGTATTTTTATTTTTCCAAAGACGATGGGGCATATGCAAGACAGGATTCGGATACTTCAAAAAAAACTCGCTGAATGGCAAGTCGATCGGTTGCTCATCGAAAATCCGATCGATCTTTTTTACCTGACGGGGCTGCAGCTTTCCAAGGGAAGGTTGATGGTTGGCCAAAGAGAAGCCACTCTCTTTGTGGACGGCAGATATTTGGCGTTTGCAAAGGCAAAGGCGCCTTGCGAGGTGTTCGCATGGGAAGCTTCAAAGGAAAAGATGCAAGGGGAGATCGGCTTCGATAGCGCCTATACGACGGTCGAGGTTTTGGAAAAATTAAAAGCGGGGACGTCCGGAGCGAAGTGGGTTTCGCTTCCGCGGATGCTCAAATCCCTCAGGCTGATCAAAGACGCAGTTGAATTGCAGAAGATGAAAAAGGCCGCGGAGATCACTTGGGCTGGCGTTTGTCATGTGCAAAGCTTGCTGAAGGAAAATATCTCCGAGAAAGAGCTAGCTCTGGAATTCGAGATCCTCGTTCGAAGGCAGGGAGCGTCGAAGCTCTCATTCGATCCGATTATTGCTTTTGGAGAAAACAGCGCTTATCCCCATCACCGGAGCTCCGATGCCCGTCTTGGAAAAAATATGCCGGTGCTAGTCGATGTGGGAGCGGTCTACGATAGCTATGCCGCAGATGTCACGAGGGTTTTTTTCTTCGGGAAGATCGATCCAAGGATCCAACAGATGTACGATTTAGTTCGGCAGGCGGCTCAAGCCGCGAAGGATGCCGTTTGCCTCAAAGGGGCTCTTGGAACGCTCGATGTAGCTGCTCGCAGCGTATTCAAACGGGCTGGGGTAGAAGACCTATACGTGCATAATTTGGGCCACGGGATCGGGTTGGAGACGCATGAATACCCGAGCCTTCGTTTCGATGGAGAGGATCGCGACCTCGAGCTTCGCGAACACATGGTTTTTACGATCGAACCCGGTTTGTACCAAGCCGGCTTGGGTGGAATCCGCCATGAAGATACGGGGGTCGTCACCCGGAGCGGTTTCCATTCTTTTTACCCGGATCAGTGATGATCGGCTTCAAGAAAAAGATCTTGGCCGGGGGCTTCTTTTTATTTGCGGCGGGGATCGCGATGCTTTTCCCAAGCGTCGATTGGATCGTCGGGAAAGCCGTCAGAAATTCTCTCGAAGAAAAAGCCCTTTGGTTGATCTCCAGGGTTCGCCACGAACCGGATCTGCAAAGCATGATCGAGTCGATCCGCCAGGAAAAAGCATTCGTGTTTTTCCGCGCGACTCTTTTCGACAGGGATGGCAATTGGCTTTACGATACCCATCGCAATGTCTTTCCCAAAGAGCCAGGAATGGAGACTCCCTCCGAAGTCCAGGAGGCTTTGCAATACGGGAGAGGATATGCCGATCGCTTTTCGCAGGTTTTCCGCCAGCCGTTTGCCTATGCGGCTTTTCTCTTGGAAGCTCAAAGTGGCGAATACGTGCTTCGGATCGGGCTGCCTTCTCAAGATATCCGCGAGATGACTCAGGATTTTGAGGCCGGCTTTTTGATGCTCGGTTCCGCAATCCTGCTGATATGCGGCCTGATGGCATGGCTGATCTTGAGAGAACTGATGATCCCGATTCAATATATTACGACGGCGATCGAGCCGTATCGCGAAGGAAAGGTCGAGTTTCTCCCCCAGATCGACACAGTGAACGGGATCGCATCCGAAGGGGAATTTCGAACGCTTGCGGAAACGTTCAATTCGCTGAGTGCGCGGATCGGGCGCCAAATCGAGAGCTTGATCCATCAGCAACATGAAACGGAAGCCATTCTGGAATCGCTGGGCGAGGGGATCGTTGCTGTAGATGAAAAGGGACGGATCACATTTATCAACCGCTCTGCAAGCGAGATGCTCAAAGTTTCGAAAGAACAGGCGGTCGAAAAATATTTCACAAGCTGTCCGTCTCAAAGATTGGGATTGTTGGAATCTTGCAAAAAACTCATAGATAAAATGTTGCAAACCAGGCAAGAACAATCCGATACCGTTTGCCTTCAAGAAAGGCCGTCGGTGTGTTTTGCCTTGCTGGCAACAGCCCTTGCGGGGCGAAGCGGCGGGATTTTGGTGCTGCAGGATAAAACAGCCGATCGCAACATCGTCGAAATCGGGAAAGAGTTTATCGCGAATGCATCGCATGAATTGCGCACGCCGATCACGATCATCCGGGGATTTGCCGAAACGCTTCATGAGATGGAAGGGCTTTCGCCCGAGATCTTGAAGGACATCACCGCAAAGATTTTGAAAACGTCTCTTAGGTTCGATGGTCTGGTCAAAAGCCTTCTGTTATTGGCGGATGTGGACAGCAATCCGGGGAAGTCTTTTTCTCCGATCGACTTGGTCGGGATTTGCGAACATTCGATTCGGCTGATTGCCATCGAGCATCCCCATGCAAATCTTGCGGTCCATCGGAAAATCGAAAAAGCCTATGTATTTGGGGATGCGGATCTCATCGAAATGGCCCTCTTGAACGTCCTTCAAAATGCCGTGAAATATTCGCCGTCTCCAGCGCACGTCGACCTTTTGATCGAAAAACAAAAACAGTGCGTTCAGATCAGCGTGAAGGATCGGGGGATCGGGATTCCCGAATCGGATCTGATGCGGATTTTCGATCGGTTCTATACGGTCGATAAAGCGCATTCCCGCAAATTCGGCGGCTCGGGATTGGGATTGTCGATCGTAAAAAGCATCCTTCAAAAACATCGAGGAGACGTCTCGGTTTCCTCGAGGATCGGCCAGGGCAGCACGTTTGCGATGACCTTTCCGTTAGATCTCTTGCATAACTAATCCCAATTCAGGGAGAAGATCATCCCCTCGAGAGGAAGACTCTTTTTTTTAGGGAAATCCCTTTGGAGGTCTCCTCGATGGTTTTTTGTTGCGAAGGGGGATGGGCGAGTTGATTTAGCTCTAGAAATTCGAGGATGTTCCTCTCTATCCCAGGAGCGCCGCTCGAGGTGCAAATATTTTGCAGAAATTCCTCGGACAAATGGGTTTTATCCTCATGGATTGCGCGGTAGATAGGACAGGCTGTCGAAGGCCCAAAGAGACATGAAATCATGGGAAAAGAGGCGTGTTTCAGGCAAATTTTGGATTGTCTGCATTCGCACGACAAGTAATCGAGAAGCGAGGGAAAGCCTCTTGAATCCTGTTTTGTCCCCTTGAGCATTTGATAATAGAGATTTTGAAAAGAAGCTGTCGACAGAGGGAGTTTTTCCAAAGGGATTTGCATCGCCGGGCGCTGTTTCTGCGCGAGTCTGGCTGAGTCGAGCATTGCGTCGAGGAGGCGGTATTCGAGGCGCGCCTCGTTCAAGAGGGGATCGGCATAGAAAAACCGAAGGAGCTTGGCCGCGAGATCATAGAGAGCGGGGTGCATTTCCTTCCCGTCTTGCACAAGGGGCCAAATATTGAGGCGGGCGCAAGGGGGGTTGAGAGGCGCGCGAGTTTTTTTAGAAGCGGCGGCGCACATCGTTTTGGGCTCTCTGGAGTTTTTAATCGGCTTTCCTTTTTCCCGTCTATAAAGGAGGGATTCATAGGAATTTAGGATTTTTCTGGAAGCGGCCAGGTTGGATTTTTCGGAGCGATCCGCGCTTTTTGCAAGAGACGTCTTGTGGATCGATAGGGAAAATACGCAGGCGAAAATCATGAGCCAGCCGAAGACAAATCCGACGACGTTCATTGAGCGCCTCGGGGGATTCGATAGGGGATGCGGGAGCCTTTGCAGGGGATCGCAAACGCGAAATCGCTCGTTTCGCCGCGCTGGGTCAGCGATAAGCGAACCATCGGGGGAAGAGCTCCGGATTCCTTAGGCCATGTCGATCTCCATTCGAATCCGAAAGAGGGCGAAGCCGCTTTTTTTTTGGCAAAGAACTTCAGGTTCATTTTCTGTACATTCGGACACAGGATTTCTTTCCGGCAAAAGGTCGCTTCTTCATCGATCGGCCAGATCGCAAGGCAGAGATTGGAACTTTCGTCGACAAAGAGCTTTCCGATGACCTGGCCCGAGAATTTCGGGTCGGGATCGATTCCGTTGTCGAATGACAGGCCAAGGCTCGTTCCCTCATCGTCCAGCGTGCATAGGGCTGCGCTCCCCGGGAGAGGGGCCATCGAAGTAAATATAGAGGAGAGACAGACCTGAACTTTTTGCCGCCCGGCCAAAGACGAACGGAGCTGTTCGATTTTTTGATCCATTTTTAGGCAGCCAGCGAAGAAGCGGGCAAGAGTTGTGAGCAAAAGAGCCGTCAGGCTCAGCGCGATCATGATTTCCAGAAGGATCAGAGGTCTTTTTTTCATGGAGATTCGGGAACTCCTTGGAGAACCAGATAATACCAGAAGGAATCTTTGCGATTCAGTTTAATCTGAGCCCTGTAGATCCGGACGATAGCGCCTTGTTTGCCCCGTTTTTCTCCCTGGCATTTTAAGATGCAAGAGCGCGCGATGGTTTCGTCGGGGCCGAGCTGCAAGCGGAGGGTCGCGTCAGCGAGGGGAATGATCAACCCCGGAGTCGTTTTCGAGGGCAATTTATGCCAGGGAACGGATTGCTGGAATAGGGATTCCTTGACTTCGGCAAAAGCGAGATCGGCCAAACGCTGCAATTCGGATTGCTTAAGCGAGGCGATCTCCGCTCGATAGTAGAGAATCGGCTGCCGCATCAAAGGGACTGCGCAAAGAGAGACGATGGCAAAAGCGATCATCACTTCGAGGAGGATAAAAGAGCGGCGCCGATGCATAGAGACCTGAGCGATTCCCATGCCCGGCTATTTGTTTTCAGAGAGCTTCCTAAGCAACGCGGGCTGGAAACGAAGATAATCCGAGGAGGCAAGAATATATTGCACGCCATTTTTTTGTCCGAATAGAGAAACTCCGGCCTTTACATTGTGGAGGTGCCCGAAAACGCAAATGTCGATCCGGTGTTTTTCTAAAATGGCGGATGCGCGCGAAGGAGCGAGATCGGCTCCGATGGGGGGATAGTGGGTCATGGCGATGCGCAAGGCGGTTCCTTGAGGCAGCGCGCTCAGGCTGAGGTCGAGGCGCTGTAGTTCCCGTTCGAAGATCTGCCCGCTGAGGTCTTCCTGAATGAGTTCTTCCTTGGCGTTGGCATGTGGGTTTTCCCGATAGTCGATATAACGGCCGAAGGAATACTCAGGGGTGTCCCAGAGCCTGGCGCCGCCGATCGCCGCGTCTTTCCAGCGGAAGGCATTGTTTTGGATCGCATGGATCGAAGGAGGAAGCGCAGCGGAAAGCTTTTTCAAAGATCCCCACCAGTAGTCGTGATTGCCTTTCAAAATGACTTTCGTCCCGGGCAGGGCGTCGATCCATGCGAGATCGGCAGCGGCGTCTTCGAGGCGCATGGCCCAGGAAATATCGCCGGGGATCAGCACGAGATCGGCCGGATCGACGAGCCTTCGCCAATGTTCTTCGATTTGAGCCGCATGTCTTTCCCAAGAAGGGCCGAAGACGTCCATGCTCTTGTTTGCGATCCCAAAGCTTAAATGCAAATCTCCTAGAGCCCAAATGTTCATTGAAACGATTCCTGTTTGCGGGATTCAAATTAGCGCAAAGAACCGGCGCGGTCAATCCTGAATTAGCTCTGGATGGGAGCGAATTGGCCGGCGTTATAGCTCGAGCGGACAAATGGACCGCAGTGCATGTGGGGAACGCCCAAGCTTTTGCCGTAATCGACGAGTTGTTGAAATGTTTCGGGCAATACGAACTCTTTGACGCGGAGCTTGGAGGAACTGGCCTGCAGGTATTGGCCGATGGTGATGATCGAACAGCCCGCGTCGGCTAAATCGCGCAAGGCGGCTTGCACTTCGTCGATAGATTCGCCGAATCCGAGCATGATGCCCGATTTGACGGCGATGCCGGATTGGTTTTGCGCGGCATGGCGCAAGACGAGGAGGCTTCGATCATAGGTCGCGCGATGGCGGATGCGGGGAGTGATCGAGCGCACTGTTTCGAGGTTGTGGTTGAAGATCTCGGGTTTGGCGGCCAGAACGGCGTCGAGGGCCGAGAGGTCTCCGCTGAAATCCGAAGTCAGCACTTCGATCGTAGTATTGGGGTTGAGGCGGCGGGAAGCTCGGATGATGGCCGCCATGTGCCCGGAGCCGTGATCCGGAAGATCGTCGCGGGCGACCATGGTGATGACGGCATGGCGCAAGTCGAGGTCGCGGATGGATTTGGCGATTCGCTCCGGTTCGTCCGCTTGGGGGGGCAGCGGCGCTTTTGTAAAATCGATATCGCAGAAGCCGCAATTTCTCGTGCAAGCGCTGCCAAGGGCGAGGAACGTCGCGGTGCGCTTCGAGAAGCATTCGAGGCGATTTGGGCATTTCGCTTCATTGCATACGGTATTGAGGTTGTGTTTGCGCAGGATTTTATTCGTCTCGAAGATCTCGCTTCCTTCGGGCAGCTTGCGATGGAGCCAGGACGGAAATCTCCCTTGCAAGCGGAGCGCTTCGGAATCCTGTTCTTCGGGATTCGGCGGAAGGACGTTGAGGCGCGTCATGCCTTTGGCCTCGGGGGGAAATTGAGCGGCGTCCCGTTTGCGATGAGAGCGGCTTCGAGCCAGCTCTCGGCCATCGTCGGGTGCGCATGGATGGTGTCGGCGATCGATTCGAGGGTGAGCTCGTTTTGAATCGCAAGGGCCATTTCAGCGATCAGATTGGACGCCTCGTGCCCGATGGCTTGAGCGCCGAGGATGCATCCGGTTTTGCGATCGGCGACGATTTGCGCGAATCCCTCGGTATGCAAAGATGCGACTGCTTTGCCGAGAGCTTGGAAGGGAAGCGCTCCGACGAGCGGCTGAAATCCCGCGGCTAAAGCCTGTTCGGAAGTCATGCCGACGGTGGCTACTTCCGGCGAGGTGAAGATGACGGCCGGAACCGCTTCGTAATGGATATGGGCTTCCTTGCCGACGGCATTGGAAGCCGCGACGATCCCTTGGTGCTGGGCCACATGGGCGAGCATCCATTTGCCGGTTACATCTCCAATCGCATAGATGCCGGGGACGGCTGTTTCCATTTTGCTGTTCGTTTCGAGAACGCCTTTTTGATTCGGAGCAAGCCCTGCTTTTTCAAGGGCCAGCCCTTCGGTATAAATCTTGCGGCCGATGGCGATGAGGGCGAGGTCCGTTTGCAGCGTTTCTCCATTGGAGAGAGAAACAGAGACGCCGCTGCCGCGGTTTTCGATGTGCTTGACGGTGATCCCCGTCATCAAAGAAATGCCTCGGGCGCGAAACGCCTTGGTCATGAATTGGGCGATTTGGGTCCCTTGAGCTGCGAGGATCGTCGGGAGAGCTTCGATGATCGTCACCTGCACGCCGAGCTCGGCGAAGAGGGTCGCAAACTCGCAGCCGATGTATCCGCCGCCTACGATGGCGAGGCTTTTGGGAAGCTCGGTCACTTCGAGCATCGATGTGGAATTCAAAATTCTCTTATGATCGCAGGGGAAAGCGGGGATATCGAGGGGGACGGAACCGGTGGCGATGATGATCTTTTTGGCTTCGATGAAAAGATTGTCCTGTCCGATGACTTTCAATTCGACGGGCGATTCGAATTTCGCCTCTCCGCGGTAAAGGGAAATTTTATTTGTCTTGAGCAGGCCTTCGAGAGACGAGCGGATCTTGGAGACGATCGCGTCTTTGCGCGATTTCATCTGGGCGTAGTCAAAAGAGATAGATCCCACGGAGATCCCGAACTGCTTGGCCTGGCGGATCTCATGGAGGGAGGCGGCTCCGGATAAAAGAGCCTTGGTCGGGATGCAGCCCACGTTGAGGCAGCAGCCTCCGAAATCTTTTTTATCTATGAGGGCGACGGTCTTCTGCGCTTGGGCGGCGCGGATCGCCGCGCTATATCCCCCCGGTCCCGCTCCGATGACAGCTACATCGTAGATTTTTCTTTCGGCCATAGAATTCTCCTCGAGCTTGCAAGATCCCATCTGGTTTTTGGATGTTTCAGTATAGCCGATGCGGGCTAAATCCGATATACTGAAACTGTTTCAAAACTTTTTCCCGAAAAGATGATTTGCATATATACTCGGGTTCGAGCCATAGGGGAGAGCCTTTCATGAAGCCGAAAAAGCGTCAAAAAATGTGTCACAATTGCGAAGGCGAAATCGATCTGGATGTCATCGTATGCCCCTTTTGCGCAGCCGATCTGAGAGAAGCTCGCCGCGAGTCTTCTCCCGCAGTCCAGCCCGCAAGGCCGATGCAGGCCAAGCAGATGTCTCAGGGGCTCTATCCTCCGCCGTATGGCGAACGCGAAGAGCCGGAGATCGCGCCGATCGCAGCGGTTCACGCGGAAACTGAAGAGGTTCCGGCGGAAGAGAGCCTGTCGCGGTTTTTAAGCCCGATCGTGCTGCTCACCTTGGGCGCCCAGCTTTTCTTCCTCGGGCTGCTGCTGTTTGTCTTTTCCCATAAGGGGACGTTGATTTTGAAATGGGATGCGAGGCTGTGGTTTCTCTATATCTTTGCCTCGGTTCCTTTGGGATTATTCGGCTATCGCGCCTTGGCGAAACTATAGGGTTATTGGAAGGCCGGCTTCAGAACGGCCCTGTGATGAAATACAGGAAGTAGAGAAGACAAGTCGGAAAAAGCGCGGCTAAAAAGAGTTTGATCGGCGAGACTCCGCCTTCGAAATAATGCCCTAGGATGGCAAAGCCCGCCGGGTTCGGTGCGTTGGCGATCACCGTCAGTCCGCCTCCGGAGACAATTCCCGAAAATAATGCATATTGGAAAGCCGTGCCCCAAGACGGCATCAGAGTCGCGAGATAGGCGATCGCCGTATTGTCGCTAAATGCCGCGAGCATGAGCGAGCTGCCGAGAACCCCGACGGGACTCAATCCCTCCAACACATTGATGACCCACCATCCCTGCAATCCCCCATGGATCACGAGGCCGCCGAGGAATAAGCCGATGAGCAGCGGGCGCGAAAGGCGGATCGGATATTGATAGCCCCTCGTCGCTTGATGCAGGCCCAAAAATAGCACGAAGCTCCCGATAAAAATGGCGGGATAATGCGACACCATCACGATCCATGTGATGACGGCGATATGAGCGCAGGTCAGCCAAGCGGGGACGGGTTTTTGCAACTCTTCCGGATGGGGAGTGTGGATTTTGGCCAGCATCTGCTTCCTGCGGTCCATTTCGATGAATTCCCTGCGAAAATAGAGCCAGTATAAACCGGATGAAAGACTTACGCCGACAATTGCCTTGAATCCAAAGGTCGTCAAAATGTAGAGGGCGTTCCAGTGCCAGCAATGGGCGAGTACGAGGACGGCCGGAGAGGCGAAATCGGTCAGGACGCCTCCGACTGAGATGTTGACGAAGAGGAGGCCGAGCGTCGCATAGGCGAGCTTGGGACTCGGATGGTATTCGAAGAAATGGCGCGCCAGCAATAAAGCGCATAAAGCCATCGCGCCCACTTCGGTGATGAAGGAGCCGAGCAGGGGACCGAGGATCAGAAGCGTATGCCACCAAGCGGCGAGAGATCCGCCTAGGAATTTGGCGATTCGTTTCAAAACTGATTCAGCTGCTTGAACGATCGGCCGGGTCGATGCAAGACTCATGATGACGACGACGAAGAGAGGTTCGGTGTAATCCCTGGTGTTGATATACGACAGGGCTTCATGCCATCCGTATCCGATGGCGATCACGATCGCAAGCGGAATGGCCCAGAGGGCAAACACCAATTCTACTTCGGATAAAAAATATAGGGCCTGGATTTTCAGGCTCCGCTCTTGGATTTGCCGCTCTCGCTTGGGGCCTTCCCTCGTTTCCAAAAGGCGGGCGTATTTATGGATTTGATTGACCGAAAGAGTGTGAATGATGGCGAAAAGGAAAATGATTAACGTAATCCAATGGAACGGAGAAACTTCAAAGCTTTCCAGATCCAGGATCGTCGGCGTTTTTAAACAATCGAATTTGGCGCCGAGGCGCATTGCCAGCGGCAGGAACCACTGCAGCATAGGGATGAGACCTCTTCAGGACTATTCGGGGTATAATCATTTGAAGATTGTTTCTCAACCTAATTTGTGAATGCTGCCCCGCCTTTAGAGAGCGGGCGGGGAAGCGTTCATGTGAGAAGGGGGTTTTGTTGCAAGCGATCGAGGGTTTTCTGGAGGCGCTCGTTTCGAGATGTCTGCGGAGGCAGCATTTCAAAACGGAAGAGATCCCGCGAGATCTCTTGTTTGAGGCGCTGTGAAAACGCATCGAAGAGAGCGAACGATTCGTGCTTGAACTCGAGGAGGGGATCTTTCTGCCCTACTGTGCGCATATGTACGTCGGTGCGGAGATGATCGATGGCGAGGAGGTGCTCGATCCAGAGATGGTCGATTTTCCTCAGCATCAGGTTGCGCATGACCTCGTGGAGAATGCCTTGTGCTTTTTCTCCATCCTCCAGGTCGGGGCGCAGGAACCCGATCACATTCCGCTGGTGCTGGAGCTTCAGCTCGAATGCGGCGACGACTTTGTCGAGGACGATTTTTTCCAGCCCTTCGGGATCTGTATTTTCGAGCGTTTTCTCGTCGAACGGAACGGGGAAATGGGCGATCAAGAGATCGACGAGAGCTTTTAAATCAGCCGATTTGCCGGAAGTGCAATCTTTCACGAGGCGCAAAGCCGCCGACTCGATGCATTCGAGAGCCAGGGAAACGGGTTTTTCGGAGAAGAGCAATTCATTGCGGAAAGCATAGACCTCTTGTCTTTGTTTATTCATCACATCGTCGTATTCGAGGGTATGCTTGCGGATTGTGTAATTGCGCTGCTCGACTCGTTTTTGTGCGGTTTCGATGGATTTATTGAGCACTTTGGCAGAGATCGGCTCGCCTTCGGGCGGGCGGAAGCGCTGGAGCAGGCTGGTCATGCGGGGAGAGGCGAATAGGCGCATCAGGCTGTCTTCGAATGAGACGAAGAATTTGGACGAGCCGGGATCTCCGAGTCGGCCCGATCGCCCGCGGAGCTGGCGGTCGATGCGGCGGGATTGGTGCCGGGTCGTTCCGATCACATGGAGTCCGCCGAGAGAAGCGCTGTCTTTTAGTTTGATGTCCGTTCCGCGGCCGGCCATGTTGGTCGCAAGAGTGATGGCTTCTTGTTTGCCGGCATCTGCGATGATCTCCGCTTCTTTCGCGTGGTTCTTCGCATTCAGGATGGTATGTTCGAGCTTGTTTTGCTTTAAAATGCGGGAGAGCTTTTCGGAGACTTCTACGGATTCGGTTCCGATGAGGATCGGGCGGCCCTGTTCGTGGATGTCTTTGATCTCCTTGAGAATGGCGTTGTATTTTTCGCGCTCGGTCATGTAGATTTCATCGTCGAAATCCTTCCGGACGCAGGCGCGGTGGGTTGGGATTTCGATGACTTCGAGCTTGTAGATCTCTTTGAATTCGTTCGCTTCCGTCATCGCGGTTCCGGTCATGCCGGCGAGGCGCTCGTACATGCGGAAATAGTTTTGCAGGGTGATGGTGGCGTAGGTTTGCGTCTCGCCCTGGATGTCGACGTTTTCTTTCGCTTCGATCGCTTGGTGGAGTCCATCGGAAAACCGACGGCCCGGCTGGGGGCGGCCGGTGTTTTCATCGATGATGACGATTTTGTTTTCGTGGATGATATAGTCGATATCTTTTTCCATCAGGAGCTGGGCGCGGAGCATTTGGCGCAGGTTGTGCGCGCGCTCTTTTCGCTTGGC
Organism: Parachlamydiales bacterium; assembly: GCA_963800655.1. Taxonomy (GTDB): domain Bacteria; phylum Chlamydiota; class Chlamydiia; order Chlamydiales; family SM23-39; genus CAWDBT01. The sequence goes on along the minus strand of CAWDBT010000003.1, from coordinate 373,235 downwards.
GTCTTCCTCTCGCAGCCGGATCTTGGCTTGCATTTTGTCTTCATCGGATAGAGACGGGTCGGCCTCGACGAGGGAATATTCGTAGCCGAGGTCGAGCATGACGAAATCATCGGATGCCTGATCTGTTGCTAATGAAGACCATTCCCGGATGCCCTTGTCGGTCAGCTCGTATTCGTTGTTCCTCTCGTCTACGACGATGAAGAGCTCCGAGAGCGCTTCGAGTTTTTCTTCTTTATTCTGTTCGCCGAAGAAATAGGTTTCCCATGTGTCGATTCGCGCGCGGAGGTCGGGATTTTCCTTGATCCGCTTGAGGATTTTATTGCGGGGCGTTCCTTTGCCGACGAGCCATAGCTTTCGGAATGCGGCTTCTTCGCGTTCCTTAAGACGCTTGCGGCCTTCCTGGGGTTCTCCTAAGATCCCGCAGGCTTCCAATTCGCGGCGGGCTTCCGTTGCGATTCTGTTGCAAAGGTCTCTCTGGATGCGGACGAGATGGGAGACGCCTTCCTTGAGTTCGTCGTACATTTGACGGCTTTCGGGAACCGGACCGGAAATGATGAGAGGAGTTCTCGCCTCGTCGATTAAGATAGAGTCGATCTCATCGACCATGGCGAAATAATGGCCGCGCTGAACCTGTTCGTGTTTATTCATCGCCATCGAGTTGTCGCGCAGATAATCGAAGCCGAATTCCGAGGCGGTTCCGTATACGATATCGCTAGCGTAGACTTCTTTGCGTTTATGAGGGGGCACGTCATTCGTGAGAGATGCGACGGTGAGGCCGAGTCAGCGGAAAATCGTGCCGATCCATTCGCAGTCGCGCTTGGCCAAGTAATCGTTGACGGTGACGAGGTGGACTGGTTTTCCCGTCAGAGCATATAGATAAAGGGGCATGGAGGCTGTGAGCGTCTTGCCTTCGCCGGTTTGCATTTCGGAGATCGAGCCGTGGAACATGGCGATCGCGCCGAGCATCTGGACGTCATAAGGGATCATGTCCCATTTCTGGGTATAGCCGGAGACATGCACGTCCGTTCCGCACATGCGGCGGCATACGTTTTTCACCGCGGCATAGCCTTCGGGCAGAAGCGATTCGAGGGTTTCGCCTTTGGAGAGCCGATCCTTGAACTCAGCCGTTTTTTGCATGAGTTCTTCATCGGAAAGGCTTTGGTAGCGCTCTTCCCATGAATTAATCGAGGGGATGAGCCGCGAGTATTTCTTGAGGAGGCGGGACTGGGCTGTGCCAAATATTTTTTTCAGGAATCCAAACATAGAGCTTCTGCTGTCTTTTCATTTGATGTCTTAAAGAATTTTAGTACGAAAAGGCATTTTCGACAAGGATTCGCTTTATTTTTTGACAAATAAAAATATTGTAATACTAACTCGTTAGGTTTTGTTTAAAGAAATAATTTCTTGAAAAAATATATTTGCAGTATGGTATCATTTTGTACATCATGGATGATGTGGATTATATCGATCGGCGCTCCGGCTCGGTGTGTCGAGAAAAGATTTATGGGCGTTGGGCGTTGTCTCTATTATATGGCAGCTCGACGGGATCTAGAATTTTTTCTTTCTTCTTTCTGCCGCTTTTCGCAAAGATTTCCTGGTTTTCCTCTTGGTATGGCGCGTTGCAGAGGAAAGAGGAATCGCGCAAAAAAATCGAGCCGTTTATTCAGGCGTTCGACATCGACGTTTCGGAATTCGCCGAGCCAGTCTCTTCTTTTCAGTCTTTCGATGCCTTCTTTACGCGTAAGCTGAAACCGGAAAGCCGTCCGATCGATCCCCGGGCGGATCGGATCGTTATGCCTGCGGATGGAAGGTATCTCGTCTTTGAAAATATCGAGCGAACGGATTCGTTTTACGCCAAGGGGCAGAAATTCGATCTCGCATCCTTTCTCCAAGACGATGCCCTTGCGCGCCGCTTCGAAGGAGGCTCGATGGCGATCGTCCGGTTATGTCCTTCGGACTACCATCGCTTCCATTTTCCTTGCGATGGGATTCCTTCGAGCGCCAAACCGATCGAGGGGGATCTCTATTCGGTGAATCCGATGGCGCTGCGCAAACGATTCTCGATTCTCTCGGAAAACAAGCGGGTTCTGACCGAGTTGGAGACGAGGAATTGCGGGCGGATTGCGATCGTGGAGATCGGGGCTGCCTGCGTCGGAGCGATCCATCAGACCTATGCGCCGGGGCGCCTTGCGCAAAAGGGAGAGGAGAAGGGTTACTTTTCCTTCGGAGGTTCGTGCATCGTTCTTCTCTTCGAGCCAATGCGCGTTCGTTTCGACGAGGATTTGCTTCGAGCGTCTCGGCGCTGCCTCGAGACGAAGGGATCGATGGGAGAGAGCCTCGCGCAAATCGGGCAGGCTTCTTTTTGATGTCCGCGGGCCGGGCAATATTTCCGGCCGAACAGCACCATTTGGAGATGGACTCTAGCCCAAGATTCTTCAGGAAATATCTTTTTGAGATCTTTTTCGACTCCCTCAACCGTTGTTTTCGAGCTAAGCCCCCATCTTTTGGCGCATCGAAAGATATGGGTATCGACGGGAAACGCCGGTTGGCCGAATGCATAAATGAGCAGGATGGATGCCGTTTTGTGCCCGACTCCGGGCAGCGATTCGAGATCTTTGATGGAAGAAGGGACTTTGCTTCCAAAGCGTTCGATCAGTTCTTCGGAGAGGCGGCGGATGGCTTTTGCTTTGACTTTGAATAGGCCGCAGGGCCGGATGATCGATTCGATTCTGTGCACATCGAGAGCGGCCATGGCCTTTGGAGTGGGCGCTTCGGCGAAAAGAGCGGGCGTCGTGCGGTTGACTCTGTCGTCGGTGCATTGAGCCGACAGGACGGTCGCGATGAGCAGGGTAAAGGGATCGGTGAAATCCAGCGGGATTTTCGGATGGGGGATCCATTTGTCGAGCAGCCGCCGGATTTCTTTGGCTCTATTTTCCAAGGCAAAACCTCGAGAATAAAGAAGAGAGGATGTCTTCGGAGACATTTGTCCCGATAATAGCGCTCAAATGATGCAAGCACGCTCGCAGATCGGCGGCGGGGAATTCGGCGGATGAGCGTTGTTTCAGCCCTTCGATGACCCCGCTGCATGCGTCGAGCGCATCGAGGAGAGCTTGTTTTTGCCGAAGCGAGGAGAGGACGACCTCTTCTTTGGAAGGGGGGCCGCTTTTCCAGACGAGCCGCTCGATTGCCTCTTTCAATCGATCGAGACCGGTTCCCTCTTTGGCGGACAAAGATACAGATAGAGGCCACTCGATCGATTCCGAAGGCTGGCTCACGTCGGTTTTATTCCAGATCAAAATGGTTTTTTCATAAGGCGCGGATGCGAGCAATGCGCGGTCTTCTTCGGAGAGGACTCGGCTGGCGTCGAGCACGAGCAAGATAGCGTCGGCTTTTTCCATCGCCTGTTTGGATCGGCGGATTCCTTCTTGCTCGATGAGTTCTTCGGTATCGCGGATCCCCGCGGTATCGATCAAGTCGGAAATGGAGAGAGCCTAGCCTGAGGTCTTCTTCCAAAAGATCCCGAGTCGTCCCTGCGATTTCGGTCACGATCGCGCGCTCTTTTCCAAGCAGGGCGTTCATGAGCGATGATTTGCCCACATTGGGAGAGCCGAGCAGACAAAGGGACAATCCCTCGTGGATTGCGCGGCCGTCGTGGAATGTATCGAGGAGTTTTTGCATCCTCTTTTCGATGCTTTCCAGAGATTGGATCAGCTCTTCGAAAGAGGTAAATTCCAATCCTTCTTCGGGGAAATCGACCCAAGCTTCGAGGATCGCGGCGATTTCGGTGAGCTCGATTTGGAAAGTCCGGATGAGTTTAGACAGAGTTCCCGCGAGGTGCCCTCCGGCGGCGTGGCGAGCCATGTCGTTGCGCGAGGCGATGAGCTGCTGCACCGCTTCGGCTTGAGCCAGATCCAGTTTCCGGTTCATGAACGCCTGGAAGGTAAATTCCCCGGGGAGGGCCGTTTTTGCCCCTGCGGCCAACACTCGCTGTAAAACTTTTTTTGTCACAAGCGAGCCGCCATGGCAATGGATTTCGACGGTATCTTCGCCGGTATAAGATCTCGGCGCGCGGAAGACGATGGCGAGAACCTGGTCTAAAATCCCTCCGGCCTCGTCGAGAACGCGCCCCATATGCGCGGTATGGCTTTGATAGGATTCGATCGGGCCGCTGAAAAACGTCTTTGCCAGCGCGATTGCATCGGGTCCGGAAATGCGGACGATCGAGATCGCGCCTTCTCCTGCCGGAGTGGCGATGGCGGCGATCGTAGATCCGATTTGATACTGTCTTTGCTGCAAAAAAATTCCATTATAGGGTTGAAAAAGCAGGCTTTATTCTATCAAAAACAGCCGGAGGTTGCACCAGGAAATCGAGAGCCGCCGCGTCTCATTCCTCGGGCGAGTCTAAAAAATGCGAAGCCGATTCCGTTCGGAAAAGCTGTTTGCATTTGATTCCTCAACTAATTTTTTTAATTAGTTGAGGACTTCAAAAAATAGTTGATAGCGTGCTTTTGATGCTAAACACTTGTGTTGTTGAAAAAAAAGACTCCGAGAGTAGGATCTCCGTAAATTTTTTACGATTAACAACAAAAAAATGGAGTATAACAATGTCATCGGCAATGGGATCCGCAACTGGCGCTCCGCGCAATATTTACCAATATACTGTTGGGGAAAACCAATCGGAGGTCTATGATTCCGAAGCGCCCAATCAGCTTATATGTACAATTTCAAGCGACCTTATGCGGCATCCGGTCAACGTAGATTGCGAAGGTTTTCATACCTTTGAAGAACGAGAAATCAAACGTTGGATGGAGTCGCATTCAACTTGTCCAACGTGTCGCGGGGGAATTAGCAGGCTGTTTTAGAAATCGGGATAAGGAAGTCTCGATCAGTGAATGGCGCCTACAGCACGTCATCCAAGAGGTGAATCCTCGCGAATTGGCGGGTCGCCTATTGCAATTTAATGAAACAACCGAAACCGATCGTCTGCGATTAGGTGCGCAGTTGCGCTATGTCAGATCGTTTGGAAAAATCCAAGAGGTTGCGCTCGAAATGATTCGAATCGCAGGAAATGGCAATATTCCGCTCGCTCTTGCGAACGATTACAGCTTGGGCAAATCAAATTCCGATGGATACATATGGGACTAATGGTAAAGATTCGGTTGTCAAATTTCCTCGGAAATAGAGCGCAATGCGATTCCTTTATCTCCTAAAAGCGCGCAACTAGCTACATTGCAATCAGCGGTTGCTGCGCTAATGACTTCTACTCAAGCTCAATCCCGGATTCAAGAAGAAAGAGCTGCAAGGCAAGAAGAAAGGATGGCAAGAGAAGCGCAAAGACAAGAGGCGAGAGAGAAGAGCCGAGGAATGCATGAGGCGGCAGATGGCTGCGAAAAATGCTCCGCCTACATGGGGTCAGTCGGGCTAGAGCTCTTGTATCGATTTTTGCTCCTGTAGTTGGATCTGCAGTAGCGAAAGGAGGTCGGAGCAGAACTCAGATACAAATCCGGATACGACATTCATGAGCGAAGCTTTAAGTGCAAATGGGATGGATGCTGCTTTCAGGCAGAGTATGATGACTAGCGTTGCTTATCTTCCGTTTGGGACAGAAGGAGTTCGTCAATTAGGCGATCAAATGTCACTTCACTTGGTAAATACAGTAATGCCTTCCGCGCTGGCCTATACTGATGCGAGAGGTCGAGGAGATCAAGCTCAGAACGGTAAATATTTTTGGCAGAAGTAATCTTGTGGTTTTGTGTGCGATTAAGTATATTATAAGAGAATAAAATATGAGTTCTGTTTCAAATCAATTTAGCGACAGTCAGCGTTATTCTGGTCAAGATAACGCTTCGTCTGTGTATCAAACGTCAAATCTATCCAATGAAAATATTCAACGAGAAAATGGCATGACATTACCGACTCAACGATCTCCATTGGGATATCCGCAGATACGGGATCAAGCACCGGAAGGAAACTTGCAGGGAAGAACTATACAATACGAGATGTTTGGTTCCGGACGAGGCGTGATGAATGAAAAACGGATTGAAGAATTGCTTCGGAAAGAAAAAACATTAAAAGTGGTTTTTGTCGCATTTAAATCACTTGCCTTGATCGGAGTTGGGTGGATGATTGGGTATTATTGTGGATACGAAGATGCTAAAGAAAGTTGGACGAAATTAGCGGATCGAGTCTATCCCGGTAATCTGCCTATCCAAAAGCCATCAGTTCGCAGGAACGCGATTAACGATAGCATAACGCCCATCCCCAAAGGACTGGGCGTTGCGGTGATGCCGATGCATTTTGCGATAAAATTAACAAAGAGCAAAGAGACTTCTTTAGTCAAATGGTTCTGGAAGCAGCGATGTTTTTTCGGGAGGCGGCGATCCGATTTAATACTGTCTTTGCTGCAAAAAATTTCCATTATACGGTTGAAAAAGCAGGCCCTATTCTATCAAAAACAGCCGCCGGTTGCTCGAGGAAATCGAGAGGGGGCATCTTGAAAATTAAAAATTCCTTTGATGGCTAATTCGATTTTTGCGTAAAAACTTTGGGATGATGCGCCCTCTGAGCGCGATTCAGGAGCTAGGATGTCTGCTGATCCATGTGGGGAATCTGGATTTCGGAGATTTATCGCGATGGGCAGCGAAAGCGCTCATCAATGGTCGTCTTTCTTGGTTGGCAGGGCGTTCGATGAGTTCCCTAACCCTTACCGGATGAGCGATCATTTGAGGCTCGCTGCAGAGGCTAAAGCTGCAGGAGCCTTGTTGGAGATGAAGAAATTCTGGGATAAAAATCATTGTGTGATTTCTTAGAGGGAATATGGCGGTGGATTCGATAGCGAGAAAAAGCTCTGAGAGCTCTTTGAATTATGACGCGGGAAGCGAACACTCGGAAGATATTCCGCAATGGAAGATCTGCCTCGAACAGGAGAGAGAATCCCATGCGATTCGGGTAGATGGGCTATTCAAGCGATGCGCGGAAGGCTGTCGGATGCTAGCAAAGCCTCCTGCAACTCTTTTTGAGCAGGGCGATTCAAAAGAAAGCGCGAGCCATTCAAAGCGGGGATTCTGCTGTCTGATTTCTTAAATGAGTCGCAAGCCATGCGGAAGCGGATTCGGCATGGCTTTTCAAGAGCTTTCTAAATCTGCCTTAGGGAGGCTGTGATCAGTTTTCCCAGATCGGTTTCCTGCTCGTTTGTTTTAAAGGCCGTTTGGACTGCTTTTTGGGCGTCCGGAGAGCTATAGCCGAGATGGACCAGAGCTTGGATGGCATCGCCCACGATTCCTTCGAGGGAGCCGAGAGGCAGAGTCGCATCGGGGGATTTTCCTTTGCCTTTGAATTTATCGCGCATTTCGATGATGAGCCGTTCGGCGCTTTTTTTCCCGATACCCGGAATTTTACTGAGGCTTTTTAAATCGGCTGTTTCGATCGCCCTGCGGAAAGTGTTGATCTCCATATGTCCGATGATGGCGCAAGCGGTGCGAGGTCCGATGCCGGAGATCGTCAGCAGCAATTCGAACAGGTCGCGCTCTTCTTTGAGCAGGAAGGCGTAGAGGGTATGCGCATCTTCGCGGATGATCGGAGACAAAAAGAGCTGCACGGCGGTTTCGCAGCAGGGAAGCCGCGAATAGGTGCTCAAGGGGATTGAGAGCCTGTAGGAGAGCGCTCCGCAGTCGATGACGGCGAGCGACGGTTCTTTGCGTTTAAGAGTGCCGCGGATGGATTCATACATACATGGGTTCCTTTGTGAGCGTGACAGATCGCAAGGGCGAGCGCATCGGCCGCATCTTCCGGATGCGGCGGCGTTGAGAGCCGAAGAAGCGACTGAATCATTTTTTGCACTTGCCATTTACTGGCTCGCCCGGTTCCTGTGACGGCGAGCTTGGCTTGTTTCGGCGCGTATTCGCACACGGGGATGCCGCTTCGGGCAGCCGCTAGGATCGCCATTCCTTTGGCCATGCCGAGTTTGATCGCGCTTTGGGCGTTTTTCATGACGAACTGCGATTCGATCGCCAAGACTTCCGGACGATATTTAGCGATTAAGGTTTCGAGACTTTCGAAAATGATGCGATAGCGCTCGGGCAGCGAGAGATTCGGAGGCGTGCGGATGCAGCCGTAATCGATCGGAGCGATTCGGGGTGAGTCGGCCTGAATGACTCCGTACCCTGTGATCTGCGTGCCGGGGTCGATCCCTAAAATAATCATAAGAGGATGTCTTGCGTCGGTTATATCGAAGGTACTTTAAACATCGGATTTGCGCAACGGTCTCATGCTGGAAGCAGAACTGTTCTCTTCGACTCTGAGAGGACGTCCGCATGCCGAAAGCCCATTTTGCAGCCGCGTTCTAAAGAGTATTCGCGAGTTGTCAGCAGAAGGAGAAAAAATTCTTGTCAAAATGAAAGATTTTGTTAAGAATTGATGCGTTCATTTTGAAGCCTAAGGAGGTTCAAATATGACATCGATCATTGACAGAGCGACCATGAGTCGCGCTTCATCCTGTATCACTGAGAATCAAGGTTACGGGACATGTCGCGTGCAAGATGCGACAACTGGACATATCGGCCAAACATTGTTCAAGCGTATCGTGCTGTTTTTCCAACAAAAATTCAACCAAGCAACCCGCGCGCAATCCCTCGGGGACATTCGCGAAAGGTGTGCTGAAAAGGGGAGCCAAGAGGCATTAGAAGCGCGTGCCAGCCGAGTATCAATTGACTCATTGAGTAGGCTGCAGCCACGAGAAGAATGGGAACGCATAAAGCGATTATCGTGGGAAGAGCTATCCGATTATTATGCGCCTTATACACGGGCGCCTTCGCAGTGCAGTCTCGAATCGTATATCCCCCCTTTTCCCGAGCAGGAGATTTGATAAGCCGAGTCTTGCAGGAGCCGCATCATTTCATTGACAGGGGCTCCTGTCCTCTCTATGCTGTCGTTTGTATACCAAAACCGCTTTGAGAATCGTTTTTTAGATTGGGCTAACCCCTCGCCGTCTCCGAGCGCATTCGCTTCGATTTGGATGTGCGATTGAGGCGGAATCGGTATCAATCGCTGCGGAGCCGGTGTCGATGTCTTATAAGAAAATCATCGTTCGCTTTCCCAATTGGATCGGAGATGCCGTGATGGCGGCGCCGGTCGCGGAAGAGTTGAAGCGCCATTTTCCGAACGCGGAGATCACAGCGATGTGCGCTGCGCCCGTTTTCGAGCTCTTCAAGCGGGATCCATTTATCGATGCGATATTTTGCTTTTCAAAACCTGAAAACGCTTTTTTGCGCCGCGACAAAACCCGCGACATCATCGAAGCGCTTCGAGATGGCAAATACGATTTGGGGGTGCTTCTTGCAAATTCTTTTTCCTCCGCATGGTGGTTTTGGCAAGGGCGTGTAGCGAGGCGGATCGGCTATCGTGGGCAAATGCGCGCATGGCTGCTCACCGATCCGATCAAACCATTAGAGGAGCCTATTCACCAGGTGGATCGGTACAAGCGGTTGCTGAAGCCGCTGGGGATTGCGGTGGGAAAGTCCGGGCCTCGCCTCTACCTATCGGAAGAGGAAATCGAAGCGGCAAGAGCGCTTTTGGCGCAAAGGGGATGCTCGTCGAAAGAGCCTTTGATCGGGATCAATCCCGGCGCGGCTTTTGGATCGGCGAAATGCTGGCCTCCGGAGCGATTCCGATCTCTTGCGCTCGAGCTGCTCAAAGACCCCCGGATGCGCGTCGTATTTTTTGGCGATGCAAAAACGGAGTCGCTTGTGAAGGAGATTTGCCGCGGTCTGCCGCCGAGGGCGATCAGCTTGGCGGGAGAGACCAGTCTGAGAGAGCTGATGTCTTTGATCCAGGAGTGCGATTTGCTTGTGACCAACGACAGCGGCCCGATGCATATCGCCGCCGCGCTGGGAGTTCCGGTAGTCGCTTTGTTCGGATCGACAGATGATCATGCGACAGGGCCTTATGGGCAGAAAGACGGGGTCATTCACAAACGCGCGAGTTGTTCGCCTTGTTTTAGGCGAGTGTGTCCGATCGATTTTCGATGCATGAAGGCGATTTCGGTCGAAGAAGTGATTGAGAAAATTCAAGAGAGGAGGCCGAGCGATGTTTAGAACTCTTTGCCGTCATTTTCTTCCGAATCGGCTCGATTCGATTTGCAAGAGGGCAGCCAGGCGGGGCGAGAAAAATATCTTGCTCTGCTGGAATCGGGGATTGGGAGATATTCCGTTAGGGTTGTATGCGATCGTCCATCGCATCCGCCATTGGATTCCGGATGCCGCGGTGACATTTTTGATCCGCGAAAATCTGCAGGAGGGATTTTCTCTACTTCAAGGCGTTCAAACGATCGCGGCTCCGGATTGGAAACGCGGAGAGCCATATGACGTGGAGAAAACCCTCTCGGCGATCGGGCGCAGTCCGTCCGAGTTCGACATCGTGATCCCCTGGCCGACGCCGACCGATTGGGTGAGATGGCAAAGAGGAACTCTGGTTCCCCGGCTCACTTGGGACGAATCCCACGACGGGCTTTGCAAGAGATTCGATCTGCCGCATGGGTTTACCTATATTGGGATTCAGCTGTCCTGCGAGACGGACTACGGCCTTTGGCGCAATTGGCCCGTTCAGCGCTGGCGCGAGTTTTTCGATGAGCTGAAAAAATTCCCTTTGCTGCGACCAATTTTATTCGGGATCAAACGGGAAGAAACGTTCGAGAGCGGCCAGGTCATCGATTTGCGCGGGCAAACATCTCTTCTAGAAGCTCTTTCGATCATCAAAAACCGTTGCCGCTATCTGATCGCTCTCGATTCGGGGCTTTTGAGCATGTCCTATTACCTCGATGCGCTATTTCCGTTGCAAATCATATCTCTCTGGGCAGATCCGGATCACGGCATTTTAAAACAGAATGTGCCGTCGCCGAATCCCTTGCTCATCCATCGCCCCTTGATCGGACAGCGAAGGGATCTTTCATCGATTTCAGCACAGGAAGTTCTGCAATCTATCATAGGCGCTCATGAAAGCAACTGAACGATGCCGAGATCGCCTTGGCTCATTGGATCAAGAACATTTGATCCCCAATCTGAAAGAGATCGGTTTAGAGCGGTTGCTAGCGTGTGAAAAACAATTGGGGGATTGGACGCCCGAGCTGAGCTCTATGCTGAAGAAAAGCTGGCTCGAACGGAGTCGATTTTTTCAAAATTCCTTATCGAGATATCGGATCGCCGAAAACAGGGCGAAACGACAGCCGCAAGGGCGGATCGGCATCGTGATTTTAGCGGGCGGGCAGGGAAGCCGCCTCGGCCATAGCGGGCCGAAGGGATGTTTTCCGCTTCTCGGCAAGAGCTTATTCGAGCGTCAGCTGGAAAAGCTGCGCTCGAAACAGATTCCCGTGGCCATCATGGCTTCAAAAGTCAATTTCGAAGAGACGAAGCTCTTTTTGCAGAGCCATGCCTTTTTTGGATTGCCTCATATCCATCTGTTTTCGCAGGGAGTACTCCCATTGCTCGACGACGAGGGGAGATGGTTTTGGGATGAGATCGGGAAAATCGCAGAGGGTCCCGATGGGAATGGGAGCGTATTTAAGGCATTTGTAGAAGCGGGGCTTTACGAACAGTTTTTGCGCGAAGGCGTTGAAACGGTTCACATCGTGCCCATCGACAATCCTTTGGCCGATCCCTTCGATCCCGAACTGATCGCGGTCCATCTGAATGCGCAAGCCGACCTCACGGTCAACTGCATTCGAATCGAGGATGAGGCCGAGGCGATGGGGCGGCTCGTTCTCGCGGACGGCAAGCTCGCAATCGCCGAATTTGCCGAATTGACTTCCGAGCAAAGGCAGATTCATCGCTTGGCGAATACGGGTCTGCTCGCCATCGATCTGAAATTCTTTTACGAGCTGAGCAAAAAAGAATTTCCTTTGCACTGGGCGAGAAAAGCCGCTTTTCAAAACGGCGAAAAAACGATGGTCTGGAAAGCCGAGCGCTTTATCGTAGATGCCCTGGCATTCGCCCGGAAGCCGCAAGCAAAGCTCTCAAAGAGAGAGTCTTGCTACGCGCCATTAAAAGAAATGAATAAAATCGGCGAGATCGAAAGGCTCCTAATGGAGAAGGAAAGGGCCGATATGATATACTCTCCCGCATGAAGAAAATCGCATATCTTGGAGCAGGAACCTGGGGCGTTAGCTTGGCCTCTTTGCTCGTGCAAAACGGGTACGAGGTCGTCGCTTGGACGAAAGAAGACGGCCTTGCCGAGCAGCTGCAGCAAACGCGCCTGCACCCAAAGCTGCCTCAAGCGAGAATCCCGGAAGGGGTTTCCTTTACTAAGAGCTTGGAAGAGGCATTGGACGGCGCGGAAGTCATCGTTGAGAGCGTCACTTCGTCCGGCGTTCGCCCTGTCTTTGAAGAGGTATTGCGCCGCCAAGAGATCTCTGTTCCGGTCATTCTCACATCCAAAGGGATCGAACAGAAAACGGGGCTGCTTCTCCCGGAAATCGTCGAGGAGCTCACGGGAATTCCAGAAAATCCCCTCGTCGGGTGTTTGAGCGGGCCGAGCCATGCGGAAGAAGTGATCTGCGGCCGGCCGACGTCGGTCGTTTGTTCTGCCTATGATGCAGATGTCATGAAGATGATCCAAGAGATGTTTTCGACGCAGACATTCCGCGTCTATCCGAATGCCGATTTGCGCGGGGTTTGTTTCGGCGGGGCGATGAAAAACATCATCGCGATCGCATGCGGAATCGCCGATGGGCTCGGATGCGGAGACAACACGAAAGCTGCGCTCATGACGCGGGGGTTGCACGAAATGCGCAAACTCTGCCTCGTCAAGCAATGCAAACCGGAAACGCTCAACGGGCTTTCAGGCATGGGAGATCTATGCGTGACATGCCTGTCGACGCACAGCCGCAATTACCGATACGGGCGCCTCATCGCCGAAGGATTTTCTCCCGAAGGAGCCCGCCAAAAGATCGGCATGGCTGTCGAAGGGGTTTATACCTGCGTCTCTGCCAAAGAACTCGGGCGCAAGCACAATGTCCCTCTGCCGATTACGGAAGTGACGTATGCCATCCTCTACGACGGCATGCATCCGAAAGAAGCCGTTCAGCTCCTCATGCAGCGGGCGATCAAAGAAGAACACCTCTAGGCGTTTCTTCGATTGTCTGGATCCCAAAAAATCTTTAAAACTCACGTTATAGAAACTCTCTAAAACCCTATTAGACCTATTGCGGAACGAAAGATTCGTCGCGCAAGAGGCCTATTCTCGAGGGGGTGTTTGCAAAATGAGTTTCAGTGATTTTGCGGTTCGGTATAAAGATGGAAAATATACCGAATGATGCCTCGAAGCAGGTTCGGCGTATACCAAAACCGATTCTTGAAGTAGTTTTGGGATAGATCAAAAGGGACGAGATATGAAGATTGTATCTGCCAAAGAAATGACCCGTATCGAAGAGTTGGCCTTAAAAGCCGGAGAAAACCGGGAAGCTTGGGTGAGAAAAGCGGGCGAGGGAATCGCGCGGGCTGCGGGGAATTGGGCGGCGATGCACGGACTTGAAAAAGAGGTCTCGATTCTAGCGGGAGGCGGGCATAATGGAGCCGATGCGTTCGCCGCAGGGCTTTGCCTTCTGAAAGAAGGTTTTAAAGCGGTTGCATATTGGACTTCTTCCGAACGGGATGCGAAAGCGCTTTGCCGCAAGATGGCAAAAGAGTTTGAGCGGCAAGGGGGCCTCATTGTCCAGCTCGAGAAAAAAAAGAGCTGCGATTTCGACGGGGAGTTCGTTTTAGATGGCATTTTTGGCACGGGTTTTTCTGGGCAAACGACGGGACTTGCGAAAATGGCGATCGAACGGGCGAATCAGTCCGGATTGCCGATTCTCTCCATCGATATCGCTTCCGGGATCGATGGGTCGACAGGAGAGGCGGGGGGAGCGGCGATCAAAGCGGCGCTGACGATTGCGCTTGGATTTCCCAAGACGGGTTGTTTTTTGCAGGACGGATGGAATCATGCCGGACAGCTCGAAGTCGTCGATTTCGGATTGCCTGCGAAATGGAGCCGGGCGGCTCGCGAAGACGCTCTCATCGCCGAGCCGGATCTGCTCGCAAACCTTTTGCCGAAAATCGTTCGGAATAGGCACAAATATCAGGCCGGATGCGTGCTCGGGTACGCGGGATCGAGCCGTTATTCAGGAGCGGCGAAGCTCGCCTCTTTGGCGGCTCTCAGGGGAGGCGCGGGGATCGTCAAACTGTTTTATCCCGAGGGAGCTGAACGGGAAATGGCATCGATGCCATATGAAATCATCCATGGGCCGTGGGATCGGGATTCCTGGGCGAGGGATGTAATCAAGGCGAATGCCGTATTCCTCGGGCCGGGACTGGGACAGGGCGAAGCGACGGAAGAGTGGCTGAAGAGAGAATTGAAAGAGATCCGATGTCCGATCGTATTCGATGCCGATGCTCTGACGGGAAAAATCCGCATTCCGAAGGGATCGATCTGCACCCCGCATCGGAAGGAAATGCTGCGGCTTTTGAATAAAAAGGCGTTGTCCGAAGAAGCTCTTCTAAAAGGCTGCCAGATGTTTTGCGATCGAACTTCTGCGATCGTCGTGCTGAAAGGAGCTCCCACATGGATCTTCCGACCCAAGAAACCGCCCTATCTGATCGCGCTGGGAGATCCGGGGATGGCGACGGCGGGAAGCGGAGATGTGCTGACGGGGCTTATCGCTGCGCTTTTGGCGCAAGGCTGCAACGGTGAGGACGCCGCTCTTTTAGGAGCATCGATCCATGCGCTGGCGGGCGAGGCCGCGGCCTTTGAGCAGACGTCTTATTGCATGATTGCGGGCGATCTCATCGCTTGCTTTGCGCAAGCCTTTCGCCGTATTGCCGATGCCATCGGACAAAATGGTTGATTCCCTCCTCGATCGAGACGCGAGGGGCGAATCCGAGCAGTTTTTGACTCTTGGAGATATCCGCATACGTTTCGAGAACTTCGCCCATTTGCATCGGAAGCATTTCGAGCCGAGCTGGTTTGCCCAGAGCTTTTTCGAGAAGGCGGATGAGATGCAATAGCTCGACGGGTCGATGGTTGCCCAAGTTGAAGATTTCACAGGGCGCTCCGAGATCGACCGCTGCGAGAGTTCCTTCGACGATGTCGTCGATATAGGTGAAATCCCGTTTCATGCGCCCGTGGTTGAATACCTGAATCGGTTCTTGCGCCGAGATTTTTTCGGCGAAGCTGAAATAAGCCATGTCGGGGCGTCCCCAAGGGCCGTAAACCGTAAAATATCTAAGGCCTGTTGTCCGAATCCCGTAGAGATGGTGATAGGAATGGGCGATCGCCTCATTCGCTTTCTTAGTGGCTCCATAGAGATTGGCCGGGGCATCGGTGGAATCGTCGACGCTGAAGGGCGTCTTCTTATTTAATCCATAGACGGAAGAAGAGGACGCATAGACAAAATAAGGGACGGCTGCGGTTTTACAGGCTTCGAGAACTGATACGAATCCTTGGAGATTCGAGGCGACGTAGTCTCCCGGAGCATGGAGGGAATGCCGGACCCCTGCCTGGGCTGCTAAATGGATGAAATGCGAGATCTTTTCGCGAACCAGGAGGCGTTCGAGAAAAGATTGATCGCAGATGTCTGCCGCATGAATTTCTATCCCGTCTTTTAAGAGGAGATCCCGCCTGGCATATTTCAGGACAGGGGAATAGTACGTATTGAAATTGTCGATCCCGATGACGAAATCACCCCTGCGTTTGAGTGCGGAGGCGACGTGCGAGCCGATGAATCCGGCAGCGCCTGTGATGAGAATTCTCTTTTGCATGTCCTCTGTCCCAATCTTAATCGACAGGAGCCTGTTTGTGCTGCCGATATAAGGTGATGCCAATTGTCATCAGTCCTAAGAGGAGGAAGATCGCGAAGCTGGCCTCGTCGGAGAAATAAGAGGTCGAATGCATTGGGACGATTCCCAGAATCGTCAGAAGCGCAATCACAACTCCGATGAGAGCGTCGCCGCTGATCAGGCCCGATGAGAAAAGAATGCCCCGTTTCTGCACGGGTTCCGAAGGGTTTTTGCGGTCGACGATTTTTCGAACGAGACCTCCGAACATGGTGGCCGTCGTCAAAGAGAGCGGCAGATAGAGGCCGAGCGCGAATGGGAGGATGGGGATTCCCAAAAGGGCCATGACGAGTCCGATCAAAACGCCGACTCCCATCAATGTATAGGGGAGCTCGCCATTGATTACCCCGTTCGCGATGATCGACATCAACGTCGCTTGGGGCGCGCTCATTTTATCCGATCCGATCTGATAGGCTGCATTCAGGATGTAAATCGTGTATCCCAGGGCGAGGGAAGGGATCAAAACCCCGAGGATTTCGGCGATTTGCTGTGATTTTGGAGTGGCTCCCAGCAAGAATCCTGTTTTTAGATCCTGCGAAGTCGTCCCCGCCATGCAGATGGCGATACATGCGACGCAGCCCATCGT
This sequence comes from Parachlamydiales bacterium, assembly GCA_963800655.1. Lineage (GTDB taxonomy): Bacteria > Chlamydiota > Chlamydiia > Chlamydiales > SM23-39 > CAWDBT01. The sequence continues at coordinate 356,789 of CAWDBT010000003.1, read as the reverse complement.
GATCGCGGAAATGAGATAGATCCGCTCGGTCCATCCGAGCATTGTGAAAATGACGCATGTGATGAGGAGCGTCGTCAAAGTCATCCCGGAGACGGGATTGGAAGAGCTGCCGATGATGCCGACGATGAGAGAAGTGACCGCGACGAAGAAAAAACCGAGGACGGTCAAAAGAAAAACCGTGAAGAAGTTCATCGGAAGGCCGGGGAACAGCCAAAGAGTCAAAATGATTGCGACAGAACCGAGGATCAGCCACGCCATCGAAATATCCCGGTCGGTCCGCGCGATATTCGCTGGGGTTTTAAATCCGCCGCGAAGTTCTCGAATGCTGACGCGCAAGGTCTTATAAAGGATGGGGCCGATGCGGATCAAGCTCAAAAGCCCTCCCATCGCGACGGTTCCCGCCCCGATGTAGCGGACGTAATAGCTCCAGATTTGGGGCGAAGAAAGCTCTGCGATAGGGAGCTTGGCCGGAAAGATCGCAGTTCCGCCCGTGCCGAATAACTTGATCAGCGGGATGATAATCCACCAGCCCATGATGCCGCCTGCGAACATCAGCGTGGCGATCCTCGGCCCGATGATATATCCAACTCCGAGAAGAGCGGGCGAAGTATCGATGGTCAAGGGCGCTTTGTGGAAGAATTGAAAGATCCAGGTCGGAGTTTCTTTCCATAAGAACAGAGCGCTCGAGCCGATTTTATAAACGGCCGCTGCGATAAGACCCCAGACCGCGAGCAGAGCCGAACGGCTGTTTTTTTCTCCTGCTTTCAGGATTTCCGCGCAGGCGGTGCCTTCCGGAAATGGGAGCTTCCCGTGTTCTTCTACGATGATGAAGCGGCGCATCGGGATCATAAACAAGATGCCGAGGATGCCCCCCAACGAGGACAAGAGGAAGATGCGCCCGATCGAAACGGATTCTCCAAGGAGAAAAAGAGCCGGAATGGTAAAGGTGACGCCTCCCGCCAAGCCTTCTCCGACGGTTGCAATCGTTTGCACGATGTTGTGCTCGAGGATTGTCGTGTTGCGGCAATAGAGCTTCATGAGCCCCATCGATAAAACCGCCGCGGGAATCGATGCGGACACCGTCTGACCGATTTTTAACGCCAGATAAGCGTTGGCCACGGCGAAAAAAAATCCAAATAAAAGTCCCAGAAGCGTCGCCCGAAGCGAAAACTCTCGGATATGAGTCGTCGGCGCGATATAAGGTTCGAAAGGCTCGGATTTAGCAGGCATGGAGACATCTCCCGTCGAGGAAACCTCGGATTATGGAGTCTTTTCAATTTATTCGCTAGAGCGCATATCCCGACTGTTCTTTCAGAATGCCGAAAATGATTTGGGGAATTGATTTTTGAGGAGGTTTCAATGGACATTATGTTAGAATCCGGACTGTTGCATTCTTCCGGCGGAAGCTATGAGAGCTTATATCCGTTTTGTTTTGATCGCTCCGTTGCTGCTGGCCGCCTCGTGCTGCGGCCCTTACAGAGGATGCGATCTATTCGGCGCAGATGAATTCGTCCTCGATTCCTATAAAATTCGCCAAGGGAAGTATTCGATTCTGGAGATGCAGGGGCAATGCTTCGAGGAACTCGACGCCTCTTTATTGGAAGAGGACTGCAGCGGACTTGCTGCGGGCAGCATCGCTTTAGCAGGAAAAGTCGGCGTCGCAAGCGCGGTCGTGGATGGAAAAACGCGGCTGTTCGACGTGCTCGCCCAAGCTCAGATCTGTTCCCGCGCCAATTTATTCAAAAGCTATGTCGCAAGGGGAGCGAAACTCCTCGCGGTCGATCTGCACAAACTGCTCAAAGAAGGGGATATGTCGCAGAACATCGCGATGCGCGGCGGCGATCGGATCTACATCGCAGATGCATCGGAGGCGGCGATCGCGGTGGTAGGAGAAGTGGGCGTGCAGAAAGTCATCGGATTGCCCTCCGGCTCTATGCCTCTTTCGCAAGCGCTCGCGCAGGCCTGCGGCATTTCTTATACGGGAAACGGATCCTGCATCCAAGTCATCAGAGGCGCGATCGCATGTCCAAAGGTGTACGCTCTGAGCTGGAACCACGTCCTATATCTAGCGCCGGATAGCATGCTCCTCATGCCGGGGGATATCGTATATGTCGGTTCAAAGCCGATTGCCGAATGGCATCGGTTCATTTCGCAGCTTTTGCCGAGCTTGATCAACGCAGAGACCAAATGCTGTGGTTGCAGCTCTGATTGACAGAGAGGCTTCTTTATGCTTAGGATGCGGAAATAAGGTTGTGGGCGGTGCGGAATGGGCAAAAGAAGAGTTCTTGTCGTCGGCGGGGCTGGATTTTTAGGATCTCACCTGTGCGAGCGGCTGCTTGCAAAAGGGGATCGAGTTTTATGCGTCGATAATTTTTTAACCGGCTCGAAAGACAATGTCGCGCATCTGCTCGGTCGCTCTGATTTTGAGCTGCTTTTCCACGATATCTGCCGGCCTTTGGACGTAGAAGCAGATGAAATCTACAACCTGGCTTGCCCTGCATCTCCGCTCCATTACCAGGCCGACCCCATCCAGACTGTTAAAATCAGCGTGCTCGGAGCGATGCATTTGCTCGAACTCGCAGAGAAGCTGAAGGTGAAAATTTTTCAAGCGTCGACCAGCGAAGTTTATGGGGATCCCATGGTCCATCCGCAGCCCGAGCATTATTGGGGACATGTCAATCCGATCGGAGTGCGCGCCTGCTACGACGAGGGAAAGCGCTGCGCCGAAACGCTCTTTTTTGATTATTGGCGCGCGGGAAAAGCTCGGATCAAGGTAGCAAGAATTTTTAATACCTATGGGCCGCGGATGCACCCGAATGACGGCCGTGTCGTATCCAATTTTATCGTGCAGGCCATCAAGGGCGAGCCGATCACGATTTATGGAGATGGAACCCAAACGCGCTCTTTTTGCTATGCCGAGCGATCTGATCGATGTAATGATTCGATTGATGGAATCGGATGAAACAATCGTAGGTCCGATCAATATCGGCAATCCGGCCGAGTATACGATTTTGGAATTGGCTCGACAGGTCATCGCCCTGTCGGGATCTTCTTCAAAACTCATTTTTAGGCCGCTCCTTCGGACGATCCAAAACAAAGGCGGCCCGACATCCGCCAAGCGCGGGACAAGCTGGGATGGCAGCCGAAAATTTCTTTGGAAGAAGGGCTTAAAAAAACAATCGCTTATTTTGCAACGCGCTGCCAAGGCAATTCATATCGCGCGCAGGAAGGTTTTTGTAAATTTGGACTCGGCAAGGCCGTAGCTTGCCCAAATTCACATAAGGCCCGCTTTGTAGGCATCCCCTAATGGAACGCGGGTTAGAAAAGCTTTCGATTCGCCTGGATGCTGCGCCATTTTTGAATGACCTGAGCCGCTAGAGGAGCCGCCTCCCGCCCCCAGTCGCCGAACCGAAATAGACGATCACGATCAGCTCGGGGTGATCCCAAAGATCCTTATGTTCTTTGATAATTTTATCTTTGGGCGGAGCGAATGAAATCGCTCCGAACCAAATATGCTTGTACATTTGGGGATGGAAGAAGGGTTCGCATTCGGATCTCCAAAGGATTTCCGCAGTGCTGGTTTTTCCGATGATTGGTGTTGTAAAGAGAGAAAGTCCTTTAAGATTTTCGGACGCGAGCCTAGGCTTCGGATCGCGCTGGGCCGCGCGTTTCCCTTTGCGCCCCATAGCACGCGATCCATCCCTTCGAATAGGGTATTGCGGGTCCAGGAAGGCAGCGGCAGCGCTCTGCGGAGTCTTGATTCGATCGGCTGGGCATTCCGAACTCCTCTTTTTCGAGCAGCGGCGGAAAATAAGGGGAAAGTCGATTCCCGAACAAGGAAAGCTCGTCTTGAAAAGCCGAGCTTTTTGAATGCGGGCAGCTGCATGCGCCGAGATTCTCTCCCTCAAGGCTTTGCGAGATCGTCGGAGCCAACAGGTAGCCGCGGTTGGCAAAAGCGCCGAGCATCGGAGCTGCCTGTAAAGGTGTGCCGACCAAGGTGTGTTGTCCGATCGCAAAGGAATAAAGGCCGGTTTTGTTTTTATCGACATCGGACGGGAGATTGCCTTTATATTCTCCGGGCAAATCGATTCCGGAGCGCTCCCCGAATCCAAAATCCGCGGCGGCCTTACGAGATCCTGCGGATGGCTGAGATAATCTCCGGCCAATATGGCAAAATACGGATTGCTCGATTGTTCGATTGCGCCGATCAGATCCACTTTGCCGATTTCGGCTGATGGCTTCGAGGGAGCTTCCGCCCTTTGTAATGGCGGGGATCGGTTTGTGGTCGAGAGTCGTAGCGACGATAAGGGAGCGGTCCTTTTCATTGATGCGCACCTCGTCGACAAGGGTCAATGGATTCCCCGGGCGTTTCTGCCGCTGCGGAGAGCTTCCCATCCGGTGACCAATTTGAACAAAGAACCGAGGGGAGCTGCCGTTTGGAACGCATGCGAGCGGCTATAGCCGAAACCTCCCGTCGGATAAAACGCCGCGGCCAAATCCTGCTCCGTTTGCTGCTCGGGGTTCCTTCAAGTGGCGGTATGAACCCCAAAGCGGGCGGTCGAGTTGGCGAAATGGGCGCATGGTTTTTAACAATTGAGCCATCTCCTCTAGATTTAGAGCGTCTGTCGATGCGCGCATGCATCGCAATCGGGCGAAGGGGTTGCGCCGTTTCAAAATAAGGAGCCGGCTTCCGTCGGGCAGGCAGGAGCTGTCTTGTTTGATAGATTGCGGCGATCAAAGGCAATCGGATCTCTGCCCAAAATTCTTCAAACAGTTCGTGTTCCTTTTTATCAAGTAGTCGAGATACGGTTTGGCATATGTTCCTTCTTCTTTTTCTCGGCGGCGCATCGCGGCCAAAAAGTTCTTTTGGTTTTCTTTGCGCCATGCGGGGAATTGATCTTTTCGAAACGTATTGGAGGCTCGCTTGGCGCACTTCCATCTCGATTCTGTTGAAAGCCTGCATCAATTCGCGGTAAAACGAAAGTTTGCACGAGCCCATTTTCGCATGAGTTCGTCGCTGAACGCGGGGCTGTAGACCGCCATCCTGCATAAATCAATCGCAAAGAGCTTGTCCGGATTGTCGGGATCGCCTGCAGCGCCTGTTCGACTCTTTTTCTGAGAGGGGCGATGTCGGCTGCGTGCGAGCGGAGTTCCTGCAGAATCGGATCTCGCGTTTTCGGATTCGCCTTCGGTTCGCACAAACGATCGGACGGAAAAAGCGCATCGATCAGAAGCGAGGGTTTCGAGACGGAGGAAAAGTAGAGCAGCGATTCAAAATCTTCTTGAAGCGCGATCGCCCCTTTCAGATCGTCGATCCGACTCCAAATCGAGGCGATGGGACTGTCCGGGGGAAGAATCCACTTGAGGTAGGTCTCCCAAGACAAGGGCATCGATTCTTCTTTTCCTTTCGCGCTCGCGTAGAAGGACGTCCGTTCCGTCCCAAACAGCCGCGATGTACTCTCCGATTCTTGCCAGCGGCGGATCCGGGGCACTTTTCCTTCTTTTTGCGAAGACAAGATGAAATCGTTGGGATCGAATCGCGGAGTCCGAAGCCAGCGCCAGGACTTCTCCCGTATTGGGATCCGAGAGCCACGATCGCGCCTCCCTTGATCCATGGCTGTTTTTGGGCTTTTCGCGTTTTTGTCCATGGATCCGCTCCGAGGCTTCTTCCGTCGCGCGATTTTTCGTCTTGCATCAAAAGCTCTTCGCAATATTGCTGCAATTCGGCCGAAAGGGACAAAGCGACCGTATTCCCCGGGATCGCTTCCTTCGATCCGAACAGCTCTCGCAGACAGTTGCCCTTCTGATCGATTTCAAATGTTTTTTTTCCATAAAATCCGCGCAGCTCGTGTTCGTATTGCTTTTCGATTCCCGCCTTTCCGACAGAGTCCCGCAGGGTATAGGCCTTTTCCTTCAGTTCTTGATAGCGCCGGGCGATCGATTCGTCTTCCGAGCCCCCCGAGAGCATCTGCTGGAGCAGATCCAATTCTCCTGCGATCGCAAGATACTCCTTCTGATCGATCGCTCCGAGATATCCGAGGATGTTGGAGGCCGTTTTTCCCAGGGGATAAAAGCGCTCCGAGCCGATTTCCGCGTGAAGGCCCGGCCAAAGCCGTTCGAGCCCTTTGAGCCGATAGTACTGTTCCTCGGACAGGTTCGAGGCCAGCACAAAAGGGACGTGGGGGAATAGACTCGCTTTCGAATAGATTTGATCCTCGATCCGATCGCCGTCCAGGGAGGGGACGATTTGCGAAAGCCTCTGCGACAGGCTCCGGATATAATCGCGGCGGGGGGAGATCTTTGTGCGAAGGCCCGCATCGTCCGTCGTCCATTTGACCGCGGGCATCTGGGAGATTTCCCTGTAGCAAACCGCAGCGCGATAGCAGATCCGATTCAGCGCGAGAGGGATGCCGAACCGATCCGAAATGATCCCCCGGTCCGCGTTTTGGACGACCGTGCGGCGCTGCGGGCGCCTTGCCTCCGAGAGCTTTTCCTCTCTTTGGATCGCAGCCAAATGCCATACCCGGAACGCGATGAGCAGGAACGCGCCTAGGATCAGCCGGAGCAAACGGTTTGTCTTTTGCAAAGCGGACATTGAAAAATAGCCTTTGCGAATTTTCACAGGATCGCAAATTTCATCTTTTCTGCGAAAGCATACTGCGAGCGATGTGAAATTTAGCCCTAGCCATTCTCTGAAACAGATGGGTGAAGAAGAGATGGCTTTTTTATCGAAACCACCTCGAGAATCGCTTTGGCGCAGACCAAAACCGATTCTCGAGGTGGTTTTAATATATAAAAACTTTTTTAAAGGAATGGTTTGTTTGAAATTGTTGCTAATAAATTTTTTCTTGGTTTAATTTTTTTATTTGCGAGTTTAGCCAGACGGGATTTCAGGTCGATAGATGGGTGGGAAAATCGCGAACTTTCTTGCAATAAATTGGTTTCTCGAGTAAAACTGTTATTTCTGTTTTTTGTACGCTCTGCAAAGAGCGGGTTATGCGCCTGTAGTTCAATGGTAGAACAGTAGCCTTCCAAGCTACGAGTGTCAGTTCGATTCTGACCAGGCGCTTTGTTGAAAATAAGAGGGGGACGCCTCTCGATTGATTACCCATGAGGAAAGAGTTTGGCTACAGCACAGCAATACGAAGCAAGAGTTACTATTAAGGACTTGCTAGAAGCCGGAGCTCATTTTGGCCACCAGACACGTCGCTGGAACCCGAAAATGAAGCGCTTCATTTTCGAAGAGCGCAATGGCATTTATATCATCGATCTCGCAAAAACGTTGCAGCAAATCCGCGCTGCCGTTCAGGCCGTGCGAGAAATGGTAGGCAAGCGCAAATCGATTCTATTTGTCGGAACGAAAAAACAAGCGAAAATCGTCGTCAAAGAATGCGCTGAAGAATGCGGCGAATTTTATGTCTGCGAGCGCTGGCTCGGCGGGACTCTGACCAATCTGGCAACGATTCGCAAGTCGGTCAAAAATCTCGAGCGCATTGAAAAACGGATTGCGTCCGGCGGAGAAGGTCTGACCAAGAAAGAGATCTCCCTGCTCGGCAAAGAGCAGATCAAAGCTGAACCGCAACCTCTCCGGCATTCGCGCGATGCGCAAACCTCCGGGGCTGCTGATCGTCGTCGATCCAGGCCGCGAACATATCGCCGTTGCCGAAGCGAATAAGCTCGGCATTCCGGTCATGGCTCTTGTCGATACGAATTGCGATCCGGATCCGATCGAATATGTCATCGCTTGCAATGACGATGCTTTAAAGAGCATCAAGGTCATTTTGGCCGCTCTGATGCAAGCCGTGATCGACAAGAAAAACGACATGAATCTTCCCGTGGCCAAAGGCGACGACGATGAGGAAGAAGGCGACGAAGAGACTGAAGAGACCGACGAATAAAGGATCTTGGCATGAAAGAAATTTCATCGGACATGATTAAAGAATTGCGCGAGCGCACCGGCGTCGGCATGGCGAAATGCAAAGAAGCTCTTGTATTGGCCGATGGCGATTTGGAAAAGGCCATCGACGTCCTCCGCAAAGCGGGCATGACATCCGGCGTAAAAAAAGAAGGCCGCGAGACGAAAGAAGGGATCATTTTGACCGCCGAGAGCCACGATGCGATTGCGATCGTAGAAGCCAATACCGAGACCGATTTCGTCGCTCAGAACGATCGCTTCAAGCACTTTTTGCACGATTGCGTCAAACAGGCTTTGGATTCAAAGCCGAAGTCGTTGGCCGAGTTCGTCCAGCAGCCCTATTTCAAGGACAAGTCGATCTACCATCGACCAGTATCGGAATCTCATCATCCAATCTCTGGGTGAGAACATTCAAATCCGCCGCCTTGAAATCATTCCGAAGCATCCGAATAGCTCTTATGGGATTTATTCCCATATGGGCGGCAAGCTCGTCGTGATCGTCGAAGTAGACGGAGCGACTGGCCAAGAAGGAATCGCAAAAGAAGTCGCGATGCATGCTGCAGCCGAAAATCCCGATTATGTGAAGCCCGAAGAAATCCCTCCCCATGTGTTGGCTCGCGAAGAAGAGATCGCGCGCTCTCAGGTGCAGGGCAAGCCCGCCAATATCGTAGATAAGATCGTCGCGGGAAAACTCAAGGCATTCGGCGAACAGGTCTGCCTCATCCATCAAAAATACATCAAAGATACGACCGTAACCGTCCAGCAATTCCTAGAGATTTGCGGGAAAAAAATCGGCAAGCCTCTCTCCGTTCGTTGTTTCTGGCGTTGGAAGGTAGGTCAATAACCCCATTTTTGAGTCGGTTATGAGCGAGCGGCCCCATTATAAGCGAATTCTCCTGAAGCTCTCAGGAGAGGCTTTGATGGGGCCGCAAAAGTTTGGAGTCGATGCGGCCGCCTGCGGGAAAATCGCCCGCGAGGTAGGCGCGATCGCCGTTCTCGGCGTTCAGGTGGGCATCGTCATCGGGGGAGGCAATATCTTCCGAGGGATCCAAGCCAGCCAGGCCGGATTGGATCGCACTCCTGCAGACCACATCGGAATGTTAGCCACTCTCATCAATGCGATCGCCTTACAGCAAGCGTTTGAAAAAGCCGGATGCGAGAGCCGTGTTCTCAGCGCCATTCCCTGTTCTGGAATCGCCGAGCCCTATTCATGGAAAAAAGCGCTCGCTTATTTGGAGCGGGGCATTGTTTTAATTTTTGCCGGAGGAACTGGCAATCCATATTTTACCACCGATTCCGCAGCAGCCCTGCGCGCGATAGAAATCCAGGCCGATGTGTTGGTCAAAGCCACTAAAGTCGATGGCATCTACGACAAAGACCCTTTAAAACATCCCGATGCTGTAAAATACGATCGGATCAGTTATTCTGAGGCTCTAGTTCGAAAACTGGCCGTCATGGATGCGACGGCGATCGCGCTATGTCGGGAGAATAAATTGCCGATCCGCGTGATCAATATGTTCGGCGACCACGCGCTTCAGCAAGCCGTACTCCATCGATCGGTAGGAACTTTAGTAGAAGAAGAGGAACCATGAGCAGTATTGACAATCAATTGAAAGCAGCCATGCAGGCCGTGCTGGATCATCTCAAGCAGGAGCTTAAATCGCTCCGCAGCAGCCGCGCTAGCTCCGCGATGCTCGACAAAGTCCAAGTGGATGTCTATGGAAGCCATGTGCCCCTGAAGAGCTTGGCGAATATCAACGCGCCGGAGCCTCGCCAAATTATGGTGACCCCGTTTGACTATAGCAATATCCACGCCATCGCCAAGGGCATCGAAGCGGCCAATCTCGGCGTTCGGCCTGTAGTCGACGGCAAAGTAGTTCGGATCAATATCCCTCCGATGGATGAGTCGGTTCGCAAACAAATCGCCAAGCAGTGCAAGGAACTCGGAGAAAAATCGAAAATCGCCATGCGCGAAGTGCGGCGCAAGTTTAACGAACTCGTCCGCAAGCAAAAAACAGACGGGGATCTTTCCGAAGACCTCATGAAAAAACATGAAAAGAACATCCAGGAAATGACCGACCGATATTGCAAGGATATCGACGCGGTCTGCGCTGAAAAAGAAAAAGAAATCATGACCGTCTAAGCCGATCTCCCTCGAGCCGTCCGGATCTCTCCGGGCGGCATATACCGAATATTTCCCCCTTGAAAATCCCTCTATATATCACATTTCCCCATTCCTGCTCTAGATCTTATTTAAAAAAAATGTATATACTCCAATTTAATGGATCGAGGCGAAAAAAAGAGATTTGCAGAAAAAGGCGGAAATAAGTTACGCTTACTTCCGTTTTTCATGGAGAATCTCAGGAGACTCTTGAAATGACGGCCCCATCGTCTAGCCCGGTCTAGGACACCGGATTTTCATTCCGATAACAGGGGTTCGAATCCCCTTGGGGTCAATTTATTCGAGTGAGACTTTAGCTCAGTTGGTAGAGCATCTCACTTTTAATGAGAGGGTCGATGGTTCGAGTCCATCAAGTCCCATTTCTTATTCAAAATTCACATCCATTTAAAAAAATCAGCGCAGGGAAGGTTCTCTGCGGTATTTTGTTTTCGATCGCGGAAGCTCGCGTTTCAGCCGGTTTTTAAATTGATATCAGCGTCGTTGAAAAAAGATTATTTTTTGAGGACTTTGTCCAGCCGTTTAATTTCCACGATGAGGCCGGTGCCTTTCGTTTGCGATAAAAGATCGGCGATGGTTTCCGCGATCTCTTCGGGCTGGATTAAATCGCGAGGCGGATCTTCCGGGTAGTTTTGCGTGCGCATCGGAGTGTTTGTGCGCTGAGGGACGACTGCGTGGATATGCAGATCGGGTCTCTCCTGCGCCCAGCCTTGAGTAAAATTCACCACCGCGGCTTTGGTCGCAGAATAGACGCAGGCGTTTTTTCTCCCCCTGGAAAAAGACGAGGAGGCGATGTTGAGCACATGAGCTCCGGATTTCAAGGGGGCTTTTTTACAGCAGAGAATCAACCCGTGGAGATTGACTCTGATCATTTGTTCGATCGATTCATTCGAGAGAGAGTCGAGGGGGCGGGCATTTAAGATCCCCGCGCAGTTGATCAGCCCGTCGAGAAGTCCTAAATCAGTCCGAAGCTTGAGCAATGCCCGTTCGATGCTTTGAGGGCAGGCGAGATCGATGGGATAAGCGCTGGTTCTCGATAAGGGGATCGGTTCGGCTCCAAGAGACGTTAGTTTATCCGCAATCGCGCGGCCGATTCCGCCCGAAGCGCCGACGATCGCATATTTTTTGCCCCGCAAGGAAAGTCTCGAAGCATCGCGGGGAATGCTATTTAGCCGGAGGCGGAAGATCTGCTCGGCCAGAAATAGATCGAGTTCCGAGGTGATTTTGATATTGTCTTCGCTTCCGCAGACGACTTCGACGGGATGATTCAGATCCAATACCAGCTGGCAGTCGTCGGAGGCGTTTTCTTTTAAAGAAGAATGGTGCGCGCGAAGGATCAGCGGATACGAAAATGTTTGGGGAGTTTGGCCTCGCAAATATTCGGACCGAGGAGGGATCGATGTCAGAAAGCGCCCGGGCGCATGGACGAGCGTGTCCGCCGAGGGAATGCAGGTGTCTGCAGCGCCTGTGCGAATCGCGGCGCGGACGTTCTCCAGAAGAATTTCAGGGGTGACAAAAGGGCGGACGGCATCGTGGATCGCCGCGATGTCGGGGGCCGTTTCAAAGGCGAGCAGGCCGCGCCGAGAGGATTCCTGCCGAGTCGCGCCGCCGGGGATCATTTGAATTTTCGGATGCGCCAAGGAAGGGAGCATCTCGGCGATCTGCGGCATCCAGTCCGGATGGCAGCTCAAGACGATCTCATCGAAGATCTCCGCTGCGAGAAAAGCTTCGAGCGCGTGCAGAAAAACGGGCTTGCCGACGAGCCGATGCAGCTGCTTCGGCAGGGCGCTTCCGAAGCGGGAACCCGATCCGGCCATCAACAAAACGGCTCCGATGCGGCGGTTTTCAAACATGGGTGTTTCCCTAAGAGGGTGGACGCCCTCTAAACAATTGCCTAAAATGAGAAGTATATACCTAAGTCATATTCGGAAAAACCGCATTGTTTTTATTTTATTATTTTTTGTTTTTGAAATTAATAATGACATGGTTTTAAATAAATTTTTCGCTCGTTATGAGGTGAAATATTTCTTTCTTCTTCGAAAAGCAGGAGCCCTTTGAGAAAAAAGCTTTCCTTGGGGTATAATTTCTTATGCAAATTGCCTGGATAGCTCAGCTGGTAGAGCAGCGCATTCGTAATGCGAAGGTCGCAGGTTCGATTCCTGTTTCAGGCAAGATTTCTAGTATGCCGCCTATGCGGCATATGCCCTGAGAGAAAATCCCCCCACGGAGAGGAAAGCATGAGCGGGAAAACTACATCTCCATTGATGGAGTATTGTTTCTTTAAAGATCGCGTCGTTCCGAGAGAAGAGGCCAAGGTGAGCATGGCGAGCCACAGCCTTCAATACGGATCGAGCTGCTTTGCAGGCATCCGGGGCTATGTCCGAGCCGGCAAGGTGCGGTTTTTCCGTCTAAAAGAACATCACGAACGGCTCATGAACGGTTCGAAAATCCTGGGGTTCGGCTTCTATATTCCTTTTGAAGATTTCAGACAGGCGCTCATCGATCTCGTCGAAGCAAATCATCCCAAGAGCGATTTTTATATCCGCGCATTTCTCTTCACCGAAAATGAACAGGTCGGCGTTTGCTACGATAAGGTGGAATTCAATCTCGGAATTTATTTCACCCCGCTCGGCAACTATTACGCCAGCGACAAAGGGTTGAGGATGACTGTGTCGAGTTGGCAGAAAATCTCCGACTCTTCGATTTCTACGAAGGCAAAAGCAGGCGGGGCCTATGTGAACTCCGCGATGGCTCGAACCGAAGCCATGCGCTCCGGCTACGACGAAGCCCTGATGATGGATCACAACCAGAATATCGTAGAAGCGAGCGTGGCGAATTTATTCGTCGTATACCGCCAGGAGATCTTTACTCCGTCGGTGGGATCGGATGTGCTCGAGGGAGTCACTTGGCGCACGATGATCGAGTTGCTCAAAGAAATGGGGTATGCGATTCGGTACGAGCCGATCAGCCGCTCGATGGTCTATACTTGCGATGAGCTTTTCCTCACTGGAACGGCTGCGCAGATCATCAGCGCCGAGTCCGTCGATGGCCGTCCGATCGGCCGAGATGGAAAAGATCGAACCGTAGCTACGAAATTAAAGCAGCGATTCGCGGATCTGATCGATATGAAACATCCCAAATCGAAAGAATATATCACGGAAGTGGCTCTTCCCTCTGTGGGATCTTCTGAAAAAATTCCGGAAATGGCTGGGCGGTAGCGCCCTCTTCCTCGGCCTGCGAGGGCGTTTATAACCGCCCTCTTAGATTGGCCTTCATTGGATATTCCACGATTATTTGCTGGCCTTGAAATCGCAAACCGGCTCGATGTCCTCGTGCCGCAAAAACGACCGGGCGCTGATGCGCTTCGGTTTTAAGTAATTTCTCAGTTCGCGGTCGAAATCAGCCGCAGAACACTTGTCCCCACATGTGAATAAATCGACGAAGCAGGCGTTTTTTTCCGGATAGGTGTGGATGCTCGCATGGCTCTCGGAAAGCAAATAGACCGCCGTCACTCCTTTCGGCTCGAAAAAATAGACGGTTTGATCGAGAAGCGTCGCTCTGCTTGCCTTGACGGCCCGTCCCATGGCCTCCAGAAGAGCTTTTGAATCCTCCAGGGCTTCCGGATCGCAATCGAGATAACTGGCCAAATAATGGCGGCCGAAAAATTAATATTCCTCTGCAATCAGAGGCGACGTACATATCAAAACAAACAAAACCAAGAATTTTGCCATCTGCTCCTCAAAAGAAAAAAGCAAAAGATCACCCAGGGACGTGGATTTGGTGTGCTTTTTGAGGAGGATATTAAAATCTGGGCATTATTTTGGATAGTACCAAATAATTCTTCCCCTCGGTATGTTCCCGTTTAGGTCCGGTCTTGCCTCGGCCGCAGCGCGCCGATGAGAGCGCCCGTTCGGGCGCAGATTGCGAGACGGAAGAACGTCATTCAGCGCCTCATGCGCTGAGGTGCAAACGAGGGAGAGTCGAAAATGGCAAAATACACGAATTTGTTGAAAGCGGTCTTCGCTTTGGGATCGGCAGCAGTATGCATCGCATCCCAGCAAGCTGAACCCGCTTCCTGTGAAGAAGTGGCGGCTATTCAAAAAGATAAAGTAGCCGGCCGCGTATACGTAGATACCGAAGAAGCGACCGACAAGAAAGAGAAGTGCAAACCCGATTGCAATATGATGCAGAATTGCAAAAAGAATAAGGAAGCTCTCTCTACCGAAGAAGAGAAAGAATATCGTTTGCTCAACCCGAGATATAAAAGCGCAGCTCAAGAAGCGGTCGAAGGCCCATAATCCCGATTCTTGGAAGGAAATCGCCTCTTTTCAAATGGATCTAAGCGTTTGGCGCTGGCCCGTTTAGAAATAGAGGCGATCGAGAGGTCTCGGGCCGTTGGATCACAGAGGCGGTTGTTTATTGGCGTCCGAATGTTTGAATGCCTGCAAGATCGTGGATGGGTGTTTTTTTAGCAGATAAGTCAGTGTGCCGCCGATGATGACCAAGGCGGTTCCCACCAGCGAGTGCCATCCGAGTCTCTGATCGAACACCGCATATGCAATCAAGGCGTTGTAAATAACCGCTGAGTAGGCGAGCGGAGACAGGTAGGCTGCCGTCCCGTATCGATACGCCGCAGTCAGCAGCAACTGGCCCGCGACGGTCGCAATCCCGATGCCGACTGCAACGATCCAGTCGGATGCATCCAAAGGCTTCCAGCTCGCCCATGCGAATGGAAAGCTCAAGGCCGAACCAATCGAGAAATAATAAAAAAGAGTCCGGCAGGTCGGCTCCATTTTTAAATTGAGAACGCGAAGGCCGGCCAGAGCCATCGCAGAGGAAACCCCTGCGAAGATCCCATAGACAAAGCCGAGCCTGAAGATCTCTCTGGTCGGATTTAAAATCACCGCGATTCCAAGGAATCCGATCACGATCGCCCACCATACGTGCGCATAGATTTTCTCATGCCGCCAGAATCTCCAAATCAATGGGACGAAAAAGGGGGTCGTGTAATTGAGAGTCGTCGCATCGACGAGATTCAGATAGCGGATCGCTAAGAAAAAAAAGAAATAACTGACGACTCCGAACACATCCCTCACTAGATGAAGGCCGATCTCGCGAGTCTTGAGGTAATGCTTCCCATGGAATATCGCAAAGGGAAGGATGCACAAAAAGCAGACAGCATTCTGGATGAAGACGATTTGAAAGGTGGGGATTTCTCTCCCAAACCGCCAGACGAGAGAAGCTGCTGATGCAAAGAAAAGGTAGGCGAGCAAAGCCAAGGCGATGCCTAGCTTGAGCCTGGTAGGGGGCGGCTCGAAGGAAAATGAGGCCACGGAACCACTCGGTGTTATTCCGCCTCATCATACCCGATCGCTATAAAAGCGGGTATCCCATATGTGGAATGCCTTCTTCGCGGCTTGCGGGAATTTGCGCGATTCGACCTGGTTTTTTCAGAAGTTATTGAGATGGATTGTCGTTTTTTAGTAACATCTTCGACCCTTGATTTCCAATGGATTGACTGTGGTTGCCGAAGTTAAATTAAATAGTTTGGGTCGATTCGATCCAGTTCCGAGTTTTTCCTGGAAAAACGACCTTGTCCGGCGAGTCGCAAAGAACGTCTTGACGGCGGGTTTCCTCGGAGCAGTTGGAATCGCCGCCTATTCGATTGGAGCATCGCCAGCTGGTTTAGAACCTAAGCAGAGCTCTCCCCAAGAAAAGGGATCTGCCTTTCCTCTATTCGTGAAATCTGTTTTCGCGATCTGGTCTGCATTTGCAATCCGGCGGATTTTCATTGATTGGCAGAAGGAGAGACAAGAATATGCAAAGAGAGCATTGGCCGTTTTTAATGCGATGAAAGGATCCAAATTGAAAACTGCATTGAGCTTGCTAAATCGAGACGAACGAGCATTTGTCAGAGAACTCAGTGGCAATTTGTTTAGTTTTCCTGAAGAACAGAGAAGGTCTGATCTAAACCGCATAAAAATGTCCCGCGCTGGAGAGCTGGCAATGGGAGTTGGCGTTTATCTCTCTGCAGCTTGCAGGGATCAGCCTGCGGTCTCTTCATTATTGGGAAAAGGATCGATAAATTCCCTCGCTCGAAAATATGCAGCAGAGCTGGCTTTGAATAGGGGAGATGTTCGCTTGTTCAAAGTCTTATGGGGGAATCGCGATATCTCTTCCGGACTGCAGCAGAGGATAAATAAAATCTCATTCGAACAAGCGCTGGAAAGTCGCGATTACAGGCAGATCCCCGAATTGATGGGGCAGTTAGGCATGGAAGAATCCCGTCGGCATCGGATGGTCTTCGATGCGATGCGAGTGGGAGATGAGGCTCTTATCCAGGCTTTGATGAATCGAGATGAGCAATGGTTGATGCAAACCATTGACATTACTCCTGATGAAGAATTGCCCCTGATCGATTTTTCTCGCTATGGCGAAGTCTCTGTGAATCTATGCTTTTATCTTCAGGCTCAGCAAAATCGCAGGGCCGCGGTCGCGGCTTTGCAACGCACGGGGAAAATCGATATCCGCGCCCGATCTTCTGCAGCGGAATGGGCGCTAATGGCGAGAAGGGCGAAGATGCTCGCGGATTTACTCGCGAGCGGCCCGATCCAATCGGATCTCAGAAAAATCCACGAAGCGCTCGCGTTAGTTCCCGAGGAGAGGGAAGGTCTTCTATCCGAATATTTGCCGAACATGTGGGATTCAGATGTTTGCGAAAAGATTTCAGAGGACGATCCCTCGAAATTATCCGAAACACAGCCGACGCCGGGCGCCTCGACTGCTCATTCAGAGCCTTTTAGCCAAAGCGGTGGGGATGCGATCGCAGCGAGATTTCACTCTAGGTTTTCGCCGGAGGGTTTGGCGCGGAGCCAAACGGCTTTTCAGAGAAGTCTTTCGCGATTGGATGCAGAGAACCTATTCCGATCATGAGCTTTTCTCGATTTTGGCGGATAGCGTCGATGGGGAAATCCTTGATTTCAATCAAAAAAACATTTAAATTATCTGCTCTTTATCAATCCTAAGGAATTCAGTATGCCAATTTCAATTTCAACAAAACTTTTCAGCGCGCTGAATCCAGCTCGTCTTCTCCCGCAACGATCCGATACTCCGCTTGTCCAGCGCGTGAAAACATGCGCTTTGGCGATGATCCCCGTTGCCGCAGTTGGGGCGGGAAGTTATTTTGCGATGCACCGCACGGGCATCTCTTATGATGCTACAAAAAATCCCCCTCTTGGAGGTTCGACAAGTCCAAAAGGGCTGGCAGAAGGTCTTGTAAGAGATCCTGCGATCTGGGTGATAGGATCTATCGGGATTGCAGCTTTCATCATCGGGAAGGTTTTCTCGGCCAGACAAGCGTCACAAAAATCTAATGATTCGACGCCTTCAGGCACTGTGAATACTTCTAACTCAACTATCCCGAATCACGTAAAAAATGGCGGAGGATTGCCAGTTGCTGCGCATCATCGTGATGACGATCGCCTCTTAAATCCTTCAAAAGCACAGACCGAAGTTGTGCGCTATGTACCAAATGATACAAGGCTTCCTCATAGTACAATTGGAGGAATGCGTTCTCAAAGTTCGGTCTTTCAAATCTTGCAGAATAACCCGGAAGAATTTTCTCAGATTATGAGAAAATTAACTAGAAATCGTCAGGTTAAGATGATTCAATTCCTGATGGGAGATTCAAATCCTGAGCGAGCGCGATTATTTATGCAACCGATTTGGAATCATACCGCAAGTGGCGGATCGACTGTTATGGGATTTGAGCCAGGATCCGGAGTATACGCGGATTTAGGTTCTTCGAGATTAGCGCTTTTTCCTAATCTTCCGAATCCTGAAAGGTCTCTTATTGCCGACAGGAAGGACCCGATGGACACTGCGACATCCGAAAATAGCAACCCACCGCCTTATAACATGGGATGATGAGTTGCTTATCGGTTTGATTAGTCAAGGAAAAGTCGCGTCTCCAACGGTTTTAAAGCGCACAGATAAAAAAAGAGATGGGTTGCGAGGGGTATTTTGACTTAGCCTTCCAAGGGGATAGTTCGGGGAAATCCAATCAAAGATCAAGCCTATCTCTTTGAGTTGGCTGCGTTTTCATATTTATAGATGTTCTTGATTTCAATGAAAACAGAAGTCTAAAATGTCCGCCCTTGATCAATGCTAAGGGGTGAAAATTATGTCTTTTCCCATTTCGACAAAACTTTTCAGCGGGCTGAATCCAGCTCGTCATCTCCCACAACGCTCCGATACTCCGCTTGTCCAGCGCGTGAAAAGATGCGCTTTGGCGATGATCCCGATTGCCGCATTTGGGGCGGGAAGTTATTTTGTGATGAACCGCACGGGCATCTCTCATGATGCTACAGAAGATTTCCCCCCTGGAGTTTCGACAAGTTCAGAAGGACAGGCAGAAGATTTTGTAAGAGATCTTGGGAGCTGGGTGGTAGAATATGTAGCGATCGGGATTGTATTGAGAATCGTCCAGAAGGTTTTCTTGCATCCGAGTTGGAGATTCATCGCCCAACAGGTTCAAAAAGATCTCTTAGAAGGCGGACAGGTTGATTGGAGAGTAAGGTCAATCGCAATATTGATGGATTTGAGTTCTGAGAAGTTGATTCTTCAAAAATCGGAAGGTTCTCAAACAGATCTGAGTTTTATGCCTAGTTCTAATGAAGAGGCGTTATTCTTATCTTCGCTCAATCCTACAGCGCCAGTTAGTGCAGCGCCTGCATCAGGGAGCTTTTCTCGTTGAGTTGAATAGTGAATGTCAGCTGCCGAACTTTCGAGATCTTTCATAGGACGAGATTAAAGAAATGCTTGCGGGTTTGATTAGTCAAGGAAAAGTCGCGTCTCCAACGGTTTTAAAGCGCACGGATAAAAAAAGAGATGGGTTGCGAGGGTTATTTTGACCTAGCCTTCCGAGAAGATAGTTCGGGAAAATCAAATGACAGATCAAGCCTATCTCTTTGTTTTGGCTGCGATTTTCATAATACACAATGCCGAAGAGTATGTTTTTTTTCATCGCATGCCAAAAAAATTTATTTTTAAAAACCGCAAGAGTTTTTTGTTTTCGATCGCCATGTTAAGCTTGCTGGTGATTTTATCTGCTATTTTTGGTTTTTTGTTTAAGGAGAGCCGGTTTTTTCAAGCGGTTAATAGCGTTGTTCTATTCTCCTTGTCGATTAATGCTGTGCAGCATGTCGTTTTTTCAATCTGGTATCGAAAAATTCTCCCGGGAACGTTTTCTGCAGCACTTCTTATTTTTCCTTTTTCCCTTCTTTGTTTTACAAAGCTGGTTAAATGGGAGGGGTTTGGATTTATAGGATGTTTAATTCTAACGCCGATCGCCATGGTGCTTTTTATATTGGTAACTTTAAGGTTAGGTAATTGGCTATATTCAAACTCGCTCGAAAAAGAGATCGAAGATGGCAGGGGCTAGGGCTTCTTTCCAAAATGAGTTTTAGGTTGTTTTGGAGTCCTCTTTAGAGGTGTTCTTGATTTCAATCGAAACAGAAGTCTAAAATATGTACCCTTTATCAATGCTAAGGAATGAAAATTATGCCATTTCCCATTTCGACAAAACTTTTCAGCGCGCTGAATCCAGCTCGTCTTCTCCCGCAACGCTCCGATACTCCGCTTGTCCAGCGCGTGAAAACATGCGCTTTGGCGATGATCCCCATTGCCGCAGCTGGAGCGGGAAGTTATTTTGCGATGCACCGCACGGACATCTCTTATGATGCTACAAAAAATCCCCTCCCTGGAGGTTCGACAAGTCCAAAAGGGCAGGCAGAAAATTCTGCAACAGATCTTGCGAAGTGGGCGATAGGAGCTTTTGTAGCTATCGGAATTGTAGCCGTCATCGGTGGGCGGGTTTTCTTTGCCAGACAAACGACAAAAGAATCGGACGAGTCTCGGGTAGAAAGAAATAAAAGAAGCCTCGGAGCAGTACCCGCTTATCCAGTTACAGATTGCCATTCGAAACTTTTGTCAGTTCTTTTGTCGCAGAAAGATGAAATGTATAGGAGTGCTTTAACAAAGAAGCATTCAAGCGAGACAACCTCACATCCGGTAGAACCAAATACGAGAGGCCTCGGAGCAGAGCTCGAAAGCACTCCGTATGGTGTTCAAATTAACGTCGGGACTGGATTCGGCATAGGTGGTTCGGTTGTCGAAAGTAACTCCCATCCTGCCGATCATACAGATCCGAATTCTATGCGTAGTTCTAATGAGGAAAATAATACGCTAGACCATTCTAATGAGCAATTGAGAGAAAAGCTCGATTATTATTTCCGATCTTTAAGTGGAACAAATGGAATACAGCTGTTGTCGAGTCTTATTCCGTTGGGAACAGAAAATTATCTGGGAGAATTGTGTGATTTTAATAAAGAGACGTTATCCTTATCTTCACTCAATCCTACAGCGACAGTTAGTAGAGAAAACGCATCGAGGGAGACTTCTCTCGTTGATCAGAGTAGCGAACGCCAGCTGCTGAATTTTCGAGATCTTTTAACGGCCCAAGATTAAAGAAACGCTTACGGATTTGATTAGTGGAAGAAAAGTCGAGGACCTCCGACGATTTTTAGAGGACAATGGATTTGTGTCTTAGTGAAACGCTTGTAACCAAATGGCACGAAATAATTGTCGATGGGCAAACGCCAAAGGTAAAATTTAGTAAAATCAATGGGTGGTTTAATTGTGAGCGTTGTGGCTGAAAAGCCAATTTCTTTGACACAGGCAGCTGAGTCGAAGATGTCGACAAACCAAGGGCTGTCGTCTTCTTCTTCAAATGTTGAGCTCGATAAAAAACCGCTCGAGAAAAAAACAAATTCCAACCTAAATTTAGATGATATAAAACAAGCTCTCGAATCAAAAGACAAAGAGAGTTTAGAGAAGCTTTTAAACGGAAATGGCCAGAATGCCGAAAAGCTTATGGATCGATATCAATCGGGAAGAGATACTAGCAGGAACATAAGGGTAACGATCGTTGGAGCCGGAAATAAGCAGACTGTACAACTTGTGACGGTTTCATAGTCCTCCTCTGAGACAGTTCGTAGATGCTCGAGTAGCAAGGCCGAGTCGCTTTCGGCCTTGCCCATTTGCCGATTGTTCGGGTATTTTGAGGCTATCCGAACTGTTTTGAAAGGGTCGTCGGGCGATTCGGCTCGATGGAGCGTCTTTCGAAGCGGTTTTTGCAGAATTACAAAGGTGGATGATGGAGCCCGGTTCAGGAAAAATCCAATGGATGGATTTCAAAGTATTTGAGCAGCATTCCCATGTCGCACATGGTTTTTTTTCCCGCCATGGAGGCGTCAGCGAGGGACCTTTCGCGTCGCTGAATTTGTCGGAAGCGGTTGGGGATCATCCCGATCGCGTCAAGGTCAACCGCGAGCGCTTAAGACAGGAGATCGGCGTTTCTCATTTAGTGTTTCCCAATCAGAACCACGGAGTCGAGGTCGCTCGGATCGATCGAAATAACGTAGAAAAAGCCCATCGTGGCGATGCGTTGTTTACGACGGAGCCGGGGATCGGATTGGCCGTGACCCATGCCGATTGCCAGGGAGCTGTGTTTTTCGATCCGGCGCACCAGGCGATCGCAGTCGCCCATGTCGGATGGAAGGGAAGCGTCCAGAACGTCTATGGGACGTTGATCGAGGCTTTGAAAAGAGCTCTTGGCACAAAGGCTGAGGATTTGATCGTGGGGATTTCTCCATCGCTCGGGCCGGATCACGCCGAATTTGAAAATTACAAACGGGAATTGCCGCAAGAGTTCTGGGCCTTTCAGCCGAAGCCGCATTATTTCGATTTCTGGGAAATCAGCAAACATCAGCTTTTGAGCGCAGGCGTTCGGGAAAAGAATATCGAAATCGCAAAAATATGCACGTATTGCGCAGAGAAGGACTTTTTCTCGTATCGGCGAGAGAAGAAGACCGGGCGGAATGCGACCGTGATCGCGATGAAAAAATAATTTCGGCGCTATATGCAAGTCAAAGAGCTGCGCCTTGCGGGACTCAAGCTCGTAGAGCCCCGCGTTTTTATCGATGCGCGAGGGCTTTTTTTTGAAAGCTACCGCAGGTCGAGATATAAAGAATGCGGGATCGAGGTCGAGTTCGTGCAGGACAACACAGCTGTGTCTTGCAAAGGCGCGATCCGCGGGCTCCACTATCAGCTCGATCCGGGGCAGGCCAAGCTCGTCTCGGTTTCCCGAGGAGCCATCTGGGACGTCGCAGTCGACATCCGCCCGAATTCCCCGACGTTTGGGGAGTGGGAGGCCGCGGAGTTGAGCGAAGAAAACCATCGGCAGTTCTTCATCCCGGTCGGATTCGCCCACGGCTACTGCGTGCTCAGCGATACGGCGCGGGTGCATTACAAGGCGAGCGCCGATTACGATCCGCTTAGGGAGCGTTCCATCCTATGGGATGATCCCGATCTCAACATCCCTTGGCCGACGAAGTCTCCGATTTTATCGGATCGGGATCGGACAAGCCCCCGCTTTGCCTCACTGGGTAAGTCGTGAAGATCTGGATCGTAGGCGCGGGCGGATTGCTCGGAAGGGCGCTCGCACAAACGCTCTACCGCCGAGGAATTGCGTTCGAGGGGAGCATTCGAAGCGAAGCGGATGCGGCCGATCTACGCAGTTTAGAGGCGTTTTACAAGAGGAAAGGGCCGTTTTCCCACATCGTCAATTGCGCCGCCTATACGAAGGTCGATCTCGCCGAAAGCAACCCCGCCGAGGCCCATCGCGCGAATGCCGAAGGGCCCGAGAAGATCGGGCAGTTCGCCGCTTCGATAGGGATGCGAGTCATCCATGTATCGACGGATTATGTATTCGACGGCGTCAAAGGCTCTCCCTATCTCGAAACCGATCCGATCGCTCCGAAAACGGTGTATGGCAAGACCAAGGCGGAAGGGGAAGCGCGGCTCATGTCTGCGCTGCCATCGGCTTGCATTGTGCGCACGTCGTGGCTCTTCGGAGAAGGGGGAAAAAGTTTCGTGGGCGCAATCGTCGGCTTGATGCGCTCGAAGGAAGAGGTGCGGGTCGTGTTCGATCAGATCGGAAAGCCGACCTATGCGGGTGATTTGGCCGATGGCATTTTAGGACTTTTGGATCAGTCGGGAATTTATCACATGGCGGATGCAGGGGAGACGAGCTGGCATGGATTTGCCGAGGCCATCTATCGGGAAGCTTGCGCTTTGGGAGATTCCCTTTGCTGCAAGAAGATCGTTGCTGTAGAATCTGCTGCATTTTCTTCAGCGGCGCAAAGGCCCGCTTATTCCGTATTGGATACTGCAAAAGCCGAGCGCGCATTGAAGCGCCCGATGCCCCATTGGAATGAAGGATTAAAGAACATGCTCAAAGAGATCTCATGCGGTTGACCAAACGCCTTCTCGTCACGGGCGGATCCGGATTCATCGGATCGGCCTTTATCCGCTTCTTGATGAGGCTTTCCGACTTTCGAGGAAACGTCATCAACGTCGATAAGCTCACCTATGCGGCGAATCCCGCTTTGCTCAAAGGATTGGAAAACCATCCGCGCTACCGCTTCGTCCAGGCCGATATCAACCATCGCCTGCTGATCGAAAAATTGTGCGAACAGGAAGAAGTCGATGCGATCGTCCATTTTGCCGCCGAAACGCATGTCGATCGGAGCATCGCCGACGCCTCGGCGTTTTTGGAGGCGAATGTCAAAGGAACTCTCTCTCTTCTGGAGGTGGTGCGCAGGCTTCCCCACATCCATTTCCATCACGTTTCGACGGATGAAGTCTACGGTTCTTTGGGAGAGAGCGGATCTTTCAACGAGCAATCGCCCTACCGCCCCAATTCCCCTTACGCGGCATCCAAAGCGGCCTCGGATCATTTCGTGCGCGCCTTTGCCCATACGCACCGCCTTTCGACGACGATCTCCCATTGCAGCAACAATTACGGCCCCGGACAGCATCCAGAGAAATTCATCCCCCTCATGATCACCTCGGCTCTCGCCAAAAAACCGCTGCCGGTCTACGGGCGGGGAAGCAATGTGCGCGATTGGCTCTACGTCGAGGATCACGCCGATGCCCTTTGGCGCATTGTGCAAGATGGAAAGAGCGGGCAGACCTACGACATCGGCGGAGGCTCCGAAATGAGCAACCTCGATCTTTTGCATTTGCTCCTCAAGGTCCTTTCGCAGGAAGCAAAGGTCGATTTGGAAGCGCTTTCTCAAAACATCCGATTCGTCCAGGATCGCCCGGGCCACGATTACCGCTATGCGATCGACAGCTCGAAGATTAGGCATGCGCTGAGCTGGAGCCCTAAAATCGCGCTCGAAGAAGGGTTGAAAAAGACGATTCGCTGGCATTTGGCCGCGCAAAGCGCGCCTGTAAAATGAGTTGCACTAGTGCGCGCTCATCGAGATTTCCATGCGATTTTAAAAATATATATTAAGCAGATTTGGATCTCTCGAGTTCACAAGATTGTTTTTGCAGTTAAGTGAAAATCGGCTAAACTCTTCGGTCTTTAATCTTTTAAACAAGGGTTTTTTATGACAGCTCGAGTGGCAATTGGAGGCAATCCTCCTTTAGGGAGACTGAGGGGCTTCGAGGAAGATGGGATTTCGGCGAGAAAAATCGGCGCAATCGCGATGAGATGTCTCAGCGAGGCGGCAAACACAGCGGCATGGACGATGGCAGTAGCGGGGCCGCTTGCATGCGCAGTGCAAGGGCTCGATGCAGCCGTGTATTTAAAGGTCGTTCCGGAAAAGATTGCGGAGATGTACAAGCTTTTGAATCATTGCGAAAAAGTATGGCCGATCCCCATGAATTATGGAAATGCAATCCGTGAGAATCAATGCGAAGTGGAGGTTTTTAAAAAAGCTCGAGGGGGTGGGTGGTTTAGTACAGATTCGGTGATTAGCGAGGGCTTCAAAGATCTGAACGCCGAACCCGCGAACGAACTCTTCCGAAAAGAAGTGCTGCTTTTGCCGGTTACTCCTTTATTGGCGATTGCAAGCGTGTTTGCCTTGAGGGGCTTTTCCAAATGGTCTGCAAGGATAGCCGATCGCTTGGATCATTGATTCGGCGGGCATCTCTTTGGCGGAGGGAGAAAGCCGAGGTCTTCGATCAAACGGTCGGCGGCCCGGATCACTTCCTCCGTCACCGGATGCGCGGGATCGTATGCGAGCTGAAATTCCGCGTTTTCTGAAAATTTCAATAGATCCGATTGAATATCAGCGTCTAAATAAAAAGCGTTTGCCTTCATATTATCTAAGAGTTTGGACAAAGACGCCCTGTCGCCTTTTTCCAAAGCATGGAGAACTTCTTCGATTGTTTGCGCAATCTTTATTTTCGACCGGATCGGCAATTCTGGTTTATTTTCTTTCATAACTTTATTATAATCAAATTTGATTAATTGTTAATTAATTGTTTTAAGTGTATGAAATTAAGTTGTAATAAAGACGCGTTGACACGCCTTGTAAATTGAGGTAAAATCTCTTAACTTTTAGAGATTTTTTGATCATGGGCATTCAAGAAGAGATCCTTTCGAGTAAGGAATACCGCTACGGGTTCTCCACCCGGGTGGATTCGGATGTGTTTGCCAAAGGGCTTGACGAAGAGGTGGTTCGGTCGATTTCTTCCAAGCGGTGCGAGCCGAAGTTTCTCCTCGATTTCCGCCTCAAGGCCTTGGCTAAATGGCGGACGATGAAAGAGCCGAGGTGGGCGCATGTCCAATATCCGCCGATAGATTATCAAGGAATTTCTTATTTTTCAGAGCCGAAGTCCAAGCCGCGGCTGGAGAGCCTGGACGAGGTGGATCCGGAGATCCTCAGCACCTTTGAGAGGTTGGGCATCCCGCTGGACGAGCAGAAGCGGCTGGCCAATGTGGCGATCGACGTGGTATTCGACTCGGTTTCCCTCGGAACGACGTTTCAGAAAAAATTGAAGGAAGCGGGGGTCGATTCTCTGTTCGATGTCGGAAGCGGTTCGGACGTATCCCGAGATGATCGAGAGATATTTGGGGTCGGTCGTTCCGATCGGAGATAATTTTTTTGCGGCTCTCAATTCGGCCGTGTTCAGCGATGGTTCATTTGTCTATATCCCGAAGGGAGTGCGCTGTCCGATGGAGCTTTCGACTTACTTCCGCATCAATGAAAAAGAGACGGGGCAGTTCGAGCGGACGCTGATCATCGCGGAAGAAGACTCGTATGTGAGTTATTTGGAAGGGTGCACGGCGCCGGCTTATGATACGAACCAGCTGCATGCGGCTGTCGTCGAGCTGGTCGCGAAGAAACGAGCGGAGATCAAATATTCGACGGTGCAGAACTGGTATGCGGGCGATCCGAAGACGGGCAAAGGCGGGATTTACAATTTTGTGACGAAGCGAGGGCTTTGCGCGGGGCAAGCATGCGAAAATTTCTTGGACGCAGGTGGAAGCGGGCGCGGCGATTACTGGAAATATCCGAGCGTGCATTCTGAAGGGAGACGATTCGGTCGGCGAATTTTATTCAGTGGCGCTGACGAACGGAAAAATGCAGGCCGATACCGGCACGAAGATGATCCACGTGGGAAAAAACACACGCTCGACGATCGTCTCGAAGGGGATCTCCGCGGATGAATCGTCGAACTAGCTATCGCGGGCTTGTGAAGATTTCTCCGAAAGCGATCGGAGCGCGCAATTATACGCAATGCGACTCGATGCTGTCGGGCAACCGCTGCTCCGCCAATACGTTTCCTGTGATCGAGGACGGAATCCAGCTCAGCGCAGATCGAGCACGAAGCTTCGACCTCGCGCCTGAGCGAAGAGCAGATTTTTTATCTCCAGGCGCGGGGGCTTTCGAAAGAAGATGCGATCCAATCTGATCGTGAGCGGGTTTTGCAAGGATGTTTTCTCGGAGCTGCCGCTCGAATTCGCG
Organism: Parachlamydiales bacterium; assembly: GCA_963800655.1. GTDB lineage: Bacteria > Chlamydiota > Chlamydiia > Chlamydiales > SM23-39 > CAWDBT01. The sequence goes on along the minus strand of CAWDBT010000003.1, from coordinate 329,809 downwards.
GCGGAAGCGCAAAAGTTATTGGCTTTAAAACTAGAAAATTCGGTGGGTTGAAGATGATTCTCGAAATTCAAAAATTGCAAGTGTCTGTAGAGCGGCAAGCTCGATTTTAAAAGGGCTTGACCTTTCGATTGGATTCGGAGAAGTCCATGCGATCATGGGGCCGAACGGCGCGGGCAAATCGACGCTGGCCAAAGTCTTGGCCGGCCATCCGTCCTATCGGATCGAGGGCGGGAAGGTGTTGTTCAAGGGGATCGACCTTGTTGGCATTGGCTCCTGAGGAAGAGCGCGCGTGGGCCGGATTATTCATGAGTTTTCAGTATCCGCTCGAGATCGCGGGGGTCGGCAATGCGCAGTTTTTTCAACTGGCTTTGAACACGCAGAGAAAAGGGCGAGGGCAGCCTCCTTTATCCGATGGGGATTGGTCGAAGCTCTTGGAAGAAAAAATGGCGCTCATGCAGATGCGGAAGGAATTTAAGGACCGCGGAGATCAACGAAGGGTTTTCGGGCGGAGAAAAAAAACGCAACGAGATCTTGCAGATGGCGCTATTCGAGCCTTTGCTGTCGATTTTGGACGAAACCGATTCCGGACTCGATATCGATGCGATGCGGGTCGTTGCGCAGGGAATCAATCATCTCCGCTCTTTAGAGCGCTCGATGCTTCTCATCACCCATTACCAGCGCTTGCTCGATTTGATCCGTCCGGATCGGATCCACATCCTGGCGGACGGCAAGATCGTCAAATCGGGCGGTCCGGAGCTGGCCTTGGCTCTCGAGCAAGAGGGATATGAACAGACGGCGGCGCGGCCATGATCGATCTCGAGCAATTCCGCTTGCGATTCCAGGGGAAGCTTTCAGAAGGCGCATGGCCGAAATTTCCGAATGGATGTCCGCCATTTGAAAGAGCTGCGGAAATTTCGATGGAGTTCGAAGCGATTGAATCGTTCGTTCTGCCGGAATGCCGGCAGTCGCGGCTCGTCTTTGTCGACGGGTATTTCCAAGCGGATTTATCCAGCACGTCGGCCTGGCCGAAAAGCTGCGTGGCGATGCCTCTGGACAAGGCTGCGAAGACCTATGCAGCGGTTTTACAGGCGCGCTTTGGGCAGGAGCTGAAATCGGCGTCCGATCCGTTCGCGATTCTCAACGGAGCCGTCCATGGGCGCGGATTGTTTATCTATCTCCCTCCGCACGCGGAACTCAATAGTCCGATCCAGGTCATCTCGATCTCTTCTTGCGGCAAGCAATGGGGCGCGATGCGGCTCTATTTGTTTTTAGGCAAGCAGGCGTCGGCCGATCTCTTGTTGACGTCCGCGGGGCAGGGATTCGCCGCGGACGCGATCGACGCTTCTCTCGACGAAGGTGCTTCTCTTCGCTTCGGATCTCATCTCCCGACGGGCGAGGAGAACTTCATTTCGCGATCTTTGAGCGCATCTCTCAAGCGCTCGGCGCGGCTGCAATGGATGTCCTGCCAGACGGGGCGTTGCCGATCCTTTCAAACGCTTCAGTGCTCTTTGCTGGGAAGCGGAGCCGAGGCCGATCTCCAAGGGCTTGCGCATTTACAGGGGAAGGGGGAGTCCTGCATTTCCTCTCTCATCGAGCACCGCGCCGCCGATTGCACATCGAACCAGCATTTCAAAGCGGCTTTGCACGATGAGAGCCGGTCGAATTTCGAAGGGGCGATTTATGTCGATTCCGAGGCCCATGGCACGATGGCCTATCAGCTGAGCCAAAATTTGCTGCTCGGCGAACAGGCGAGCGCTTCGGCGAAACCGAACCTGAGCATTTTTGCAGACGATGTAAAAGCGTCCCACGGGGCAACGTTCTCAAGGCATGGCGAAGAAGAGATGTTTTATCTGCGATCGCGGGGGCTTTCAAACGCAGATGGGGAAAAGCTTCTGTTGAATGGATTTTGCCGCGAGATGATCGGGAAGATCGGCATTTCTCCGTTGAAACAAGAGATGGAGAGGTTGTTTTTATGAATCTCCGCGATCGGTTCCCCATCTTCCGCCACCATCCCGATTTGATCTATCTCGATTCGGCTGCGACGGCGCATAAGCCGGAGTGCGTGATCCAAGCGATCGCTTCGTTTTACGCAGAAGATTATGCGACGGTCCATCGGGCGGCCTACCGCTCGTCGCTGCGAGCGACGGAGCTCTACGAACAGGCGAGGGAAGCTTGCCGGAGATTTTTGCGCGCAAAGAGCGCGGAAGAAATCATTTTCACCAAAGGCACGACCGATGCGATCAATTTAGTCGCAAGGGCATTTCCTTTTCAGGAGGGAGATGGGATTCTCATCTCGTCTTTGGAGCACCATTCGAATTTGGTCCCCTGGCAAATGCTCGCCGAGGAAAAGAAGCTCCGCCTGCACAGGATTCCGTTGCTGCCGAATGGGGCTCTCGATTCGGCTTATCCAATCCCTGCGGGAACCAAACTCGTCGCGATCGCCCATATGTCGAACGTCACCGGAGAAATTCTTCCGGTTCGGGAGATTGCAAAGAGAGCTAGGCAAATGGGCGCGCTGGTCTTGGTCGACGGCGCGCAAAGCGCGCCCCATCTCGAGATCGACGTGCGGGATCTGGGGGCCGATTTCTATGCGTTTTCCGGCCATAAGTGCTATGGGCCGACGGGGATCGGAGTCCTCTATGGGACAAAAGAAGTCTTGGCCCGGATGCCTCCGCTGCAAGGAGGAGGCTCGATGGTGGAAGATGTTTCTTTCGAAAGGAGTTCTTACCAGGAAGCGCCGCTTCGCTTTGAGGCGGGAACGCCGATGATCGGCGCCGCCATCGGCCTGAAAGCTGCGATTGAATTTCTGGAGAGTTTGGATCGCGAAAAGATTCGGGAGTCGGAAAAGCTCCTAAGGGAGCGCATCGAGAGCGAATTGAGGTCGATGCCGAAGGTTCGCATCTTCGGAGGCGCGAAAGAAAAAGGGCCGATCGTTTCTTTTGCAGTAGAAGGAGTCCATTCCCTCGACTTAGCCTCTATGCTCGATTGCAAAGGGATCGCGATCCGCAGCGGGCATCTATGCGCCCAGCCGCTGATGGATTTGCTCGGCTGCAAAAAAGTTTGCCGGGCGTCTTTGGGCCTCTATAACACAGGGCGGGACGTGGATCTCTTCCTCGAATCGCTCCGCTCGGCATTAGATCTCTTGCGCAACTAACGTTCTGTCGATGTAATCATTCGGGCTAAGCGCGGGCGGGCAAGATAGCGATCTCGCATAGACCGTTTGCGTTTTTTCGGTCAGATCGGTTGCTCGATGGAGTCGGAGTCTTAAATTTCTCACCGCTTTTGCTCGTTTGCTCTCGAGGCTTTCTAAAGGGTTTTGAACGATGCCCGAGGCACCCCGGGCTAAATCGGCGATCACTCCTGTTGAAAAGGGCGTCTTGCCGCGATCCGCGGAATTGGAAGATAAGTTCAAACGAGCCTTGCGGCCTAGGGGAAGCATTTCGATCGGGTAGAGTTCTGTCTGCGCACCGCGACCGGATTTTTTGGGGCTTTCCAAACATGAGCAGCAAATCATGAGATCCTCAGGGAGCAGGTTTTTTTTTGGGCAATGATTGAAGAGCAGCCGTTTGAGTCCTAACGTCTAGGGGGTCTTTTGTTGGAGTTCCCGAGCTGCGGGATCGAAGGATTTGCGGACTGCTGTTCCGATTTCGTTCCAAAGGGGAGGACGTAGCGCGTTCTGTCCGAACAAAAGGCATGGGAAAGAGTTTGGCAGGCGATCTCCGGAGAGTTGGGTTAAAAATAGTCGAATCCATCGAGGGGAGTTGCTCCAATCCCAAGGGATGCGACCGAGGAGGATGAGAGGGAGCGCTCTGTGTTCTCGCCCCTTGGAAGCCGGGTGAAGATGGATGAGAGCTGGTGGGACTGGGATCCGATGCGCTTCTGCCTTGCGGGACGATGCAAAATGGCTGGAAATCCCGCGCTGTAGATCGAGGCAAAGGGGGTTTTTCTTCCTGGGAAATGGATCTCGGATTCGAGAAATTTAAATCCTCGTTGCCAAAGTTGGGCTCCGCGGACTCGACCGTTGTTTTAGACTGGCAACATGCCCAGCAGTTCTTGAGGCATGTGATGACGGGATTTGCCATAACGCTCTCCTTGTTTAAAGAAATTTTTAAGCCGGCAATAAAATTGCGTCAATCTTCGTTTTTGATTTGCGGGGAACTTGCGGAAAAAATGAGGGGAAAGCACCCTTTTTTCTTTTTCGAAAGGGGTTCGACATGGCGGCTATTTTAGGGATTTTATGTGGATTGCGCTTGGGGAGCATTTTCCAGCTGCTTCAAATCGAGCCTTCGGATGAATCGAAGGATTATGTATCCGGCAAGATGCAATACCAGCTCCAGAATCTGGTGACCGAACAGCGCCATCCGGAGACGTATTTTTTAAGCAGAGAGGCCGGGAGTCTCTACCCAAAGCTTTGCGATCGCTTCTCTCGGTCGATGCCGATATTTCCCGAAAAATCGAATCGATCGCGGCCGATGGCGCCGCGATGCGATCGCTTGAGAGCGCATCGAGATCGATCCATCAGGCGTTGAAAGAGCGCCGCAGGATCTATCTCTATGGATGCGGAGCGACGGGGCGGCTTGCAAAACTCATCGAGAGCGGCCTGTGGAGGCCGTTTTGGAAGAAGATGCGCGATTGGGGAAAGAGGGCTGATCTGGAATTGGAATATCAGCGCCTCGAGGAATCCGTCGTCGGAGAGATGACCGGAGGGGATCGCGCGCTGGTGAGTTCTCTGGAAGGATTCGAGGATTTGGCTTTGATCGGCCGATTGCAGCTCATGCAGCATGGCATCGGATCGGGAGATGTCGTTTTTGCCGTCACGGAAGGAGGGGAGACTTCTTCGGTGATCGGAGCGATTCTGTGTGCGGCGGAGATGAAAAACCGCGAACCCGAAACCCTTTTTTTCTTATACAACAATCCGGATGAAGTCCTCGAACCGTTCGATCGGAGCCGTTCCGTTCTAAAGAACCCCGCCGTGTGCAAAATCAACTTGACCACGGGGCCGCAGGCGCTTGCGGGCTCGACGCGGATGCAGGCGACGAGCATCGAATTGTTTGTGTTGGGAACTCTGTTCGAAGACGCCTTGAGCCGCTTTTTAAGCGGGCTTCTATCCCCAGAAGAAATGGCCGAGCTGGAATTAGATCCGAGCTTATCTTTGAAACAGAGGCTCGCGGCGTTCAGGCCGCTTCAGGAAGGGATTTTGAACATTGCGGAGGATCTCGCCGAATGTTCGGCGATCGAAGCCGGCGCATATGAGAAGAAAGGGCGCTGCATTTATTTTGCGGATGAAGCGATTGTCTCTGTATTCACCGATGCGGCTGAAAGGTCCCCGACGTTCCGGCTGCATCCGCTCGATCCCGTAGACGCCGTCGAGCCGAGGTCGTGGATTCGGATCGAAACTTTAGCGCAAGACGTATCGAGCGCATGGAATCGGATTTTAAAAAGGCCTTTTTGCGGACTCGAGCAGATCGATTACGCATCCGCATTTGAAAGAGATGTGCAAGACGAGTATTTGCGCAAAGCGGCTCTGAGGAGCTCGAAGCTCGCCGGCACGGAGCAGCAGATGCGCTACGACTTTTCCCATCGGCCGGAGCGGACGGCCGATTTCGCAATCGCCGTGCTGATGGATGGAGAGTTGCATTCAGAGTCGATGGATAGGTATCTTGCCGAATTGAAAAGCCGAGCTCCCCAACGGGTGATCGCCCTAGTTTCCCGCAGGCCTGTTTCCGAAGCCAGACATCGAGTCGCAGCCTTCGATCCGGGCGCGAAGATCCTTGAGATTCCGATCGTCTCTCAGTCCGATCCAATCGGACTCAAGCGGCATCTCGGGTTGAAAATGGCGTTAAACGCCCATTCGACGGCCGTCATGGCCAAACTCGGCCTCGCAAGGGGAAATACGATGGTCAACGTATGCCCCGGGAATCTCAAGCTGATCGGCAGGGCGACGTTTTTGATCCAGAGCCATGTCAACCAAGCCTTAGGCGGGCAAACGATTGCCTATGCGGAGGCGAACGCGGTGCTGTTCGATGCGATGGAGTTCGTCAAAAGGCAGTCGGGGAAATGCCCCTATTCGGAAACGGCGCTCTCGATCGAGAAGATTATCCGATCGGTTCGGGAGAATAAAAATATTTCGTGGGAAGAGATCGCTTCTCAGGAATTGACGCCTCGGAGCTGATGCAGACATATGTAACTGGGATGAATCGATTGCATTCCCGAGATATGCCTGCAACTCATGTTGCAGGCATATTCAAAGACATTTAACGGTTATTTTCTTTGGAGATGCCGGTCGATTATTTCACGGATAGGAACATCTAAGTCTTCCATTCCGGTTTTCAAGACATAATTAAAATGTTCAGTTCTATCCAGCCTTTGCACATATGTGTAAAGAGAACCAATCAAAAGTTTCTTTTCTGCCCAACATCCTTTGTTTAAAAATTCTATGGAATTTCTAGAAACTCGCATTTCTATGGATTTGTAAAAACAAAGGGAGGCTGTCGAGCCATCAAACTCTGCGGTTTTTTTGGGGCTTTTGTCCTTAAACGAAATTTTTATCTTTTTCCCCATTTCATCAGAGGCCAGGGTCTCTATTTTTTCGATGGCAGGAAAAAGGGTCTCAACAAGTATGCGAGACAAATAAAGCGCGTTTGGGTTCGTTAGATATAATTGGATCATAACAGGAGATAGATCTATGTCACTCAGGTCGCAAAATTCATAATGAGATGCATCTCCAACCACCGTGAGCGGGAAAAGATGAAAAATCGCTGCGACAAGCTCTTCTTGCGGAGATGCAAACTGAAGGTCGGGAGGTGTAACAGGAGAGGCCTCAGCCGATAGAGTATTCGAACTGGTTGGGGAAGAAAGAGTCTCGACGACGACGGGGGTTTCTCGACCCTCGTCTTCTCCGGTTTCGGATATGCGATCTAAAAACTCAGCCGGATCAATATCGCCGTAAAATCCGTCGAAATACGGACTTTGAATACTTGCGACGGTTTCATTTTTCATTGTGTTATAAGAGCTCTGGATATATTCGAGCAAAGAGGGAGGGAGTTCTATTCCGAATTGTTTTAATGATAAAAACATTGCGTGGACTTCATCGAAATTAATGTCTGGGATGTCTTTTTCGTTTGAAGCTAATTGAAGTTTTAAAAACGGGTTATTGATTAATAAATGAAGTGTGTCGCACAAGAGCTGTGTGGGTTCTGAACGGGTTTGATCGATTTGTTTATTAATGATCTTAAAGGTTTCGATAATAACTGATTGAAAATCTCGATCTCGACGTATGATCCGCTGATGTAATTTCAATAAATCTAGGCGTTTTTCATAGATAGGTAAATGTTCGGGAGCTTCATTTTTTAATCCCAATAGACTCTTGCTGGCAGATGTGATTTTTTCAGACGTTTCCGCAATGCAATTCTCTAGCGACACGCCTTCTTTCGTCTTTTGAGCTAAGTAGTCTTCAAAACATCTCGGGGCGTTTCTAAAAACGCTAAAAATAGAAGACATAAAAACCTCTTTTTATATTACTTTATAATTAGTATTATACATGTTTATTTATTTTAATTCAATTAGTTTGGCTGTTTTGGTTTTGCGCTTGTAAGTATCTGATCATCAGCGAGGAGATTCGGAAAAAAGTGCGTAACCAACGGGGCGATAAAGGCTTGTGAAACGGCGCAATGCTCCGAAGGCGAGGGTTTTTCGAATTGCAGGCGCATTGGGCTTTCGATGAGCGTTTTTTTTGTATAAAAAACGGCAATGCGCCCTTCTTTGCAGGGGGAAGGATGCGTTGGCTCCGGTATTGCGAGAACTAGGATTCCCTTGTAAAGATGTGGCGGAGAAGCTACCCTTTTTGCGGGTTGTTTTTAACGAATATGGCGCCGCAAAAAATTTCTTTTCTTTCCCTCGTCCTGCTGATTGTCGCATCGATCGATAGCATTCGAAATCTGCCTGCATCGGCGGTATTCGGACCCTCGTTGATCTTTTTCTTCCTATTGGCGGCTGTTCTCTTTTTAATGCCGGTCGCATTGGTGTCCGCCAAGCTATCGGCGGCATTTCCCGAAGAGGGCGGTGTGTATGCTTGGGTGAAACTCGCGTTTGGAGAAAATACCGCGATGGCCGCGGTTTGGCTCCAATGGATCAATACGATCGTTTGGTATCCGACAATCCTCTCGTTTATCGCCGGTACGCTCGCCTATCTCATAGACCCTGCGCTGGCGCAAAATAAGACGTACTTGATCTCGGTCATCCTCTCGGTGTTTTGGGCGCTGAGCTTTCTCTCTCTTTTCGGCGTGAAGATTTCCGCAAAAGTCAACGATATCTGCACCGCTATCGGGACGATTTTCCCGATGCTGCTGCTGATCGCCCTCGGATGTTGGTGGTGGCTATCGGGACATCCCCTGGAAATCCGCATCGCTTCGGATACGGTGATCCCTTCGTTTGCTACGGAGGCGAGCTGGGTTTCTTTGATCGCTGCGATGTCGTCCTTTTTAGGAATGGAACTCGCCGGCGTCCACGTCAGAGATATCGAACAGCCTCAGAGAAATTTTCCCAAGGCGGTGCTCTGCGCGAGCGCATTCATCCTCTTTTCGATGCTTTTAGGGTCTTTGTCGATCGCTTTTGTCATCCCGCAGGAAGAGATCAATTTCGTCTCGGGAGTCATGCAAGTGTTCAGCCGATTTTTCCATCTGCTCGGCCTCGGCTGGTGTATCCCGGCGATCACCGCGCTGATCGCGGTCGGTTCGATCGGGGGGATGATCAATTGGTTGATTTCTCCGGCCAAGGGGCTTTTGCAGGCGGCTGAATCGGGTTTCTTGCCCCGCGTATTTCTCTATCGAAACCGCCATGGCGCACCCGTATCGATCATCTTGGCGCAAGCGCTCTTTGCAAGCCTCGCATGCCTCGCCTTTTTATTCGTCCCCAGCATCAATGGATTTTATTGGTTTCTGACGGCGTTGAGCACGGAACTTTACATGTCGATGTATGTTCTAGTTTTCTTAAGCGCGTACGTTCTGCGATCCGCCGGATCGCCGGAAGCATTTCAGATCCCCGGAGGCCGAATCGGACTTTTATGCGCCATCGGGATGGGGCTGTTCGGATGCATCGCTACGATCGCTGTGAGTTTCTTTCCCCCTCCGCATAGTTCCATCGAATCATCGGCGGGATACGGTTTTATGATCGCAATCGGAAATCTCGCCGCTCTTGCGCCGCTAGCGTTTTTATTCCTTTACCGCTACAGAAGCGGCCGCGCAGTCCTCATTCGTTAAGGACGTTCTTTTTTACAATCGAATAGACGGTTATTTCGGCGCTAGGGCGGCCGAGCGATTCATCAGAAGCGCGTCTGCGAGTACGAGGGCGAGCATCGCTTCGACGACGGGGACTGCGCGGATCGCCACGCAGGGGTCGTGGCGAGAACCTTCGGGGAGTCCGAAGGGCGCTTCTTCGCCTTGCACGGTCAGGGTTTTTTGCGCCTTGCGGATGCTGGAGGTGGGTTTGAAGGGCACTTTGAAAAGAAGCGGCGCGCCCGTCGAGATGCCGCCGAGGGTTCCCCCTGCGAAATTGCTCGAGGGGCGTATCTTTCCCTCGGGATCGAGGTCGAACGAGTCGTTGTGTTCCGATCCCTTCATGCGGGCCGAGGCAAAGCCGGAGCCGATTTCAAATCCCTTTGAGGCAGGAATCGAAAGCATGGCGGAGGCGAGAAGAGCTTCGAGTTTTGCATAAACGGGATCTCCAAGGCCGACGGGAAGTCCTGTGGCGATCGCCTGGACGATCCCTCCGAGGGAGTCGCCTTCTTTTTGGACTGCGTCGAGCGCATGGATCATTTTTTTTTCAGCGGATGGATCGGGGCAGAAGAGTTCGCTGGCAAGAGCGGCCTTGCGCAGAGAGGAAAGGTCGGATAAAGAGGTCTCGCTCACTGCGATCGAGCCGAGTTCGCAGAGATAGGCGCAGAGGTGGATTCGATGGGCGGCGAGCAGTTTTTTCGCGACAGCTCCGGCGGCGACGCGAGCGGCGGTTTCCCGAGCGGACGAGCGGCCGCCCCCGCGGTAATCGAAGATCCCATATTTTTCGAGATAGGTGAAGTTGGCATGGCCGGGTCGAAGCAGGTTTTTGATCGGTTCGTATTTGCTCGAATCCGCATCGCGGGAAAAGATTGCAATCGCAATCGGAGCGCCCGTGGTCTTGCCCTCGAAGACGCCGGATAGGATTTGCGCTTTATCGGGTTCGGATCGAGGCGAGACATGGCGGCTTTTGCCGGGTTGCCTGTGGGCGAGCTCGGCATCGATCTCTTGTGGAGAAATCTCCAGCCCTGCGGGACAGCCGTCGATGACGACGCCGATCGCGGGGCCGTGCGATTCTCCGAAAGTGGTGATGCGGAAGATTTGGCCAAAGAAATTACTCGCCATGGGGATTCTCCAAAATAAGGATGGATTTGAGGGATGCGAGGACGGCCGCTTCGTCGAGCTGGTCGACGTTGAGTCGGCGCGATGGGATCGATTCATAAATCGGCTTTCGCGATTGAATCATTTCGGCAAACGCATTCGCATCGTTGAGAAAAGCGGGCGCTTCGTCCTTGAACATGCGGCGTTTCAAAGTATCGGGGCTCGCTTCGAGGTATACGAGTTCTCCGATGCTTTGGAGGAACTCGGCGTTTTGGGGATCGAGGATGGCACCCCCTCCGAGAGCGATGATCGTGTTCGACAAGCGGGATAAGGTGCGGACAGCCCGGTTTTCAAGGGCTCTGAATCCATGTTCCTGCAGGCGGCGGTAGATCTCTCTTGTCGAAAGCCGCTCTTTGGTCTCTTTGAAATATAAATCGCAGATGACGTCGTCGGTATCGACGAATGGGTAATGGACGTCTGCAGCCAGGCGCTTGCCGAAATGCGTTTTGCCAGAGCCCTTAAAACCGAATAAAATCAGATTCATAGAGTCCTTTTCCAAGCTAGAGATCCGAAACTAACCAGAGCGCAGGCTCCGAGAATCCAGACAGCGGCGAATGGAGAGCCGGTTTGCTCGACGGAATAGGCCGCCGCTGCGGGGATCATCCCCATGAGGGCATAGGCGATGTTATAGCAAACGGCGATCCCTGTGTAGCGGATTTTTGAAGGAAAAAAGATCGAGAGCAAAGACAAAGCGCTGGGCATGAGGGCGGAAATCGCGGTTTGGTAAAGGAGCAAAAAGGCGGCGAGCGCAAACGCATTTCCGACGGCCAGGAGTTTAAATAAGGGAAAAGAAAGAACCAGCCAAAAAAGACAGGCGGCTCCAAAGAATCTCGCGCGCCCCCATCGGTCGGCGAGATGGCCGCAGATCGGCACCGAAGCAGCCGACCAGATCATCGCGCAAGTGATCGCGGAATAGATAAGGGTCTTTTCGTAATGGAAATAACGGCTCGCAAAAGAGGGGAGATAGAGGCCGAATACGATCAGGGCGGCGGGCAGGACGACGATGCCGACGCCGGTAGCGGCATTGCGCCAGGAAAGCCGCAGCAAGTGGGTTAATAGTTCGCGGGAAGAAAAAGGCGGTTCCGAGGAGATGTGCGCCTCCGGAAGGCGATGGCGCATCCAATAGGCCGCAAAAGCCAAAAGGCCTCCGAGTAAAAAGGGGATGCGCCACCCGAAGCGGAGCATCTCGTCTTCTTTGAGAAAAAACGACAAAAGGGCGAGGACTAGGGATGCGAGAATCGAGCCGATGCTTGCGCTCGATACGATCCAGCCGGAATAAAAAGCGGTTTTTTGGGGCGGAGACGATTCTGAGACCAAGGCGATGGCTCCGGGCAGTTCGGCTCCGAACGAGATTCCTTGCGCGATGCGGCAAAGGATTAAAATGGCTGCGGCTCCGGGATAAATTTCGGCGGGAGCGGGTAAAAGCCCGATCGCAAATGTAGCGATCCCCATGAGGAAGATCACCTGCAGGAAGGCGCGTTTGCGCCCTCGCGAGTCTCCGAGAAGTCCGAAGAGAAGTCCGCCGATGGGACGGGCGAGATATCCGATGGCAAATAGCCCGAGCGATTTCCAAACAGCGGCTTCGGAAGTGAAAAAAGCGGCGTTCAGATAGGGCAGCATCAGGCCATAGACGGCGAAATCGTAATACTCGAGGCTTCCTCCGAGGCTAGTCAGCCAGGCGGTTTTTCTCGCGCTCATGGGAGGCCTTGAGAGATGTATTTCTGAAGGGTTTTAATCCACACGATCGATTCTTTGCCCATCACCTGGATGATCAAGCCCCAAGCGGCGGTGAGAAGAGCGATGCCGACCCACGATTTAAGAGAGATTCCCAGGAAGACGATTTGAACTTGCGGCGCGAGGCGGTTTGCGATTCCCAAAAATAAGTCGGTGAGGAAGGTTCCGATGAGCGCGGGGGCTGAGATCTGCAACGCGAGGTTCATGATTTGCTGCAGCAGGCTCAGGATGTGCTTCCAAAATGGGACGCTCGCATGGAAAAATGAGGATCCGATGAATCCATCGACGGGGACGATTTGATAAGAGCGGGCCAGAGCCTCGAAGAATAAAAAAGGGCCTCCCAAAGAGAAAAAAACAGTGATGAGGACGTAATTATAAAGCTGTCCGATCGGCCCCGTCTGCGATTGGGTCGTTGGATCGGTGACTTGGAGCGCGGAAGATCCGCGCGAATGGTCGATGATGCTCCCCGCGCTTTGCGCGATGAAGAAAGGAACTGAGGCGAGAATTCCGAGTACGGAGCCTATGAGGAGCTCTTTTGCCATGTAGCCGAAGAAGATCGCGCTCTCCGGCGGGATGTCTCCGTGGATGAGAAGGAGGTTTTGGGGGACGAAGAGAATGGCGAGCGCGATCGAGAACATGATTTTGACTGTATTCGGCAGATTTTTCGCGCCGAGAAAAGGGGCCATGGTGAGGATGGGGATGATGCGCGCCATCGTTAAAAACAGCACCGACAGGACGGTCATCGGGTGCAGGTTTTGAATCGAAAGAAAAAAAGAGACTAGCGTATCGGTTGAGCTCGCAGAATTGGGCATGGAGTCTTCACCCCGCCCATTTGGGGATGCCTAAGAAAATGGTCATGGTATACTGCATGATTTGGCCGCCGAGCCATCCGCCCATGATGATCACGGTGAACATCACTGCGAACAGTTTGACCGTGAAGGAAAGGGTTTGCTCCTGGATTTGGGTCGCGGCCTGGAAGATCGCGACGACGAGTCCGAGGATCATGCTGATGAGGATCGGCGGACCCGACAGGATGAGGATCAGCATCAAAGCTTGGTATGAGAGGGCAAAGATTTCGGTTTGGAACATCAAAAATGCCCTTATTTAAATGTCATTGCAAGTCCTTGCACGAGGACGGTCCATCCGTCGATCATGACGAGGAGCAGCAGTTTGATCGGCAAGGCGATCGTCAAAGGAGAAAGCATCATCATCCCCATGGCGAGCAGGATGTTCGAGACGACGAGGTCGATCACGAAAAAGGGGAGATAGATCAGAACGCCGATCTCAAAGGCCGCCTTCAGCTGGGAGGTGATAAACGAGGGGATCAGGATGATGAAGTCGTTTTGTTTCAGCTCGCTTTTATAGGGGTCGGGAAAGATGCGGTAGGCCGAATTGGTGGAAGCTCTTCGTGTGTTTTACCGAGGCATTGCGCTGTAAAAATCCGCGGAGAGGCTCTTTTGCCTTATCGATGACGTTGACGATATATGCGGCGTTTTGTCCCGAGAACATCTCCTGCGGGTTTTGCGAGCGGATGGTTTCCTCTGCGGCGGTGTACATCGCAAGGCCGGTCGGGAACATGACGTAGATGGAGACGAGGAGCGCGATCCCGTTGAGCACCTGGTTGGGGGGAGTTTGCTGGACGCCGAGGGCGTTTCTGAGCAGAGAAAGGACGATGACGATTTTCACAAACGAAGTGAGGAGCATCGCGGCGAACGGGAGCAGCGATAGACCTGCGAGAATGGCCAGCTTCGTGAGCATTGTGCGGATTTTGGGATGCCTCGGGGCTGATAGGGAGGGAGAGCTGCTCGGGGGGAGCTCCCTGTGCAAAAGCGGCGGAAGAAAGGAAGAGAAAGAGGCAGATCCAGAGCCAGCGCATGCGATTCCTATTTTTTCATAAACGATTCAAAAGCGGCTTCTAGAGCGCGCCACTGGTTTTCGAGCTGAGCATTGATGATGCCGGCTTCGGTTTCGATCATGCATCCGCCGGGTTCGATATCGCGAGCGTTCCTGCAAGAGAAACTCTCCAGATGGTCGAATAGTTTTCTTGATCTTCGATTTGTTTTTTTCCTAGAGCGTCTGAGATCCGCTCGATTGACGTAGATGGCGATCTTTCGGTGCTGTGTCAACGGGTTTGAAGAGCCGTTAAGACGATATCGACGATGCGGTCGGGATGGAGCTTGAGTTCTTCGCCGATGATTTTTCTCGCGGCCTTTCAGAGAGAGGGGCAGGATTTTTTTGTGAATTTCTTCCCGGATTCGTCGCCAGCTCGCGATCGAGCGCAGCGATATGGGCATTCAAAGAGTTGAGCCCTTCTTGAAATCCCTCTTGGAATGCCAGCGTCTTTGACTTTTTCAGCTTCCTTGACGGTGGATCCGGGCGAATATCAACTGCTTCGGCTTTGACCTTTTTTAAAATCGCCATCGTGCTGTTTCCAAGAGTGGCTGAATTCACTCTGCCGCGAACGAATTTTTGTCCTGGAGCCAAGTGAATCTCTCTTCGGAAAGAAGGGAAAACAGTTTCATAAAGCCTCTAATGCCGAGCAATTCTTCGGTTTGGCGCATTGCAGAGCTTCTGCAGCATGTTTTGCTGCATTTCCGCTTTTGGTCTGCCTTGAACAGAGCGCTGCCGCGACCGATATCGAGCATATGGCAAATATACCATATTAAGGAAGAGTTCTGTCCGTGAAGCGCAATTCCAAGTCGCGAAAGCCCTCTGCGGTGGAGAATCTCTCCTGCAGGGACTGTTTGGTTTCATCCCATTTGTCCAGCCCCATTTTAGGCAGAGAGAAAGGCTCGATCTTGGACGAAGCCGATTTGAGCAGTTTGCGCTGATTCTTCGGACAAAAATCCGTAGATTTTTTTCAGGATTTTCGTATCGACGATCTGGCGTACTTCAGAGGCTAAATCGTGCATCGCCAGCAAATCGATGCAGGAGATGAGCTGGTTTTTCGAGAGGGAGAGCAATCGATTGAGAGGGGACGGACGGGAGGTAGGAAGCGGGGATCAGCCGATCGCGGGAGCCGAGCAGGCTGTCGAGGAGCACTCTGCCTCAAATAAGACCTGCCGATCGCGGAGAGTTCTTCGGTCGGCTCTTTGCAGGGGATTTCGCCGGCGAGCGCTTCGGCTGCTGCGGGGCTCGAATGCCGCTAAAAACAGCGATTGCTGTTCCATCGAACACGACTCTGCAAGTCGGCAAAAACCACGACCAATGGACCTTGTCGATCATCGAGTCGTTTTCAAAATCTTCGGCGATCGGCTCTTGCATTTCGGGGACAAGGGTCTCGATCCGATCCCTTTGTTCTTCGGGCAAAAAACGCAAAAGGCTCTCTCGTCGATCCGCCGGCTGGCGGGCGATGAGGGAGCTTAAAATCATCGTTTCGGCTTGCGCTCTCATGGAGAATTACGCCGTCGGCGGTTGTTTCTTATCCCCTTGCTGGATCCAGTGCGGGTAGAATTTATAGGCGAGCCAACCCACGGCTGCGGATAGCAGAAGGACGAGTCCGATCAAGGTGAAAAAGATGAGCCTGAATCGGAGCAAAGAACCCTTTGTCATCACCATGGACCACATGCTCACATAGGTCTGATGGAGGTTTTTCCCGCTGATCATGTCCTGCTGGGGTTCGAGGGTGATATTGGCCAAGCGCGAACGGTCGGAAATCACCGAGACATCCTCGAATTCAAGCCCATTGACGCTGCCGGCGAGCAGTCTGCGGATCTTGGTCTCAATATGGCTGTTGGGGTCTTCGAGAGCTCCTTGGTGTTTTACGTACACGGCGGCAGTGGTCTTCGATGCGGGGGCGCCCGGAATCGCCTCGGCCGGAGGGAATGCGATCTGGACGACGGCGTCGAGTACGCCGTCGATTTTGCGGATGGTATTGGTCAGCTGTTCTGCGAGGCCGGCCTGGTAGCGGATGGTGTCTTCGCGATCGGACGACATCAGCCCCGTTTTTGCAAACAGTTCGAGCAGGGTCGTCCCTTTGCGCCGAGGGAGTCCGAAGCGGTTGAGCAAAGACATCGCCTCGGTGGAGCGGTCGGCGTCGACTGTGATTTTAAAGAGAACGGATGTCGCTCCGGCAGCGGCTGTTTCGCTGGTTTCCGCCTGGACTTTTTGAGCTTCAATGCCTTTCGAAGCTAAAAAGACGACGATTTCATTCGCCTCGCGTTCTTCGAGGTTATTGGCGATCGATTCATTGGTCTGGCAGCCAGCAGTTGCGAGCAAACAAAGGAGGAATAGAGCTTGCAGGAGTTTGAGTAGGGATTTCATCTGAGGTCCAAAAGTTCTCTCTTCTATTCCTTATAGCATTGTAGTCGGTTTGGACTAAATGTTTTTTCTCAAGGGGGAGGGTCTCTCGAGGATTTGGGCGTTTGTGGAGGGTTGGGAAACGGCGGGTATTTTGTACAGCCGTCGATCTCTACTCCCAATTCGAATGAGGAGTTATGCCCGTCCGTCTAGTCGATTCCTCGCATTTTTCTGTTAGGCAGCTTTCAGTTTCTCCGATAGGTCGAATTTTCGGGTTGTTGGGAGAGATCGCGGTTATTGCCATTTTCCAATCCAAGTCTCGACTCCAGGATCGCATTGATTTGCGCCGCTACGCTTTCCGGAGCAAGGCTTCCATCGATGCGGTAGAGGATCTTGAAAGTTTCATAAAAATCGAGAACGGAATTTTTATGCTCTGAAAATACCTCCAGCCGCTTTTGGATCACTTCCAATCGATCATCCGCGCGATGGATCAGAGGGATATCGCATAGATTGCAGATCCCTTGGCTCCTTTCGGGCGCAAAAATGGGGTGGTACGAGGTCTCGCAGACGGGGCAAATAGCGCGCAATGAGATTCTTTCCATGAGCTTTTCCTCGGGGACCTCGAGATAAAAAACAAAGACTCGGCTGCCCGGGAGCAAATGATCCATGAGAAATTGAGCATGCGAAAGCTTGCGCGAAGTGCCGTCTAGAACAGCGCCTCGCTTGCAATCGTTTTGTTCGAGCCTTTGGAGAAGTGCTGCGAGGGCAATTTCTTCGGGGACGAGGATTCCTCGATCCATAAACCGTTTCATTTGGATTCCGAGCGGCGTTTCTCGTTCGACTTCTTCTCTGAGCAGAGCGCCGACCGAAATATAAGGGAGTTCGCGGATTTTGGCCTGGATATTTGCCTGAGTCCCTTTCCCTGTTCCCGGAGCGCCGAGGTAAATCAGATAAACAGGGTTCTCATCGCCAAAAAGCAGTCGAGGAAATAGCAGCGAGATCAGAACCAATTGAAGGAAGATCGCTCGATCTCTAAAAAGCAGATTGCCAAATTTGCTTACAAAATAAAAATTTCTGGAAATCGCATGAAGATTAAAAAAGGGACTCACCAAGATCTCCTGAAGATTAAAAAATGATTTGAAAAAATTACCCGCTTCAATTCACAATATCAAGAAATTTTTTAGAAAGTTTTTAAGATGCGTTGGTTATATTGCTTGCCTCCCGTCGATTTTTCCAGTCGATTTGAAGTTTCTATTTGTTATTGCGACTGGCAAGGGGAGTTTATATTTTTGCGCCGGCAGTTAAATACATCGCAAGGCGGCGCCTGGACAGCTCCCGGCGGCAAGCTCGAAGCGGGAGAAAGCCCGCTTCTGGCCGCGATTCGGGAAGTGCGCGAGGAAACAAATATTGCGCTCCTTCCCGAACAGCTAGAGCCGCGAGGGTCTTACTTCTCCCGGATCCCGAATCTCGATTATATCATCCATCTATTCATTGCGAAACTCAGACAGCCCCCAATCGTTCGTTTAAGCGAGCGAGAGCATTCGGAGTATGTTTGGACAACCATAGAAAAAGCTTCTGCCCTTCCGCTAGTTCTAGCGGGGGATGAATGTCTTTGTGCAGCGTTCAACTTACAACAAAGGGTCTCAAATGGAGACGATTGCATATCCGAAAATTCCTTTTTTCTATCCTGATGTAGAATTTCAAAAACGAGCCCGGGTTTCAGATTCATCTCTTTATGAAGAGGCGGCTCAAGATCCCGTTCATTTTTGGGAACAGCGCGCCCATCGATTGGCATGGTTTAAAAAATGGGACGTCGCATTCAAGGGCACATTTCAAGAACCCCAATGGTTTTGCGGAGGGGAGATCAACGCCTGTTACAATTGCCTGGACCGCCATCTATTGACCGCCTCTCGGGACAAGGTCGCGATTCATTGGGAAGGAGAGCGGGGAGAAACGAGGCAGCTCACTTATCTCGAATTATACGAGGAAGTCGGGCGCTTGGCCAATGTTCTTCGATCCTTGGGAGTGGGCATGGGAGATCGCGTTGCGATTTATATGCCATTGGTTCCCGAGGCGATTGCCGGGATGCTCGCTTGCGCTCGGATCGGGGCTCTTCATACCGTCATTTTCAGCGGCGTTGGAGAAGAAGGCATTCGAGAGAGAATCGAAGATGCCGAGGCAAAAGTGGTTCTTACCGCCGATGGATGCTATAGAAGAGGCAAGGTTCTTCTTCTGAAGGAAATCGTGGATGCGGCTCTTCAGAAAGGCTGCGTTTCGGTTCGTCACGTCCTTGTCGTCCGACGCACTGCAAGCCCAATCGCGATGGAGCCGAAAAGAGATCTATTCTACTCGGAATGCATGGAGCAAGCGTCCATCCACGCCCCTGCGGCCGCAGTCGAGTCCGAGCATCCGCTTTTTATTCTCTATACTTCCGGTTCGACCGGCAAGCCGAAGGGGATCTACCATTCTACAGCGGGGTATTTGACGGGCGTTCACGCCACATTCGGCTGGGTGTTTGACATCCGAGACGACGATGTATATTGGTGCACAGCCGATACCGGCTGGATCACGGGGCACAGTTTTGTCGTGTACGGGCCCTTGATGCATGGCGCAACCCTTCTCACTTATGAGGGGACCTTCGACACGCCTGACTGCGCAAGAGCGTGGAAACTCATCGAAAAATACAAAGTGACCATTTTCTATACGGCGCCGACCGCTATTCGAACCTTTATCAAATGGGGAGATCAGTGGCCTGCATCAGCGGATCTCTCTTCCTTGAGGCTTCTTGGATCGATTGGAGAACCGATCAATCCGGACGTATGGCTTTGGTATTACCGCGTAATCGGAGGAAGTCGATGTCCCATTGTAGATACGTGGTTTCAAACGGAAACGGGCGCGCTTGTGATTTCCCCTCTGCCGGGATACACCCCGATGAAGCCGGGATCCGTCACATCGCCTCTTCCTGGATTTAAAGCGGATGTTCTGGATGAAGCTGGAAATCCAGCCTCTATAGGAATGCTCGCTCTCCAAAGTCCTACCCCTTCGATGATGCGGGGCATTTACAAAAACCCTGAGCGCTATCGCTCGACCTACTGGAGCAAATGGGGTGGGCGGTATTATTTTGCAGGGGATTTTGCCACGAAGGACGAGGATGGATATTTTTGGGTCACCGGCAGAACCGACGATATCATGAAAGTGTCTGGGCACCGGATCGGAACCGCCGAGGTGGAAAGCGCTCTCGTAGATTACCCCGCAGTCGCCGAGTCCGCAGTCGTCGCGCTCCCCGAGCTCATCAAGGGCGAGGAGATTTGGGCCTTTGTCATTTTGAAAAGGGGATCGACCGAAACCGCCTCGGATAGTTTGAGAAAAACCCTTAGGGCGCACGTGGCAAAAAAAATCGGTTCTTATGCAGCCCCTTCTCATATCGTGTTCGTCGACGAACTTCCCAAAACCCGCAGCGGGAAAATCATGCGGCGTCTTTTGAAGAACGTTTTGGAAAACAAACCCTCCGGAGATACCACGACGTTAGAAAACCCAATGTGTTTGCAAGAGATTAAAAAACATTTTGAAAAGGCTCGATCATGACCTCCCTTTCAACCGTTCAATCCCGCATTCAAAAACCGCAGTTTGCCCGCGGTGTTTTAACGCAGATGAGCAGCGAAGACTTAGTTGCTCTCACAAGGCCGATTCTCCAAAAGAGAATTTCAGAAACAAAGTATGATCGCGTCGTCATTGCATGCCAGTTTCTGACCCATTATTTTTTGCAAAAAAATTTATCCCCTCTCGAGGCGCTTCATTGTTTTAAAATCGACGGATCCTTGGAGCAAAACCAAGGGAATTCCTGCGTGGCGTTGAGTTTTGATCTGATCTCTTTGCTGCCTTCGCAGATTCGACCTTATCTCGCCGCGGCGACGCTCTCCGACCGCTACCAGCAATTTGCAGGTCCCTTATACTCCCATGTCACGCCGATCATCGCCTTCCAAAATCCCCGCGATGCCGAAGATGCGGGCTTTATCCTTCTCGATCCGAGCTTTCACATCGCCGAGCCGATCGTCGTTAAGAAAGACCATCCCTTTGCGTATCAGATGGGAAAAAAGAAAGGGGTTTGGAGATTTAGTCAGAAACAAAACCGGATTGTTTGCCAGCCGGGTCCCCAGGAAGGAGAAGCTCCGTGGCCGATTGAAAAAACCTTGGAATCCAAAATGGTTTATCGGACGGATTCTATTCTCAATCCCGAAGAATCCTCGGCACTGCCAATGTTCGCGATCGATCGAAGCTATCCGATCGTTTCAAGGAATCCCGACGGGCGGCAGGCCGCGCATATCAATATCGAACTCAATAAAAAGGAAATTTCCTGGAAAATCGGAGAGGAAAGAAGAGACCCCATTTCCTTTGAAGCGGTTTTAACAGGCGCCTTTCGGTTCGATTCCGAAACTGCCGATCTTCTTTTGATCGATCGAGACGAACTCAACGACTCCGTAAGTCGAATCGTGCAATACGCCGATATTTTGGACGCAATGTATCGCGATTACCTCGCTTGGCTGCGAGGATCGAGCGAATTTCGAAGCATTTTAAAAGACCCCGACAGCCTCTGACGCCTATATACCGAAATCCGATTTTTTGAAGTAGTTTTGGTATAAATTGGAGTAAATAAATTTCTTGACTCTAATTGAATGAAAAGAATAAAATTTTTGCCATTAAATTTATTAACTCAGAGGTGGCTTATGTCAGTTCAATCAGTTTCTAGTCGAAATGTTATTTTCGAACCCCCTACGGAGGGGAGTTCTTTAGGCAACGCCCCATCGAAACCTCCCTCTAATTATCAAAGTTTCCTGGCGAGCAGAGTGCATCAGGCGGCGACGGAGAGGGTATCTGAAGCGGTGGCGAGCCGTAAAAGAGGAAGAGAGGAAGAAGATGTTCGATCTGAAAGGAGGGAGGAGATGAGCGAGGAACTGAAAGCGAAGAAAGGCAGGAATGAATCGAAGCCGTCGGAGTATCGCGGCAAGACTCATTTTTTGCCCATGCGCGGGGTCATTTATCTCGAATACATTATGAGCGGAAAGAAAAAATTCGAGGGTCGGGTAAATGGTCCAGCCTGTGAATCTATGAAAGTTGGCGAGCGTTTAAAACTGTTCGATCGAAAAGCCGGATGGGGAATTTTGTGCAGAATCGATAGTAAAGACGTTTATCCGAGTTTTCAAGCCATGCTCGAAGACAAGGGAATCCTGCCGATGCTGCCCCAGCTCGAAAAGGCATCGGAAGAATGTTCGAAAAGCGACCTTTTGCAAAAAGGTGTGAAAATCTATCAAGCGTTTCCCGGTGCGGATAGAGTGCATAAACTCGGCGTCGTCGCCATCGGCATAAAATTTTTAGAAAAAGTTTCTCAATAATAAGGAGATAGGTATGGCTACTAGCACAGCGCCCGTGGGAGTTTCATCGGGCATAGATGATATGTTTTCCCGGCTTCGCATTGAACCGCGGAGAGAGACATTGGCTCCAAGCCCTGAGTATTCTTCGGGTAGAAGCGGCGGCGTTTGGAGAGTGCTGGCGCCGAGGGATGGAATGGTCGTAGGAGCCGCGTATGATGGCTCTGCGAAAGTGGCCACTCTTTCCGACTCGGAACCTCTCAATCTCCGCGATATGCGCGTGTTGCCCGGTCCTCACAGCGGCTCGGTATTGAGCATTGCAAAACTCGGCCCGCACATGTTTGCAACGGGTTCTTCGAATGGGACGATGTGTTTTTGGAATACCGCGGATGGAACGTTCAGAAAGTCTTTCAAAGAACCTTCTGCGCCCGGGCAGCGTTCAACGGGCCATTATAGCATGGCTCCTTGTAGAAAAGAGGATAGAAATGTGATTGCAACCGGCGCTTGTCAAAGGCCTCAGAGACATAAAGGCGCATGGAATCATGATGTCAAGATTTGGAATCCGAATACCAACGAACTGGAAGCTCAGTTATCGGGCCACGTCGGAGGAATCTCAGCTATTGTGCCGCTTACGGAAGGCACGCGAATAGCTACTTCCTCGGGGGATCGAACGATCAGGGTTTGGAATTTAACAAGGCCTCCTAAGACGGCCGAGGAGCGTCAATTGAGAGGGCATGGCGACTATATCTATGGATTAGCGCGCCTGGGTCCCGATCAGTTGGTCAGCGGATCTCGCGATAAAACAGTTCGGATATGGCATCCCGAGCGCGGAGAACAAATCGGGCTGCTTGCAAACGATAGAGGCACTGCGCATGAAAGCACCGTGTACGATGTTGCGACTCACGGCGATCTCGTCCTCAGCGGAGGCAGGGATGGCATGGCCAGGTTATGGGATGCGCGATCGGAGCAGCGCGTGACAACATTGAATCCAGACGATGGATTTATCTATGGCGTTGGATTCGCCCCTGCTGGACATACGGTCATTGCCGGCACCTCGGGAAAATTCCCGGAGGGGGGAGAGCGAGAGGATAATGCCCATATTGTTTCTTGGGATTTAAGAGCGTCCTCGCATGTCGTTTAGAAATCTCCAAGAGATTTTAAACAAGCCTAAGGTGTTAAAAATTGCGAGAATCGGTGAGCCCGTTCTTTTGGAACGGGCTTCTTCCGTCGAGGATCCTGGAGATCCTGGAATCGGGCAGGCGATCGAAGACATGAAGGCAACCCTCGAGAGTTTTCCCTCGTCCACGGGACTCGCCGCTCCCCAAGTCCGACTGTCGATTCGGATGATTGTCGTAAGAAATTTTCAGAAAATGAAGGGGAAAGATACGAGGAAAGCGCCTCTGCTTGAAATGATCAATCCCAGTTGGACTGCCATATCCGAAGAAACCATCGAAGGATGGGAGGGATGTTTGTCCATTCCCAATCTGAAGGGCAAAGTGTTCCGCTATCGCTCAATCCTGGTTCAATATCAAAGTTTAGACGGGACCTCGTATAGCTTGGAAGCTGCAGATGCTTTTGCGAGATTGATTCAGCACGAATGCGATCATTTAGATGGGGTTCTCTACTTGCAGCGAATGACCGATCTCAAGCATTTGGCCTATATGAATGTCGTGTGACCCGCTCGCCGCTGAGCATAGGCAAACGCGCGGCTCGCTAGCCGGCATTTCCCGGGCAATCGGAAGTTGAACAAGCTTCTTGCATCATTGCTGCTCTTGTGCCCCGAAATTTTCGGTGAGCGATCAAATCTTGCTCTCCGCCCATATCAGAAGGTGTCTACAAAAATCGACGAAGCCACTCTTTGCAGACATCCTCTCAATACCAACCCCGTGCGCGCTTTGAAGATATCGAGGCTCGAATTCGTCGCAATTGTGGATGCGGTTAAAGGGGGAACCCTTAGTGGCGCAAGAGATCTAGTGAATCGCAGATATTGCTCGGCTCAATTCGCTTAAGATCGATTCCCATGCGGGGTCTCCGATCTTCGCAAGGGGTGCGTTTCGCAGGGCTTCTCCGGCTTGTTTGAAGTCCTCTTGGGACAGTTTGCAAGCAAATTGCGAAGACAGGATCGAGGAGATAACATCCAGATCCCCGTTTTTCGCATGGTGCAATAGCAGCTTCTGTGCGACATCGGTGGGGAGATTTTTTGAGCGAGAGTGAGAGCAGAACATCTCAAAAAAAAGAGGAGAGTTAGCCATCCTGTAGACGAGGCGTTTTAACTGTGCATCAGATAGATCTTCGATGAGGATTTGAAGAAGGGCTGATTTGTCGTCCAGTTCCGCACGGTCTACGATTGTGCAAAGAGCGATCTGCGATCCGAACAATTCCCTCGCCCGTCCGCTCGAGCGGAATGCATTTACGAATAGAGGAGAGTCGCTCTTTTCGCATAGGAGCTCGATGAGGATGCAATCGGAGATGTCGGCCAGGATCGCCTGAATGGCGTGAGGGTTGTTTTTTTGTTCCGCTTGATCTAAGGCGAAGGAAACCAAGTCGAAAGAGTCGAGGAATTCCGCGACTCGCCTGCTATTGCGGAGTGCGAGGAGAATTTGATAGGACTGTGCTTTTTCGCAGAAGAGCTGCGCGATTAGACGGTCGGGTGCTTTTTTCAAAGCCGCCATGGCGGGTGCGTTTTTGAGTTGTTTTGCTGCGGTTTCGATGACTGCGCAAACGGACTCGACCGATGTCAGGAATTGAATTCCTCTAGAAGTGTGGCAGATGCTTTTGAAAAAAAGGGGAGACTCTGCCTTTTCGCAAAAGAGGGAAACGGTCAAATCGGAAGGAATGGTTTCCCAAATCGTCTGAATCATTTCCGAATTGTTTCTCTCGATGGCGAGATCGATGGCCAAGGCGATCCCTTCGAGCGATCCGAAAAACGCCGCTCCTCTTTTGCAGGAGCAAAGCGCGGTGAAAAACAAGGGAGCCTGCAATTTTTCGCAGATCATATAGGCGATCAAATGATCCGGAAGCCCATCGAAGAGAGCGGAGATGTCTTCCGGGCGATCCTCTTCGACGGCGAGTCTGATCTTTAAGTAAATAGAATTTGTTAAAATAGGAAAATCGGATGGGAATGTTTTCGCTTTTGGAGTTGGATCGGAAGACATGTCGATGGACAAATGAGGGGGGCGGAGATTGCCGATGCGCTGATTCCTTCGGCTGTCGGATTCTATTCGATCCCGAGCGGTTGAGAGGCGTTGAGAAAGCACTATTTGAAAAGCGGAACAGCATTTTTTTTCAGTCGAATCAGAAGGCGGACAAGAGGAATTGGCTTGCAGCGGGCTTAAAATGCGGGACACAGGTGTTGCGGGCATTAACATTTCTCGGTTTGAAGATTATGATTCAAAAAATCTAACAAGGGCCTTTTCGGAAACAGATTTTTTAGATTGGAGATAGGCATTGAAAAGCTTGGTCAGAATCGATGTTTTTGAAGCCTCGCGGGAGATTGCCCGCGATAAAGTTTTCAGAGCGAGGGAACGGGGGTTCCCGTGTTTCCCATAGATCGGGAAGCGCTCGAATACTTCGCGGAAATTCCCCACTGTCATCCGGGAAGCGAGAGGCGCTGAAAGAAATGTAGAAATCGCCTCGTTATTTCGATTGCAAAGACAGTGAAATAAAAGTTCGGGCAGGATTTCTAGAGGGAAGCAGGCGGATCGAGAGCTAAGGCAAAATAGCTTAAAAAACAACCGGCAATCCCATTTTCTGCAAACGATGTCGATGAGTATGTCGTCGGGAACTTTTTCTAGGATGATTCGGATGGCTTCTTGGTTTTTTGTTCGATCTGCGATTTCCACTGCGAGGCAAATTGCATGAAACGAGCCGAAAAACGCCGATGCCGATTCGCTGGAGCGCAGAGAATTGATAAATATGGGGGAATTCGCTTTTTCACAAAAAAGGCGGACCAATATGTCATGGGGAATGAATTCAAGAACTCTCGAAAAAGCCGATTCGGGAATCCCCTGGATAATTTTACGGATGGTTTCTTCACGCCCATTTTGTTCAGCTGCTCGAATCCCGGAGATTAAATGGATGGGCGATTCAAACAGGGGAGATCTGAAGTAGAGGATTTCAATGTCTTTTGCATTGCCTGTTTCGCATGCATGGAGAAAGAATTGGGATAAACTTTCAGTCGAAAGGTTGGAAAAAAAGGAGATTTCGACGGGGATGCCCGAGAGCTGGTCGGGAAGTTTTAGATGTTCGATGGAGCCGAGCAAGTCGCGGTGCTTCCCGATCCATGTTTCGAAAAAATCGGCTAGATCCGGCTCGTCGACTCCGGGAAAAACGGAGGATTGCCACGCCGAGGTTTTCCAGTGGAAAGGAGTTATCGGATGGAGGAATTCTTTTAGATCGTTGTTTAATTGGGGAATCTGATCGGCGATTTTTGCAAAAAAAGAGACGAATATCCTAGTTTTTTCTCTGAACAATTCATTCGCCTTTTGGAAATCAAAAGGCGCTCTGAATCCGGAGGATTGAAGGGTTTGTCGCATTTTTTCATCGGCGGTTGAGCCCGGGGAATGTCGAACGGCTCGAGAAAAATAAGGGAGATCGGTCTCTTTAGAGGCCCAAGTCCGATACCAGCATTCGATCGTGCGCGCAAAGGCCGAAGATACTTGCGCTGCATTCCGGGTCGATTCCAAGGGAAGGAAAGAACATGCATGCGCGAAGACTTCGGAGGAAAGGGCGAGAGAGGGTCTGTCTTTTCCGGACACGGGGAGTTCCTCGGCAGTTGCTATTCGATTCTGTTATGAAATAGGACGCGGCACTTGCGTTCGCAATTCATCGGGCGTAAGTTCCCAGATAGCCAGCGCGGCTTCCGGGCGGTGGAGCTCGTTGGCCATTTCAATCCCCATGCGGATCGGCCCCGCCGAGCTGAAAAACTCCTTGCCTCGTTGGCATTTGAGGAACAGACTCAGAAAATCCCCGGGGGCTTCGATTCGGCAAATGATTTCAGCGATTAACTCGTAAGAGACCTGAGCCAGCTCGGTGCGGATGCGCTCTATTTTCATCATGCGGAGAATAAACGAGTCGTCTTCCTGAGAGGAAGCGATATCCCCAGAGGTCGGCGCATAGGGGGGAGCATTCGATGGAAGGGATTCCGGATTTTTTTTGCGGAAAAGATATTTTAAGCAATTGAAGATCCGATCGGCGGAGTACGAAAATTTTTCGGGGTCAGAGAGACCGCGAGGAGAAATGATCAAGGGGCTTGGACAAAACTCTCTGATGCGAAGGTTTCTCATTCCCGAGTCGTTCGATAGAGGCTGATGGCGACAGAGTTTTCCCAGGGGGCTTGAATTGAGGCCAAGGGAATTGCGAGTCAGCATCGAGATTCTCCGAGTGCGACTTATACAGGCGGAGACCGGGTAGTGCGATTCGGGAGGGTGAACTGCGCTAAGAGAAGAGATTGCAGTCATGCGGGTTCCTAAATTTAATGTCGGTTGAGATAGGGGCGGGTATTTGAACGCGTTCTTTTGCTATAGCAGAGAGGACGTCTACAAAGATTCTCTTTGAGATACTCTCTAAAAGGAAGCCGAAACGTAAATGCACCATAGGATTTGCTGCAAAGGCCTTTTTGAAAGGGGCAGGATTATAGAAAAAGCCGATCTTTTTTCAATAGGGCTTTGCGTAGCGCGCTGGGCAATTGCCGAAGCGGCCTAGGAAATAATGCAGGATTCCACAGCTCGCGGCTCGGTAGCGGCGGGCTTTGACGGCGCGCAGATCTCCAATCGGCCTGCGAAATAGCTTTAGGAGGAAAACCTGAGCGGTTTTAAGAAACGCGAGTTTGAACGACTTGGCCATTTCGGGCAGGAGGACCTCTCGGTAGAGACGCCGTTTTTCCCGAGCGGCGCAGTTCGATGAGATCCAAAGCAGGCGGTTTCTCCACCAGAAATAATCGGTATGCGGCTTGCCTCCGGTAAAGGATGCCGAGACTTTATGGTGCACTTTGGCTTGAGGCGCAGTCCAAATTTCAAAGCCATGGCGGCGGGCTCGCGTGCAGAAATCGGCTTCTTCCCAAAAGAGAAAAAAGCGCTCGTCCAGAAGCCCGATCGTTTCGGGGACTTCGCGGCGCATGAAGAGGGCGCAGCCGCAAACGTAATCGGCGATCTGCATTTGTTCGAAGGCGGGTTCGTCGGTTTTTCCTCGGGCAGGATCTTCGAATTGCGCCGATGCGGGGTTCCAGTAGCCACCGAAGCTGTCGATCTGCCCGAGCCGACTTCTCGAGTAAGCTTTGGCTCCCAGGATGGCGGCGGAGGGCTTTTGGCGGGAGGCGGCTAAAAACGCATCGATGAAATCGGGTTCGGCGATCGCGTCGTTGTTGAGGAGCAGAATCCATTCGAAGGATTTTCCAAGAGCCCAGCGGATGCCGGCATTGCAGCCTCCGGCATAACCCAGATTTTCGTCGAGTTCGAGGATGGGGATTTGGGGGAACGCTTTGCGGATGGCCTCGACCGAGTCGTCCGTCGAGCCATTGTCGATCACGAGGGTGGAGCAAAGGTCGATGGAAGAAACCTTCTCCAAAGAAGAGAGGCACTCGAGGGTGTGTCCCTTTCCATTCCAATTCAGCACCAGAATGGCGATCTTGGAGCCCCTCATCGAAGCCTCTTTTGATACGCGTTCCAGGCTCTGGCGCGATACAGTTTGGCAGTCTCCAGCACATCGGCGGCTTGCGCGATATCGCGGCCTACGATGGCGATGTCGGAAAGATCTTTTTCGATCACATCCTCGACGCTGCGGTAGCGCTGCCCCAAAGCGTCTTTGCCCGAGTGCAGTTTGACGCCAGGGGTAAAGTGGATCACGCCGGGGTGGTCGCTGAGTTTTTTCTGGGCGATGAGCCCTACTACGAAATCGGGATGGGCCTCTGCCAGTGCGGCAGCTTTTTTCGCATACGATCCTTTAGCGAGTGTTCCGGAAGAGCTCATTTCGGCGAGCAAGAGTAGCCCGCGCCCGAGCGCAAGACCCGATTTTTTCAGGCCGTCGATGATGCCCGGCCCCGGGAGGATGTGGGCATTGATGAGATCGGCCCAAGTCGCGATGCGGTAGAGCCCGCCTTCGTATTGCTGTTGCGAGGTATGGCCGATATCGGCGAATTTGCGGTCCTCGAAAATCAAGAATTGATGCCGATGCGCGATCTCGCGCAGGCGCTCTCCGAAAGAGGGCGTAAAATCGGAGAGGATGTCGACGTGGGTCTTGAGAACGCAGATCTCAGGTCCGACGAGATCCGCCAGAGAAAGGAGTTTTTCCTGCGAAGCGAGATCGGCGGCTACGCAGAGATTCGTCTGTTTCTCCTCCATGAGTTTGAACAGTTTTTGGGCGAGCGGATGCTGTGTCAGGTGCGCCCGTTTAAAGAACGTCAAATTCGAATCCGCCGGAAGGTTCATAGCGAGATGCCTATGGATTTTTCGAGAAATGTACCAGAAGGGCTTTTTCCTGGATATCGCATGGCTTCGCCCTACGACATTACAGTTGATGCCGCTGCGATAAATGTTTCGATTGTCTGCATCGTGGCCGGATCGATGTGGTTTTGCTCGCAGTACGGCGAGGATGTCCGATAGGGAGATCGCCGCGTCGGGCTTCGATGCCGCAGCGCTTCAACGCCTGGATGCCGCCCTGCCCGCGGTCGATGAGGACCGCGGCTTGATCGACGACGAACCCGGCATCTCGGAGTGTTTCAGCGGTTTCCATCACGCTCTGCCCCGAAGTCACGACGTCTTCCAGGATGAGGCAGCGCTGGCCTTCGCGAAAATTCCCTCGATCAGTTTCGCGGTTCCGTATTCCTTTTTTTCTTTCCGTCGCAGCACCATCGGGATGTTGCGCTGCAGGGAAATGGCCGTGGCGAAGGGAAGCGCGGTATAGGGGACGCCGCATAAAAGGTCGAAAGAGCGGTGCGGGATCGCTTCGTATAAGGCGCTGGCGATCGAGGCCAACAGATCGGGATCCGAAATCGTCAACCGCAGATCGAGATAGATCGGCGAAGAGAGGCCGCTTTTGAGCGTAAATGTCCCGAAGCGGATCGCTCCGAGGTCAAACAGCTGCAAAATCAGGTTTTGGTGACGCATGGCTTTTGCTCCAATGGTAGCGTAAGGCGAGGAAGGGGTCCCACATCATCGCGGTCGCGCTCATAGCGACTTGCGCGCCTGCCGCTAAAAACGG
This sequence comes from Parachlamydiales bacterium, assembly GCA_963800655.1. Classification (GTDB taxonomy): domain Bacteria; phylum Chlamydiota; class Chlamydiia; order Chlamydiales; family SM23-39; genus CAWDBT01. The sequence continues at coordinate 299,844 of CAWDBT010000003.1, read as the reverse complement.
ATCGAACTGATCCGCCTGCATGATGCCGCCGCAACCGGCCAGCGCGAGGTCGAGCTTTTGCTGCCGGATGATCGACGAAGCGTTCTCGACGAAGTGAAGAGCTGCTGGGCGGATGGCTGCGCCGCATACGCCGCTTGTAGGCCGCAAAATTCCGAGAGCCGGAGCGCCTCCGGTTCGTAGACGCGCATGCTGACGGAATTGATCCCGCAGATGCATTTCGCGCCGGCTTTTGCAGCGGCGATCAGGCACTCTTGCATGATCTCCTTCGAGGGAAACGCGCCGGTTTTGAGGATCAGGGGAATCGGGTGGATCTCCGAGGCGATAGAGCGGGCGAACTCAAAAACAGCTTCGGGATTCAAGTAGAGCATCCCTTCCGTTTTCCCGACGTTCGGACAGGAGAAATTCGCTTCGATGAGCTGGGGCTCCGCCTTCTTTTGCCAATCGCGCCGCTTGTACGAAATCTTCTTTAAAACTCCCTTTTTGCCCCGGCGTTCCGACGACGGAGACGATCAGCGCTTGATCCTTTTTGCAGACATCGAACCGCGCGGTCGATGTCTTCGATGAGGAATTCAGGGGATTGCGAAGGCATCCCAAACGAATTGGTGACGGTGAGATCGGAGGCGTCTTTCGGAAAGGACTCGAGCGCTTTTGCGCATCCGTTTCCATCCGGCTCTACGAGATCATATTCGGCAGGGGATGCCCGGGTGGAAAGAGCTTCGGATCGTCTTATAGGTCAATAGATCGAATCCCAAAGACGCCGCGAGAGCGACCCATTTGGCGTTGAGCAAAGGTCCTGCGGGAACGCCGAGGGGAGAGGCGAGCGTTTGTCCGAGAAAGAAATCGATTTTGGTCGAAGCGGGTCGTTTGGGGATCGTCGGATAGGAAAAACGGCCCGGATGCGAAATTCTCCGCATAGGATTTGTTCGGATCGTAAACCGGGGAGAGGGTTGTGCATAGAATGCACCCTTGTTCGGCAGCGTTTCAAAAAATGTATCAGAAGAGCCTTTTCCTGGATATAAGAGGGTGTAGACACCCTCTAAGCGCTGCTAAGTTTCCAAAACTGCCGCATTCTGCAGTGAGATATCCATGGTTAAAAAACACCCCCAATTTATAGAATGTTCGGATCGTGTCGAACGAACCGAACAACTCGAGATGGGGGTGCTATGCCGATTGATAAAGTTATAGAAAAATTTGGAATTTATTTTGATGAGATTGGTTTAAACAAAACCTATGGACGCATGTTTGGTTTTTTCATGACTGTCAATGAGCCTGTTTCTATGGGGATGCTGGTAAGTGAACTGCAGATTAGCAAGAGTACGGCCAGTATCGAAATTCGAAGGCTTTTGACGATGGGGTGTATTGAGAAAGTTTTAGTTCCGGCTCAACGCGCTGATTTTTATCAGCTAAAGAAGGATATTTGGGCGGCGCACCTTCTCCAAAAAATGCAGATGATCAATAAATTGCATTCCATTGTGGAAGAAGTTTCAGCAGGAGAGTTGAGGGTTTTTGAAAATTTGAAAGAGATGGGCGACTACTGCGATTTTATGAAGACTGAGTTAAAAATTATTGCCGATAAATATGTTAGGAACGTGAAAGAGGAATCTTCGGGTTCGTATATAGAGGTTGAAAATACGGGACAAAAGTTTGTCGTCGAATGGAATAAACTACCCGCTTTGTCAGAAACGTTCTGCAAAAAGATGAAGCTCTTTGCCGATCTCGGCATCGCAACTTTCAGAGAAATCGAGATCGAGTTTTTAAAAGCCTACCCGAGGGCGCTGGAAGAAGATAAAAGTCTTTCGGATTTTTCCGGATTGCAAGGCTGCGAATTAGAAGAGGCAATGAATGTAAAATTAGGGAAAATTTTCCGCATGCATCCTAAGGAGCTGGGTTCTGAATGGCGGTCTGTTATGAAAGATGTTCGCTATTATGTTGTTGCAATACGAGAGGAAACATCGGAAAAGGTACGCGGTTTTATCACATTTATGAACGGAGGTTTTATTCCTGAGAATGAATTTAAAATCACCATTCTAGCCGTTGATAAGGAGATGAGAAGAAGGGGAATAGCAAGTCTTCTCGTCAATTCGCTTAAAAAAATTGGCGTTAATCATAAAAAGATATTCGCGAGCACAAGGCCGTCAAATGAAGCGGCTCTCAGCGCGTATCGGAAATGGGGCTTTTGCGAGGACATAGAAGCTATGAAAAGCTCGCCATCTCATTTTGTCTTGGGACATTGGGTGCATTTAGTCCGTTATGAATAGTGAAATATATCTGGTTAAAAATATTCCCAACTTAGCGCCGACGGGATAAAACAGAAGAAAGCAAGGAAGCTTAAAATTTAAATTTTCAAACCTTGTCCTAAGAGCGTGTCTGCAAATTGAGTTCCAGACGATTTTCGATTCCCATTTCGAGAGTCATATCAACTTTCGTATATGACTCTCGAAATGGGAATCGAAAATCGGCCAAAATAATTCCGAAAAATCGACGACACTTCAATTTGCAGACACACTCTAAGAGCGAATTAATCTGTAAAAATTTTTAGTCGCTTCAATCTGAAATCTGTTTTCCAGAGCAAATCGCTCCACCGCAATCCTAACCGAATTCCAGGACCAATCATCTCCGCATAAAATTCCTTTTGGATTCAGATGGGGCAGCCATGCTTGCAGATCCTGGTAAACGGAATCGGTGTCATGCGATGCATCGATATAAATAAGATCTGCCATCACCGACAATACTCTAGCGGCTGTTAAACTATCCATCCTATGAGGGATGATTTTGTCCGTCAGTCGAGCATGGATTACATTTGATAAAAATTGTTCATACAGATTCGGTAAAGCTGGATGCCAAAAACTTTGACCAGGCTGATGTTCGACAGATCCTTTCCAATGATCTATCGCATGTACTCGACCTTCTTTCGGAAGGCAGGATGCTAAATGTCTCGTCGAAGCTCCAAGCCAAGACCCCACTTCAATAATTGTTTTTATCTTGTGTTTATTAATTAAAGATTTCAACTGAGAAGCATTCCCATAAAAACTATGCCCATCAAATGGCAACACAGGATTCACATCGCAGTAGGGTTCTGAAAGCAAGCTGAAACAACAAACAGATTGGAATCCGATTAGCAAGGCTATAAACCACTTCATATTCACCTCGATTAAAAAATCATTTTTGCAGGAAGGTAGCAAAAATATACCTTAACGATCAAAAAATTTTTACTGTTTAAGGCCAAGGCGTTTTATTTAGGTTTGTTTATGCAAGCGCAGGCAGTCCTAAACATGTAGTGCTTTGACTCGTAGGTTGTAGTCGCATAGGAAGTAGAGAATCTGACTTGATCCCCTTCGGAGTTAAGGATCATTTGGTTTGAAGCGGAAGAGCGCGATGGAAAAGCCTTCCCTCGCAAAGCGTGTACACGGGCCAGCCTTTGAGCGTCAGTCCGAGATACGGAGACCAGCCGGCTTTTGAAAAGATCATCTCCCGTTCGATCGTCCGGGTTTTTTCGAGATCGGTTAAAACTAAATCGCCGTGCTTTGGCAAGCGGAAGATTTCTCTCGGCCGCTCGCTTGTCAGCTCGACGATTTTTTGAAGAGAGATCTTTCCTTGGGAAGCGGCGTCGAGCAAAAGGGCGAGATAAAATTCGATCGAGGGCATGCCGGAAGGGGCTTTGGGATAAGGGGCGAGCTTTTCTGCAAGAGAGTGAGGAGCGTGGTCGGTTCCGATCGCATCGATGGTTCCGTCTCGAACGGCATCCCAGAGAGCTTCTACGTCATCGCGATCTCTCAGAGGCGGGTTGACGAGCGCCTTAGAGCCGAGCGACTGATAGTCGGAGATATTTAAAAACAGATGGTGGGGAGCTGCTTCGGCAAAGACTTTCAAGCCGCATCGCTTGGCGTGGGCGATGAGCGAGAGCTCTTCTTTCGTGCTCACATGGGCGATGTAGAGGCGCGCCTTTGCGGTTTCGGCGAGGCGGATCGCCTTTTCAACTGCGATCGCGGCGGCCTTGGAGCTGCGGATGAGGGAGTGGGAAGAGGGCGAAGTCGCGGCGCCGTAGAGCTCTTTGTTGCGCCGGATGAGCTCATCGTCTTCCGCATGGACCGCGATGATTAGATCGAGGCTCGCGGCCAAATGGAAGAGGTCTCGCAAGGCGATGGGGTCTTCCACGAGGAGATCTCCGGTGGAACTCCCCATGAAAATTTTGATGCCGGCGATGCGGGATGCACAGGATGCGATTTCGGAGAAATTCGATTTCGTCGCGCCTAAATAATAGCCGCGGCGCAGCGGGAGATTCGCCCGTTTGAGCTGAGCCTCGACAAGAGAGCTTTTTTGTTCGAGCGCGGCCAGGCTTGTGCACGATGGAGTATTGTTCGGCATGTCCAAGACGGTGGTCACGCCGCCTGCCAGCGCGGCGGCGGCTCCGCTTCCCCAGTCTTCTTTATGTTCTGCGCCCGGGGTGCGGAAATGGACGTGGGGATCGATCAGAGCGGGGAGCGCCGTGAGATGCGAGCCGTCGATTTCTTCGGGGCGATCGGAGGGAGCCGAGACGGAGATCCTCGAACCGCCGATCGTTTGGACGTTGAAGATGCGGATCATGGGACTCCTATGCAAGAAAGCTATTCGGGCATTTCAGTGCGAAGAAACGCCTTTTCGCAAAAACAGCAGCGCATGCGGATCTTCCCTTCGGTTTGAAGGATTTCAAAGTTGGACGCAATTCCTTGGAGCTTGGTGATGCACATGCGGTTGGGGCAATGGATCACTCCATGGAGCATCCGGGGGATGCGCACTTTATATTTATGAGAGATGAGAAAATTTTCGATCACGTTGACAGTGGCATGGGGAGAAAACAGCGCGATCTGCGCGGTTTGGTCTTCCGTCAGAAAAACGTCTTCGATCTTGATCAAATCCTTCGAGCCGAGCGCAGAGCTTTTTAGGTTCAGGCCGATCGAGACGCGGTGCGGCATTTTTGAAAGGCGCAGCAGCTGCACGATCCGCAATGCCTGCCCTGCAGAGATATGGTCGATGACGGTTCCTTGCCGAATCGGCGTGACCGAGAGATTCGCTTCTTTCATAGAGCTCCTAATACTTTGGCGAGCAGCGCTTGGCGCACAAAGACTCCATTGGCGGCCTGCGTGAAATAGGCCGCGAATTTGGTCGAGTCGATCGCGGGATCGAGTTCTCCCACGCGGGGCAAGGGATGCAGGATTCTCAGAGAGTCTTTAGCGCCTTGCAAATCGGCTTCGCGCAAGACAAACGATTGGTAATCCATTCCGAGGTGGCGCTCTTTTTGCAATCGGGTCATGTAGGCGATGTCGAGCTTGGGGAGGATGTCGGCCCATTGGGTGTGATAGGAGAATTTCACTCCGGCTTTCCGCAAGGCGTCGGCGGTTTCCTCCGGTAGGGAAAGCTCGGGCGGGGAGATGAAATACAGCCTCGTGTGATAGTGGCTCAAGCCGATTGCCAGCGAGTGAATCGTGCGGCCGTACTTGAGATCTCCGGCGAGCGCGATATGGAGGTTGTCGAGAGTTCCATGGAGCTGGCGGATCGTAAATAGATCGACGAGGGTTTGCGTCGGATGCTGGTTCGCTCCGTCTCCTCCGTTGATGACTGGGATATCGGCGGCTTCCGCAGCGAGACGGGCCGATCCTTCCGCCGGATGGCGGATGACGATCGCATCGGCATAGGAGCCGATGATTTTCATCGAATCGGAAAGGGATTCGCCTTTTTGAGCCGATGTCGTCGAAGCTTCGGAAAATCCAATGACAGAGCCTCCGAGCCGCAGCATGGCCGTTTCAAAGGAGAGCCTCGTGCGCGTCGAAGGCTCGAAGAAACAAACCGCGAGAATTTTTCCAAGCAAAAGATCCGGCCTGGGTTGCTGTTGAAGCGATTGGGCGGCATTCAGAATCGCTTCGATGTCCGATTTGGAAAGATCCGCCATCGAAATCACGTCTCGATGCGCGAACCTTTTTTCCAGAGGAGCGACCAATTCTTGCAAAAGCATGAACGACTCCAAGTTTCAGCCAACGATAAAAGATCCCGGCATTTCCCGAAACTCACTTTGTAGATGCTCTCTAGGCGGCGGCCGATGCCGAAGCAGATCAGCTTGAATAATTTGAGCGATGCGGGCCAAATCCGGCGAGATAAGCGCCTTCTGAATGATTTTGTATAGAAAATTTTTCTAGGCCGAAGTATCATTTACGCTTGTTTTTTTTCAGGGCGCGATATTGCAGAAGCCCTTGCTCAACCGCTTCCATAGAGATCGATTGGGATATCCAGAAAGCGGATAAAATCGGAAAAGGAGAGATATGTCAGGAACAGTGTATTTGGCAGGGCCGCTATTTTCGGCGGCGGAACAGGAGTTCAATCGGCGGCTGCGCGATGAACTAGAGAAAAAGGGGTGGAATGTTTTGTTGCCTCAGGAGCGTTGTGCGGAGCTCGTCCCCGATATGCAGGCGATCTATCGCCGTTGCATCGAGGATATCTGCGCATCTCATGCGGTCGTAGCAGTGCTCGATGGTTCCCATGCCGACGACGGGACGAGTTTCGAGTGCGGATATGCGAAAGGAATCGGCAAAACAGTGATCGGCGTCCGCACCGATTTCCGGTTGTGCGAGACATCGGGAACCCATGTAAACGCTATGCTTCAATACGGCTGTGAAGAGGTCATCATCCCCAAAGAGCAAGGCGAATTGCTTCCGATCGTCAAAGAGATTGCAGAAAGGGTATGCGCAGCGCTCAAGCCGAAAAGAGATCCCATGGTTTGTTTAGAGAGAGAGCCATGTCCGGAGAGATGAGCGTTTCGTCAACTTCTATCATGCTTCCAAATGCCGAATGGATGAAAAAGCTGCCTTGTGAAGAGGACTTGGGCAAGATGGAAGAGCGGATATTTCAGCGCGTGCTGCCTGCTCCGGACAAATATTTTGCGTATCGGATTTCGGATGCGGTTTCAGATGAGGCGAGCGGGCGGAATGAGTTTGGGGTGATATTGAGGGGAGGTGCCGATTCTCCTGGGGGCAGTCTGTATCGGTCGAGAATTTTTTGCTACAACCCTCAAAGAGACAGCTTTGGGTGGAGTGCTCATCGCGAATGTTCTCTCAAGCCTCCTGAAGACTTCCCTTTTGCAACGCACGGGGATATGCTCGCTTCGGAAGGGCTTTTCGATGCTGTAAGGACAGATTCCCAGACTGTTTTAAAAGTCGATCAGGCGCATAGAGAACTGCAAAAAGAAGGTCGGTTTTTCCCTGAGATTCAGGGCCGCGCGCGCGCGCGAAGTTTCCTGAAAGAAGGGCCGCCCAAAGCGTGGTTCATTTCACATCTGGCCCCTTGGGCCTATCGGCTTTGGCATCTCGAGTCCGATGAAAAAAGATCCCTTTCGGAGACGGTGATCTCGGTCTTGCCCGATGGGAGCCTGTTTTGTGCGAATGGCGGCTTGCAGAAAGTCTGCGCGAATGTACGGGAAATCATCGAGCATTTAGGACTCTGCTCCGGTCGATCCGGCTCATCGCCGAGCTCGGCTGAAAACGAAGATGTAGAACCCGTTTTGAACGAACCCGAACGAGTCAATCGCGTTTTATTCGAACGCCTGTCTTGCGTCGACTCCTCTTAGAGTCCGTTAACAATCTCTTAAAAGCGTTTAAACTTTCGAGCTTTTAATTTTCATATGTCGATCAAAGAAAGCGGATATGGTCATTTGAGTGCCGTATGGATGGATCAGCTCGATTCGGGAAGAGCTGCCGAACAGGTGGGCGATGATTTGTTCAAAAAATTCCAGTCGGTTCAAAGGTGGAATATCCTCTACCAATCGACTCAATCCGACGATCCGGCGCAGCGAGTTCTTGGATCGAGAGTTTTTTCTCATCTCGCTGGATTGTCGGAAAATGCGCAATCGCTTCCCGGGGCAGAACTCGCCCGTCCAGTAGATGCGCAAACCCGCGGCTCATTTAGCGAGCCGCCGGCGATCGCGCTGAATGCAGCGGAAGCCCCCGACCCTGGCGAGAGCTTCGCCTGGATGAGGCAATTTCCGCATAAAGATTTAGCCCTCCGCACCTATTCGGCTTTATTTGATCGGACGAGATCCAAAAAAGGCCAATACGTGGCGTTTCGAATCCAAAATGAAGCGCCTTTGGAATTCAAAGGGCGGATTTTATACAAATCTTTCGATGGAGGAAATCGATTTCAAGATTTTCTTTACGATCTGAGATCGCATCGATTTATTTTGCCAAATGGCGCCGAATACGCATCTCATCGAGATCTTCTTCAAGCGCTAGATCTCGATCAGTTCGTCATTGGATCTTTGAATCTATTCAAGCGAATTGATGCGCGGCATGCGGAAGCGAGAAATCGGGTATGGTATGTCGATTCGATTTACGAGGCGCAAGGCCGCTACGGATTTTTGAGAAATGCACCTGAGGGAACCATTTTAACAGCCCCGAGAGACTCGAGTTCCTATTGGCTATACTATGTCGATCGATCCGCGAGGAATGAAATTGTCAAAAAGACGGTTCACATTTCACAAGACGGTTATTTCGAGGTCTCTATCCCGGGCGGAAGCATCCGTTGCGATCGGTTCTTTGTATTAAAAAAAAGGCTCGCAGAAGGGGGCTTGCATCTCAAAGATGCGGAGCAAGCTCGAGCAAACCAATGGCATTTGGCGGAGAGAATGCAGCGGGTCGCCAGCGCTCCCATATTGTTGTAGACACTCTCTGAGATAGGGGCGACGAAATAGAAAAACCGCCGACCGTTTTGTTACTTTGCGGCAATAGGCATCGCTTATGAAAGGGTTGCCGCTGAAGGAAGCGGAGATCGAAGGCGAAGGCGGCAGGCGGCGAGGACTTCTTCCGGGGAAATTTGCAAAAAACAGAAAGGGTCCTGGCATTTGCGCTTGATACAGGGCGTGCATGTCGGGTTTTTGGCAATGGCTGTCGCCGAACGAGCCAGATGCGGTCCGCAGCGGCGAGGGTCGGTGGGAATGAAGAGCGCAATCGCAGGGCAATCCACAGCGCAGGCCAGGTGAAAAGGCCCTGTGTCATTGCTCAAAACCAAATCCGCCTGTTCCAATAAAGCACCGAGAGAGCGGATCGAAGAGGAGAAAATGGTTGCGGAAGGCAGGAGATCGCGCAATTGATGCAACAAGTCGCGCTCTGCCGGAGTGCCGGTCAATACAATCGAAGCGCCTTCTCGTTGAAGGGCTTTTCCGATCGCTGCGAAATGTTGGAGCGGCCATCTGCGGAAAGGCTCTTTGGATCCCGGATGGAGAATCACGAGGGGTTTTGGGAAGCTGCCGGCCCATTGTTTTGCTGCAGCGCGTTCTTCCGGCTGCACGAAATAGCAGAGCGTTTTGACAATGCTGGGGGCTCCGAGGTGTTCTGTCATTCTCAGCCGCCGCTCGATTTCATGTTCGAGGCGGGCGGGGAGAGCTTCGCTCAGGAGGCTATCGAGTCCTTTGTGCAGTCCCGCGGTTCCGAGAATCCTCCCGATGCCGCTCAAGGCGCAAATGGGCAAGGCGAATCTCTGAGAGGCATGGAAGATCAGCGCGGTATCGAACCGCTCCCGTTTGATCGCTTTCAGCAAGGCGAAGCATCCGAAAAAAGACGAGGGATAGGTGAATATCCGATCGATTCCAGGGTTGTGTTCCAGCACTGTGCGCCCTACGGGACTCGCTAAGACTGCGAGATGCGCATGGGGAAATGCCAGGCGCAGATTGGCGATGGCGGGAGTCGCCCAAAGGGTATCTCCGAGCGCTGTCGTCGAGACGATCAGAATTCGTCGGACCTCGGGAGAAGCTCTCTTAGCTTTCAAGAAAAAGGCCAGCGAGCGGATCAGGTAGTTTTTCCACGAACGAGTTCGCGCCAAGATTGCACCGGAAGGGTATGGATGTTGAGTTCGGATAAGCATTGGAGAAAGACCGCCGCCTGTTGGACGTTTGTGATCAGGGGGATCAGATGGTCGATCGCGAGCCTGCGGAGTTTAAATCCGGAGGTTTGCGAGCTGGTCGAGCGCTGCGGGATATTGACGATGAGATCGGCCTGTTTTTTGCAGATGACCGATGCCGCGCTAGGCTCCGCGCCTTCTCCGATTTTATAGACGAAGGTCGAGGCCACGCCTCGCTTGGCCAAGAAGTCGTGGGTTCCCGCGGTCGCAAAAATTTCCCAGCCCGTTTCTTCGAGTTTTTTCAACGGGGCGAATAATTTGATCTTGTAGTCGTCGGCGATGCTTACGAGAATTTTTTTTCCTTTCACGGTCTGTTCGGTCGCAAGCCAGGAACTGAAAAATGCATTGAGGAAGTGATCCGCCATAGTGGCGACTTCCCCGGTGGAAGCCATTTCGACATGGGCGACCGGATTCGCTCCTTTCAGCCGTTTGTAAGAAAACTGCGGGGTTTTGACGCCGACGTAGTCGAGTTCGAGCGTTTCGTAGAAAGAGGGAGTATACGCTCCGATGAGCACCTCGGTCGCGATCTGTACGAAATTATGCCCCGTCACCTTGGAGACGAAGGGGAAGGAGCGGGAGGCCCGCACGTTGCATTCGATGACCTGCAGCGCATTGTCCTTTGCGATGAACTGGATGTTGAACGGCCCGCTGAGATTCAGGGCGCGCACGATGGTCTCGGCGATTTTTTTCGCCCGCCGGATCGTCTCGAGGTACAGTTTTTGGGGAGGCAGGACGATCGTCGCATCTCCCGAATGAACCCCTGCGTTTTCCACATGTTCTGAAATCGCCTGGATGACGATCGATCCGTTTTGGGCGACGCCGTCGATTTCGAGTTCCTTGGCGTGTTCGATGAATTTCGAAAGCACGATCGGATGATCGGGAGAGACGATCGTCGCTTCTCTCAGGTATTTCTGCAGGTGCTGCTCGTCGCTTACGACGTTCATGGCCGCTCCCGAGAGGACGTATGAGGGGCGGATCAAGATCGGATAGCCGACGCTTTTCGCAAAGGCTTTCGCCTGTTGCAACTGAGCCGCTTTTTCCCAGGCGGGCTGATCGATTTCGAGTTCTTTGAGCAAGGAGGAAAAGGCGTTTCTGTTCTCCGCCCGGTCGATCGAAGAAGGAGGCGCGCCCAGAATGGGAACCCCTCGGTCGTGCAGGGGAAGCGCCAGGTTGTTTGCGATCTGTCCGCCGAATGAGACGAGAACGCCTCGCGGCCGCTCGAAATCGGCGATGTCCATCACTCGCTCGAGCGTGAGTTCTTCGAAATAAAGCCGATCCGATTCGTCGAAATCGGTGGACACCGTCTCCGGATTCGAATTGATCATGACCGTCTGGATTTTATGCGAACGGAGCGTGCGTGCCGCATTGACCGCGCACCAGTCGAATTCGACGGAAGAGCCGATGCAGTAAGGCCCCGACCCGAGCACGATGACCGGGTTTTGGTCGGCGGGTTCGATATCGTGGCTTTGAGCCCAATAGGTCGTATAGAGGTAGTTCGTCTCCGCTTCGAATTCGCCCGCGAGCGTATCGATCTGTTTGATCCAGGGATGGATGCCGCAGCTTTTTCGCAGCGAGCGGATTTGGTCTTCGCCGAGTTGTTTGCGCGCCGCGATCGCCCGATCTGAAAAACCGAGTTTTTTGGCATGGATGAGAAGAGAGGGAGTGAGATCTTGAAGCGCCAATCCCGTTTCAAAAGAGGCCATCTCGGCCACGTGGTTTAAAAACCAAGGGTCGATTTGCGAAAGTTCCGCTGCCCGTTCTACTGAGCCGCCTTCTTTGAAAAACTGATACAGTGCAAAGAGCCTGCGGTCAGTGGGCCTTTGGATCTCGCCTTCGGGATGTTCGATCGGAGCATCGAGTCCGTCGAGACCGATGTTGAGCATCCGAACCCCTTTTTGAAGGGCTTCGGGAAATGTGCGCCCGATCGCCATCACTTCGCCGACGCTTTTCATCTCCGAGCCGATGGTCCGCTCGGCGCTTTTGAGTTTTTGGATGTCCCAGCGCGGGATTTTCACGACGACATAATCGAGAGCCGGTTCGAAAAACGCCGTCGTTTTTTTTGTGATCGCGTTCGGGATTTGATCGAGGGAGTAGCCCAAGGCCAGTTTGGCCGCGACAAAGGCCAGCGGATATCCCGTGGCTTTTGAGGCAAGGGCGCTCGATCGCGACAGGCGGGCATTCATCTCGATCACCCGGTAATCGCTCGTCTTCGGATCGAGGGCGAATTGCACGTTGCATTCCCCCTGGATTTTAAACAAACGCGCGCATTGCAAGGAGACCGAGCGGAGCAAATGGTACTCGTAGTTGCTCAGCGTTTGCGAGGGGGCGATTACGATGCTTTCTCCGGTATGGATGCCCATCGGATCGAAGTTTTCCATATTGCAGATCGTCAGAGCCTGATCTTTACAGTCGCGCACGACTTCGTATTCGACCTCTTTCCAACCGGTCAAATACTCTTCGATGAGAATCTGCACCGAGCCGCTCAACGCTTCTGCCGCCCTCACCTTGAGCTCCTCGGCCGAGGCGATCCGCCCCGATCCCATTCCGCCCAAAGAAAATCCGGCCCGCAGCATGATCGGATATCCGATCGCTTCGGCGGCTTTCAGAGCGTCTTCGACGGTCGAGACCGCGTGGCTCAGAGGAGTTTTAATGCCGTTTGCTGCGAGCGCGCTTTTGAACAGTTCCCGATCTTCGGTCAGCCGGATCGATTCGACCGGCGTTCCGAGAACCGCTACGCCGCGCGAAGAAAGGACGCCTTCTTTTTCGAGATCGAGCCCCGCGTTCAACGCCGTTTGCCCTCCGAAACTGAGCGCGATGCAATCGGGCTTTTCCTTATCGATGATCCGCGTAATTGTCGGGAGATTGAGAGGCTGCAGATAGACGTCGTCTGCGATTTCGGGATCCGTTTGGATCGTGGCGATATTGGGATTGACCAAGATCACGCGGAGCCCTTCTTCCTTGAAGGCCTTGATCGCCTGAGAACCCGAATAGTCGAACTCTCCGGCTTGTCCGATCCGAAGCCCTCCCGAGCCCAACACCAAGACCGTTTTTCCTTTCCAAGAGTTCATGCGCGGCTCATTTGGGCAAAAAAAGTTTCGAACAGATAAGCGGCATCGGTCGGGCCGGGGTTGCTCTCCGGATGGAATTGCACCGCCGAATAGGGCAGCGATTCATGGGCGATTCCCTCGATCGAACCGTCGTTGAGATTGATAAAGGTCGCTTTCCAGCCCTTGGGGAGCGTATTCGGATCGATCGCATAGCCATGGTTCTGCGACGTCAGGATGCAGCGATCTTCTCCGAGATTCTTGCAAGGGACGTTTTGTCCGCGGTGGCCGAATTTCAGTTTATATGTCGAGGCTCCCGCAGCCAAAGCGAGCAGCTGCGCTCCGAGGCAGATCCCAAAGATCGGCTTTCCCTTCGCGAGGACTTTTCGAAGGACGGCGATCGTCTCTTTGCACATCGCCGGATCTCCCGGCCCATTTGAAATGAAGACCGCATCGAACGGCTCGTCCGAGTAATCCTCGTCGAAAGGAACCCGCGCGATCTTCACCGGGAATTTCTCCAGATGCCGGATGATGTTTTCCTTCATCCCGCAATCGACGGCGATCAGCGTCTTTTGCCCCGATCCATGGATCGACCGCTGTCGGACGCTTGTTTCTTTGACCAAATGGCGCGTATTCGCATCGGGGAATCGGCTCGGCCTTGCGGGATCGATGCAAATCGCCCCTGCCGCAGCCCCTTTTTTTCGCAGTGTTTTTGTCAGTTCGCGCGTGTCTACGCCAGTGATCAATGGGACTTTTTGGGATTTGAGCCAGTCCAAGAACGAGCAGGCTGAGTCCCAGTGGCTCGCCCACCGACTTGCATCTGCCGTGATGACTCCCGCCGCATGGATTTTATGGGATTCCCAGGTTTCTTTTCCGGGAACGCCGTAATTGCCGATGAGGGGGAAGGTAAAGCTTAGGATTTGTCCTGCATAAGAAGGGTCGGTCAAAGATTCGACATAGCCGGTCATGCCGGTGGTAAAAACGACTTCTCCAAATGCAGCGCCTGCTTGCCAGTCAGGGGAAAACCCCGCGAAGGTTTCTCCCGATTCAAGGACGAGAGTTGCCGCAATCAACTGCATACCATGCGATGAGATTTTTCAAATCATACATCGCGATCCAATATCTAGTATATAATTATGCATTCTCAGCGAGTCCTAACCATTTAGCGCGGGACAGTGGCTTGCGGAGGCGGATGATTCGCGGCGTCGCCCTGCATCGACGATTCGCTCCGGGCGCCTACCTATAGAGGCTTTTCATCTGCCTGTTCATGGATGATTTCTAATCGAAAGTCAAATCGGCTCTGTCTTCCGATTCAGGTTCTTTTAGGCGTAAATCGAGGCGGGAATTCGCAGATTCGAATTCAATCGATACAGTCTCGGTCGGATCAAAAGTCGACCTTGTGATTGTATCACTTGAACATTCTCTTCTGTCGCGCTCGAGTTCATGGCGGATCATATTTAGAAAGCGCTCTTTGCTGAGCACGCGGAGTCGTTCGGTTGCAAATACATTCAGAACGTAAAAATAGACCCGATCCGCAATCCTTTTAATCGTCGATCCGGATGCGTCGATCAGGAGAATCCGGAGTTCTGCGACGATCTTTTCCAGGTCGATCTCCTCCTGGGTTCCATCTTCATACTCTATCCGCGGAGTCTCTTGGGGAAAAGGAGAATTCGATCGATCCAAACCGTAGTCGGTGGGGTGGAAATTGCGCAGCTTTTGAGCCGATGCAACCATCTCTTCGAATTCCCAGTGCAAGAGGCTTCTTCGCGGCGGTTTCGATCCGATCCAGCTTCCGAAGACGAAGTCAGAGGCGTTCGCGTTATATGCGTCTTTGAGGGCGGATTGAAAGACGCCCCAGGTTCTGGCGATTTCTTCATCGGTGGGGTCGGATGCTCTGGAAAAACAGCATCGTCGGTTTGGTTCGATGAGATGAAATCGTTTTGTGTGCTCGCGATAAACGACCGCTGCGTTTCGGGAAGAGAGGCAGCATCCGAGAGACCCGAATGAATGAAGACCTAATAACGCAGGGTTCATAGAGATAGGCATCTTTTAGAGTTCAAATAAAAAATACATTCTATGTTTGTTTTTGGCAAAGATATTATTAAGTTCTTCCTGATGGCGAAAGAGGCGATTGGATTCGAATCGCATGCGATTTGGAGGATGTTTGAAAAATTCAGTGCTCTCTAGAGCTCGGTCTTCTCGGAAATGCCGTCATTCTCATAGGAAAGCCAATTTTACAACGCCTTCTTAGGGAGGTCTTGTCTAGTTAATCTTCAAGCCTTAGACTCAGATCAACTAAGGGCGTGTTTTAAGACGCCTTTTCAATCGGCAGTTGAGGAAATGAGAAGCTTTATAGCGCGCATCTTGTTGATGGGGTGTTTTGTATTTTCGAGCGGTTGTGGATGCGGGTCTTCTCAAAAAGACGGCTGGCGCATCGGAGTCGATCCGACCTGGACGCCCGTCTCCCTTTACGGACAGGAACTCAGGATGGTCGGGTTTGTCGAAGAGCTCCTCTTGGAAATTTCCCGCTATAGCGGGCTTGAATTCCAAAGAGTCGGAGCGAACTGGGACGATTTGTTCGAAGGGCTGCGGAAGGATCGCTATGATGCGGTGCTCTCCTCGATGGGATCGCATAATTTTACAGAGGTGAGTTACGATTTTTCCTTGCCGTTCTACGACGCCGGGCCGATTTTGGTCTTGCCGATCGATGCAAAGGAAATGAACCTTTCGAAGATGAAGAAAGCGCTCATCGGAGTTCTCGAGGACGATCCTTCCGCGCTGGTGCTCCAAAGCTATCCCGATTTGCTGATGCGAACCTATCCATCGGCGACCGATCTCTTGGAAGCGCTTGCGGCGGGGCAGATCGAAGCGGGGATTCTGGATCGCATCCTGGCGGTCAACTATGTCCGGGATATCTATGCGCAGACTCTAAAAGCGACGGAAAAATCGCTTTCGCCCGTGCCGTTTAGAATCGTCAGCCCCAAGGGAAAAAACGCTCGGGAAATCTCTCTATTTAACAAAAGCCTGCAGCGCCTCATCAAGAAGGGCAAACTGGCCGAGCTGCAAAAAAAATGGGAACTCGCTTCTTGAAAGACTTCCTGCGCGGCTCTCATCGTGCGCAAGAGATCTAATGCTGGGGCGCCGGAGGTTCTGCCGGCATGAAATACTCGACTCGCACCCTTTCGAGCGTCGCTAAATCCGGCGGGCAGGGTTCGAGTCCCCAGACGAGTTTAGAATAGTTGCGGATCGATTCGTCGGTGGAAAAAGGCCCCATCGAGGAGATATTGTGGATCGCCGTCTCAGCCCATTTGAGGGGCTGTCTGTATAAATCTTCCACTTTCTTCTGAGTTTCATAATAAGCCATGAGGTCGCGAAGGACGAAGAAGCGATCTTTTTGTACGAGGGAGTCGTAGATTTGGCGGAACGCGTCTTGTTCCTCTGCAGTCTGCGCAAAGGTGTTATCTCTCAGAGCGTCGAGGGCTTTTTGGACGATGGGATGGGCTTTTGGAATATCGGACGGGATGTAATTTTGAGCCTGGGCGTTTTCTTCGGCAGAAGCTCCAAAGCGAAACGGCCACCAGGCATCCGAGATGGCTTCTCGCATTTCGACATTGGCGCCGTCGTCTGTGCCAATCGTCAAAGCTCCATTGATGGCGAGCTTCATATTTCCGGTTCCCGAAGCTTCCCATCCGGCCGTCGAAATCTGCTCGGAGAGATCGGCTGCGGGGATGAGGATCTCGGCTTTCGAGACATTGTAGTTTTCAATATAAATGACGCGCAGATGCTGGTTGATCGCCAAGTCGTGGTTCACCGCTCGACCGATGCAACAGATGAGGCGGATGATTTGCTTAGCTCTTTCATACCCAGGCGCTGTTTTGCCGCCGATGATGGCGATTCTCGGGATTCGGGTCGTATTGGGAGAGGCTCGGAGCTCTTGATAGAGCATAATCAGGTGGAGGGCATTGAGGAGTTGCCGTTTATATTCGTGAACCCGCTTGATTTGGAGATCGAATAGAGCGTTTGTGTCGATGGAAGCGGATTGAGCGATGATTTTTCCCTTGTCGTTGCGGATCGGGTTGTTTTGAAGAAGGAAGTCGATTAAAGCCCGTTTATTTCCTTTTTTGATCTCTAAGAATTCCTGTTGGCTTTTAGGATCTGCCGCAAAGGCTTTGAGTTTGGCGAGCTGAGGAAAATCGATGATCCATTCGGTTCCGATTCTCTTCGAGATGAATTCGGCGAGTTTCGGATTGCAGTGAAGCAGCCAGCGGCGCTGGGTCACGCCATTGGTGATATTGATGAACCGATCCGGATACATCTCGTAGAAGTCTTTGAAGAGGGAAGATTTGAGAATTTCAGTGTGGAGTTTGGCGACTCCATTCACTTTATGGCTTCCATAGATCGCCAGATGAGCCATGCGCACCTGTCCATTTTCGAGGATGGACATCCGGCGCACCCGCGGTTCGTCATTCGGGAACTTTCTCCGCACATCGTCGCAAAATTCCTGGTTGAGTTTCTGGATGACTCTGAACTGGCGGGGGAGGAGATCTTGCATGCGCAGCTGGTTCCACTCTTCGAGCGCTTCCCGCAAGATCGTATGGTTCGTATAGCTGCAGCAGGTCTGCGTGGTTTCCCAAGCGGATTTCCAGGAAAAATCGTAGTTTTTTATGAGCGTGCGCATGAGTTCGGCAATCACGAGGGCCGGATGAGTGTCGTTGATCTGAATGCGCGTTTGACTTGCAAAACTGCTCAAATCCCCATAGATGCGCCGATGGCGGCGGATGAGATCCTGCAAAGAGGCCGATACCAAGAGGAATTCCTGTTTGAGCCGGACTCTTTTACCGACTTCTGACTGATCGTTCGGGTATAAGACATCGGTCAGGAGCGTATTTTCCGCAGCTTGATCCAATAGCCCTGCATTGAATTTCTGGAGCTGAAAATTGCGGGGGGATTCTTTCGTCGACCAAAGGCGCAGATGCATGACCGAATAGTTCGGAGTCTGAGCATACCCCACGATCGGCATGTCGAAAGGAAGCGCCCGGATGCTCTCATAGTCCTCGAGGAGATAGGCTTCGTCCCCATGTTGGTTCAAGGCATGGATCGGTTTGCCGCGGAAATGGACGGTGACTGAGAGCATATCGCGCCGCGCTTCCCAAGGATCTTCGTTCAGAAGCCAGCAGTCTGGGCGCTCGACCTGCTTGCCGTTCCAGATTTCCTGTTCGAAAATTCCGTACTGGTAGCGAAGCCCATAGGCTCTGGCCGGGAAATTCAACGTGGCCAAAGAATCGAGAAAACAGGAGGCTAGTCGCCCGAGGCCGCCGTTTCCTAGGCCGGGATCGGTCTCGAATTCGGCGATGTCGACATAGGATAGCCCCAATTGCGCGATGATCGTTTTCGCCAGATCTACGACGCCCAAATTCGTCGCATTGTTTCCAAACAGTCTGCCCGGCAAATACTCCATCGAAAGATATCCCAGGATGCGGGATTTTTTCGTTTCGACGGTCTCGAGCGTCGCCGTCCAGTTGGCCATGATCCCTTCTCGAAGCGCCGTCGCGCAGGCCTGGTAGAATTCCTCCGTCGAAGCATATTCGGCAGGCCGTCCGGTATTGAGGATAATGAAGTGCTTGATCTTTTGGATCAGCACTTCAATTCGTTTGCTCATGTCCATAGATCTAGCTATAGCCGATTTTCGTCCGGTAGAGCAATAATCTTTTGTTTATACCGAAACTACTTCAAGAATCGGTTTTTCCGCCTGGTTCAAAATCGAGGCGCCTCTTTGGCATATTCTCGATTTTTGAGATCGGTTGGGGATGGGTGGCGGCTTGTTGAGTTGGAAATGAACTAGAAATATCTTTTATAAAAAGCAGCGGAACAGGCAGTAGATGACAATGCTGAGCAGTGCGCATAAGGGGATCGTGGCGATCCAGGAAATGGCGATGTCCTTGAGCATTCTCAGATTGAGCGCGTGAAGGCCGCGGGCGGCTCCGACGCCGAGCACCGATCCGACGAGAGCATGGGTGGTCGATACCGGCAATCCCAATTTCGAGGCGATCAGGATGGTCGCCGCCGTTCCGAATTCCGCGGCAAATCCGCGCGTCGGCGTCAGCTCTGTGATTTTATCCCCGATCGTTTCGATGACGCGCCAGCCCCAGGTAGCCAGTCCAAGCACGATACCGCCTCCGCCCAAGGCGAGAAGCCAGGCGGGGACTTGCGTCTGATCCCCGATCGCATTGTGGGCCAGGACGTGCAATACCGCATTCACCGGGCCGATGGCATTGGCGACGTCGTTGGCTCCGTGGGCGAATGCGACCAGGCAGGCGCTTAGGATTTGGAGATAGACGAACATTTTTTCCACGCCGCCATATTCCGAAGAGGCGTGGCCGAAGGGGTTGCGCTTTTGCGCCGATTGGCTGAGGTTGCGGACATTTTCAACTAGAGAGGACAGGGTTTTGTGGATGGATTCGTCGCGGTTCGACAGATAGGCGCGCTGCAAGTGGTGGAGAGCTTTTTCGAGGCTGACCGCTTGGCGCGGCTGCAAACCATCGGCGAGCTGATATTCGGGTTTGGGCAGATAACGGAGCAATTGAAAGGCGGCAAATGCCGCAAACGCCCCTAAGAGGGAAGAGAGAAATAGAGCTTCGGGAAGGGATAGGTGGAGTTTGAGCTGAATGCGCTGATTGCAAAGGAGGCTCCAGGAGGCGAGAGCAAAACAGAAAAAGACAAAAAAAGGAGCGATTTTCTGAGCCGCTTCGCTGGGGTTCATCGCATAGAGGACTTTTCGTTGGATCAGGCTGAAAATCGCATACGAAATCGCACCGCTCAAAAGCGGCGAGATGATCCAGCTCGCGACGATTTCAAAGAGGGACTGCCATTGGATCGCAGCGGTTCCCCCTGCGATCAACCCAAACCCGAGCACCCCTCCGACGATCGCGTGCGTCGTCGATACCGGCAGCCCGAAGTAAGAGGCGAGCTGGAGCAAAGCTCCCGTCGCGATGAGCGCGCTCAGCATTCCAATCGCGAAGTCCATGGGGGCGTGCCCGAATACGGCCGGATTGACGATCCCGTGCTGGATCGTCTCCGTGACATTCGATCCGATGAAAAACGCCCCTGAAAATTCGAGAATCGCAGCTAAAATCACCGCGCGGCGCAGCGTGAGAGCTTTCGATCCCACGGAGGTGCCCATGGCATTGGCGATGTCGTTCGCCCCGATATTCCAGGCCATGTAGAACCCGGCGAGAAGCGTCAGTCCTGAAAGGAGAGAGGTCAATTCCATCTATTTCAACTCGAGCAGCATGCGTATTCTGTCCCCGAGCTTTCTGCATAGGCAGGCGAGCAGGGAGAGCTCTTGCGTCAAAGCGAGCCAAAGGTGGAAGGCAGGGGGCGATAGCGCTGCATGGTCGAGATAGATGGTGCGGGTCAGTCGATATTCGAGGCGCTCCGATTCGCTTTCGAAAAAAGACGATCTGTTCGAGCATTCGTTTGACTTTTTCGGCTTCGAGGCCGCCGAAGGAGCATTCCAGGAGATCGTCGAGTTCTTTCACGACCTTGCGAGTCAATAAAAACCCTTCGATCGATTTTTGGCAAAGAGCCGTGAAATCAGCTCGCAATCCATCGTTCGAAGCCAAGGGGAACAGGGTCGATTTCAAAGCGATTTTTTCCGCCTGTTCGCAGAGCGCGTCTTGGAAGGAGAGAATCTCTAAGAGAATGCCGCGGTCGACCGGTAAAAACAGGCTTTTCGGAAGATGGGTGCGGATGTCGTTTTTCGTGACGTCGGCTTCTCGCGCGAGTTGGGAGATCTGATCTGAAATCTGCTCGATGGCCGCTGCGTCTTGATCTCCAACGGCTTTAAAAAGGATGGGAAGCTTGGCGATGCAGCTTGCCACCTTATCCATATGGGATTGAAGCGGCGCAAATGGCGATTTCCCGAATAATTTGGCGATCGTGAGCATATTTATCCTCTCGATTTTGGCAGAGGGATTGGAAACTGCTTAAAAGTAAAACGAGCCGATTGGTTGCAAAACCTATCCCGAGAAGGGCGAATCCTCATTGCTGCGATCGGTTCGGGTTCATTTTATTTTTGTACAGTTTCTGATTCTCCCTGCAAGAGCTGCATATCCCGTTCGGTCAGGGTGCGGTATTCTCCTTCCTCTAGCGATCCCAGGACGAGATTGCCGATCCGAATTCTCTTCAGCTCTTCGATGCGCAAACCAGCCCTTTCGGCCATGATGCGGACTTCGTGTTTCTTGCCCTCTTTCACGCAGATTCTGAATGTCCCGCGGCGAACTTTTTGTACGGAAACGGGGCGCACCCAACGGTTGTCCAGGCGAGCTCCTTCAGAAAGGGAAGAGAGGTGGTCGGCCGAGAGCTCTTGACCTGTTTTAACCAGGTATTCCTTGATGATGTTCGAGCGCGGATGGATGATCTTCTGTGCGAAATGCCCGTCGTTGGTCACGATGAGCAGACCCGTGGTGTCCCGATCGAGGCGGCCGACCGTAAACAGGCGGGCGCAGCTCTCGGGGAATAAGTCGAGGACGATTTTCTTTTTCCCGGGCCGCACGCTCGAACAAATGACCCCGTGGGGTTTGTTCAGCATAAAGTAAAGCTTGGGTTCTTCGCCTTTTACAGCAACCCCGTCGACCGAGATCCTGTCTGTATTCCAATCGACCATGGTTTGAGGAATGAGCACAGTTGTGCCATTGACCTGTACCCGGCCTGAAAAAATGAGCTCTTCGCAAGCTCTTCTGGATGCGACCCCCGCAGCGGCGAGAGCCTTGCTCAAACGTTTTTCTTGCATAGGGAAAAAAGTATATCCCAAATCCCGATTTTTTACCTATGCCGAAACCGTTTCAAAAAAACAGTTTCGGCCTTCCGGAAATCCGTTCGGGATCATCTATTTTAACTATTTTAATATGAGGTGGATGCAGATTCTGGATCGCTGCGGTCTATGCATGGCTATATGAGATTTTTTCAACTCGGCCGAGCAAGGAATCCGCAGAACCATTATATGCATTTGCCTTTACGAGAAGCGTCCAGTTTTTAATGCGGGCGTCTTGGGGGATTTGAACGAATGCAGATGTGGAAGCATTATCTTTTCTTTGGTGCTTTTGTGTTGTTTAACAATTTTATTTATTTCTTTATTAAATTGTGGTTTTTTGCAAAAAAGTTGGTCATTTGGTGATTTTTAATTTTTCTGATAAATCTTTTGCTTGCATGAGGAAATAAGATATTCTAAAAAGGGCTTTTTTCGGGTATAATTGGACGGCTCGATGCGCTGCGGGTTTTGAGTGGGGCGGCGGGCGTCCCACATTGAGGAGTAGATATGTCAAAATTGATTTTGATGCGCCATGGGCAATCGTCCTGGAACGAGCAGAATTTATTTACCGGATGGGTCGACATCCCCCTGAGCAGGATCGGGATTGAAGAGGCAGCGGCGGGGGGCAAGAAGATCGCGGATATCCCGATCGATGTCATCTTTACGTCGACTCTCGTGCGAGCGCACATGACGCTGGCGCTGGTGATGCTCGAGCACAAGGGCAAAAAAGTGCCGGTTTTCAGACATCCGGGACAGGGCAAGCTCGAGGAGTGGGGGCAGATCTACAGCGAGGATACGAAGAAGAAAGTCGTGATGGTGTATCCGGCCTGGGAACTCAACGAGAGGATGTACGGCCGGCTCCAAGGGCTCAATAAAGCGGAGACCGCTGAGAAATTCGGCGCGGAGCAAGTGCAGATTTGGCGCCGCAGCTACGACGTCGCGCCTCCGGATGGGGAGAGCTTGGAGATGACGGCCAAGCGAACGATCCCTTATTTCGAAGCGAAAATCCTTCCCCATTTGAAGAAAGGGGAGAACGTGATGATTTGCGCACACGGAAACTCTCTGCGCTCGATTATTATGAATCTCGATCGGCTGACCAAAGAGCAGGTAGTCAAACTCGAACTGCCCACCGGCGATCCGATCATCTATCAGTTTGAAGGAAACAGGCATGACCGCCTCTATTTATCTTGACCATCATTCCGCATCCCGGATATGCGGGCCTTCCGCCGAGCGGATGCGGAACGCATGGGAAGATGCTTGGGGAGCGTCATTTTCTTTGCATAAAGTCGGCCGCGATCAGATCGAAGCTCTCGATCGCCCGATCGAGTCCCTCTATTCCTTGGTTCGCGCCGAAACGGGCGATCGGTTTTCGTTCGCATCCGGCGGCGCGGAGGCCATTTTGCAAGTTCTCTGGTCTGTATTTTTTGAAATTTGCCGCAAAGAGGGCAAGGGGCAATTCGTCGTGGGGTGTTTGGAAGATGCCCCCACGCTCGCAGGGCTCAAACGCCTCGAAACGATGGGCTGCACTGTCAAAATCGCTCCGGTAGATGCGCAAGGCTGCATCGATATCGAGCGCCTATCCGGCCTCATCAATTCGAGAACCGCCCTCGTGAGCCTGAGCGTGGCGCAAGCGCTGACCGGGGTCATCCAGCCGGTGGAAAAAATCCGCGCCCTTTGCGAGGAAAAATCGGTCCTTTTACATCTCGACGCTTCGTATGCGCTCGGCAAAATCCCCGTCGCATTGGAAAGCGATTACCTCACGTTTGGAGCGGATAAAATCCACGGCCCTAAAAGCGCAGGAGCCGTATTCGCTAAAAGAGGAAGACCCCTCATCCCATTGATTCCGGGGAAGATCGACGTCGACTCCGCTTCTCTGATCGGGTTCGGCGCCGCCGCCGATCAGGCGATGTTATCGATAGATGCCGTCGGACTCGAAGTCGTTCGGCTCCGCGATCGCTTCGAAGAGGGGATTCTGGAGCATGTTCCGGGGACAAAAGTGTGTTTCGCCGATTCCTGGAGGCTTCCGAACGTCTCCGTTCTCTCTTTTCCGCGCATCCATCAGGAAGCAATGCTCTATGCGTTGGATCAGAAAAAGGTCTATGCCTCGATTGGAGGAGGCATGCATCCCCATCTTCGCCAGCAGCTCATCGCCGCCGGATTCGATCCTCTAACCGCTTCTTCTGCGATCAGCTTCGCTTTAAGCCGCCATACGACTGAAGCGGAGATCTCCTCCGCGATTGAAACAATCTCTGAGGCGGCGGCCTTTCTTTCGGAACTCTCGGTGCATTTATGATGCCCTCCATGCCCCTTTGGGGAAAATATAACCGCAAAATCGCAGAACGGCTGCAAAAGCTCCGCTATGCGGGCGGGTTCGACTCGACGAGCGCTGCTGAGCGGAATATGCGGCTCGTCTCTGGAAAGGCGCAGCTTCCCGAGCAAGGGATTTCTCTCGCGCTGTATTGGCTCGTCGACGAATCGGACGGCGTGATCGCCGATGCGAAGTTCCAAGCCATCGGCCCGACGGCTCTTCTCGCTATCGCAGATGGCATTTGCGAGATGGCGATTCGGAAAAATTACGATCAGCTATCTCGGTTGAGCGCTGAGCTGATCGACCGGCACTTGCGCGAGAAAAAAGAGATCCCTGCATTCCCCGAGGAATGCAGCTCCCTATTTAAATTTGGCGCTGGAAGCCGTTTGCAAAGCCGTAGAGGAGTGCGGGGATATCGCATGCGCATCCTCGTATGAGACGACTCCGATTGATGAAGACGAAGATGGACTCAGCGGAATTCCGAATTGGGAGGAATTGCCCGACGAGAAAAAGCTCGCGATTCTCGAAGATGTGATCGATCGAGAGATTCGGCCTTATATCGAACTCGATGCCGGCGGGATCAAAATCGCCAAATTGCTCGAGGGAACGCAGCTCCATATCAGCTATGAAGGGGCTTGCACGACGTGCCATGCGTCGACCGGCTCGACTCTATCGGCGATTCAGCGAGTTCTTCGTTCGCGGATTCATCCGGAGATCTGTGTGATCCCCGAGATTTCTATGGACCTGGCTTAGCCATAATTGGTTTCATCGCGTTCACGGACGATCCGATGGTCTCGGTGGAATCTCCTGAAGAGAAATCCATTAGACCGCCCTGTTTGGTATATCGGAGCACATACGCCGTTTTCGCTTTGTCCAGAGCGAGTTCTTCCGAAACAAGCGAGATAACGTGATCATCGCATCGATACCATTCTCCATTTCTTTTTCTATAGGCGATATAATGGCCATTTGTCGGGGAGTCTCCGATGTGTTCGATGAATTCAGTGAGAAAATAATGAACTTCTCCCTCTGGATGGTTTTGCAAGCATTCCGGAGGAAGAACGAAACTATTCGGATTGGATATGGGCGTAGAGATTTTGGCGACGGAACCGTTCAAATCAAATTTGTATCGCTTGAGGAGGATATTGAGCTTTCTCGGAGGAGCGATCCATTTTTGAGTCGTTGTTTTTACTACGGCATTTCGCAATTGTCCCAATCGATCTGTTCTTCGAGTAGGTTCGACAGAAGACTTAGTTCCTTTAGGACAAACTCGATTGAAATCGATCTCTTCTACCGCATCAGCCCGCAATAAATCCGGAATAAAAGTTTGAGTCATAACCGGAATTTCAATGTGTACGATCGGAAATGGTATTATTTCTGTTCCAACATCGATTACTTCATGAGGAGGTGCGGGATCGACATAAGTGCGCTGGGTGATTCTTTGAGTTTCTCCAGTCGGATCCGGAAGACGGCTCAAAAATGCCTGAAAAGGTTCGCTGGCGTCGTATTGATGGTTATTGCCTTTGCCGATGTTTAGAATCTCCCGCAAGCGATAGATGGATTTAAAAGATCTGCGAGAGGGATTGTTCATGGAGATCTGGTAATCGATCAAAAGCGAGGTGAGAGGCTCTTCGTTCGCGTCTTGCGGTCGAGAAATTAATTCATAGATTTCATCGTTGGTTAAAGAAGCGACGGCCGATATGAGAAAACAATCATTGCCCCGATTGGAAGCTCCGACGAGGGTGGAGGGTTGTGTCGTTTGGTTTTTTTGAGAATGCGAATTGGAAGAGGCCTGAGCATAGAATCTGGTCGCCAAGCCTAAAGTGACAAAGATGCCGAAAAGACAAGTTTCCCGAAAGGTTGGTAAAAAATCAGCAATCGAAAATACGCTGATCTGCCGATCGGAAAGATCTTGAGATTTCGCAGGGGCGGCGCGATTTCCCCAATAGATCGCTGCCGTGGTCGCTCCGAAAGAAAGAACCGCGGGGATGAAATATTGAATCTTCTTGCTGAGATTCAGAGGGCGGCTCGAAATCGGTTTGTAGTCGGCCGGGTTGTGAAAAAAAGATTTGATCTCTTGAGTGTTCAAGTGGGATTTGTTTGTTTTGCGTCTATTTTATTTTAATGTCTGATTTTTAATCAAACAAACTGAATTGTTTTTTCGATATGTTCTAGAGGGTGTCTAAAAAAATCGACGAAGAGTCTCTTTGTAGACACCTTCTTAAGGAAGGGAGAGATCTCCTGCGGCTATAGAGCGAACGGAGCCGTTGGCCAAGGATAGATTGAGGCGGCCGTCCGATGCAATCGAATGGCAGATTCCCACCCATTCTGTTTGGCCGTCGAATATGCGGATAGGACGGCCTTTATAAGCGAGGAGATGCTCAAAAGGATCGCGGAACGAGGCAAAGCCAGTCTTGCGAAAAACCTCGAAATCCTCGGCGAATTGTTCCGTGAGGTGTTTCAAAACGAGGTCCAGATTTCGGATTCGGCCTGTTTCTTCCAGCAGCGAGGTGGCCGGCTGATCGATAGAAGCCAACTCGTCGGAAGATAGGTTTACATTTATGCCGATTCCTAAAAATATCGTCGACTGATCTCGAAGAAATTGCATTTCAGCGAGGATGCCTGCGACTTTTTTTCCGCTGAGTAAGATATCGTTCGGCCATTTGATCTGAGGGGAAAGGCTCTCGGAGAGCAACACTTTGGCAAAACTCAGGGCGAGAATTTCTCCGATGCTCGTCAGATGGAGGCTCGAGGCGGGAAGCGTAAAGACAAACGTCGCGCAAAGGCTTTTTCCCTTGATCGAACGCCAGCTCCTTTGAAAACGCCCGCGCCCTTTTGTTTGCTCATCCGTTGCAATGCAGACGATTGTCCCGGGTTCGACGAGGGGGAAATGGCTTTTAGCGTACGAGTTGGTCGAATCGACCGAATCGAGCTTGATCAATGTGATATCGAGCATGCTTGCATTCTATCGCAAACCGTCTTTATACTGAAACTGCCACAGGGAATTCTTTTCTGTAAGGCGCTGATTGTTAGCGATATGGATCGCGCGCAGCGCTTGAGTTCCGAAGGGGCTGACCGCCGGGTGCGGAAGCCTTTTTTAGCGCATCCCGCCTTGATTTCTCCTGTCGGCCTGAGTATTCACCTTCTCCGGTATATAACGCTGTTTTTATGCAATATGCGTGGGATCACAGAACCTTGGCTCGCATCGATTGGCGGATGATGCCGATCATCGGGTCGCTCATGGTGATCAGCCTGCTCGTCATTTCTTCGATGACCGCGGAGCCGGAAGAATCCTTTTGGACGCCTCTCGTTAAAAGCCAGCTCAGGTGGTTTTTATTCGGCTGGGGCATTTTTGCCCTGACGGCCGCGTTCGATTACCGCAAATTGCAAAGCTGGAGCGTCATCTTATATGCCGGCGTCATTTTGCTCTTGCTCGGCCTCTATTTTACGGCCCCCATTCAAAACGTCCATCGCTGGTATCGGATTTCCTCATTGGGGATCAATGTCCAGCCTTCGGAATATGCCAAGCTCATCGTCGCGATTGCCCTTGCTGCATTTTGGGATAAGGAAGGCGCGAGAGCGCAAACCCTCGGTTCCGCTTTCAAGGCGATCGCGATCGCAGGCATCCCATTTCTCCTCGTCCTCAAACAGCCCGATCTCGGGACGGCGCTCATCTTGTTTCCGATCTCATTGGCCATGGGGTATTTTGCGGATATGCATCGAGGGACGATCAAAATCCTGTCTGCGATCGGGATCATTGCGCTGCTCGTAATTTTGAGTTTTTTTGTCGGCATCTTTTCCCATGAGGAAATGCGCCCTTGGTTCACCCGGGTCATGAAGGAATATCAATACGATCGGCTCAACCCCAATACGTATCATCAAAAAGCGGCGGTCATTTCGATCGCGGTCGGAGGGCATGACTGGAGCTGGCTGGAGACAAGGGGAGTTCGCAGGGAAAAAATGGCTTCCGGCCGCACATACGGATTCGGTGTTTGCCGCCTATGGGGAAGAATTTGGATTTGCGGGGCTTGCGATTTTACTGTTCCTTTTTTTCGCTTTGATCTATTTTAGTCTTCAGGTGGCGGCCGTAGCCAAGGACCCCTTCGGGCGGCTCCTGGCGGCAGGGCTGTCGGTGTATTTGGCCATGCACGTCCTGCTCAATATCGGCATGATGTGCGCTTTACTGCCGATCACCGGGAGTCCCGTCTGATTTTCGTGACCTATGGGGGCAATTCCATCCTGACGACGATGGCTTCCCTAGGGATGTTGCAAAGCATTTATAGCAGAAGGTTTATGTTCTGATGGACCCGTTCAAACACTACATTTCTTTTCACTCCTGGGCTTTGGTCCGGAGAGGGGAAAATTTCATTGAATATGGTGGAGGAAGAGCTATTTTTCAACACCAGCTGGAATGTCCAAGCGCGAGATTTTGCGGGGAAAGTACAAAGCCGCCAGGAGATCCAGATCCAGGGTCTCTCCGAGAATATGCGCAATGAGATGCACTTTTATAATTTTGAGCATCGGTCTTTCTCTGTCGATATGGAGAACGAAAACATCGGCAGAGTTTCGGGAACCGGAGTCTTCGATGACAAACTGATCGCTTGGGAATTCCGCAGCAGCGAGCTGAATTTTGAAGGATACGAGACGTATCACCTTCAGCTCGATGGCAGCTATCTGATGAAAGGGGAATATATTACGAGCGATCAATTCCGCACGAAAATCCAAGCCACGCTTTCCCTTCGATCGAAAGAGGTTCCTCCGATCGAGGAAGAGCCGGATGAAGAGGAAGGTTTATGATCAGAAGATGGACATTAGCCGGGATGCTTCTATGTGCGGCATGCGCATCGGGAGGGAGTTCGATGACGCTGGATACGTTTTACAGCGTTTCGGTTGGAACGACCCGTTCCGAGCTGATCGAGCAAGCGGGAACTCCCTATACGACGCGGAAGCTGGCAGACGGGTCCGAAGAGATCGAATACATCGAGCGAATCCAAGCCGGTTCGCGCAATCTGGAAGAGCGCCATTATATCTATACGCTTCAGGACGGAAAGGTGGTTTCGAGGCGCGTCGAGCGGAGATCTCCTCCGCCTTGGCAGTTCGACAGCTATGAAATGCAAACGACGCAGAATCAGTCTCCGGATCCTAGTGCCCGACCTTGAAAGGTTGAGTGGGTTAAACGCCTTCGCCTTTAGGAGAGGGGTCTGTTGCGCGCAGGGATTCCGAACTTTCTGAAGAAACGACTTCATCGGTTGCGCCGCAGGCCTCATCCCACAAATGGATCAGGTGGATCCTTCTCCAATCGTTCAAAGCGATTTCTATTCGCGCGGCTATTTCGGGATGACCATTGCGATGAGCTACTCCGATTGCGGAATTGATGGCTCCTTCGTCAGAGCTCGAATGAGACAAGCATGCCTCTACCAGCAATGCATTGCCGGATGCCGCGGCGAAATCGAATGCGCGGCCGAATTGATAAAATGTAAGAAGACTATATGGGGCATCGGTTTCGATTTGCAAAAGCTGGAGGATGCTGGGAACGTCTTGGTTGGCGACAGCGATTTCTAATGCCTGCCCCACTGCGCCAGTTTCGCTGATGATGGAAGGGGCGTTCCGAAGGATTTCAGCCGCCAGGAAAGGATCTCGGTTTTGCGTCGCCTCGAGGAAAGCTCTTTCGGCGCAATCTTGAGGAATCGAACCATGTCGCAGAATTTCTTGAGCAATCTCCGGATGGCGATGATGGATTGCACAGATGATCGCATGGCCGCGGTCTTCTGCATTCACGGCCTCTCTTTCCAGCATGACTAGGATGGATGGCAAATTACCCCGGGTCGCTTCTCCGATCAGATTTGCAGGATCTTGCAGAGCTTGGATAAGTTCGGCATTGGCGCTAAATGAAGAATGAATGCTCGTAGGGAGTGCGGCAGGTGGAAGGTGGGCAAATCGTTGTAATGCAATCCGGCCAATGATCAAATAATTTTGACTGGATTCGGCTCGTTCAGTTGGAGAGAATTGGCGGTTCGCTTCGCGTAATATCAGAGAAAAAAATTGGCTTGATGATAGAGATGTGAAAGAGGAGGAAGCGATCGATTGGACTGCCAGTGCTTGTACTGCTTGAGCTTGTGCGTCTTGAGATCGGCGATATCGAATAGCAAATGTTTCTTGTCCAATTTGATTCCAAGCGCGGGATGTTTGTAGTATGGCAGGGGTTAATTCATAAGTAAAAAATTCTATTAACATATCTGGATGGATATTAGTTGTCATAAAGACTCCGGTTTTATTTTGTTTTTATTTATATATTATACAAAACAATGAGCTTTAATGAAACAGTTGGTTTGTTTAAATTAATTGTTTTGCAAAAACAGTTTATACCGATTCTTGAAGTAGTTTCGGTATAAGTCAGTATTTTTTAAAAACGGCCTGTTACAATGAAAGAAAAGCGGGCAGTCAGGATCCTGCAGACGAGCCCCTGCGGGTACTCATTTGAGGTGGCTTCGTGTATCTCATCGACCTGCGCGGCACATTTAGCGCTGCATGGTTAGGACTACCCATAAGTGCATTTGCTCGGTTTTAAAATAAATACTGGTCAAAAGACTCTGAAAAACATGGCGATTCGCCGCCGAAAATATAAGGCGAATTTGGATGAGGGGATTCTTGAGGTAGTTTCGGTATAAATAAATGCGGAACTAGAAATAAAAAAGGCCGTCGGAAGAATATATGCCCGCCGGCCTTTTTTTGATCGATGAAATCGTTACGCTTTGATCTTGATATCAACGCCCGATGCAACAGGAAGCACTTTCAGCTTGTCGATCGTGTCGAGGGTTGGGTTCAAGAGATCGAGCACGCGGATATGCGTGCGCATCTCGAACTGCTCGCGCGACTTTCGGTCGACGTGAGGAGAGCGCAGAACCGTAAAGATCTCGCGTTTTGTTGGCAGGGGGATAGGCCCTACGACGCGAGCGCCGGTGCGCTTCGCTGTTTCGACAATATCCGCTGTCGAACGATCCAGCTGGCGCTGATCGTACGCTTTGAGACGGATGCGGATTCTTTTTCTTGGTTGCTTTGCTCATATGGCCTTTACTTCTTGACGATTTCTTCTTGGATTTTCGTTGGAACGCGCTCAAAATGGCTCGGTTCCATCGTATAAGTCGCTCTGTCCGGAGGTCATCGAGCGGAGCTGCGTCGAGTAACCGAACATCTCGCGACAGAGGTACTTCGGAAGTGACTTCGACCGTTCCTTTGATCGTTTCCTGGCCGAGGATTTTGCCTCGGCGGCGGTTGATGTCGCCGATCACGTCGCCCATGTTCGCTTTCCGGCGTTTCGACGACGACCTTCATGATCGGTTCGAGAATGACCGGCTTTCGCTTTGCGAGCAGCGTCTTTCACAGCCATCGATGCGCAAATCTTAAACGCCATCTCGTTCGAGTCGACTTCGTGGTACGATCCGAATACGATCGCGACTTTCACGTCGACGAGCGGATAGCCTGCGAGAACGCCTGTCTGCAAGTCCTTCTTCAATCCCTTTGATACAAGGCAGGGATGTATTCTTTCGGAATGACGCCGCCGACGATTTTGCTGACGACTTCATTGCCTTTACCGGTTTCGTTCGGTTCGATTTCGAGGCAGACGTGCGCGTATTGACCGCGTCCGCCGGACTGCTTGACGTATTTGGTTTCGGCATGTGCTCGGAGTCGTGATCGTTTCTTTGTAGGAAACTTCAGGTTTGCCGACGTTCGCTTCCACGCAAATTCGCGGAACATCCGGTCGCGGATAATTTCCAGATGAAGCTCGCCCATTCCCATGATGATCGTTTGTCCTGTTTCTTCGTTCGTTTGAACGCGGAATGTGGGATCTTCTTCGGAAAGAGCAGCAAAGAGCCATCGAAAGTTTTTCTCGGTCGGCTTTCGATTTTGGTTCGATCGCCATCGAAATGACCGGATCGGGGAAGTTCATCTTCTCGAGGAGAAGAGGATGGTCTTCCGAGCAGAGGGTATCTCCGGTGCTCGTGTATTTCAGGCCGATGCACAGCAGCGATGTCTCCTGTGAAGAATTCGTCGCGGTCTTTGCGCTGGTTCGCGTGCATTTCGAGCAGGCGGGAAATGCGCTCTCTCTTATCTTTTGTCGTATTGAGCAAGCGATACGCCCTTGGTCAAAGTTCCGCTATAAATCCGGATGAAAGTCAACGTACCGACATATGGGTCGGTCATGATTTTAAACGCAAGAGCAGAAAACGGGCTGTTGTCCGCAGGAGCGATTTCGATCGTCTCATCGGAATCGACGTTGTGGCCTCTGATCATGCCGCGGTCAAGAGGAGATGGCATCCAACGGACGATCGCATCGAGAATTTGCTGAACGCCTTTATTTTTAAAGGCGGTGCCGCAGAGAACGGGATTGAATTTGTTCGCAATGACCCCTTTGCGGATGACAGCGTGGATCTCTTCTTCGGGAATCGAATCGGGGTCTTCGAGAACCTTCATCATGAAGGCTTCGTTGCTTCGTCGATCGTAGCGAGTTCTTCGAGGAGTTCCATGCGCATCTTTTTGCACTGGTCGAGCAAGATCTGCAGGGATCGGTTCGATGTCGTATTTGGCTCCCATCGTTTCGTCGTGGAAAAGATAAGCTTTCATCGAGATCAGATCGACCATTCCCTTGAAGGCAGACTCGGCGCCGATCGGGCAGTGGACCGGAATTGCATTCGCATGCAGCTTCTCGCGCATCGTCTTGACGGCTTTGAAGAAATCGGCTCCCGTGCGATCCATTTTGTTGACGAACGCAACGCGGGGAACGCCATAGCGATCCGCTTGGCGCCACACCGTTTCGGATTGAGGCTGGACGCCGGCGACCGCGCAAAATACGGCGACCGCGCCATCGAGCACTCGCAGCGAGCGCTCCACTTCGATTGTAAAGTCGACGTGTCCAGGGGTGTCGATGATATTGATCTTGCTGCCTTGCCAGTAAACCGTCGTAGCAGCCGATGTGATCGTGATTCCGCGTTCCCGCTCTTGCTCCATGAAGTCCATGGTAGCTGCGCCTTCGTGCACTTCGCCGATGCGGTGCAGGCGGCCGGAATAATACAGAATCCGCTCGGTCGTCGTCGTTTTTCCGGCATCGATGTGAGCCATGATGCCGACGTTGCGGACATTTTCAAGTTTATCGGTCTCAGAACGTTGGGTCATTTTCGCGCCTTACCATTTGTAATGGGCAAAGGCTTTGTTCGCCTCGGCCATGCGGTGCGTATCATCTTTTTTCTTGATGGTCGCGCCTTGGTTGTTGTAGCAATCGACGAGTTCTGAAGACAGGCCTTCGATCATAGAACGCCCTGGCTTATCGCGCGAATACCCGATGATCCATTGCATGGCCATCGCTGTGCGGCGATCGGGGGGGATTTCGATTGGAACCTGATAGGTGGCGCCTCCGATCCTGCGGGATTTCACTTCGAGGGATGGCTTGGCGTTTTCCAGCGCTTGTTCGAATGCTGCTAAAGGATCTTCCGCCTTGACTTTCTCGGCGAACTGTTCCAGAGCGGTATACACGATGTTGCGGGCGGTGGATTTTTTTCCGTCGCTCATTACCTTGTTGACGAATTTGGCAACCGTCAGGCTTTGGTAAATTGGATCGGGATCGATTTGGCGCTTTTCTGCGCGTCTTCTTCTAGACATTGATTTCCTGTCCTTTAATGTTCTTCACCCGGCCTTTCTTGCGTCAGGCCTGCCCCTGGATAGGCCTCGCCTCTAAAAAGCGAGAAACATCCGCGGGCAAAAACACCCATAGGGATCGAGTCCCGAGTGTTTTGGCATTACTATTTTGGTTTCTTCGCTCCATACTTCGAGCGGGATTTCTTGCGATCTTTTACAGCTGCGCAATCGAGGGCGCCGCGAACGATGTGGTAACGCACCCCGGGAAGGTCCTTGACCCTGCCGCCGCGCACCAATACGATGCTGTGTTCCTGGAGGTTATGACCTTCGCCCGGAATATAGGCGATGATTTCTTGGCCGTTCGAAAGACGAACCCAAGCGACTTTTCGCAGAGCGGAGTTCGGTTTCTTCGGAGTTTTTGTTTTCACCTGCAAGCAGACGCCTCGTCTCTGGGGACATTGCTGCAGCGCAGGGGCTTTCTTGCGCTTGGATTTATCCACGCGGCCGTTGCGGATCAGTTGGTTAATAGTCGGCATGGAGCCTTTCTCCTAAATAAAAAGCTAGCGATAGGAGAGGAATATACAGGGAATTGGCATTTCCTAGAAGTCTAAAATTCGCCCGATTGAGAAAATTTGCATAAATATTTGTAATAAATTAATTTCATCGTAAGTCTATTAATAATAGTTTGTAATAAAAAATGTAATTATTTAATTGATTAATTTATTTTTTTATTTTTATAATCAGCTTGGGAGCTCGGAACATCAGGCCAAGCTTACGACGCTAAGTTTGAAGTTATTTTGGACCTCGTATGTTCCAGCTCCCATTTTTTTTTACCGATGGATCTGTATGAAGGGCAGGCTGATCGCGCTTTTTTTGCTGCTTGTGACGGTTCTTTTGCCGCTTCATGCTGCACCGGTGCCTCTCCGCCAAGGCGACATCCGCAGGGTAATGGATCGTCTTTTGGCGTATCACATTGAAAATAAAGATTTAAGTCCGGCGATTGCTCGGAGGTGCTTTAAACTGTATATCGAGCACTTTGACTCGGACAAAGCGTATCTTCTATCCAGCGAAGCCCTCCCGTTTCTCCAGATGAGCGACGAAGAGGCTTTTCAGGTGATCGCCCGGATCCGCAACGAGGATTATCGGGATTTCGATCGTTTGAATCAGGTTCTGCAGCGGGCAATTCTTCGGGCTCAGGAAATTCGCTCCAGGATCGTCAAGGAAACAGTCGCCTCGAACGCCGAGCTTGTTCCGTCTTTTCAAACGCCTCCCGCTCAGTATGCCCAAAACGAACAGGAGCTGGCCGCAAGACAGAAAAACCGCATGGGGCGGTTTTATGCATATCACAAACAGCGCAGCGACCTCTCGACGCAACAGCGAAAAGAAAAGCTGTTTGTTCTTTTTGAGAAGAAAGCGCGCAGGAATGAAAACAATTATTTATTCCTAAAGCCCGATGGCAGAGAAATGGATCGGGCGGCGGTCGAACATCTTTTATCTCTCAGGGTTTTAAAATCCTTTGCTAAAAGCCTCGATACCCATACTTCCTTTTTCAGCCCGGAAGAAGCGTATGAGATGCGCATGAGCCTGGAAAAACAATTCGATGGAGTTGGGATTGTTTTATTCGAAGGAGTGGATGGGGTTTCTATTTCAGAGCTGATCAGACATAGTCCTGCGGAACAAAGCAAGCAGATCCGCATCAACGATCTCCTCGTCGAAATCGATGGAGCTTCGGTGGAATCCTTGTCTTTTGAAGAAGTGCTGGATCTTTTGAAAAAGAGCGACAGCCCGCAGATCATTTTGGGATTCAAGCGGATGTCCGAAGGGAAGAGCGCCTCTTTCCGCGTTCCTCTTGAAAAACGCCCGATTGTGATGAGCGAAGACAGGATCGTGTCGAGCTATGAGAAATTCGAAGACGGCATCATCGGGAAGATTTCCCTATATTCCTTTTACGAAAGCTCCGATGGGATGAGTTCCGAGCGGGACATCAAGCAGGCGATTCGAGAATTTCAACGGGTGGCTCCATTGCGCGGCCTCGTGCTCGATCTAAGGGAAAATTCAGGCGGATTTTTAAGCCAGGCCATCAGAGTCGCCGGATTGTTCCTTTCGAACGGAATCGTTGCGATTTCAAAATATGGAAAAGGCGAGCTGCATTATTTGCGCAATATCGTGGGGCGGAGCTTCTTTACCGGCCCTCTCGTCGTGCTGACGTCGAAAATGTCCGCATCTGCGTCTGAAATCGTGGCCCAGGCTTTGCAGGATTATGGAGTTGCTCTCGTCGTCGGAGATGAAAGGACGTTCGGCAAGGGTTCGATCCAATATCAAACGGTGACTGATTTGCAGGCCGAGCTATTTTTCAAAGTTACGGTTGGAAAATACTATACGGCTTCCGGAAGGACGACCCAAATCGAAGGCGTCAAGGCGGACATCGTTGTTCCGTCGCATTATGCGCCCTATCACATCGGGGAGAAGTATTTGGAATATCCGCTTTCCTCGGATCGCATCGACAGCGTATACCTCGATCCGCTCACGGATCTCGATGAAAAGACCAAATTGCTCTTCGAAAGAAAATACATGCCCTATTTGCAAAGAGTTGTCTCCTTTTGGAAAAAAGCTCTTCCGGCTCTTCGCCAAAAGAGCCAGCAGCGGCTCGCCCGCAATGCGGAATTCCAGGCTCTTTTAAAAAGACATGAAAAAATCCGCGCCCGCGCTCATTTATTGCCTCCGAATTCAATCGATGAAGCGCCTCCTGCCGGCCCGGATATCCAGATGGCCGAAGCGATCAATGTCGTCAAAGACATGATCTCAATCGAGATCCAGTCTCAACCCGCGGCTCTTAAACAGCCGCTTCCATTACAAAGAAAAGCCTCTTAAGAAAAATTTTGATCTGAAAGAATTTTTTGATAGGGGCGATCTGTTGCGTGAAATTATTAGAATCTAGTAGTATTTGCGCTTTTCCATCGTCATTCTTGATGGCCAGATAGCTCAGTCGGTAGAGCAGAGGACTGAAAATCCTTGTGTCGCTGGTTCGATTCCAGTTCTGGCCAAACCTTTTTTGCCTCAAAAAATTTGGACAGAGAGGAAAGCCAACTGCTTGGCTTTTCGTACGGGGATCGAAGTGAAGCGCGATGAAGCGCGTGAAGTCGTATTTAGACAGAATGATCCATCGAAAAAGCTCTATATCTCATGAGGCAATTGATCCCTCTTCCTGCAAAAATTCCAAGGATAATCGTTGAAAAAAGTTCGAGCCCAAGGAATAAGGGCGATCCGTTGAGGTGAGGCATTATTGAACGCATCATCCCAATTGAGAATTTTGAGATAAAAATCGACATTGAGAGCATCAATGGAATCCAACTGCCCGGCATCTCAACTTTGTTTTTTTCCTTATCGAATTGGAGGTTTAGCCTTTGCATATGGGAAAACCCGATAAAAAAACCCAACCCCAAGCAAAGAAGCCAAAAAATAATCGCTAAAGGAGTCATCGCGTACTTTCCAAAAAATGAAAAAAGAGACCAGCCAAAAAATATAGAAGGGACTAAAAATAATACCGCTATGGGTACTTCTCTAGCTTTCCTTGCTCTTAAACCGCTCAGTAATAGAATAGAAAACAAAGGCCACACAAACACTGGAATTTTAGTTATTATTTGCAGCATAAATCTCTCTTTGTTGTCCGTGTAGTAAGGCGATATTCAATGAGGGGTGTTTCATAATCTCCTCGCTAGATCGAGGTCTGCGGGAGTATATCTTTTGAAACCAAAAAACAGAAGTCGGAAAAATTTTTAAGGGATTTTTTCCAGATCATTGCAAATTCGAAAGCTATCTGAGTGAGTGTTAGCGGGGGAGCGCTTGCAGCGCGGTTTTGAGGTGTTCGCATCCCTCGCCGGTATTGGCGGAGATTTCGAACAGGGTGTCCGACGCAAAGGGATACTTGCTGCGGAAGGCGTCTGCGAGGGGTTTTGCCCCAGGGATGTCGATTTTGTTGAGGACGGTGAGAAATGGCTTTTCGAGCATCGAGGGGTTGTAGGCTTCGAGTTCTTTGCGGAGCATGAGGAATTCCTCAAAGGGATCGCGCGTCTCTTCCCAAGGGGATAATTCGATGACGAAGAGCAAGGTCGAGCTGCGTTCGATATGGCGCAGGAAAGAGAGGCCGAGGCCTTTGTCCTGGTGCGCATTTCGGATGATTCCAGGGATATCTGCGATGAGCAGGCGCGAAGTATCGCTGAAGAGAACGAGGCCTAGGTTAGGGCGGAGCGTCGTAAAGGGATAGGGGGCGATCTTGACTCGGACATTCGAGAGGTGGGAGATCAAGGTCGATTTGCCTGCATTCGGCATGCCGACGAATCCCACGTCCGCGATCAGTTTCAGTTCGAGTTCTATTTCGGCAGAGCCGCCGGGAGTTCCATCGGTCGCGATATTCGGGGCTTGGTTGGTAGGGGATTTAAAACGGGTATTGCCCTTGCCGCCTTTTCCTCCGGCGCAGATTTTCCAGGATTGGCCTTTTTCAGTGAAATCGAAAAGGATTTGCTGGGTGGCTGCGTCTTTGACGAGAGTCCCGAGGGGGATTTTCAAAATGAGATCTTCGCCGTTTTTCCCTTTGCAGTTATTGCTTCCGCCAGGGGCGCCGTTTTGAGCTTTGATGATTCTGCGATTGCGAAAATCTTCGAGCGATACGACGTCGGTTTCGGCTTGGAGGATGATCGATCCGCCGTTGCCGCCATCTCCGCCTGCAGGGCCGCCTTTGGGAATGTATTTTTCCCGACGCCAAGAGACAACGCCGTTGCCCCCTTTTCCGGCTGCTAGACTGAGAGTGACGCGATCGGTAAACATGGGAAATTGGGCTCTCCTGAAGGAGAGCCACTGACCTTAGTTGGGGATGACGGAGACGTAGGTTTTATCGGTTTTGCGAAAAGACACGATTCCGTCTGTGAGGGCGAATAAAGTGAAATCTTTGCCGATACCTACATTTTTATCTGCATGCCATTTGGTTCCGCACTGGCGCACGATGACGCTGCCCGTCGTGACGAACTCGCCCATTGTGGCTTTGATGCCGCGGCGTTGCGAGTTTGAATCGCGCCCGTTGCGCGTAGATCCTTGACCTTTCTTATGTGCCATGGTTAGCCTACCGTAATTTTAGTGATTTTGATGCGGGAATAACGCTGTCGATGGCCGACCAAACGGCGGTAGTTCTGGCGCTTCTTATATTTATAAGCGATGACTTTTGGCCCTTTTGCTTCGCCGAGGAGCTCTGCCTGCACGGAACAGTTGGGGACAAAGGGGGCGCCAATTTGGGTCAATCCATTGAGATCGCTGACTAAAAGGGCGTTGAATTTAACTTGCTGATCTGCTGAACCGAGCAGCTCGACATCGATCGTATCGCCTTCTTGAACGCGGAACTGTTTGCCGCCGGTTTCGATGATCGCGTACATTATGCCTCCGAAAAATCAAAAATAAGTGACAAAATCTTACAGGAGCGACGGGGCCGATGTCAATCGTTTTAGCGAAAAGGGTTTCGCGTCGGCTGTTTTGTCTGGATTTTGTTTATTTAAGATGTTTATTTTAAGCGTTTTGTTGGTTTTTAAAAGCAATTTTTTGGTAGATTTTCCCCGCTCGTTCCGATCTGAATTTCTTTGCTACGAGCGCAAAGAAGTAGCAAAGGGCTGCGGCAAGGGAGATCGTCGCTCCGGGAGGCCAGTCGAACCAATAGGAGGCGGAGATTCCGCAGCACGAGGCAAGCGCGCTGAAGAAGATGGCCAAAGCCATCAGCGGGGGGAGCTTCTTCGTAAATAGGTTGGCGGTAGTAGCCGGCAAAGTGAGCAACGCAATGGTCAGGATCGTTCCGATCATATGGATCAGGACGACGATGGTCAGGGACACGAGGGTCAAGAGGATTAAATAAACTTTTTGAACCGGGATTTTTCTCAGCTGAGCCTGTTCTTCATCGAAACAGATGGCCAAAAAGAGGCGGTAGCAGATCGAGCATGTCCCGAGGATGATGCCATTGAGGGCTGTGAGCCAAATGAGATCCCTGGGGGAAATCCAAAGGAGGTTGCCGAGAAGGAAATTCGAGAGATCTCCGGAAGAGCCGGGGGTGATGCTCAGGAAGATGACTCCGATCGCCATGCCGGTCGACCAAATGGCGGCGATGATGGCGTCGACTCTTTGCCTGAAACGGAAGTGAATCCAGCCGATGAGCCAAGAGGAGAGGATGGCGCTGAGAAAGGCGCCGAGTAGGGGATCGCACCATTCGATTCGGTGGACTTTCTGCAGCCACAGGAAAAATCCCATTCCGCCCAAGACCGAATGAGTGATGCTTCCGCAGAGATTGGCCAGGCGTTTGACCGTGACATAGCTGCCGATGACGCCGCCGGGAATGGAGGAGAGCAAAGCCGCTGTGAAAGAAAGGAGCAAAAACCCGGAAAAGATCATCGCAAGGCCGGTTGGGTAAAGGGGGTTGGTTGGACCAATGGAGGGTGGTAAAGCCCGAAAGCGAAGTGTTCGCAAATGTCTTCGGGCTGGAGGAGAGAAATCGTGCGGTGGATGCAGAGGAGCTGATCGGCTCTATTTGCGATCGCTTTGAAATCATGCGTGACGAATAGGATCGTCTTGCTCCCTTTGAATTGTTCGAGGGTTTCCAGCAGGATTGCGGTCGAAGCGGCGTCGATATTCGCAGTCGGTTCGTCGAGCAGAATCAATTCCGGATCTGCGATCAAAGCGCGGGCGAGGAGAGCCCGTTGCGCAAGGCCGCCGGAGAGTTCGCTATACGCCTTGTCGCGATGGAAGGTCAAATTGAGTTTTTCCATCCAGAACTCGCAGCGTTCCCAATCGCTTTTCCCAAATCCGCCGAAACGGTTTTTAGAGCTGAGCAAGCCGAGGGCGATCAATTCTTTGACGGAGATGGGGAAGTCGGGGTCGGTTCGGTGCGCTTGAGGGACGTAGCCGATTTTTTCGCGGACGGTTTCGGGGGATCGCCCGAAAATCGAGACGGTGCCTCGATCCGGAGTCAAAAAGCCCATGAGGAGTTTTAAAAATGTCGTTTTCCCGCCTCCGTTCGGTCCGAAGACCCCGATGAAGCTGCCTCGCTCGATCGACAGATTGGCATTTTCGAGAACGGGCGTTTTTTGATAGGAGAAGCTGGCATTTTTAAGTGCAATTGCGCTCATGGCCTGCAGGGGGTTGCGATCCATTCGGCCAAAGCGCGCATCGTTTCGAAATAGTCGGGCGAATAGGGATCGATCAGTTTGATCGGCAATCGGAGCTCTTCTGCGAGCATCTGGGCGCCTTTGTTATTGTGCTGCGGGAGCGCGATAGCGGCTTCAGGGCGGTGCGAGATGGCTTTGCGCAGGATCGCCTCGAGTTGGCGGGGTCTGGGATCTTTGCCCTCGTATTCAACTGAGAGCTGTTCGAGTTCGTAATCCCTGCAAAAATATCCGAAAGCGGGATGCGAGACCAAAATAACGCCGTCTTTCACGCGGCTGAGCGCTTGTCTGATTTCTGCATCCAAGGCCTCGAGAT
Source organism: Parachlamydiales bacterium (assembly GCA_963800655.1). GTDB lineage: Bacteria > Chlamydiota > Chlamydiia > Chlamydiales > SM23-39 > CAWDBT01. The sequence goes on along the minus strand of CAWDBT010000003.1, from coordinate 258,629 downwards.
CGCAGAGAAGAGCCTGGAGATTTTCCTCGAATGCGGCGGTGTGTTCGGGGAGCAGTTCTTTGAGCATTTCGGCGATCGCCGCCGCTTGGGTTTTTGCCTGCTTCGGACTCATCCAAATATGGCGATCCTGGTGATCCATATGGCAATGGCTGCAAGACATTTCATGCGTATGGATTAAATCGACCCCTTCGCGCAGATCGATGATTTTCTGAGGTGCTTCGAATAGTTTGAGCAAGGGTGTTTCAAAGGGTTCGCCGATCCGGAACCATAAAGAGCTCTCTCGGATGGATTCGACTTGGCGGGGCGTCGGTTCATAGCTATGGGCATTCGCTCCTTGGGGGACGATCGCGCGGACGTCGACGAGTCCTTTTGCGATCCGTTCTACGAACATTTGATAAGGGGCGATGCTGACTAACACGATTGGTTTTGACGGAGCCGCAGAAGTTTGATTTTTTTTGGCGCAAGCGCAGAATAGAGCGAGGGTAGTCAACGCCAGAAAAGTAAAAATTTTCATAGAAACTCCGAAGAGCGGTCGACCCTTGTTGGATTGAAATTGTAAATTCGCTTTCAGATTATCGAAAGATGATTTAGAATGCTCTGTTTTCTTTGCGGAGAGATGTCCGAGTGGCTTAAGGAGCACGCTTGGAAAGCGTGTGTACGTTAACAGCGTACCGTGGGTTCGAATCCCACTCTCTCCGAATTTTTTCTTCCGAAAAAATGAGGAAGAAGCAAGCCAATAGTTTGGCTTGCGTGTGGGATGAGAGTTGAGGGCGATGTTTGCGGAGCAAACCGACCGAGACCGCCGCTCCGGCAGGACAAACGGAGTTTGCCGCGAGGAGATCGCACTCTCTTTTGAATTTTTTCTTCCGAAAAAATGAGGAAGAAGCAAGCCAATAGTTTGGCTTTTTTGCCTTCGTTAGCGCGTGTTGTAAAAATCGCTTGAAAATGATTCACAAAAAAATCTCAACTCAGGTATACCCCGCTCGGTTAGGTTTGCGATATGCGATGCCCTTTTTGTAGCCATGAAGAATCCAAGGTGACCGACTCGCGGGACGCGGTGGAAATCAACGCGATCCGGAGGCGGCGCGAATGCTGTCAGTGCGTCAGGCGTTTTACGACATTTGAGACCATCGATTTGAGTCTTCAGGTCAAAAAGCGCGACGGGACGTTTGAAGATTTTCAGCAGGATAAACTCATCGCCGGCATGGATGCGGCTTGCCGCCATACGCGGATTAGCCACGATCAAGTGCGGGCTTTGGCTTACAAGATCAAGGCCGATCTCATGGGGCGCGGGATACGCGAAATCACGAGTCACGAACTTGGCGAAACCGTCATGCAATACCTGCAGCAGACAGATGTAGTGGCCTATATCCGTTTTGCTTGCGTCTATAAACGATTCAAAGACATCAGGGAGCTCGTCGACGCGATCCAAATGATCTCGCCGAATGACCGCCCGCAGCAAGAGGATGTGCAACATGCCGCTGAAGAAACATGAAATCGCCCAATTTAAAAAACGGTTGCTGGAACTGAGAGCTCAGCTTGCGCAGTCGCTGCACGGCACGACCAAAGAGGTCGTAGAGCCCGATCAATCCAAGGGATATTCCCAGCACCAGGCCGACGAGGGCACAGACGACTTCGTCAAGAATATCAACCTGGAAGTGACCAATAAAGAGATGACGATCTTGCGCCAAATCGACCGCGCTTTGGAAAAGATCGAAGAAGATACCTATGGCATCTGCGATTGACCGGCGAGGAGATCCCTTTAAAGCGACTCGAAGCCATTCCCTATGCGACGATGACGGTAAAAGCTCAGGAGCAACTTGAAAAAGGCGCTGTATAAATTCGCTTGGGCGCTGATGCTCATCGCGCTCGATGTGCTCTCGAAAGCGGCGGCTCTCAAGTGGATCGCTCCCTTACAGGGGATGAGGTATCCCTTCGGGGGCATCGGTATTTTCGAGAACTTTTGTTCGGTGAGCTTTTCCCTCAATACGGTCGCCAATACCGGAATCGCCTGGGGGCTTTTCCCCGGACACGAGTGGATTTTGCTCGGCATTCGGGTTGCGATCGCCGCCGGATTATTCGCTTATTTATTTAGATCTAGGCCGGAAGGGATATTTGGCGCGGCTCTTTGGCTGATCGCCGCAGGCGCGATAGGAAATATCCTCGATATGTGCTGCTATGGATCGGTGGTCGATTTTTTCCACGTCCGGTTTGCGGGATGGTCCTTTCCCATTTTCAATCTGGCCGATTCGTATATTTCGATTGGGGCGGCTTTGCTCCTGATCGCGCCTAAACCAGAGACGCGATCGGTGTCGGCGGAGGCGGATGTTCGTTGAAATCCTCAGCATCGGCGACGAAATTTTAAATGGATCCACCGTCAATTTCAACGCAGCGTTCTTAAGCCGCGAGATGAGCGGATTGGGTTGCCGTATCGTTCGGCATACGGCCATTCCGGATGAACCCTCGGTCATCGCAAGGTGTGTTCGAGAAGCTCTCGATCGCAGCGATCTAGTGATTGCGACAGGGGGAATGGGCCCCACTCTCGACGATGTGACGCGAGAGGCTTCCGATCTTTTGGGATTTCCATTGAATTCTCTCAAAAATCGAATCGGCTCCGCAGAGGGAAAAATCGGCTTCTTCGAAAAAAAAGCGCTCGTTCTTCTCCCCGGGGTTCCCCGCGAGATGCAGGCGATGTTTCGCGAAGAGGCGATTCCCCAACTCTTGCGCCGATGTTCTCTTCCGACGGCGATCCATGCGCTCGATCTATTCTTGTGCGGCATGCGAGAGATCGAAGTAGATCCTCTTTTGCGCCGCATCAAAATAGAAAATCCGGATGCAAAGATCGGCATCTATCCTTCATTAGGGCTCCTTAAAATCCGTTTTGAAGTCGATCAAAAACCCCAGAGGCTCGAGGCTTGGAAAAAGCTCGTCGAGCGCGAATTCCCCAGCCGGTTTTTCGAAGGGCCTTCGCTTGCCGCCGCAGTCCATCGAGAACTGATCCGCTCGTCCGCAACGCTCGGATTGGCGGAGTCTTGCACCGGCGGAGCTCTGAGTTCGCAGTTGACCTCTCTTCCCGACGCCTCGAAATATTTCCTGGGGAGCTTGGTCGTCTATTCGAATGCGTGGAAAGAGAAATTCCTCGGAGTTCGTCCGAAGACCTTGAGTTCATTTGGCGCAGTCAGCGAGCAGGCCATTTCTGAAATGCTGGACGGCTTATTCGATCAAACCAAAGCCGATTGGGGGATCGCCATTTCCGGAATCGCCGGGCCCTCGGGGGGAACAGTTGAAACACCCATCGGTACGATCTATTGCGGAATCGGAAGGCGAGGGGAAAAGCACGACATCGGGCGGCTTCTAGCGCCATCGGATCGCGCAAGCGCGATTGAATTTGCAGTGCAACATGCCCTCGGCGCGTTATTCCGCAGACTTCATTATCAAACGAGAACTTTTTCAGAACAATTATGAATCCATCCTCCTATCAACTCATCGACAGCGGCTCGATGCGCAAGCTCGAGCGCTTCGGCCCATATTTGCTGAACCGCCCTTGTTCGCAGGCGATCTGGAATCCCAAGCATCCCGAATTGTGGGCTCAGGCCGACGCCGTCTTTTCCCGAGACGAAGGCAATCGCTGGGAATTCAGGCGCAAACTCCCTTCCTCATGGGAAGCGGAGGTTCAAGGAGTTCGCTTTAAGATCTCGCCGACCGATTTCGGCCATCTCGGAGTATTTCCCGAACATGGGTTTCTGTGGACGAAGATGCGCTCCATGATCGAGCCGGGGATGAAGATCCTAAATTTATTCGCTTATTCCGGCGGCGTCACTCTAGCTGCAGCGCAGCAAGGAGCCGAGGTATGCCATCTGGACGCCTCGAAGCCGATGGTCGATTGGGCGCGGGAAAACGCGGCTCTGAATCGACTCGAAGGGGCGAAGATCCGCTGGATCGTCGACGATGCCATGAAATTTTTGAAACGGGAAGAAAAACGGGGATCGCGCTACGAGGGGATTATCCTCGATCCGCCGACGTTTGGGCGAGGCACTAAGGGCGAGTTATTTAAGATCGAACGGGATTTTTCCCCCCTTCTGGAACAATGCCGGGTTCTCCTCTCCCCAAAGAAGCGATTTGTCATTGTATCCTGCCATACGCCGGGGTATACTCCTTTGCTTCTAGAAAACGTCATGGGGCAAATCTTCCCTTCCGACCATCTGCAGGGAGGCGAAATGGCGCTCGCATCTTCGGACGCGCTCCCCATCCCAAGCGGATGCTATGCGATCAAAACCTATGCTTGAAACCATTACGAGTTTGCAAAACGGCCGCGTCAAACAAGCGGTCCGCTTAAGAGAGCGAAGGGAACGGGATGAAACAGGGCTGTTCCTCATCGAGGGCTATCGCGAGCTGAAACGGGCAGTCGACGCCCGCTGCAAGATCGAGTCCATCTTTTTCTGTCCCGAGTTATTCTTGGGGGAAAACGAACGGGCATTGCTGCAAGAAAGCAAAGCCGAATTGTTCAAATGCACTCCCGAGGTGTTCGCCAAGATTTCCTATCGGGATCGGCCGGACGGCCTACTTGCGATTGCTCCCCAGCGCCATCGCACGCTGTCCGAATTGGAAAAAGACCTTTCGAAGAGCCCTTTTCTCGTGATTGCAGAAAGCATCGAAAAGCCGGGCAATCTCGGCACGATCCTCCGCTCCTGCGATGGAGCCGGCGTCGATGCCGTCATCGTCTGCGATCCGACGACCGATATCCACAATCCCAACGTCGTCCGATCCAGCGTCGGCACGCTCTTTACGATTCCCGTCCTCGAGGCGAAAGGAGACGAGGTCTTCGCATTTTTAAAAAAACACCGGATTTCCGTCGTCGCCGCAACGCCTCATGCGGCACAGGAATATACCGAAGCAGATTTGAGTCAGCCGATCGCTATTGCCGTCGGCACCGAACAATACGGGCTGAGCGATGCCTGGATGAACCAGGCCGACTGCCGGGTTCGCATCCCCATGCTCGGCATTGCAGATTCCTTAAACGTCGCATCCGCCACCACGATTCTTTTATATGAAGCCGTCCGCCAACGTCGTCTTTTGCGATAACCATCTCCTCGTCGCCGAAAAGCCCCCCGGCTGGCTGACGCAGCCCGACGGAACCGCTTCGCCCGATTTGGAAACGGCCATGAAGCAATGGGTCAAGGAGAAATACGCCAAAAGCGGCGAAGTCTTTTTACACGCCATCCACCGGCTCGACCGCCCCGTCGGAGGCCTCGTATTATTCGCTCGCACCAGCAAAGCTTTGAGCCGTTTAAACGAGCAATCCCGCGCGAATGGAATCCGCCGCATCTATGAGGCGGAAGTCGAAGGGCTTTTAAAAGAAGACCAAGGCGAATTAGAGCATTGGCTCGTCCACGGCGAACATCGGGCGATCGTCTCTTCTCCCTCCAATTCGGAGGCAAAGCTCGCCCGCCTGCGCTATCGCGTAGAAAAAAGAACAAAAACCACGAGCAGGATTTCGATCGAACTCGAAACGGGGCGCTACCACCAGATCAGATCTCAATTTTCGGCCATCGGACACCCGATCGTAGGCGATGGGCGCTACGGCGCAAAGAAGGCATTGGACTTTATCCATTTGCACTGCCGAGAGCTCTCCTTCCATCACCCCGTTGGGAAAGAACTTCTTCGGTTCGAATCTCTCCCTGTATTTTGAACGGCTCCTTAATCCGATTTGAGAAGGGCGAGGAGATCCTTTAAATCGTATAACACATGCGTGGGTTCCCAAGGCGAGGAACTCAAACGTTTGCCGGGATTATACCAGCAAAAAGGCATGTTTGCCCTGTAAGCGCCTTCTCCATCGCTGGTTAAAGAATCCCCAACCATCAAAGTGGTCGATGCCGTCGACTGCATCCGCTTTAAAATGTAATCGAAGATTTCCGGTTGAGGTTTCGACCATCCGACTTCTTCTGAAATCACCAGCACGTCCGAATAGCGGGAAAGCTTCAAGTTTTTATATTTGCCTCGCTGAATATGAGAAAATCCGTTGGAAAGAAAGCCGATTTTGATCTGTTTGGCAAGAAGGGCGTCCAAAAGCTCTTCTGCTCCATCGATGAATTGAGAGTTCTCGATGAGTTGCTGTTCGTAGTATTGAGGGATCTCTGAGGAAAAAGAGAATTCATAGAGATCGGCGAGCTGTTTAAAACGTTCGCTCCCTACGGCAGCAATCGAAATTTTATTCTCTTCGACCTGCTGCCATAAGACGCGATTGATGCGGTGGTAGTCGTTTAAAAACCTATCTTCGGCAACAAGAGGGCTAAAAAAACGCCGATAGCAATTTTTAAGGCTCGCGGTTTCGCTGCCTTTAAAATCCACGAGAGTATCGTCGATATCGAAGAGGATTGTTTGATAAAGGATCATAGGTGAGTTCGTATTTTGGACATCCGTCTTCAAAAAACAGACGCTCTTCATCTAAAGAGCTTCAAGCAATGGTATGTCGAATATAATCATTGATGGAGTTCTTTAAAAGTAATCCCAAAAATCGACGAAGCCGCTCTTTGTAGACACTCTCTAAAAAGTTCCTGAATTTTGATTTGCGAATGGAATGCTGCAATCGGAAAACATTTTGGTTAAAGCGCAAAAACCGACAGAAGTTCATTGCTGGGATGGGTTCGAGAAAGAAAGTGCTAGAGGTTCGGCAAATTGTGTGCAATTGAGTTTACTTCGACGAGCAAGTGAGATATCTTGGCTGATTCAAATTGAACAGCAGGATCTCAAATGGCTTATGCTGTATCGAAAAACTTGGATGTCAAAACTCGCATTCGCTCAGCTGCTCAAGACGCGGTCAGAGCAGCCGAACAGCTCTGTTCTTCCGAAGGACTGGCATTTATCGAAAATGCAGCGCGCTCTCTTGTGCAATGCTATCGGCAAGGCAAGAAAGTAATCGTCGCGGGCAATGGCGGAAGCCTTTGCGACGCGATGCATTTTGCAGAAGAACTCACGGGGCAATTTCGAGAGAGCCGGCCTGCGTTGGCGGCGATCGCGCTCGGCGATGCCTCCCATATGAGCTGCGTTGCAAATGATTTTGGATTCGAGTCGGTATTTTCCAGAGGCGTTGAAGCTCTGGGATCGAGCGGGGATGTATTCGTCGCTCTTTCGACGAGCGGCAATTCAGTCAATCTCATCAAAGCCGTCGAAACCGCTAAAACGCGGGGGATGAAGACCATCGGCTTTCTTGGAAAGACGGGAGGAAAACTCAAGGGGATGTGCGATCTCGAATGGATCGTATCCGGATTTTCCTTTTCCGATCGCATCCAGGAAGCGCATATGGCTGCGATTCACATCGTCATCGAACTCGTCGAATTCAAGATGTTCTATGCAGATGCGCCTTCGCGATAGGTTATCTGCAGCCGTGCGCGACGGTTTGTTGGCCGATTGCCGTTGCTTGGCTCCTTTCAGCGCTCTTTGGCGCGGGGCGGCTTCTCTTAGGCATGCGCTCTATGATCTTGGCGCCATGAGAACCCATCGGCTGGGGATTCCCGTCGTCAGCATCGGCAACATCGTCGCCGGAGGCTCCGGCAAAACGCCGCTCGTCCATCTGTTGGCTCGAACATTGCAGAGCCGAGGAAAAGTCGCGATTCTATCCCGAGGGTATTTGGCGGCTCAAAGCGGCCTTTCTTTGGGAGATGAAGGGGAGATGCTCAGGCGCAAGCTCCCCGAAGCGCTCGTATTCGCCCAAAAAAATCGAGTCCAGGCGGGCCTTGAGGCGATCGCTCAAGGAGCGAATGCGATTGTCCTAGACGATGGCTTGCAATATCGAAGATTACATCGCGACTTCGAGATCATCGCGATCGACAGCGCCAATCCCTTCGGTTTCGGCGCATTTTTGCCAAGAGGCCTTTTGAGGGATTCTCCCAAACGCCTCGGCAAAGCCGATGCGATTGTCGTCTCGGGAGAAATCACAGAAAACCTCGAAAGAGAGATTCGCCGATATACCCGAGCGCCTTTGATCGGAGTGCGCGCGATTCCTCGAAGAACGCTCGATTTAAGCCAAAGAGAGCAATCCTTGGGCTTGGGATCGAAGATCGGGCTGTTTTGCGGCCTTGGGGCTCCCAAAAAATTTTTACATACGGCGCAGTCGCTCGGACTCGAAATCGCCGCATCCTGGTATTTGCCGGATCACGCGAGGCCAGACCTCGAGGGATTGGCCGAATTCAGCCGAAAGGCGCAAATCCTCGGGGCTCAAGCTCTATTATGCACTGAAAAAGATGCCATCAAGCTCTTTGAATCGCCTTCGGTTTATCTTCCCATCCTTTATTTAGAGGTCGAATTAGAGATCTTTTCAGGAAAAGCCGATTGGTTGAATATGATTGAAAAAATCGCTCTGAAAATGAATAATTAACAGTTCAAAATCAACGGGTAGGACAAATGAGCGGACAAGTAAAAATTACTCTCCCCAAACTCGGCGAAAGCATCGTCGGAGCGACTGTTGTCCAATGGTTTAAGAAAGTCGGCGACACCGTCTGCCTAGATGAGCCCCTCCTCGAAGTGTCCACCGACAAGATCAATAGTGAAATTCCCTCGCCGGTCGCAGGCGTGATCCTGGAAATCCTGGTCCAGCCCGACCAGGAAATCCTCGTCGGGGATGCTTTGGCCGTTGTCGGCGCTCCCGCCCTGGCGGCAGCTCCTGCGATGGCTTCCGCAACATCTGCTCCCTCCGAGGCGGCTTCCTGCGCGCAAAATAATTTCTTGACCCCGGCCGTTCTGAACCTTTTGCGCGAAAAAAATATTTCCCTTCAGGAACTCGATCGGATTCCTCGCACCGGCCAGGATGGGCGTCTGACGAAAAAAGACATCGAGGCCTATTCTCCCGCTCCGCTTCCTTCGCGCTGTCCGATTGCCGCAGTAGAAGGTTCTCTCGAACGGGTGAAGATGACCGCGCTTCGCAAGGCGATCGCCGAAAATATGGTCCGCTCTTTTTACGAAGCGCCCCATGCGTCTCTCGTCGCAGAAGTCGACGTGACCAACATCGTGAAGAAGATCAAAGAGGAAAAAGAGGCTTTTTTCAGAAAACATGGAGTCAAACTCACGGTCACGAGTTTTGCCGCCCGCGCGATAGCCCGAGCCGTGCAAGCTTATCCATTGATCAATGCATCTCTCGATGGGGATACCATCGTCATGAAGAGATTCGTCAATCTCGGCATCGCGGTCAGCGTCGATCAAGGCGTCATGGTTCCCGTGATTCGCAATTGCCAAAAACTCAGCATCCCTGAAATTTCGACCAAGATCGCCGAACTCGCCATGCGCGCCCGCAATCAGATGCTCCAGCCCGATGAAGTCAAAGACGGTTCCTTGACCATGACGAATTTCGGCATGACCGGAGTCCTCATGGGCACTCCGATCATCCGCTCGCCCGAAGTGGCCATCGTGGGGCTCGGCGCGATCACCAAACAAGTCAAAGCGATGCCGGACGATTCGATCGCGATCCGATCCGTGATGATGATTTCTCTCACATTCGACCATCGCGTCCTCGACGGCCTCTATGGATGCGGCTTTTTGAGCGAGCTGAAAAAGAGATTCGAAGAAGACCTCGATTTTTAATCTGGACAATTTCTTGTCCGGGCAGAAAAATTGAGGCATGATCCAAGAGCTTCTCCGCGAGCAGCGCCTCAGTTTAGATCCTTATTTCGAGCGCCTCGACTGCGCTCGAGCCGATGCTCTTTTGCAACTCCTCATTTCTTGTAAGGGAACCGTCGTCTGTTCGGGAGTCGGAAAAAGCGGACATATCGCCCAGAAAATCGCCGCGACGTTTTTGTCGACCGGAACCAAGGCCTTTTTCCTCGACCCCATGCACGCCGCCCACGGTGATTTGGGGTATGTCTCAGAAACCGATGTGTTTCTCGCGTTCAGCAAAAGCGGCGAGACGGATGAATTGCTCGGCCTACTCCCATTCATCCGCAAAAAAAAGGCGAAGACAGTCGCGATCGTCTCGAATCCGCGCTCGCGCCTCGCACTTCAATCCGATCTGGCCATCGAGCTTCCCTTCGAAAAAGAGCTCTGCCCGTTTGATCTTGCGCCCACCACTTCGACAGCCGTGCAGCTCCTCTTCGGAGACTGCTTGGCGATCGCTCTCATGCGCTCCAAACAGGTCTCTCTCGGCGATTACGCCCTCAACCACCCCGGCGGCCTCATCGGACGCAGAATTGCGCTGAAGGTGTTCGACCTCATGCTTAAAAATGAACAATTGCCCCTTTGCAAGCCCATGCAAAAGCTCATCGAGGTGCTGCCCGAGCTCTCTGCCAAGAGATGCGGCTGTCTGCTCGTCGTCGACGAATCGCACCGTCTCATCGGCATTTTTACAGACGGCGATTTGCGCCGCGCACTTGAGACCAGGGGATCGGCGTCTTTAGAAGCGAGCGTTCAAGAACTCATGACGGCGAGTCCCAGATTTATTTCTCCCGGGCTATCCGCTTGGGACGCTATGCGCAAGATGGAGGAAAATCCCTCTCGTCTGATTACGGTGCTGCCCGTCGTCGAAAACCGAAGGGTCGTGGGACTATTGCGAATGCACGATGTGTTGCAGGCGGGTCTTTCCTAAAGCAAAAAGGCCCCGCCGGGAATCCCGGCGAGGCCTTTGTCGCACTTTTCTAGAACCCGCGATTAGATATCTAACTGCAGTTTCAACGAGAAGCCGTTCAGAGTCAGATCGCCTCTGCTGACGGTGTCGTTATTGGATAACGAACCGTTGCCGGCATAGTAGAATTTGCGCAGATTGTTCTGATTCCACCACTGATGGAACTCATACGCTGCGGCCACTCCGAGGCGGCATTTGTTGCGGTTCATATATTTATTCCATGCGATTCCGAGTTGGATTTCCATGTTCGGAACGTTTTGGTAGTGGTCGGATTTCGTGCTGAAAGGCATCGAGAACGACGAGTTCCTGATTTTTTCTTCCACTTCAAATTTTCCGAATAATAAAGATCCCGCGATGTTGCCGAAGAGATTCCAGCCTTTGCCGATAATCCATTCTGTGTCTAAACCGGCTCTTGCGCCAAATCCCCAGAAATCATTATCGCCTTTGAAGCTGCTGGATCCTAAGGAAGCTGCGCTAGCTCTGCTGTAGCGAGCGCCAATGGTCTGGTCGATCCAACCAGCGCGTAACCCGAAGTTGGGGTTGAAAATTAAATGACGGCTGACGTGATAGGGTTTACCTAACTTGATATCGAAAACATCGTATCTGGCATCCCATTTCGCCGAGACGTTAGTCGGCAGCATTAACAGTTATTCCGCCTGGGAGAGCGCACCATAGAGGAACTAACTCATGTGCGGCTATCCGAATTATAGGAGTGATAGTTGGTGATGTTGACCCATGTCCAGACAAATTCGAGATTCCAAGCATCGTGGTGCAAATAAAAACCGAGGCCGACTCTTACGCCAGGATTGTAATCGTAATCGTTATTGTCCGAAGAGAAGCCGAGGACATCCCCAGTAACGCCTGTACGAGACTTGTGTTGTTTTGGATCGCGAATTCAAGTCCGTCTTGTTTCGCTTGGAAAGCCATGGCTTGGCCATAGATATAGAAATCTTTCGGGCAAGCGAGGTTCAGATCTTTTGGATAAGCGAAAGCAAAAGGACCTGGTTTTGGTTCTTCGCAGCAAACGTCTACGGGCTTATCGCAAGGGCCTTTCGGGATCGCATAAACGCCGTTTGCCATTGCAGCTGCGGCTAAAGATGCCGTCAGCAGCTTGCTTAATGAACAATTCATGACTGTCTCCAGTTTTCACGGTTTCAATGAGCATCGCTGCTCATTTTTTTGTTTCATGTCCACCCTCCGGCAGCGATAGATCTCATTTCTCCGAGAGGATCGCCCATGGAAGCTGTATCTAATCGTGACAATAAATATCTGGGATTTAATTTGGCAAGATTTTTTTTAAGGAATCAAAAGAGGGTTGCGATGTTTAAGAAGGTCTGTGGTTTTTAGGCGAATTTTTTACTACCTAACTTATTTAATCATAGATGGATGCAGGCAAGTAAAGGAGGGCGAAAAAGAGAAAGATTGCTCGAAAAGGCGCTTTTTCTGTATGTTCTTAGCTTCGTTTCGAGTGAGTTCTGAAAGGAAGGACGAAGCGAAAAACGGAAGGCAGAGACCTTCCGAACTAACTTGACAGTGGAAGAAGAGAAGAGTAAGTAAGGAACGCTTGTGTGAGTGACGCTGCGAAAGCAGCGACCTCGCAACAATATAATTTTTTATCCACAGATTAAATTTAATGAGAATTTGATCTTGGTTCAGATCGAATGCTGACGGCGTGGATGAGGCATGCAAGTCGAACGGTATGGGGGCAACTCCATATAGTGGCGCAAGGGTTAGTAATACATGGATAATCTGCCTTCGACCTGGGAATAACGGCTGGAAACGGCCGCTAATACCGGATGAGGTGGAGCAAGGCATCTTGCTTTTATCAAAGTGGGGGACCGAAAGGCCTCACAGTTGAAGAGGAGTCCATGGGATATCAGCTAGTTGGTAGGGTAACGGCCTACCAAGGCTAAGACGTCTAGGCGGATTGAGAGATTGACCGCCAACACTGGGACTGAGATACTGCCCAGACACCTACGGGTGGCTGCAGTCGAGAATCTTTCGCAATGGGCGCAAGCCTGACGAAGCGACGCCGTGTGAGCGAAGAAGGCCTTCGGGTTGTAAAGCTCTTTCGCTTGGGAACAAGAGAATAGCGCGAATATCGCTATGATTTGATGGTACTTAGGTAAAGAAGCACCGGCTAACTCCGTGCCAGCAGCTGCGGTAATACGGAGGGTGCAAGCATTGATCGGAATTACTGGGCGTAAAGGGCGCGTAGGCGGCCGAATAAGTCGGATGTGAAATTCCATGGCTCAACCCCGGAGCTGCATTTGAAACTGTTTGGCTAGAGGGTAGTTAGGGAAAACGGAATTCCACGTGTAGCGGTGAAATGCGTAGATATGTGGAAGAACACCGGTGGTGAAGACGGTTTTCTGGGCTATACCTGACGCTGAGGCGCGAAAGCTAGGGGAGCAAACAGGATTAGATACCCTGGTAGTCCTAGCCTTAAACGATGCATACTAGATGTAGGCGGGCTCAACCCTGTCTGTATCGGAGCTAACGCGTTAAGTATGCCGCCTGGGGAGTACGCTCGCAAGGGTGAAACTCAAAAGAATTGACGGGGGCCCGCACAAGCAGTGGAGCATGTGGTTTAATTCGATGCAACGCGAAGAACCTTACCTAGGCTCGAAATGTAGAGCGACGACAACAGAGATGTTGTTTCCCGAAAGGGGCTCTATATAGGTGCTGCATGGCTGTCGTCAGCTCGTGCCGTGAGGTGTTTGGTTAAGTCCAGCAACGAGCGCAACCCTTATCGTTAGTTGCCAACGCGTAATGGCGGGAACTCTAGCGAGACTGCCTAGGTTAACTAGGAGGAAGGTGAGGATGACGTCAAGTCCGCATGGCCTTTATGTCTGGGGCTACACACGTGCTACAATGGTCGGTACAGAAGGCAGCGAAGCCGCGAGGTGGAGCAAATCCGAAAAAACCGATCTCAGTTCGGATTGCAGTCTGCAACTCGGCTGCATGAAGTTGGAATTGCTAGTAATGGCGTGTCAGCAACAACGCCGTGAATACGTTCCCGGGCCTTGTACACACCGCCCGTCACATCATGGGAGTTGGTTTTACCCGAAGTCACTGACTCGACCGCAAGGGGAGAGGTGCCTAAGGTAAGGCCGATGACTGGGATGAAGTCGTAACAAGGTAGCCCTATCGGAAGGTGGGGCTGGATCACCTCCTTTAAAGGACAAGTTGTCGATCGAAGATCGACGTCCAGGTTGAGACAAGCTTCTCCTCTTACTCTTTTCTTTTTCCGCTGTCAGTCTGATGTCTTGAAAAATCAGTTCGATAAAGTGTAATACAGGTAAATTTACTGCAAAGCAAGACAGTCCATAGGGATGTCATAGAGTAAGCAACCATGCGATCGCGCATGGAAGCAGCAATGATAACGATTCGAATCGGCGCTTGAGGAAAGGCGTATTGACTGCAGAATTAGAAATTTGTAGTCAAGTTATTAAGGGCTGCTGGTGGATGCCTTGGCATCGACAGGCGATGAAGGACGCGTAACCTGCGAAAAGCTTCGGTGAGCTGGAAAAAAGCTTTGACCCGGAAGTATCCGAATGGGGAAACCCAGTGGGAGTAATCTCCCATTATCTATCATCTGAATACATAGGATGTAGAAGCGAGACCCGCTGAAGTGAAACATCTCAGTAAGCGGAGGAAAAGAAATCAATCGAGATTCCCTTAGTAGCGGCGAGCGAAACGGGAAGAGCCCAAACCCAGAGAATTTATTCTCGGGGGTTGTAGGGCCAGTCATAAACGACTGCGAGTTCTTAGCGGAATCTTCTGGAAAGAAGAGCAATACAGGGTGATAGCCCCGTATGCGAAAAGAAGAAACAGTCAGACTGGTACCTGAGTAGGGCCGGACACGTGAAACCCGGTCTGAATCTGGGGGGCCCGCCCTCCAAGGCTAAATACTCGTCGATGACCGATAGTGAACCAGTACCGCGAGGGAAAGGTGAAAAGAACCCCTGTTAGGGGAGTGAAATAGAACCTGAAACCAGCAGCTTACAAACGGTCGGAGGCCTATGCCCCTTTTAGGGGAATGGCTGACGGCGTGCCTTTTGCATGATGAGCCAGCGAGTTAGGCTATATGGCAAGGTTAAGGAACATACGTTCCGGAGCCGGAGCGAAAGCGAGTGTGAATAGCGCGATTAAGTCATATGGTCTAGACACGAAACCAAGTGATCTATCCATGGCCAGGTTGAAGCAGGGGTAAAACCCTGTGGAGGACCGAACTAGTGACTGTTGAAAAAGTCTTGGATGAGCTGTGGATAGGGGTGAAAGGCCAATCAAACTTGGAGATATCTTGTTCTCTCCGAAATAACTTTAGGGTTAGTCTTGGCATTCAGTTTTCTGGGGGTAGAGCACTGGATCCACGCGGGGGCCTACCGGCCTACCAAAGGGAACCAAACTCCGAATACTAGAAAAACAGCCGGGAAATAGACTGTGGGGGATAAGCTTCATTGTCAAAAGGGGAACAGCCCAGATCGTCGATTAAGGCCCCAAATTCTATTCTAAGTGGGTAAGGAAGTAGAGTTTCTAAAACAGTTGGGATGTTGGCTTAGAGGCAGCCATCATTTAAAGAGTGCGTAACAGCTCACCAATCGAGAGACTCTGCGCCGATAATATCCGGGACTAAAGACTAGAGCCGAAATCACGGGTGTGTAAGGAAACTTGTACGCGGTAGGAGAGCGTAGTATGTGCAGCGAAGGTATACCGAAGGAGTGCTGGAGCGCATACTAGTGAATATGCATGGCATAAGTAAACGATAAAGGAGGTGAAAATCCTCCTCGCCGAAAACCTAAGGTTTCCAGGGTAAAGTTCGTCTTCCCTGGGTTAGCCGGCCCCTAAGCCGAGGCGGAAACGCGTAGGTGATGGGAAGCAGGTTAAATATTCCTGCGCCGCCTAAGACTATGACAATGGGGTGACAAAGTAAGTTAAGCATGCGGACGATTGGAAGTGTCCGTTTGGCTACGAGACGGGCCGGTAGGTAAATCCGCCAGCATAAAGTCAGAGAGCCGACAAGGGGAACCCTCGGGGGAACCGATGATGTAGCGCGATGCTTTCAAGAAATAACCTCTAGTTGTCGATGGCGACCGTACCAAAACCGACACAGGTGGGTGAGAAGAATATTCTCAGGCGCGCGAGAGAACTCACGTTAAGGAACTCTGCAAATTAGCCTCGTAACTTCGGGAGAAGAGGCGCTACATTGGTGATAGAGCACATCTTGAGCGAATTGAAGCCGCAGTGAAATGGCCCAGGCGACTGTTTAACAAAAACACAGCACTCTGCTAATTCGTCTAAGAAGACGTATAGGGTGTGATACCTGCCCAATGCCGAAAGGTCAAAAGGAGATGTCAGCCGCAAGGCAAAGCACTGAATTTAAGCCCCGGTGAATGGCGGCCGTAACTATAACGGTCCTAAGGTAGCGAAATTCCTTGTCGGGTAAGTTCCGACCTGCACGAATGGTGTAACGATCTGGGCGCTGTCTCAACGAGAGACTCGGTGAAATTGTAGTAGCAGTGAAGATGCTGTTTACCCGCAATAAGACGGAAAGACCCCGTGAACCTTTACTGTACTCTGATATGGGCTCTTGACTTGTCATGTGTAGGATAGCCAGGAGGCTTTGAAGTTGTGTCGTCAGGCATGATGGAGCCAACGGTGAAATACTGGTCTTGATAAGTTGAGAATCTAACGATACTCCCTGAAGCGGGAGGTTGGACAGTGTCAGACGGGCAGTTTTACTGGGGCGGTATCCTCCTAAAGAGTAACGGAGGAGTCCAAAGCTTGCCTCATCGTGGTTGGTAATCACGAATCGAGCGTAAAAGTATAAGGCAGGTTGACTGCGAGACCAACAAGTCGAGCAGGTACGAAAGTAGGGTTTAGTGATCCGGCGGTTGAAAGTGGAATCGCCGTCGCTCAACGGATAAAAGGTACTCCGGGGATAACAGGCTTATCGCCACCAAGAGTTCATATCGACGTGGCGGTTTGGCACCTCGATGTCGACTCATCGCATCCTGGGGCTGGAGAAGGTCCCAAGGGTTTGGCTGTTCGCCAATTAAAGCGGTACGCGAGTTGGGTTCAAAACGTCGTGAGACAGTTTGGTCCCTATCTGTTGCGGGCGTAGGAATTTTGAGAGGAGCTGCTTCTAGTACGAGAGGACCGAAGTGGACGAACCAATGGTGTGCCGGTTGTCCTGCCAAAGGCATAGCCGGGTAGCTATGTTCGGAAAGGATAAGCGTTGAAAGCATCTAAACGCCAAGCCTCCCTCAAGATAAGAATTCCCAATGAGACCCCCTGAAGATTACCGGGTTGATAGGTTGGGTGTGTAAGCGCAGTGATGTGTTGAGCTAACCAATACTAATCGGTCCATCGACTTGATTATCTTTTTTTACCTATGGGCTTGCGGATTAGCAATAGTCAGTAAGCCCATAGGAGCAGCTAGTATAGCCGCCTCAAGAGCCGTTTCAAGTTGTTATCCTGTAGATACACGATCGAACATTTTCTGGTGGCCATAGAGAGGGGAAAACACCTGATCCCATCCCGAACTCAGAAGTTAAGCCTCTCGTCGCCGATGGTACTATGCTCAAGAGTATGGAAGAGTAGGTAGCTGCCAGTTTTTCTTCAGCCCGATGAGGAGCAATCTTCATCGGGCTTTTTTTTGCTCGTAAAAATTAACATCGATAAATGAACCGAGGTTTTTTATGTCTTCTATTCCGCAAATGAATTCCGCTCAGCCGATGACTGGCTTGCCATGTTTTAATTCCAACAGCACGAATTCGGCTGTTGACAATACTACTTGTCGGATCTTTGGTTATGCCCCGAGCTCTGCCCGCAAAGACACATGGACAGAGACGGCAAAAAAAATAGGTGCGATCGGATCCGTATCGGTACCCTGTTGTGTCGGAACACATTCTCTAAGTGATTTTCTAGGAGTTATGATGGCAGATGGCGGAATGGCGACTACGGATGCTCTTATTCATGGAGCCGTAACAGGGGCTTTTGGTGTTTGTTGCTGCGCTGGAGCTGCTTGGCAAGGAATGCGCATTGTTAACGATCAAATTCGCGACCGCGTTCACGAATACAACCGAGGATTTTCTGAAGGATGTCAGGCGATCTTGTCGAGAGAACAGGAAGTTCGGCAGCAAGCGAGAGAAGAGATTATAACTGCCCACCAAGCGCAAACAAAATATCTCTGAGGCATGATCTTTTTCAGCCCGATGAGGAGCATCTTCATCGGGCTTTTTTTGCTGAAAACCCTCCGGAAGCAATTGTGAAAAGGGGGTTCTTGGCAGATAATGTTGTGTACAAATTTCTTTTAATTCCTTATTAGGAAAGATAAGGCTATAAAAAGAAGGAGTAGCCATCATGAAAAATGCTCATATCGTCGAACTAATTTCCGTCATTCTGCTGATCGTCGGCGGTTTAAACTGGGGATTAGTCGGTCTGTTCAATTTCGATGTCGTACAGGCTGTCCTAGGCACGATGATCGCTCGAGTGATCTATGTAGCCGTGGGTCTCGCTGCCGTTTACCGCATTGTTGTTTGGGCTCGTTCCAGATCGAAATAAGATTGAAGATCTTAGGGAATAGTCTAACACCGGCTATTCCCCTTTTTGGGATTCCGGAAGGGTTTTAAAAGGACCTTTAAATCAGTTGAAATGATTATTGAAATAGGTTCATAAAAGAGGCATGGCTCCGATCATTGTCTGGTTTCGTCAGGACTTGCGCTTGTCCGATCACCCTGCCTTACATTCAGCCGTGCGAAGCGGTTGTAAGGTCATCTGTGTATTTATTTGGTCCGAAAAAGAATATGGACTATGGAAAATGGGACATGCAAGTCGATTTTGGCTGCATCGCTCTCTGTCGGATTTGCAGGCCCAATTGCACGAGGCTGGAGGCAAGCTGATTCTTCGATCCGGAGATAGCTTGAAACTCTTTTGGAGATTGCCAAGCATTCGGGATCGGATTCATCGTATTGTATGCCTTGTATGAACCGCACTTTCAGAGACGAGATGAAAAAATCCGCAAAGGCCTTGAAAAAAGAAGGGATTGCGTTGTTCAGTCCTTTCATGGAAATTTATTATTTGATCCTCAGTTTGCCGAAGGATTCGAAGGGAAACTGCTACAGGGTATATTCATTTTTTGGAAAGTTTGCTCTAAATTACCCCAGCCGGAAACAGTTCCCGCGGTCAAAAAAATCGATGGCTTTGCAAAGCCGTTGAAAAGCATGTTGCTGAGCCAAAATTGAAGATTTATCCGATTTAATTCTTGAGCGCCGCCTTGAGACGATTTGGACTCCGGGAACGACGAATGCCCATCGACAGTTGCGGCAATTTATAAAAAAAGGCCTGGTCGAAAGGTATCCGCGAGCTCGCAATGAGCCGGCTCGACTAGGGAACGTCTTTACTTTCGGCGCATCTGCATTTTGGCGAGATCAGCCCAAAGAAATTTGGAAGGAAGTTCTGAAAGAGGAGTCTATTCACAAGGCAGAGGTGTTTTTAAAAGAGGTCGCTTGGCGCGAATTTTCTTATCAAACGCTTTTGTCCAATCCTTATTTCCCATTCAGGCGCTTCGAGAATCCGGCTTTTCTCAAGTTTCCCTGGAATAGAAAAAAGGCCTTGCTCAAAGCCTGGCAAGAAGGGGGCACAGGCTATCCGATGGTCGATGCGGGCATGCGACAACTCAATGCAATCGGATGGATGCATAATCGAGTGCGGATGATCGTCGCCTCGTTTTTGGTCAAACATTTGCTTCAGCCTTGGCAAGAGGGCGCAAAATGGTTTTGGAACCATTTGGTCGATGCCGATTTAGCCAATAACAGCATGGGTTGGCAATGGTCTGCCGGATCGGGTCCCGATGCCGGTCCCTATTTTCGCATTTTTAACCCGGCTCTTCAAGGAGAGAAATTCGATCCTAAAGGGAAATATATTCGAACTTGATGTGCCCGAGTTGAAAAATTTGCCGAACGAATTTATTCACGCTCCTTGGGAAGCCCCTGTCGATGTGTTGGAAGAAGGCGGGGATTGAGCTCGGGAAAACCTATCCCAGGCCGATTTGCGATCATAAAGAAGCTCGCAAGAAAAGTTTGGCGGCTTTCGCAAAAATAGAAAATCGCATGAATGGAAAAACACATTATCTCGTCTTTCTCGCAATCGTTTTCGCGATCGGAGCCTCGGGATCTTGGGCCGTTTCTACCAAAGCGTGGCCAGTTGGTATCTAAATCTTTCGATTTCCCGGTATTCTCCACCACCCGATTGGTTTGGAGTTATTTGGCCGGTTTTGTACGGTTTGATCGCAGCATCGGGCGCGAGGTTATGGAGAAAAAGAAAACTTTCCGCAGGAAGGCTATCGGTCATTTGGTGGATCGTACAGCTCGGATTAAACGGTTTATGGCCTTGGCTTTTTTTTTATTTTCGACAGATCGAACTCGCTTCAGCGACGAATTGACGATGTTGATCTTTGCCGTGGGCGTGCTTTTATTTTATGCAAGAAAAGCCGATCGGCTTTCCTTTGCGTTATTGATCCCGTATGCCTGTTTGGCTCGGTTCGCCGGTTTTTTGAATTGGTCGGTATTTTTGCCAATGAATGCTCGCTTTTGAGATCGTTTGAGATTCTTGAGACGGGGACTTCTCTATGCATTGCCAAATGCGCTGCATCACTTTATAGCTACGTAGCAGCCCACTCCGCAGGGAATGGCGAGAGGGGGAGCCCATACAAGAGAAGCCGTTAAAACACCTAGAGCCGTGCTCGAAACCGCAGCCGCTCCTGCTCCCAAGGCAAGGCAGGCGTTCGTCGGAATTCGATATCCTCGAGTCGCTTTATAAGCGCCGATTCCAAGTCCCTACAGCTGTGGCCACGCCCACAGCTGCAGCGCCAACTAATCCGGCTTTTACAAAATCGTCATTGGTTACATTCATGGTGAGTTTTCCTATGGGTTAATCGGATGCGGGACGGCAGGGATATGCGCGCCGAGCAGTTGAGTCGCCTTTTCGATTAATTTCTGTTCTTTTGGGTCCCCTCTCTCGATCCGGTTCCAAGTATGCTGAGTCGCTTTCCCAAGAGCATATGTCCATGTTCCAAATGGAACCGCAAGGGGAATCAGCACCCCGGATAAAACGCAGCGTGTGGTCACGGTTGCAAGAACCGTTGTTGCTACCGCGCCTGCAGTGGCAGCTAAAGCCAAGAGCGCATTGGTAGGGGTTCGATACCCTTTGGTCGCTCTATACGCGGAAATAACCATTCCGGCTGCTGTTGCCGCTAGAAGAACATCCGCAGGAGTCGCATTGTCGGCTATCCAGGAAATATTGGAATTCAGTTTGTCTTCTTTAAAGCTTCCAGAGAATTCATTGCAGATCGGCCAAATGAGGGTCTGGTACCGAATTGAAAATACTCGTACTGATTGCAGTTGCCATATAGACGACATGTTGATGTCATAAAGCCCTCAAATTACAAATGTTTGCAAAGTTGTTTTGCAAGCGAACAGCTTTTTCTATCGAATACAGCACAGATCTTCTTGCGGGGAGAAAGTAAAGCAAAAGTTCGATTATTCAGCTATGGTAAAAAATCGGTTGTGCTTCTCTTCAGCTCCGGCAGTTGATCTGAGATGAAGACTTTAAACGGAGACTGTTGCATAAGTTCGATTCGCAACGCGCTCTTTTTCTTGTTCTGCCGATTTTGGTGTGGAAATTATGCGATTTGTGCAACGTTTTCAAGTTCTCTGCTAATCCAATGGATTTATCTGCCGGACTGCGAAGATGATTGGGAGCGCAATATCGCCAATAGTCCTATGGCTGCTCCGCCAACGAGGATAATTTTAATAAGCTTCTAATACTGGCGAGTTTGTAGGCTAGGATTCCAATTCCTGCAGCTCCTGCCAGAATAAAGAAGTCGGCGGGACCGTATTCTTTGAATTTGGCATCGGCCAAGGTTCTAATTTTTTGCATCGTATCAATGGCGAGATTGGGGAGTTCTTGGATGATTTTATAGGCGGAATCCAGAAACTCGCTGTTGGGGAAGGTAGAGCTGTAAGCGACTGGTGGATAAAACATGGGCAATCTCCTTTGTAGACATCCTCTAAATAGAGCGGATCGGATTGTGATGTCCGAAACGATTTCGAGAATCGGTTTTTTAAGAAGGAGACGGTAACATTTTTATTGAAAATTACTCAAGGAAACAAGCGGAAGCCAAAGACGATTCTTCAAATGATTTCGGTATAAGATGGTGTCTACAAAGTCGCTCTTTGCAGACACCATCTAAATGAGAAGAGGGTGCTTTTTAAGACGTCCTTTGGCTAGGGCGCGAGGGAACTGATTTGGTTAAGCTGCCGCGGAAGCGGTTTTTTGAGGGATATAACCCTGCTTGAGTTCGGCACTGTAGACGAGCCAGAGTCCCACCAGGAGCACTCCCGTCGATAGGAAAATCAACAGCGATGGCTGTTCGTTTAAAAATAACCAGCTGCTGAAAGAGGCGAAAATCGGACTGAGCAACCCTACAAAAGATAGGAAAGTGGCTGTAAAACGCTTGAGCATGAGGCCGTAGAGGTTTGTCCAGAGGATGTTCGAAATAAAGGTCAATAAGCGTCCCTTGGATAAAAGAGGGGAGTCCTCCTTGCACGACCGGGATGGGAGTCCAAGGTTCTACGAGATAGGAATGGATTAAGGCGAGCGCTCCTCCGATCAACATGCTCGTCCCGTTCGCCATGAGGGGGAGAATGGAATCCTTGACGACGAGCCGCAAAAGAACCCAGCCGTAAACGGAACAGAGGACGGCTGCGATCATGGCGATTTCAGGCCATGAGAAAATCAAAAAACCGCCTATGAGATCTTCCGAGCCTGTTTGCAGAGCCAGAATCGGCAGGATTCCCAAGACTCCCACGCCGAGTCCGAGCCATTTGCGTCGGTTCATTTTTTCGCCGAAATGGAGATAAGAGAAAAATGCGGCGAAGAAGGGGGAAAGGCCATAGATAAAACAGGTTTTGGCAGCGGATAGATGCTGAAGGCTCCAGAATTCGCAGGCGTTTGTCAAATAATAACCGAAGATAGCTAGGAGGGTTAAGGAGAGCATTTGCTTGGCATTGACTTTGAATGAGCTTCGTTGGCGCAACGAGAGATATCCCAGGAGCAATCCCCCGGCTAAGATCATTCGGATCGCCGTGAGAAATAGGGGAGAACAGTATTCGAGGTGAGTTTTCCCAGGGGAAAGACGCTAGACCAAACGGCATACATAAAAATGACAATTGCAATAGACATACATAGACCTGGTTATTAGTTTTTAATCAAAAAAACTTGTTCACCCTTTTCTTTAGAGTGACCAATTATATACTCGATGAATGATTAATAGGAATAGCAGCTTACGAGAAAGAGGTCAAAGTTTTTATGGAATTCGAACCAGTTCTTCTCGTGGCTTTTTGTAGACACCCTCTGAATGGCGGCGAACCCAAAAAAACCGACTGATGCGATAGGTTTGAATGTAAAATCTTTACATTCAAGAG
Organism: Parachlamydiales bacterium; assembly: GCA_963800655.1. GTDB lineage: Bacteria > Chlamydiota > Chlamydiia > Chlamydiales > SM23-39 > CAWDBT01. The sequence goes on along the minus strand of CAWDBT010000003.1, from coordinate 235,532 downwards.
GGGAAAACCCTTGAAGAAGCTGTCCGATTCTTCTAATCTAGATGGCTGTTATGAATGAAGCGATTTTTCTAATTCATATTTGTCTTGTCCTGTTGTTTTTGGGGCTGGCGCTGCGCTTGGGCCGAGGGGGATTGACCGCTTATGTATGCCTATCTGCCGTGCTCGCAAATTTTTTTGTTGTCAAGCAGATGGAGCTTTGCGGTTTTCACGTCACTTGCAGCGATGTCTTTGCCGTGGGGAGCATTTTGGGGCTGAACCTGATGCAGGAGATCCATGGCCGCGAGGCGGCGCGGGATGCGATGAGGACGTCTTTGGCTTGCCTGGTGTTTTTCGCTTGCATGTCGCAGATCCATCTTCTTTATCGACCAAGCCCGTTTGATGCAGCCCATGACGCCTATCGGGCGATTCTTTCCTGTGCACCGCGGATCGTCGCGGCATCGATTGGAGTGTACTACATCGTCCAGCGCTTCGATTTGATGTTTTTCGCTCTTTTAAAAAAGATTTTTCCCAGTTTGGGCGTTCGCCTGGGAGTCGCATTGCTCGCGAGCCAAGCTCTCGATACGGCGCTTTTTAGCTTTTTCGGACTCTACGGCCTCGTCTCTTCGCTGATGGATATCATGGCCATCAGTTTCCTCGTCAAATGCTCGATTATCGCTTGCGGCAGCCCGATCGCCGCGTTTTTGCGGCGGTACGCTTGCCGGGAGGCCGCATGAGCGCTTTCCGTTTTGAAATCATTGCCAAGTCCAAGAAGTCTAGGGCGAGAGTCGGCCGCATTTATACCCCGCATGGCGAGATCGATACGCCAAATTTCGTAGCCGTCGGGACAAATGGCACGATCAAGGGACTCGACAATGAGACGGTAGATGAGATCGGATTGCAGCTGATGTTCTGCAATACCTACCATTTAATGCTGCAGCCCGGACCCGAGATCGTGCAGCGGGCCGGAGGATTGCATCGCTTTATCAATCGGAAGATGCCGATCATCACCGATTCCGGAGGGTTTCAGGTCTTTTCTTTAGCGTATGGATCTGTGGCCGATGAACTGAAAAGCCGCGGAGCGAAGAAAAGCGACGGCCACGTCCTAAAAATCAGCGAAGAAGGTGTTTTATTCCGTTCTTATCGAGATGGAAGCAAGGTTCTCCTGACGCCGGAATCCTCGATCCAGGCTCAAAAGGCATTTGGCGCAGATATCATCATTCCATTCGATGAATTGCCGCCCTATCATATCGGAGCAGACCGGCTTCGCAGCTCTTTGGAACGGACGCATCGCTGGGAAAAACGCTCTCTGGAAGAGCATTTGAAGCAGCCGCAAGGCCAGGCGATGTATGCCGTTGTCCACGGAGGCATCGATCCCGAATTGCGCAAAAAAAGCTGCGCCTATTTGACAGATCTTCCTTTCGATGGCTTTGCGATCGGCGGCAGCGTGGGAAAGAACAAGATGGAAATGGTCGATATGCTGCGCAGTACGATGACCCATCTGCCCGAAGAGCATCCCAACCATTTGCTCGGGATTGGAGATCTGGAATCCCTCCATTCCTGCATTCCCCTCGGGATCGATACATTCGACAGTTCATATCCAACGCGGGCTGCCCGCCATGGATTTTTGCTGACAAAAGAAGGCGGGATCAAAGCTGATCGCAAGGAATACGCAAGCCGATTCGGACCGATCGAAGAAGGCTGCAGATGCAGGACGTGCTCTCAATTTTCCCTGGGATATTTGCACCATTTATTCAAGGCGAGCGAGTTGACGGCTTATGCGCTCGCGACGATTCACAATTTGCATTTCATGGTCGATCTCATGAAATCCGTCCGCCGACAGATTGCCGACGGCATTCTCTAAGAAGGTCTTTTAAAATTCATTTCCCGCTAGATTTGTCCTTATCTAAGGTTGATAGGAAACGGAAGGTTTGATAGGGTAGATACTTTATTTGAAGCCGGAGAATCCAAGCATGAAAATTACCCCGATCGCCTTGAAAAAAGCGCCAATCCTGGAAGCCATCTTTGAATTCCGATGGGAGCTCCCTCAGCTTCCCATCGGAATTTGAAAGATGGCTTCCAGGATTGGCGCTTTTTTCAAGGCGATCGGGGTAATTTTCATGCTTGGATTCTCCGGCTTTTTCAAATAAAGTATCTACCCTATCAAACCTTCCGTTTTTTATCGAACCTACAGATAAAAAAATATATAACTTTAAATTTTTTACGAGACCTTCTTAGAGAATGCCGTCGGCAATCTGTCGGCGGGACGGATTTCATGAGATCGACCATGAAATGCAAGTTATGGATCGTCGGCGAGCGCATAAGCCGTCAGCTCGCCCGCCTTGAATAAATGGTGCAAATATCCCAGGGAAAATTGAGAGCACCGTCCTGCATCTGCAGCCTTCTTGGATCGGTCCCGAATCGGCTTGCGTATTCCTTGCGATCACTTTGATCCCGCCTTCTTTTGTCAGCAAAAATCCATGGCGGGCAGCCCGCGTCGGTGAAGTGTCAAATGTATCGATCCCGAGGGGAATGCGGGAGTGGAAGAGGGTTCCAGATCTCCAATCCCGAGCAAATGGTTGGGATGCTCTTCGGGTCCATCGGTCATGGTCCTTCGCAGCGTATGCGACCATTTTCCACGTGCCTTCTCTTCCACGCTGCCGCCGATCACAAAGCCATCGAAAGGAAGATCTGTCAAATAGGCGCGGCTTTTTTTTTTTTTTTTTTTTTTTTTTTCGCCCTTTACAACGGCATACATCGCCTGGCCTTGCGGCTGCTTCAAATGCTCTTCCAGACACATTTATCACAGCGATGCGTCCGTTTGCAAAGAGCTGCGAAGCCGGTCTGCTCAGATATGATAGGGCGGCAATTCATCGAATGGAATGATGATATCTGCAAAGGTAAATGCCTTTTGAACCTAGTCGAGATTTCCGGCGTCAGGAGGACTCTTGCTTCCATCTCGATAAGAACGGAATAAAACACCTTCTTCGCTGATTTTTAGGACGTGGGCATCACTTGCTTCACTCCGCGGCTTTTTCAGTTCATCGGCCACAGATCCATACGCTAAAGAAAAGACCTGAAACCCTCCGGAATCGGTGATGATCGGCATCTTCCGATTGATAAAGCGATGCAATCCTCCGGCCCGCTGCACGATCTCGGGTCCGGGCTGCAGCATTAAATGGTAGGTATTGCAGAACATCAGCTGCAATCCGATCTCATCTACCGTCTCATTGTCGAGTCCCTTGATCGTGCCATTTGTCCCGACGGCTACGAAATTCGGCGTATCGATCTCGCCATGCGGGGTATAAATGCGGCCGACTCTCGCCCTAGACTTCTTGGACTTGGCAATGATTTCAAAACGGAAAGCGCTCATGCGGCCTCCCGGCAAGCGTACCGCCGCAAAAACGCGGCGATCGGGCTGCCGCAAGCGATAATCGAGCATTTGACGAGGAAACTGATGGCCATGATATCCATCAGCGAAGAGACGAGGCCGTAGAGTCCGAAAAAGCTAAAAAGCGCCGTATCGAGAGCTTGGCTCGCGAGCAATGCGACTCCCAGGCGAACGCCCAAACTGGGAAAAATCTTTTTTAAAAGAGCGAAAAACATCAAATCGAAGCGCTGGACGATGTAGTACACTCCAATCGATGCCGCGACGATCCGCGGTGCACAGGAAAGAATCGCCCGATAGGCGTCATGGGCTGCATCAAACGGGCTTGGTCGATAAAGAAGATGGATCTGCGACATGCAAGCGAAAAACACCAGGCAAGCCAAAGACGTCCTCATCGCATCCCGCGCCGCCTCGCGGCCATGGATCTCCTGCATCAGGTTCAGCCCCAAAATGCTCCCCACGGCAAAGACATCGCTGCAAGTGACGTGGAAACCGCAAAGCTCCATCTGCTTGACAACAAAAAAATTTGCGAGCACGGCAGATAGGCATACATAAGCGGTCAATCCCCCTCGGCCCAAGCGCAGCGCCAGCCCCAAAAACAACAGGACAAGACAAATATGAATTAGAAAAATCGCTTCATTCATAACAGCCATCTAGATTAGAAGAATCGGACAGCTTCTTCAAGGGTTTTCCCCTCTTGAATGTAAAGATTTTACATTCAAACCTATTGCATCAGTCGGTTTTTTTGGGTTCGCCGCCATTCAGAGGATGTCTACAAAAAGCCACGAGAAGAACTGGTTCGAATTCCATAAAAACTTTGACCTCTTTCTCGTAAGCTGCTATTCCTATTAATCATTCATCGAGTATATAATTGGTCACTCTAAAGAAAAGGGTGAACAAGTTTTTTTGATTAAAAACTAATAACCAGGTCTATGTATGTCTATTGCAATTGTCATTTTTATGTATGCCGTTTGGTCTAGCGTCTTTCCCCTGGGAAAGCTCACCCTCGAATACTGTTCCCCCTTATTTCTCACGGCGATCCGAATGATCTTAGCCGGAGGATTACTCCTGGGATATCTCTCTTTGCGCCAACGAAGCTCATTCAAAGTCAATGCCAAGCAAATGCTCTCCTTAACCCTCCTCGCCATCTTCGGTTATTATTTGACAAACGCCTGTGAATTCTGGAGCCTTCAGCATCTATCCGCTGCTAAAACCTGTTTTATCTACGGCCTTTCCCCCTTCTTCGCTGCGTTTTTTTCTTACCTCCATTTCGGCGAAAAAATGAACCGACGCAAATGGCTCGGACTCGGCGTGGGAGTCTTAGGAATCCTGCCGATTCTGGCTCTGCAAACAGGCTCGGAAGATCTCATAGGCGGTTTTTTGATTTTCTCATGGCCTGAAATCGCCATGATCGCAGCCGTCCTCTGTTCCGTTTACGGCTGGGTTCTTCTGCGGCTCGTCGTCAAGGATTCCGTCGTCTCCCCTCTCATGGCGAACGGGACGAGCATGTTGATCGGAGGAGCGCTCGCCTTAATCCATTCCTATCTCATAGAACCTTGGACTCCCATCCCCGTCGTACAAGGAGGCATCCCCTCTTTTATCCAAGGGACGCTTCTATTGACCTTTATTTCGAACATCCTCTGCACAAACCTCTACGGCCTCATGCTCAAGCGTTTTACAGCCACTTTCCTATCCTTTGTAGGGTTGCTCAGCCCAATTTTCGCCTCTTTCAGCAGCTGGTTATTTTTAAACGAACAGCCATCGCTGTTGATTTTCCTATCGACGGGAGTGCTCCTGGTAGGACTCTGGCTCGTCTACAGTGCCGAACTCAAGCAGGGTTATATCCCTCAAAAAACCGCTTCCGCGGCAGCTTAACCAAATCAGTTCCCTCGCGCCCTAGCCAAAGGACGTCTTAAAAAGCACCCTCTTCTCATTTAGATGGTGTCTGCAAAGAGCGACTTTGTAGACACCATCTTATACCGAAATCATTTGAAGAATCGTCTTTGGCTTCCGCTTGTTTCCTTGAGTAATTTTCAATAAAAATGTTACCGTCTCCTTCTTAAAAAAACCGATTCTCGAAATTGTTTCGGACATCACAATCCGATCCGCTCTATTTAGAGGATGTCTACAAAGGAGATTGCCCATGTTTTATCCACCAGTCGCTTACAGCTCTACCTTCCCCAACAGCGAGTTTCTGGATTCCGCCTATAAAATCATCCAAGAACTCCCCAATCTCGCCATTGATACGATGCAAAAAATTAGAACCTTGGCCGATGCCAAATTCAAAGAATACGGTCCCGCCGACTTCTTTATTCTGGCAGGAGCTGCAGGAATTGGAATCCTAGCCTACAAACTCGCCAGTATCTGTCAAAGCTCTATTAAAATTATCCTCGTTGGCGGAGCAGCCATAGGACTATTGGCGATATTGCGCTCCCAATCATCTTCGCAGTCCGGCAGATAAATCCATTGGATTGAGAGAGAACTTGAAAACGTTGCACAAATCGCATAATTTCCACACCAAAATCGGCAGAAACAAGAAAAAGAGCGCGTTGCGAATCGAACTTATGCAACAGTCTCAACTTAGAGTTCATCTAGATCAACTGCCGGAGCTGAAGAGAAGCACAACCGATTTTTTACCATAGCTGAATAATCGAACTTTTGCTTTACTTTCTCCCCGCAAGAAGATCTGTGCTGTATTCGATAGAAAAAGCTGTTCGCTTGCAAAACAACTTTGCAAACATTTGTAATTTGAGGGTTTTATGACATCAACATGTCGTCTATATGGCAACTGCAATCAGTACGAGTATTTTCAATTCGGTACCAGACCCTCATTTGGCCGATCTGCAATGAATTCTCTGGAAGCTTTGAGAGACAAACTGAATTCCAATATTTCCTGGATAGCCGACAATGCGACTCCTGCGGATGTTCTTCTAGCGGCAACAGCAGCCGGAGTGGTTATTTCCGCGTATAGAGCGACCAAAGGGTATCGAACCCCTACCAATGCGCTCTTGGCTTTAGCTGCCACTGCAGGCGCGGTAGCAACAACGGTTCTTGCAACCGTGACCACACGCTGCGTTTTATCCGGGGTGCTGATTCCCCTTGCGGTTCCATTTGGAACATGGACATATGCTCTTGGGAAAGCGACTCAGCATACTTGGAACCAAATCGAGAAAGAAGATTCAAAAGAACAGAAATTAATCGAAAAGGCGACTCAACTGCTCGGCGCGCATATCCCTGCCGTCCCGCATCCGATTAACCCATAGGAAAACTCACCATGAATGTAACCAATGACGATTTTGTAAAAGCCGGATTAGTTGGCGCTGCAGCTGTGGGCGTGGCCACAGCTGTAGGACTTGGAATCGGCGCTTATAAAGCGACTCGAGGATATCGAACTCCGACGAACGCCTGCCTTGCCTTGGGAGCAGGAGCGGCTGCGGTTTCGAGCACGGCTCTAGGTGTTTTAACGGCTTCTCTTGTATGGGCTCCCCCTCTCGCCATTCCCTGCGGAGTGGGTTGCTACGTCAGCTATAAAGCGATGCAGCGCATTTGGCAATGCATAGAGAAGTCCCCGTCTCAAGAATCTCAAACGATCTCAAAAGCGAGCATTCATTGGGAAAAATACACCGACCAATTGAGAAATCCTGCGAAGAGCAACCAACAGGCGTAGGGGATCAACAGCACAAAGGAAAGCCGATCGGCTTTCCTTGCGTAAAATAACAGAAATCCCACAGCCAGAATCAACCCTGTCAATTCCACTGCAGCCAGTTCAATCCGACGGAAATAAAAAAAGATCCACGGCCAGGCTCCGTTCAAAACGAGCTGCACGCTCCAGCAAATCACAGCACGCCTTCCTGCGGGAATTTTTCTTTTTCTCCAAAGGCGGGCACCGGTTGCTGCAATTAATCCGTACATAATCGGCCAAATGACGCCAAACCAATCGGGCGGAGGGCTATAACGGGAAAGAGGCAGCGAGGGGTACCAATCGCCCACGCTTTGGGAAACGGCCCAAGATCCCGATGCGCCAATGGCGAATACAATTGCAAGGAAGATGACGTAATGCGTTTTTTTATCCATGCGATTTTCTCATCTTGGCAAAGGCTGCCAAACTCTTTTTGCGAGCTTCTTTGTGATCGCAAATCGGTTTGGGGTAAGTTTTCCCCAGTTCAACCCCCGCTTTTCGCAATACATCTTCGGGAGCTTCCCATGGAGCTTGAATGTATTCGTCCGGCAATCCGCTCAACTCGGGAACATAAGTTCGGATGTATTCCCCTTTGGCGTCGAATTTCTCTCCTTGAAGAACCGGATTGAAAATGCGGAAATAGGGAACGGCATCTGGCCCCGATCCTGCCGACCATTGCCATCCCATGCTGTTATTGGCTAAATCGGCATCGACCAGATTTATCCAAAACCATTTAGCACCTTCTTGCCATGGCTGAAGCAAATGTTTCACCAAAAACGAAGCGACAATCATCCGCACTCGATTATGCATCCAGCCGATCGTTTTGAGTTGGCGCATGCCCGCATCGACCATCGGATATCCAGTGCGCCCCTCCTGCCATGCTTTCAACAAGGATGTGTTTTTTTTCCATGGGAATTTGAGAAAAGCCGGCTTCTGCGATTGAATCGGAAATATAGGATCTGAAATGAGCGTTTGATAAGAAAATTCCCGCCAGGCCAGCTCTTTTAAAAACGTTTCGGCACTCCGAGGAGAGTGGTGATTCAAGACCTCTTTCCAAATCTCTTTTGGGCTGATCTCTCCAAAATGGAGTGGGGCTGAAAGAAGAGAAGTCCCCTCCTCTGCCGGACGGTCGCGCAATGGCGCATAACGCTCGACTCCTTTTCGTACGAATTTTTGGAGTTGAAGATGGGCATGCGAAGTCCCGGGAATCCATTTTTTTTCAAGGATTCTCTCACAACTTTGGGGAGGAGCGATCCCTAAACCTTTGATCGACCCGCTTTTCAGCGCTTTTGAAAACCCATCTATTTTTCTTACGCAAGAAAGAGGTTCTGGCTTCGGCAATTTTAAACAAGTTTTCCAAAAAAACGAATAGACCCGGTAACAGTGGCCTTTTGGATCTTTGGGAAGCTCGGGATCGAACAGTAAATTTCCATGGAAGGTTTGCACTTCCAAACCCGCGTGTTCCAGCGCTTTGGCAATTTTTCGATCGCGGCTTTGAAAATGAGGTTCGTAGAGGTTATTCCAGGCGACAGTTTTTGCTTTCGAACTTTTTGCAATTTCCAAGAGATGCGTTAAACTGGCTCCTTTCCGCAAAATCAGCTTGCCGCCAGCCCGATTCAACAGCTCCTCTAAATCCAATAAAGAACGATGCAGCCAGAATCGACCGGAAGGTCCGGGATTCCACTTCCCATATTCTTTCTCAGACCAAATAAAGACGCAGATCACCTTCTGCCCGCTTTTGATGGCGTAGTGCAATGCAGGGTGATCGGACAGTCGCAAATCTTGACGGAACCAAACGATAACGGAAGACATGTCTCTCTTGGAAAAACTGGGAATAGCCATCATAGACTATTCCCTAAGATCATGCGATCTTTATTTCGTTCTTGAACGAGCCCAAACGACGACGCGATAAACGGCCGCGATCCCTACGAGAACGTAGATGATTCTGGCGATCACGGTTCCTAAAATAGTCTGCACGAGATCGAAGTTGAACAGACCGACTAATCCCCAGTTCAAACCGCCGACGATCAGCAGGATGACGGAAATCAGCTCAAAAATATGAGAATTCTTCATGGTGGCTACTCCTTCTTTTTATAGCCTTATTCCACCTAATAAGGAATTAAAAGAAATTTGTATACAACATTATCTGCCAAGAACCCCCTTTTCACAATTGCTTCCGGAGGGTTTTCAGCAAAAAAAGCCCGATGAAGATGCTCCTCATCGGGCTGAAAAAGATCATGCCTCAGAGATATTTTGTTTGCGCTTGGTGGGCAGTTATAATCTCTTCTCTCGCTTGCTGCCGAACTTCCTGTTCTCTCGACAAGATCGCCTGACATCCTTCAGAAAATCCTCGGTTGTATTCGTGAACGCGGTCGCGAATTTGATCGTTAACAATGCGCATTCCTTGCCAAGCAGCTCCAGCGCAGCAACAAACACCAAAAGCCCCTGTTACGGCTCCATGAATAAGAGCATCCGTAGTCGCCATTCCGCCATCTGCCATCATAACTCCTAGAAAATCACTTAGAGAATGTGTTCCGACACAACAGGGTACCGATACGGATCCGATCGCACCTATTTTTTTTGCCGTCTCTGTCCATGTGTCTTTGCGGGCAGAGCTCGGGGCATAACCAAAGATCCGACAAGTAGTATTGTCAACAGCCGAATTCGTGCTGTTGGAATTAAAACATGGCAAGCCAGTCATCGGCTGAGCGGAATTCATTTGCGGAATAGAAGACATAAAAAACCTCGGTTCATTTATCGATGTTAATTTTTACGGGCAAAAAAAAGCCCGATGAAGATTGCTCCTCATCGGGCTGAAGAAAAACTGGCAGCTACCTACTCTTCCGTACTCTTGCGCACAGTACCATCGGCGACGAGAGTCTTAACTGCTGAGTTCGGGATGGGATCAGGTGTTTTCCTCTCTCTATCGCTACCAGAAAATGTTCGATCGTGTATCTACAGGATAACGACTTGAAACGGCTCTTGAGGCGGCTATACTAGCTGCCCCTATGGGCTTACGGACTATTGCTAATCCGCAGGCCCATAGGTAAAAAAAGATAATCAAGACGTTGGACCGATTAGTATTGGTTAGCTCAACGCATCGCTGCGCTTACACACCCAACCTATCAACCCGGTAATCTCCCGGGGGTCTCATTGGGAATTCTTATCTTGAGGGAGGCTTGGCGTTTAGATGCTTTCAACGCTTATCCTTTCCGAACTTAGCTACCTGGCTATGCCTTTGGCAAGACAACCAGCACACCATTGGTTCGTCCACTTCGGTCCTCTCGTACTAGAAGCAGCTCCTCTCAAAATTCCTACGCCCGCAACAGATAGGGACCAAACTGTCTCACGACGTTTTGAACCCAACTCGCGTACCGCTTTAATTGGCGAACAGCCAAACCCTTGGGACCTTCTCCAGCCCCAGGATGCGATGAGTCGACATCGAGGTGCCAAACCGCCACGTCGATATGAACTCTTGGTGGCGATAAGCCTGTTATCCCCGGAGTACCTTTTATCCGTTGAGCGACGGCGATTCCACTTTCAACCGCCGGATCACTAAACCCTACTTTCGTACCTGCTCGACTTGTTGGTCTCGCAGTCAACTTGCCTTATACTTTTACGCTCTATTCGTGATTACCAACCACGATGAGGCAAGCTTTGGACTCCTCCGTTACTCTTTAGGAGGATACCGCCCCAGTAAAACTGCCCGTCTGACACTGTCCGACCTCTCGCTTCAGAGAGTGCCGTTAGATTCTCAACTTATCAAGACCAGTATTTCACCGTTGGCTCCATCGTGCCTGACGACACAACTTCAACGCCTCCTGGCTATCCTACACATGACAAGTCAAGAGCCCATATCAGAGTACAGTAAAGGTTCACGGGGTCTTTCCGTCTTATTGCGGGTAAACAGCATCTTCACTGCTACTACAATTTCACCGAGTCTCTCGTTGAGACAGCGCCCAGATCGTTACACCATTCGTGCAGGTCGGAACTTACCCGACAAGGAATTTCGCTACCTTAGGACCGTTATAGTTACGGCCGCCATTCACCGGGGCTTAAATTCAGCGCTTTGCCTTGCGGCTAACGCCTCCTTTTGACCTTTCGGCATTGGGCAGGTATCACACCCTATACGTCTTCTTAGACGAATTAGCAGAGTGCTGTGTTTTTGTTAAACAGTCGCCTGGGCCCTTTCACTGCGGCTTGCATTCGCTCAGGATGTGCTCCATCACAAATGTAAGCGCCACTTCTCCCGAAGTTACGTGGCTAGTTTGCAGAGTTCCTTAACGTGAGTTCTCTCGCGCGCCTGAGAATCTTCTTCTCACCCACCTGTGTCGGTTTTGGTACGGTCGCCATCGACGACTAGAGGTTATTTCTTGAAAGCTTCGCGCTACATCATCGGTTCCCCCGAGGGTTCCCCTTGTCTGCTATCTGACTTTATGCCGGCGGTTTTACCAACCGGCCCATCTCGTAGCCGAACGGACACTTCCAATCGTCCGCATGCTTAACTTACTTTGTCACCCCGTTGTCATAGTCTTAGGCGGCGCAGGAATATTTAACCTGCTTCCCATCACCTACGCGTTTCCGCCTCGGCTTAGGGGCCGGCTAACCCAGGGAAGACGAACTTTACCCTGGAAACCTTAGGTTTTCGGCGAGGAGGATTTTCACCTCCTTTATCGTTTACTTATGCCATGCATATTCACTAGTATGCGCTCCAGCACTCCTCTCGGTATACCTTCGCTGCACATACTACGCTCTCCTACCGCGTACAAGTTTCCTTGCACACCCGTGATTTCGGCTCCAGTCTTTAGTCCCGGATATTATCGGCGCAGAGTTTCTCGATTGGTGAGCTGTTACGCACTCTTTAAATGATGGCTGCCTCTAAGCCAACATCCCAACTGTTTTAGAAACTCTACTTCCTTACCCACTTAGACTGGAATTTGGGGCCTTAATCGACGATCTGGGCTGTTCCCCTTTTGACAATGAAGCTTATCCCCCACTGTCTATTTCCCGGCTGTTTTTCTGGTATTCGGAGTTTGGTTCCCTTTGGTAGGCCGGTAGGCCCCCGCGTGGATCCAGTGCTCTACCCCCAGAAAACTGAATGCCAAGACTAACCCTAAAGTTATTTCGGAGAGAACAAGATATTTCCAAGTTTGATTGGCCTTTCACCCCTATCCACAGCTCATCCAAGACTTTTTCAACAGTCACTAGTTCGGTCCTCCACAGGGTTTTACCCCTGCTTCAACCTGGCCATGGATAGATCACTTGGTTTCGTGTCTAGACCATATGACTTAACGCGCTATTCACACTCGCTTTCGCTCCGGCTCCGGAACGTAAGTTCCTTAACCTTGCCATATAGCCTAACTCGCTGGCTCATCATGCAAAAGGCACGCCGTCAGCCATTACCCTAAAAGGGTCATAGGCCTCCGACCGTTTGTAAGCTGCTGGTTTCAGGTTCTATTTCACTCCCTTAACAAGGGTTCTTTTCACCTTTCCCTCGCGGTACTGGTTTACTATCGGTCATCGACGAGTATTTAGCCTTAGGGGGCGGGCCCCCTAGATTCAGACCGGGTTTCACGTGTCCGGCCCTACTCAGGAACCAGTCTGACTGTTTGTTCTTTTCGCGTACGGGGCTATCACCCTGTATCGCTCTTCTTTCCAGAAGATTCCGCTAAGAACTCGCAGTGTTTATGACTGGCCCTACAACCCCCGGGAATAAATTCCTGGGTTTGGGCTCTTCCCGTTTCGCTCGCCGCTACTCGGGGAATCTCGATTGATTTTTTTTCCTCCGCTTACTGAGATGTTTCACTTCAGCGGGTCTAGCGCCTACATCCTATGAATTCAGATGATAGACAATGGGAGATTAATCCCACTGGGTTTCCCCATTCGGAGACCTCCGGGTCGAAGCTTTTTTCCAGCTCACCGGAGCTTTTCGCAGGTTACGCGTCCTTCATCGCCTGTCGATGCCAAGGCATCCACCAGCAGCCCTTAATAACTTGACTACAAATTTCTAATTCTGCAGTCAATACGCCTTTCCTCAAGCGCCGTTTCGAATCGTTATCATTGCTGCTTCCATGCGCGATCGCATGGTTGCTTACTCTATGACAGTCCCTATGGACTATCTTGCTTTGCAGTAAATTTGCCTGTATTACACTTTATCGAACTGATTTTTCAAGATAACATCCGATGCTCTGGGCAACGGCCGATCACTCAAACACTTTTTGAGCGCTAAACTGTGCGGTTACCAAGACTTGAACTTGGGACCTCGACATTATCAGTGTCGCGCTCTAACCAACTGAGCTATAACCGCGAAACTGGAGGCTAGGAGACTCGAACTCCTGACCCTCTGAATGCAAATCAGATGCTCTACCAACTGAGCTAAGCCCCCGAAGGGAATTTCGAACAAACTGATCCGCCAGTTCCGAATTTCCATGACAACAACCTTCGCGTGAATTTCACAACGAGGATGCCATTTCTTTGACAGCGGAAAAAGAAAAGAGTAAGAGGAGACGCTTGTCTCAACCTGGTCGTCGATCTTCATCGACAACTTGTCCTTAAAAGGAGGTGATCCAGCCCCACCTTCCGATAGGGCTACCTTGTTACGACTTCATCCCAGTCATCGGCCTTACCTTAGGCACCTCTCCCCTTGCGGTCGAGTCAGTGACTTCGGGTAAAACCAACTCCCATGATGTGACGGGCGGTGTGTACAAGGCCCGGGAACGTATTCACGGCGCTGTTGCTGACACGCCATTACTAGCAATTCCAACTTCATGCAGCCGAGTTGCAGACTGCAATCCGAACTGAGATCGGTTTTTTCGGATTAGCTCCACCTCGCGGCTTCGCTGCCTTTTGTACCGACCATTGTAGCACGTGTGTAGCCCCAGACATAAAGGCCATGCGGACTTGACGTCATCCTCACCTTCCTCCTAGTTAACCTAGGCAGTCTTGCCAGAGTCCCCGCCATTACGCGTTGGCAACTGACGATAAGGGTTGCGCTCGTTGCTGGACTTAACCAAACACCTCACGGCACGAGCTGACGACAGCCATGCAGCACCTATATAGAGCCCCTTTCGGGAAACAACATCTCTGTTGTCGCGCTCTACATTTCGAGCCTGGGTAAGGTTCTTCGCGTTGCATCGAATTAAACCACATGCTCCACTGCTTGTGCGGGCCCCCGTCAATTCTTTTGAGTTTCACCCTTGCGAGCGTACTCCCCAGGCGGCATACTTAACGCGTTAGCTCCGATACAGACAGGGTTGAGCCCGCCTACATCTAGTATGCATCGTTTAAGGCTAGGACTACCAGGGTATCTAATCCTGTTTGCTCCCCTAGCTTTCGCGCCTCAGCGTCAGGTGTAGCCCAGAAAACCGTCTTCACCACCGGTGTTCTTCCACATATCTACGCATTTCACCGCTACACGTGGAATTCCGTTTTCCCTAACTACCCTCTAGCCAAACAGTTTCGAATGCAGCTCCATAGTTGAGCCATGGAATTTCACATCCGACTTATTCGGCCGCCTACGCGCCCTTTACGCCCAGTAATTCCGATCAATGCTTGCACCCTCCGTATTACCGCAGCTGCTGGCACGGAGTTAGCCGGTGCTTCTTTACCTGATACCATCAAATCATAGCGATATTCGCGCTATTCTCTTGTTCTCAAGCGAAAGAGCTTTACAACCCGAAGGCCTTCTTCGCTCACACGGCGTCGCTTCGTCAGGCTTGCGCCCATTGCGAAAGATTCTCGACTGCAGCCACCCGTAGGTGTCTGGGCAGTATCTCAGTCCCAGTGTTGGCGGTCAATCTCTCAATCCGCCTAGACGTCTTAGCCTTGGTAGGCCGTTACCCTACCAACTAGCTGATATCCCATGGACTCCTCTTCAACTGTGAGGCCTTTCGGTCCCCCACTTTGATAAAAGCAAGATGCCTTGCTCCACCTCATCGGGTATTAGCGGCCGTTTCCAGCCGTTATTCCCAGGTCGAAGGCAGATTATCCATGTATTACTAACCCTTGCGCCACTATATGGAGTTGCCCCCATACCGTTCGACTTGCATGCCTCATCCACGCCGTCAGCATTCGATCTGAACCAAGATCAAATTCTCATTAAATTTAATCTGTGGATAAAAAATTATATTGTTGCGAGGTCGCTGCTTTCGCAGCGTCACTCACACAAGCGTTCCTTACTTACTCTTCTCTTCTTCCACTGTCAAAATAGCTCTTTTGTCGTCTTCAACCGAGTTTTGCCCGAGAGATCGCTGAGCAGTCTTGCTGCTCTATTTCTTTTGTCTTTGAGATTCAACTTCAAAAGAATAAGAGTACGATACGAAAAGTGAGGGATTTTGTGCAAATATTTTCCAAAAAATACCTGAAGCGAGCCTCGAAATATCTCCTTAACTCGCTACTAATGAAAGTCTATCGCTTAAAAAACAGAACCTGACTCGACTTCGAACGAATTTGCAAATTGCGGGAAAACCGAGCTGTTTTCCGAAGGATTGACGACGCGCAACACATATTGATGGCGCCTTGTCTCGACGTGTTTCTCCCTGACCCAGAATCCCGTATCGGGATCGAAGTAGGATGCGTACCGAACTCGGCTTTCTCCCTCTGCGAGATCCCCTTGTTTTTCTCGAACGAGCAAGGTCAATTCCCCCGATCCTAATTGCGTAGCATAAGCATTGAACTGCCCGTCTTGATACTGATAGATTGGGTCTTCCGGAAACCGAACTAAAATGCGCTCGGAACCGAAATCTTTCGCAAATACAACCCAAATCGTCTGATCGTCCTCTTCAATTTGATGAATAGCCTTTTGAGACTTCGAAACAGGAACCCATCCAGCCTCAGCCCCCGCGAGATTTGAACTAAAAATTGAAGAAAATAAAATAAACATATTTTATCATTTAACCACGAATTGTTGATTTATACCGATATTATGCCAGTATTTAAATTATAAATAAACAAACTTCAAAAACACTCTCTAGCTGCCTAAATCGATCCTCAAACCAGTTTCGGTATAAAAAGACGGCAAAACCCACTTATTTCAAAAAAATCCTAGATATTTCCTAAAAATTTTGCTAAAGCGGGACTTAAGGATGTTTCTGGAGAAATCTATGTGCCTATCAATCTTTTTAGCAAAAATCGTCGGGCTCTATTTACTTTTTGTGAGTCTGAGTCTGCTTGTCCATCAACAGAGGTTTAAAAAAATCATTACTGAATTCGCAGGCGACCAACCTCTGATTTCGATCGCGGGAGCTCTCGGAGTGATTTTCGGATTGCTCATCGTGCTCACCCATAATTTATGGGTTATGAGCTGGCCGGTTGTCATCACGCTGTTCGGATGGGTGACTCTTATCCATGGAGTCGGAAGGCTTTTCTTTCCCGATCATTGCGTCAAGATAGCAAAAGCCTTTGCCAGCAAAAAAGGATTCCTCATTTGGAGCTGGTTCTGGTTTTTAGCCGGACTCTATCTGGTCCGCGTTGGATTTTCCGCGTAAGCTTTCCATTGATTTCAGGGGCAGTCACTCGCCCCTGAAATCATCATCCCTTCATGACTAATCCGGGTTTTAGACGAGCGACCATACGGGCGAGCTTCGCTTCTTCTACTGCTTTGACCACGATATCCACGTCTTTATAAGCATCGGGCATCTCTTCGGCGATCGTCCTTTTCGAAGCAGCCATCACTTGAATCCCCGCAGAGCGGATATAGCCCGCCAAATCAGCCCCTTTCCAATGTTTAAGCGATTGAATGCGGCTCTTGCAACGCCCTGCTCCATGGCAGGAACTGCACCAGGTGAGCGGATTGCCTTGGCCCGCCATCAAATGGCTCGCTCGCTGCATATCCCCAGGAACAAGGACAGGCTGACCCGTTTTTTGAAAGAAAGGGGAGAGTTCTTTGGATTCAGGGCCGAAAGCGCGAGTGGCTCCCTTGCGATGCACGCAGAGCAATTGTGGTTTTCCCTGAACTTCATGCGTTTCGAATTTGGCAATGTTATGGCAAACGTCGTATAAAAGCTTGATTTCGCGCGGAGCAAAGCCGCATACGGCGTGAAACGCACTCCTTACCTTGGCGAGCATGCGCTGGCGATTGTTAAATGCAAAATTTGCCGCTGCCGCCATGGCCTGAAAATATCGAATTCCTTCGGGACTTCGAACAGGTGCCGCCACGAGCTGCTTGTCGGGCAGTCCTTCTGCGAACCCCTTTTGTAAAAATTCATCGAGGGTATCCTGGCAGATTTGATGGCCAAAACCTCTCGATCCGGAGTGAATGAGAATATAAGTCTGCCCTTTTTGAACGTTCCATGCCGCAGCTATTTCGGGAAGAAAAATCCGCTCGACTTCGCCGATCTCTATGAAATGATTCCCTGAACCCAAAGATCCCAGCTGGCGTTCTCCTCGTCTTTTCGCCTCTGAACTCACGGCCTTCATGTCTCCTCCCTGAATCCATCCGTTGCTTTCGATATGATCGAGATCTTCTGCGAATCCATCTCCCCGATCGATCGACCATTTCGCACCCAACTCGATGATCCGCGCATAATCGCGATCGGAAAGCGAGTCCCCGGCTTCTCTTCCCACCCCTGAAGGCACTTGCTTGAAAATTTCCTTGAGAAGCGCGTCTTTCGTTTGAGCGGATATGCTGGAGAAAGCAACAGGGACAATCGCGAGGCGAACTCCGCAATTGATATCGTAGCCGACTCCCCCCGGACTGATCACGCCGCTCTCGGCATCGGTCGCTGCAACGCCTCCGATGGGAAATCCATATCCCCAATGGATGTCGGGCATCGCAATGCTATACCCAACGATCCCGGGCAGCTCGGCGACATTGCGGACTTGTTGCAAGGATTGCTCGAATTCGAGTTCGCGCAGCAGCTCTTCCGTCGCTATGATTAAGCCGGGAACTTTCATCGAACCCGTTTTAGAAAGCTCATATGTGGCCGGAGCGATTTGTTTTAGATCAGACATCTACGATCATCTCCCATTCTAAAATTCCGCTCTCGCTCGTTTTTACCTTTCCGTGCAAACTCACCGCCTTAAACGGGCATCCTTCCTCGCGATCTGCAATTCCAATCAGCCGATTGAGCTTTAGGATCAAATCCTCGAGATCTCGAATCTCTTGCGTTTCCAAATACCGGATTAGAGCAGGAAATCGAAAAGCCAATGCCAATGCAGCGTGCAAATAAAGCTGCCGAAAATCGATCCCTCGCGCGATAAACAGCAAATCAGCCGTATGTTCCATCTCTTCAAATGGAGCCAGGATCGGATAACTCCAACATGTCTCATACTGAAGAAGCCCTTTGCTTTCGCAAAGGCGGATGTTTTTCACGTACATCGGCAATGGAGCAAACCCCGCTTTCCATTCGGAAATTGAAAATGGCCTGCGGGCGATTGAAACATGAGGAATGAATACTCCTCTTTGTCTTTTCGGCTCAATCCCGCGCTCTTTTAGCCATTCGATCAAGCGCTCCTGGAAGCGCATAAAAAGGTCGCGGTGTTCCAACAAATGAACTCTCCATGCTGCGACCCTCGGCTGCCGAGGCGGCAGAAACAAGGGGTGGTCGAACATGCCCGCGAGTCCGATTCGAAATCCGGGATCGGGAAAACTCTTTAGCAATTGATGCAGAGTCGGCAAATGCGACGCGCCCAAGAACGCCAGCGTCAAATGGCGGTCTTCGATTGAAACGACCCTTCCAGCAGGGAGCTCTTCAGGCCAAGGGGCTACGACCTCCATTGCCAAAAACAATCTCTTCTGTTCCATAGCCAACTCGTTGAAATGCACAGGGAGGCCTACGCAAAGCTTGCCCTGAGCCAACCCTCTCCGTTAAAGTATACAAAAATTGTATAATTTGTAATGAGGCTCTGAAAAATGAAATCTATTTGGTTTGGCCCGATCGGTCTGGAAACGATCAATCGCGAGATGCGAACCGGCCTAATCGAGGCGTTGGGAATTGAGTTCACCGACATCGGCTCTGAACACCTGGCTGCGCAAATGCCCGTGGGTGAAAAAACGCTCCAATTCATGGGCATCTTGCACGGAGGCGCATCGTGCGCTTTAGCGGAAACGGCGGGAAGCGTAGCCGCCCATTATTGCGTCGATCCGGCGTTGTACAGCTGCGTCGGATTGGATATCAATGTCAACCACGTCAAAGCAGTGCGCTCGGGGATGATCGAAGCCATAGCTCGGCCATTGCATATCGGCAAAACAACGCAAGTATGGGATATCAGGATTGCGGATGCAGCCCATCGGCTGATCGCCATTTCCCGACTGACTGTTTCGGTACTATGTCGGCGATAATTAGGAGTTGGAGACTTTCTAAGCGGGCATTTAGAGGGTGTCGACGAAGCCGCTCTTTGCGGCCCCCTCTTCACACCATCTATCGTAAATAATTTTGTATTTCGGGCACGTCAAAATCCCAGGGATTTTCACATTAGCCAAACGCAAAGTTATTTATGATAAATGATAGAAATCGAATAAAAAAGAAGCCGGACTCATCGAGCGCGATCTTGCGCAAAGACAAATCCGGCTAAAGCACATTAGGGAAAATACCCTAAAAGCTTATCGGTAGTAACGGTCGTTGCCACCACGAGGCTCGCGGCGTTCGGAACGCTCGCCACCACCACCGCCACCCCATTCGCGACGGGGACGGAATTCGCCGCCACCACCAGCAGGACGCTCACGGCGTTCGCCGCCAGCTCCGCCCATAGGACGATCGCGCTGTTCAGTGCGGGCCCAGTCGATCACAAGGGCTTTGCCTTGGAAAGGCTGTCCATGAAGCGCTTCTTTCGCCTTGGTCGCTCCATCAGTAGCAGCCATCCGGACAAATGCGAATCCGCGGGAACGTCCCGAGAATCGGTCCATGATGATCTTTACTTCGGCAACTTCGCCATAACTGCCGAACAATTCGCGCACTTGGTCTTCGGTTGCATCAAAATTTAAATTTCCAACATACAACTTTTGGTTCTGTGGATTCATTCTTTAAAACTCCTGAAAAATAAAAAATACTCGAAGACAACCGTACTATGGCAACTCAAAGAAAATCTGATATGGGATTTTCGAACGGATGGCCTAGTCAAGAGAAATCTTCATCATTAACCTAAAAGATTCGGGCATACCCCTGTTCTCTTAGGCCTACCATTCTAGCCTCCCCCTTGAAAAGAGTCAAACTTTTCCTAAACCACAGTCTATGAAAGTCCATTTCATTTAAAAAAATGATCGAATCCGCTATCACCATGTAAAACCCTCTCTAGGAACACCGCGATGGCCGTCTCGAAAGAAAAAACCGATTCCCTGAAAGAGCGCATGGCGCAATCCGGCCTCCGCGAGGAAGATCTGATTGAAAAATTCATTCTAGGCTCTGGAAAAGGCGGACAAAAAATCAATAAAACAGCCTCCTGCGTTTACCTGAAACACCTTCCGACCGGCATCGAAATCAAATGCCAACAAAGCCGATCTCGAGAACTCAACCGCTATATCGCCCGCCAGGAATTATGCGAAAAAATCGACCAAATCCATCGAGCTGAGAAAAGCGAAAAACAGATGGAAATCGAAAAAATCCGCCGTCAAAAGCGCCGGCGCTCCCGAAAACAAAAAGCCAAACTGGTCGCTGATAAAAGAAAGCGCAGCTCGACTAAACAGTCCAGGCAACCCCCGCGGGGCGAATCCTAGCGATTGAATCGCACCCCTCTATTCAATTATTTTTTAGAATCCCCTCGAAAGAAGCTCACTAGACACCTTCTAAACGCTTTCACCGGGTTTTCCGGAATGTTTTAGGGATCGTTGAGACAGGTTCTTCGCCCCATTTTAGAAGTTGTTTCCGGATACTCTTCTTCCTGATATACTTTCCCAAGCCTATGAAATACGTCATTCCCAACGATATGAAAGCCCTTGCGGCCTTGCAGTTGCTCTATCCGGACAGCTCTCGGAGAACATTGTGCCACTGGATTAGAGGAAAGCGATTTACAATCGACGGCATCCCCCTTAAGCATGACTCCCAGATCCTCACTCAGGGGCAAACTCTCTCAGCCCAAGAGGCATTTTCTATCAAGCGGACGAGGAATGTGAAAATCATTTTTGAAGACCGCCATCTAGTGGCGATCGACAAGCCCGTCGGCCTCTTAAGCGTTCCTTTGGACGCCCCCGCCGCGAAAGCTCATGCCCTAGGGCTGCTGAGAGAGCATTTTCAAACGGATCAGATCCTCCCCGTCCATCGGATCGACCGGGAAACTTCGGGAGTGATGCTCTTTGCCAGGGGAAAGTCTTCGCAGGACAAGCTGAAGGCGATGTTTGAAAAACACGATCTCGAGCGCGAATACGTCGCGATTGTCGAAGGACGCCTCCAGGAAATGCGCGGAACCTGGGAATCCCTTATGAGGGAGCTTGAAAACTACGACGTAGAAACAGTTTCCGACGCTCCCGACGCCAAGCTCGCGATCACTCATTTCGAAGTATTGCGCCGTTCCCCGAAATATACGTATTTGCGGCTGATGCTCGAAACCGGGCGGAAGCACCAGATCAGAGTCCATTGCAAAGAAGCCGGTTTTCCTATTCTCGGAGATCGAAGATATGGAGCCGTAGAAAATCCGATCGACCGTCTATGCCTTCATGCCCACAAAATCGCCTTCCTGCATCCTTTTACTCGCCGCGCGATGTCTTTCGTCTCTCCCCTTCCATTTGCCTTCAAAAAACTAGGGGCGACGGATGCCGGGCTTTTTCCCTCTGATGCGTCTTCGGCTCTGCAAACGAACTAATCTCTTTATAACCAACTGCGTTGCAAATTTACCCGGCTTGATCTAGGATCCGCCTTAGAGCCTATCCATAGGCTCTTAGAGGATCTTTGGCATGACCTTTAGCGATTTCATCAATTTTTTCGTCACCCTTCTAGTGATTACAAATCCATTTCTCGCCCTCTCGGCTTGTTTGCGAATCATGCACGGTCATTCTGCGGATTCGCGCAAACGGATCGCCTGGATTGGAACGACTTCCATCTGCATCATCTTTCTCACAACGACTTGGATCGGGGTTCCTATTCTTCAAATCCTCGGAATTAAACTCCCCGCTTTCCAAGTTGCGGGAAGCCTGGTTCTGCTTGTACTTGCATTTTCGATGTTAAATGCCTCGGAAAGCCCTATTAAGCAATCCCCGACAGAACTCGAGGAAAAAAAATTCACCGATATTGGGGCGATCGTACCTCTTGCGATGCCGATCGTGGCGGGACCTGGAGCGATGGTCGCGATTATCATCGGTTCCCATGAATATCCCGGCCTGTCAAATCAGATTCTGCTCGCCCTGGCCGCCATGCTTGTTACAGCAATTATCAGCGTCATTTTCTTTTCCGCATCGAAGCTTGAAAAACTGATTGGCCCCCAAGGGATCAACATTTTCAATCGAATTAGCGGATTGCTCCTTGCGGCGATCTCTATTCAATCTTTAGCGGCAGGAGCTTTGGGACTTTTCCCCGGGTGGGGCGGTTAGAAAGCGCAACCTCCGCTTAAATCCAGCTTATCCAAACCGATGAGCTTCGATCTCGAATTCGGGATATGCTTTGCCGGGTTCTGTAAAACTGATCAGGGGCAGATTTTTATCTGGATATGACTGGCCAATCGGAAACCCCTTATAAACTTCATTTGGACTGAGAACGGCCAAATCTATCCGTAGGTTCCTCCAATTCGCCGCCCCCAAATCCCTATTTTGATGGCATATTTGATCTTGCCCGCCATCAGGACTGATCCCTTGGCACATTCTAGCAGAGTCAAAGTTCCGAATGAAGCCGTATTTCGAATCCCCGCTTCTATATCGACCGATCAAAGAAACGGGATCGCCGCCATCTTGCAAGGGATTGCAAATCGAAGGCTGTTCCATTGGAGAAATTCTGCCGCATATATAAGCGCGAGCGCTATTGCAAAGAGTTGTGCGTATCAGCGTTTGATCGAGGCAGTCCTTTCCCCTTTTATATACAGCGGGAAAATCCTTTTCGATTTCGAGATAGAGCTTTTTTCCTTCTTCGAGAGTCAATGCAACATCCCCAAATTTCTTTTTAAGCAGAGGAACATTCATTTGCCAGGGAGGAATCCCTGATTTTTCCGCGCATGCAGCAAATGTTTTGAAATCCGGCTCGGCAAGGCATGCATCGAGTCCCTCGATTTCCGAAAACTCGGCATCGGGACAAAACGAAAATATTTTATGACGCGCATTCAGAAAATCTTGTCCGGCTTTTGCAAATTCGGAAGCTCCTCTCGACGGATCGCCCGATGGCTGCGCCCATTTGCCATCCGAAGAATAAACGGTAGGGGCGGATGAAAAAAACTTTTGAACTAGAGCCGAAACAGCGACCGCCGCGCAGGGGATCAGAACCGCTGAAATAAACAGCTTCTTATGGGTTCCAATAAAACTCTTTGTTCGATTCCAAGCCTCGCCACGACTCGGCAACGGAACTAAATTTTTTATTTCATCCAGCATTTTCTCTCCAAATCGGACGACTATTATGCCATAGCCAAAGCAAAAGGACCAAATGCAGGCTTTTTTACTAATGCCTTAAAATTTATCTATAACAGAAAAACTGAGAAGGAGCTTTTCCGAATACGAAACCCGCCATAGTATCTAAGGTTTCTATAGGGAAATTTTAACGCGTCAGTTTTGCGACTCGACTCATTTCTCTTAGACAAAAACTCCTAAGCCTTATAGAATTCCTGCAAATCCCCCGAGGAGAATTTATGATGCGAGCATGGGTCATTTGGTTTTTAAGTTCTTTATTTATGTGTTATAAATACGCGATCGAAGTGTCTCCAAGCGTCATGACAACTCCCCTGATGCGTGAATTTTCTTTGAATGCCACAGAAATGGGCAATTTTGCCGCCTGTTATTTTTATGCCTATCTGATCATGCAGATTCCCGCAGGACTCCTCATCGACCGCTGGGGGCCTAGAAAGATTACGACAATCGCAATCGCCCTATCCGCATTTGGAACATGGATTTTCGCAGACGCCCACTCGGTTTATACAGCTTGCATCGGCCGTTTTGTGACGGGAATAGGAGCATCGTTTGCTGCAGTCAACTGTCTGAAACTGGTCGCCAACTGGTTTCCCATCCGCCAATTCGCATTGATGGTAGGGCTGATGATGACTGTCGGAATGCTCGGAGCTGTCTGCGGACAGGCGCCTCTAGCTTCCTTTATTTCGTTCCTTGGATGGCGCGGCTCTATGATTGTCCTCGCCTTGTTCGGCTTAGTCCTGGCAGTCGTGTTCAATCTCGTCGTCCGCGACCGAGCTCCTCATCATCGCGCAATCAACGTATTGCCGGAAAAACCTCGGATTTTAAAAAATCTCGTCACAATTCTCAAACATCGCCAATCCTGGTACCTCTCCTTTTACAGCGGGTTTGCCTTTGCCCCCGTGATAGCTTTCGGCGGGCTTTGGGGAGTCCCATTCATGATGGAATCATTTGGACTCTCCCATCATGGAGCTGCACAAGGCTCTTCGCTCATCTTTTTCGGATTTGCGGCTGGAGCGCCTTTATTCGGCTGGCTTTCCGATTACATTGGAAAAAGACGCCCCGTCATGATCTGGGGAACTCTAATCGCCACCTTATGCCTGAGCTCTATCCTTTATGTTCCGCATATGCCTATAGCTTTGGTATTCGCCCTCCTTTTTCTATTTGGATTTTCGATCAGCGCCTTCCTGCTCTGCTTTACCATGATCAAGGAAATTCATTCGACGGCAGTCGCGGCCACATCTGTCGGATTTATGAACGCATTCGATGCTTTATTCGGAGCGTTCTCAGATCCTTTGACGGGAAAAATTCTCGATTCCCAATGGTCTGGCGCTGCAATCGATGGCGTAAGGGTCTTTTCTTTGACAGCCTATCATTATGCACTTGCAATTCTGGTCGCGTACCTACTTTTATCTTTGGTCTTTATCCGCCTGATCCGAGAAACCCATTGCAAAGAACTGGCTCCGACGAATCTCCCTTAGAAAACAAGAACCGCACGATCGCATCGACATAACTTATTAGAGGGTGGGTCAACCACCCTCTCGAAAAATGCAACTCCTCCGCTAAAAGAAGATTAAAAAAATCATTTGCCTTCTGCTTGAAAACCCTCTCAAAAACAATGTAATACAAAAAAAATCTTCAAGAGGCCTATCCCAATATTCGCTTTGCTCGGGTCTTCCAGATTATTTTGGGCGTCATTGAGATACGGAAGAACAAGAATTCTTCAATCCATTTATTTTTTTAAATAAAAGTCGTGTGTTTCCTCACCATCTAAGGTACAATCTCTACCGATTTACAGAAAAACCAGGTTCAAATGAAAGATTTTCTCGGATTCGAGCTTCCAGCTCCTTTACTTCATGCCTTGCAACGCATCAAGATCACAGAGCCAACCCCCATCCAACAAGCCGCGATTCCCCCGGCTCTTGCAGGCTCGGATCTCCTCGCGTCCGCTCAGACAGGCACCGGGAAAACGATCGCCTATGCCCTGCCCCTCTTGGCAAAGCTGCTGAGCTCCCCGCAAAGTTCTTCTTTGATCTTGGCTCCAACCCGAGAACTCGCCCTCCAAGTGGCTAAAACCCTAGGCGAAATCCTCGGCGCTGAAATACCTCTTAAAATTGCCGTTCTGATCGGCGGAGCCCCTATGGGTCGGCAATTCTCCGATTTAAAAAGACGGCCTCAACTCATTATCGGGACTCCAGGCAGAATCATGGATCATTTGAGCCGGGCAGCCTGACGTTGGCGAAAACCAACTTTTTAGTCATCGACGAGGCCGATCGAATGCTCGACATGGGCTTTGATGTGCAACTCAATAAAATTGCCGAATATCTCCCTGCCGATCGCCAAACCCTCATGTTTTCCGCAACGGTGCCTCCTGCAATCGAAAGACTTTCTCAAAAATATCTTAGATCCCCCCAGCGGATCGCCATCGGTTCCCTCGTCCAGCCGGTTCTGAAAATCAAGCAGGACCTCCTTCACGTCCGCCCTGCGGAAAAATTCCCCGAGCTTTGCAAACAGCTCGAGGAGCGCCAAGGAGCGATCATCGTATTTGTCAAAACCCGCCATGGCACCGAACGCCTCTGTAGAGAACTGCAAAAACTCGGACATAGCTCGGATGCAATCCATGGGGACTTGCAACAACGGCGACGAGAAAGCGTTATTCAAGGCTTTCGCAATCAACGAACCCGCATCCTAGTCGCGACTGATGTCGCAGCCCGCGGACTCGATATTCCCCACGTGATGCACGTCATCAATTACGATCTGCCGCAATGCCCCGAAGATTACATTCACCGCATTGGAAGAACGGGACGCGCCGGAGCTGAAGGGAACGCCCTTTGCCTCGTATCCCCTGAAGACGGCCATAAATGGCGGGCGATCGCTCGCTTTATGAATCCGGAAGAAGCGAAATCAGCCCCTCATTCCAAAAAACCTCATTTTGGACCGAGAAAATCCTTTGGTTTCTCAAATCGCGGCAAGAAAAGCTCTAATTCTGAAAAACCCTTCGGCTTCTCCAACCAAGAGAGAAAAGGGCCGGATTCCGAGAAAAAAAGATTCAAAAAAAAGCTTTGGATTAAGAGAAAATAGATTTTGAACTCCACTTTCCTGAACTTCGGTTTTTGACATAGAACTGAGGTTCGGGGAAAAAGCCAAAAAAGCAAGCTTTTTTCTATTATCATACCGTCGATTAATACAGACGCTAACGAGTTTAGCCAACGTTTTTATCCTAAGGACGCGAGAAAACTCAGTCCTTCAGGGCTGAGATGAATCGCGCCCTAAATATCAGACTCTGTCCAAGCGCAAGAGACCTTGTCGCTCGCGGAGCTAAGAAATGACGTCTAGCTCGCTTCTCAAGATTCTCCAGTTTTTTTCAAACTGAATTAACACAAGTCATTTAAATTCACCATTGTTAGGCATGACTCGGACTCAACAATTATACCGAAACTACTTCAAGAATCGGTTTTGGGCAACGCGAAAGCTGGTTGGCTTCAACGATCGTAAACGACCTAATATTAGAATAAGGTCATTTTCGATCGTCGAATCGAACCGCTTTGGCGCAGTCCAAAACCGATTCTTGAAGTAGTTTCGATATACATCTCCTCTCTAAAAAACTTTAAAATTACAAAATCACTATCTTTTTATTTCGTTATATTTTATTTGTAGTAATGTTTTTTAAATAAAAAAAATGGTGTTTATGAATATTATGGGAAAGCATTCGTATGGAAGTCCACAGGTGCATGATTTCGGAGAAGGATCTAAATTGACTATCGGAAGTTTTTGCTCGATTGCCAGCGGGACTGAGATTTTTTTGGGAGGAGAACATCGGACTGACTGGATTTCTACGTACCCATTTAATGTTCTTTGGCCTAGGTACGCAGGGCATATAAAAGGCCATCCCAAAACAAAGGGAAATGTTACGATTGGAAATGATGTGTGGATTGGATGCAATGCCACAATTTTATCAGGAGTTACCATCGGAGATGGCGCAGTTATTGGAGCTAGAGCTGTGGTAGCTAAAAATGTTCCGCCGTATGCGATCGTTGTTGGGAACCCAGCTAGAATTATCAGGTATCGATTCGATGAAGCAACCGTGAAAAAATTGCTGCAAATCGCTTGGTGGAACTGGGCCGATTCAGAAATTGGAGCAGCAACAGAACTACTGCTCTCGGGAGATGCAGACCGATTCATCAAGTACTGCGAACAAAAGAACCCGAGTCTTCAATGAAACTATGTGAATACTCCCTCTCCTAAAAGGGGGGAGTATTCACGAAATAGTCTCGATGGAGATCCCGTTCGTCTTCAAAAAACTCTAGTTGAATTCTTCCAGGATATCTTCGACAAAAGCGCAGCCATTCTTCGTGAGGCGAATGGTCGAATCATCGATTTTTTTAAGAAAGTTGGCCTGAGCCAAATGCTTCACGATGTTTTTAAGAGCGATCTCTTTTTGACCTAGCTGCTGTGCAGCCGAGCGAATATTCACAGGGGATTCCAGATCCCCCTGGCTAAGAGCTATTTCATAGAATTTGAGCATGAGTCGCTCATCAGGCGTTTGACCACGGCGGCTCATCGTTTCTTCAACCTCGCGCCGGCAGGGGTGTCTTCAATCGCATAGCCCTGCGCATGGATTTCATCTCGAAGTTCATCGCTTAGGCGAAAATTCCTCTGTTTCCGAGCATCTTCGCGCCTTTCTAGCAGTTCCTGCAATTGCTCCGGCACCGATTCGTCGATTTTGAGAGGAAGAACGCCTAAAACGGCATTCCAGGTTTCGAGGAGATGCAAGATCGTTTTGGCATCGGAATGACTGACTTTCTTTTCATCGATCATCCCATTTACATCGCGGATTAATTCGAAAAGAACCGAAAGCGCCGAGGAAAGATTCATATCCTCTGCGAGCGCCGAGCAGAATCTCTCATGCGCTTTTTGCAAAAGCGGCATCGCCGATCCGGATCCGGTGTCTTGTACGCCGCGCAGGCGAAGGATGAAATCCTCGATCCGCTGAAGGCTTGCTTTGGCCGCATCGAGGCTTTGCATTGTAAAATTGAGCTGAACCCGATAATGATTCGAAAGGAGCAAATAGCGCACATGAGCCCCGGTATATCCCTTTTTGAGGATATCCCTGAGGGTGTAAAAATTGCCGAGGCTCTTGGACATCTTCTTATGGTCGACGAGCAAGTGCTCGACGTGCATCCAATGGCGGACAAACTGACGGCCCGAGCAGCATTCCGACTGGGCGATCTCGTTTTCATGATGGGGAAACATATTGTCGACCCCGCCGCAGTGCAGATCGATCGAAGGGCCGAGAAGCTTCATAGCCATAGCCGAGCATTCGATATGCCAACCCGGACGGCCTCGCCCAAATTTGCTCTCCCAAAAAATCTGCCCATCGCGTTTCGGATCATAGGCTTTCCAGAGAACAAAGTCGGAGATATTCTCCTTGCCGTATTCATCGGCGTCATTGTCCCCCGATGCGTTGATTTTTAAATCCTCCAACCGCAAATGGGATAGCTTGCCATAAGAGGGAAAATGCCGAATCGAAAAATAAACGCTCCCGCTGGGACTGCGATAGGCGCATCCCTTCTGCATCAACTGATCGATTAACTCGATCATCTCGGGAATATAATCGGTCGCAGCGGGGTAATGCTCGGCTTTCTGAATTTGGAGCCTTGCTAAATCTTCAAAAAAGGCAACTCGATATGGTTCGGTGAATTCTTTAAGGGAAATGCCCTTTGCGATCGCACCCCGGATCGTTTTATCGTCGATGTCGGTGAGATTCATGACCTGGACGAGGGGATAGCCGAAAAACTTCAACGCCCTCCTGAGCAAATCCTCTGCGACATAGGTCCGGAAATTGCCGATATGAGCAAAGTCATAAATCGTAGGGCCGCAGGTATACATGCGGATCGGATGCCCGCCTTCGGGGCGGATTTCGTCGAGATTCCTCGATTCGGTATTGAACAGGCGAAACTTAAGTTGGGGCGGAATTGGAAATTGCATCTTATTTCACCATCGCTTGAAGGCGCCGATAGTCGGTTTTTCCGGTTCCCATGAGCGGGATTTCGGGGACTTGCCGCACGGAAGAAATTTTCACAAGGCGGCTGAATCCGGCGCGGCGTAAAATATCGTTCACGAGTTCCTTTTCGATTGCGAGAGTCGTAAACAGGACGAGCTGAGGTTTTCCCAGCACTTTTTCATCTGCGCATATGGCGATCGCAGGGGCATCGGCTGCAATGCGCTGTTGATTGGTCAGCTCTTTATTCACGGCCTCTTCGATGGCTCCCAAGCTGATCATCTCCCCGCCGAGCTTTGTAAATCGCTTCAAACGCCCTGAGAGGATCAGGTTGCCATGTTCATCGAGATATCCGATGTCTCCGGTTCGATACCACTTCTTGCCGTCAATATCTATAAAGGGAGACCGGACATTGCCGAGATATCCGCTGAAAACATTCGGCCCTCGCACGCAAATCTCCCCCTCAACTCTATCGGGCAGGAGTTGGTGAGTTTCCGGATGGATCGTGCAGAATTCGATGTCGGGGAGCAAAGGTCCGACTCCTTTTGGAGGAAGATTCGGTCGATTGAGGGCGAGAATAGGAGCGCATTCGGTAATCCCATACCCCTCGATCAATTTGACCCCTTTTCCAAGGGACTCTACCTTTTGATAGATTTCGGCGGGAGTCTTTTCAGCCCCGGTGATGAATAGCCGTACGCTTGCGAGCTGATCTTTTTTCGCGGCTTGGAACAATCCCTTTAAAAAACTCGGCGCGCTGCAGAACAGAGTGATCTTCCAGCGGCCGATCCCTTCCGCAAGGGCAAAACTATCGGTCGGATCGGGATAAAAAGCTACTTTCAAGCCGCCGAGCAAAGGAAAGAGGCCGGTGACTGAAAAACCGAAGGAATGAAAGGGCGGCAGAATGCCATACAGAACATCGCTGCTATCTAGATCGATGCATTGCATGCCGGAGCGCTGATTGAACAAAATATTCTTATGGGATAGCGGAACCCCTTTGGGAGTCGCTTCCGATCCGCTGGTAAAAAGAATGACGGCGGGACGAGCGGGATCGAGATCGACGAGCTTGAGAGCCCGGAGAACCCCTTGAGCCCCCAAGAGAGAATAAAAGACTCCTCTCAACTTCGATTTGAGGGATAGGTTTTGCCGGATATCCTCCAGGAGGAGAACCCGGTCGACCAAAGACCCGAAGTCTACATGCGAAAGCCTTTCCAAAAACCGCCACGAGCTGATCACCGGGCCGACTTCAGCGGTTTTGATCATTTCGTCGAGATATCTCGAACCCAGCGTCCAGTTCAGCATCACGGGAACTTTGCCGGCGCATTGGATGGCGAAAATCACGAGATAGGCCGCCGCCGATGCCGGGAGCAGGACGCCGATGCGCTCCTCGGGCATCTTCCGAAACTCCTCGGTCAAAACAAGGACGCTTCTCTTCAATTTTTTATAACTCAATACCCCGACCAGATCGTCTCCGCATGCGGCAAAAGACCCCATTCGATCGCAGCAATTAAACAGAGCTTCGGGAACAGTTCGCCCAAGCGGCATCATGGGAGACGGGCGCTTTTTCTCCTTGGGCCAGCCGACGTGTACGATTTGATTGACCGAGCGCTCCGCAATCCTGGCCCCTTCTGCGACCTCGAGGATGCTCAACACGGTCTCCAAATCTTCGGGATGGAGTTCTTGCACCTCGTAGTGCTGGCCGACATAGGCGATCAGCTCGGCGATTTGAAGGGAGTCCATTCCGAGATCGACAGCGAGGTGCATTTCCGGCTGGATCTCCAGATCTGACCTTTCGACAATCCGGAGAATTTCGGCATAGATCTTAGAACGGGTCTCGGAAGAAACGGCAAAACCGTTCCCGGCATCGAGCCGATGTTTTTTCGGATGATAGACTTCGGGGACGACGTCGCTCCAAAAAACATAGGGAACCAAGGAAATGGGTTCGCTTGAATGAATCTTTCCTTGCGGATCGGGGTAGCGGTTATACCAGTTTTCCAAAAACCGATTGAGTTGCAATCTGGGGGAATTCCTCGGAAGCCCTTTAGGATCAGCCTCGAATTCAATCAGAACTCTGCGGCGGGGCATAAAAAAGATGAAGTTTTTCAGAGCATAGACGATCCCCCGAAAGACATTGCCCATCAAATCGGGCGAACGCCCCGTCAAGGCTCTTGAAAAACTGCTGCCCCAAAGACCCGTGGTTCGAATGAGAACTACATTCGCATCTGGGCAGTTCGATAGGACGTCATGCGCCGCCGAAGCGCCGCCGAGCATTTCCTCTCCGTGATGCTTGAGTTTTCCCGATGGGTATAAAAGAAAATTTTCTTTTTTCCGAAGCCCTTCTACGATCCGATCCAAGACCTTTTCCGCGTTGCGGATCTTGATCTGGTTGACGGAGGTTTCAAAGCTCGGAATGGCCAAAGCGCCCAAGAGCTTCATGAAAGGGCGCATGACCGGCATCCGATAGATGTACTCGACGACGAGAGGCCTTATCCGGAACCTAGGCCATACGTATAGGATCACGAACAGCGGATCCATATGGGCGGGATGGTTCGGCAAAAACAAAACCCCGCCTGGCCGTTCGAACTGTTTGGAGGAGATTTCGTCAAACCCCTTGAGTTCGACGCGATACCGAAGCGCAAGAATGCGCCGAAAAAACCAGCAGGTAAAATCCCAGAAGGCGTTCATCATAATTGCCTTTATTTTTAACTTGTCGGCACGTTTTGAGCCAGTGTTTTATGAACCCCTGGATTTTTCGGAGCTGGACAAGTATTGCCTCCCTTCTTATAAATAAAACTTTTCATACCAAGGAGGCCATATGATAAAGCCGATTTCATCAGAACAAAAGAAGGTGCTTACTCCCCCTTCTATCGATTTTCCACAGGATGCGCTCGCCGCTGCTGAGGCCGCCAGTTTTTATGTTCAAAACAATCCGGTGGAAATTCCCAATATAAGCACCTTACAGCCTCTGAAAAGCGCTCAGATTACAAGCCCCCCTGACTGTTCAAAAATCCAAAGAGTGGCTCGACACTTTTTTTCGGAACGAACGAACAGATCCTAGACCATCTCGCTGAAAATTGATCCGGATCTTTTTCCCAAGGTAAGTTGTCTTAGGAAAAAATCCGGAGAACTCGGCTCTTTCCCGATGCGATTGGAAACGATCAGGCCCTTACCTTGGAACAAATTCAAGGGAATAATTTTGCCCGAGAATCGCGACATCAATGTTCGCAAAAGGCTCCAGGTCGATCTTTAACCCGCGGTTGAATTTGGCGAGAAGATCTTCCGCAGCGATCGAATCGGAAGAAATCGGAAGATGCATCGCTTTTGCGCTTTCGAAATAAAGCCCCAAAGCTCTTTTTGAATGCCGCCGGCTCTTACATCTCTCTTCTAAAGAATCGAGATCGGCATATTTTTCCTGCTGCAACAGGCTTTTAAGTTTTTCCTTAGAATAGATCGCCATATCGACGAGCCGATCTTCCATTTTCGATGGATCGAATGCAACGACGTGATCATTCAATTCGATTCTCGTCGCCTGCATTCCCCTTCCCAAAACTAGGGAAAACTTGCTGGCCTTGGTTTTAGCGAGAATCCGACAGCATTCCCCGAGATCTACGAAATTCGAAAGGATCGCATCGTCGCAAGAGAGGAGGACATAATCGGAAGGAGATTCGAAGACGGCCTGGAGCAGATGATCTTTAAACGCGCCCTGTTCGAGATATCGGACATCGGGAAACGCCGCTTTGACCTGTTCATAGGCGGATTGAAATCTTCCATCGCTGGCGGAATAGAGAACTGAAATGGTTTCCACCGATCCCGCACTCCGCAAGATCGATTCGAGGCAGGCATACAATCGGATGGGAGAATCCCGAGATAGCAAGACGAGATCAACGCCTCCCGAGGCGGCTGGCGATGGCGGGGGGAACTCGGCAAGAGGACGATAGTTTTTTAACCCTGGGGATATTCGCAAAGATAAGGGCAAATGGGGAACGCGCGAGCCGGTCCGGTTGGCAAACACCCAAGGGTCGGAAACATATTTCAGGCGTCCTCCCGAGAGCTCAAAAAGCGGGATGAGATACGAACTTTGCAAAGGAGAAAATCGGTTCTGGACGGCCAAATCGGGCAATTCGATCGATTTGAATACTCCCGCATAAAATGCCAAAGCTGGAGCTTCCTGATTTTCCAGGAGATTTAATCCACGGTTTTGGATCTCCTGAATCCCGGGAATAGGAGGGCTCATCCGATAGGAGGGATAGTCGATCGCCTGACCGATGGAAATCCAGACGTCGGGATCCTGGAACGCGCAGTTCAGCCTCGAAAGAACGCCTTCGTGAACCAACCAGTTGGACGCATCGAGGGGAACGAGAATTTCCCGATCGTGGCAGCCGTCCGCAGCGCGGTAAAGGCATCCGATCGGCCCGATCGGCGTTTCATTGCGCGTGGCGAAAAAGCGATAACCTTGGCGGCTTTCGGAAATGTATTGCTGCGCTTTTTCAAATGTGCCATCGCTCGACCCATCGTCGACAAACAAAATGCGGTAATGTTCATAATCCTGCTCGAGGATCGACCGCAGGGCTTTTTCACACCAATAAGACGCATTATGCGCATAGACGACAAATGCAAATGACCTGGATTCCTGATTCGGGGCGATTTTAGCGGCTTTATTCTCGGCGAAAATGGACTTGAAAGGCCGCTTTCTCGCGCGCAATTTTTCCAACTCTCCGGCTCCGGATAAAAAAGCGATCCCGGCGAGGGCTACGATAAAACCGGTTTTGAATAGATTTCGGATCATCAAAGGCATCCTTGGGCAGTCAAAGGAGGTTTCGATCGGATGGATTGCAACTCCCTTTCTTGCGCAGATGGGTCTTCTCTAACAGATGCGTTCCGATTGGCAATATAACAGACATCTCCGATGAACTGGAAATGACCTCGGGCCAATTCGAGAATTGAAACCATTGCGGCCTGATAGCCGGTCTGTGAGAAAAATACTCCCTGATCTATCAAGACTTCGGCGGGCAAGCGTTTGAAAAGAGATGCGTAAAAACTCTGGCCGTGCAAGGCGAGAAATGGGGCTTGTCTCAATGCAGAAGTTTCGGCTACGGTATAACTGCGGCAATTTCCCATCCGATACGCGGGAAACTCGCAGTATTGAGTATAAGCCGCCCATAGATCGGAATCGGCATAGTAGCGGTTCAGATCGTCGAGCACCCATTCGTGAGCGAGCCAATCTTCTCCTCCGAGAATCAAGGCGATTTCATCGTCCTGGCAGGCGTCGATAGCGCGTATGAGATTCGGCAAAGGCCCAAGCCTTTGTTCATTGCGCAGGCAGATGACCTGTTCGGCAGGGATACGGGCATAGATATAGTCCCGCGCGAGTTCAAAACTGCCATCGGTCGATCCATCGTCGATATAAATCAATCGATAGCGGTCGTAGGTTTGCGCAAAGACGGAATCCAAAGTTTTTTCGACAAATGCCCCGTTATTGCACCCGCAGATATAAATGGCGAAAAACCGCTGCTGCAATGGGTGTACAGCCGGGCGGAATCCTTCGTCGCACGCAGTTGTTTCGGATGAGTTGCGGCGATATTTCGTCTCAGCCCAATATCGCCCGGAGGCAAAAAAGCGGCCCAGAACACATCCGAAAAGTAATAATTTTCCCAAAAAGGTTTTCATATCCGCTTAAAGGAAATATACTGAATCAACTTGAAGAATTCGATGATTTTTATGCAAGAGCCGCTTGGACTTGAGCGAGAATGGCGCGTCCTTCGGCATGCGTGATTTTCTCGCCGGCCTGCTCGATCGAAAGCCAGATTCCCGCCGCAATTTCCTTCTTCTGCAAGACGATTTCTCCGGAGACTTCCGCAATGAAATAAAAAACGCTCTTAAAAATTCTGCGCCCTTGATGATTGAAGCTATATTGTTCAACAAGGGGATCTTTATCAAGAAAGCCGTGATCTCGAGATTCGTCTCTTCTTTCAATTCCCGCGCAGCAGCATCCTCAGGCATTTCCCCTGACTCGGCATGCCCTTTGGGAAATCCCCAATGGCGCCCATGTTTATGCTGGATTAAAAATACTTGCCAGGCATTTGCATTGCGACGCAATGGAACTATGCCGAAAGATTCGTCTTTTTCCATCATATGGCTCTCAAATCCCTCAAGTGTAAACTTGGCTTAGGATTGATAGCGAGAAAAAACCAGCGTCGAGTTGTGCCCGCCAAATCCAAAGGAATTCGAAATGGCGATGTCGATTGCATGTTCCTTAGCTACATTTGCAACCGGATCGAAATCCCCAAGCCGAGGATCGGGGTTTTCGAGATTGATCGTAGGATGGAGTTTGCCGGTCAAAATAGCCATGATCGTTGCGACGGCTTCGAGGCCTCCAGCAGCGCCTAAACAATGGCCGATCATCGATTTGGTAGCATTGATCTTGATGTGCTTGGCGTGAGAACCGAATACCGAGCAGAGCGCATTGATCTCGCACATGTCGCCTACGACGGTCGAAGTCGCATGGGCATTGATATAATTGATTCGCTCTTTGGGAACTTCTGCATTTACGAGCGCTTGTTCCATGCATCGAGCCACTCCTAACCCATCTTCACGAGGATCGGTCATGTGATATGCATCGCAATTGACGCTGCCCCCTAAATACTCGGCTAGAATCGGAGCTCCGCGCTTCAAGGCGTGCTCGAGGCTCTCTAGAACCAGAATGCCCGCCCCTTCGCCCATGACGAATCCATCTCTGGCTTGATCCCAGGGACGGGATGCTTTTTTAGGATCTTCATTGCGAGTCGAAAGAGCCCGGCAAGCCACGAATCCAGCGAGTCCAATAGGAGTCAGGGGGGCTTCCGCGCCTCCGCAGAGCATCAGATCGGCATTTCCCTGCCAGATCTGCTCGGCAGCAGCCTGAATGCAATAATTGGATGTGGCGCAAGCGGTCGAAATGGAGAAATTGGGTCCCATAAAGCCGAGATCGATCGCGAGCAAGGCGCCGCCCATATTCGAAATGATATACGGGACGAAAAAGGGAGTCAGTCTCCGAAAACTCTTTTGAATCAGCGTTTCGACTCCATCGGAAAAGCTCGACATGCCGCCCATACCGGATCCAATGACGATCCCGCAGCGGCTCTTGTCCAGCGATTCGAGATTGGCAGCGCCGAGTCCGGCATGCTCCATGGCCTTTTTGCCACCCACCATGATGTAGCGGATAAACGGATCGACGCGGCGGGCCTGTTTTTTATCGATATATTCGCCCGTATCAAAATTGCGAATTGCACCGGCAAAACGCGTCGGATAATCGGCGCAAGGGAATTCTTCGATCGGAACGATGCCACTCGCTCCAGCTAAAAGCTGCTCGTAAAATCGCTCTACATCAGTTCCCAGGCAGGAGACGATTCCCATTCCTGTGATGACGATTCGCTTTTTTCCCATCGACCCTTTCCTCCGAAAAATTTCTTTGCTTGATGCAGTTTTTTCATAGGAAATGATAGCACATTTTAAGCAGCTGAGCAATTCTTAAAAAATTGAGATCATTGCATAAGTCGCTTCGAAGTTGAAATTGGATGGTTTTTCTATTTCCGCCCATTCTCACAAGACAACATATCTAATTAAGGATAGGAAGCTTATAGAAATGAACAAAAATAGCGAAAGAGAGAGTTTCGACTCGAATCGGACTGACGCAAGGGTCTCAAATTATGATTCGCTCAAGCCGACGGCCTCCGGTCTCGAAACGGCGATCTCCAGATCGACGATATTCCCCCGATTCCAGAGTTTTTCCAGGGCGTATTTTTCCCTGAGCCCGGGCTGGAACAAATGGACGACGATCTCCCCATAATCCAGGACGATCCAATCCCCCACCCTAAACCCTTCTATATGAACAGGCTCCTCCCCTCTTCTGCCGAGTTCTTCCAAGATCGACCGCGCGATGGATATGACATGGCGATCGACATTTCCCTCGGCGATGACGAGGTAATCGGCCAGACAAGAAATCCCCGAAACGTCGAGAGCCAGGATATTGACCCCCTTCTTGTCGTAAATAACTTGAGCTATAGCATTAAGAGTTTCTAGAGCAGTTTTTTTCATAGTTTCATAGTAAAAATGAAAAAATTAATTTCAAACAGAAACCTTTCGCCATCACCCGGCCCCATATAGCCGATGTTTTTCAATATATTCCAATACCTTCGATGGAATCAGATGTCCGCAGTAGAGTCTTTTTTTGAGGCGATCCCGAAGCTCTGTGCTGGAAACTTCGATGGTTCGGGTTTTGGTAAGTCCTTTTTCCAATATAGCCTTCACATTCGAGTCGGGAATGGCGCGCCGCTGATCGGATCTGGATCCGATGAGAGGCGATGCGATCTGCACGAGCTGTTCGACATCTTTCCATAAGTGGAACTCCGCAAGAGCGTCTTCGGAGAGAAGCAGACAAAGCTTCGGCGGTTTTTCCTAAGTCTTCCTTCAGTCTCCTTAGAGTATCGATCGTATAAGATACGCCGGACTTTTCGATTTCGAGCGATATATAGCGGAAAGACGGGATATCTTGGATCGCGGCTCGAACCATGGCGGCTCGATGCAAAGGATTCGCCTTAGGAGGAAATGCGGTTTTAAATGGGGAACAAAAAGAAGGGCAGAACAATACCTCGCTCAAATGATGGGCCTCTGAAAGCTCGATCGCCAAATTGATATGCCCGATATGAATCGGATCGAATGTGCCGCCTAAAAAACCGATTTTTCTCATAGCTTCTCCACAGCTTGCCGCGCAGCGCGGATGCGCGGCGCGAGCAAATCGCAAAACACACGGCCCTTTGCTTGAGGTTCGAGATCCTGCGTTTGCCTATAGATTTTTTCCAGGTCTTTGATCGCCTCGACGGCTCGATCGATAGCTCGCTGATCCGGTTCGGCAAACCCCTTCAAAGAGGCTCTCTTTTTCTCCAAAACCTCGGGAAGAATCTGGTTTTGGAATAGATCCAGCAAAATCCTGCATGCAAATTCCGTTTCTTGGACATAATTTCCGATCTGGCGCTCCATCCGATGGCGCAAGCCATCCTCCGATACTACGCCTTGAAATACCCGGGCTGTTTTCGTATCTCCGATAGCTGTAAACAAATGAAAACCCCGAACTTCCGCAGCTCTTTTAGCACCCGATAGACTATATGAAAGATACCGATCGAGCACGGGTTTTGCGGCCTGCATCGGATCGACTCTTGGAGCGCGGCTTAAAGCATCTTCGACCTCGTCCAAAATCAACTGAATGCTATCGGCAATAGCGACGCAAAATGCAGCCGTCACCCACGCTGGATTTTCAGAACGATCGATTGAAAATTCAATCTTGTCTATTTCGCTTAAAGGCTTTACCCCATCTAATTTAGAAAGAGCATCCTCGATCAATCCCGCCGGATTAGCTCCAAATGCCGAGAGATCTTGCTGGATCAAAAGCCCATGGGTTTGGATCGCCCGCAAGCTCGCCGCGAACAGAATGAATCCGATCAAGGGCTGTGTTTCGAGAGCAAATGCATTGCTCCGTCGACCCGCTAGAAATCTCCCGCAACAGCGAAGAGTGCTTTTCTCCTCTTCAAATACCAGCTCTTGGCCCGACAAGACGGCAACGCCTTGAGCGGAGGCGATTTTCCTGCATAGATCGCCGAGGATCTGCTGGGAGCGCAAAGCGCGCCAGACTCGTTGAAAAGGCAGGGTGAAACGGCAGAGCTTAGATTCCAAAGAGCATTCGCATTCAACCCCCAGCTCGAGGGACGCTCGCCGAACCGTTTGGCAAAATTCCCGAAGTTGATCTTCGCGCGCCTCCAACCTTTTTTTTGAAGGCATGAAGCGATGAAACAACGAGTCGTTTTTCCCTGAAAGTTCTGCATTTAGAGGAGCGATTCCACATTGCCGAATGATTTGCATTTCAAAATCGATCGCTTCGCCAGAACCCTTGAAAATCTTGCAAAGGCGCCCCAAAGCTTCTTCTAGTTTTTCAATCGATAACAGCAATGTAAAATAATCGTCGTCCCCTTCTCTCTCCTTTGAGGCCAGAAAAGATGGAATGCACAGGAGGATCTCCCCCTGTTCCTCCCAAAGAAAGGGGGGAACGCAATCATCCAACAAACGGCCTTGTTCCCGGCCGTTCATCAGACAGCTCCCGTTCAAATCTCGGATGGAATTGGGGGAAATGCGCGTTTCTCCAAAAGGCCAGTAACTCCAGCTCTGAGCCCGATTCGCAACAGCCCATTGTCTGAGTTTGTCCGCCCAAGCATTCGCTTCCTTCAAGCCGAGCTCTTTTCCTCTAAAAGAAATCCGCTCGTCTCTCCAGACCTCAAATACGCGTGATCCGAAAGCATCCGGCCGCTGCATATCCGCCCATCATTTTTTTGCAATGTTCCATATGACCTGACAATTGTCAATCGCTTTTAATTGCTTGTTTGATATAATAGAAAACACCATAAACACGCTCTTATAACATCCGAATAAAAGAGCTGTTTGAATGTAGCAAAAAACAGAATAAAACAAATTATTATAAGTTTATACCCAACTATGACTACATCCATTTTTCTTTTCCCCCCTCAGGCGGAGTCAAGTTTCCTCTCTTCCTCAGGAACCATGAGATCCTCTGCAGAATATCTAGGCATGGCGGTGAGCGCGATCGGAGCGGTCTCGCTGGCAACAAGCGCTTATTTAACAGATACCGAGCCATCGGATCTTTGGAGAGCGAGTTCGGCGATTGCAACTATTGCAACAGCCTCTTTGGCATCATGGGCGACTCGAATCAACTGGCGCGCAGTCCGCGACTCTCTTTCATTGACGAAACCAGCCCCTCTCGCGATCGACATGGATCTGCTTTATCGCGCTCTTTCTGTTGAAAACTCGCCTTTTTTGCAAACCCTCATAAAGGTTTATGAGAGAGCCGCCCCCGGAGAAAAAAATCCGATTCTCATTCAAAACGCAAATTATACCCTCCGCGCTGTTCCGCATAGCCGTTGCATCGCACTTCATATCCACGATCCGAGACCTAGAGCAGAACGGCCTTCCGGCGCCTTTAAATATTGCAAAGACGCCTTATTGATCTCTCTTCAAAACCCCGCATCTCCCCGAGTGATCCGCGGCGTGCGCCTTGTGGGCGATGCGAATCCATCCGCTAATCTGCAATTTCAAAACAGCTCCAGAATATTCGAGCATTTGCAACATGCGTTCCCGGACGAGCTGCCAGTTCCAGAGCAATTCGGCCATTTACTCACATCCAGCCATAAGGATCGCAAGGAAAAACTAGTTTCGTATCATGAAAAATTCCCAGCCGATCTATTCTATTATTTAGAACAATCGCCGGATCTTTATCCGGCTCGAAAAATAGAGCTGATCAAGCAATGTTTGACCCTGCTCGATCGATTGCATCGGGCGAATGTCTCGCACCGGGATCTCAAACCGGAAAACATCTTAATCTCGAAAAATGGAACATTAAAATTCTGCGATCTCGACGGAGCCTGCCGCTCTTCGGATTCTGCGGATTGGATCGATGAGATTGTCGGAACGCAATCCTACCTATCTCCAGAGATGGCCTCTAAAGAGAGTTCATCGGCATCTCGAATTGGATTTGAAGAGCATAAACAAAATGACGTATGGGCGATGGGAATCATCTGCGCCCAAATTTACTTTTCAAAAAGCGATTTAAATCGGCTTTCCATGGACCAATCGCGCCTATTGCGGGGTTTACATGGGCACCCGGAACATTTCCTTCATACATCCGGAGCCCCTTTCCCCGAGCCTTCGGATCGCGGGTCGATCGAATATTTAATCTGGAACATGCTCCAAATCCAACCGCAGGATCGATTCACTGCAGCACAAGCCCTGGAGTTTTCGGACCGACATCCCGAAGCCTCTGCTTCAAAATAGCAGCTCTCCCTCAGAGCGTTTCGCGATCACTTTTTTTTTTCTGGGCTTGGGCGCGGGCTTCTCGGCAGAGCTGGACAATACCCCGATGAGTTCGAAAAGATGCTCATTCTCCGCTTCTAGATCTGCGTGTTCCTCTGCGAGGCGCGAAAGCTCCTCTGCGAGGATCTGCTCGAGAGCAGGCACTTCTTGAGCTTTGCGCTGTCGATCGAGCTGCAATGCCTGCAAAGAGGTTTCCGCACGGAAAAGCTCCGAGCGCGTTTGATGGAGAACTCCCCCTTTTTCTTCGAATTGCTTGCGCAATTCGAAATACATCGCCTGGCTTTGCGCCAAAGCGCGCAAACGCTCCTGAAGCTCCTCGATTTTCTTCTCTTTGTCTGCCATCTGAGCCAAAAGCGCTGCAGAAGCATTGCTTTTTGAACCCGCTTTTTCTTCTGCGGATTTCAAGGAGTCTTGAAGGCGCCCGATCTGCTCGATCGATGCAGTTAAACGCCCCTCGAGAGAAAGAGCCTTTTCCTCTAAGTCTTTCTTTTCTTGAACCAGCATTCGATTGATGCGCTCGAATTCCTCGCAGGACTGCTCCGCCTTCTCTTTTTCTATGGCCAGCGCAGCGGATCTCTCCTGAAGGCTCTGCCGAACCGCATCTAATTCTCTTTCCAAATCGAGCTTCTGCTGCGTTAGAGACGCCCGCTCTTGGCGAAGGGCATCCGCATTTGCAGCAAGCTTTGTGAATTCCGCCTGATTTAGGGCCAGTTCGGCGCCAAGAGCTTTGAGCTGCTCTTGAAGCCGGATATTTGCTTCTCGTCCCTGGGCGCATTCCTCTTCCAAAGCTTTGCGAGCTTCGGCCGATTGGAATATTTCTTGCGCTTTTTCGGAAAGCTCTTTTGCAAACTTTTCATTCTCAGCGATGAGATCGGCCTGCCGAGGCAACCGAGCCCAATGGCGAATCTCAGATAGCAATTCCGAAATCCGCTCATCCTTGCTTTCGATTTCTTTTGCAATCGCCTCGCGCTCTTTCACCCCTTCCGCGGCTGATTTTCTCAGCACTTCATTTAGAATCTGCAGGGAAAAACACTCGGATGAAACTTCGTCCAGATCTTTTTGAAGGGCGTTCAAGCGGGTTTGCAAAGCGAGCTTTTCTCCCTGGACTTCCTGAGCGGCTTTCGCGATCTCCTCCTCGAGATTGCGGATGGTCTGCTCCTGGCTTTTCGCCATGCACTTGGCCTGTTCGTCGCGAACCTGGCGCATGCCCGCGCTGAGGCTGATCACGCAAAAACCCAATTCGACAGACGTTTCGAGACCGAGCTGCCAAAGATGGGCGTCGAGAAACAGTAAATGCTTGCAAACGGCGGTTAATCCCAAAAGCGCCGATGCATAAATAAATCCCCGCAGACGCCCTTTGAGGCAGCAAACAAAACCCAGTGGCGCAAGAAGAGCCAGATCCAGATTGCCGGGCCTTTGAAAAGCCAAACAAATCGTGCAGAAAAGAAACACGAGGCCGACCGAAATCCAAACGGAATCGTCGATCCATCGCTCTTCCTCTTCTGTCTGAAACAGCTTCGCAATCCGTTCGCTCGCTGCCATTATGCCCCTTTTAAATGCTCGATTGTCCGCACTATAGTCTCAATCCCTTTTTTAAACCGATCCAGCCCGAAATGTTCATTCGGCGCGTGGATCTGATCCGTCGGCAATCCATACCCCATTCCAACGGCTTCCGCCCCTGATGCCCGCATG
Source organism: Parachlamydiales bacterium (assembly GCA_963800655.1). GTDB lineage: Bacteria > Chlamydiota > Chlamydiia > Chlamydiales > SM23-39 > CAWDBT01. The sequence goes on along the minus strand of CAWDBT010000003.1, from coordinate 192,418 downwards.
AGGTCGGCAACCACCGGGATCGATCCCCCGGATAAAGTTTTGACGCTCTTAGTTCCTAGGGCATCTTCATATGCCTTTGCAAGCGCTGCGGCCAAAGCCGAGTCGGACTTGCCCCGATAGGGATGCCCGCCATGGCCGGCGAGAATTTCGATCCCCATTCCCTGTTTTACATTTTTGCGTAGAAAATCTGCAACAAGACAAACGATTTCCTCGGGATCTTGGTCGGGGACGAGCCTGCATGAAATCTTGGCGCGAGCTTCCTTTGGGATTACGGTTTTAAACCCCTCTCCGGCATATCCCCCTGCAATTCCATTGATTTCAAGGGTCGGCAGCAAACAAACAGCTTCATAGAAAGCCGTTCTTTTTCCAGATGCAAAAGCAGAGATCCCTGCATCTTTTGCCATTTGCTCCGTTTGCTTTTTTAGCGCTTTGGCAAACGCGCTTTTTTCTTTTTTCGAATATTTGGCGACTTTGTCGTAAAAATGCGGCACTCGCACTTTGCCATTTTTGTCCCAGCAGCACGCGAGGAGTTCGGCCAAGGCCCGATTCGGATTATAGGCGAGTCCGCCGTACATCCCTGAATGGAGATCTAAATTCGCCCCCCGCAACACCACCTCGAAGGTCGCAAGCCCTCTCGCGCCGAGATTGACGGCTCCCGTGTGGCTATCCGCGAGATCGAAATCGACGACCAGGAGGTAATCGGCGCGCAGCAATTCCTTAAGGGATCCCAAAGATTCCTTCAGCCCTTGGCTGCCGCATTCTTCCTCTCCCTCGATGCAAAACTTCAGGTTCACGGACAATTTGCGGCCGAGTTCCCGCATCGCTTTGAGCGCTGCGACCGCGTAGAAAATCTGCCCCTTGTCGTCGACGGCGCCCCTCGCATAAACGACTCCGTCTTTTTCGACCGGATCGAAGGGATCGCTATGCCATTCTCCGATGGGATCGACCGGCTGCACATCGTAGTGTCCATAAATGAGCAGCGTAGGAGCGTTCGGCCCGGCTCGCAAATCCTCCGCATAGACGATCGGAAGCGTCGACGTAGGGATCGTTTTCGCATCGAATTGCAACGCCGCCAGATATCCGCGCAACCATTCAGCGCAGGAAATGCAGTCGTGCTTATGGGAAGAATCCGTGCTGATCGTCTTAAATTTTAAAAATGAAAACAAATCCCTGCGCAAACTTGGGAATCGATCTTCGATCCAGGATCGAATCTCCTTCATAAACAAACCTCGCGATGCATCGCCGCGATCATAATTAAAAAGGTCTGTTGGATGCAAGCTTTTGAGAGGGTATCTATAAAGAGGGGCTTCAGTCGTTTTTGGGTTCTTTTGGGTCAGCAAACTCATACCGTTTGTCATAAATAATCTTGCATTTGGCTAACGTGAAAAATTCACGAGGGTTTTCGATCGTAAAACCGCGGGGTTTTGACGTGGCCGAAATACAAAATATTTATGATAAATGGTATTACTTCATGGGTTTGCGCATTTGCTCCTGGCGATGAAAGATCTGCTGGGCATTTTCCACGAGATAAGAGGCCAATACCTCATCTCCTTCGTAAGACATTTCCACCTGCATGCTCCCATCCGAGCCCGCCTCGCCGCAAGTGATCAGGACATAGCAAGCATAGCGATCGGCGAGCTCGCTTTTGATTTTCTCAAGCAGCGGAATTTTGAAGTTCTCGACTTTAACATCTTTTGACTTATTCCCCGCTTTCGACATCCATCCCCCCTTCTTCTGAATTTTGCGCGTTTACTTTGGGAGCATAGATGACATAACAAGCCATTTTCCGCAAGGCTCCCTTGCGCTCGAGGCTTCTTTCCATCCAGCCGGAAATGTGCTTCTCCATTTTTAGCGCAGAGGTTCTTGACACATAACAGACTGCGCGATTTAATGAAGGGCTTTCGAATGGAGCGAACTCTATGGCCTTTGTAAAAAGAATTTTCCTCTTTCTGGCGCTGAACTTCCTCGTCGTCCTGGCGATTTCGTTCATCCTGAATCTGTTCAACGTCAAGCCTTTTTTATCCGAGTACGGGGTCGATTACCGATCCCTGCTCGTCTTTTGTTTCGCCTGGGGCATGGGAGGCGCCCTCATTTCCCTCTCCTTATCGCGGATTATGGCGAAATGGATGATGGGCGTTCGGGTCATCTCCCCAAATACACAGGATCCAGACCTCCAGGAACTTTTGAGCGTTGTTCATAGACTCGCGAAAGCCTCGCAGATCCCGGTTCCAGAAGTGGGCGTCTACGAATCAAACGAAGTCAACGCATTCGCTACAGGACCCACCCAGTCGCGTTCTATTGTCGCTGTCTCTTCTGGCCTTCTTCGCCGGATGAAGGAAACGGAAGTCGAAGCCATTTTAGGCCATGAAATCGCCCACATTGCAAATGGAGATATGATTACCATGACCCTCCTCCAAGGGGTCGTCAACGCATTTGTCATGTTCTTGGCTCGAGTGCTCGCATTGGCTTTTTCGGGAATGGGCCGCAGCAACCGCGAAAGCAGCAGTTCTCTCGGATCCCGATCGAGCTATATGCTCCTCGTCTTCTTGTTTGAAATTATCTTTATGATCCTCGGGTCGATCCTCATCGCCGCCTATTCGCGCTATCGAGAATTCAGAGCTGATGCGGGCGGAGCCAAGCTCGCCGGCAAAGACAACATGATCTCGGCTCTCAATACCCTCCGGGTCATGCAGGAAATCCGCGATCCCAAGGCAGAAAACCCAGCTTTTGCGGCCTTTAAGATCTCGACGCATTCAAAAAAAGGATTGCTTCGTTTCTTTGCAACCCACCCTCCATTGGAAGAACGCATCGAGCGGCTGAAGAAGTCCCACTGATACTAACCCGCTTGGCAGGGATGTTAAAAACCCTGGTGAAGATTGCGAAAAGGCTTCTTCGAGAGCTGTTATAGAGGCGCCTTTTCTTCGAGCTTTGAATCTGCTATACTCCTGGACTGAATTTAATCCAGGAATTGGATGCGATTGAAATATTTAACATTACATTTGTTTTTCAACGCACTCCGATCGATTCGTTAACGCTATGAAAAAAACTGTTGTCGTCGGGCTCTCCGGCGGAGTCGATTCCTCCGTATCCGCGTTTTTGCTGAAAGAGGCGGGTTACGAAGTGATTGCTTTCTTCATGAAAAACTGGGAAGAAGCCGATGGCCAGGGAGTTTGCATGGCCTCTCGGGACTTCGACGATGCCGCCTCTGTCTGCGAAAGGATCCAGGTTCCCTATTATCCGATTAACTTCGTCAAGGAATATCGCCAAGGGGTATTCGAGCGATTTCTCGCCGATTGCCGTTTGGGGCTGACCCCCAATCCCGACATCCTATGCAATCGAGAAATCAAATTCAAAGCGCTCATGCACAAGGCGCTGGAACTCGGAGCGGATTTTCTGGCCACGGGCCATTATTGCCGCACAGAAAATGCGGACAAACTCTCCCATCCCCAGCTCTTGGATCTTCCCCCGGATTCCTCTTTGCTTTTGAAAGGCTCCGATCCTCAAAAAGATCAAAGCTATTTCCTATCCGCCATCGATGAAAAAGCCTTGCGCAAGACGCTTTTTCCCGTAGGGCATCTCCATAAAAAAGAGGTACGCGCGATCGCGCGGATGGCTAATCTTCCGACTTCGGAAAAAAAAGACAGCACGGGCATCTGCTTTATCGGGGAAAGAAATTTCAAGCAATTCTTAAGCCAGTTTCTCGGGTTTCAAACAGGACATCTCATGACTCTCGACGGCACAATTGTCGGCAGGCATGATGGAACCGCTTACTACACTCCCGGACAAAGAAAAGGCCTGGGACTTGGCGGAGAAGGCGAAGCATGGTTCGTCGTCAAAAAAGATCCCGAAGCAAATATCGTTTTCGTCGAAAGAGGAGCTGCCCATCCCGCCTTATATGCGGATGAACTCGTAGCAAAAGAGGCTTCGTGGATCTCTTTGCCGGCGTTTCCCCTCGCCTGCAGCGCAAAAATCCGCTATCGCCAGACGGACGCTCCCTGCTCCGTCTCCCGCCTGGAATCGGGACGCCTCCACGTTCGATTTTCCTCGCCGCAGCGAGCGATCGCCCCTGGGCAATCGGTCGTATTCTACCTGGGAGACATTTGCTTAGGAGGAGCGGTGATTGAAGAAGCGGGACCCTCTTATCACTCTATGAAAAGAAACCTTCCGGAATCGATCAGACAAGAGACTTCTGCTTTAGACACAAACTTTTGAGCATCGCCTGGGGATCGGTATATTTTCTAAGCTTTCCGTTTTCGAAGTAGTAGCTCTCCTGCGGGGCAATCGATCCGCACAGATCCTGCAGCGATCCGTTTCCGAGAAGAATGTAATCGACTTCTTGTAAAGAAGAGAGAAACTGCACTAATTCCTCTTCCGCGGAAGCGCCTCGCACATAGACGATGAAGCTCTCGACTTGTCGCGAGCTGAGTTCCTTGAGCGCACAGAAAAGAACATGCGACATCGATTGCCCGGATTCCAACACGAGCAAGATATAGCGGATATCCTGCAGCACCTGATGCAAGGCAAACGCATGGACGTCGTCGAAAATCTTCGTCCCCGCATCGGATTCGAGCAACCGACGGGCTACTTCGGATAACGTCACCTGAGCGCATCCGATGCGCTCGATCGCAATTCCCGCTGCGATATTTGCCAGCGGAGTAGCTATGGAAAGATTCAATTGATTCGCAATCGCCGCGCTGATCATGGCGAGCACAGTATCCCCTGCTCCCGTGACATCTTTGACTTCTTTGGATCGAACGGGGAAATCCTGGCGCTCGAGATCTCGATTATAAAGAGAAATACCCGCTTCGGATCGGGTGATTAAGAGCCATTCGATCTCGGCGAGCGAAAAAATTTCTTTAGCCACCCTGTCGAGGGAATCCTGGGCCGATCCCTTGACTGCAGCATAGGCCTCCGACAAATTCGGTTTTAAAATCGTTGCGCCGCGATATTTCGCAAAATCAATGCCCTTGGGATCGACGATAACGGGGACTTTGGCCCGTCCGGCGAGCCTGATCACCTCGGCGATCAGCGTTTTTGTGAGAAACCCTTTTGCATAATCGGAAAGGGCGATGACTTGCACCCCTGGGATGGCCTTTTCGATCCATGCCAAAATCTGCTCTTCGAATCTTTCTGAAATCGGAGCGATCATTTCGGAATCGACTCGAAGGATTTGCTGGCTATCTGCGATCAGTCGATTCTTGACAGGCGTTTTATACCCCTGCTCTTCCAAGAGACCCCTTAAATCGATATCGCTCCGATTGAGCGATTGTTTAAGGCGCTCTCCCGCCGCATCCGATCCAATACGGCCTGCGACGACCACCTTGGCTCCTAAAGCGCATAGATTCAAAACGACATTTCCCGCGCCTCCCGGGAGTTCGTGCTGGCTTTGCACTTCCAATACGGGCACAGGGGCTTCCGGAGAAATACGTTTGACTCTGCCCGTCGTATACGTATCGAGCATGAAATCTCCGATGACAAGGGCTGAAATGGGCCGGAAGCGACTTAAAGCTCCGGCTAATTTTACCATCGAGCGCATGCGAGTAGATACTCCCGTACGTATTCTTGAACGGCCGCCTCGATGGACATCGTCGAAGCCTTCGGAAAAATCTTATGGAACTTCCGCATGTCTGCGCAAGTGTAATTTTGATATTGTTTTAAAAGATCGGCTGGCATTTCGACATATTCGATATTCCGAGTGCGGTCGAGAGCGAAAAACAATGCCGCGGCCAACTGATTCCAAGTCGTGGGAATTCCCCTGCCGATATTATAAAGCCCTGCTGCATCGGAATGCTCTAAAAAATCACAGGTCATGCGCACCGCATCTTTTAAATAGATGAAGTCGCGGGATTGTTCGCCGTCGCGCAATTTTGGATCGCTGGATCTATATAGACTGACAACTCCGTCTCTTTGCGCCTTTTGGCTCATTTTATATACCATCGAGGACATGCGCCCCTTATGGTTTTCATTGGGCCCGAATACGTTGAAATACTTCAGCCCGACCGCTTTTTTCAATGCGCCTTCTTTTTTCATCCAGAGATCGACCAAGTGCTTGGAATAGCCGTACATATTCAACGGCCTTAAATGCTGAATCGAATCCTCATCGTCGGAAAACCCGAGGGATCCATCTCCATACGTCGCCGCCGAGGAAGCATAGATGAACCGCTTATTGCAAGACATCGCCCACTCTGCCAGGCGAATCGTAAACCGATAGTTGTTCTCTAATAAATAATCCGCGTCTGCTTCCATTGTATCCGAACAGGCGCCCAGATGGATCACAGCTCCGATATCCGCTTCTCTTTCCTTAAGCCAATCCATCAATCGATGGCGGGAGATGAGATCGGAAAAAGTCTTCCCGACCAAATTTTTCCACTTGTCGCTCGTCTTGAAATCATCGACTAATAATAAATCTCGATACCCCCGGTCATTGAGCTGCCGAACGACTCCAGATCCAATCATTCCGGCAGCGCCTGTCACAACTACTGTACGCTTTATCTTCATATTAGAGCGCTCTCGATTCCGTGCACAAATTATACTACTTCGCCTTTCTGGGGCAATCTGGAAAAAGGAGATGAAATCTCAATGACCAAAGACCGTCTCAATGGATAAATGTCGAACGCTTTTCCACCGAGGCTTCCCATCGGAGATCCGGCCGCTTTAAAACATCGGCAGCCGCATTATGAATCGCTTTGAGCTGTTCATATTCGGGCAAAGCAATCACTTCTAAAATCCCCATCTCGGAATCTTCTGCATTTCGCAGCCATTTCGCAGCCAGCTTGGCATCTTCGTGAACGCCGCTTCGATAATAGAATTCGATTTCATCCGCATAAGCGAGGAACGTATCGTTGATGCGCTGCGGAAGTAAAAATCCTTTTTCCTTGACGTCGTTTTCTGTCGCCTGGATAAAAACATTCTCCCGCTGTCGAATCGACTCCCATCGGACATCATCCGATGCGACGATGTAAATCAACCGGATGCGGTACCCTTGTTTTTTAATAAATTCAAAAAACTTTCCGGTACCAGGCCCTGAAGAGGTCGATCCAAAATAAAATGCGTATTTTTCGCGGATTAAATTCGCCAAGATAAGGTGAACCGCGGCATTGGAACCGGGGCGCCATTTATCATAGGCCATCCGACGGGATTCTTTCGACCCATCTGTGTTTTGGAGATCGGCCACATAGGTCCTCGTCTGATTTTTCAAACACACGTCATCTGGACAAAGATAAGCATAGTTTTTACCACAACGCCTATTTTCCTCGAGATCCTGGCGCAATTTGATCGTTTTCCCCGCTCCGGGAGCGCCGGCAGTGATGACGGCGAGATTTTCTCTCACGGGTTTTTGGGATAGAATACTTTGGAATAATTCGTTGATGTCTAAGCGCAATTGAGAGAATTCGGCCTCTGAATAATGGATCGGATGGTCGAAAGCTTTTCCGGATAAAAACCCTTCCAGAACGGATCTTGGCAGCGAATACTCATACCCATCGGATTTGTTATAAATCAAATCGAGGTTGCATATATCGCGAACAATCGGGCTGGAACTCGACTGAACTTCCCGCTGCATCGCCTCATCTGCCGCTAGGATTGTCCCGCCAAAACCGATCAACACTCCAGCGGCTATCGCCAATGATATCTTCATAAAACAAACCTTTTGCATCATCATTTGTGGAATTATGCAGGCGCTTTCAAGACCCGCGAGAACTCAAGCAATTTTTCTTTGAGAGAGCATGAGCATCTGAACAGAGAGAGTTTCTACAAAAATCGACGAAGCCGCTCTTTGTAGAACCCCCTCTGAATCGCTTGAGATTTTTCTCAGGGAAAATTCTATATCACTTTTGACTACATCGCAAGCTTGTGCGATCTGGCTGAGAAAACCATTCGCCAGCGCATCTCTGGATCGATTGGAAAGGAATCGAGTTTTCGATTTTTGGAATCGACGAACCTAAACAAAAAAATGCGCTTCCGCTTCCTGTCATCGTCGGGGAAGTCAAACCTTTTTCGCAGAGACCTCGTTTGAAATGCGCAAGCCGTGGATCGAGCCGAAAAGCGGCCTTCTCCAAATCGTTAAAACAGAGGGGAGATGAGCTTGTAAAACCGGCTAGAGCTTCTTCCGGTCTATCCTTCGAGTAGTCGGAGGGGCTCACTTCTCCATAAACAGCGCGCGTCGAAGTCCCGAACGGAGGCTTTATCAAACGCCCGCATATGGGGAGAATCGATACCGGATGCAAAATCTCTCCACGCCCTGTGCAATACGCGGTTCCCGTCGAAAAGAAAAAAGGGACGTCGGAGCCGATCTGAGCCCCGATGCTGCACAGAACGTCTACAGAAGCAGGGCGATGGCAAATCTCATTTAAGGCCCAAAGAACGGTCGCAGCATTCGAACTGCCGCCGCCGAGACCCGCCTGCATTGGAATGCGCTTTTCCAAATGAATTCTAACGCTTGGACAGGGAAAATGAGAGCGGAAAAGGCCGCGCCCGGAAACGAGATTCGTCTCATCCATAGGGAGATCGGGATCGCTGCATGTGAACTGATCTTTTTTAGAAGGTTCTATCAACAGCCAATCGCCATAATCGATCGCTTGGTAAAGAGAAGCGATTTCATGATAGCCATCGGATCTCTTGCCGATGATCCGGAAAAACAGATTGATTTTCGCAGGAGAAAAAAACCGGGAACGAAATGAGGTCATAGAAGACGGATTCCGGCCAAAAAGACCGGAATCCTCACCTTGCTTTTAGGCTTCGGAAGTCGTTTCCTTGCCTTCTTCAGGAGGCAAAGGAGCCACGACGCTTTCGATGCCCGTCATAACCACGCCTTCGGGAATGATTCTCAGCTTGCAAGAAGCCGGAATGCCTTCCTTGAGCTTAAGCGAAATTTTATGTTCGCCGGTCTCTTTAATAGGACGGGAAACTTGGATATATCTTCGCTCGACAGGCAGCCCTTTCTCTTGGAAAAGATGCGCAATATCGAGAGCCGATACCGACCCGTACATATGTCCTTCGGGATCCACTTTGACGCGAATTTCCAAAGAAAGCGTCTCGATCTGCTGGGCGAGCGTCTCTGCTTCCTGCCGATCGGCTACGGATTGTTTCGCGCGTTCTTGGCGAAGGCGTTCCTGCTTGCGCAGAGTATTCGACGGAGCAATCTACGGCTAGCCGCTGAGGCAGCAAGAAGTTACGCACATATCCAGGGCGAGCAGAAACGACTTCCCCTTTTTTCCCTAAGGATTCGACATCTTCGAGCAATAATAACTGTTGTTTCATCTGATCCTCCTTTTATTCTTCCAAGACAAACGGAATCAAGGCCATATGACGGGCTCTCTTGATCGCTTGCTTCAGGATGTTTTGATAATAGTGGGAAACGCCAGTGATCCGGCGGGGCAAAATTTTGCCTCGTTCGGTGATAAACTGCTTGAGCGTTTCGAGATCTTTGTAGTCGATCGCTTTTACTTTATTAGCAGTAAAAGGACAGGATTTGCTTTTCTTCGCAAATACCGAATCTCCGGTTGGCCGAGGAGTGACGGGTGCGCTCTTGTTGTTGCTGGAAACATGATATCCCCCTTACTGAGCCTGTTTCAGCGGTTTAAATTCGAGAGTCTCTTGCACGCTTTCTGCGCGCAGTGTCAAAAACCGGATCAGGTCTTCATGAAGGTGGTATTCCTTCCAAAGCTCGCTGATAGTCGAAGTCGGCGCCTGGAAAAAGAGGACGTAATAGAACCCTTCGCGCTTGCCATCGATCTCGTAGGCCAGTTTTTTTCGGCCTTGCTCATGTATTTTCTCAATCTTCCCGCCCTTTTCCGTAATCCCGTTGAGGATCTTGTCAAAGGCCTTCTTGCGGGAGTCATCGCTGAGCGTCGCGCTCAGAATATACATCCCCTCGTAGAGGGCATTTCGTTGCTTTACCATTTTTTTCCTTGTATGGTTGGGATGAATCTTTCAAAACACCTCTCCCTAAATGCCGAGTTTGACGGCATTCGCGCGATTCATCGCACTTGTTATTCCTTCGGTCAACCAAACTTCGACCACTTGGGCCGCTCCCCCGATCAATCTGAGGAACGACTTTCTCTTCTGCCGGAGTAAATGGATCCCAGCACATAATCCGCCAGATCTCCTTCCCGCCTATCTCCGACTCCGACCCGAAGACGGGCATAACCATTTGTCCCCAAGGAGGCTTCAATGCTCTTCAAGCCATTGTGCCCTCCCGATCCCCCATTCGCACGAATCCGAAGCTGGCCGAAAGGCAGGGCCACGTCATCCGCGATGACGAGCAACCTCTCAACGGTCGATCGGCATGCTTGCGCATGGCGCGGATGACAGCATCCCCGCTGAGATTCATGTAAGTGCCGGGCTGAAGGAGAAACACCTTCTTGCCCTGCGCGATTCCTTGTGCAAATCGCTCCTTCGACAAGAGCTTTTTGCGAAAATTCAACCTTGCGGATTCCGCAAACTTTTCCAGAACGCGAAATCCTATATTATGGCGGGTCTTCTCATACGCCTTCCCGGGATTCCCAAGACCGACGATCAGAAATGCATCCGCCATATCCGATTACTTCGCCACGACCACAGCCACTTCGTTCATTCGCGCAAGCGGTTTTACATTGCTCGGGATCGAAATATCGGAAAGGCGCTTGGATTGGGCAATGTTGAGTTCGCGGACATCGATGTAGAAATTCGCTGGGAATCTGGTGGGGCAGGCAGGCTACTTTCAAAGAACGAATCACCTGGCGCAACGTTCCGCCTAATTTAATTCCCGGCACATTCAGCGATTCCCGAGAATCTGAATCGGCACATTGACGGAGACGGGCTTGTCTTTGGAACAGCAGGAACAAATCGATATGTTCGACCGCATAGGTCGCTGCATTGTATTGAATATCTTTAATGACCGCTTGGTATTTTTTCCCTTCGAGTTCCAGATCAAACAAAGTAGTCGGCAACAGCCCTTGCTTCAGATTGCGCAAAATCGCATTGAATTCATCGCCTTTTACAAAGACTTTTTCCACAGAAGAGCCAGATCCGTACAGCACCGCAGGAATATTCCCTTCTCGTCGGATTTTCTTGATCTCGCCCTTTGTCGAGCCCGTTCGTTTTGCTAATGTCAACTTCATAAATTCTTCCTACTTCGCTGCTTTAGTTTATCTTCATCCGTTTTTCTTCAGTCTGCGAAAAGAGAGGAGATCGACCTCGCCGTCAAAAGCCTCTGGATCGCATCGCCAAATAATGGAGCGACCGATAAAACCTCGACTTTTGGATGCCGAAACGCATCGTTGGCCGGCACTGAATTGGTGATATAGATCCGATCTATCTCACTGCACTCCAGCGCGCCTTTGACCAACAGCCCATGCGAAACGCATGCAAATACGCTCTTAGCCCCTTCTCCCTTACACACTTTAGCCGCCAGTTTCAAAGTGCCTCCGGTCGAACAAATATCATCGACCAGAAGGACATTTTTCCCCTTGACGTCGCCGATCAGCGCATTGACTTCGACTCTATCCGCATTGCAGCGGCGTTTGTCGACGATCGCGAGATCGACCTTCAAATCTTCGGCGAACTTTCTGGCCATCTTATTGCTCCCCACGTCGGGAGAAACAACGACTAGATCTTTTAACTTTAAGCCTCGAATCGCCTGAACCAACAGCGGCCTCGCATAAAGATTATCCACCGGAATATCAAAAAAACCCTGGACTTGCTCCGTATGCAAATCCATCGTCAAAACGCGCGTCACCCCCGCTTTCTCCAGCAGATTCGCCACGAGTTTAGCCGTAATCGGCACGCGACCCTTGTCTTTTCGGTCCTGCCGCGCATATCCGTAATAGGGAATCACCGCGACGATGCTCCGAGCAGAAGCCCTCTTGAGGGCATCGACCATGATCAAAAGCTCCATCAAATAATGATTGGGACGCCTAGCGATCGACTGGAGCAAAACGACATCCCTGCCCCGGACGTTCTCGAGAATCTGAACCCCGATTTCTCCATCGGGAAAGGTTTCAATTGCCATCCGGCCGAGCTTGATATTCAAAGCACGAGCAATTTGATCAGCCAAATCCCCATTAGAGGATCCCGCAAACAGCAACCAAAAATTTTCACCTTCTGCCATAGAACCAAAGATTTGGGGTGGAAGGATTCGAACCTCCGCATGGCGGTACCAAAAACCGCTGCCTTACCGCTTGGCGACACCCCAGCATTTGCCGTGGAGAAACTTAAAAAACGAGGGCTATCATAACGAACGGCCGAAATTTTTAGCAATTACTACCACATATGAAAAAAAAACTGCACCTCCAATTCCCTTGAGAAGAACTTTTTATCTCCGAGAGAACACCCCGCAAACAGTTTACGGAGAGGCACATAAGATCACACTTCACCATTCTGCCGCCCGATCGAGGAAGCGCATTCTAAAAAAAACTTTCTATTCTGTTGGAAATTTCTTATATGAGGACTCATGAGAGTCGTTCAAATCGCCGCTGAATTTGCACCGATCGCCAAAGCGGGCGGATTGGGAGAAGTCCTCCTCGGCCTTTCCCGCGAATTGACGCGCCAGCACATTTCAACGGAAGTCCTTCTCCCCAAGTACTCTTTCATCGATTCTTCGGCGCTCTGCGATTTAAAGCTGGAAACTCCCGATTTCACATGCTTTGAAAAGGGCAAGGCAATCTCAAATTCGATGTGGTCGGCATGTGTCGAAAATTGCCGACTGCTCCTCTTGGAAGAGCGCCATCCCAGCGGCTATTTTCAAAGAAAACAAATCTATGGGGAGCCCGACGACATCCCTAAGTTTCTCTATTTCTGTAAATCGGCTTTGGAATACCTCAAACTCAAAGGAGAGCCGATCGATATTCTCCATCTCCACGACTGGCACGCCGCGATTTGCGCGCCTTTAGCGCGGCTTATATTCAAAGATCTTCCGATCCGGCATATCTTGCTGACGATTCACAATCTCGGATACCAGGGAAAATGCGGAACTCAGGATCTAGATGCCATAGGTCTAAATGGCTACTCTTTGTTGACTCCCGACCGCTTGCAAGATCCGAATCCGGCCTATCCGCAAACCATCAACCTGCTCAAGGGCGGAATCGCCTATGCGGATCGAGTGACCACCGTATCCCCGAGCTATGCAAAGGAAATCCTCACTGAACAATTGGGATGCGGCCTCCATTCCCTGCTCCAACAAAAAAAAACTCTTGGAATCCTGAATGGAATCGACTCAACGATCTGGAATAGCGCGACCGACCCCCATTTGACCGCTCGATATCGCCCAGATGATTCCTCGGCAGCCATCCTGAACGCAAAAAAAGCGAACAAGGAATTTTTACAGAAATCACTAAACCTCGACTGCCGAGGGAAACCCCTCGTCTCGGTCATTTCCCGTCTTGTTCCGGCAAAAGGCCCCGATTTAATGATCGAAGCGATCGAGCAGGTTCTAGAGTTGGGCGGCGCATTCGCGCTTCTCGGATCGGCTCCTTCTTTCGATCTCGAACAGAAATTCGAAGAATTAAAGCAGACCCATCGAGGCAATCCCCGTGTATTTCTCCAATACACTTATGACGACGTCCTAGCCCATCAATTGCTCGGAGCTTCGGATTTCATCTTGGTCCCTTCTCTCTCGGAACCCTGCGGGCTTACTCAAATACTCGGCTTGCGCTACGGGGCAATTCCGATCATCCATGCGACAGGAGGCCTGAAAGACACTGTGTTCGATTGCGAGGACGGTTTAATCGATCGGAATTTGCGGAATGGATTCGTCTTCAAGGCTCCGACTTCCGATGAACTCAAAACTGCGTTAAAAAGAGCTTTCTCCTTCATTCTCCAGGACAAAGCGGGCTATCAAGGGATGATCAAAAAATCTCTCCAGGCCGATTACAGCTGGAAGTCGCCTGCAGCCGAATATCTGAAACTCTATCGGCAGCTCAATGCTCCATTCACAAAAACCGGCAAAGAAAAAGCACAGATCCTTTCTTCCTGGGCGCGCCGAAGAAGCCAGGCGGCAAAAAACCCCATTTAGAGGGCGTCGACAAAGCCGCTCCTTGTAAACACCCTCTTAAGCAACTTCGAGGGCTTTTTTAATATAGAGGCGATTGGCGTAGAGATAATCGCAAGCGGATCCAACTGTGTAAATCGCGGCGAGCGCGGTTGCGAACAAGCAGATTTGCTGAAAGAGTCCCAGCGGCAAAACTCCCATTGAGTAGGGAATCATGAGCAGAATGATCAAAAATAAGACCGCGGCCTGAATGACCGCCTTGATTTTTCCACTCACCCTCGCCGCCAAAGCCACTCCGCGCAATGCGCATAGAGTCCTAAGAGTGCTGATGAAAAAATCGCGATAGAGAAACACGAATACCAATAGCAGCGGCAAAGCGACGCTGCCTTGCGTAAACGTCAAAAAAAGAGAGATGCGCGTCACGCTATCGGCCATCGGATCGAGAACTTTCCCTAAATCGGTGACTTGGTTGCGCCTTCGAGCGATAAACCCATCGATTAAATCGGAACTTTCGCAGATGCCCAAAAACACCAGCATCAAATAAGGGACGCTTTGAAAGGGAATGCCGAGCCAGGCATATTCGAGATAGAGGATCGGAAAGATCGGGCTAATGAAAATCCTCAGCAATGTAAAACAATGAGCGAGCCCCATTCTTCACCATCCATAATCTCGTAAAGAAGCAGACTAATCTGTTGGATCGAAATTCGTCAAGATTGCAAAAAATTAAAATTATCTTAAAACACGAATCGATCCGAATAATTCATTCAGTGGGTTTCCTGATGAGAAAAAACACAAGTTTCGACTACGATAAACTTATGGACTTTGTGCAACGATTCATTTTTTTAGCTTTAGCGTTTCTCGCGCCTCATTTCGCCCATTCGGCTCCTTCGAAATCGGAAACTGGCAAGCCCGCCGCATCGAATGACTCCTCTCTTATGGGCGTCGGATTGCGGGTCTGGCAAAACGAATGCGCTGCGACCGTCGAGGGGCTGACTTCCTGGAACGACGGCGAGGAATTCGCCTCCTTGGGAATCGGCCATTTCATTTGGCATCCGGCGGGATCCCGCTCGAAATTCGTAGAGACGTTTCCCGAGTTGATCCGTTTTTTACAATCCGAAAAAGTCGAATTGCCGAGATGGCTCGAAGACGCCCGCTTTTGTCCGTGGAAAAACCGGCGCGATTTCCAGCGGTCTTGCACTCGAGGAGACCGGAAAATCAAAGAACTCCGAACCATCTTGAAAAACACCGTTGGCCTTCAAGCCAAGTTTCTTTCGATGCGCGTCGATCGAGCGCTCGTAGAACTCACGGCGCATGCCCCTGAAAAGGAAAAAGCCAAAATCGCACAGCGCTATCAAAAAATACGCGAGCATAGAGACGGCCTCTACGTTTTAATCGACTATGTGAATTTCAAGGGATATGGAACGTCTGAGCAAGAGCGGTATCAAGGCACTGGGTGGGGGCTGTTTCAGGTTTTGACCGAGATGTCGGATGATCCCAAGGCGGATCCCGTCAAAGAGTTTGTCCTCTCGGCTAAAAAACTTTTGGAAAAAAGGGTTCAAAACGCCCCAATTCAACGCAATGAGCAGCGCTATTTGAACGGGTGGTTTGCAAGGCTGGACTCTTATATTCAAGAGCGTTAACACTCTTTTTTTCTTAAATTGCCGCCATAGAATCAATTGCCAAAATCACACGCGCTTGTTAGATTGCTCTCTATTTTTTTAAGGAGTTCTACCATGAGTCTTGCCATTTTTCAGCCCCAGGATACCCTGTGGGATCGTTTTCTCAATCATGCCCAATTAGGGCTTTCCCCTGTTTGCCTTCCCCATCGAAAAAATTACATCGAAGGACTCGGCGATTTGCTGTTATGGCCGATGGAAAAACTCCCCGAACTCATTTGCGAAAAAATGAAAGAGCCGCGCGTCATCACCGTCGCCCTGACTGCGCTCTCCTGGATCGCGAATACTTTTTTGTTCTATCCTTTCGACACTTGGCTTAAAGCGAAAGAATTCATCCATTGGCTCCCATTGCCTACCCTGCCCGAGCTTCGATTTCCCGGATATGTCGCCACTTGCGTCATGATCGTCGGATTCGGATTGCGAGCCTTCGGCCGATTCAGCAATGCAAATCTGATGCGCGAGTTCTATCGACAAATTCCCCCTTCCTCAATCTTTCAACCCATTGATATAAGGGCATGAACGTCTCCGGGTTCGATTCTTTCCGAGATTTTGCCGTATTTGCTTTGGCCAGGGAATTTTCAGGCGATGAGCCGGCCAAACCCGATCCGCAACAATCGAACTGGCTCATTTGCTCGGGGGAAACATTGACGAAAGCGACATTGCTCCCCCTTGATTTCGCCCTCCGCCAATTGAAAAATCCCTCGATGGCTGTTGTATTCACCATTGCAGCTCTGGTCGCCGCTTCGGTCTTCTTTTACCCGCTTCAAACCGCAGCCGCCGTGCAGTTGATCTGCCCGTGGGCCCGGCACATCGCTAGATGGCAGATCCGTTTATTGGGCTACTCTGCGATTCAACTGGGCATTTTAGGACTTGGAATTCGGACTTTAGGGAGATTGAACGATCCCAAACTTATGGAAGCTTATCGCTTGAAAACGGTCGCTCCCATCTCGATCGGAAGCGTCAAAAGGAGCGAAATCGACCCCTGAATACTTTTATTTTCAGGAGCTTGAAAAACAAAGGAGATCGTCCTCGGCAGGATTCGAACCTGCGGCCTGAAGCTCCGGAGGCTTCCACTCTATCCACTGAGCTACGAGGACATTGAGCGCCTGAGTATATCGCAGCCGCTGAGGAATACTCAATATATTTGAGCGCCCTCCCTTTCGCGGATAGGCGCTTGACTCTGGGGGAATTCTCCGCTACATTGGTGATGCGGCTTAACACAGCGTTGTTCCATGGCAGAAAAGACCGAAAAAGCGACCCCGAAGAAACTGCGCGATGCGAGAAAAAAAGGACAGGTCGCTAAATCCCAGGACTTTCCCGCTGCTATCACGTTTATTGTATCGCTCGGAACCGTTCTATTTTCCGGCTCCTATCTATTCGAGCAGATCGGCGGATTTACGCTGAAACTCTTCCGCTCGGTGGGAGAGAACAAAAATCTGGAGAGCCTGCTGATCGCCTATTCGGTGGAATCCCTTTACACGATTTTAAAGACAAGCCTGCCGATTATGATTTTAGTCGCGTTCATCGGGGTAATCGTCAATTTCTTGGTCATCGGCCCCGTCTTTTCATTCGAAGCGATGAAATTCGATCTCAAGAAGCTCAACCCGATCGAAGGAATTAAGCAAAAGTTCAAGCTCAAAGTCCTCGTCGAGTTGCTCAAATCCATTTTCAAGATCACGGGGGCGGCGATCATTATCTACCTGATCATCTGGAACGCCCTCCCTCAGATCATCACAACGGTCGCCATGCCGATCATCGGCAGTTTGGAGATCGTAAGCGATTTCCTGCTCAAGACCACCATCAGGGTCGGGATCTTCTTTCTGGCGATCGCGCTATTCGACCTCGCCTTCCAGCGCAAACAGTTCGCAAAAGAAATGAAGATGGAAAAATTCGAGATCAAGCAGGAATACAAAGATACCGAAGGCGACCCGATGATCAAAGGCCGGCGGAGGGAAATGTTCCGGGAAATCGCCTATCAGGAAGGCCCCAGAGCTGCGCGGCGCGCCCGCGCGATCATCACGAACCCCACGCACATCGCAGTGGCCCTCCAATACGACCCTCCGAACGACCCGGCTCCTTTGATTTTGACCATGGGGGAAGGCCCGATCGCAGAGATGATCATCAAAATCGGACTCGAAAACAAAATACCGATCATGCGAAATGTGGATTTAGCAAGAGAACTGTACACGAAAGGGACAATTGCGGAATATATACCTGAGGACACTTACCAGGCTGGTAGCCGAAATCCTCAAATGGATCCAGACTCTGGAAGAAAATCCCGATCTTGACAAAGGACTTTTAGGTTGAAGAACTTCATCGAAAAACTGACCCGCTTCTTGGGTGGAGATCGCGCCTTGGGAAGAATCTCAGGTTCCAGCGACTTCATGCTGGCTGTCGTCGTGATTGCGATCATCATGATGCTCATCTTCCCTGTTCCCCCCCATGTCATCGACGTGCTGATCTCGATCAACCTGACCGTCTCGATCCTGCTGCTCTTTGTCGCAATCTACATCCAAAAAGCCGTCCATCTATCGATCTTCCCTTCCCTCCTCTTGCTTACAACGCTCTATCGACTCGGGGTGAACATCTCTTCGACCCGCCAGATCCTCTTACATGCGAATGCGGGAAAAATCATCTATGCGTTCGGAAACTTCGTCGTCGGCAGGCAATTATGTCGTCGGGGGCGTCATCTTCCTCATCATCACGATCGTCCAGTTCATCGTCGTCACAAAAGGCGCCGAACGGGTCGCCGAAGTCGCAGCTCGCTTTACCTTGGATGCCATGCCGGGCAAACAGATGAGTATCGACGCAGATCTGCGATCCGGAATCATCGATACGCAGCAAGCCCGCGAGCTTCGCTTAGGGCTGGCGAAAGAAAGCCAACTTTATGGAGCCATGGACGGCGCGATGAAGTTCGTCAAAGGAGATGCGATCGCGAGCATTGTGATCACCCTCATCAACATCATCGGAGGCCTCATCATCGGCGTCATGATCCATGGGATGAGCTTGGGGCAATCGGCCAAAATGTATTCCCTGTTGTCCATCGGGGACGGTCTGGTCTCCCAAATCCCCTCCCTCATGATCGCGATTACGGCCGGTATCGTGACGACCCGGGTTTCTTCCGAGCGCAAAGACGCTCACTTGGGAAAAGAAATCTCCGAGCAGCTCCTGAAGCAACCCAAAGCATTGATGATCTCCGGGGTAGTCCTTCTCCTCATGGCCGTCATCCCTGGGTTTCCCACGATTCCCTTTTTGATCCTCGCAGTCCTCGTCGGCACGACCGGTTATGTGGTTCAGGCGAATATGCGCCGGATCTCGGCGAAAGCAGCCGCCGGAATCGGCGCGATAGAAACCGACGTCGAAGGGCATGCGATGGTGCGGGGCGGAGCCGAAGACTATGCGCTGACCCTCCCTGTCGTCCTTGAGGTGGGAGCGAACCTTTCTCAGATCATCCGCAAAGATAAACAGGGGCTTTCTTTCATCGATCAGATGATTCCGAAAATGCGCCACGCCCTTTACCAAGATCTCGGCGTCCGGTTTCCCGGGGTGCACGTCCGCACCGATTCGCCTTCCCTTGAAGCGGATGAATACGCCATCCACCTAAATGAAGTCCCGATCATCCGTGGCAAAATTTTGCCTAAAGCATCTCCTTACGAATGAGACTGAAGAAACGCTGCGGCGATTCAACATCCCCTTTATCACAGCCAAAACTTCATTCGGCATGCCTGCGCTTTGGGTCGATGAGAAATACCAGCCTCTTCTGCAGAAAGCGGGCATCCGCTCTTGGACCGGCATGGAAGTGGTGATCCTGCATCTATCCCGATTCTTCCGCCAGCACGCGAGCGATTTCATCGGCATCCAGGAGATCCGAGGCATTCTCGAATTCGTAGAAAAATCATTCCCCGACCTGATCAAGGAAGTGACTCGGTCTGGTTCCCCTGCAAAAACTCACGGAAATCTTCCGCCGCCTTGTGCAAGAACAGATCTCCATCAAAGATCTTCGCACGATCCTGGAAGCCCTGGGCGATTGGGCTCAAACCGAGAAAGACACCGTCATGCTGACCGAATACGTCCGCTCCTCGATGCGCCGGTACATCAGCTATAAGTATTCGCAAGGCCAATCGATCCTCTCCGTTTACATCATCGATCCTGAAATCGAAGATATGGTCCGCGGCGCGATCAAACAGACCTCGGCCGGATCTTTCCTCGCCCTGGATCCCGATTCCGTACAAATGATTCTCCATGCTGTGCGCACTACGGTAAAACCCGCCCCTCCAGGCGGACAGCCGCCCGTTTTAATCACGACCGGAGATGCGCGGCGGTTCGTGAGGAAGCTGATCGAATCGGAATTTCCCGATCTGCCGGTCATTTCCTACCAGGAAATCTCGCCCGAAATCCGACTTCAACCGCTGGCGCGCATACAGTTGACTTAAACGAAGAGCTCCCATGGCTGATCCCAGAGTTTCCGGCGCATCTCCTCTCAACGCCCTAGCGCTGCACATGCTTCGGGAAGCCGCCGAACAGGAACAGATCGTTCTAGTCGAAAGCGAGCGCGATTTGGAACAATGGTTCGAACAGGAAGCCTTCAATCCGGCCGCCATGCTCCGCCGTTTCCGCACGCTCGATGAATTCAAGGCGGGGCGGCAACCGGGCCGGACCGAAAAAGAAGATCGGACGGAAAAAAAAGTCAAAGAAATCGAAAAAATCGAAGAGGTCGCAGCCCGTTTTCAGCGCAATAACGAAGAACTGCAAGCCAAAACGCTGTTGTTCCTCAGCTCGCGGATCTCCGCCGGCGATTCCCCCGAAGAAGCGCTCCGCAAAGTTCTCGAGCTTTATCCGGAACCGGCTTTGGCCGACGAAGCACTCGAATTCCTCATGGCCTCCGGCGATCCGAGAATCGCCGAAATCGCCCGCCAAGCAAAAGAACGGCTCAACTCCCAGTTCGAACGCTCCATCAAAGCCGGAAGGAATATGGGAGCGCAAGCCCGGGAATTCGCCAAATCCGGCCTCGGCTCTGCCAAGTCGCTTCGCGAACTGTATAAGGAAATCACGGGCACGCTCCGCGAACCGATCGAGCTTTTTGAAGAACTCTCGGCGAGGTTTACCTTCGAAAAACTCTCGACCGCGATCCGTTTTATGCTGCACTCCCTCGGCGCAGATCTCAGGGCTAAAGGCTCCTCGATCGAACGGGCGCAGCTGAAAAAACTAGTCGATGACATTCGATCGCTACAGGGGATTTTGACAGTCTTCCGATTCTTCCGTTCCCGCATGGGTTTCATAAATAAAGAGTTTTCTTCCTATCGACTCGTATGGCCCGAATCGATCAACTTTGAAACCCTCGCCAAACAATTCATCAAGCTTATCGGCGAGCGCTTCCTATCGGCCGAAAAAATTCTGCAATCGGCAAAAAAACTCGGGATCTCGGATGAAGCGATCGCCCAGATGATCGTTTTGACGCAAATGCGCGATGCGATCAAACAAATCCCCCCTCGCTACTACCGATCCCCCTCGCACCGCGACGAAGTCCTCCAGGCGTTTTTCAAAGCTTTGGACGAACTCGAGAATATTTTGGCGGAAGAAGAACTAAAAGAGCAGGCGGAAAAACAGAAAAAGAAGAAAAAGAAATGACCGATCTTTTTGAGACGATTCTATCCCAGCTGGCCGAAAAACTCCACGTATCTCTCCGCGTCGACCGCCATGGGGCTTGCGCATTCAAAATCAATCAAAAATTCCTCGTTCAGCTCCAGCTCGATTCCTCAAGGGAACAGCTTCTCGCCGTCGCATTCGTCTATACGATCGCCCCGGGGCGTTTTTGCGAAAATGTCTTCTGCGAAGCTCTTAAAGCAAACAACCTGCCCGATCCCAGAGCGGGTATCTTCGGCTATCTAGCCGCGACCTCTCAACTGACTCTCCATCAAATTTATCCCGTCCTCGAAATCGGGGAAGAAACCCTCGCCCTCTATGTAGCCAATTTGATCGATTACGCAACTCTTTGGCATGACTCCCTTGAACAAGGACGCCTCGGCCCCGCTCCGATCCACAGCCCGCCAGTTCGCCCGAGGGGATTCGGTCAGAAGCCATGACGGCGATCTTCGATTTTATCCAAACGACAAAAACCGCGCCGCACTGGAATCGAGTTAAAATACGGCCTCATCGAGGCATTTGCCTTCCCCTATCTGCGCTTCGATCCGACGATGATTGCGGGACGGGGGATTTCGGATCGATCCGCCTTCTGATCGACTGGTGCGCTCGCGTAGGATTCGACTGCCTCCAATTGCTCCCCCTCTCCGATAGCGGAAGCGATCCCAGCCCTTATAACCCCATTTCTTCCTGCGCGCTGAACCCCCTCTATATCGACCTCAAAGATATCCCCGGCATTGCGCCAGACGACCTCGTTTCTTTTACGGCTTTTAAACAACTCCCGCGCCTCGCCTATGGAGAGGTCCGCCGGAAGAAACTGGATGCTCTTTTTCACTCTTTTGAGCGCACTTTTTCAGATTTGAGCTCTTCTTTTGACTATCTTCAATTTCTCAAAGAGCATCCCTGGCTTCGGTCCTATGCGGCGTTTGCATCCTGTAAAGATCGATACCCCGTTCGCTGGAAAGAGTGGCCACGCGAAGCTCAATCGCCCGAAACCTGTCCAGCATCGGCTCGAGAGATCGACTTTTATTCATACATCCAATTCCATGCCTTCCGCCAGCTTTCAGGCGTCAAACTCTATGCGTCCACACGCGATGTTTTGCTCATGGGAGATATGCCCATTCTCATCAGCCCGGACAGCGCAGACGTCTGGGCCAATCGCCTTTTATTTCACGCTGGCTATTCGGCTGGCGCGCCTCCCGATATGTATAACCCTTTGGGGCAACACTGGGGCTTTCCTCTCTTTAATCGGCAAGAACTCGCGCACACCGATTTCGCATGGTGGAAGATAAGGTTAAAAACCCTCGAGCCTTTATTTCATCTCTACCGCATCGATCATGCCGTCGGTTTTTTTCGCATCTGGGCCATCCGAGATCGAGAAAAACCCTCGCAAGGGCGATTTCTTCCGGAAAATCCAGCTATTTGGGAAATGCGCGGCCGCGAAATGCTAGAACTCATGATCGACTCCTCCCCTCTCCTTCCCATTGCAGAAGATCTCGGAACTATCCCTCCTTTTGTCCGACGCACGCTCCATGCCCTCGGGATTTGCGGCACGAAAGTGATGCGATGGGAAAGGCGCTGGCACTCCGATGGAGGATACATCCCGCCTAAAGATTTCGATCCAATCAGCCTCACAACGGTCTCCACCCCCGATTCGGAAACCCTTCAACTTTGGTGGAAAAACCAGCCTCGAGAAGCCAAGCTCTTGGCCGAGGCCAATCATTGGATCTATAGCCCCGAACTTCAAAAAGAACAGCGAGAAAAACTCTTGCGCGATTCCCATGAAAGCGCGAGTCTATTTTGCATCAATCTTCTCCAGGAATATTTGGCTCTCTTTCCCGATCTCGTCAGCTCGTCTGCCGATGAAGAACGAATCAACATCCCTGGAACGCTTCTCCCCTCGAACTGGACTTATCGTTTAAAACCCTCGATCCAAGAGCTCTTTCAACACAGCGCGCTTTTGGAAAAACTCCGCGGGCTTCTATCTTGATTATTTTCTCAGAAAAGCCCCGCTAGCGATAAAAACCGAAAGATTTGCTAAAGCCCTCTTAAGTTGATCAAAAAAGAGACCTGTAATATTCTACAACGCCCAAAAGCGCGCGCGAAAATCCCCTAGGTAATTTATGGCTTACCCTGTTCCTTCTTCTGTTTCTAGAGCTTTTGATCGCTTAGACCCTCCGCTATCCCCTCCTACTCGATCCATTCGATATCTTTCCAAGTCCCAGCAACCATGCATCTCTTCTATAAATTCGACTTCTTCAGGCATAAAACCCGAAACGTCTCCTCCTTCTCGCAAATGGACTTACCATCGCCCCGAAAATATTGCCCTCCCCGCGAAATATAAAGTCACGCCCGACGCCCCAAAACCGGAGAATTTTTCTGGTTCATAGCCCTGGGTTGCTTACAAAATCTTTGCATTCTTTCAAAATAATCTTATAATAATTCCCATCTTACCATTCAGTGAGGTGTATATGGCCAATCCCCTTTCTCCACGATCTCCTCAAGAGGCTGAACTGCTTCGTAAACCCGCTTTTATCAACAATCCTGGAGCTACGATCCCCGCTCGCATAGAAGATCTCACGGAAGATCTCAGGCGTTCTTCGCTTACTACAGTAAATGATCCACTATCTCCTTCCAATCTCGCGGGAAGAGTCGCTGAACTGCCATCAAAACCAACGTCGAAATCATAGGATCAGAAGATCTCTATTTTTTAGACCGTTGGACTAACGAACGCTTCCCTTGTTTTGAAACATCTTTACTTTTCGTTAAGGAATCCTTAATATATAAAATCTTTTTCACATAGGAGGTGCATATGAATATCAGCCCTGTTTCTTTCCCTTCAGCTCAATCCTTGCCGCTTGCGCAAGAACGCATTCATCGGGAGCTCGATGGCCCTCCTCCTTTGAAAAATCTAACCACTTCGCCGCGCAATTCCGAGCTCGCATCGCCTCAATCGCCTTTGATGAACTCGCAAGGCCCTTCATTCGCAGAACGAACAGCCCCATCGCCTCATCCAACGCAATCCATAAGTTTCCCCTCTCTTTCTCAGATCCAGAAAAACGAATCAGAGCATCCATTTGTCAAAATATAAGGAGGTATTCGCAATTTCATGTTTTCGCCTCTCTTTGAAAGCGGCGATATCGACAAAATTCTAAACCCCTTTATGAGAGCGAAGCTCTTATTAAACCCGTGAGGCCTCGAGATGTCTATTCGAGCAGAAAAACTAGGATTCTCCCCGCTAAATTCAAAACTTATTTCAAAGGAGAGCAGTTATGTGCAATTCATGTAGCAAAACAGATTCCGAATCTTTTAAAAGTCAATGGAGCATTCTCACATTCTTGCCTGACAGCGAAGAATCCGATGCGGTTCCTAAAGAAAACCGCCAATTGTTTTCCCCAACTCCTCTCCCGAGAATCAAAAGCTTCATCGTTCCCCCGAACCATCCCCTCACTCAACGTCCAGATGTAAATCGCGTTACATCTGTTATTTTTAACCGAACATCTAAATCGCTGAACAACATTGTGAACAGGTTATTTCGAAGATCTATTCAACATTCAGCTGAATTGAGCAAGTGTTAGAAATTCCGTCGATTTTTTGTCTCTATTCAAAGGGGCGATATTGCCCCTTTCAAAAAGTGGCCAAAATAATCCCAAAAACTCGACAAAGCATGAATTACCAACACCCGCTAGAACACTCTTTCGGCTAAAAGAATCCGCCCTTTTTCTTCCTTTCTTGACTCAAGCCCGAGATCCTTTCTATCATGCGGTCATCGGCTCGAATACTCAACGGGGGATCTTTTGAGAAACATTCTGATTCTCTTATGCTTAGCTTCCGCCGCTTTCGGTCGGGAATCGCTTCAGTCCGTCTACAACGGCCTCGATCCGACATCGGTGACCCAGCATTTTGCATTTTACGAGCTCTATCCCGATACCGCGCTCGGCAAACAGGCTCTGCGCCACGCATGGGATTTGCTGCAGGCAGGACAAACTGGAGGCCCGCTGCTCCCCGCAATCGAAATCGCCCCCCTGATCGCATTTGTGAACCGAGTTCCCGGCTCTTCCGCAGCTCCCATTTTGGAAGAGGCGCAATTGACCGCGATCGAACGCCTCGCCCGACATTTAAAAAACCGATCCCTCAAAGGATTTGATCTCTGGGATCGCAAAACACTGGAGGGATTGCCTCCCCACGAAATCGATCTCGCGCGCGGATTATTTCTAGCTGAACTCCAAGAAGACACGCCAGCGGAGCGAAAAAAAATCCGCAGCTACGAGGCTAATATCGACCTCATGGCTCTTCAAATCCTAGCCCGCCTGCCCGAAAAAGCCTCTCCTTTGGAAAAAATCAGAGCTATCAACGATTGCATTTTTGGAGAGATGCGCTTCCGCTTTCCTCCCCATTCCTTATGGGCCAAAGATATCGACGTGTACACGCTGCTGCCTTCGGTTCTCGATAGCAGGCGCGGGGTTTGCTTGGGGGTCTCGATCCTCTATCTTTGCTTAGCTCAACGCCTCGATCTCGCCCTAGAAGTCATCACTCCTCCAGGCCACATCTATGTGCGCTACTTCGATCCCGAAACTTCCGAAATTCTCAATATCGAAACAACCGCTCGCGGCATCGACGTCCCTTCGGAAGCGTATCTCGGAATTGAGACGCGATCTCTTCAGCGCCGCAATATCAAGGAAGTGATCGGCCTTGCCTTTATGAACCAGGCGGCCGTCTTCTGGCATCGAAACGTGCCTAACTCCGCGATCAAGCTCTATGAAAAAGCGCGCGCTTTCCTTCCCAATGATTATTTGCTCCAGATGTTTCTTGGATTCAATTATATCCTCGCGGGAAACCCCCAGGACGGCGCCGAGCTGCTGAAAAAAATCCAAGGCAAGACGCCTGAGGAATCCATTCATCGCGATACGATCTCCGAGGATTATCTAGCGGGAAGAGTCGACGGCTCCGGAATTCAGGCCGTCTTTTCGGAAGTCAACGAAACGCGATCCTCGATTCTGGAAAAACAAAAAAAACTCGAAGGAATCACCGCTCGTTTCCCCCAATTCGGCCAAGGCTGGCTTCATTTGGCCATCACCCATCTGCAGCTCGGCCGAGAAAAGGAAGCGCTTCCTATTTTAGAGCATTATATCTCGCTCCATCCCGAAGATCCGACGGCGAACTATTACCTCTCTGCGATTCATTTTCAGCGCTTTAATTTCCTGGCCGCCTGGAAATATCTGCGGCAAGCGGAACAAATCGCCTTTGCAAAAAATCATTTTCCCCGCCCGCTCAAAGACCTTCGCAAAGCCCTTCATGCGGCTTGTCCCGAAAAGCCGCTTTAAAACGATTTCGAGAATGAGATCGTTTCAATTGAAGTTTCGCGCGTCGTCCCTTCAACGGCCCTTCCAGGAGCGCCTTTTGAAGAACTGAATTTCCCGTTCGTGCTGCACTGCTGCCGCGCGCGTAGAAAAAGTCCCCAGATTTCTCCGTTTTCCGGTCTTGGGATTTTTTTTTCTCGAATACAACCGAAATTCTCCCGACGCCAGCTTTCGAATCATCTAATCTACCCCTGAATCTTTGCGATCCCATCCGACTGAGAGGGACGAATCGTTTCGGCATATACCGAAACGTTCATTTGCTTGTCAAAAGCCCTCTTCTTGTTTTATACGGAAATTAAATCGATCGAGGTCCTAATGGTTCCCCTGCTCATCTCTTGCATTTTGTTCGCAACCGCTCCAGCTGATCTGGCCTACGGAAAAGCGAACTCTTCCAACGCGATAGGGAAAGAAACCCCCAAGCCGACGGTCGAGGAAACTTCTTTCCAAGGCAAATACCTCCAACTGTCGGACGGAAGCGCTTGGGCCATCCATCCGGGCGACGCGATCATCTCTCAGAACTGGATCACTCCGGCGGAAATCTCCATCTCGGCGACCAACAACACCTCTTATCCATATCTCCTGACAAATACCCTAACCGGATCGAGCGTTCGCGCCCGTAGGATCTCGAAAATCCCCAGCGCTCCCCCTCCTCCCGAGCCGATTCCCGCAGCTCCGGCTCCCAAATAAGCCGGAAATTTGCTATACTTCGGTTTCGATCCATCTTTTTCATGAGGTGTTTCTATGCCCCCGCAATTCACCCAAGCCGTCGCAGAAGCTTTAGAAGAGTCTCTGCAGTACGCCCAGAACCTAAGGCATTTGGAAATCACGGAAAATCATCTGCTCCGTTCTCTCGCATTGGATCCCGAGGGTTATTTCTCCTCCATCTGCCGATCCATCGGCCTCGATCCCTCGATGCTCGTCCATGAGGCCACTTTGGCGCTCAAAGAGCTTCCCGTCTACAGCGGTTCCTCTCAACAGCCTCAAATCTCCCAAGGCCTTCAGCAAAAGATCGCAGAAGCGGAGAAACTCGCAAAAGACTGGCAAGATTCCTATATCAGCAGCGACCACCTCTTCTTGGCCTATTGGAAGCATCCGAACGCTCTTTTCGCCTCGTTGAAAAAACCGGTCGAGAAATCGACAGCGGAAGTCGAGCAAGCCATCCGAACAATCCGGGGTTCGCGCCATATGGATTCTCCCAGTGCGGAATCGAATCTAAAAGCGCTGGAAAAATTCTGCCGGAATTTAACCGCTTTGGCCAAGTCGGGCAAACTCGATCCCGTGATCGGCCGCGATGAGGAAATCCGCCGCACGATCCAGGTTCTTTCGCGCACGGACCAAAAACAACCCCATGCTGATCGGAGAGCCCGGCGTCGGAAAAACCGCGATTGCCGAAGGCTTGGCCCATCGAATCATCCAGCACGACGTCCCCGATTCCTTGAAAAACAAACAGCTCATGGTCCTCGACATGGGCAGCCTAGTCGCCGGAACCAAATACCGCGGCGAATTCGAGGAACGTCTCAAGAGCCTCCTCGAAGAAATCGAAAAAGGCGACGGAAATATCATCCTCTTCATCGATGAAGTCCATACCTTAGTGGGAGCAGGCGCAGCCGAAGGCTCCATGGATGCGGCAAACCTCCTCAAACCGGCTCTTGCGCGAGGAACGCTCCACTGCATCGGAGCCACCACCCTTGCCGAATACCAAAAATACATCGAAAAAGACGCCGCGCTCGAACGCCGTTTTCAACCCGTCATGGTCGACGAGCCCTCCTTGGAAGATGCGATTGCCATTTTGCGCGGACTCAAAGAGCGCTATGAGATCTTCCACGGCGTACACATCACCGAAGGCGCACTGCATGCAGCGGTTTTCTTGTCGTCCCGCTACATCACCGGGCGCAAACTCCCCGACAAGGCGATCGACCTCATCGATGAAGCCGCGAGCCTCATTCGGATGCAGATCGGCAGCATGCCCTTGCCCATCGACGAAAAAGAGCGAGAACTAGCCAAGCTCATCGTCAAGCAGGAGGCCTTCAAACAGGAAGGCGCGCCGATCGAAGAGATCGAAAAACAAATCGCAAAATGCAAGGAAACGCTTGCGAATTTACGCGCCAAGTGGACCCATGAGAAACAACTCATCCAAGCTTTGAACGATAAAAAAGACTCCCTGGAAAAACTCCGTTTTCAGGAAGAGGAAGCCGAGCGAAAGGCCGACTACAATAAAGTCGCGGAACTGCGCTATAGCCGTATCCCCGCCGTCCAAAAAGAAATCGATAAGGCTCAAGAAGGCTTGCACAATCTAAAAGATCGCCTCCTCAAAGAAGAAGTCGATGAATCGCTCGTCGCTCAAATCGTCGCCAAATGGACCGGCATTCCCGTCGAAAAAATGCTCGAAAAAGAAACCCAAAAAATCCTGCATCTCGAACAACATCTCTCCTCGCGCGTCGTCGGCCAGGATCTGGCCATCAAAGCCGTTTCGGAAGCCATCCGCCGCTCAAGGGCGAACCTCAACGATCCTAACCGCCCTATCGGCGTCTTTCTGTTTTTAGGGCCCACCGGCGTTGGGAAAACCGAACTCGTCAAGGCGCTCGCCGAACAGCTCTTCGATCGCGAAGACGCCATTTGCCGGCTCGACATGTCCGAATATATGGAAAAACACAGCGTTTCGAGACTCATCGGCTCTCCTCCGGGCTATATCGGCCATGAAGAAGGAGGCCAGCTGACCGAGAGCTTGCGCAGACGCCCCTATTCCGTCGTCCTCTTCGATGAAATAGAAAAAGCACATCCCGACATCTGCAATATCTTGCTGCAGATCTTCGACGATGGCCGCTTGACCGATAGCAAAGGGCGCAGCGTCAACTGCAAAAACGCCCTTTTCATCATGACGTCGAATATCGGCTCGGACGCCATTTTAAGCCGCCTCGAAAAAAAATCGGGTGGCCTGACCAAGGAAGATCTTCTCGCCATC
The DNA here is from genome assembly GCA_963800655.1 of Parachlamydiales bacterium. GTDB lineage: Bacteria > Chlamydiota > Chlamydiia > Chlamydiales > SM23-39 > CAWDBT01. The sequence goes on along the minus strand of CAWDBT010000003.1, from coordinate 162,814 downwards.
GTCGATCCCGCCCTCAAAGCGACTTTCCGTCCCGAGTTCCTCAACCGCATCGACGAAATCCTCCCGTTCCTTCCCTTAAGCCTTGAAAACATGGAGAAAATCGTCGCCTTGCAGCTCGAAAAAGTCGCTAAACGGCTCGAAGACCGCAAAATCCGCTTGAGCTGGAACTCTTCCGTCGTCGAACACCTCGCCAAAGAAGGATATGATCCCCTCTTCGGCGCACGGCCCTTGAAACGCCTGATCCAGCAGCAGGTCGTCAATCTCTTCGCCTCGGCAATCCTCGAAGGGAATATCCCCCCTCATAGCGATCTCGCGTTAAAGCTGAAACAGATCGGAAAGGAAACCGAAATCGCTTATGAAACAAAACCGATGAAAAAGCCCAAGCCCCCATCCCAGTGATGGGGATATTTGATCCTGACTCGCAGGGGCGGTATGCGAATAAATCCCTGGGAAAAGGATCTCAAATCGACAGAAGCCCACGCCTCGGATAGGTTTCAGATAACAAATATTTTTTTGACCCTTGTTGAATAACAAAGCCCGGTGCTATGATTAGCCCGCTTTAATGAAAGGTTCTCTATGCCCAGACAATGCCAAATCACCGGCCGAAAACCCTCTTCAGGCCGCAGCTATACTCTTCGCGGAATCGCAAAGAAGAAAAAGGGAATCGGCTTGAAAATCACCGGCATCACTAATCGCCGTTTCCAGCCCAATTTGAAGAAAAAACGCATGTTCCTCCCTGAGGAAAACCGCTTTGTGACCTTGCGTCTGTCCACCGCTGCATTGCGCACGATCGACAAAAAAGGCCTCGGCGCTGTGATGCGCGATCTTCGCAAGAAATAGATCCTCCGGAGGGCTTCATGTCCAAGCCCTCCAGAATTTCTTTGTCCCCTCCTGATTTTCACGATCCCGATCTTCCCCTAGCTCCGTCTCGGAAGTGGGCTATTTTTTATTTTTTAGGCGCTTGCGCGTGCTGCGCATGGCTCATTTTCCAATCGTTTCGCCCTTTGCTCCCCAGGAAGAGGAGCCTCCCCGCCTCTATTCGAATCAATGTCGGCAAGACTTAAGACTTCTTTTTATCAGCGCTCTCGAACAGGCCAAAGAATCCATACGCCTCGTCATGTTCGGGCTCAACGACCCCGCTTTGATTAAAACCCTTGGATCCCGCATACAATCCGGCATTCCGGCCACTCTTTATTACGACCCTTCGGGTTCCTCCAAACGCCTTCATACTTCTCTGGCCCAAGCCCGTTTGCATCCCGTCCAACGCGGGGGGCTTATGCACCAAAAAATTTTAATCGTAGATCGAGACCTCGTTTTGATCGGCTCGGCCAATATGACCAGTGCTTCTTTGCGCATGCACGACAATTTAGTAGTGGGCATGCGAAATGAACGAGTCGCCCGGTTTCTCCTCGAACGAGCTCCTTATCGATCGGGCTATCTCCGAACCTGCGCGGGAGGCCAAGATCTCGAACTCTGGCTTTTGCCCGACCAGCGAGGCCATGCGCTCGCCGATCTGCGCCGGAAATTGCGCTCGGCCACATCTTCCATCCGGATCGCCCTGTTCACCTTCACTCATCCCGCTCTCATCGAAGACGTCATCGCAGCCCATCGGAAAGGGATCTCCACTACAGTCGTGATCGATCTCCACAGCGGCCTTGGCGCGAGCGCTAAAGCCATCAAGCGGCTCAGGGAAGAAGGAGTGAAAGTACTGCTCAGCCAAGGCATCCAACTCTTACACCATAAATTCGTCCTGATCGATGAAAACACTTTGCTCTCCGGTTCTGCGAACTGGACCAAAGCGGCCTTTGCCAAAAATAGCGATTGCATCCTGGCTCTGCATAATTTGAGCTATGCGCAAAAGAAGTTCATGAAACATGTATGGCATAGAATCGAAACGGAAGCCCAGCTCATGGACCGGTAGCGCCCTTGCATTCCCGGGCTCGATCGGTTAGGATAAGATCAATCCTCACTTACGGAAATATCCCATGACGCTGTGGTCGATCGCCTTCTCCTTATTCCTCCTGATGGATGCCATCGGAAACATTCCGTTTTACATCAGTTTTCTGAAACACGTCGACATCAAGCGGCGTCCCCGCGTCATTTTCAGGGAAATGCTGATCGCCCTCTTCGTCATCCTCATCTTTGTGTTCGCCGGAGAAGGCCTCATGACCTTCTTAAATGTACGCTGCGATACGATTCAGATCGCGGGCGGCATCATATTGTTTCTGATTTGCTTGAAAATGATCTTCCCCCCTTCCCATAGCCCGAATGACGAACTCCCCCATGAGATCGAGCCGTTTATCGTCCCCCTCGCGGTGCCTCTGATCGCGGGCCCCTCGGTGCTGGCCGCCGTGATGATCTATTCCCAACAGGAACTCCACCTCGGCACCATGATTCTGGCCGTCATCCTCGCATGGATTGCATCTTTAGTCATTCTGCTCTCCTCATCCTGGTTCCAATCGTTCCTCGGCTGGCGGGGAATCGTCGCCCTTGAACGACTGATGGGCCTCATCCTCACCTTGATCGCCGTCCAAATGTTTCTCACAGGCATCAGCTCTTTTGTGAGCAACCTGCCGGAAAAAGGGACGGTTTCCGAATGCAGAACCCCAATCCCCATTCCCTCTCAATAGAGCTCTCAACCGATTCGCATTTTTAGGGGCTCTCCAGTATAATGATCCCCATGCATCCCCAAGTCGTTCAGTTAAATATTTCTTACGATGGAACCCGTTTTTTCGGATGGCAAAAAACCAAAACCGGGCCCAGCATCCAGGCAGAACTCGAGAGCGCGCTCTCGCGCATTCTCGGGCATCCCCTCGCCACGGAAGCGGCGAGCCGCACCGACCGAGGCGTGCATGCGAGAGGCCAAATCGTCCATTTTTCGATCGACCAAGAGATCGATCCCCGCCGACTTGTGCGCGGCCTCAATGCCATTTTACCACCGGATATCCGCGTCAATTCCGCCTCTCTCGCATCCCCCTCGTTCCATGCCACTCTCGATGCATTATCGAAAGAATACCGGTATATGATCTGCAACGGCCCCGTTCAATCCCCCATCCACCGCCTCTATTCCTGGCACATCCATCTCCCCCTAGACATCTCGGCGATGGCAAAAGCCGCTTCAGATCTCATAGGCACGCATGATTTTTCGGCGTTTTCCAATGAGCGCACCGAAGACGCCACGCGCACCATGGAATCCATTTTCATCGAACCCTTTTGCGATCGCCTCTGCATTCGATTGCACGGCAACCGTTTTTTATATAAAATGGCTCGTAATATCGCAGGAACTCTCGCAGCGATCGGATCTGGCAAACTCCCGCCGGACAGCATCCCGGCCATTTTGGACTCGAAAGATCGCAAACGAGCAGGGCCGACGGCGCCTGCGCACGGACTATTTCTCATGCAAATCTTTTACCCCTAGAAAACATATGATTTCTCGGAACGATCTCTGCTGGTGCGGAAGCCAAAAAAAATGGAAGAAATGCCACTATCCCCAAATGCCTTCTTTCTCGTCTGAAGACATCGCCAAACAATACCTCTCTAAATACGGAATCCGCCTCAAAACTTTCGAGCAAATCGCAAAGATCCGAACAGCTTGCCGCATCACGGCGGAAATCCTCGATATTTTATGTAAAAGCGCAAAGCGAGGCGTTTCAACAGAACAGCTAGATCTACTGTCCAGAGAACTCCACCGCGAGCGGCGCGTCATCCCCGCGCCCCTCGGCTATGGAGATCCCCCCTTCCCCAAGAGCATCTGCACCTCTTTGAACGAAGTGATCTGCCATGGCATTCCGAATGCACGGCCTCTGGAAGATGGGGATATCCTCAATATCGACGTCTCTTGCATTGCCGATGGGTATTTCGGCGATTGCAGCCGCATGGTAAAAATCGGCAAAGTCTCGCCGGAAAAAGAAAAAGTCGTCGACGTCTCCCTCGAATGCCTGAATCGGGCGATCGCCGTCTGCAAACCCGGCGTGCGCATCCGCGAAATCGGAAATGCAATCGAAGACTTCGCCTATTCGCAAAGCTGCAGCGTCGTCAATCAGTTCGTCGGCCATGGGGTCGGTCTCGCATTTCACGAACCTCCTGAAATTCCCCACCACTACAATCGCATCGACATCGAACTCGTCCCCGGAATGACCTTCACCATCGAACCGATGATCAATGCAGGCGTCAGAGAAGGCATCATCGATCCAAATGATCTCTGGACCGTGCGCACGAAAGACGGCAAGCCGAGCGCGCAATGGGAACATACAATATTGATTACGGAAACGGGCTGCGAGATTCTAACGAGCTTCGGCGGCTGATTCAGGCTGAAGAGCCAATTGGCCGCATGCAGCTCCGATATCATCGCCTTTCGTATAACGCCATGTGACGCAGATCCCCCTGGACTCCAAAATCGCGCGGAACCGAGCGATCGCTCCCGTCTCGGGGCGCTCGAGTCTCAGCCCTTCGATCGGATTGTAAGGGATCAAGTTGACCGTGCATTGCTTGCCTCGGAGCAAATACGCCAGCTCCTCTGCTTCCTCTTTCCCGTCGTTGACGTTCGAGATCAAGGTATACTCGTAGGTGATATCGCGCTTGGTGTGAGATGAATACTCATCCATCGCGGCCAAGATCTCTTCCAATGGGTATTTTCGGGCAAAGGGAATGATTTTTTTGCGGATATTCTGATTCGGGGCATGCAAAGAGAGGACGAGATTCACCTTGATGTCTTCCTTTGAAAGCTTGAGAATCCCCTCGACGATCCCCACCGTCGAAACCGTGATGCGTCGCTGGGAAATTTGGAGGCCTTCTTCGCAGTTGAGAATCCGGATCGACTTGAGCACTTCGGCGTAATTTTCCAAAGGCTCTCCCATGCCCATATAAACGAGATGGGATACCCTCTCTCCATTTTCGAACAAGAAGCGATCGATCAACAATGCCTGTTCGACGATCTCCGCCGCCGATAGAGAGCGGATCAGCCCTTGTTTTCCCGATGCGCAAAACGCGCATCTGGCCGGACAGCCGACTTGGGAAGAAAGGCAAACCGTGCGCCTGTCGAATGAACGGATCAGAACCGATTCGACCCTTTTTTTATCCTTGAGCTCCCAAAGAAATTTAGTCGTCTCGCCCGATTCCTGGGTGCGGATCAGGGAGATAAGGGGAAAAGCGATTTCATCTTTAAGCCTTTGCCTCAGCTGCTGGCTCAAATTCGTCATCGCATCGAAAGAAGCCGCCCTCTTGCGATACACCCAATCGAATATTTGCTTAGCGCGGAATCCGGGCTCGTTCCAAGAAACGAGCAGTTCCTGCAAATCTTTTAGAGTCAATCCGGCGAGTTCTTTCATAGCGAGAAAAGCATACCCGATCCCGCCTATTTTGAATAGCTTTTAGGATTCCTCTCCTATGCGGAATCCAAAAACTTTTTTAACCCCAGCCTTCGCCCACCTGAGAAGTTTCGGATAGTCTTGAATGATCAGCCAGCCGATCGCCGCTTTCCAACCGAAGTGCCGATAGAGAATCCTGCAGGTCTCGCTTCCATGCGCACAGATCTCTTTTAAAACCTTGGACTTACAGTCGGATTCGACAAAGACCCTCCCAGCATAAGCGGTTCGAAGAGGCTGTTGCAATGCCATTTTGCATAACATATCGAAAATCGGCCGATGCCAATACCTCTGGTTGAATCCCCCCCAAAACCGCAAAAGCGAGCGGCGAAAAATGAATGAATGAGACTCCACATGGATCTTGCCCTTGCGCAACCAATCTCCATCCAAAAGAAAGGCCTCTGTCGAAAGAACCTGCCCTTCATCGCGCTCCAAAAGGGGGCAACAGATGATATCGGCCTCCTTCTTCTCCAGAAGGAGCTCTTCGATGCGCTCTGTCGTCTGGCCGGATAGCAGGCAGTCCCCAGGGAACAGAAACTGCACATACGAACCTCGAGCGCCCACGAGTCCTTGATTCATAGACCAAGCCCAGGGCAGCCCTTCTTTGACCAGGATGTGTTTTGAAAAAAATGGTTTCAAGGGGGCCAGGCTTATCCCAGCTTCGCAGACGAGGATCGTTTCAAAATTTTTTTTTCTCTGAGCCTCCAGGCTGTCGAGCGTTCGCCTGAGCAAATAGCAATTGGATCTGGCAGAGATCACAAAGGAAATGAGAGGTTCCATCCCTTCGAACCTATCTTCACAATCGGGTTTCTGTCAATCCTTCGCAGCCGCATTGCCCCGCTGATTTCATCTGTTCTTTTTCACCTCGACATGCTAGGCTGGAGCCTTCATCCTTTTGCAAGCAGTGTTTTTATGTCCCAGCAACCACAAGATTCCCTCAAGCATATCGTCGCACTCGCCAAACGCCGCGGATTCATCTATCCCGGTTCTGAAATTTACGGCGGGTTTGCCAATACCTATTCCTTCGGCCCCTATGGAGCCGAACTGAAAAAGAACGTCAAGGATCTATGGTGGAAAACCTTCGTCCACGAGCGCAGGGACATGGTGGGACTCGACGGCCCCATCCTTTTGCATCCTAAAGCGTGGCTCGCTTCAGGACATCTCGAAGGGTTCAACGACGCACTGATCGATTGCAAGGCATGCCGCGCTCGTTTCCGCTGCGACCACCTGATCGAGGAGGCGCTCGGCATCAGCGCCGATGGAATGCCCTTGGAGCAGATGACCGCGGAAGTGCGCTCCCGCAACATCCAATGCCCGAAATGCGGCGCCCGGGATTTTACCGATGCGCGGCATTTCAACCTGATGTTCTCCACTCACATGAGCAAAACGGGCCAGGATGGAGATCTAGCTTATTTGCGCCCTGAAACGGCCCAGGCGATCTTTCTGGACTATAAAAATATCGTCGACACCATGCGGGTCAAACTCCCCTTCGGCGTTGCGCAAATCGGCAAGGCGTTCCGGAACGAGATCACCCCGGGAAACTTCATTTTCCGCGTCGTCGAATTCGAACAAATGGAAATCGAGTACTTCATCCGGGAAAAAACCTGGGAAGCCGACTTTGAAACCTGGCTTTCTCAAATGCATGCATGGTGCGATCTCATCGGCTTGAAGAAAAACCGGATCCATGAAAAGGAACACGATAAAGAACACCTCTCCCATTATTCCAAACGAACCGTAGATCTCGTGTATGATTTCCCATTTGGAACCAGCGAACTCTATGGGCTTGCCTACAGAACTGATTTCGATCTCTCCCGCCATAGTTCCTATTCCGGACAAACTCTGGATTATACCGACCCGGAAACTCGCGAAAAATTCATTCCCCATGTGATCGAACCCACCTTCGGCGTCGAGAGAACCATTCTCGCCCTGCTTTGCGATGCTTACGAGGAAGAGCTGCTGAGCGATGGAGAAAAGAGAACCGTTCTTCACTTCGCACCCCGCATAGCTCCTGTAAAAGCAGCCGTGTTCCCCCTGATGAAAAAAGAGCCCCTCGCGGAAAAAGCTCTTTCCGTCTTTAAGACCCTTCAAAAAGTCATGCATGTCGAATACGACGAATCCGGCGCAATCGGCAAGCGCTACCGCCGCCAGGACGAACTCGGAACCCCTTATTGTATTACAATCGATTTCGACACCCTGGAAAACGATACGGTGACCCTTCGGGATCGGGATTCGATGAAGCAAGAGCGCGTTCCCATCTCAAATCTTTTAAATATCTTACTCGAAAAAATTTACTAGATCCCGAGTCCATCTCGCTAATCCCCAGGCAGAGAAAGAGCGACGAGCGAGATGGCTCCGAAACGGCCTCGGAGAAACAATAATTACTTATACTATGCAAAAGCCACTTCATCATAATTCCGAGATCGGGTAAAATCTTAGCCACTATTATGACAATAGCAACGACACATCAAAATAATTTCTCACCCGCCATGGAAATTCTCTTTGCGCTCGCCGAAGAAGAGCGTCAAGCGGATGCCGACCATGAATGGATCAAAAACGAGTTCGAAAGCCTTTTATCCGAGCTCGCCAAGCCTGTTTTAGCCACTCCCTATGAAACGATTGCTCAACGAGCGCTCTCTTTAAAACGGTTTCTCTCGGAAAAAACCACCGGCTGCTTTTCTCGAAATCCCGCGACTAAGACTTACAAAGCCAAGCTCGAGAGCCTCGACGATCTCCTTTTGCTGCGCCACCCATCCGCATGGAAAACCGATCTGTTGGCGCGTGCCGTCATCGCCGGTTCTGTTTTACTTTGGTTTCAATACGATTATAGAGCGGTTCTAGTCGGAACAATTTTGAGCGCCTCTGTGCCGAAAATCATGACTGTGATTATGATGAAGCCGCTTACTTGGGCAATGTCCCAAGTTTTCGCAATGATGCAAGACGAAACCACCGCATAAGCCATTCTTCTAAGAGCTTCTCATAGCCGCAGGAAAATCGGCTTCCAACAAACTTCGCAATCCCTCCCGTTTGAACGACTTCGGCAATACATAATCAAAGCCAAAATCCCTCGCTTCTTTTAAAGAAAGCGATTCGGTGGAGTAGTAAACAATAATTATATTTTTCCCAACGCATTTTCTAATGCGCTCCGCTGCCTCTTTTCCGTTTGCAACAGGCATTTCGAGATCCATGATAATCAAATCCCAGGGATCTGCCAAACTCGATTCGACGGCTTTGCTTGCTAGCTCGCCATTATCTACGCAAATGCAGTCCGTTTGCCCCATGGATCGAAATGCATATAAAAGGATTTTTTGATTGATTGGAGTGTCATCGGCAATCAAAATATGAATCTTCTTTTTATCTCCCCAACTCTTCTTATTTATTTGATACTCTCTTAATAAAGAAGAATTCTCATTTTTTATTCGAAAAAAAGCAGACTTCAAGGGATTCACTTCGGGATATGCCATCTCTTTGGAAAGAAGCACTTCGCTTGAAGAAACAACACTCGATTTCCGAGACCCCTCGCCTACTTTCCCGGTGCAAAATCTTAAAATTTCAAATGAATTCGGACCATTTGAAGAAATCCTATCTAAATTTAATCTTGGAGGAATGCATTTCTCCCGTTTTTCAATTCGAATCGGGAACGAGGTGAACTCGCCTGTATCAGGAGATGTGGGAAGAGTCGAAAGTCCATTCGGATCGGAACTCGGAGAACGACACGAGTTGGATTCTTTTTGCGCAAAGCAACAACACCAGGAATCAGGCCGTGTTTCAAAACACGAATTTCTGACTTGCCTCCAAAAATTTCCGATTCGCTTGATCAAAGATCTTTCTCGTTCTTCGTTGAGATGCGTTGGAAAAATCTCAGCTTTCGAACTTTTGATTGTTTCTAACCCGGCACATGACATTTTATCCCTCGCACTGCACGAGAATCCATTCACAGTCTCTAAGCAATTTTCCTCGCAATCGAAAATGATCTGCCGCGCTGAAGCGGAAGTCCCTTACTTTCAAAAACTTTTTACCTTGAAAACCGAATCGATTCTCATTCAAGGCAAAAATCGATCGTTCTGGAATTCAGGCCTCTCCCATCCGAATTTCAAATGATGGCGATGCTTGGCGACCTGCCGATAGATCCAATCGCACAGCCAAGCAGGGAGAAAGCAAAGCCAGCCGATCCAATACCTCTTGAGCAGCCAATAAATGCGAAAAATCGCCTGGGAGCGAATCCAGAATTCGCGCGCATCGGATCGGAAATCCTCGATCAAAACAATCGTATCCAATTTCTTATAAACGGCATTTGAGCCCACGAGAATCTCATCGGCGGTTTCTCCGCGGATCGGGGCGAAGAGGAAAGACTTCGACGTATCGAGTTTTAACAGGTATTTGACCGCCTGATGGCAGACTGCGCAATCGGCATCGTAGAAAATCAGATGTTCATCCATTCGGCGTCCCTTGTTCTGGAAGAACCACCTGCGGCCTTGCCCGCTTCAACTCATCGAAGCGCTTGGCCAATTCGAGAACATCCGCCTCGCTGCACTGACCGCTATAGATCTTCAATTTGATTTCTTCTCTTTGATTCATCCAATACCGCTCCAGAATCCGTCTTACTGTCTCAATGAATCCATCCAGCGATTTGTCCCGATTGACCCTCTTTTGGAGGATTTCGGCTAGGAAGATCTGCTGTTCGGGATTTTCGAGATCAATGGTCAAGGAGAGTAGATCGCAAGGTTTTTCCTCTTTTGTAATCCGAAGGATCTTTTCATACAGGACTCTTGCTGCAGCCAAGCGGAAATGCTCGGGTTTGAGATTCAGCTCGGCAATTTTAATCAGATGAGACGGCGCATGGCCGGATCCCAAAAGCCATCGAAGCAAATCGGCCTCCAGGATTCGATCTGGATCGACCTCTGTGAAATTCACGCTCGCGGAGCGCTTGATATACACTTGGGGCGCAGCGTCTTCCGGAGCCCCCACCATCGATTCGGGAGTCTGTGTAAGCCTAGCGAGCTTGCGAAGGCTTTCGTGGATCATCAAGGGATGATCCCAGCTGCGGATCCTCTTTGCAATCGTCTGAACCAGTTCATTTTTGCCCGCCGGCGTTTGAGGATTGACGGTTTTCGATGTATGCTCGACGAGAAAAGAGAGGTAATCGCTCCCTTGGTCGAGGAGCTTCTGCCATATTTCAGGCCCTTTTTCCCGAATCATCGAATCCGGATCGCACCCCTGCGGCAATGGCACGACGAATACTTCGATCCCTTCTTTTTGAAATAGATGGCCGATTTTGACGGCGGCTTCCTGACCGGCCGCATCCCCATCTAAAGCCAAATGCACCTGTCTCACGCCCAGATGCACCAATTCCTTCGCCTGCTCTTCGCCAAATGCCGTTCCCTGTCCTGCGACGGTCCAATCATAGCCGCTGTAAATCAGTCGAAGCGCATCGATCTGCCCCTCGACGATCAATGCTTTTTTTTCTTTAGCGATTCGTTTCCGGCAATAACTCAACCCGAAGAGCACCTTGGACTTCTTAAAGAGCAAGGTCTCCGGCGTATTGATATATTTCGGCCCGAACGTTTCCGCTCGATATTTCCGCGCTGAAAATCCGATCACAGAACCGACCGCATCTAAAATCGGAATGGTGATCCGATCCGAGAAGAATTCTCGCCCCGTCTGCCCGACCAGCCCCGTTTCTTTCAAAAGGGGTTCTGTAATTTTCTGTTCGTGCATTGTTTTTAAGAATAAATGGGGATTTCTTGGAGCAAAGCCGATATGGAATTGCCGGATGAACGTCAAATCGATCCCGCGGCTATATAAATACTCCAGCGCCGCATGCCCTTCCGCCGTATGCAACAAGCAGAATTCATAAAAGCGGCAAGCTTTTTCCAAAGCGTCTTTGAGCAAGGCTTTCGAGGGTCCCTTGGGAGCCTGCGAAGCGCTGGCTTCCTCGAGCAATACGCCAAAGCGCTCCGCCAAGGATTCGACCGCATCGGAAAAGCTCATCCGCAAATGCGTCATCAGGAACTGGATCGCATCGCCATGCGCGCCGCATCCGAAGCAATGGTAATGGCTATCTCCTTTCTGGATGACCAAAGAAGGACTTTTTTCTTCATGAAATGGGCAAAGAGCCTTATAGGATGCGCCGGCGCGCTGCAATTTGACATATGGGCCGAGGACTTCGGCCAAATCGATTTTCGAGCGCAGCAGCTCTAAACTTTCCCTTGAAAATAAAGCCATGCAGATCTCGATCCGTTGAACAGGGCGATGAACTTTGGAAGCGGAATGCGTTTCAATCCGTCTTTCTTCAATGCGCAAAAACTCATTGAAAAAACCCCGCAAAAGTCATCTCAGCTTAGGGTACGGGATCAGCGATTTTTGATAAATGGCCATTTTCCCTTAGAGGGCGAAGCCCTCTAAGCGGCAGGCGCCCTGTTGCGCCCGCTGTACAAAATGGTTTTTTCAGTTCGGCAATGCCGTCACAAAGCATTCCACCCATTGGGCATCTCGCTGAAAAGTCAGCTTTACCCGCTCTCCCGGGCGAATGGACATCTGGCGCTCGACCGCATTTTGATCCTGCATATCGCATCCATCGATCCCGATGAGCCGATCTCCGATTTTTACCCCAGCGGCTTGCGCATCTGTATTTAAATGAAAGCCCTGGACGATATTCTGAGCGTCGAGGCGAAGTCCCAGTTGCGATCGGGCATACACCCAAATCGAAAAGACTCCCCATGGCCGGGAAATCGTCTCGATTTTAGCCCCTACGGAAACCTGATTTGCTTTTTCCTCTTTCTGACCGTGCTGATTTCGATAAGTAACGGATTCGAACGAGGAGCTCGCAGGAGTATACCGGGTGCTCATCTCGACTCCCGAATCTTCCTTAAGGATGAAATCCCCGCCCAGTTTCGCGGCTCTTTCTTTAGCTTCCACAAGGAGATCTTCGAAGTCCGCGCATCCGTTTCCATCCACTGAAATCGTCCCGATTTTCCAAGCGGTTTTTTCCGGTTTTTTGGAGAAATAGCAAATTTGATTGGGATCTGCCTTCGAAGGCAAACTCAGTTGAAGATCCGAAGAAATCGTCGATCGAACGGATACACAGGCGTGCATAAAAGCGATCAATGGCAACAGCAGCAGAGCTCTCATAAGAATTCCATAGTTTCGACAAAACTGGCAATTCTACAAAAACCAACTAAAACCATCACCTTAAAATAAATAATTACCAAACAGAGATCGGCTATTCAAGAATTAGTTTCTTAATTTTTTTAAGATTATTAAATATTTTTATAATTCTTAAGCCATCCGCCAGTTTTATATCGGCAGATATAAACCAACGCATGGACCGCGCTCATCGCTGCAATGATCGCCCAAGCCGTATCGGCTCCTCCATGCCGCATGCCGATAAATAGAATCGTCGGCACGATATAAGCTCCCCAATGAATCACTAAACTGACCCAAAAAATAAATCGGGTGTCTCCCGCCGCCGTCAAAAATCCGATGAGAATCCAGCTGAATCCATCGAAGAGGAAAAAGACAGTCATGTATAAAAGCGCCAGCAGGAAGGTCTTCCCGATCATGGGATCGATCAGCTGGCTGCTCTCGCGATGAGATAAAAACAAATGGCTCCACCCATCGGAAAAAACACATAAAACAATCGCCAGCAATGCAAAATACAGGATCTGCAAAGAAAACGCAGCGGCAAGCACTTTTGGAATAAACCCCCTTCGATCGGCTCCCAATAGATTCGAAACGATTGCGCTGGCGGCTTTGGAGCCCGCGTCATTGATGAATGAGCAGAGAATATAAAAGCTTTGTACTATTGCCACTACCGTCATCTGAACCTGGCCGACCCCCATGACGACCTGAAAAAACACAAAATGCCCGATGATTTCGATCGTATGTCCCAATCCCGAAGGCGTTCCTATTTTTAATCCCTCGGCCAAAAAATGTCGGTGGAATGCACATCTCGCCGTGGCATAGATCGCCTGCATCTTTTCTCTAAGCATCATGCCGAGCAAAAACAGCATTTGGATCATTTGAGAGCATCCCGCGGCAAATGCAGCTCCGGAAATTCCAAAAGAAGGAATTTTTCCCCATCCGAAAATCAGCACATATCCCAATGCTGCATTCGCCATATTCCCCAAACATGCCGAGATAGTGACGACGCGGACTTTTCCAATTCCAACAAAGAAGCCGGATAAAGCGATCGCCGCGCATTGGATAGGAGCAAAACACATGAGAATTCTGAAATAAGCCGTCTGATATAACTCGATTTCCGAGCCGGAGAAAAGCAAAAAAGGCATTCCCCAGGCCGCCAAGGCAAAGACCGGGGTGAGGCAAACGCTGAACCACACCATCTGCCAAACAGCGGATCCCACTTCTTTATGTCTCTCTTCTCCATGAAGCCTTCCGACCAGAACCTCAGAAATCGCCGCAATCGCCATCGGCAACCCCAGAAAAATATAATAAGCGATACTCGCGCTCGCTAAAGCGTTCAAAGCAAGAGGATGATACCGGGATAAAAACACTCGATCGACAAACACCATCAGCGTGGATGAAATCATCGCCAGCATAATCGGCCAGCTCATCGTCCAGAATTCGCGTTTTGATCCAACCGGATATGGAGTAAGCTGATAGGAATGGGTCATAGGAAATAACTCGTCTTGGCTATTTAACAAATAAGGTCAATGGTCATGAACTACTCGCAAGTCGAGCTGCATATTTAACACATCTTTTGGAATAAATCCTCAAGAAATCTTTAGATGAACCTCGCGAAAAAACGTCTTAGAATACATCTACAAAGCTCTGCAACGGATCAAAAATGAACTTGACGGAAGTTGCGAACTCGGCTCAAAATAGCGCCCTCTTTTAACTCTGGAGACTTCAATGACCTCTTTGCTGCGCCCATGTTTTACGGAATCTCAAGCGAACCATACAAAGACCCTGGAAAAATTCTTACAGCCATCTTCTGTCTTGCATAGAACGAATCGAATTGCCGCCGATTCCTTGCATTATAGGTCCTGTTCTAAAAGCTATTATCGACTATCGAGTTCTCGGCCTACATATGAGTCAATCGCTTTAGATCTGAAGGATTCCCCTCCCGCCATTTTACAAGCGATCAGAAATGATCGGCTGTCCTGTGTAGAACTCGATCGCTTACTCGGGATAAGGGTTCTTTCCGATGCGAATCTTAAAAAAATCGGAGCGGCCATTGCAAGCACGGGAAATATCCGCCAGATGGAGATCTTTCATCGGCATTGCAAAATCGACGATCGCCTTCGGCGAGCATTGATATCCGTTGCCAAGCAAAACAAACATTGGGAAATAGTGAGAAACCTTCTCGATTTAAAATCTTCCAAGGTTCGCTTTGAAACCTTTTCAATTCCATCTATTTCCCCCGATTCAACGTTCAGGAAAACGACTCGAACCGATACCGTCGCAGATGGAAATCACTCTATGAGGCGGAGTTTATCCGAACCCCGTCCACAGGAAAAACTTTCGACGAGGATCACCTCTGCCAGATCCGATTCGCCTGCGATAAGCGCATTGACGAAATCGCCGATGGAATACAGTTCAGACGGCTCTTGGGAAATTATCCAACCCATCAAAGGATAGATCTCCAGAGATTCTCTGATTCAATCGTAAATTTCACAACATCTCAAATAAATCTTTAGAAATAGATTTTATTTGAATCTAAACATCATTGATTTTATTTACAAAACAGATAAAATCTATCCCCTTTCTCATATCGAGGATCGATGAAAAAACATTTAAACCGCATTTTTTTAACTGCAATTTGCGCCTTGGGATTATCCAGTTGCGCGAGCTATCGCGCAGCTCCGCTCAATACTTTGGCTTCAGATGCCTTTTTTTCTTCCGCAATACAAGAAGAAGGGATCATTGCAACCGCTAAAATTTACAATTCGATGGATTGCCAAACCTATCTAGACAGAGATGTTCTTTCGATGGGATATCAACCCGTTCAACTCTATATTGGAAATGCTTCCGATAAAAGATATCTCTTTTCTTTAGATCGGATCACTCTCCCTCATGCCTTGGGAGAGGAAGTAGCGCGCCAAGCCCATACTTCGACGATCGGAAGGGTCTTGGGTTACGGAATTCCCGGTCTGCTGCTCGCATGGCCTTTGATTATCCCGGCGATCATCGACGGAATGGATTCAGCTGAAGCAAACAGCGCTTTAGACGATGATTTTTCTTTTAAGGTCGCAAAAAATCAAGTCATCGAGTCTCGCTCTCATTTGAACAAACTCTTGTTCGTCCCTAAGAGTTGCTTTACAGATTCGTTTCAAATCACTCTGATCGAGCTGGATTCGAACACCCCTACTACATTGACTATCAAAGCGATCTGAAGGAATGATTGAGATAAAAACCTATCTCCGCAATGAATTTTTGTCTCTACATTGCAGATAGGCTCAAACTCTTCCTGCTGAGCAGCGATCAAAAACAGCCTATCTGTTTTTCCATCGCTGCTCTGCCGGAATTCCACCCTCTAAAACTTCACGGAGCTGTTTTTGGGCATTTTGGCTTGACGGCGACCACTCCGATCAATTCGCGTCCATCTAAAGCTAAGTCGGGAAACGCCCGGCCTCGATCGATAAACCGGATCTCTTCGATATCGAACCCCGCGCACTGTAAAGCGGATTTCAATGGCCTTTCATCCATGACATGAAAAAAGGGGCGCAAATTCGAATACGCATCGTTGGTTACTTTTGTAAATTCTTCCACATATCCAGGCCATGAAACTCCTTTCGCCCACCTCTCTTCATAATTCGGGATAAATTCCTTGAGATTGCGCAGATAAGGCGAACATGTGACGATGAAAAATTTTCCTCCTGGCACGAGCCAATCGAACACCTTGCGAAACCCCTCTTCGATGTCCTCGCCTCGCAAGAAGTGAATCATCCGGCAAGTCAATACGCCTTCTATGCTATTCGGCGCAAATTCCAGCTCCTGAGGAAACCTCTTCGCATTCAAATAAAGCCGATCCCTATCTCTTTCGTCTGCCTGCTTGCGCAAAACGAGGAGATTTTCTTTGCCGATATCATCTGCAATCACGCAGCAATTCGACTGTTGCAAAGCGGGGATGGTCGCCACTCCAAATGCCGAGCCGATCTCCAAAACAGGTCCCGAGCAGCCCTTGGCAAATTCTACGAATTGCGAAGAGATCGCGTCGAGATCGGCGATCATATATCCGCCTCCGAAATTGAACGTTTGCACCAAGCCTGACTCCGAGACCGGCGGCATGCTCAACCCTTTGCTCAACTCCTCCAATCGAGGATCTGCGGCAGAAATCCCATATGGATGGGAGGACTCCGGCCATTCGATTGCAAATCCATGCGCCATCCAACCTGCGCATGCCAGAAATAAAAAGCTCTTCATCTCACTCCTCTTCTTTTTAAAAAAAAATCCAATCGGCAAGTCCATGGAATTACCGAGGTTTTATAGCGATGACCCCAATTCCTTCTCTTCCATCCCAACTCAGGGTAGGAATCGTCTTGCGCCGATCGATTAAACCGATCCGTTCGATTTCGAATCCAGCCTCTTCCAATGCGCGTCTTAAAGGCCTCTCATCCATCACGTGCAAAAATGCATGTAAATTCGAATAAACGGCTTTCGAAGCATTGCCGTAATCCTCTACATGCCCGGGCCATCGAACTCCATTCGCCCATCTCTCCTCATAAATTGGGACAAATTCCTTGATCACCCCTTGGTAAGGAGTTGATGTGATGACAAACAATTTTCCTCCAGGCACAAGCCAATCGAAAATCTTCTTTAATCCCTCGTCGATTTCGTCCCCGCGTAAAAAGTGGAATAGACGGCACGCCAGGACTGCTTGCAAGCTACCCGCAGCGAACTCCAACTCCTGAGGAAATCTCTTCTCATTCAAATAAAGCCGATCCCTATCTCTTTCGTCTGCCTGCTTGCGCAAAACGAGGAGATTTTCCTTTCCAATATCATCCGCAATCACACAGCACTGAGATGCTTTCAAAGCGGGAACCGTCGCGGCTCCGAATGCAGCTCCGATGTCTAAAATCGGCGAGGAGCAAGTCTTGGCAAATTCCACAAACTCTGCGCTAAAAGGATCCAGATGAATCAGCATAGCTCCCCCTCCGGAATTAAGGGTTTGCACTAATCCCGATTCGGAAACCGCAGGCATCTTTAAATCTTTGCCTAATTCCTCCAATCGCGGATCGATAGCAGAGATCCCATATGGATGGGGGGAATCCGGCCATTCGACGGCAAAACCGCATGCCGTCGAAACAAGCGCTGTAAAAAAGGCGAGTTTCTTCATCTTCTTCTCCATTGGATTTTTTCAGAAAGCAATCGATTATAATTGCAACAGATCTATTGGAAAAGTTTTTTGAGAAATTTTTGCAATCCGACCATCTTGAAGCGACTAAGAGCGCCTTAGAAAATCCTCAACCTCAATAGAAGAACTTGTCTCGAGGAAATCGGAGATCCCCCCGCTAGATTTCGTTTTCAAGCGCATCGGAACTCGGTTTAGTGCCTATGGAACCTTCGGTTTCAATTGTAAATCTCGATGCCGTCGAATAAGGAGATGGCGCACGGAGGATTTCTTGGAGCCTCGAGATGACTTCATCTGCCGATGGACGCTTTTGCAAATCTAACATTTCGATCATCAGCTCTTTGACTTCCGGACATCGTATGCTCTCTAAGGCTTCCTGCTTCAAGCAACTGCTTATATTTCGTCTCTTCTCTTGCGCCATTAAAACGAATTCATAGGCCTTAAAAGGAAATCGACCTTTTCCCAATAAAAGCTCGCTAAGAACAATGCCCAAGCTCCAAATATCGGCTTGCCCAATAGGACCTTCCAGCCTGGTTCTCGATTCTCTTTCAGGGGCTTTATACGGATCGGTTCCAACCGGACTTTCGGGTTCGTCGCCAGTTTGATAAGATTTCGCGATTCCAAAGTCGATTAAAGCGACCGCCCCATCCGTTCGAACCATTATATTGCGAGGCTTTAAATCCCTGTGTTCAATTGATTTTTCGTGCAGAACTTTTAAGATTTCAGCTATTTGCAAACAGATCTCCAGCGGATTCAGTCCCGATAGAAAGCGGTCTTTCAATATTTCTCCCAGATCTTTTCCTTCTATAAATGGCATGACCATGGCGATCTGAGCATTGGTTGCGCCGCAATAAACGATTGCATCCGGAGAAGTTTCAAGTTCAGGAGCTAATCTGGACGACACACAATCCCCTCGCAAAGGATTAAAGACCTGATATTTTTTAAGACCTTCCGAGTCTATCAAAGCGTCTTGAATTTTAAGAGCGACTGAGGAGTTATCTCGAAATAAAAGCCGATAGACAGATCCGAATTTCCCGGCACCGAGTTTCTGGATCGCAGCCAACTCCTTATCGCGGAAAAACCCGATTAGATAACTCACCGTCTTGCGAGAAAAATACTGCCCTTCGGAAAGACTTTGAGCTGCAGATCGAATCGGATCGAGAAGTTGCTCCCACTCTGCGCTTACCTTATCGTTCGTGGATATTTGAGGAGTCCTAGGAATAGTTTCCGAACTTCCCTGAATCAGTACGCGGATCGTTCTATCTCCCATCTGGCTTGTTTCCAAGCCGAGGGATTCCTCTTCAGGCAATTCCAGATGACGAATCTCCATTGCTTGCATTTTTATACGACTGCTCATAAGGCCTCTTCAAATTAAAATAAAACCCACAATGAAAATTTAAATTTAAAAATCACGACCCATAATCATACAAAAAACACTCGATTCTCTCAAACCCTCGGCAAGAGTAAAAAATAATTACTAAAAATATCTTTAAAACAACCAGCCACAAAAACAACCTATGTATTTACAATAAATTTAATTATCTATATAATTTAATAAAACAAATGAAGTAATAAAAGGAACGAAAAATGTCATCTCTAATTATCTTTAATCCTTATTCAACAAGCAATTTAAACTTATCTTCGGAAGATCCTGTTTGCGCCATCTGTCTGAAAACTGCCAAAGAACTCAAACAAGAAAACACCGCTTTGGTAGCTCACGAAACAGCAGCTCGCGTAGCGCACATTTATTGTAAAAAATGCAAAGAAGCCTGGGATGACCAACGATTGAACTTGGGAGAGCGCACCCTATGCGATTTATGCCAGTCGCCTTCTCAACCGCTCATTACTCCAGAGTCGATCATAGATCGAAAAATAAGGAACTTGTCGATCGAATCCTTCGCATGCGGATTGCTTTTCGCTCTCGTCTTCTCTTATCCGATCGGAGCGGGGCATTTCACAATTCAAGATTTAATAATCGATCCGAACGCAGCGACAGCGATTGATGCAGGACTAACTGTAGCGCTAAGTAACGCTTTTTTTCATTTTGTTCAACACGGGTTCCCTGGTGCAAACCTTCGAGGAAACGTCCCTCGAGCCTTGGTAGGCTGTACCTTGATAATGATTACAGCCGCAAATTTGCTTACACATCTTATGTCTGAAGGGTTTTTTGCTATGACAAACTTTGATCCAACAATTCCACAAGGGTTTTTAGCAGAATTTTCGCGGGTTTCTCTTTGGTACTGTGTGAACCGCCTAGCATTAAGCCATTTTTTCAACGTTGGATAAAAATTCATCGCGCCATGCGCGCGGCATCCAAAACTAGAAAAGCTCTTGGGGCATCCAGATGTGCCCCAAGAGCTTTGATTCAATCTGCAAAACGATCGGTCGCTCGAATGAGCGCATCCATAATGCCCGCTTCGGTCTCAACATGCCCCGCATCGGGGATAATTTCCAATTGAGCCTCTGGCCATGCGCGATGAAGATCCCAAGCGCTGATGATCGGGCAAGTCACATCATATCGCCCTTGGACGATGACGCATGGGATATGCCGAATGGCGTTGATATTCTCTAAAATCCAATTGTCGGTATCGAAAAACACATTGTTGATAAAATAGTGGCATTCGATCCGGGCAATGGCATCGGCCGTTGCATCGTCGGTAAGGGTAGCCAACAGAGAGGGATCGAACAGCAATTTCGACGTTCCTCCTTCCCATCCGGCCCACGCCTGGGCAGCGGCTTTTCGCACCTCGGGATCGGCCGAAGTCAGCCTCTTGTAAAACGCACGGACGAAGTCGCCTCTTTCTTCCTCGGGAATCGGCGCGACATAATATTCCCAAAGATCGGGGAAAATATGATTCGCTCCGTTTTGGTAGTACCAATAAATTTCTTTTGGCCTGCAAAGGAAGATGCCTCGCAAAACCAACCCATTGACCGCCTCCGGATGTTGAATCGCATAGGAAAGCCCTAAGGTGCTTCCCCACGACCCACCAAAGACAAGCCAGTTCTTGATCCCTAAATGTTCCCTTAGCCGTTCAATATCGCCGATCAGATCCCAAGTGGTATTATTTTTCAGTTCGGAAAATGGCAAGCTTTTCCCGCATCCTCTCTGATCGAATAAAATAATTCGATACTTCTCGGGATTAAAAAACGATCGTTGGTAAGGATATGTTCCGATTCCCGGTCCCCCTTGGACAAGTAAAATCGGTTTCCCATTCGGATTTCCGGATTCTTCCCAATAAATCCGATGGCCTCCCTGCTCCGGCAAATACCCCGTTTGATTCGGCTCAATAGCCGGATAAAGAACCCGTTTATCCTCTGCGGAAAGCGCAGAACACAAAAGCAAAAGGCAAATCACATATTTTCGCATCGTATATCCCGATTTATTTCTTAATCAATTGAGAGTGAATCGCCCAACTTCTCATTTTTTCAAAGCCGCGATCGATATAAGAGCATCGATTGTAAAATCTTTTTTCTTTTTTTTAAAGAAATTTTAGAAACCCCTTCGATGGAGAATATGAGAAGCGATTCCCTCATGAACAGGCCAGCTTCCAGATGAGCCTGGTTCGCATGCAAGTCAAACTGTTGACTCGAATACATAGGATTTTGATCGAGGGAAAACCGAAACAACCTCAATCTGCAAACACCATCTCTTTCTAGCGAAAAAGAACTAAGAGGGCTATAATATGCGCATCAATGACACCTTAGAGGAACTCCGGACATGCTTCTTAAAAAGGAATTTTATTTTATCCGCCATGGGCAAACAGATTCGAATTTAAATCCTTTTGTAAAAAGAAATGTCGAGGACATCCCTTTGAACGAAACCGGCATCGTTCAGGCTCATGCAATAGAGCCTCTCATCGCGACATTGCCCGTTAAAAATATCTGCTTCAGCCCTCTCAAAAGAGCCAAACAAACCAAAGATATCTGCTGCAGCAGACTTGGATCGATCGCCCAGCATGAATTGAGCAATCTCTCGGAATGCACCCAACAAATCTGGAAAGAAATGACCGGTTTGGGCCCATCGGCCATTTCTCACTTAGAGGAGCCGGTATTCAGCTTCATGCAAAAAGTGCGCATCGGAGTGAATGAAGCCCTTTCAAAAGAAGGCCCTGTTTTAATTGTGGCTCACGGAGGAATCCATTGGGCCATTTGCTGCTTTATGCAAGTCGAGCACGACTGGGTGATCGACAATTGTGTTCCCGTTCATTTTTCTGTATCAACAGAAGGCCTCTGGAAAGCCAAAAAATTGGCATAATCGAATCGAGCCTATGAAAGACCTTCATCGAAGGAACGATTCGCCATGAATCCAAAGGAAAAGTGCTGGATTACACGCTCTCTACAAACTCGTCGCCATCGACGAACCAAGGGCCAAGGCTCGGTTCCTAGCCCATAACAACGAAGATCGCATTCTGAATTTTCAATTGGGAAAAATCACAAACTGATTTAATCTGTTTTTAACTCAAAATACATAAACCAATCAAAGCGAGATAATTATGACTCTGATCGAAAAAATCAACCTTGAACTCAAGGAAGCTATCCGAAGTCAAGACCAGATTAGACTCAACACCCTTCGCATGCTTAAATCGAAAATCTTGGCCGTTGACGCTAGAGCGAATCTTCCCGATTCCGAAGTGATCAAACTATTCAAAACTTACCTCGGCAACCTACAAGAAGCTCGCGATCAAGCCGTGAGCCGCCCCGAGATGGTGAAGCAATTGGAAAGAGAAATAGAGATCGTTCAGGAATTTTTGCCTAAAGCGCTTTCCGTGGAAGAAACAAAAAAAATCGTATTACAGGCAATCGCGGAATCCGGAGCCAAGACAAAAAAAGAGCTAGGACTCGTGATGAAAAGCATCATGAAGATCAACCCTACAGTCGATGGAAAGTTGGCCAAAGATTTGGCAAGCCAACTGCTAGCCGATTAATGAGTTTTATCACAAATCCAGCCAAGCTAGGGAGGGTGATATTGTTGATCCCGACGATCGCCTTCTCTCGGTATATCGAATAAGGGATATTCAGGATCGAGGACAGGCGATAGAAGTCAAAACTCATGGGAGAAAGGCAAGAAGCATCTTTGGGAATGGGTTAAAATCTGATCCGCAGATCGATATCGCAGATTGACTAAAGACTATGAATACCGAACCACTACCAGTGAATCGATGATTTACATGACAGGAATTAGGCTGATGTTGCGACGGATGTCTGCCCTATGAAGAGACTTTGTAGACACCCTCTTAATTCCTCAAACTACAATTTCCTCTTCCACATAAGCAACGCCAGATGAAAAATATTTTTTTTCTTTTAGTTTCATTATTTTATTTTACGACTGCATCGACAACACAACCACGCCCAGAAATTCCTCCTAGATTTGTAGTTATTGATAAAAATACTTCTTCCTATGAAAAGATAGTCCTCGATCTACTGTCGCTTCAAAAATCTCTCATTGTTTGTCCTTCTGAGATTCCTGAATCATTTCTGCAGAATGGTTTTTTATTAGTTCCTATGACTCCAAAATATATTACTTCTCTTCTCGAAAAAAAAGAGGGTCGAATTATTTGCGCTTATCTCGATCAAACTCTCCTTGGTTATGTCATTCTCACAGTAGCCACCGAATTTGAGGAACTGTATCAAAATGAGCTTACAGGACGATTTGAGACAATGATTGATTTATCGACTCTTCATGATTGGCTCTCCGATCCAGATGTAGGTTATATCGAACAAATTGGAGTAAGACCTGGCTATGCAAGAATAGGGATAGGCTCTCGACTTATTCAGATTAGTAAAACCATAAAGCCTCATGGGCTCATAAGTGATGTCTTTATTTATCCCGTCAAAAACAATCCCTCTCTTGGATTTTTCTTGAGTCAAAGTTTCATTTCTGCAGGGATCTTATATCAATATCCTGGTGCAAATGCAAATTTCTCCTATGAACATAGAACCCAAGTGTTTTTTTGGTACGGAAGCTACTAACCCGCCGGTCAAATAGGCTCTTACTAGACAAAAAACATGTCTCGCAACTCAGTGATTCTGAACACTCAAAGCGCCTTCTTTACATCGACAACACTGCACGCGTTATAGATGGCTAGAGTCGATGGGTTGTGCCTTAACGACTCCGATTTCTTTTAAAATACGCTCCGAACTTTCCAGAGTTGCGTCAAAGATGTTTTTGCCCGTTTTTACAAAATATTCTTTCATCAATCGATATCCAACCGCATAGCCTGCTCCATGGGGTAGCCCTGTTTTGGGATAGCCTCGAGCATCTGCGAGCGCGTCTCCGAACAGGTAACTGCTCGCCACTTGAAATCCCGTTTCTTGCACATGGGGCAAAATGATCTCCGTCGCTTTTGAGAGCTCCTCTGCCGATAATCCGATCGTCTGCGGCCCAATGCGGGATTCCTCGCATAATTCGGCCGCAAAAGCTTCCGCCATCCCTTCATCAAGAAGGTATTTACCCACGGAGATATTCATGTCTTGGGGCCAGGGTTCGATGAGAAACCTGATATTGTGATGGAATTCATGAATCACAAGAGCCTCGAGACTTTTCAGAACGTATTCTGTCGGAGATAAAATCAAGACAATAAACCCGGGGATGCCACCAAATCCGGTAAAGCCATGGTTCAATTCATCATGGGCTCGATTTTTTCCATCGCTGATAAAAACGCCCACTTGCAAGGTTTCTGGAAAGGGAAAATCGCCTCTTGTTTTGAGCGCTTGAAAAGCTTTTTCTAACGCAGCTTTGATTCTGCCGATGATATCGCCTTTTAGAAGCTCATCCATATTGGCGCCATAAACGCTAGGAGCGGTGTTCATATCGCAAGCTCCCATCGCGGAAAAATCCATCGGAACCATTTGCAACATGGGCTGAAAAGGAACCATGACGCGCTCTTGCCAAGCCATTTGCCGGCTTTTGAAGTCCAGATCTTTAGTCTCTTGAAAAAGAGCCAGTGTATTGCAGAGTTCTATTTTCATATCTTTCTCTTATTCAGACAATTCATGTTCGGCGAAAACCTTCATCGCTTCCGCCAAAAATTTGGCCAGGCGAGGATGATCGGCATCATAGGGCGCAAAAGCTCTTTTCCATTCAAACTCCATGTATCCAAGTCCTAAACCTATGTAGGACTCTCGATTCGGCACCCAGAATGTTTTAATCCATTTGTAGTGCGAGGCTACGATGCTTTGAACTTCTGGAGCATCGACTTTCGCCCCCATTCCCATCGCTTTTGATAGAGCTTTACAGATCCTATCGAATTCCTCGGACGACCTTTCCCATTCGGCTTTTGTCCAGTTTTTCACATTGTTTTCGCATTCCTCCAGACTGGAATCGTCCGGCTTAAGGCGATTTTTTAAATATTTTTGATACTCAGCTTGCTGTTCTCCCGTCAAAAATCCGTTGTACATTTCTTGGTCTTGTATTTTTTTTCCTCCGGATAGGTGGTCGATTGTATGATCAATGGTTTTAATTAATTCCTTTGTTCTCTCTATCTTTGCTTGCAAAACTTTCCTATGGGAATGGAGAGAGGCTGTTTTATCGAAGTCCCCCTTTCCTAAAATCTGTTGAATTTTCTTGAGTTCAAAGCCAAGCTCTCTGAAGAAAAGAACCTGCTGGAGAAGCAAAAGCTGCTTCTCCTCGTAGTAACGATACCCGTTGTCTTTGGTATAAGCCGGCTTCAGCAATCCAATTTCATCATAGAAGTGCAGCGTCCGAATGCTGACTCCCGACATCTTTGCCAATTTTTGCACTGTATAAGCCATACCGCTCCTTAAAAGGGAATGGCATCCAGCATAAACTATGACGTTACGTTAGGGTCAAGGATCTTTCTATTCGGCTTAAGCATCGAAGCCCCCCGGTATTCCCGAGGGGTATGAGTCCTGTATAGGAAGTGGATTTCAAATGGTTCGAATAAACAACTACACGAAGTCGAATGAGGCATCCTTCTATAGGTGATTTTTCTAACAGCTCTTCTTCAAAAATCGAGACCGATTTTTTTGCAAGAGCTGAAATTGCATCTAAAATCACCGTTCATGGAGACATAAATAATTCGGAATGCTTTTGCTGCCAATCGATCGCTCGTTTTTGGCCTTCCACAAAACCAGTCCAAAATTTCTCAGACCGTCGAGCCATTTTTAGATATTTGTTAATTTCAACACGGCTCTCAACCGAACCCATTGCAGCGGCTAATAAAAACCACTTAGCACCTTCTGCAAAATCTAAAACAACCCCATTTCCGTTACAATGCCGAAGTCCTAATGCTTCCATTGCTTCCGGACATCCTATATCGATTGCCTTCGCGTACCAATATAACGCCTTTTCATCCATTTCTTTAATATCATAATATCTACCTAATAACAAACAAGCAGGAGAATAACCCTCGCCTCCTAATCTCAGAAGCCTTTCAAAATAAACAGCTTCATCGCTTCTTCCGCTCCTTAGAAAAGACAAATTATCAGGAGGACATTCACTATTCACAGAAAATTCGCGCAACTCGGGTGTATATACCTGAAGCACCATTTCGCATATCCACAAACGGCATCCCTTGGGAAACTGATCGATCGAAATCTCATTTCCAAGTTTGTTTTTTTTCCCGAGTTGTTCAAGCCAAAAAACCACACCGCCTTCTTCTGCAATATCGCGACATTGTCGATCACTTGTAATTCGGGTTTTAAAAAATTTAGGCATGGGTTGACTTGGAAATTCCCTATTCTCTGAAGAGACAATCTCATTTTGATTGTTCTCAAAGCGAGTTCTATGAATAAGCCGCCCATCTATATCTCGTTCCCTCACATCACATCCACTCGACACTAATGTTCCTGCCAAACCGGGCAACAAACAAAGCTTTGAAATTAAACCTTTTATACGCATAAAAACCTACTTGCTCCTTGCATACGGATTTACATATGTGTAACCTTTAGAGGCCTTTTTCATATGACCTTTGACAATCTTCATCTTGTATTGCCCATTCACTGAACTCTTTTTTCCGAAACCCGCATAAGGTGCTTTTTTAGAATAAGCCTTCTTCCCTAAACTGTGGCCGGAATATGCCGAATTCTTCTTTGGAGAAGCTTGGAGCTGTCCTGCTGTAGTTAAGAAAAAACCTGCTATCAGAAGAGAACAAAAACCATACCTAAATATTTTCAACATAAAACCTCTTTATTTCCAAAAATCACTTTGTTTTTTCGCAACATTCTTTATAAACTTTGTTCAACTGATCAATTACGAGATTTTTTGTTTGATCAGGACGATCACTATCTTTATATTTCCGAACGAGATTTCCCTTTTGAATTTCGATAGCCTCCACCTCGCCATGGTCATATCCATCCCAACCCAGTAAAAGAGAACTTTCAAAAAATAAAAGCATGAAAATGACAACTATTTTTTTATTCACATACCCTCTCCAAAGAAAGACCGAATACTACCAAAATAGATAAAAAACAAAAATAAAATCCACATTCAATTAAATTGTTTAAAAACAGATTCGTTAATTAAAAAATAAAATAGAGTCAAAAACCTTTTTGTTTCTGCGAACAATCGCTTGCAGAGAAAAAAATCGGCTTTTTCAAGACATGATTGGACGAGTTTTAGAACTGGTCATTTGATTTCGACATCACATCACAGATTTTTTCTATGAAAAGCGGGCGGACTCCGGGACTCCCGCCGGTTCGCATGCGCAGCATGCTCACTTCTCGTCCGCACGCGAGCCAAACTGTTGGCTCGCTCCGCCACAAAAAAAAAGCCCTGCGAAAGCAGGGCTTTTTGTTTGGGGGCGGGCGGACTCGAACCGCCGAAGTCCGAAGACGAGGGATTTACAGTCCCTTGCAATTGCCGCTATGCGACACCCCCAGAATGACAGCAATGCTGGCGAAAGGACTTGAACCCTCAACCATCCGATTACAAGTCGGGCGCTCTACCAGTTGAGCTACGCCAGCAAAATGATGGCACAGCTTAACAAAATATGATCTTTGCTCTCAAGGATTTTCAGAATCCTCTGGAGAGGAAGGCGGAACTTCAGGCTTGGCTGAATCGCCAGGATTCGAAGATGAACCATCTGAAACGCGCTGTTTGAATAGCGAAGTCAGGCGATTCGCAGATTGGCCAGGCTCGATTTTTTGAGCGGCAAAACCCTTCGATTTTTGGATCTCACAGCATTTTTTATATTTTTTCCCCGAGCCGCAAGGGCAAGGATCGTTGCGTCCTGTTTTTTCCATAATCCTTTTTTTTTGAGTTAAAAATGGCGTCTAGCTTAGCAAATCGAGTCTCTGTTGTCCATGTCTGGATGAACCTATCTCAATAATTCTTTTAGTCGATTTTGGGAACCAATAAATCTTTTGCTTGTCGAGATCGACAGATTGACGCGATCGGCGTTTAAAGGTAAAATAATCGGCGCTCCAATGATACCAGATCCTTTGATTCTAGATTCTTCTTTAACCCGCGAGCTCGAAAGCGCTTGCCGCAAGGCATTGTATCGCTTCGAGATGATCGATGGCGTTGCAAAAGTAGCCATCGCTCTGAGCGGAGGAAAAGACAGTTTGTCTCTCCTTTACCTCCTGCATCGGATGAGGGGGAGAGGATTCGATCCTTTCGAGTTGATCGCG
This sequence comes from Parachlamydiales bacterium, assembly GCA_963800655.1. GTDB lineage: Bacteria > Chlamydiota > Chlamydiia > Chlamydiales > SM23-39 > CAWDBT01. Next base: position 134,551 of record CAWDBT010000003.1, on the reverse strand, counting down.
ATCCATGTGGGAGGACAGTTTTCCTGCGGAGCCGGCGTCGAAACGAAATTCCTGAAATCCGTTTGCGACAAGCTCGAAATCCCCCTCATCGTGAAAGAATCGACCAAAAAAGCTCGAAGAACTCGAATGCTATAGCTGTTCGAGGGAAAGAAGAAAACTCATCTTCGATGCGGCAAAAGAACACGGATGCGAAACGATCGCCTTCGGCCATCACCGCGACGATCTCGCGCAGACCTTGCTGATGAATTTATTGCATAAAGCGGAATTCGCCTCGATGCTGCCCAAGATCCGGATGCACCATTATGGAGTGACGATCATCCGCCCTCTGGTTTATATTTCCGAAGAGGACCTTCGCTCCTTTGCCAAACAGGCCGGCTTCCTGCGGATCACTTGCCAATGCCCCGTGGGACAGAACTCAAAGCGAAAGGAAACCGACCGCCTGATCGAACATATCGAGAGGCTTTATCCACATGCCCGGAGCAACCTCGCTCGAGCCGCTTTGGAACACGGATTGGATAAGGCGTTAACTCCATGACCAAATTGAAAAAATATTTCGCGGCGATTGCGGGTAATGTCCTGGAGCATTACGACCATGCCCTTTACGGCTTTTTGATTCCGATTCTGGCTCCTCTATTTTTTCCCGCATCGGATCCGATTTATTCGCTGTTGTGCGCGTATGCCTTATTGCCGCTCGGGTTGATCGCAAAGCCGATCGGAGCGATCGTGTTCGGCTGTCTCGGAGATCGATTGGGCAGAGGAAAAATGGTGAGCGCCAGCCTAATCGGCATGGGTCTCGTCACAATCGGCGCGGGATGCCTTCCCGTATACGAAAAAGCGGGTTGGGTCTCTCCTTTTCTCCTCGGAATCATCCGCCTGCTGCAGAATTTTTTCTCGGCCGGAGAAACGACGGGGGGCGCGCTGCTGCTGCTCGAACAGGCGAAAGAAGAAAGGCGCGGATGGATCAGCAGCCTATTCGACGCATCGGGGATTTTTGGGATCTTGCTCGCCGCAGCCGCGGCGGCTCTTTGGGGCGATCACTGGCGATGGCTCTTTTGGATCGGCGGCCTTTCGGCCTTGATGGGACTCGCTTTGCGCAGAAACATCTCCCTGCCCCCTCGCCCGAAGGTCGATTGGATGAGCATTCGCCACGAGTGGAAAGCGATTCTTTCGATCAGCGCCGTCTTCGGATATTCCTACGGGAATTACTACCTGATCACCTCTTTCCTAAACGGCTTTTTGCCTTTGGTCAGCAAAGTCAGCGCACAAGAAGCCTTGGCGATCAACACGCTTTTGTTATTCCTGGATCTGTTGCTCCTTCCCTTCTTCGGATGGCTCACTTTGAAGATCGAAAAAGAACGCGTCATGGCGACCGCGCTCATCATAGGAATCGCATCCTCGCTGCCTCTATTCATGCTTCTGGACGGCGCGAGCGTTTGGATCGCGGGTTCAGTGAGGATCGCTTTGACGATGATCGGAGTCTGCTTATCGGCGCCCTATCATGCTTGGGCGATGGAAAAAGCTCCGCCGGAGAAGCGTTTTGCCGTGTGCGCGATCGGGACTGCGATCGGCTCCCGCCTGATCGGAGCTCCCATGCCGATGATTTCCCTGTGGATTTACCAGCAAACCCATTGGGTCGCCGGCGCAGCGATTCCCCTCATTCTGGTCGCGCTTCTCGCCTTATGGGCTATGCGCAAAGAAGCTCTAGCTCTCTTCGGAATAAAAAAGCCGAGAGCGGCTCTGAATTCAAAAATTTCCTAAGAGATCTCCGAGGCCAAAAAACCTGAGAATTGGATTAAAGATATATTGCAAAACATGCTACACTTTTCCTCATGGTTGAATTGGCCACGTTTTTTATTTATTTCCTCATCCTGATCGGCGTAGCGTACTGTTCCTATCAGAAACAGTCCTCGGACACCGATTTTGTCATTGGAAATCGCTCCTTGAATTTTTGGCTGACGGCTTTGTCGGCTCATGCGAGCGATATGAGCAGCTGGCTGTTTTTAGGCTATCCCGCGCTGATTTTCACTTACGGTTTATTTTCCGCATGGGCTGCGATCGGACTCGTCGGATTCATGTTCCTCAACTGGCAGTTCATCGCACCGAAAATCCGAGTCGCGACGGAAGCGTCTAACAGCTTGACCCTCAGCTCTTATTTCGAATCGAGATTCAAGGACACCTCCGGCCGCATCCGGATCATTTCCGGGTTCATGTCGGTGCTGTTTTTTACATTCTATATTTCTTCCGGACTCGTCGGAATGGGTCTTTTAGTCGAATCCCTCTTCAATCTCCCCTATACGGCGGGCATTTCGATCGGACTTGTCATCGTCGCTATGTACGTTTTTGCCGGAGGATATCGAACCGTCGCTTGGATCGACGTCTTCCAGGGATTTTTCCTATTGGGCGTCATCGTATTCATCCCCCTGCTTTTGCTCAACCACATCGGAGGGATGGAACCCGTACTCGCAGCCGCTCGAACAAAGGGGCTATCGACATCTCTCATCCCCGATTGGAGCTCAAAAACGCTCATCGAAGCCATTCTAATGGCTTGCGGATGGGGATTGGGTTATTTCGGCCAGCCGCACATCATCACAAAATTCATGGGCATCCGGGATGTCAGAGAAATGTCGAAAGCCAAATGGCTCGGCATCAGCTGGCAAACGATCGCCCTGGCGTCGGCGACTGTGATCGGTTTGATCGGGATCTATTTTTTCCCAGATGGCCTTGCAGATCCGGAAGAATTAATCCTCAACATCGTGAAATCCACCCTTCCAACGCTATTTGCGGGGCTGGTCCTCTGCGCGATTCTCGCAGCGACGACCAATGTCATGGCGGCCCAGATCCTCGTCGTCGCTTCAAACCTGTCGGAAGACTTTTATAAAAAGCTCGCCAAAAACTCGCCGAACGCCAAACAGCTGCTTCGGGTATCGCGGTTGAGCGTCATCCTGATCTCGCTCGTCGCTTTCGCGATCGCCTATTTTAAAATCAGCACGATCTACAAACTCGTTCTTTACTCCTGGTCCGGCTTGGGCTGCGCATTTGGCCCCCTGCTTCTTTTATCCCTCTATCAAAAGAATATCACCCGCCAAGGCGCATTTGCCGGAATCTTAACCGGAGGCGGAGTGGCTGCCATTTGGCCCTATATCGGAACGATCGGAGGTTTTGAAATTCCCTCGCTCGTCGCGGGATTTATCCTCAGCATCGCAGCGATCCAGCTCGGATCCCGTTGGACTTCATCCAAATAATCAGTCGGCTTGAGAGGGTGTCTACAAAGAGCGATGATTGAGATAGGTTCTTGGGAAAACGAACGGTTTTGCCCTCGAACCAAATCTATTCGAATCGGCAAAAAAATTAGCAAAGAAATTCTTTTAATCCTCACAATTAATCCTTTAAAAAGTTTATCCTGCACGTTTATGCAACGCCCCTTCATTTTAATCACTAATGACGACGGCATCGATGCCATAGGGATCCGACACCTATGGGAATGCGTGCATTCATTTGCGGATGTCGCCATCGTGGCTCCTTCTACTGAAAAATCGGGAAGCAGCTTGGCGATCAACTGGAAAATCCCTTTGCATGTGAGAAAGGTTCCTTGGGAATTTTCCGATTGCGCCTGGAGCATCACAGGGACTCCGGCCGATTGCGTTAAGATCGCAACCACGATGCTATTTGAAAAACGACCCGATTTGATTCTTTCGGGAATCAACCGCGGGACAAACAGCGGGCGGACGATCTTCTACAGCGGCACGATCGGAGCTGCGATCGAAGGAACTCTCAAAGGAATCCCCTCGATCGCACTCTCCTACTTCGAGCAGAAATTTCCATCGAAAAATGTCGCCGATCCCTGGGTATCCGCCGTCGCCCGACATTTCTTACAGCATCCGCTTCCCCAAGGCTGTTTGTTAAATGTCAATTTCCCTCCGAATTTCGAGGCCCAGGGCGCTAAAGGCATGCGGATGGCAAGACAGGGAAGGAGATATTGTTTGGAGGATCCCGCCTCTCGGCAACACCCCGATGGATCGACGTATTACTGGCTGGGAGGCCGTTGGTCCGAAGACGTGGAAGAACCCGACTCCGACGTCGCTCTCCTCCAAAAGGGTTATGCGGCAATCGTCCCGATCCAGATCGATGATCTGACCGACTACGATCTATTCCGCGCTCAAGAAAAACAGATCGCTGAGTTGATCGATCAAGCTGAAAAACCAAGCGGGCGTTAAAATTTTCGAAATGTTTCCCGCTGCGGAATCAGACGAGCCAGCGCTTCCGCCTGAGCGGATTCGATCAATTCCTTGCCTCCTGGAAGCTCATAAAGCCTCGCCAGTTCTGCAAACAACTCGTCGCTGGCAGAAGAAGGGCCAAAAAAGACGCCCTCGGGCTGCCGCAACAAGAACTCCCTCGCTTGGAGCATTAGATCTGCCAGAGCATCGAATCGCTTTCGAAGCTTAGGGACCGCAGCCTGCAATTCGCCGTACGTTCGAACCGATCTAAGCTCGCGCACGAGTTCTTTTGTCTGGCGCTCTCCGTCCATTCGGAAATCCTGCGCAGAAGAAGGCGAACATGAAATACACAATAAAATTGCAAAGATGCATTTTTTCATATAGGGAGATGTCATTTTACAATTGCTCAAACGGAATATCCATTACGGGATAAGAACTCCAATCCGGATCGTCGAAATGCCACCACTCGGTGGGAAAAGGGATAAATCCTTCCGCAACCATCGCTTCTTCTAAAATCGCTCGGTTCTGAGCTTCGATCGAGCTGCATCCTTGGTAATCCCGATGCGCCCGCTCGCTCATATCATCGAATTGCGTCGGCATGACAAGCTCCTGATTTTGCGCATCGATCAGCGTTAAATCGACTGCAGAGCCGCGATTATGCTTCGAACCGATCGCAGGATCTGCGATATACCGCGGATCGGGAAGAAAGGCCCAAAAGCGCTTCTGCACCGACAAAGGCCGATAGCCATCGAACACTTTGAGGCCAAGAGAGCGCTTGGTCAAGGATGTTTGGACGCGATGCAGCCTTTTCGCCGTCGCTTTTTGCAGAAAACACCGGGGAACCGGATAGACGGATTCTCCGATAAAATTATTCTTTGTCGCATAGCGGATATCCAAGACGATCCCAGGGGATATTTTAATCAATTCGACGAGGCTGTGCATGTTCGGAGCTCCTATAAAAAAAAATTAAATCCGCTTTTTTTGGCCGAATTCCATAGAGAAATTCACCCGAATAAACAGATGGGTATTGAGGAAAAAGAACTTTCAGCCTAGAATAACGGCACGTTTTTGGGCAACATACTCGTTGTCCGGCGGGCGTATAGCTCAGTTGGTAGAGCTCCTGTCTTACACACAGGTGGTCATAGGTTCGAGTCCTGTTGCGCCCAAATTACATTATGCGGGAGTAGTTCAATTGGTTAGAGCACCGCCCTGTCACGGCGGAAGTTGCGGGTTCGAGCCCCGTCTCCCGCGCATCTTTCCAGAGATTCTTCTCTAATATTCGGCCTTACTGGCTGTTGTGAAATATGCGCTTTTCAAAGGCAAAAACCCTTGCGGAGCAAGGGCGTTACGTGTTTCAATAGAACTCGATCGCATTCACCATTGAACTGCGTTTTTCGACCGAATTTTCAAGGTACCTATGGCACATAAATACACCGTTGCACAATCGACCCTTCACTACATCGCTAATTTCCTATGGATGGCTTTCGGCGCTTTTTTAGCCGCTATCGCGCTGCGCATTTTCCTGATTCCAAATAGCCTGATCGACGGCGGCGTGATCGGTATCGCCTTGATCCTGGGCCGTCTGATCAGCAATGACTACCTCTCGTACTTCGTCATCGCGCTCAATATCCCTTTCCTTTACCTCGCCTACCGATACATCCGGCGGACGTTTGTCTTCCACATGCTCGCGGCGATCGTTCTCTTTGCCTTTTTCCTCTATCTCGCCGATCGACTCCCCCGCTTCGACGCCGACCCTCTGGAAGCCATCGTCATCGGCGGCGCCATGCTCGGAGCAGGCGCGGGATTCATCATCCGCAACGGCGGTTGTACGGACGGTACGGAAATCTTAGCCATCTTGATGAATCGCAGACTTGGGTTCACAGTGGGACAGGTGATTTTGTTCATCAACATTTTCATTTTCGCCGCTTACGGCTGGATTTTTCACGACTGGCATATCGCGCTTCGCTCTCTCATGACCTATATCGTCGCATTTAAAATGATGGATATCGTCATCACAGGCCTTGAAGAACTCAAATCAGTCCTCATCATGTGCTCGCAGCCGGAGAAACTGAGCCGGCTTATCACACACGAACTCGGCCTCGGACTGACTTTTATCAAGGGCAAGGGAGGCTATTCCGGAGAAGACCGCGATATTCTATTCATCATCGTGGAACGCTTGGATCTGGCGGAGCTCAAAGACATCGTATTGCGGGAAGACCCTTCGGCATTCATCGCAATTGAAAACCTACACGAAGTAGCCTATGGACGCACGGCTCGCACGGTTTTGCAGCGCAGAGTGCGCCGCAGCCTCGCCCGCCGCCTTATTGGGAGCTAATCATGCGCGATGACAGCGGCTTTTATGCAGAGTCCGAAATGAAGCCTAATAAAATGAGTCGCTCGTACGACTCCTGGCGGATCTTTCGGATCATGGCGGAATTCGTCGACGGTTTTGAGACGATGACCTTTTTAGGTCCTTCGGTCGCCATTTTTGGTTCGACGAACCCCTCTCCCAAAGATCATTTTTACTATGAACTCGCCTCGGAGATCGCGGAAAAACTCGCCAAGAAAGGGTTCGGCGTCATCACAGGCGGCGGCCCGGGCATCATGGAATGCGCCAATAAGGGCGCCCAGAAAGGCGGGGGGAAATCTTGCGGACTGTGCATCAACCTACCCCATGAAAGCAAACCGAACCCCTTTATCGATACGGCCTATGAATTGAATTTCCGATATTTCTTCGTCCGGAAAGTCATGTTCGTGCGCTATGCGCAGGCTTTCGTCGTCCTTCCGGGCGGGTTCGGCACGCTCGATGAGTTATTCGAAGCCCTCACTTTGATCCAGACTGAAAAAATCAAGCCGTTCCCGGTCTATCTCGTCGGAAAAGCGTATTGGAAAGGTCTTTTGGACTGGCTTAAAGAAACCGTCCTTGCGAAATCGAACATCGCCAAAGAAGATTACGACTTAATCCGCCTTTCCGACGATACCGATGAAATCGTCGAAGGAATCGAGAAACATTACCGGAAGACGAAATCCCTCGAAAATTTCTAGAACCCTTTGCTGAATGCGATGCAAAGGCCTAGTGAATCGGACACAATCTCTTGCCGTGGACAATCGGCATCGCCAATTCCCCTGCCACCTGGCGCAAATAATCCCCATACTCGTTATTTTTGAAACGGGCTGCAAGTCCGACGAGCTGATCGCTTGTCAAATACCCCAATCGATACGCGATTTCCTCGATGCAGGCGATTTTAATCCCCTGCCTTTCCTGAATCGCCTGCACAAACCCTGAGGCCTGCTGCAGGGACTCAAACGTCCCTGTATCGAGCCAAGCATAGCCTCGCCCTAAGAGACGAACCTGGAGCTGCCCTGCTTCGAGATAGCCTCGATTGATGTCGGTGATTTCCAGCTCTCCTCGAGCGGAGGGACGGATTCGCTTGGCCATGGAGACGATATCGGAACCATAGAAATAAAGCCCGGGTACAGCATAGGGGGATTCGGGCTGTTTGGGCTTTTCCTCGATCGAAACGGCCTGCATGTTTGCATCAAAAGAGACAATCCCGTAGCGATGCGGATCTTTGACCCGATAGCCGAAGATCAATCCCCCGCTTTGAATTTGCGCCGCTTCCCGCACTAAGGCGGCGAGATGGCTTCCATAAAAAATATTATCTCCGAGCACTAAAGCTACGGGACTCGTTCCGATAAATTCCTCTCCGAGCAAAAATGCCTGGGCAATCCCCTCCGGCCGCTTTTGCACGAGATAAGACAGCTTAAGTCCCAAGCTGGATCCATCCCCGAACAGTTTTTCAAAACGAGGCGTATCTTCGGGAGTTGAGATGATCAAAATTTCGCGAATCCCCGCCAGCATGAGAATTGAGAGGGGATAGTAAATCATCGGCTTATCGAATACGGGCAATAGCTGTTTACAAACGGCGACAGTCGCGGGATAAAGCCTCGTTCCGCTGCCCCCTGCTAATACGATTCCTTTCATCTCACCCTCTTATGTTCAAAGCGTACCGACAAAGCCTCGCTTTGCAGACGCTCTCATTCGCTTGCGAATCGAAGCTTTCTTATTCCGCTCCTTCCAACGCGTAAATCTGAGGGAGCGCGCGATATTTTTCTTTGTAATCGAGCCCGTAGCCCACGACATAGAAATTCGGAATCTCAAACAACACGTAATCGGGCCGAGCGAGATCCGAACGAGCGATATCCTTGCACAATAATGTCAGGCTGCGGATGGATCGGGGATGTTTAGCCCGAAGGGCTTCCGAGACAGATCCGATCGTATTCCCCGAATCGAAAATATCATCGACGATCAACACGTCGCGGTCTTTGAGATCGAGGAGATCGAGACCGATGATTTCGAGGCTGGATCTCTCCTTCCCTTTCATGCCATAGCTGCGGCATTGGACGTATTGAAGCTCGCAAGGAATTTCCAGAGCGCGCATCAAATCGGCCACCGTACAGACAGCTCCTTTGAGCACCATGAGAAGAACGAGGTCTTTATTGGCGTAATCGCCGTCGATTTTGGCGGCGGTTTCTTGGATCTTAGACGCGATCCGCTTTTTGTCGATCAGCAACTTCAGCTTTAGCAAAAAGGCACCCTTCTGCAATCAGCTGATCAATATACCCGATCGAGTATTCATTCGTCAAAAAACGTTCGTCTTCGAGCATAAATTGATGAAATGGAATCGTCGTATGAACTCCGCGGATATGAAATTCCCTAAGCGCGCGTTTTGCATGAGCGATCGCTTCGCTGCGGGTGCGGCCGCGGACGATCAGCTTGGCGATCATCGAATCGTAATTGGGAGGGATCTTGTAGCCGCCGTAACAGGCACTGTCGACGCGGACATGAGGGCCTCCGGGAGGAACATAGTGCTCCAATAGGCCCGGAGACGGAGCAAACTGCTCATGGGGATTTTCCGCATTGATGCGAAGCTCGAGGACATGCCCTTGCATGGAAATATCTTTTTGGCGCAAAGAGAGCTTTTCTTTACGCGCGATGCGGATTTGCTGCTGGACGAGATCGATTCCGGTGATTTCTTCTGTGACGGTATGTTCTACCTGGATGCGTGTGTTGACTTCCATAAAGTAAAACGACCCGTCCTGGTCGAGCAAAAACTCCACGGTCCCGACGGAATGGTAGCCCGCGGCGCGGACGATATCCACAGCGGCCTGCCCCATTTTCTTACGGGTCGATTCATCGATACAGGGGCTGGGAGATTCTTCGATTAACTTCTGGCGGCGGCGTTGAATGGTGCAGTCGCGCTCGCCTAAATAGAGGTAGTTGCCGAACTGATCTCCCATCACCTGAACTTCGACATGGCGGGGATTCACGATCATTTTTTCGAGGTAAACCTCCGGATTGCCAAAGCTCACTTCGGCTTCTGCGCGAGCAGCTGTAAATTTGCTGACAAACTCTTCTTCGGAATAAGCGATCCTGATCCCTTTTCCTCCGCCGCCTGCGACCGCCTTGATGAAAATGGGAAATCCAAACTTTCGAGCCTCTTTCAAACCGGCATCGACATCGGCTACCACTCCGGGAGACCCGGGGATGACCGGACAACGCGCGCTGCGGGCGATCGACTTTCGCTTGGGCCTTATCGCCCAAAAGGGCGATCGAGGAAGAAGAAGGCCCGATAAAGGTCAATCCATGGCTTTCGCAAATGGAGGCAAAATGAAAATTCTCGCTTAAAAAGCCGTAGCCGGGATGAACCGCATCCGCGCCGGTTATTTCGCATGCGGAAATGATATTGGCGATCTTGAGATATGATTTGATCGAAGGCGCTTCTCCGATGCACACGGCCTCGTCGGCGTGATGCACGTGGAGAGCATCGGCATCGGCTTCCGAATAGACGGCGACTGTTTGCAAGCCCAAATCATGACAAGCCCTGATAACCCGTATGGCAATCTCCCCTCGATTGGCGATCAGAACTTTTCTCATAGAGCCTTCGTCCTTTAGTTTTTAAACAATCCGGAACAGTTTGGTCCCAAATTCGACCGGATGCGCATTGTCGATTAGAACTTCCGCTACAGTACCCGACACTCCGGCTTTGACTTCGTTCATGACCTTCATAGCTTCGATAATGCAAACCACTGTATTTTCACTGATGCGGTCTCCGATCTTGATGAGAGGCGGTTGATCGGGCGACTGGGATGCATAGAAAGTCCCCACCATCGGAGAAGAAACGAATTTCCCTTCTTCTTCGATTTTACGATGGCCTTTGCCGTCTTTATGGAAATGGTCCGCAGGGTGCTCGGAAATAGCCTGCGGGCGCGGCGGATGATACGATGGAGGCAGCTGAACCGGCATAGACTGTACGTGCTCGGCTTCTTTTTCAAGGTGGAGTTCGAAATCGCCCTGCTTCAGAATGAATTTGCGAAGCCGGCTTTTCTCCACGTCTTCGATGAGCTGCTTAATTTTATCTAATTCCATGATTAAACTCGCTGTATGTACTCATTGGTCTGGGTATCGACTTTAATCACGTCCCCGCTTTCGATAAACAAAGGCACCTGTACTTTGGCCCCTGTTTCCAAAATCGCGCGCTTCATTGCTCCGGATCCTCCAGCGGCGTCGACTTCCGCTTGCTCTGTCTTGGCGACCATGATTTCTAAAAACTGAGGGAGTTCTACGGCAAAAATCGTATCCCCGTAAAACATCGCTTTGAGCTGGATTCCCTCTTTCAAGTAATGGACCTTATCGCTCAAAACTTGCGCCGATACAGGGATTTGATCGAGAGTTCCGATATCGAGGAACAAGTATTCCTTGCCCTCGGGATACAAAAACTCCAAGAACCGCTCCGCCAGAGCGACTTCTCGAATCGGCTGGTCGAGCTTGAAGTTCTTCTCGATCACCTCGTCGGTGATCAAGTCGCGCAGTTTCGTCTTGATGAAAGGGACGGCTTTTGCAACGGTGACTTTGATGCTCGATTCGACCCGATAGATCTTTCCATCGAGGTTGATCGTCATTCCCGGAGAAATCTGATTCGCTGTTGTCATACTATATCCAATAGCTCGGAAAGTTCGCGGATCGAATAATCGATCCAGGTTTCTGCTATTTCCCGCAGCTTCCCTCCCCCACCGCATGTGAACGGTGAGAAAACCCAAAGCACGGGCCGGAGCGAGGTCGATCCCGACCCTGTCTCCGACGACTACAATATCCCGAGGAGGAAGTAAAAATTCATTTAACAACTCCTCGTAAGAAGGCGTCTTATCGCTGCCTTCGGGGACTGCTATCTTACTAAAGATCGATGGTTCAAATCCAGCTTTTTTGAGCTTGGACATCTGAAATCCCCTAGCTCCCGCTGTCACCATGGCCAGGCGATGGCGGCCGCTCAAGGCTTCCAAAACCTCTTTGGCATGGGGAGTCGTAGGGAGGTCAAATTCCTCAGGCAAAGGAGCGTTGTAGATCGCCATGATTTCCTCATGCAGATCGAGGGCGGAATGCAAAGTCAAAAATTTGCTCACAGCCTGTTTGGAGCTTAGAGTATGCCGGTTGATCGCCGCGAGCTCCCCATAGAGCGATTGCGCCGAGCCGGCATCGTTCCTGCGCAAAGAGACGAACTGGGCGATTTCGCGCAATTTATAAGGGACTACTACACCGGATGTGTCGATCAATGTGTCGTCGAGATCAAAGACTATCAACAATTTTCATCAACTCCTGGGCGAGCTTATCCGAATCGTGGCGGATGAGGCTTCGTTTGATCAAATCCCGCTTGGCCTCTGCGCTCGGGCGCCCGAGCAGATCGGCGAATACCAACCGCTCGTCGCCGAGATCATTTTCGACGAGGTCGCCTTCCTCTGAATACTTCGCGATTAAATCGGCCGGAGGCTTTTGCTTATTTATCAAGATATGGTCGAAAATATCCACCCCGAGCAACCGAATCAGTTCGTTGAGATAATTGCTCGTCTTGAATCTGGTCGTCTGCCCCTTGCGGTTCATCAGATTGACGACGAAAATTTTACGCGCTTGACTTTGCCTCAAAGCCTCGCAAACTCCGTCGACGAGCAAATTGGGGATGATCGATGTATGAAACCCGCCGGGTCCCAAGACGATGAGATCGGCATTCTGGATCTCGTCGATGACGCGCGGATTGACCTTCGGAAACGGTTCGAGATAAATCGACTGATACCCCTGATCGATATCCTGAGAGAGATACACCTCTCGCTCTCCTTCGAGAACCCGCCGGTCATTGAGGATCATCTTGAGCCTCACTTGGTGCGTCGTCACCGGAATGACCTTGCCTTTGATGAAGAGAATTTTGCCAGCTTCCTCAACGGCTTTTTCAAAACTGCCGGTCACTTTTTCCAAGGCGGAAAGGAGGAGATTGCCAAAACTATGGCCTCCAAGCCCCCCGTTTTCAAAGCGATAATTCATCAGGCTGCGCATCAATCGGCTGGAATCCGAAAGCGCGACCAGGCATTGCCTCACATCCCCTGGAGGAAGCACTCCCAGCTCATCGCGGAGAATTCCCGTGCTGCCGCCATCGTCGGCCATGGAGACGATCGCCGTCAACTCAACCGGATATTTCTTCAATCCCCGAAGGACGACGAAATTTCCGGTTCCTCCTCCAACGACAACCACGCGCTTCATGAAAAATCCTCGACTTATGGGTTTCTTAAAGAGGAGATGGCGGCTTCCAAGTTTTTCTGACCGAATAAATAATGTCCGCTCACAAGAACGTTCGCCCCTACTTCGATGCACTGTTTTGCAGTTTTGGGTTCGATTCCTCCATCTACCTGGATATCCAAAGAAGAAAGCCCCATTTTCCCTGCGATTTCGCGCGTCAATCGGATTTTTTCGAGCACTGCCGGCATGAATTTCTGCCCGCCAAAACCCGGATTGACCGTCATGAGCAGGATCAGATCGCACAAAGGCAAAAACTTCGGAATCATCGAAAACGAAGTCTCCGGGCGGAATGCAAGCCCGGCTTTTAAACCGCATTTGCGGATAAAGCCCAGGGTCTCTTCGACATCTTCGGTCGCTTCGAAATGAAAGGTGATCCGATCCGCCCCAGCCTGGGCAAACGCTTCGATGTAATCGAAGGGATGGTAGATCATCAAATGGACATCGAGAAATAAAGAAGTAGAGCGATTGATCGCAGCGACTGCCCTGGGGCCCAAAGTGAGGTTCGGGACAAAATGTCCATCCATGATGTCGATATGGATTCCATCGGCTCCCGCTTCAGCGAGCCGATTCGCTTCGGCTCCAAGATTGGCAAAGTCGGCGGACAAAATCGAAGGTTCGATGCGAATGCGCTCTTTGGACATATTCCTCTTGTTCACCATCACGGCATTCCCAAAAGAATATATCAAGTTCGGCATCTAATGCAAGAAATCGGCCAAAAAGAACTCCGAAATCCGGAGCAAGCGATGCTTGGAATCAGCCTGCCCGAAATGCATAGAAAAAACATTTTATTTAAAAACTAGACACATCTGATTATACATATTTTATCAGACTGTTTTTTTATCCAATCTTCCCGTATAATCTCTAACGCTATGACATTGACTGCGATATCCAATACCTTAGAAATTTTGTCGCCTTGGCAACCAGCCATCGCGGGTGCGACAATCGTCGGAAAAATCGGCTGGCGCACATATCAACAATCTTCTCTTAAAAAAGAAATCAAACAGCTCGATAAAAGGATTCGCACGCTGCGATCGATCCTTCAAAGCCAAGGCACCCCTCAAGAGATCAAAGAAAAAATAGACATCACTGCTCTTGTGGCTGAAAAATCAGAGAAACAGAATCAATTAAATGCTTTCAGAATTGCGATTTGCCAAATCCCCTGTTTATTTTGGACTCATCCCGGGTCGAACATTTGGGCGAGCAGCCACCAAATTTTAAATCGGGGCATTCAGGTTTCCAAAACCCTGCAGCCAGCCAATCAAAATCTTGAAACTCGGTCTCTCATCATTGGAACGATCGCTGGCATGGCCATTATTGCCGGAGGAATCAGCTCTTGTCTGCAACTGACAGAAACTATCGATCCCGACAACCAATTCCATCGACTGCTCATGAAAGGGGCTCTGGCAATCAATATCTATGAATCGGGATGTGTAGCCTTGCGCATTTTGGATTCGGAATCGGCTCGAAAAGCCCTTCAAAAAGCTTCTTGGATCGGCCAAGCGATTTTATGCCAAAGCCTAGTCCTTGGCTGTCCTGGAGCAGAAACCGCAGAACATCTCCCTTCGCCGACGATGATCCAACCATCCGCCGACGAGGAAGAATGCCAGGCCATTCCCGCCGAATCTATCGGGGTGAAAATTCGAAGAATTACATCGGCTGCTCAAATATTTTTATGCAAAACTCTGCTCCTTGGAATTCCCCGTACTGGAACCATTGCATAGTTAATACCAATCCCAAGAAATAACTTCGTAAATTGAGGCGATTGCACAAGTCCAATTCGGGTCGAAACTCGCCTTTTTTCTATATTCGCCGATATTGGCAAATTTCCTATTTTTAATCGGATATATCAAATTGTTGCGATCAGGATAAATGGAAAAAGGACGGATTCCGAAACTACTTCAGGAATCGATTTTGAGCTGAGCCAAAGCTTTTCTTGAAGTAGTTTCGGTATAGACTCGAACGAATTTATGCGATGGGCTCGTTTTATACGCCTAGAGCATCGGCGATGGCTTTGAGCAACTGCGTGAGATTTTCTGCAAAAGTGCTCACTTTTATTGGATTCATGGAGATCGTTTTGCCATCGGAATCAAAAGAACCCGCTGCGATCACAGCAAAAATCACCCCAGCGACAGCAATTGCCGCAAGAGCGGAGCCAATCGAACAGTTTCCTCGATTTGAAACCCTTGTAAATTTTTGATGGGAAGAACTCATTCGAGAGGAATAGCTTTCTCGAGACATCTCATCATTTCCGGTTCTTTTAACCATTTAAGGCCTCAGATAACTTCCTGTTTAACACAAACTATCATACACATTTTCAAGAATTTAAACAACCAAAAGAACCCCAAAATCGGCTAAAATTGCAGATGCCGTCTCAGATTCAGTTCTGCTGCAAACCTTTTTGAACAGCCTGTAAAAAACAGATTTGATGCAAGGCTCGATCGCTTTGCAGCAAAAAACCCGAGACAGGAGTCTCGTGAATTTCGATGGAAAAGGAGATGAACTGGGTCGGCAGAATGCCGAGGGGTTCCAAGGCAATCCGCACGCTCTCCCTTAAAGAAGGATCCGCGCTCGGGATCACAGCAAAAGCTCTTTTGCTATCCTTTTTTAAATATCCGTTGAGGCTTCTTTTTCGAAAACCCCAATCTTTTTTTTGCGAACGAACCAACAGGAGAAAGAGATGCTTCAAGCTCTCTACATCCATCGCACTTCTCAATTCGACAGGAGCTAGCGAAAAAAAGAATTTTTCCAATAAAAGTCCATGATGCTTTGCCGCACGCCCAAGCGCGCGTTTCAAATGCTCCAACACCTCGTTCTGCTTCTCAATCATCCCTCCATTGTAATCGCGAACTTCTCCTAAAGATGCGGCGAGGCGTCCTAAAATATATTGGCGGGCCTGATACAAATCGACCGAGCGATCCTCCCTCAAAAAGAGGTCGCTTTTGAGTCTTGCGCGGAAGACTCCGGCTTCTTTATGGTGCTTTCGACCGAGGGAAGAGAGAATCCTCACCCTTTCCGCCGCTATGCTGAACTCCTCGCTTTTGCAGCAAAGCAGCGAACTCATCGGTTGCTGTTTATCTCCTAAAACCCGAAGCACGATCAGCGTAAACAGCAGCTCGCCCCCTTGCTGCGCATCAAAAGAAATAATCAGCTGCGGCATATCGGTGACGTAGCGGAGCTGCCTCGAGAGCACCATGATATTGCGAAGGACTTCCTCTTCATTGCGCGGCATAAAGACCGGATGGGTCAACTGCTCGATATGCGCCTTCAAATCCTCGGGCAAATAACGTTTGAGGCGCTGGATTTCTTCATGAGAAAAATCGGCTCCACTTTCTTTTTCAATCTCGATGTAAATCGTCTGAATCGCGCTGTCGCGGGATCTATCTACAAAAAAAGACCCCTCTACGACGCGCACCCCATCTATTTGCTTCGAAATGGCATCGGCCAAATGCCTTTGATCGAAAATCTCATGCTCCCGGAGCAAATTTAAGCTCGCCAGGATTCCCAACACTGGCCTTCCCTCCGCCATTCCAGTCGAAGCCAATCTGGTTTTTAGGAACTTGAGCATGACATGGCGATTCTGCGGAAGTACGGAAATCGACTGTTTGAGCAGCTTGCAAATCGAATAGAGGTTTGAAATGATCCTGCTGATGTGATGGTAGTCGCGCGCTTTTTTAAAGTCGTCTTTGCAAGAGACCAAAAACTGCTGCATCTGGGAGAAAATTCCGCAATCGTCTTCCTGAGAGCGCCCCTGGATCAAGGACCCTATCTTCTCTTGGATCATCGCCGTCTTGGCTTCGTTCGAAAGCCCCTTGAACTCGAGGATGCGCCGCGCATGGTATTCCGATACGCTCCCAAGGCGGATTTCCGTTTCGATCTGCTTTAGATTTTGCCTCACCTCTTGGAGATCGGAATCGGTTTGAATGCGCACTGAGATTTCGGAAATGCTGAGCAAGTCATCGCATAAATGAGGAACCCGGGTATCGGATGAGAAAAAAAGTTCGATATCCAGTTTTCTATGAGGAAGCAGCCATCGGCTGATCATTTCATAAAAAAACTGGCTCGCATTCCTGCGGCTTTTGCAAAGAAGCGCGATCGAAAGGCTGCATGGAGCCGTCGAGATTTCGGAAATCTGAATCAAGGGCAGCGTATCGCAAAACCTCACCCGGGCGGATGGCTCGCCATCGCTTGCGGCGTCGAATAGCTCCAAAGGCACCAGTCTGCGGATCAAATCCCGAGTCCCTTCGCGATAATATTCGGCATCTAAGGATCGGCAAGCCTGCACTTCTATCATAATCCCTTATTCAAACGTATATTGCGCATGTCTTTTCGCCCCTTCTCCTACCACGCTCCTCGCATTTTCGGATCCGGAAGAAAATGGCAGCACATGCAGCTGCACCCCGTTTTTTTCGGCAAGGGCAATCGAACGCGGATGCAAGACCTTCGCGCCCGACGAGGCCATTTCAAATGCCTGGGCATACGAGAGCCTCTCGATCAAAAGAGCGCTCGGATCTTTTTTTGGATCGGCTTCGAAAATTCCGCCCACATCCTTATAGAATTCCACCTTTTCAGCTCCGAGAGCCACTGCCAAAGCGACCGCTGTGGTATCCGATCCGCCGCGCCCCAACGTCGTGATTTCCCCCGAACGGCTCACTCCTTGGAATCCCGCTACAATCGCCAGGCATCCGGCATCCAATGCCTTGACAATCCGATGTGGTTTTACATCCACAATTTTAGCTTCCGCATGATCGTCCGTGGTCAAAATCCCCGACTGGCTTCCGGTGAAACTGATCGCCTGCACCCCTTTTCTAGCAAGAGCCATCGCCAAGAGCGCGATGCTAATCCTCTCTCCGACCGAAACGAGCATATCCTGTTCTCGCCGAGGAGGATTCGGATGCACCTGTCTGGCTAAATCCAATAACTGATCCGTCGTATTCCCCATGGCGCTTACAACCACCGCGATCCTCAGATCCGCGTCGCTCCTTTTGGCGATCAATTCCGCAATCGATAAAAAATTTTCAGGTTTCGCAACGCTTGCTCCGCCAAACTTCATGACGATCGTTTTCATTCTTCACCCCCGAAAGATCGGGAAAACTATACTCTGGTTCAAACCCGTCCGCAATTAAATATTTCAGCATGCGCCAGAAATTTTCAATCTACGGATCAACCTGGAAAAAATAAAGTCAAAAAAATTAATTTTTTAACTTTAAACAGAAAAAACCAAATCAATTCAAACAACAAAAACTCCAGAACAAAACAAAACCCGCTGATTTTCAAAGACAAAGAGCGACAACCTCATAGAGGAAAATCTAGATCAAAAAAATGTGTTTTCTCTTAAAATACTGACGAACCCGTTAGTTTTTACCAAACCAAACAAAAAGTTTTTTAAAAAATCCCAATCTATTTACTGGATTTTTTTTAAATTTCAGGCTGCGATTCCAGGCCCGCATTCTTCTCTTGATTATATTGAGAGTCGTTTGTTAACCTTTTTCCTTTAACGCATGCGATCCCCGCGTCTTCCCGCATAAGTTCCTCTATATGATTTATGCATCTCGGGGTCGCAGGCAATTAAATTAGAAACAGGAGAAACCCTTAACATGCCTTCTAAACACATCAGCCACGATTGGAACGCCAGCAACGTCCTAGACGATGTAGATTTTCAAGAACACGAAGCTCGCCAGTTCCGAGATATGCTCTACGGCGGAAAAGAAAAAACTCAAGCGGAAACCGCTTTGTCCCTGCTCAAAGCGGGACAAATCCTCAAGGGCCGCATCGCGGAAATTTCGAAAGATTTCGTGGTCGTCGATGTGGGGCTGAAATCAGAAGGTCTGATTCCAATCGGTGAATTTATAGAGCTCGAAGAACTCGAACTCGGCAAGAAAATAGAAGTTTACCTGGACCAAGCCGAAGGCGAAGACGGGCAGATCGTCCTTTCCAAAGAAAAAGCACGCAAGTTCCGCCAGTGGGAACACATCGTCAACAACTGCAAAGAAGGCTCGATCGTCAAAGGAACCGTCATGCGCAAAGTCAAAGGCGGCCTGATGGTCGATATCGGCATGGAAGCATTCCTCCCCGGGTCTCAAATCGACAACAAGCGCATCAAGAACCTCGATGATTTCGTAGGCCGCACCTATGACTTCAAAATCCTTAAAATCAATATCGAAAGAAAAAACATCGTGGTCTCCCGCCGCGAACTCCTCGAAGAGGAACGCGTATCGCGCAAAGCAGAGCTGCTCGAGCACATCAAAGAAGGTTCTCTGCGAAAAGGGGTTGTCAAAAACATCACCGATTTCGGGGTCTTTTTGGATCTCGACGGCATCGACGGATTGCTCCACATCACCGATATGACATGGAAGCGGATCAAACATCCATCCGAAATGCTGCATCTCGGACAGGAAGTCGAAGTAGTCATCCTCCATATCGATCGAGAAAAAGGCCGAGTTGCCCTGGGTCTGAAACAAAAAGAACAGAACCCGTGGGAAGAGATCGAAAAACGCTATCCTCCCGGAACTCGCATCCGTGGAAAAATCGTCAATCTCGTGTCCTATGGCGCATTTATTGAAATCGAGCCGGGTATCGAGGGACTCATCCACGTGTCCGAAATGTCCTGGACGAAGAATGTCACAGATCCAAACGAAATGGTTCGCGTTGGAGATGAAGTCGAAGCGATCGTCCTCTCCGTTCAAAAAGAAGACGGCAAAATCTCCCTCGGCATCAAGCAAACCGAACATAATCCATGGGAAGACGTCGAGAGAAAATATCCCGTTGGAAGCAGCGTCATCGCTGAAATCCGCAATTTGACCAATTACGGGGCTTTTGTCGAACTGGAACCGGGCGTCGATGGTCTGATCCACATCTCCGATCTGAGCTGGATCAAGAAAGTATCCCATCCTTCGGAAGTGCTGAAAAAAGGCGACAAAGTCGATGCAGTGATTCTCTCCGTAGATAAAGAGAGCAAAAAAATCACTCTCGGCGTCAAACAGCTCAGCTCAAATCCATGGGAAACCATCGAGAAAACGCTTCCCGTTGGCGCATCTATCAAAGGCGTAGTGACGAAAACGACGGCCTTTGGAGCTTTCGTCCAACTCGACAATGGAATCGAAGCATTGATTCACGTCACAGAACTCTCCGATCAACCGTTCGGAAAAGTCGAAGATGTGATTCAGAAAGGCGATGTCGTAACAGCGAAAGTCATCAAGCTGGATCCGGAGCATAAGAAAATCGCTCTTTCGATCAAGGAATATCTGATCGAAAAAAACCAGCAGAATCGAGATGACATCGTCGTCGGATCGAAAGCGAAGAAAAGCAAAAAAAAGGCCGCTGAATAAGGCCTTGCGAGCAGAAGGATTGTAATCGATGAATAAAGACTTAATCGCGATTTTTGAATACCTCGAGCGCGAAAAAGGAATCAAACGGGATATTGTCATTGCGGCAATCGAAGATTCCTTGAAAGCTGCTGCGCGCAAAAGCGTAAAAGGCATCGGCGAAAAGGTCTCGGTGCAAATCCATCCGAAAACGGGTGAGATCGAGGTCTATACGCAAAAACGAATCGTCGAAAAAGTCGTCAATCCGAATGAGGAAATTTCAATCGAGCTCGCAAAAGAAATGGAGCCCGGCTGCGCGGTCGGGCAATTGCTTGAAATCTCGGTAACTCCGCAAGATTTCGGGCGCATCGCTGCACAGGCGGCCCGCCAGATCATTTCCCAGAAGCTCAAGGGAGCCGAACGGGATGTGATCTATGAAGAATACCGCCATCGCGCGGGAGAGATCATCTCTGGAACCGTCAAGCGCTTCATCCGAGGGCGCACGATCATCGTCGATCTCGGAAAAGTAGAAGCCATCTTGCCAGAGCGGAATTATCCAAAACTCGAGCGCTATAATATCGGAGACAAAGTCCAAGCGCTGCTCGCAGAAGTACGCGATACGGATAGCGGAGGCGCAGAAGTCATTTTGTCCCGAAGCGATCCCGCATTTGTAAAGCAGCTCTTCGATCAGGAAGTTCCCGAACTCCACGATGGAACCGTTGTGATCGAAAAAATCGCTCGCGATGCCGGCTATCGAACAAAGATGGCTGTTCGTTCATATGACTCTAAAGTGGATCCCGTAGGCACATGCGTCGGCGTCCGCGGAACGAGGATCAAAAATATCATCCGAGAATTAAACAACGAAAAAATCGACGTAGTTCCCTATTCAGACGATCTTCAGACCCTTCTCGAAAACCTGATCTCGCCCATCGTCCCTCGTAAAATGAAGTTCGGGGATACCCGTATCTTCATGGTCGTGGCAGATGAAGATTATCCAGCTATCATCGGCAAACGCGGCATGAACGCAAGGCTGATCGGTGAAATTCTGGGAATCGGAATCGAGGTTCAAAAAATCAGCGAACACCAAAAATTGGTCGCGGTTCAAATGGCCGAGCTGTCGGATCAAGAAGATCCTTCTCTCGACGAACGCTTTAAAATCGAAGGCGTCAGCAGTCTGATCATCGAAAGCTTGGCTTCCGCTGGATTCGATACGCTGCGCAAAATCGCAAAAGCCGATCCAGCCGAGATCCCGGTGAAAGTTCCCGGAGTGAATTACTACGATCTCGCCGATAAAATTCTCGAACAAATTCGTAAAAAAAAGGGATAACCGTTGGCTAAAATTAAGCTCAACATTAAAAATACCCAGCTCGCACAAGCTTTGAAGGTGACGAAGCCCGCTGCCGCAGAAGAACAGCAGGCTCCGCCATCGAAACCAGCAGCTGCGGTTGCCCGCACCAAAAAAGAAGAAGAAGCTGCCCTAGAAGCTGCTTCCAAGAAGCGCAAAACGCGAATCGTGCAGCCAGAGGCTCCGCCTCCCCCTCCTCCTTCAAAACCGACCGAGGAACCTTCTCTCTCCGGATCGGCCAAACCGACGGCTCCCCTTCCCAAATCAGAAACCCCGATTCCCCTTGCTGAAACGCCTGGGCATGCACAAAAAGCACAGACTCCCAAGGCCGAATCCGCCGCTGGCACTCCCCCTCCCCCCTCGGAAGAATCCAAACTCCCCCTCGGTAAAAAAGCCGAAGAACCGGTCTCAGTGGAATTGCCTTCCGCTGAGCGAAAGGAACCGCCGAAAGAACTCCGGCTTCCTCAAAAACGAAAAGAAGTCCGCTCGTTCGACGCCCGCGACCGCCAAGGTCTGCGCGATATCGAAAACGAAGCTTGGAGAAAACGACGCGTCTATAAACCGCAAAGACGCATGCAGGAAGAAGTCGTCATCCGGCCCAAGGCCATTTCAGTGCGCCTGCCGATCGCGATCAAGGATTTGGCTCATGAAATGAAGCTCAAGTCCTCTCAGCTGATCGCAAAGCTCTTCATGAAGGGAATGATTCTTACGCTCAACGATTTTCTCGATGACGAAACCGTTGTACAATTGCTCGGCCATGATTTTGATTGCGAAATCTCCATCGATACTTCCGAAGCGCGTCGCATCCAGATTACGGATCGCACGATCAAGGAAGAAATCGGATCCACCGACACCTTGAATGTCGTTTTGAGACCTCCTGTCGTCGCGTTCATGGGTCACGTCGATCACGGCAAAACCAGCCTGATCGATGCCATTCGCAAATCGAACCGAGTCGCCTCGGAAGCTGGCGCAATCACCCAGCACATCGGCGCATTCAAGGTACATACGAATGCAGGCGATGTGACGATCCTGGATACCCCTGGTCACGAAGCCTTTACAGAAATGCGGTCCCGCGGCGCCAACGTCACCGACATCGTGATTCTCGTCATCGCCGGAGACGAAGGGATCCGCGCGCAAACCGATGAAGCCATCCGACAGGCTCGCGAAGCCAAAGTTCCCATCCTAGTCGCCATCAATAAATGCGATAAACAGGGTTTCGATGCCCAAAAAGTTTACCGCGACCTCGCCGATCGGGATCTGCTTCCCGAATCATGGGGCGGCACGACGATCACGGTGAACTGTTCGGCGACGACCAAGCAGGGAATTCCCGAGCTATTGGAAATGATCGCCCTGCAAGCCGAGATCTTGGAGCTTCGCGCGAATGAGGACACCCGAGCACGGGGAACCGTCCTCGAATCGGAAATGCACAAAGGCCTCGGCGCTGTCGCTACAGTCCTCGTCCAAAACGGAACCCTCCGCAAAAACGACGCCATTGTATTCGGGCATTTTTCCGGCCGCATCAAAACGCTACAGGACGACCATGGCCGTCAGATCGATGCCGCAGGTCCATCTACTCCTGTGAAAATCACCGGCCTTTCCGAACTCGCCGAAGCGGGCGAAGAATTCGTGGTCGTAAAAAATGAAAAAGAAGCGAGAGAACTCGCCGAAGCCCGAGTGGCAGGACATAAGCGATCCTTGCTGCAGCAAACGAAGATCAGCAGCCTCGACAGAATGATGGCAAAGAAAGAAAGCGGAGAACTGAAAATCCTCCCTCTCATTTTGCGCGCCGACGTACAGGGATCCCTCGAAGCTCTAAAAAATTCCTTATTGAAAATCCAATCGTCAAAAGTGCGGCTCGAATTCGTCAATGCAGACGTAGGGGAGATTTCGGAATCGGATATCGCCCTTGCCAGCGCATCGAAAGCCACGATTGTCGGGTTCCACACTCGAATCGAAAGCCATGCGAATGATTTGATCAAACTGAAAAAAGTCCAAGTCATCCAGCACGATGTCATTTACCATCTCGTCGATGACGTGAGGGCATTGATGAAAACCCTTCTCGACAAGATTGAAAAAGAAAATGAAGTCGGCTCGGCCTTGGTCAAGGCGGTCTTCAAATCTTCTCAACTCGGACTCATTGCGGGATGCCAAGTGACCGATGGAATCATCAAGAGGAATTCGCTCCTTCGCCAGCTACGAGGCAAGGAAATCATCTGGAAAGGAAAAATTTCCTCGCTCAAACGCGTCAAAGAAGACGTCAAAGAGATCTCCAAAGGGTTTGAATGCGGGATTGTCCTTGAAGGCCAGCGCGACGTTAAGGAAGGCGATATATTCCAAGCCTATGAAATTACCTATCTCGAACAAGAACTTTAATCTTTCGGCCGCATGAAAAAACAACGCCTCGATCGCGTCAACTCCTTATTAAAAGAAGTCATTTACGAAGTGATCCATAAGGATGTCCGCAATCCGCATATCAATACCTTTGTCTCGGTTACAAGAGTCGAGACTTCGGCCGATCTCCACCATGCCAAAGTCTATATCAGCCTGATCGCGTCAGATGCTGCAAAAGAAAAAATCATCGAGGCATTGCAATCCGCGGCCGGCTTCATCGCCGTCCATGCTTCGAAAAAAGTCGAATTGCGCTATTTTCCTCAACTCATCTTCAAGCTGGACACATCGATCGACGAGCACATGCGGATCGAAAAGGTTTTTCAGAAAATCGAGACTGAGCGCCGCAATCGGCCCGATGCTCCTTCCGACGATGTATCCGATGCATAGATCTTTTGCGCCGACCGAGAATCCACGGCTTTGCGGCATTCTGCCCGTAAATAAAGCGGCTTCCGTCACTTCATTCCATTTGGTGGCGCTGCTGCGCAGGCGGACCAAGATCGACAAGATCGGCCATGCTGGAACATTGGATCCTTTTGCGACCGGCGTCATGGTCATGTTGATCGGCAAGAACTACACGCGCCTCTCCAATCAATTCCTGTCCGCCGATAAACGCTACCGCGCGACCTTGACCTTGGGGCAAACGACCGATACTTATGACATCGACGGCAAAGTGCAATCCGAATCCTCTCTCATTCCCTCATTAGCCGACGTCGAGAAAGCGCTTCTCTCATTTCAAGGAACCTGCTCTCAAATTCCACCGATGTTCTCGGCAAAAAAAATCCAAGGACAAAAACTCTGCGATCTCGCCCGAAAAGGAATCTCCATCGAACGCGCTCCCATCGAAGTTCAGCTCTCGACGCATCTCATCTCTTATGTTTATCCGCACCTCGAACTAGACGTCTCTTGTTCCAAGGGAACGTATATACGAACGCTAGCCTATGATCTCGGCTCCATGCTCGGCTGCGGCGCCCACCTTTCTTCTTTATGCCGAACCCGCTCCGGCTCTCTCCTGCTCTCGGATTGCATAGATCAGCAGGCGATCCTCGATCCGAATTTCGACTTATCTCCGTTCCTCCGGAAAGCTCCATGATAGAGCCGATTGCGCTTACGATCGGATTTTTCGATGGAGTGCATCTAGGACATCGAGCTTTGTTCGCATCCATGCAGCAGCTCGCTTGCAAATCAGTCGTTCTGACGTTTATGAATCATCCCGCTCCCATTTTCGGCAAACCATTGCCGCGATTGATCACCCCTTGGCCATTAAAGAGGCATTTTCTATCGAAAGCACACGGAGGAGATCTCCTTTCCCTCTCTTTTTCCCCTTACTTGGCCAGTCAATCTTTTGAAGAATTCTTAGCTCCTTATCCGATCCGCCACCTTATCCTCGGGGAAGGCTCCTCCTTTGGAAAAGACCGATTGGGCACTCCCGCCGCCCTTGCCGCATTGGGAAAAAAACGCGGTTTTGACGTGCATGTCATTCCCAAATTCCTACATCGGGGAACCCCCATTTCGAGTACGCGGATCCGAGAACTCATCCTCGCCGGACATTTAGAAGAAGCCGAGGCTCTCTTAGGGCGCCCTCACTGCCTTTATTTTCCTCTCGATCCGGCTTCCCAGGCGCTTCCTCCCGATGGCGATTATCCCATTTGGATCTATGATTCAACCGGCTGCTCGCGCCAAGAACTCCTCATCCGCCAGGGAATCCCCCTTGCATCCTTTAAAAGTCCCTGTCTGGCAAGTTTTTCCTTCAACCCCTCATTAGCGGCAATCCCATGTCATCAAACCTCTCCTGCGGCATTGTAGGCCTTCCGAACGTAGGCAAATCGACACTGTTCAATGCATTGACTCGCAAAGCGATCCCCTCGGAAAATTATCCCTTTTGCACCATCGACCCGAATATCGGCATCGTCCTCGTTTCCGATCCAAGGCTGAAAGTCCTTTCGGACCAATCGAAAAGCTCGAAAATCGTGTATGCGACCGTCACATTCGTCGACATCGCCGGCCTCGTCAAAGGCGCTTCCCAAGGAGAAGGACTGGGAAACCAATTCCTCTCCCATATTCGAGAAACCGACGCCATCGTCCAGGTCATCCGCTGTTTCGAAGATGAAAATGTCATCCATGTAGCCGGCAAGGTCGATCCCCTGGAAGATATCGAGGTCATCAACCTCGAACTCATCCTCGCCGATCTCCAGATGGTGGATAACACCGTCCAGCGCCTTGAAAAACAAGCCAAGGGGAAAAAAGAACTCCTCCCTGCGCTCGATTTCCTACAGAAGGCCAAAAATCACCTCGATCAAAACCTGCTCATGAGGGCGATGGTTTTGACCCCAGCCGAAGCCGAGATCGCCGCCCGCTATCCCTTTCTCACTCTCAAAAAAGCCCTTTACATCGCCAACGTCGGGGAAAAAGACCTCCCCTCTATGGAAAATGCCTATGTCCAGCGAGTGCGCGAATATGCCGCCAAAGACGGCAGCGCTATCGTTCCAATCTGCGCCCGCATCGAAGAGGAACTCTCCCAGCTCTCTGAATCCGACAGCCTCGAATATCTCCGATCATTGGGCCTTCAAGAATCGGGCTTGGACAGGCTGATCAAGGCCTCGTTTCAGCTCCTCGGCCTCATTACATATATCACCACCGGTGAAATCGAAACCCGCGCATGGACCATCCGCAAAGGGATGACCGCCGCGCAAGCCGCCGGAAAAATCCATTCCGACATTGAAAAGGGGTTTATCCGCGCCGAAGTCGTCTCTTACGAAGACATGTTGCGTTATAAAGGCAGAGTCGGAGCCCGCGAAGCCGGAAAAGCGAGATCGGAAGGCAGGGATTATATCGTCCAGGATGGCGATGTGATCCTCTTCTATCACAACTAAGACCGCGCCTGAAAATCGAGAATTTCATCGATTTTCGGGCGTATTTTACCGATTGATTTGAGTCTCAAAACAATCTGAAAAACCTGGTAAAAACAACGAAAAATCGCAGCTCCCCCATTCTTCCCGGCTTCTTTCGCATTATGTATATGAAATTTTGAAAAACTTTCGTAAGATACCAAAACAATTGTTCGGTGGACCAAAGAGAGAAATTCTGATCGCATTTCGCATTGTTTCGGGTGCAAAAATATATTCTCTTAACAAGGCGTCGACTTTATCCAAATCGTTCTGTTTAACCGATTCTATAAAATGATTTGATTGTTCGAGTTCATCCTTCGTTATAAATTTGCGCGAGCAAAGAGGGCATCTAAGTCCTTGCGACATAAAAGCATTTGCTAAACAAGAAGTATGAAACAAATGAGAAATTTCGGTTTCCTTTCCCGAACCCTCAATCGAGAACATCCGATGACCGGACGCTTCTTTCGGATCTAGCGAATCGAAACAAATAGAGCATTCGATAGACATTTGCCATCTTCCTCGGTTTCATTTGAGATTTTCTCCGTCAACAAATCCAATGGGAGTCTTTCTTAGAGATTCGTTTAAAACGGAGAATCATTCGAGGAAAGTTTAGACAAATTTTGCAATTTTCTAAACAAAAAACCTTTTTAGAGAGATTCGGGAGAAATCGCCATCGAGGCCGATGGCGATCTTTTTCAAAAACCATGCCATTCGAAGCGTTCCCGTTTCGAATGACGTGCGGTTTTTAGCCGGCGATTTCGGAAACCGCAGTTTCAGAGACGACCGCCTTGCGCCGATCTTGGAGAGCTAGCGCAATAAAGCCGACAGTCCCGATGCAAAGGCCTGCGGGAATTACGGAAACCCCCAAGACCAAGGCGGTTGAAGACGCCGGGCCGCCGAGCATATTGATCGCCATTCCGATTACAGTATGGAACGCGTAGCCGAAAATCATGATGATCATATTCGCCACTGCGGAAGCGATTCCCGCTTGACGCTCGGCGACATACGTCGAAGCCTGATAGATAGCCAAGATCTGATAGGCGGAGCAAATTCCCACGAGAATAAAGCCCAGAGTCAGTGCGATCGGAGCGAGCTGAAATGCGAGCAGGCCGATAAATACAGCCGCCATGAGCGCTCCCGATCCGATGATAGTTGCTGGATAGCTGCGCACCTTTTCCGCAAAAAAGCTCAAGCCGGGCGCGCCAACGCACATGCCCAAAAAGATCAGAGAAGGAAGACTGCCGGCCAGCGTTCCATCAAAGCGATAGATCTCCTTGAGAAACGCGCTTCCCCAAACATCGGCAAATCCTTCCAGAGGGCTGACCATCAATCCCGCAAACAACGATGTCAGGATGACGCGCCGGTTCTGCAAAACCTCTTTGAGATCGGAACCGATCGACTGAGACGCTTCCCGTTCGACAGATGGGATGACCCAATAAGAGCTGATCGCAAGAACCACGCCGGCCAACGCCAGAATCTCAATGACGGCTCGATATCCGAATACGCTTCTCATATATTCGAGAGGCCCTCCGCCGTAAATCGCCCCGATGAGGCCGATGGCAACCGAAATCCCCAGCATCCTTGCAAAGCGCTCTTTGGCAAATGTCATGCGGATGATCTTGAATACTCCCAGTACGGCGGCAGACGAACCTATTCCGATGAGAAATCGACCGATCACGGGGTAAATCCAGCTTTTGGCAAACAGAAGGGGCATTAGGCCGACAACGGTCAATAAAACGCAAATCGGGAGCACTTTGCGAGGGCCGTATCGGTCGATCAATATGCCGATCGGCAGATGCAGGAGCGAATAGCCGATGTAATAGATGCCGGAAAATTGGCCGAATGCGGCAGCTCCAACGTCGAAATGCTCCATTAAATCCATCAGCAAGATATTCGGCATCACGCGTAAAATATATTGATAGGCATAAAATACACAGCCGACAATCCAGATAATCCCCGCGGCTTTGCGGGCGGCGTGCGAAATAGTCATAAATCAAACGTCCTTATTTAAAATCTCATGTTCAGCCCTTAAGGGGCTTTCTTTTGGTCTTCGAGGTGGTAAAATCTGATAGAAACTTAAATGTGTGTATGTGCCCGACGGCACACAAGACCGGAGAGATTGGCTACAGACGTGGACAAAGCAACGCCGTTCGCTTGCATCGGAACAGCTAGACGCGAAAGGAAGTGAATAGACGTCGCTATTTTCATAGGCACTATGTTATCCGAAGGCTCGGATGCGAGTCAATAATAAACAATTATCGCAGCCCGCTCTGATTTGAGAAGGCTTAAAGATAGTATTATTTTTTTGAAAATACGTAGGCGAGCCGTTTTCTCCGCTCCCATGCCTGCATGAAATCGGAAAAGCTGTACTGGACACAGGTTTTTCCATCGGATGGAAACGCGGGATCCATGCAAAAAACCAGCCCCTTTTGTAAATTGCAGCCGATAACAACGATGAGATGCCCTTCGCGATAAGGCAGCGCTCCTCCGGCAAGGGGCCCCAGGATGCTCACCACGACCGGAATATTTTTCGCCAGGCGTTCATAAAGATCCGAAAATCCCGAAAGTCTTTCAACCCAGCAATTGCCAATCGCTCCGAGCCAAGAAGAGGCTTCGGCAACGTTGAGAGTCCAGTTGCCGAAAATATCGAACCGACGATCCCTGACCTGCTTGCAAATGCATTGGGATTGATTGAATCGCTTTGGAGAAGATAGGAAATGGCGGCCGTTGTCGATGTGGGCGAACAAAGAGAATCGGCTCTGGAATGTTTGATCTGCATTTGCGAAAGCCCTCTGACATCGAGGCAAATCGGAGACAACGTCGAATCAATGGGAGTTGAAGCCAGAAGACATTTCGATTGATATAGACGTGCAATCCGTATAAATCGCAAACGCTGGCGTTTCCTTGCGCTTCGACCTTAATCCGAAATCCGGTTGCAGGCGCGCCCGATTTTATTTCAAGGGTATCCTGAAAAATACGCACCGAGCGTCGGGACTTGCGAAAAAAAACTCGATTGTCCGTCGCTGCCCCAGACAGCATATGGAAGCCACGGCGACCAATGGTTGTTTTCACACGGGCGTAAATTTGATACTGCTCCGAAAGAGGGGCGCTGCGCATTCCAGGAAATCATGAGTTCCGTGAAAGGCTCTGTCTTTTTTCGACCCATTCTTCTTCGATCAGTTTTTCCATTTGATGGTGAAATACCTCCGCATTTAAAGAGGTCGCAGGACAAAGCGATTGCCAAGCAGGGTGTTGAGACATTTTCATCTTTTTTCCCAACGTTGGTATGTTACCATGCGGAAATTATTTTTTCGCGCCGCTCATTTTAATGAATGTAAATTATAAAATCAAACGCAACGGTCTCTTATGAAAATCGCCCTTTTCGGATATGGGAACATGGGAAAGATGGTCGAGCGTGCCGCAATCTCTGCGGAGTCACTCGATTGTTTCGCTCAGTACTTTGCAAAGATCCGAATCGATCGAATCAGCCGACGTTTGCATCGATTTTTCACACGCCGAAGCCGTTTTGAGTCATGCGCAAACGTGCGCAAAACATAAAAAAAATCTCGTGATCGGCACGACGGGGTGGGATGCTCGAACGATTCAGTGTCCGTGCTCTTGCGGAACGGGAAAAAATCGGAATTTTATATGCGCCCGAATTTTTCTTTGGGAGTGCATCTCTTCTTTAAAATTCTGGAAAAAAGCGCAAAACTCATGAAGATCCGCATCGAGATTATGAGGTCGGCGGAGTCGAGTTTCACCATAGCCAAAAAAAAGATGCCCCTTCGGGAACCGGATTTGAAATGGCGCGGCGCATGGAACAACGCTCAATCGAGCGCTTCCGATTTCTTCGGTCAGGGTTGGATCGATCCCCGGAAAACATTTGGTTCTCTTTGATTCCCCCGCAGACACGATTACGATCTGCCATGAAGCGCGAAATCGCGAGGGATTTGCCAAAGGAGCCGTTCTCGCCGCAGAGTGGCTCCAGGAAAAACCGGCTTTTTTACCTTAGACGACATGCTGCGGATCGATTGATCCGCCAGCTGCTATTTGCAAGAACCTTCTTCTTTTACAGTTTTGATCGAGTCGTGGGCGATTTTCCCCAGATACGGCGGCAGCTCTAACCCGGCCAGCGCGGTGATATCGTGGAGCGCCGGCAGCGATTTGACGAATTGGCTGATGAAATTCGAGGTGGAGCTTCCCCCGCCTGGTTGCGAAGAATTCGAGCCCCCATCCCAAACGGTGATCTTGTCGATCTTGATATTCTTGATCGCCTCGACTTGAGCTTTGACGATTTCTTCGAGCTTTTCAATCAGCAGCATGGTCGATGCGCTCTTGGCATCGTCGCCGCAAGCTTCGACGAGCAACTTGTACCCCTTGGCTTTCGCATCGAGGAGCTTTTGAATCCCTTCGGCTTCGGCCTGCCGGATCGAAGAAGAGCTTCCGCTTCCCCTTTTGCGATCAACACTTTGCTTTGGGCTTCGGCCTCGGCATCGATCTGAATTTTTCTCTTGCGGATCTCCTGCGGCACGATCTGTTCGGCCTCCAAGAGCTTCGCCTGCGCAAGCGCGCGGGCTCTTTGGATCTCGACTTCCGCATGCTGCTGGGCGATCTGGCTTCTTTGGGACGCTTCCGCCTCTCTTTCGGCCAACACCGCATTGGTCAAGGCGATTTCAGCCTTCGAATCGTTTTCTCCTTTGACCGCTTCCGCATTATACAAAGCAACCATGACCCTGCGCTCTTTTTCAGCGAGCGTTTTGCCGATATCCCCTTGTTTTTCCTGCTCGGCGACATCGACCTTCGCCTGGTTCACCGCCGTCGCAGAAGCTTTTTTTCCGATGCTGTCGATATATGCCGCTTCATCCGTGATATCGGTGATGTTGACATTGAGAAGGGTCAAGCCGATTTTATGGAGCTCAGGTTCGATATTCTTTTTGATCGACTCCAAAAACCGCTCGCGATCCTGGTTGATCTCTTCGATCCTGAGCGAAGCGACCGTCAATCGAAGCTGTCCGATGATGATTTCCGTCGCCATCGATTCGATCCCCCGATGGTCGAGATCGAGCAGTCGCACGGCCGCATTGTTCATGATCTCCGGCATGAGGCCTACCGCAACGGTGAACGTGCTCGGGACGTTTACGCGGATATTTTGATGCGATAGCGCTCCTTTCAACGGGATATGGATCGTCCTTGGCGTCAAATCGAGAAACGCGCATCCCTGGATGAGCGGCCATACGATCGTGCCTCCCCCATGATAGCATTGTACGGGCTTATTGAGCCCTACGCGGCCGTATACCACGAGGACTTTATTCGACGGGCATCTCCGAGATCGCCGCGAAAAACGCCGCAACCGCAAAAACGAAACCCCGATCCCAAAAACCGCATTCCCTAGAAAACCCAATTCCATATTCCCACCTCTTTTTAAGCATGTAATCATAGAGAGAATCGGAGATTTTTCCCAAGCCTCTTTCAAAACCTCCTCAGCCATCGAAAAATTTAAGAAAACTAACAGATAAAAAAATAACTTACATATCGCGAGATTTTGAAGGAATATGCACGGCCTTTGAGGGTGTCTAGAAGTCCTATCAATGGAATCTGAACTTCAAGAGCGTATTTTGATTTTTTTGAACTCGGCTCTCGCCTTCAAAAATCAAACTCCTCATTTTCAGGTTGATTCCTGTACGCCGGATCGGGCAAAATATCTGCTTTTCCATCGTCTGGAAAGATGACCGAGCGGCTGAAGGCGCACGCCTCGAAAGCGTGTGTACGTGAAAGCGTACCGTGGGTTCGAATCCCACTCTTTCCGATTTTCGAAACAGCTTAAATGCTTCTGCCCTAAAGGGCAGAAGCTCGTTTTTACTTCCCGAACAGAATAACCAGCTCGATCGCCATCACAAAAATCGAAGATAGCAATAAGGCCGCGAGGGAATATCTCTCTCCGCCCAGCTGATGTTCTCCTCCGAGGCGATGCGCGTAGCGGCCGACCCAGACCAGCAAGACTGGCAGCAATCCATTGAGAAACGCCTCTCCGAAACCGCCCGCGAAGCTGATGGCTGTGACAAAGATCGCAGGATCCCAGGCCGCCAGCAAAAACGGCGGGGAGAAAATGCAGATCGTCAAGATCGCGCGAGACAGCCCCGTCCGCGAGATTTTCAGCCCGTCTCCCAAGAAATCGACCATCGAAAAGCGACCCCGAGCATCGAAGTGACGATGGCAAAAAAAGCGAAGAACCGCCCCGCCTGCACGACCCAAGAAACCCCTGCCATTGATTCGAGAGCTGCAGTGGCAGGCCTCCCTTCGGCAAGGGCCTGCTGAATCGCCTCGCCCGGCACGGCGCCGATGATCAGCCACTGCCAAAGCAGATAAGTCGCGCAAGCGATCCCGGTTCCTAGCCAGATCGAATAGCGCAAAACGCGCACATTCCGATGGAAATACGTCGTCAGAGAGGGAATCACATTGTGATATCCGAATGCGCTGAACAAAATCGGCGCGGCCAATAGCATTTTCGACCAATCCGAAAATTCAAAACGCGCCGATTCGATCGCGGGGATTCCCGATGCGACTAAAGCGCCGTAGGCGATAAACATCGCGATCATCAATACGTAATTGACTCATCCACGACTTTCACCCCGAGGGCAACGATCCCTCCGAATAAAAGCCCGTAGGATAGATAGCTCTCTATTCCCAAAGGGGCGAACCCCAAAACCGATTGAAGAAAAAATGAAAAAATCGGAGCGCCCGCCGCGAAGTAAGCGACCATCAGGCAATAATAGAGAAATACATAGACGGCTCCGCTGATCCACTTGCCCCATTTTCCCAGAAATCGCCTGGACATCGACAGGACATTCGCCCCATCCTGCATCCAAAGGCTGGCTTCCAGATATAAAAGCCCCGTGCAGGCCATAAAAATCCACACGAGAAGCGTGATGGCGACCGCCGGCCAAAAACCGGCCCGCGCCGTGAGCAAGGGAATGCCGAGCATGCCCGCGCCGATCGCCGTTCCGGCGATTAGTAAAGTTCCGCTGATAATCTTGTGAATACTCAATCTCGATCCCATAAACACCTAATTCTTATTTAAGAAAATAATTTGTGCGTAAAAAACAAAAGTATGCAAAATTAATTATCGCCGGAACGGCGATGGTGTCGGAAAAAAAAGAATTGAGAAAACTGAGAATTTTTCATAGAAAGTACTGTAATGAATGATTCGATTCTCGTCAACGTCAAGGTCTTCGCAAACGCTCCGTTCGATCGAATCGAGGGCTGGGAAGGAGACTGGCTCAAAATCAGAATTCACGCCGCGCCTGAAAAGGGAAAGGCGAACGAATACTTGATCCGATTCTTGGCGAAATGCTTAAACATTTCCCCTCGCCAGATCGCTGTGGCGAAGGGAGCTTCGTCTAGGCTGAAACAACTCAAGATCGAAGGGATGAACAAACAGGAGCTGCTCGAGAGGTTACTTGCCCTTCAGTAAGCGGGCTTTTTCCGCTTCGAGCTTATCGATTTCATCCTGAACTTTTTGAGCCTTGACCCGATTTTCCTCGGCGAGCTCGTAAAATCTGCGAGTCTCCAAAGTAAACTGCTGCTCGAACTGAAGTCGATCGGCCTGATTCTCGGCTCGGATCGCCCGCGATTCATATCCTCGCTTCATCTCTTTAAGCTCTTCGATTTGAGAATCGATTTGCTTCACCTTCGCCTGATTGCCCCCCGTCGGCTCGCCCCAGGCGAAAGCCGAGACCGCCAATGCCAGACCCATGAATACCCATCTCATATTTGCCCTCATGATGGAACAGCCCCTAGAGGCAGATGATTTATATCCGTATGCGAATCAAAAATCGGCAAACCCCAGGCGGATTAAACCAAAATTTTGAGTTCGCTTTTGTATATATACATTCCCGCCCTTTCAATAGCAATCCCATGGATCGGCCAAACGAATTTAGAGAGCGGTTCAGAGGGTGTTTACAAAGCGAGGCTTCGTAGATCCCCTCTTATTCGAGCAGCCCCTGCCCTTTCAATTCTTTCAGCCGGCTTGGGGTTCGAGTAGAATTTTTCTATCTTTTCCAATATACTTCGGCGATTGAAACATCCTCGCGGCCATTGCATCATTTCGCCCGAGGAAAAAACGGATCCAAAGCAACGCATCGAAAGCTTTGCAAATATGAAAACTTTTTTTTTAACCATCCTAATCGGATGGACATCCGTCCTCCCTGCCTCTGAATCGATTTTCCAGCAGCGCCTGCAGGAAGCGAAAAATGGAGACTACATCGTCGCCGAGTTCAACAGCGCGGTGACGGTATTCGCCATCCGCTCGAACACGCCCCATTCGCTGATCCTCGAAGAAATCAGTGCTCCGAGTTCGGCCTTGAACCCCCGCCCTTCTTCTTGGAGCCAGTGGATCCGTTCGCAAGCTCCCGGCCATACATCGTGGTCCATGATCGAGATCGATCCTATCGAAAAGGAAGTGGTCGAATGCTACTCCTTTACCCGTTGCGCATGGATCCATCTCTCGCGACAAGACAGCCTCGTCTGCACCCTGCTCGACCTTCCTTTGAAACCCCTTCCCGAACAGGAGCAGCGCCGGATCGGCCCTCCTCCTGCTCAGGGGGAAAGCGACCGCCGCAAACTCTGGAGACCACCCCTCGCTTCCGAAGGAGGAAAAGAACTCCTGAAATTCGATGTATTCAGCGGGCTTTGGCCTCAAGACAGTTCCCCTCTTTCGGGAAGCCATCTCACTTTGTATTTCGATCGCGCTAAAGAATTTCCATTTCCAGCATGGATCCAGATCGAAACGACGCATGCCGACGTATCGCTTCGAGTGATCGATGCCGGCCATCTCCTCCCCTCGATTCATCGCTCGCTCCCCCGCCGCATCCCCCAGTTCGTGGGAACCGCCCAAAAAACGGAACAGGGAATCCGGCTCTGCCTAAAAAGCCCTAAATATTACCGCAATTTCGAGCTCTTTGCCGTCGATATCACCACGAAGGAAAAGCAGATTTTTCCCATCGACCACATCCTGTCGAAAGAAGAAGGAGACTTGGTTTTCATCGACATCGAACAGGAAGAGCTGCAAACCGCGCTCAAGTCGGCCCATCGATACACCTGGCTGATCGTCCCCGTAGGCCATACGGAATCGTATTCCGAATCGAGCAAGCCGTTCACCTGGCAGGGAGATCGCTGATCTCTCGAAGCCCGAAAGCTCTTGATTTTTAGTGCTTCCCTCTCCTACCATACCCCCCATGGGCAGTACGGCTTATTCTCTTTCCAAATCGCGCAAAATCTTCCGCAAAAGCTGCCATATTTGCCTTCGAAAAAAGAGCTTGCTCGCTCCGGCTGCTAAAACAGAACTCCAGGAATTGATCGACTCTCTACAAGAAGCTCTGCATCGCAAAGACCGCGATGCTTCATCTTTTTTTGCTCGCCGCCTCGAAGAATCGATTCGCAAATCCGTGCCGAAAACCCTTTGGGACCGGATCTGGGATTTCGGGGGAGGATTGCTCTTCGCCCTAGCGATTGCGATCGCCGTTCGCCAAATGTGGTTTGAGTTTTATACCATCCCGAGCGGCTCGATGCGCCCTACCCTGAAAGAAAACGATTTTCTCCTCGTCTCCAAGACCGATTTCGGGATCAATACGCCGACCCCTACCTCCCATGTCTATTTCGATCCAAACCTCGTCCAGCGCGGCTCTATCGTCGTGTTTTCCGGAGCGAATATGGACATTCCCGACACGGCGACAAAATACTTTTTCATCGTTCCGGGAACTAAGCAATACGTCAAACGCCTGATCGGAAAACCGGGAGATACCCTATATTTCTATGGCGGCAAGATCTATGGAGTCGATGCCGCCGGAAACGATATCGCTCAGCTGCGCCAAGCGGCCTGGTCGGATTCCCTCGAACACATCCCTTACATTCGCTTCGACGGCAAATTGCAATCCGCAAACCCCGGGCAGAAATATTCCGGCTCTTCTTTGATCCTGTATCAAATGAACGAACCCGCGGCAAAACTCTCCATTTCTTCGAACGGAATCATTTCAGGAGAAATGCTCTATCCGAAAAACCGCCCGCTTTCTTCTTATGGGGATCTTTGGGGATTCAAGCATTTCGCCATGGCGCGCCTGCTTTCTCCCGCCGAAGCCAAACAGCTCCATCCCCGCTTGATGCATCAGACGGCAGATGCTCCGCTCTATCTCGAGTTGACGCATCATCCCTCTTTGCAGGGTACTTTGCTCGTGCGCGACGAATACGGCAGACTACGGCCGCAGCTCGGAACAAACGTCTCTCTTCTCCCCTTCGACGAAGAAAAAATCGACTCTCTGATGAATCACATGACCACGGGTCGTTTTATCGTTAAAAATGGCAGGGCTGCCCGCCTTGGCGGCTCGTTCGATCACACCGCATTTTTGCCGGAGCTCTCGAACGTCCCCGATGGAACCTATGAAATTCAGGACGGCGAAGCCTCTCGGATCTTCTGGAGCGGAGTTTCCGTTCCTCTGGGATCGAATCACCCCCTTCTGAGCCGCGATATCGAACATGTGCGCGTCCTGTACAATCTCGGAATCGAATTCGACACGCGCTTTCTCCCCTCGGCTAAAAACACTCAGCTCTTTCCCTCTCGATACGCGTATTTCCGTTCCGGAGATCTCTATCTGCTCGGCGCTCCGATCGTCCGCGCCGGCGATCCTGCGCTGATTGAATTCACCCAAAAAGAATACCAAAAACAAACGCTCGGCACCTCTTATTTCCCCTACGAGCCTTTTGTCGATCTCGGCCCTCCTCTGAAACAAGACGGGTCGATCGACGTCGATTTCATCCGCCGCTTTGGGATTTCCATCCCCAAGGGGATGTATCTCGTCTTAGGCGATAATCATGCGATGAGCGGAGACAGCCGACAATTCGGCTTTGTGCCGGAAGCGAATCTCCGCGGCGGCCCCAGCTTCATCCTATGGCCTCCGGGATCGCGATGGGGGCGCCTCTTGCAGCCGTCTTTCCCTTATTTTTCTTTGCCGAATATCGCCATCTGGTCGGTCTTTTTGATCTGCGCCGCCGGCTCTTCGATCTATCTGCGCCGCAAATATAAAAAACCATGCAAATTATCCGATTGATCTGCCTTTGAGAAAGCGCTCCTTCGTAGGAGATCCGCAAAATTTTGCGGATCTCCTATCGAACCTAGACTTAAAGCCTATAGTTTTAAACGATCGCTTCTCGCGGCAACGGCTGCTCGATATCATACTTCTTCGGTGATCGAGGCGATTGAGCATCATTTTGCTCGGACTCGCCGGGCGCCAACACCCTTGCTAAGATATGTCCTGCTGTTACGCAGGCCAACATTGGTATCCAGAAAGCTAGGAAAAGATTGATCTCCGTATTTTCTTTATCGCAGATGAAATCTTCTTTATCGCAACTAAAATGCCATCCCGTCGTCGGCATAAATCCCTTTGCTGCTATTGCGCAATAAGTCGCATAAGCGGGGATCAATATCTTAAAGGCTTTCTTGACAGCTCCTTGGATGCGCTCTTTGCTCAAGTAAGCAATCGCATAATCCGTAGCTTTGATTTCTTGATAAAGCGTCGCTACCATCCCCATGCGGGGAATATTTCTCATCATCCCATAAAGCACCGGATTCTTCCGTTCGTTAAAATCCTTCGCATGACCACATTCGTGTAGAGCAAGTGCAAGATCATCCGAAAAAAGCTGGACGGTGTTTGACATCACATCGTAATGGTCTCCGGGAAATCCAGTCAATTTTGGACAAGCAATTGTTTCGATGAGTCCATTTCCAACCCCTACCGTGCATTTCGAAAGCAAACAGGTCTTCGGATTGGAAAAAATGCGCTGCCAGATCATTTTCGGATTGTATTGATTGACGCAAATCGCCACATCATGGAGGTCATTTTCATGTAAAAAATCCTTCGTCCTTTCAATCGTCTGTCCTGACACGCCTCCGGAATTAAATTTCGAACTCCAAAGCAATATTTTCGCCGGAATGCTGAGAGTATTCCGAATGACATCCACCAATCGATTCGACGAGCCGATCTCAACTTTAATATCCTCTCTTGTCTTTATCGTTTCCGGTAAAGCCGGCGATGCAAACGCGAAGGGATTCACATGTGAAAATATAGACACATCCATCTTACAACCAATCTTTTATATCTTTTGTATGTCGATGACAGTTTCTTCGCCATTGAGATCCCAGGGAGTACCCCCGCAAGGTCCGAATTTGATATCGAGGGCGAAGACTTCCCCTCGGATATATTCTCCGAATAATCGGAAACATTCTTTGACCCGAGGCGTTGTTTGAATCGACGAGATGGATTCGATCTGCGACTTCGAACCCAAGTTCTCTTCTCATCGAATTCACCTTATTGACGAGTTCTCGGGCAAGTCCCTCGAGCAGCAGCTCTTCCGTCAACGCAGTGTCGAGAGCTACGGTCAGCTCCCCTTCATTGCCGGCGGCCATGCCCTCTTTGATTTTTCGTTCGATATGGACATCTCATCGCTTAGATCGACTTTTTCTCCGCCGATTTCGATCGAAACCGTCATGTCCGTCCATCAGATGCTGAATTTGCCGTCGATCAAACCGGGCGATCGCTTGTTGAGCCAAGAGGCATCAGCTTGCCGATTTTTTTACCGAGAACAGGGAAATTCGGCTTTGCGATCCATTGGACAAATTCCTCTCTTCTTCCGAATGAAACTCGATCGATTTGACATTGAGCTCATCCGCGATCAGCTGTTCTTGCTGTTTAAGAGCTGCAGAAGCTCGGATTTGAAGCTGATCAGATGAGCCTTAGGCAAAGGCTGTCTGACTTTGATTTTCAACTCTTTTCTCAATGCCTGGCCGAAACTCGCCGCGCGTTGAGCCGCCCCTACTTCGAGCTCTAATGTCTCATCGCGCAAATTCTGCATCATAGCCGGGGAAAATCGCAGAGATGCACCGACTCAGGCATTTCTTCCGATCGAAGCTCTCGATAAATTGCATCTGTTAAAAATGGAATAAAAGGAGCTGCTGTTTTGACGAGAGTCAGCAGAACCGTATAAAGCGTGGCAAAAGCCTCGCGCCGATCCTGGTGTATCTTCATCAGACCAAAACCGCCAACGGCATCGGCGGATATACCAGTTTGTCAACTGATCTACAAATCCAATCAAAGGATCGACGGCGCGATTCAGATCATAGGCATCGAGTCCTCTCTTCGACATCGCGAATCAATTTTTGGGTCAGGGAAAGATCCAACGGTCGATGAGCGCCGCAGGGGCCTGTCTCGATAGCACGTTCGGCTTCCAGTGATAAATTTTGGCATAGGTCGATAAAAAGACAAATGAATTCCAAAGCGGGATCAACACCTGCCGCAACACATGCTCGACCCCTTTTTCCGAAAAGCGCAAATCATCCGCTTGGACAGCCGGGCTTTGCAGCATATAAAGCCGCATCGCATCCGCGCCAAATTTGCCGAATGAGCTCCTCCGGATCGGGATAATTTCTTAGCCGCTTGGACATTTTATTTCCATCTTCGGCCAGAATGATTCCATTGACGATCACGTTTTTAAACGCAGGCTTGTCGAAAAGAGCGACCGACAATACGTTCAGCGTATAAAACCAGCCCCGCGTCTGATCCAATCCCTCTGCAATGAAATCGGCAGGGAACCCTTCTTCAATCGGTTTCTTGTTTTCAAACGGATAGTGATTTTGGGCATAAGGCATCGATCCCGATTCAAACCAGCAATCGAATACTTCGGGAATCCTCCGATAGACTTTGCCATTTTTTTCAAAGGTGAACTCATCGATGAAATGGCGGTGGAGATCGCGGATTTCGAGACTCTGCGTTAGCTTTTCCAATTCCTCGATCGTTCCGATCGACATGGCAAGTCCCCGTCTTCGCTGCGCCAAATCGGAATCGGAGTTCCCCAATAGCGATTGCGGCGAATCGCCCAATCGCGGGCATTTTCGAGCCATTTGCCAAAGCGGCCTTCCTTAATGTGAGCCGGAACCCAATGGATCTTCTCATTGGCCGCAATCAATCGATCTCTGATTTTTTCCACAGCGACAAACCAAGTGCGCACCGCTGCGATAAATCAACGGGTATCGGAGCGCCAGCAGAAAGGATAGCGGTGGCGGATCGTGCCTTGGGAAAACAAGGCTCCCTGTCTTTTTAAGTCTCGGATGATCTCTTTATCGGCATCTTTGACCAACATGCCCGGCATACGGCGGCACTTCCAGCGTAAATTGCCCATTGTGATCGACCGGGCAAACGAGATCGATGTTCTTCTCGTTTGCAAGCGTAGAAGTCCACTTCGCCGAAAGCAGGAGCCGAATGGACAATCCCCGTGCCATCTTCGATCGAAACGCCTTCTTCGACAGATCACTCGGAATGCCCCTGTTTTTGCGCGGTCTTGCAAAAAAAGGAAATAGAGGCACATAGCGCCGCCCTTTAATTCTTCTCCCTAAAACCGTTCGACGATCTCAACTTCAGAATCGTCTTTGAAATACAGCTTCAGATCGAGCTCGCGGCTAAAATATAATATTTCGCCCCTTTGTCGAACTTTGACATATTCGATCTCGGGACCGACCATCAGCGCCAAATTGGAGGGAAGCGTCCAAGGAGTCGTCGTCCAAGCCAAAAAATAAGTATGCGGTTCGTCCGACAGCTTGAAACTGCAACCGTCAAGCGACGGATCGTCGACTTCTTTATAATTGAGATTCGCTTCGAAATTGGAAAGAGGAGTTCCGAGTTTCGCCGAAAAAGGCATCACTTTAAAGCCTTCGTAGACAAGCCCCTTTTCATAAAGCTGTTTAAACACCCACCAAACCGATTCCATGAAAGAGAGATCCATCGTTCGGTAGGTCTGTTCGAAATCGACCCATCGCCCCATGCGATCGACCGTTTTTTTCCACTCCTCGGTATAGCGAAGAACAATCTTGCGGCACTCTTCGTTGAACTTACCGATTCCGAATTCTTCGATCGCGGACGGCTCCCGATAGCTCTTGCGCTTTTTCGATCTCATTTTCGATCGGAAGTCCATGGCAGTCCCACCCGAAGCGCCGGGGCACGCAAAATCCCTTCATCGTCTTATAGCGCGGAACTACGTCCTTGATCGTCCCTGCCAGCAAATGGCCATAGTGGGGCAGCCCCGTGGCAAAAGGAGGGCCGTCGTAAAAAGAAAATAAAGGCCGTCCCTTTCTGGCATCGACCGAGCGCTCAAAAAGCCGCCCCTCCTGCCAAAACTTGAGAACCCTTTCTTCTCTATCCGGGAAACGTTTCATCCTGGTCAAATGCAAACATAGGCAATCTTCCGCTCGTCGATTAAAAGAGTCCAACTTTACGCGATCGCAGACCTAAAATCAAACACCCTCGCTGACTAAGCCGCAATCCAGCTAAAATACAGCCAGATATAAACCAGAACCGAGGAGAATGCTGACTTCTAACCCATTGATATGGTACAATGAGGGAAAGAACCTTTGACGCTCGCGCAAAAGGCTGCGGATTTTCTCATCGCAATCGTTTGCGGGGGTGTCAAGGTTTCGACTTGAAAGCAAAACATAGGTTGCATGCGGAGGACGTCGGTTGGCCTCCTAAAAAATCCGATAACAAATAAATGACAACAACTCGAAATGTAGATGGCTGCTTAAGACCTAACAGTCTTGGTTGCCCGGGAACCTGAGATCCGACCAAGAGTTTCAGATGTTCCCGTCATACATCTTGGTGTGAACCTTGCGGGCTTGATCCCTCGACGCAAGAGTTCGAGATTCCGAGGAGTTCCTCAGCCCCAAGTGCCGATCCCTGCAGCAAGGCTGTTGTAAAGAATGGGCCCTAAGCATGTAGAGGCTTGTGCAGCGTTTGTTAAGGACGAGAGTTCGATTCTCTCCACCTCCAAAAATAAAAGGCTCGGAATTTTCCGGGCCTTTTTCATAGAAAAAATTCGCTAACTGAGGCGATTGGCCTCCTTGATACTCATCGTAGTTTGCTCCAAAGTTCTGTCCCTCCTTCCTGTCAATAGGGGACATTACAACTTTGGCGGCACACCCTAAACACAATTCTTGACAATATCTCCATTGGTCATTATCCTTAATACGCGAAAACACTCTTTTTTTTCTATGGCGGTAAAACATGTTAAATACGAACTTACGAAAAACCATAAAATTCATCTTCCTTCCAGCTTTATTACTATCAGCGCTTCTCTCCTGTAGCAGTACTCTTTTTCATTTTTCCCAAAATGCCCTCATAGGAAAACAGCTAGGATTTTCTGAAATTCCAGCTCTTAAAGCATCCACAATCCTCCCCCAAATCATCCTAGCGATTTCTCTTCTTGTTCTTTCAAT
This sequence comes from Parachlamydiales bacterium, assembly GCA_963800655.1. Lineage (GTDB taxonomy): Bacteria > Chlamydiota > Chlamydiia > Chlamydiales > SM23-39 > CAWDBT01. The sequence goes on along the minus strand of CAWDBT010000003.1, from coordinate 91,483 downwards.
TTACAAGCCCTTTGAAAAAGTCTTCAAAGGCGCTTTGCTTATTTTAACAGGAGTTATCGTTCTTTTGACAGGGCTGATGTTTTTTCAAGAACATTTGACACTGAGCAGCGTCTCGGAAGTTTTTGGAATATATAAACCTCTAGTGACTCACTGGCCCATATCTCTGATGTACATCGTACTTAGCGTTTTCAATTTTAGCCTTTATTCATTATTTATCTGGGGATTTATTAATCGCCTTGCCTCTCTATCTGAAGGAATAAAATATTATATACCCCTCACATTGGTCTTAGGGAGCGCTGGAGCCATTACATCGAACTTAGGCTTAATGGCGATCGGAGCCTCTAAATGGCCCCTAATGGCTACGGTTATACCCGCTATAGTTTTCATGGTCTGTTCTTTGTTTACCTTCAACTGGTCATGGAAAAGATTGCCGAATAGTTTGATCCACCCCCAAGAGTCTTCTGTTTCACAAACTCGATTTCCTTTCTTGAGCGCCGCTTATTTATTAGCCGGCTCTGCTATGGTCAAAAGCTTTTTAGACATTCTCTTTAAATCCGAGCTGAGAACTCAGTTCCCAGACGCTGTATCTTATTCAAAATTTATGGGCAACTACTCAATGTCTGTAGGCTCTGCAATATTTGCAATTTCTATTATTTGGGCGGTATTGGGCACCTGGCTTATTTTAAAGAAAGGATGGAAAACAACCGCTCTCTACGCCTCCCTGTCTATTCTAGTAGGAGGGATTATCTTTCTAAGCCTCTCTTTATCTTGGCTAGGGCAAGGAATCTTTAACGGACTTCTCGTGGGTACTGCTAGTGCTCTGTTCTTCCCTCTAGTTCAAATACTATATCTCTATCTGCCCTATCAAAACCGATTCAAAACAAAAATCGTTACCGAGATGATCGCACTTCCTCTTATGAAGGCAGTTCCATCACTGACCACGCAAGGACTCTTAGTTGCCTTTGGGTCAATTGCTCCTCCCTATCTTAAGATATTTGTTCCTATTTTGATGGTACTACTCGTGATTGCCAGCTATAGAGCTAGCCGTACCCTAGCAAGCGACCGATAGCTGCAAACGTGTCATTGCAGAGGCAATTCCAAGAATATCCGAAACTTTCTCTTCTGGAATTAAAATAATTATAATGCGATTTCAAAATAATCGAACAAATATTCAAGTAAATCATTTTTTGTTATAATTAAAAAATAACAAATTTTACATAAAGCATTATATAGCTTAAAAAAATCTTTAACACTCGAGAATTCATGTCAGTATCAAATATCGATAGATCCTTGAATCCCTCCCGAATTCCGACTTTTATCGGAAACAAAACAATCGCGGAAAGAGTTCGAAACATATTTAAGGATCAAATTCATTTAGAATCCCCGGACGAGAGAGGGGTCACCCTCTGGGCGAAAGACAACCAATTCATCACAAGAGCAGGAGAAGTCGTTCTTCCCGCCACCTCGGAAATGCTCCTCGAACAAGCTGGAACATTGGGGGTGCTTTTTTTTCCGGAAACTCTTTTCGTCTCCCTGGGACACGGATTGACAAGTCTATTAAAAGAACATACGAGAAAATGGGCTGAAAAAACCGGGATTCCCGTTCGAGACGGTTGCGCAGCGATCGAGGGGGGCAATTGCATCTTTACCGATCGCCACCTCTTGATCGGCGCATCGAGCGTATTTTTTACGATGCTTCATCTAGAGCCTCCTCCGGACGAGAATTTTCTCAAGATCGAACATCCCCTGGAAATCAAAGATGAATTCATTCGAGCGGCGAGAAATGCAAATTTTCACGGCTGGTCTCCGACCAACGGGCTGAACAAAGATGAATTTAGCAATATGATTTTCAGGTTATATTTAACTCGGAATTTTCCCGATTTGGTACTCCCTTTAACGATCGAGGAACGGCAAGAATTCCTTGACGGAGGAACCTGCTTTGCCGCCCTTTGGGAAGCAACATTGAATCAAATCAGCCGCGATTTACAGGTTCGCCGTGAGGAAATTTTAGTTCTTCAGCATCCCGCGCTTCATATCGACCTTCTGGCATTGGCCGGACCTAACAACACAATCTTTCTCAACGATCCCCGCCTCGTGGTAGACGCGATTCAGCGGCATCCCGACGCTGCGAAATACAAAGCTCTATTCGACATCATCCAAAAACCGGAGGCGGTTCTTGCCTTTTGCCAGAATAAAAAACTCCTCGAAGACGCGGGCTACCGAGTCATCGGAGTTCCCGGGGACTATTCCCCGCTGACCGAAGATTGCGGAGGACAGCTCCTCAATGGATTATGTTTCGAACTTCAACAAATGGAAGGCGGAACTTCCCGTTATGCGCTCTTATCCACATCGATTACTAAAGAACGCGAGGAATGGGAACGTTCGCAAAAAGGAAAGCCGTCTTCTTCGCGCCTCGGAAACGGCCTCCACGATCTCGCCGAGCCCTTTTACGATACGCTTCAACAAAACGATGTCTCCGTAATTTTCGTCGATTGTTTAGCGGATACGCAGTATGGAGGATTGAGTTGCATGACGAGAACCCCTCCGCCTTTGTCTCGCACATTTCAATCGATTCCCGTGGACTCCCGATTCTTGAGCACATTGATTTCAACACCCCTTAAAATAGCTACGCAACATATCTCCAAGCCTTCTCTTTCGATTTGCGACCAAGACAGTCAGGTCTACTCGATGGAACCAGGGGCCAAATACCATCGGACAGAGATTCCCGTCCCATTGACCGGCTTGGTTTACCGGATTATGCTTAAAAACTTACTGGAAAAAAAGCAAAGAAGAATCTTGCCGGGCCATCCGCAGACCCTCGACTTAGAGGTCAAGGAAGACAACGAACTCGAAACCTTTGCTTCTCGATCTTAAGAGAATCGGCTTTAGAGGGTGGCTACAAAGAGGAGCTTCAGTCGTTTTTGGGTTCTTTTGAGACTTTTTTCGATTCTTTTTACAGGGGTAGTATCAACATTCGTATACAACCCCTGTAAAAAGAATCGACGAAGCCACTCTTTGTAGACACCCTCTTATACCCTAGGGACTCACTTTTGCTCAGAGATCGCGCCTTCAAAGCCGCAGGCGCGATCTCATGCTAATTGCTATGGACATACAGGATTGTATGTCACATTTGAGAAAGATGTCGGCCCTACGTTTCCTGTAAAAGACGAAATGTTAACGGGATGGTATGGATTTGCTTTCCCTGCTACGACAAAACCATGTTGGGGAGCGTAATTTCCAACAGCGCTCAGGCACATAGAACCGGGGCCTTCGTTCTTAACCCAGAAATCCCTCTCTCTATTACGTGTAAATTTATTGTAATTACACGACGCGATGTGTTTTTCTCCATTACATGACAATTGCATACCATTCGGGCAATCATATATGTAGTTATTTGCAATAGACCCTCTTAGAGAAGATGTATCTCGAGCAATTATATGTATCCCATTCTCCCCCGAAACCGAATTATCTGTAACCGTATAATATAACTTACTCGAACCATGCGGCTCTAACCAAATCGCTTGTTTATATCCACTATCCCCACTCGCAGCTATCTTAGTGCATGTCAACGCATTGCCGCTGATATTTAATGTGATTTCAGAGGAACCAAAGGGCACAACATAAATTCCATAACCGCGTCCATTATAAGTATTGTTTCCGATATGAACCACGCTTACACTCGAATCGATCGGAGTAATTCCAATTCCCCCTCCTAAATCGGTACTACCTGTCACGTTTGATTGAATATGGTTATTTTCAATCGCCGACTGCCCCGAAAGAGGTTTAACTAAATTAATAGCGAACGTTCTTGGATTCGATAAATCTACTCCATTAATTTGAATGAAATTATTAAGAATTTTTACATCCGAAGTCCCTGTAGTTGGCGCCGCAATTCCTTGGTAAGGCAATGTCGACGAGCCGGCAATAATCGCCATGCCGGATACTGTATTATGAGTTGCCAAGGTCACAACGTCTCCCAGAGCAACTCCAGAAGAATCGACATTCTTGATTAAGGGCATTTCAGCGGTTTGTTGAGGGATCTCGATATTTCCCTGCGGCGTCGACAGGGTTTGTGTCGTTCCCGATCCTAGAAGCTGCTGATAGTCCTTTAGGGTGATGCCGGCAGTCATTTTGTTAGAGGTGCCGTCTCCCTGCATGACGTAAATAATATCATGAGGCGCAGAATGAGTTTGCGCATCGGCTAAATAACCGTAAGGATCTTCATAGGTGCCTTGCGAACCGAATAGGTTATTGACGAACACAAAAGAGTAGGGTTGACCCGTTTCTGGATTGATCGCAGGAAAACTTTCTTGTCGCTGATCGACGACGATGATTTCTTGCGTGGCCGGAGACTGTATCAGCCTTTCTCTCATGACGACCGCGTCATGGCAATGCTGAGTGGAACCGGCTTTGCGAGGAACCTGCCTGCCCAACGGAATGCTCAAGCCGAGAACCCCTTGGCCGATCCATTTGAATAGGGAATCATAACTGGTATTCGCCTCGAGGTAGACGTAATCGGCGAGCTTAGCTCCAAGTTTCGCCTGCGCTCCTATTGCGCTTTCTTTGTTTCGATAGAAATAAGGCCCGATGTCAAAGAAGAAATCGTAGCCGGGCTTTTCGACGAAATGATAGCGGATTTTAGCGTCTCCTCCGGACATCGCATAGTCGATGTCGGCTTTTAGGTATGCTTCATAGCCGGAAAAATGGTTGAAACGGGTCTTATAACGAGATCCTTTAGAACTTCCGGCCACAATATAACCATTGGCAAAAAAGTCCCATCGCCTGCCGATCGATTCGAATCCGAACGCAATCTGGTTGAAATCTTTTTTCCGGGTCGAGCGAAAATCATAATACGCATTGATTCCCCAAATTCGATCTCGCTCTTTGGGACAGCGAAGTCCGAGACCTGCGTTCAATGCTTTATAACCGTCATTGAAGACATGAAATCGGGCGTCTAAATAAGGGTACCATGAAAAGCTTGGATCAGACGGGATCGCAAACGCTTGAATCGTCGTATAGCCCGTTTGATAACCGATTCCCTGGTGTTCTATATGGCGCAATCCTAGATGCACAGGGCGGAATGCCACGGATTCACATGGCTTTAAAGATTTTTCAGTTTTTTGAGCGAAGCCATAAGAACATACGGAAAACAATAAAACCCAAGAAATTCGCATTTGGTTATCCCCGCTTTTTTTTCATTAAAACAAAAAAAAAAGAAATAGCCAAAACATTTTTTATCTATTCAAAAACACACCAAAAAAAATAGCGGGGCGACAAAAGACCTTTGCTTGAATCATTCGGACAACGTCTTTATACTCAAAGGCCAGTTGTCGAAGGATTGCCTACTTCGCCAGAGGGGGAGCACTCCACAGCGTTTGTCAAGGACAAGAGTTCGATTCTCTCTAAAAATGAAGTGCGCGCCTACGACAATAAGGAAGACGCTATTCAATGGACCCATATAGAGCTACTTTTTCTTGGATCTTTTGATCTTTCCAATAGACATCATACCTATCTCCAAATGAAAAATGCCACCATTCGTAAACATAATTCGTAAGCCCAGCCCTTTCGGCTGCCATCAGACAATAAAGTCTATTGTTTTTCTGGATATCCGTAATCCCTTCTGAGAATGTAGCTGCTAGATAAGAATCCCCCCATATCACTCCAAAAGGACCTGAATCAAGAAAACGATTATTTTTGCTATCCCATAACCGTATATCTACTGCTGCTCCTGTTGAATGAACAGGCGTGTTATTTTTTACAGGAGAAACCCACTTTGCCGTTTCTTTTTCCGCCATTTCAAGACTCATATCGGGATTTAAAAGAAGAATTTCCTCCAACTTCTTTTCAAAAAGTATCCTTTGGACATTCACATCCCTTAGTCCTTCAAATATTAAAACATCAACTTGTCCTGGCTCATATCCAAAATCAACCGCAATTTCATCTAATTCATCAACCATCTTTTGTAGCTTAGAAAAAACTGATGCTCTTATTTTCGATGCCTTAAGCAACCCTGAATTGAACGTAGGTCCCTCAAATGGATTTTTCGGCTGAGGCATCATGGAGATTCTCTTGATGCTCAATAGCCTAAGATCAACCAACTCTTCGTGATTCTCTGAAATAGGGATTTCTTTAATTCTTGGATCAACAATTGCAGGCGCATCTGATTTGCGAAAAGCGTCGAATTGTCTTGATACAACGCTTTTTTCTGGGAGACATCTTTGATGATGTTCTAAAATCTCATCCCAACTGATTGCAAAAACACTTGCCTGCAAGCTAACTAAGCACACCAACCCTCTGATCATCTTCTTTCCGCAGCTTATTTCTTGATGTATTCAAACCCGGTATACAACTCTCGACTATAGCCTTCATGCATATAGGATGAGGGAGTAAAACCTAACGCATTATATAACCCCTTCGCTTCTTCATTTGCGCACCTAGTGATTACAACAAATTTATCGCATTCTGAAAATTGATCAAAAAGACCGCGTATCATTGAGGATCCTATGCCTCGTCTCTGATATGCAGGATCAATGGCTAACTGCGCTAAATAAATTTCTTCAGGGTATTTCGCGACGTTTATAACTAAAAATCCTACGACTTTACCGTCTGCTTTAGCTGAAAGCCATAAGTTGTTTTTAGAGCTTTTAGAATCGACATAAAATTCTTCAAAAGCATCCGCCAACCATTGACCCATTTCTTCTCTTGAAGACTTCCTTAAAACACTTAATGGAACTTGATCGTAGCACTTTACAAAAGCGTCTAAATAGACTTTCTTAAACTCAAAGCAATTGGGATCCTGTTCCCAAACATAAATAATTCCATTTTTTTGGAAATCATGCTGCTCCGCATAGGAAATTCCAGAAATGCTGCCAAAGAACAAAAACGAAACTACTAATAAATGTTTAAACATAGGTTCCCTCTTGTAAAAGAAAAAAATTTAATCAAAATTTCTTGTTTTTTACAAGGGATACCCCGCAATCGAAGAATTTTTCTGAGCTTGCCCCTTTCTTTGATCCAGCCTTAACTAGAGGTTCCGGTTAATTTTTTTCCCTTGAGCCACGGAGCATCCCATCGAAGCTCTCTATATATCCGTTCTGATAACAACTATGTGTCGCGCCGACCCCACGCTTCCTGTAAAAGACGAAATGTTAACATAAGGCTTGTCGATATAGCGGCGCGGGAACAGGCCTTTGCTTGCATCATTCAGATGGCGCCTTTATACTTAAAGGCCAAATGACTCTCCCCCAATCTCGAGATGGATCCCCTTATCTTCAGCTAGCCCCTATGGAGGGCGTCGGCGACCGCCCCTTTCGAAAGGCGATGGCTTGGGTCGGCGGCTTCGATGAGGCCGTTCGCGATTTTCTGCGGGTTCCAACTAACGCCCATGTAAAAAGCCTGGCTCAAGCCTACGAAGCCGACGAACTCTCCCCCATCCCCCTCGCCGCCCAGATCATGGGATCGAACCCGGATCTCATGGCTTCTATGGCTCGGGAACTCGCTTCAAGGGGCGCCCCCAGGATCGACATCAATTGCGGATGCCCTTCGAACACCGTTACCGGACGCGGCGCGGGATCGAGCCTTCTAAAGGACCCTGGCCAATTGCATCGGGTCGCGTGCGCCGTGGTGCAGGCCGTCCCGATTCCGGTGACGATCAAAATGCGCTCTGGCTATGCAGACACTTCCCTCTTCGAGGAAAATCTGTTCGCAGCGCAGGAGAGCAACATCCGCTATCTCACGCTCCACCCCAGAACGAAAGCGGAAGGCTATGCCTCTAAAGCCAGGTGGGATCTCATCGCAAAAGCCAAAGAGCTGCTCTCCATTCCGATCGTCGGCAATGGGGACATCCGAACCGTGGAAGACGCCCTTGAAATGCTCAAAATTACGGGCTGCGATGGTCTAATGATCGGGCGAGGAGCCCTCATGAATCCCTTTATTTTCCATCAAATCCGCTCTCATTATTCCGGAAGCCCCTACTTTCCCAAACCGGAGGGTTTGATCGAATTTTTACGAACTTATGCGGGATATCTCCCTTTGCACAAATCCGCCGTCGACAAGCTCAAACAGCTCCTCAGTTTTTTATTTAGAAAAAATGAAGCTTTGCTGGAAATGAGACCGCATATTCTCCGCTATCAGGGCAAAGATTGTCATTCCCTGATCGAATTCGCAAAAAAATTTTTAAACGCGCCTTTTTATACCGAAACCGAACTAACTTAAAAAGATGGTCCGCACATGCATTTGCTCGGAATCGATAACATATTTTTCCAAATCGGAGACCTCGAAAAAGCGATTCCGTTTTATGAAAAACTGGGATTCCGCCTGAAATTTAGAATCCCCGATGCTTCCTCGGCTCTTTTCAGCATTGGAAATGAAGAACCCGGGTTGATTCTACGAGAGGCAAAACACGCGCAACCCTCGACGCTCTGGGTAGAAATTCGCGATGCCCATGCGGTAAAAAACGAATGCTCTCGATTAGGCATCCCTGGCGAATGGCTGGAGACTACGACCGGCTTCACATATGAAATTAAGGATCCCTGGGGAAACAGGCTCGGTTTTGCCGACTACTCTAAAAAACAGGAACTCGCGCGGACACCGACCTTCCCTTCATAGCAAAAAGTCCCCGCATGGAGTGCATGCAGGGACTTTTTCGTTCGAGGATATTTCTAGAGCAAATCGGCCGCGATCGAGGCGAGCTCGGAACGCTCGGTGCGCTCCAAGAACATATGGCCGAAAATCTTTTGGCTCTTGAATTTTCCGACCGCATAGGTCAAGCCGTTTGAATCCTTATCGAGATAAGGATTGTCGATCTGGGTCGGATCTCCCGTTAGGATGACCTTCGTCCCCTTTCCCGCGCGGGAAATGATCGTCTTGACTTCATGCGGAGTGAGGTTTTGCGCTTCGTCGATGATCATATACATCTTGGGAAGCGAACGCCCGCGGATATAAGTGACTGCTTCCATTTCGATTTTTTTGCTCTTCATGATGAACTCGAGCGCAGCGGCTCCATTGCCCTCCCCGCTGGTCGTCGAGCACAAAAACTCAAGGTTATCGTAAATCGGCTGCATCCAGTGATAGAGCTTCTCCTCTTTGGTTCCCGGGAGATAGCCGATGTCTTTGCCGAGCGGAACGATCGGACGGGACACCAGGATTCTGGAATAAACGCTGTCGTCGAAGACCTTCTTCATCCCGCAGGCAAGGGCGAGCAACGTTTTCCCCGTTCCGGCCTGTCCCACCATCGTGACGAGATGAATATCGTCTCTTAAAAGGAGATCGATCGCGCAGCGCTGCTCGACGTTGAGAGGCTGGATGCCCCAGATATCCCGATTGAGCGAAAGGAGCGGCTCGAGGCGCTTGTGTTTTTCATTGTATTTGCACACGGCTGAGGAATTTTCAGGAGAAGTCATCAAGACATATTCATTCGGTCGGAATATTTCATGAGGAATCGCCAAATGCCCGTCTTTATAGAACTGATCGATATCGCGTTTCGAAGTCTCGATTCTGCGTATTCCGCGATACATATCCTCATAAGAAACTTTCAACCCTTCGTAATCCTCGGCTTCTAAATCCATCGCCTCGGCCTTCACCCTCGTGATGAAATCCTTCGAGACAATGACGACGCTCTCGCCTCGCTGCTGCAAAAGATAGGCGATGAGCAAAATTTTGTTGCTGCTCCGATCGAGCGGCAAAGGGAATCCATCGATGCGATCCTGCTTAGGCTCTAAATGAACGCGGACTTTGGGGCCTTCTGCGATCACGACTCCTTCATGGAGATCTCCGATCTTTTCCCCTTTGAGCGAATCGATATAGCGAATGACTTCGCGGGCATTTTTTCCCACTTCGTCATTGTGTCGTTTCAAACTGTCGAGCTCTTCGAGAACCGCCAGAGTGATCACCACATCGTTGTCCTTGAATTTCTTGATGGATTCCGCATCGTAAACCAAGACATTCGTATCGATGACAAACGTTTTTCTCGCCACTTGCTTCTCCCCAGAACCTGCGTTCATTTTTTTCATGGATGGATGCTCTTTTACGCTCATCAGGCATGCTCCTTATGACAGAATCTCTTTTATTCATTCGCTCCGAATGCTCCGAGCATCCGGAAGCTGAGTTTCGCCATCTTCAGAGATTCTATTGAAGTGGCAAAACTCATATGCGAAATCTCTCGACGCCTTCTGCAAAATCACATCCGGAGTCTTTTGAGACAACGCGGTATGCAAGGGAGCAAATTCCCATAGGCCGACTTGCGCAAATCAGAATCGATAAAAGCAAACCGGGTTACCCTAAATAAAATTACTACACCCCTCAAAATTCCTTATAAGAGCCTGTTTTCACAAAAGCAATAGCTTTTACTATCTCGTTCATTTAAAATAACTTTTAAAAACTAAGCGAAAAACTATAGAAATTTGTTTTTTATTGGCAGATAACCCCTCTAAAACCAAAGAAATGCGCAAAAATCAGCACTCTTGATCGATTAGTGCTAAAAACGATTGACAAACAAAAACAACCCGACCTATAATGAGGTTAAAAACAGGGGATCAATTGCTTATGATCATCACCCCACATATCCTTTCCATTCCTCCTCATCTGTCCACTCCATGGAAAAATATCGCGGCTCTTCGAACAATTCCCGAAAAGCCCGGCTTTTTTACCCTCGAAGCCATTTTGCGCCAAGGCGGCTCGGTCCACATCGAATATATGGACCTTCCCTCTCTCGAAGCTGTCTTTCAAGCCCATGCGCGCTATGGCAGCGCCGATGATAAGCCGGCTCCTCTCGAGATCGGCCCTCTGCTCTCGTTCCCCGTGAAGCCGCTCGAACTGGGCTTTGGCTCCGTCCTGCAGCACAACCCGGCTCAAGCAAATACTCCAGAGATCCCGAAAGAGATCCTGGAAAAAATCGCCTCTTTGGGAAAAACTCTCGATCTGGAAAATACGAATCTACTCCCAAAACCCGAGCCGAATTGCAATTGCCCCTTCTGCCAAATCGCGCGCACCCTTTACCCCGTCGAATCGGCAGCGATTGCAATCGAAGAAAACGTAGCCGATGCAGACTTGCATTTTTCAAATTGGAAAATCGAGCAAAAGGCCTCGCAACTCTATACAGTCTCCAATCCGGAAGACTTAAACGAGCAGTATTCTGTTTTCCTGGGAGATCCGCTGGGCTGCACATGCGGGAGCAAAAACTGCGAACACATCAAAGCGGTTCTACAGAGCTGACTCTCGCTGAGCTTTTTGCAGCAATCGCACATTTTCCTTGGCGTTTTTATTAATTCTTGCCTAGCATAAGAGTTTTAGTTGGCTCAATGGGAGACAAGGACATGTGCCGGTTTAAACCTCTGCTTGCTTTAAGTTCAATTTGCTTGATTTCATTCGCCCATGCGCAAGGCCCCTCAAAAGCTCCCTCGGCGGTGCAAGCGGCTCCTGCAAAAAAATCGGAGTCCTTCAAATCTTTTACAGGGAAAGTCCTGGCCAATAAGGTGCGCTTGCGCTCGAAACCGGATCTCGACGGCCACATCGTCCGCCAGATCGGCAAAGACGACCTTCTCCTCATCGTCGGAGAAGAAGGCGATTTCTGGGCCGTGAAGCCCCCCAGAGGAACCAAGGCGTATGTTTTTCGAAGCTATATCCTCGACCAGATCGTCGAAGCCAATCGCGTAAACGTCCGGCTCGAACCGCATGTGGACGCCCCCATCATCGGCCAGCTTCAAGCCGGCGATAAAATCCAGGGAGAGGTTTGTTCCCTGAATCACAAATGGCTTGAAATCGCTCCGCCTTCAAATGCTCAATTCTATGTATCGAAAGAGTTCATCGCCCAAGCCGGCGGCCCTGAATATCTAGCAGTCATGGAAAAACGAAAATCCCAAGCCGATGAAATGCTCGCATCCGCTTGCCTTCTCGCAGAAGCAGAGAGCAAAAAACCTTACGAAGAAATGGCTCCTCAAGAAGCGATCGACAAATTCCAGACCATTCTGCTTTCCTATGCGGATTTTCCCGCTGCCGTTGCACACGCGAAAGAAGGCCTCGCGCTTTTGAAAGACACTTATCTCCAAAAAAAGATCGCCTACCTCGAAGCGCGCGCCGAGCTGCCCCAGGAAGCGAAAGATGAACTGCTCGCCAAACACAAGCTCGAAAGCCAGGAATTGCTGCGCGCAGGAACGAACAAACCAGATCCTTCAGCATGGACTCGCAAGAAAGAAAAGGCCGATCTCACCGATCGGATGCGCTTTTGGGATACAATTGAAGAGTCGCTCTATTTGAGCTGGAATGCCTTCCACACCGGCAAGAAAGCCGACGATTTCTACCAAGAACAAAAAGTCAATGCGATCGTCCTGACCGGAAAAGTTGAAAGCTATGATTTTCCAGTGAAAAATAAACCGGGCGATTACATCCTGCGCCAAGACGACACCCCGATCGCCTATCTCTACAGCACGCAAGTAAAACTGGATCAATACGAAGGGAAAACGGTCAAGCTTCTCGCAAGCCCAAGGCCAAATAATCATTTTGCCTTTCCCGCTTACTTCGTAATATCCGTCGAATAACTATTGTTTTATTCGAAATTCTGATAAAATAAAACCTCAAAACAAATGAGGTTTTATTTTGATTTGCGAAAAATTAAAATTTTCAACCCCTACTCATTCGACACACCAACTTCCCATCAAGGATAAAGTTTTCTTGGTGGCAACCCTTTGCCTTTTCAATACGGCGCACTGGGCGGCTCTAACTTCCGTCATTGGGGGCATTACGAGCATCGGATTCCAACAAGGCGCTTTGCATGGGGCTCTCTTTGGCGCAAGTATATCCGCGATCGCCTCCGGCTGCTTTCTCATTCAGAATTAAGGTGGTGTCTACGAAGCGGGGCTTCGTCGCTTTCTAGATCTTTCAAGATAAAAATATACAAAAGCCCCTTCGATCATAGAGACAAAATCAGCTCCAAAAAATCGACAGAATTCTAATACTCTATCAAGTCCGGGCCAGCTTATCAACGGGATCTATTTGCGCGATTTCCTTGGTAAGCGGGGCCGCTCCGTGCTCCTTGAGCTTGCGAGCCGATACCATGACTCTCGATTCAAACGACGAGATCGCTTGATTATAGGAGTCGACCGCTGTATTCAGCGAGCGCCCGACTTTCATCCAATGCTCTCCCAGAATGGTCAAGCGTTCGTAGAGATCCTGGCCGAGGCGCGCGATCTGCTCCGCGTTTTTAGACAAAACGTCCTGCCGCCAGCTATGCGCGACAGCGCGCAGAATCGCAATCAAAGTCGAAGGCGTTGCGACGATGACGTTCTGCTCTGCTCCATTTTCGATGAGCAACGGATCCGCCTGCAATGCGACGCTTAAAAAGGACTCCGCAGGGAGAAACAGGACGACGAACTCGGGGCTTGCATCGAACCCTTTCCAATACTCTTTTTGAGATAGCTGCCGTATATGCTTGCGGAGGTGTTCCGCATGAGCTTTGACCTTTAAATCTCTGAGGCCTTCATCCTTGGTCTCCATCGATTCGATATAAGCATTGAGCGGCGTTTTGGCATCGACGGCGATCTGGCGGTTTCCCGGCAAGCGAATGATGAGGTCGGGTCGGATGACCTTTCCCTCGGACATTGTAGTCATCTGCTCTGCGAAATCGCATTCGTTCAAAAGTCCGGCTAACTCGACGACCCGACGCAAATGCACTTGCCCCCATGCGCCTTGCACAGGAGGAGATCGAAGAGCGGAGGAGAGCTGAGCTGTTTCCTTGCGGAGATCCCTCTCGGCCTGGGCCATTTGCTCGATCTGCTTGGCCAGCGATCCATAAGCTCCTTCCCTTCTCGTTTCGAGATCTCTTTGGTGCGTATCGAGTTTCTTCAGCGATTCCTGAAGGGGTTGCACGAGAGCTTCGAAAGATTTTTGCCTCGCTTCCAGATCGGAATTGGCGCTTTCCCTCGCTTTTTCAAACGAGGCTTGAGCCAAATCCAGAAACATCTTGTTGCTGCGCTCCATCACCTCATAAGAAAGGGATTGAAAAGACGTTTGCATTCTTTGATCGGTTTCTTTTGAAATGCGCCTCATCCAGGCCCATATTCCAAAAAAACCGGCCGCGATCCCAAAGATCGCGAACATCGCTATCGCCAACGCCATAAATTCTCTTTCCTTATGAATTCAAAGGGAGAGGAGCCCTTTACATATTTTCAAAGTCATCCGGCTCGGGTTCAAATTCCTCGAGCGTCTTTGATTTCTTGCCGGCGATCAGCCGGATCGCCGATAGGACGAGCGCGAGCCCGATGTAAAACCAGGAAGCCATCGCCAGAATCAGGGGAAAGAAATAGAGAATGCCGTACAAGATAAACACGGCGATGAGAACGGTCAAAAACGCCAGATGGAATGAGGGAATCCGGGAATTCAACATTTTCAGGCTTGGAAATTTCAGCCTGCAAACCATCAGATATGCCAGGACGACCATGATAGAGCTGAGGATGATGGCGCGGATGGTGTTGGAAAGAGGAAACCACTCCTGCAGCCAGGGGGAAACGAAGAGCAGGTTCGCAGATACTGCAGCGGCAGCGGCGGCCGGAATGGGAAGCCCGGTGAAGTGTTTCTTCTGGGCGATCTGCATCTCTACATTTCCTTTGGCTTCCGTCGCCTTGACGTTGAACCGCACGAGTCGCAAAACCCCGCAGAGAGCATAGACCATAGCGCCGGTCGCAGCGAAAAAGGAAACCGCGGTCCCCTGTTCCAAAGATAGCGTTTTAAGGAGCAAAACGGAAGGGGCGACTCCAAATGAAATCGCATCTGCAAGCGTATCGAAGACAAATCCGAATTCGGTCTCCGCATTGATAGCTCTTGCCAAAGCGCCGTCGATAAAATCGGCGATCGCCGCGATTAAAAGAAGCAGGGCCGAAGCATGGACGACCTCGTAATCCCCTGCGCCCGGCCGAAGCATGTTGACCTTGAAAATCACAAATAACCCGCAGGCCAAGCCGAAAGCGGTCACGATATTCGGGACGAGATAGACGCGTTTCATAGACAGTCGGCTCCTTTTCAATACTCCCTTCAACATAGCAGATCCCGGCAAAAAAGGATACGCAGGAGGAAAGACTTTGAGACACCGATCCCTTCCCCACTCCAAAACGAGCGGCGGAGCTCCCAACAGCCCCCCTCGATTCAAAACCAAAAACACCTTATTATGAATGACATAACAACTATTTTCGACGACCAAACCGCAAGGCGAGAGCCGATTTTTTAAGACGCGAGGGGGGTGTTTGAGGAACTGAGTTCGAACCGATTTTTGCATACTTGCCCTGAAACTCAACCGTTTGATCAAATATTCGACAATGCCCGCTCAAGCGAGGAAAAAAAATCTGTGGACTTGAAACCAAAAAATACAATATATAGTGTGTTACAGACCGCAAAAGATACCACATGCAGTAATCGAGGGGTTCCTTCATCCCTGCAAATCTGGCTCTTTTGCGCGATACCCTGGCAAAGGACATATCGATGCGGCACCAGAAACGAGAGGCCTTCGCAAAAAAATGCCCTTTTCAAGGCCGCCATGCTCCAAAAAACGGCTTAGTTTCTATTAAATAAACAACCCTAACCTGAGTTTGACGATGATGAAAAAAAACGCTTCGGTCGAATCGCTCCCTTTACCTTCGGAAGGAACTCTCTCTTCTTCCGGGAAATCGCCTCGAAAAATAGCGGCCAAGGAAATCAAATACACAGTGGTCAAACGCAATGGAACCTTGGTTCCTTTTCGCAGAGACCGGATTCTGCGCGCGATCGAAGCGGCATTCCGAGATACCAAGAAAGTGGCCGAAGGAGCGCAACTAGACCCTGATTTAAGGGATACAGTCGATCAAATGACCGATCTCGTCGTCAAACAAGTCTTGGTGCTGGCATCCAAAGGAGCCTGTCTGACCGTAGAGGGCATCCAGGACATGGTCGAAGTCACCCTGATGAAAAATAGCCATCACGATGTCGCGCGGGACTATATCGTCTATCGGGATGCCGTAAAGCGAAACGAGAGACAACCCTTTCACAATCTAAAAATCTACCGCAGAGACAAAACGACCCCGGCCCGTTTCAATCCGATGAAAGTCGCCTCCTCTATCGAACAGGCATTCCGCAGAGCCCGCAAAATCGAAGAGCAAACGCCTGATGAAGTCGTCGCAGCGACGAATCTGCTCACGCAAAAAATCGTCGGCGAAATGGCCGATCTCGCCTCGAAAGGAGATCTCCTCTATATCGATATGATCGAAGATCGGATCGAGCGCGAACTGATGAATGAAAAAATCTTCGATGTCGCCAAACACTATATTTTGTATCGCGCCGAAAAAAAGCTGCGCCTCGACTCTCCTCATCCGCTGGTCCCTCGATGAAACCGCTCCTATCCGCCAATTCTCAGATCGCGACATCGGAAACGGCAAAATCACTATCACCGAACAGATGCTGCGCAGCCGAATCGCCTTTGCTTGCCGCGGCATGGAAAACCTTGTCTCCGTCGAACAGCTCCTCGAAACCGCCATTCTCCAATTCTACGAGGGAATGAAAGAACACGAAGTCGATTTGGCCAATATTTTTGCAGCCAAATCTAAAATCGAAAACGAACCCGCTTATTCCAAAGTGGCTTCTCGCCTTCTTCTTAGACATGATCTATCGCGAAACGATAGGCCTTCCCGCCTCCGACGCAACACTGGCCAAAGCGCATCGACAATATTTCAAAAAATACGTAAAAGAAGGGATTACTCTGGAAAGGATCTCTCCCAAGCTGCTCGATTTCGATCTCGACGAACTCGGCGCTGCGATGGATTTGAAGCGAGACGATCTGTTTTCCTACCTTGGATTGCAAACTCTCTACGACCGCTATTTCATCCACAGCGAAAATCGCCGGCTGGAAACGCCGCAGATCTTCTGGATGCGCGTCGCAATGGGACTTGCCTTAAATGAAGGCGAACAGAAAAACAAACGGGCGATTGAATTTTACAACGTCCTTTCCCAATTCTACTTCACTTCCAGCACGCCGACTCTGTTTAACTCCGGAACGCTGCATTCCCAGCTCAGCTCATGCTATCTATCGACAGTGATGGACGATCTGGGCCATATCTTTAAAGTGGTCTCGGACGATGCGCAGCTCTCGAAATGGGCCGGCGGCATCGGCAATGACTGGACGAATGTCCGGGCCACCGGAGCCCGCATCAAAGGAACCAACGGCACTTCGCAAGGCGTCATCCCCTTTTTAAAGTCGCCAATGACACGGCCGTCGCGGTCAACCAGGGCGGCAAAAGAAAGGGCGCGATGTGCGCTTATTTGGAAACTTGGCACCTCGATATCGAAGACTTTTTAGAGCTTCGCAAAAACACGGGAGACGAAAGACGCCGCACGCACGATATGAATACCGCCAACTGGATTCCCGATCTGTTCATGAAACGGGTTCGCGAAGGCGGCTCTGGACTCTCTTCAGCCCGAACGATGTGCCCGACCTGCACGATCTTTATGGCGCGGCATTTGAGAAAAGATACGCCGAATATGAAACAGATGGCCGATGCGGGAAAAATCAAACTGTTTAAGCGCATGGAAGCGCTCCAACTTTGGCGGCAAAATGCTGAGCATGCTCTTTGAAACAGGCCATCCTTGGATCACGTTCAAAGATCCTTCGAATATCCGCTCGCCGCAAGATCATCGTGGGAGTCGTCCACTCCTCGAATCTCTGCACGGAGATCTTGCTCAATACCTCGAAAGAAGAAACGGCTGTTTGCAACCTCGGCTCGATCAATCTGGCCATGCACGTAACGAAAAAGGCATCGACGAGAAACAGCTTGGCCGCAACGATCCGAACAGCGGTCCGGATGCTCGACAATGTGATCGACATCAATTTCTATCCGACGCGGAAGCTAAAAATGCCAACCTGCAACACCGTCCGATTGGCATTGGGCTTCATGGGCTTCCAAGACGCCCTCTACATCCAAAACATCAGCTATGCAAGCCATGCGGCTGTTGAGTTTGCGGATCAGTGCATGGAGATGATCTCTTACTACGCCATCCTGCTTCGGCTGAACTCGCCAACGAACGAGGAACCTATCAGACTTATCGAGGGCTCTAAATGGGATCGCGGGCTATCTTCCGATCGATACGATTGATTGCCTCGAAAAAGAACGCGGCGTCAAAGTCGACGTCGACCGCAGCTCGCGCATGAATTGGGCCGTCGTTCGCCAGGCGATCAAAAAACATGGCATGCGCAATAGCAATACCATGGCGATCGCTCCGACGGCGACGATCGGCAATATCACGGGCGTCATTCCCTCGATCGAGCCGATCTATAAACATCTGTTTGTCAAATCGAATCTTATCCGGAGAATTCACAATCACAAACCCTTATCTCGTCGAAAAGCTCAAAGCTCTCGATCTTTGGGATGCCGAGATGATCGACGATTTGAAATATTTCGACGGATCGATTCGCGAAATCGAGCGCATTCCGCAAGAAGTCAAGAATCTCTTTTTGACCGCTTTTGAAATCGAGCCGGAATGGATCATCGAATGCGGCGGCGCGCCGGCAAAAATGGATCGACATGGGCCAATCTCTCAACTTCTATCTATCGCGAGCCAAGCGGCAAAAAACTCCATCAGATGTATATGCTCGCATGGGAAAAAGGGCTCAAAACGACCTATTACCTCCGCTCGCTTGGGGCGACTCAAATCGAAAAATCGACTGTGGACATCAATAAGCGCGGACTTCAACCGCGCTGGATGAAAAACAAATCCGCATCGAGCAATATCGCAGTCGATCGAGATGAAGAAAAACCCAAAGGCGTGCACTTTGGGCGAAGGCTGCGAAAGCTGTCATAATAAAACCGCAAGGCCGCAGCTTTATAGCCGCGGCCTTCATCATGAATGGGAAACATCATGAAACAATCTGCGACACAACTATAAGGCACTGAAAAACGAGTCAATGTCGCGGAAAAACGGCTGATCAACTGCCATGCCGTCGATGTCAATCAACTCATGCCCCTTAAATACAAATGGGCATGGGAACACTATCTCAATGGCTGCGCCAACCACTGGATGCCGAATGAAGTCTCCGATGGGCAAAGATATCGAGCTTTGGAAATCCGACAAGTTGATCGACGACGAACGGCGCGTGATCATGCGCAACCTCGGATTTTTCGCCACAGCGGAAAGCTTGGTGGGCAATAATATCGTGCTCGCGATTTTCCGCCATGTCACCAATCCGGAAGCCCGGCAGTATCTTCTAAGACAGGCTTTTGAAGAAGCGATCCATACCCATGCCTTTCTCTACATCGTCGAATCTCTCACTCTTGATCAAGGCGAAGTCTTCAACATGTACAACGAAATCAATTCGATCCGCCAGAAAGATCAATTTGAAATGACAGCTGACCGAAGATATTCTGAAATCCGGATTTCACGACGGACGACCGATGAAGGCGGTCCAGAAGTTTCTGGAAAACCTCATCGGCTATTACATCATCATGGAAGGGATTTTCTTCTATAGCGGCTTTGCGATGATCCTCTCCTTTATGCGCCAAAATAAAATGATCGGAATCGGAGAGCAATTCCAATACATCCTGCGAGACGAAACGATTCACTTGAATTTCGGAATCGATCTGATCAATGGGATTAAAGAGGAAAATCCCGCATCTCTGGACGCCGAACTTCCAGAAGTCGATCGTGGAAAAGATCCGACAAGCTGTAGAACTCGAAATCAATTATGCTGAAGACTGCCTGCCCCGCGGCATCTTGGGCCTAACCGCTCCGATGTTCCGCGATTATGTACAGTATATCGCAGATCGCAGACTCGAACGAATCGGCCTGAAAGTGCAATATCGCTCGAAAAATCCATTCCCATGGATGAGCGAAACAATCGATCTGGGCAAAGAGAAAAACTTCTTCGAAACGACGAGTGACTGAGTACCAGTCGTCTTCCAATCTCGTCTGGAATTAACCCGATACTGTCTCGCCCTGGTTTAACAGGGGCGCAAGACAGCTAGCTGGCAAAAAACTATTCTGTTCCACCTTGACTTCTTCAGTAACAACCGCGATTTCTTCTGTCGGCGTTTGTACGATTTCAACTGCAGTTACATCTTCTTGTGCAAATGCTCTTAACACCTAAGGCCAGCATGGCCGCTACGATAAAACGCATATAAGTCTCCTTTTTTAGCGTTTGAAATTGCAAGAATCTATCTTAAACCTATTCGTGATTTTTCAACAGTTTTTTTGATTTCCGGATGTTCCCCAGCTGCTTTTTTTCTATGCATTTCTCAATGAGATTTGGACTGCAATCGAAAAAACTTCGAAAACCCACTCAGAGAATCGACAAAAGAGTTTTTCTTCGCCTACTGCCGCTTACTTTGCAGAGGCTCTCGGAGCAACTCGACGAAAGCGGCAATCGGAATAGGTTCGAACGCAATCCATGATTTCGCAAAACAAACAAACTCAACAAAAACAAAACATCTTGCTTTAAAAGGGTTGCGAAAATAAGTTTTAAATAAATAAAATTTATGAAATCATAAAATTAAACATTAAAGAACCGCAATATGGCTGAAAAGCACCAACCCAAAAAAACCGAGAACTCGGAATTCAACGCCGAATTGCTACACAAAGAAATGGATCTCAACTTAGCTGAGCAAAACCTTCTAAACCAAAGGCTTTTGCTATTAAAATCCCAATTGAATAGCATTCCCGATTTCGATCCGGAATACATTTCGCTGCTAGCTCAAATGGATCTCAACCAAATCGAATTGGACGAGTTGAAAATCCGCGCCTCGAACATCGGAGAGCGCCTCCGGAAAAATAGAACTTGAGAACAATCGCCTTTTTTTTTACAAGCACGATTAAGATAGAAGAGGAGAAAGTATATGGCCGTTGCAAAACGATCTTCAAAAACAAAGAAACGATCGGCGATTAAGAAAAAAACGGTTCGCAAAGGTTCCGCAAAAAAGCCGCAGGCCAGAGTCCCTTCTCCTAAAAGACTCAAAGTCTCAGACAGCCAGTTCAAGGCATTTAAAACCCTCGAAGGCAAGCTTCAGCAAACCATCGTCGAGCTCCGCCGCAGCGCGAGAGCGGGCAATATAGCCGCCGTGATAAAACACCGCAACGCGTTGGCCCTGCTACTCGGAGAATGCGACTATCTAGCCCACGAATATGCTCGCTGCCTCGGAAAAAAAATCTAGTTTCCGATGATCTCTTTGGTTTGGTAGAATCGAGGCAATCCCAAACCAATCGATTTTTTATGCATCAGCCACTCGACGCCGTCGGACAGTCCTACCGCGGCTTTATTATCACGAAATATCTCCCGCTCAATGAATTGCAAAGCACTCTCATCGAGCTCGTCCACGAGGCTACCGGCGCCAGAGTGATGCAAATCGCCAACGCCGATCCGGAAAACGTATTTTCCCTTTCGTTTCAGACCCTTCCCGATAGTTCGAATGGCGTAGCTCATATCCTCGAACACACTTCTCTTTGCGGCTCGAAAAAATTCCCCGTCAAAGATCCTTTCTTTGCGATGACACGGCGCAGCTTGAACACCTACATGAACGCTTTGACGGGGCAGGATTTCACCTGCTACCCGGCCGCCTCCCAGGTCGAAAAAGACTTTTACAACCTGCTTCTGGTTTATCTGGACGCCGTCTTTCACCCGCAGCTCAAACGCCTCAGCTTCCTGCAAGAAGGCCACCGCCTTTCGCTGGCAGATCCTTCCAATCCGGCTAGCGAGCTTAAAATCGAGGGGGTCGTCTACAACGAGATGAAAGGTTCGATGGCTTCTGCCGAACAACGGCTTTGGTTCCATCTGTTCCGCCATTTGATGCCGGATTTGCCTTACGCATTCAATTCGGGAGGAGATCCCAAAGACATCCCGTCTCTTTCCTACGAAAATCTCTTGGACTTCCATAAGACATTCTACCACCCTTCTCGGTGCCTATTCTTTTTTTACGGCAATCTCCCCTTGTCGAAGCACCTCGATTTTCTCTTGGAGCACGCCCTGCAGCACGTCGAGAAGGAGTCGCTCCTGCCTCCCCTTCCTCCTCAACGCAGGTTCAACGGGCTGCGCCATGCTTCGGCTCCCTATCCGATCGCTCCAAAGGAATCCCCAAAGAAAAAAACGCTGGTGGCATTCGCTTGCCTAACCGTGCCGATTTCCGATCAAACGGATCTGCTCGCCCTCAATCTAATCGACAGCCTGCTGACCGATACGGATGCGTCCCCGCTCACGCGAGCGCTTCTGGAATCGGGTCTGACGACAGGCGTGGAATCGTCCCTCGAAGAGGAGATGAGCGAAATCCCCTGGGTTCTCGTATCCCAAGGCTGCGAGAAAGACAGTGCGGAAAAAATTCTGACCGTCATCCGCTCCGTTTGGGAAAAGATCGCATCCGAGGGATTCGATCCGGCCGCGATCGAGGCGTCTCTGCATCAACTCGAATTCGAGCGCACTGAAATCGGCGGCAACGGCGGGCCGTTCGGACTCACTCTATTTTTCCGCGCCGCCCTCGCCAAACAACACGGAGCCGATCCGGAACAAGCCCTGCTCATCCATTCCCTGTTCCAGGAATTGAGAGAGCGTTTAGCCGATTCGAACTACCTCCCATGCCTGCTGCGGAAATATTTCATCGACAACCCGCATGCGGTTCTCCTATCGCTTATCCCGGATCCGCAGCTCGAGCAGAAAGAACGCGAAGAGGAACTGCGCCATCTCGGGCATATCCGAGAGCGGCTCTCTTCGAAACAGCTCGAAGAACTCGCCCGACAGGCAAAAGAACTCTCCGATTACCAAGCGTCGATTGAAAATCAATCCCTCGATTGCCTTCCCAAAATCAGCCTCAAGGACGTCCCCCCGACGGCGAAGAACTATGCGCTGCAAACGGCTCGCAAAACAGGCGTCGATCTCTATCACCACAATTGCTTTACGAATCGAATCATCTATGCCGACCTCGTCTATGATCTTCCGGAAACGGCTTTCTCGGATCTCTCTTTGCTGGCATTCATGGGCAAATGCTGGACCGAAGTGGGCTGCGGCGGGCGGACTTATGCGCAAACCCTCGATCTCCAGCAATCCTGCGTCGGAGAGATGCTCGCCTCCTTCTCGATCTCCATTCCCCACGGAGATCCATCGCGTTCAAGGCCGCTCATCTCCCTAAAAGCCAAAGCGCTCGAAAGAAATGCCGCCCCCATGATGGGGCTTTTTCGCGATTTTTCGCTTTCCGCCGATTTCAAAGACTCTTCGCGCATCGAAGAGCTTTTGCAACAGGAAGCTTCCGAATTGCAGCAGTCGCTGCCTCGACTCGCCATGGGCTATGCGATGCAGCTCGCCGCAGGAGGGCTTTCGGCCGCCTCTTCGATTTCCGAGCAGTGGCAAGGGCTTCCCTATTTCCAAACGATCTTGCGCCTTGCGAAAACGCCGCGCCGCGATTTGCCCGAGCAGCTCGATCGCCTCTACCGGCAAACGCTAAAGACCCTCTCCCCTTCTCTGGTTCTCTCTTGCGCAGACGCCGAGCGCCGGACGATGGATCCTCTGGCGGACGGTCTCGGCTCATCCCTATCGAAATATTCTCCTTCTCCCTGGAAGATGCCCGCGGGCCCGTTCAAAAAAAGAGCCCAGGGGAAAATCATCGCATCTCCCGTCGCCTTTTCCGCGCTGGCCTTTCCGACTATTTCCTATTCGGATAAAGAAGCTCCGTTCCTCATGATCGCGACGAATCTGTTTGAAAACACAATCCTGCACCCCGAAATCAGGGAAAAGGGAGGCGCTTATGGAGCCAGAGCTTCCTATATGCCGGCGCTCGGCCAATTCGCCTTTTACTCGTACCGCGACCCTCAGATCGCAAACAGCCTCGATATCTTTTACAAAGCAATCGACAAGATCGCATCGGGCGCGTTCGACGATCGCCATCTCGAAGAAGCCAAGCTCGGAATCCTCCAGGATCTCGATGCGCCGCTTCCCCCGGGGCAACGAGCTTCGGCCGCCTTCAACTGGCTTCTCGCAGAGCGTACGTTTGAGCGCCGCAATCAATTCCGCTCCGATGTGCTAAAAGCCCGCAAGGAAGACGTCGTTCAAGCCGTTCAAAAGCACCTGCTTTCCCGCAAGGACGACGGCAGTTTTGCGACATTTGCCTCCGAGGAACTGCTGAAAAAAGAAGCTCCCCGGCTGCCTTTCGCGCTTTCCATCGAAAACGCCGATCCTTTCTCATAATCCTATCTCAAATGAGGGGGTTTTCATTTTCCCGAACGCCTGTTACAATCAGATCTCTTCGACAGGAGGACATATGAAACTGAAACACCCATTGTTAACAGGCGCAGCTGCTATACTGCTCGCCTTTCCCTCTCTCGCATTTCCCCAAGCCAAGAACGGGGCCGCTAAAGGAGCTTCTCTTCTCGAGCAAACCTCCCAGGCCTTCACCCAGATCGCTGAAAAAGCGATTCCGGCGACCGTATTCATCAAAGCGCAAAGCAAGGCGCAAACTTTTCAGCAATCCGACCCATTCGAATCTTTTAATCCCTTTGCAGAAGAACTCTTTCGCCACTTCTTCGGAGCGCCTCCGGGACAGCAGCAGGCTCCCCAGCAGCAAACCTCGGGCGGATCGGGCTTTTTCGTCAGCTCTGATGGATTCCTCGTCACCAATTACCATGTCATCAAAGACGCGGAACAAATCACCGTGATCCTCAACGACGGAAGGGAATTCCCCGCATCGGTGACCGGCACCGATCCCCGCACCGACCTCGCCGTTCTCAAAATCAATGAGACGAATCTCCCCTACCTGGTGTTCGGCGATTCCGACAAGCTGAAAATCGGCGAATGGGTCATCGCGATCGGCGCTCCTTTCGCCCTCGAATCGAGCCTGACCGTCGGCGTCGTCAGCGCCAAAGACCGCCAGGATCTGGGCATTACCCCCTTGGAGAACTTCATTCAGACCGATGCCGCGATCAACCCCGGCAATTCCGGCGGCGCGCTGCTCAACCTCGAAGGAGACGTCATCGGGGTCAATACCGCCATCATCTCCCGCAGCGGCGGCTATATGGGCATCGGATTTTCCATCCCCAGCAAAATGACTCAAAACGTGATCAATCAGATCATGAATACGGGGAACGTCAAACGCGCCTATCTCGGCATCATGCTCCAGCAAATCGACAAAGAACTCTCCGATGCGCTCGGCCTTGAAAAACAAGAGGGCATCCTCATCGCAGAGGTCTTGAAGGGCTCTCCGGCCGATAAAGGCGGTCTCCAACAGGGAGACATCATCACGCAATACAACGATATCCCCGTGAAAAGCGTAGCGAAGTTCCGCAATGAAATCGCCCTCATGAGTCCGGGAGATCAAATCTCTCTCACCCTTCTGCGCAACAATGCGGCCGTTCAGTTAAAACTCCCCCTCGGCGTTCAAAGCGATTCCGAAACAGTGTCCGCTGAACTCGTCCAGAAAATCGGCATCGAAGTCGAAAACATCACCCCTGAAATCGCTGCGAAATTCTCTTCTCCGGAAGATATCCGCGGAGTAGTGATCTCGAAGGTCAAACAAGGCTCTCCTGCTGCAGCCGCAGGGCTGAAACCCGGCTTTGTGATCACCGGCGTCGTCTCGAGCCTTAAAGAACCCTCGAAGGAGATTCGAACCGCTGCGGATTTCGATGCGGCATTAAAAAGCCTTGGAAACCGCAAGCATATCATTCTGATCGTCCGCCACCAATCCTACCAGCGGTACTACACGCTGAAAATGGATTAATCCCATCTCTTCCCAAGGGGCTTAAAGCCCCTTGGGATTTCTTCCTTTTTTCTCATCTAGCTGAAAAAACGACCGCTTGAAGACCTAACGACGGTCACTTTGCATTGCTGAGCTGCGTGATCATCTGAAGGATGCGATCGAGAAGTTCTTGGGCGCGCACCGATTGGGGACCGCTTTGGATGATCTCGTGGAGGACTTCTCTTTCCTCAAGAAATAAAGAAGACGTTTGAAAACCGATGCTCTTGACCAATCGATCGGGATCCATCTGCCATTTTTCTTCTACTGAAGAAATCTTCGCATTGACGGCTTCGAGCTGAGCGTCGCAGAGCTGCATGCGGAGTTTCTCCACTTCTTCTTGATCCTCGAGCAAGGCGTGCTGAGCCGAGGTGAGCTTTCTTTGCAAGATTGCGACTTTTTGCTTTTGCCTGCGCTCCATTAGATGCGGAGTTCCTTGGGCAAGGACGTCTTGCGTAAATGAGCATGAGCAGAACGAAGCCGTACAAACCCATGCGATCATCCGAATTGAGTTCCAGCGGAAGAAAAAATGCCTCATCTTATCCCAACCTCTGCAAAAACTGTTGAAATACCGGATCGTTGCGCACATCGGCGAAGACGGGTTCTTGAACTAGGGCTTCCACATCGAAAGGCTCGTGGCTCCATGCGGTTTGAACCCATCCTCCGGCAGCTTCGGGCTGTTTGAGGAACGCAAAAGCCCTTGCATTCCTCAACGCAGATACCCGGCTTGGCGCTAATTGATATCCTTCCGCGGAAAGTTTCGCAACTAAAATGTGATTCTGCCGATCCGCGGCCAATTCGTGCAGCAACCGGCGGCCGTCGTCGGACAGCTGATCTTCGAGCGGCAGCAAGAGGTCGTAGGCTGCGTCCTTATCCCCTTGCGCAGCGTGGATCAGCGCGAGATATTGGGAAGCCGCGCCGAAGAGCATCCCTTTCGGGGCGATTTTGCGCACTTGTTCAAAGCGCTCGGAAGCCTTGGCCAAATCGCCTTCGACGAACAGCTTTTCCCCTTCTATCAGGGCCTGTTTGGCTGATTCATCCCGATCGGCAAGCGTTGCAAAGCGGCTTTTTCGCAAGAGGTCGAAGCTTTGAAATCCGAACAGAAAAAATAGAGCCCCGCCCAGAAACTCCTGCCTGAGAAAGCAATACATGCTGATCAAAAAAGCAAACGCCATCCCCAGGATGAGCGAAATCTTAAGCCCCCGAATCCCAAAGATACCTTCCAAAACGATCCGAAGCAGCTGTCCTCCATCCAATGGAAGCACGGGCAGCAAGTTCAAAATGCTCCAGATCAGGTTGACCGCTTTCGTATTGTAGGCGATCGCCGCAAAAGGAGCCGGAAGATTGAAGAGCAAACACCCCTTCATCAGGAAAAATAAAGAAAGGCCCGCGATCGGCCCGTTTAAGACGATCAAAAATCTCTGCCATGTTTTCAAAGGAGGGCCCTCGTAAGAGGTCGCTCCCCCGAATGCGATCAGACGGATCTGCGCTTTCTGGCGGAAAATTACCGCTGTCAAGGCATGGCCGAACTCATGGAAGAGGACGGAGACCAAAATAATCCCCACCCAGATCATCGCTCCGAACAGCGTATGGCTGAACAGCCAGCCGATCATCGCGGCAAATATCCAGAAAATCGGATGGATCACAATTGGAATCGGCCCTGGAATCTCGATCATTTTGCCCTCTCCATAGCTACGCAGATGGCCTTGCCCATCTCCGTCGGATTGTTTACAACGACTGCGCCCGCTTCTTCGAAGGCTTTGGCCTTCTGGCGGGCAAATCCGCGCCCGCTTGAGATCAATGCCCCCGCATGCCCCATGCGCTTTCCCTCGGGAGCCGAAGCGCCCGCGATGAACGCCGCGAGCGGTTTGGTCCCATGGGCTTTATACCAGATAGCCGTCTGTTCTTCCATCTCTCCGCCGATCTCGCCGATGAGAAGAATGGCTTTCGTCTGCGGATCTCCTTCAAAAAGCTTGAGGATCTCGATGAAATCGGCGCCGACGATGGAATCCCCTCCGATCCCGATACAGGTCGACTGTCCGAGTTCGAGCCGCGTCGTCTGCCAAGCCCCTTCATACGTGAGCGTCCCCGAGCGCGATACGATGCCGACGCATCCCGGGCGATACAAATCGATCGGCATGATCCCGATCATGCTTTCCCCGGGGGCGATGATCCCCGGGCAATTCGGGCCGATCAGCCGTATATGGGGTTTCTGGGCAAGCGCTCGCTTGACCCTGAACATATCGCGCAGCGGAATCCCCTCGGTAATGCAGACGATGAGAGGGATCTCGGCGTCGATCGCCTCCAAAATGGCGTCGGCTGCGAAAGGAGCGGGGACAAAAATCGCCGAAGCATCCGGATCTAAAGCGTCGACGGCTTCCAATACGGATTCGAACACGTCGAGACCTTCGATTTTCTGACCGCCCTTGCCCGGGGTGACGCCCCCGACGACCTGGGTTCCATAGGCCAGCCATCGCTTGATATGCCCGCTCGCAAATTTTCCCGTAGCTCCTTGGACGATGACGCGGGTTTTCTTTTTGATTAAAATGGCCATGTCCTCTCCTTGCGCGACGCATCGACTGTTTTCTCGATCGCTTCTTCCAAATCGCCGGGGGAAAATACAGCGCACCTAGCCGCGGATAAAATCCGCTTTGCCTCTTCGAGCCGCATCCCATCGAGCCTTGCGACGATCGGAACGGTTGTGTTTTTCTCCCGCATCGCCTCCTCGATTCCCCTGGCGATCGCCTCGCAATCGGCGGTTCCGCCAAAGATATTGATAAAAACAGCTTTGACATTCGGATCCGACAAAACGATTTTCAATCCGTCAAAGGCCATCTCCTGCGAAGCATCCCCGCCGATGTCGAGAAAATTCGCGGGGGCTTCCCCCTTCATGCGGATCAAATCCCCGACCGCCATCGCGAGCCCCGCCCCGTTGATCATGCAGCCGATCCGCCCTTCCATCGATACATAGGTCAATCCCAACCGCCTCGCTTCGTTTTCTTGTTCCGTCAATTGAGAGGCGTCGAATTGCTGGGCCAACGCTTTCTGCCGAAAGAGGGCGCTGTCGTCGATGGACATCTTGGCGTCGATCGCCAATAACTGCCCCGAAGCAGTCAATGCCAGGGGATTGAGTTCGATCATCGACGCATCGCATTCCAAAAAGCAGGCGGCCAGATTCCGCGCGATCCGACACCCGTCTTCCGCAACCGAACCGCTCCATCGCAGATGCCTCGCAAGACGCCTGAGCTGATATTGGCAAAAAGAACCTTCTTCCAAGGGCATCTCCAATAAATGGCCTCTTTCTTCGACGCCTGTACCCCCGGAAGCGGATGCGATGAAAAGCGGACACGCCGAGCTGCGGCTCAGCGAAATGCCGAGATAATATTCCCGAACGATTTCGACTTTTCTCGAAATAATCGCGCATTCGGCGACAAGCCCTCTCGGTCCGGTCTGTCGATTCACAATCCGCTTTCCAATCAGCTTTTCGACAGCGGCTTCGATCTCTTTTCGGGATTTCGCCATCAGCACTCCGCCTGCCTTCGCCCTTCCGCCGGCGTGGATTTGAGCTTTGACGACGGCTTCTTCAATCCCCATTTCCTCAACGGCGCGCTTAGCTTCTGTTGCGCTGCGCGCGATCCTGAACTCCGGAGACTCTATCCCGCAAGACTTTAAAAGATTTTTTACTTGGTACTCATGCAAATTCATGAAAAAACCATTTACAGATCTTTTTCCTTATCTGATAGAATTCGTTTTTTCATCAATGGCATATGTTTGGCTTCTTTAAAAAACTAGCTTCCCCCTTCTCGAAAATCGGCTCCCGCTTGGGCGGAAAATTGCGCGCCCTATTCGCCAAGCCGATCGACGAATCCTCCTATGGGGAACTGGAGCGCCTTTTTTACGAAGCCGATCTAGGCGTCGAGCTGTCGGGCCGACTCGTAGAAATCCTGCGAGCCAGATTATCCAAAAATCCCGAAATGACATCTGAAGAATTGCTCGAATTCATCCGGCTCGAACTGCTCTCCATTTTGGGTCCGGCTCCCAAACCGGTCTCTTTGGCTCCTTTGCACGTCATTTTGATCGTCGGAGTCAACGGCAGCGGCAAAACGACGAGTCTCGCCAAACTGTCCTCTCACTACTCGGATCGAAAAGTCCTCATCGGAGCGGCCGATACGTTCCGCGCCGCCTCGGTCGAGCAACTCGAACGCTGGGCGCGGCAAACCCATGCCGAGATCGTCAAATCTCTTCCGAACAGCGATCCTTCGGCCGTCGCATTCGACGCTCTGGCCGCAGCAAAGGCGCGCAAAGCCGAGGTCGTCCTCATCGACACCGCCGGAAGATTGCAGACAAAAACGGAACTCATGGACGAACTGGCCAAGATCCGCCGCATCTGCCACAAACAAATTCCAGGATCTCCTCATGAAATCCTCCTGGTCGTCGATGCTACGATCGGCCAGAATGCCCTCGACCAAGCTGCGGCGTTCCACCGATGCACTCCCTTGACGGGAATCATCCTGACAAAACTCGACGGATCGGCCAAGGGCGGAATCGCGATTGCCATTCAACGAAAGCTGGGAATTCCGATCCGCTGGATCGGCACCGGAGAAAAAGCGTCGGATCTCGAACCATTCGACCCAAATGCATTTGTCAACGCCTTGCTGGATCTCGATGGAAAAGACTAATACCATGAAAACTAAAACCCGCTTCAGACATCGCATCGTCAAGCGAATCAAACCTCTACGCGACTCAAAAAAAATAGTTTTCTTCGATTACGCAGGTGTGATAGCCTCTTTTCCGTCTTGTATGATTGCAACTCAACTGCTTCGATTAGATAAACCAGTGGCGCGGGGACTCTGTCTCGAGTTCATTCTGCACGACTATGCAAAAGCGCTGGCGGTTGCAAAAAAACTCGAGGGTTCTTCAGCCGAAGATGCGATTTCCCTTCTCGAACTCCTCTCTGCCGATGCGATTCGCGATGTGCCTTACCGCTCGTATGGAATTCTCGACAGACTTTGCTTTTATTGCGAAGCCTTGGTACAAATCACAAGCATTGGCGAGGATCTTCTCGATGTGCTCGACGAGTTGCGCACTGCCGTGCTCTTTCAAAGAACCCAACTGCTCCGCCGATTCCGCCAGGACGCATCGTCTTCCTGCGGTTCCTCGCCGCCGAGCTTCCACGGGCAGCTGCAAAAGTTTTTCACATTCCTCTTGCCGGTTCTCGAAGCCTCTGCGCAATCCGAAGCGACCATTTTCGCTTTGGTGGAACAGAGACAGGAAATCCAGGCCCACATCGACCACCGCCCCATCGATTCCCTGCTGCAACATTTATTTCCAGAAGGCCCTCGACAGCTCCAAAATTTCCTCTCCGATGCATTTGCCGCCCGGGGATTCGACGATTTTTGCAAACGGCATGAAGGGCTCTTCAAGGATCTAGCATGGGAGCGCGTTCAGCTTTAGTTTCCGATGCCCTCGAAATCATCCGGAACGCACGCATCCTCCTCCGAGAAAACAGCTCTATCCTCGCGTCTCCTGAAGATTGCGCTTTTTTTCGCACCCATTACGCTTCCAGGCGAGAGCTTCCCTCTAAACGCGAACCCGCCCTCGAAAACAAAATCGAAATCACAGCCGTCAAACCGCCCTCGCCGCCGACTCCCCCTCAAATCACGACGCCCGAACCCCCGCGTTCAGCGCCCGCTTCTCCTGCCGCCTCGACCTCTTCAAAAGAAGAGGAATTCTCCTATCTGCGCAAATTATTCGCCGATCTCGGACACGCCGGATTGATTCTAGACCAAGTGCCCACCGATGCCAAGGCGCGCCGAATCGCCGAGCAATGGAAGACGAAAAACCAGGCGGCCAAATGCTCTCTTCTCTCGTTCCACGAGCCCGCGCTCCAACAGCGGTTCATGGAGAAGCTCGCCCAGGCTCTCGACGTCGTATTCGGCCATGCCCGCGTAGTACCCGCTGAGCCGATTGAAAAAGCGAATCAATGGGAAGCCTTTCTCTCCGCGGAAGGACTATCGCTCGTCATCGTCTGCGACTACACCCTGTGGCAATTGCCCAATCTCCTCCAGTTTTATCGCGAAGTTCCCAGCCGCTCCGAGCGGCTCCTCCTCAACGCTCAGCTCTTTTTGCTCCCGGATTTGACTCTCTACTTAAAAGACCCCCTGCTGAAACGATCTCTTTGGAGAGCTCTATGCCAGAAGATCAGCGGATAGCCGAAGTACTGCTCGACCAAAATCTCGATCGCCCCCTCGATTATTCGATTCCGGAAGATCTCTTGGGGAAAATCAAAATCGGGCAGAGAGT
Organism: Parachlamydiales bacterium; assembly: GCA_963800655.1. Taxonomy (GTDB): domain Bacteria; phylum Chlamydiota; class Chlamydiia; order Chlamydiales; family SM23-39; genus CAWDBT01. The sequence continues at coordinate 59,474 of CAWDBT010000003.1, read as the reverse complement.
CGAAGTGCCTTTGAGAGGCTCGTTCGGCAAAGGAACCGTCTCGCTGCTCAAGCCCGCTTCCGATTGGCGGGTACGCCCGCTCCACCGCCTCATCGGCAGCGATGCTTCGCTGCCCGAATCGCTCTGGAAACTCGCCCTGTGGATGGCCCGTTATTATTGCTGTCCGCTCCAGCGAATTCTCAAATGCCTCACGCCTCCCAATATCCGCAAAGAAGTCCGCCCCAAAACGCAGACGCGCGCTCTTCTCGCCGTGACGCAATCCGAAGCCATCGCCCTTTGCTCCTCTCTTCAGAGAAAATCCCCCGCACAGGCCGCTCTTCTCGAAGAGATTTTAAAATCGCCCAAACCTCTCGCCGTATCCGAACTCATCGAAGAAAAACAGCTCTCCCGCGCAGCTCTAGCCGCCCTGGTCAAAAAACAGGCCGTGCGACTCGAATCCGTCGCTAAAGAGTTCGACGCCGATGCTGCTGAATTTTTCCCCACGCTTCCGAAAACGCTCAACGCCGAACAAACCGAGTGCCTGCAGCGCATCTACGAAAACCTGGAAAAGAGGTCTTTTGCCGTCCATCTCGTCCATGGAGTCACGGGCAGCGGCAAAACCGAGATCTATCTCCAAGCCATCCAACGAACTCTTTCCCTAGGCAAAAGCGCCCTTCTCTTAGTGCCGGAAATCGCCCTCACCTCGCAAACGATCGAGCGCTTCCGCGCGCGCTTCGGCGTAAAACTCGCCATCCTCCATCACCGCCGGAGCTTGGGAGATAGCGACGGCCGCTTGGGAATCCCTGCGCTCCGGAGAGGTAAAAGTCGCCATCGGAGCGAGATCCGCCGTCTTCAGTCCCGCGCAGAATTTGGGCCTCATCATCATCGATGAAGAACACGACAGCTCCTATAAACAAACTGAGGAAATGCCGACCTATCATGCCCGAGACATCGCCGTCATGCGGGCCAAGCAGGAGCGATGCGTCGCCATCCTCGGAAGCGCAACGCCCTCTCTCGAGTCCTTCCGAAATGCAGAGACCAATAAATACACCTTGAGCAGTCTCACATCCCGCGCCACTTCCGCGCCGATGCCGAACGTGCGCATCATCGACATGAAAACCGCATTCGAGCGTTCCGGGGGATTCACCCATTTTTCACAAGAACTCCTCGACGCCATTAAAAAGAAATGCGATGCGGGCGAACAGACTTTGCTTCTCCTCAATAAACGCGGCTATCACAGGATGCAGCTTTGCGCCGAATGCCGCCATATCATCAAATGCCCTCACTGCGACATTTCCTTAACCTACCATCGGGAAAAAAATGAACTCCGATGCCATCTGTGCGACCACGGAGCCTTGCTCGAGCGCAAATGCCCGTCCTGCGGATCTCCCTCTTCTCTCGAATTCAGGGGATTCGGCACAGAACACGTCGAGCGCACTCTCCACGCCATTTTCCCCTCGATCCGCACTTTGCGGATGGATCGCGATACCACCCGCCGCAAGGACAGCCACGACGAACTCTTCAAACAATTCCGCGCCCACAAAGCCGACATCTTGATCGGCACGCAAATGATCGCCAAAGGATTCCATTTTCCCTCCGTCACCCTCGTCGGCGTCCTCAATGCCGATGCCTCTTTGCAAATCCCCGACTACCGCGCGAGCGAATCGGTCTTTCAACTCATCACCCAGGTCGCCGGCAGAGCCGGCCGGGCGGAGCTCTCAGGCGAAGTGATCCTGCAAACGTTTCTCCCCGACCATCCGTTGCTTCGCCTGGCGGCGGATCAGGACTACCTCTCCTTCTATCGCCGCGAACTCGAAGATCGCCGCCTTTTTTCTTTTCCTCCGTTTTGCCGCCTGATCAAACTCGTCTTCAGCGGAGCTGATGAACAGGAAGTCGCGCGCGAAGCGGCTTCTTTTCACGAGGAGCTGCTCAAACGCGCTCCTCCCGATTCTCAATTTCTCCCCCCTCTGCCCGCCGGCCATTTCAAGGTAAAAGACCTCTATCGCGTGCAGTTCCTGATCAAAACCATTCAGATCCTCCCATTGAGCGATGCGATTCAAGCGTTGAAGGCGTCTCGCCCCATTAAACGCTCGGTCTCTCTTCTCATCGACATCGATCCCATCTCCACATTCTTTTAAGAGCGCATTTGCAAATTGAGACCGTTGCACAAGTTGTTTTGGAGTTGAAATTCGATGGTTTTTCTATTTTTGCCAACTTTGAAAAATTGACATATCCGAGCAAGAACGGGAAATTTTTCAAAGTTGGCAAAAATAGAAAAAAGGCGAGTTTCGATTTTTTTTAAGCCGACACAGTCTGAGAGACTGTTAATGACTTTTCGCTTCGTCGATTCGAACGCTGTTCTTTAAAAATTTCAATATTCAGAAAATTTATAAAAATATAGAATCTCGCCCTATTTTTGATGGAACCGAGGTGTGCGCATGATTCTTGCCAGCAAAAGAAAAAGCCTTGAACAGGCTGTCAAACATGCAGCTGCACGGCATCCTACGCTTTTCGACGACCGTGTCGTAGAAGGAATGCATTTTTTATTTTCCCACCAGAAATTTCTCGAACATCGCTCGGTTTCGCATTTGCAAAAAATCCTGTTCGCTTTATTTGCCTTGAAACACAAAAAAAAGACAGCTCCTCCGGAAGAAAAACAGCTCTTCGTCCGAATTTTTTGCATTTCTTCGCGCATTTGCATTGCGATTTTGAGAACAGCCCCCGAGTCAACCGCTCCGATTACGGAAGCTGAAATTATCCGCGCCGCTCAGAATTTCGTCATGGGCGGAACAGCGGTTCGAAGCTCTTTCCTGAGCTGGTTATGGTCTACGGAACCCACTCTTTTCTCCTATATGGAAATCGACAAGCCTCGAGGCGAAAATCTCCAACGCTCCGAGATCAAAATGCTCGAGCGCAATCTTCAGGATTACCTCAGGCGCGAAGCGGTCATCGTGAGTCCGACTATTTTTTGTCCTCTCAATTATGAGGACATCTACCGGCAACTCCTCGCCCTTTATAAAGAAATCCGTTCGATGGACGACTTGCCCCACGTTTCGATTCGCTTCAAAGGGCAAAACTATTCCGACCTCGAATTCCTGGTCTATATCATCCGACCCGAACCAGAGCAGCCGCTCGAGAGGAGCATTTCCTGGCTCCCCGCATTCATGCGCTATTCCCCTCACGTCTATTCGGTATTCAAGACCGCCCTTCCCTGTGAAGCTGCGGCCTTTTCGCTGCATATCCCGATCTGCTGTTTGGTGGGCGACAAGCCGACCAATCTGCTCGCGGCGCGCAAATACGTCTCTGCATTGATCGAAAAGATCATCGGATCATTCCGCGATTGCAACGGAGGCATGTTCATCCAACAAGGGGGGATTTTCGATGCGATTTCCGATGCGCTCAAACATAAAATTCCCCGATTCGACGATTTCGCAGAGGTTCTTTTCTATGGGCTTAAGCCGCTCGAAGCCCAACTCTCCTTGAAACTGTCCCAGGCGGAAGCCCTATTCTCCGCCCTCTCCGAAACGCTTCGGCAAAAAAACTCATTTTTGGCCCATCATTCCGACCGAGGAGTTCTCGTCATCAAAACGAAAGACGAAACGCTATTCGCCCGCCTTTTGAAAAAAGCAGAACAACTCCCCAGCGCGATCTACTCCTCTTTGAGTTTCGACCATTTCTGGTATTTGCTCCTCCTCGATCCTTCCTCTATTCAAACATCTTCTCTCGCCAAAGAACTGAAGGAAATCGAAAGGAAAAACAGAAAAAAAACCTTGAGTTTGGCATTTCAGGAGGGCATGCCTCCCTCCTTCAACCCGCGCCATATCGCGTGCGACGGCCGCTGCCAAACAGTCTTTAAAGCCCTTTACGAAGGCCTGACCCGCATGGATGAGCGAGGCGAACCGGCCTTGGCCAACGCCGAAAAAATCGACATCTCGGAAGACGGCAAACGGTATACCTTCACTCTCCGTTCTACGCATTGGAGCAATGGAGAACCCGTCACGGCCATGCACTACGTCCAGAGTTGGAAGGAAGTCTTTTTCCTGTCCGATCAGGTCGATCTGAGAGGATTGCGCTCGATTAAAAACGGAGCGAAGATCCTTCAAAAGCGCGCTTCGCCCGATTCCCTGGCCGTCGAAGCCAAAGACTCGCATACCCTCTGCGTTGAGCTCGAAGCTCCCGATCCCTGTTTCCTATTGAATCTCGCACAACCTCTTTTTTTCCCGGTTTACGATCTGAGAAAAGAGCCATACGTGACCAATGGCCCTTACTTCCTCCGCAGTAAAACTCTTTCGATGCTCACCCTCCATAAAAACCCCCATTTCTGGGATGCGGAAAAAGTCGGATTCGATGCGGTCGAAATCGCCATGATTCCGGATTCTGATTCCGGATTCGAATTATACAAGCAGCAAAGGATCGATTGGGTCGGTGGATGGCTATGCGCTATTCCTTTGGACAAAGCAGCGCTGCTCCGCAAAAAAAACCTCTTGAAAAACAACCCTCTCAGCACTTCCATCTTGGTGATCCACCTCAACGTACATCATCCGCTGCTGAAATCCGCCAAAATCCGCCGAGCGCTCAGCCTGGCCATCGATCGCGACGAATTTCATCGTTCCTGCCTGGTCGGAAGCCTTCCATTCGCCTTATGCCCGCTCGGCGGCTCCGCGAATATCCCTCAGTTCGACGCAAAATTGGCTCGAACTTTATTCCAGCAAGGCCTCGAGGAATCGGGATGGACGCAAGCCCAATTTCCCAAACTCGTCTTGCGCCATGCGGATCACGTCTATTCTTCCAGGGCCGTGAAAGCCATTCGAAACATGTGGGAAAAAACCCTCGGCATTTCAGTCGAACTCGTCTCCAGCGATTGGAATACCTTCCGAGGAGATCTCGAGAAAGGAGAATTTCAGGCGGGCTGCTGCTATGAGGTTCCCCATTACCCCGATCCGCTGAATCTGCTGGATCGCTTCGACTCGGATGGAAAAAATTACGGGCGATGGAAAGATCCCGCCTTTGACCGGAAGCTCGCACTCGTCAAATCCGCGAAGACTCCAGAAGAGCGAGCCGAGAGGGCTAAATCGGCAGAAGCACTGCTTCTGGAAGCAGCGCCGATCATCGTGATCTCCCACGATCCCCATGTATTTGCCGAATCCCCAGATCTTCAAGGCGGCGTAGTCGATTACGCCGGAAATTTAGACATTCGATGGTGTTCCTATGTTTCGTAAACTATGCAATTTGTTATCTGCCGCAGTCTGTATGCTGGCTGTTTCTTGCCAAAATCAACCGAGCAGCTCTTCTCAGAGCTGCTTGCGCCTCAACTTTGCCGAGGGCGATGTGCCGTGCCTTCATCCGCAATGGAAAGCCTCTCACATCAGATCGCTCTGTTTGAGCCAGCTGCTTTTCGACGGCCTCACCCGAGTCGACGCCAATGGAGCAGCTCAGCTTTCCGGAGCGGCTTCCTATGCGATTTCAGACGATGGTTTGACTTATACTTTTTTCTTGCGGGATACGAAATGGTCCGACGGATCTCCGGTCACTGCTTATGACTATGAGCGAGCATGGAAATACGCGGTAGACCCGAAGACCTTATGCGCCAAACCCGAACAGCTCTACCTAATCAAAAATGCAAGGCAAAGGCATGCGGGGTTAGTCGAAGCAGATGCCGTCGGAGTCCGTGCCTTAAACGACAAAACTCTGGTCGTAGAACTCGCCTATCTCTCTCCAATGTTCCTCGAACAGATCGCAAGCCCACCATTTGCCCCCTTAAAGGATCCTGAACGGGAAAGCGCGGCATTCAATGGCGCATTTGCCGTCGAGAAATGGGATCGGAACTACTCTTTAATCCTAAAAAAGAACCCGTTTTTTTGGAACCGCGACAAAGTCTCGTTCGAACATATCAATATCTCTTTTGTTCAGGATCAGGCGTGTTTAAGGCTCTTCCAAGATAAAAAAACGGATTGGGCCGGAGACCCCTGCGATCTCATCCAGATCGAGGCGCTGGCAGATCTTCAAGCACAAGGGCTTTTGCATAAACAGAGTTCGAATTCCGTATGTTCGATCCATATCAATATGAGCATCCCCTGGCTTCAGTCAAAACCGATTCGCCAAGCTCTCAGCCTAGCGGTCAATCGAGACCAGATGGAATGCGATTCCTGCGCATCCCCCGTTCCTCAATTCATGTCCCTTGTCAAGCCGGATCATTCGCAAAATATCGCCAAAGCCCGGGAACTGTTCGAACAGGGATTGAAAGAACTCGGACTGACGAGAGAGACATTTCCCACATTGAAGCTGCGCTATTCCGAGTATCCCAGAGTGAAAAGAACAGCGCCCTATTTGCAGCAAGCTTGGCAAAACGCATTGGGGATTAAAGTCGAGCTGGTCTTTTCCGACTGGAATACGTTCCGCGCCAGGCTCGTCGAGGGGGATTTCGAACTGGGAATCTGCAACGAACCGAGCATGTCTCCGGATCCCATGGAAATCCTGGAGAGGTTCTCTTCTCCAGCCACCAACTACAGCCGCTGGAGCCATCCCGAATTTAAGGCTCTATTGACAGAGGCCAGAAACGCAAGGACTGCAGCCGAAAGAACCGAGACTCTCAAGCGAGCTGAGGAATTTCTAATCGACGAACTGCCCCTCATCCCGCTTTCGAGCATGGTTCAGCGCTATCTCAAAAACCCCCAGGTGGTGGGATACGTGTTCGGTCCTGCGATGATCGACTTTTCCTACGCTAAAAAAGAATAGCGGATTCATGTTCGACCGTTTGAGAGAATTCTTACGCCCGGCAGCTTCCTGCGATTTGCGGATCAATTTTTCCGAAGGCGATCTCCCTTGCCTTCATCCGCAAAAAAACATGGCGCATGTTCGGGCTCTCTCTCTAAGCAAATGGTTATTCGATGGACTCACTCGCATTGACGAAAACGGGATTCCCCAATTATCCGGAGCCGAGTCTTATACCGTCTCCTCTGATGAACTGACCTATGCATTCATTTTGCGAAAAACTAAATGGTCTGACGGTTCTTGGGTAACCGCTTATGATTATGAACGAGCCTGGATCCATGGACTCGATCCCTCATCCTCCGGCATTCAGCCTGAATTATTGTATGTCATCAAAAATGCCGAGGAAATCCGCGCTGGTCGAGCATCTATCGATGCAATCGGAGTGCATGCTAAAAATGCACGAACGCTCATCGTCCATTTAAGCTATCTTTGCCCCACCTTTCTCCATCAAATTGCAAGCCCGTTGTTTTTCCCCCTTAAAGATCCTCGCCGCGAGCCCTGCGTATTCAACGGCGCATTCATCGTCGAAAATTGGAATCGCCAAAAGAACCTTGTTTTGAAAAAAAATCAAATGTTCTGGAACCACTCGCAAGTCGGGATTGATACGATTCACATCTCATTTATACGGGATCATACGCATCTCCAATTGTTCGACCAAAAAAAACTGGATTGGATTGGAGAGCCTTTAAGCCCGATTCCAACAAGAGCCTTTTCCTATTTGGATCCCGATCATCGGGTACATCGACAGCCTTCGAGCCTTGTCTCATGGATTCACATCAATATGAGCTTTCCTTGGCTTCGATCGAAATCGATTCGCCAAGCCCTTAGCCTGGCAATCGATAGAACGGTCATGGAAAGCCGTCCAATCGGATCTCCTCTTCCTTATTTCTTATCGTTTTCCGACCCGAATATTCCTCAGTCGATCGAGACCGCTCGAGAATTGTTTGAAAACGGCCTTCGAGAACTGGATCTGACAAGAAAAATGTTTCCCGCCTTGAAATTGCGGTATTCGGACTCTTTAAAACCCCAAAAAATGGCTCCTTATTTACAGCAAATTTGGCGGGCTGCATTTGGAATCGACATCGAATTGATCTTTTCGGACTGGAATACCTTTCGAACCAAATTGCACGAAGGAGATTTTCAACTTGGGATTTGCAATGAGATGAGCCTCTCTCTTGATCCGATTGAGATCCTGGGGAAATTTTTTTCCCCAACTACGAATTATGGCCGCTGGGCAAGCTCCGAATTCCAAGATTGTTTCAGCCGAGCCATAGGATCCAAGATTTTAGAAAAAAGAAATGAACTCCTCAAAAAAGCAGAGCAAATCCTAATCGAAGAACTCCCCGTGATTCCGCTTGCGACTCAATTCAATACATATGCAAAGAATCCCGATCTCATCGGTTATGCATTCGAGCCTTTGGGCATTCTCGATCTATCCTATGCCAAAAAATGCAATGATCCTATCGTCAAAGGATTTAAAGAAGCCGACCCAACCAGTTTTATAAATCATCCATCTTCGGGAATTAGAGGGTGTCTGCAAAGCGAGGCTTTGTCGACGCCTCTTAGCGCCTGCTTGTAAAAATAAACGGGATTTGCAATAGGTGTGATATCCACACATCCTTGCAAGGGAGTCTCGTTTTATGAAGATCAATGCTTATGCAGCCGTTAAAAAAGGCGCTGCCTTAACCCCTTTTACCTTTGACGCTCCAGCCCTCCAGCCCCATGACGTGCTGGTCAAAGTCATCTGTTGCGGATTATGCCATAGCGACTTACACCTCGTCGAAGACGACTGGAAAATGTCGAAATACCCCCTCGTGGCAGGGCATGAAGTAGTGGGAAAAATCGAACAGGTCGGCTCTAGCGTGAAAGATCTGAAAGTCGGCCAAAGAGTCGCCGTAGGCTGGCAGAGCTCGGCCTGCTTGCATTGCGATTCCTGCAATGAGGGCAATACTAACCTCTGCGGACATCCCGGACTGACTTGCGTCGGACGGCATGGAGGGTTTGCCGACCACATCGTCGTCGACGGCCGATTTGCTTTCCCAGTTCCAGATGGACTCGATTCCGCCCATGCGGCTCCGCTCATCTGCGCAGGCGCTACCGTATATGCTCCGCTTCGCCAAAACGGAGTGCAGGCTCCCGATAAAGTCGGCATCATCGGCATCGGCGGCCTCGGCCACTTGGCAGTTCAGTACGCCCATGCCTTCGGATGCGAAGTCACCGCGATCTTCACCCTTCCAATGCCTGGAGCTGAAGCGGAAGCCAAAGCCCTCGGCGCCCACCACTGCGCATTTTTGGATAAAAATATGAAGCTCAATCAATTCGACTTCATCTTATCCACGGTTCCCGTCAATCTCGATTGGGGCCATGTCCTGTCCCTGCTCAAACCAAACGGCACCTTGTGCTTCGTCGGAATCCCATCGACTCCGGCTACGATCCCCTTCGATGCGTTGATTTTCGGACAAAGAAAAATCGTCGGCAGCATTATCGCCAATCGGACGATCTTTAAGGAAACCCTCGAGTTTTCGGCCAGATGCAAAGTTCTTCCGAAAATCGAGAAGTTCGCGATGAAAGACATCAACGTAGCTCTCGAAAAGCTCCGCAAGAATGCGGTTCGCTATCGCGCCGTATTAGAATTCTAAAAACCATTCTCGGGAGCCGGGCATCAGCTCGGCTCTCGTTCCAATCGAGCGCCGATCCCCCTGAAATCTTCGAAAAAAGACCCGTAGGTTTTCGCAGCGCATTCGACGTTGCAAACGACGCTCGGCGATTCAGCCGCGAGCGCGGCGACCGATAGACTCAACACCAACCGATGGTCGTGATACGTATCGAGAACCGCTCCTCGAAGAATTGAATGCTCGATCACAAGCCCGTCGGGCCGCTCCTCGATCTTCGCGCCCATTTTTTTCAGTTCATGGGCAATCGCATGGATTCGATCCGATTCCTTTTTCCGCGCGATCGCAGCATTGACGATCTCGGTTTTCCCTTCTGCGAAACACCCCACTACGGCGAGGATCGGCAGCGCGTCGACGAAGTCGTTGATATCGATTCGAATCCCCTTCAGATGAGATTTTTTAACCTTCAGAGTGCGCCGCTTGCTATCGATATCGAATACCGCGCCCATCTCCTGTAAAACTCGGATGATCGCCTTGTCCCCTTGCACATCCCCCATGTCCAGATTCGCAAGCTCCAGCTCGGAACCCGTCAAAAGCGCCGCTGCGATCGGAAATGCCGCCGTGCTGAAGTCCCCGGGCACATCGTAAGAAAACCCTTGGATACGCGCGCCTCCTTCCATCCGATACCAGGCGTAATCTCTCATCGAATAAGGAATCCCAAGCTTTCGCAACCAATCCAACGTCAAATCGATCCAAGGCTTTTCCCCCGGATTGATCACTGTCAGCTCGATCGGATGCGATGCGAATGCCGCCGCGATCAGCAAGCCCGAAACCGGTTGCGAATCGGCTCCTTCCAACGAGGCCTTTTGCTTTGTAAATGGCCCTTTCACGATGATCGGAGCGTAGCCATCGCCTCGCGCCGACTCCGCAAAAGCGCCGAGCTCTGCCATCGCGCTAAGGAGCGGTTTGACCGGGCGGTTATGGCGAATGGACGCATCCCCTGTGATCACCGTGTAATGAGGCATCAGCCCTCCCAAGGCGCCGATAAACCGCAGCACCTGGCCCGAATTGCCCGATTCGATCACATTGTCGGGAACACGAGGCCTGCCCCCGAATCCCTCGATGACGAGGCTATCCTTGTCTCGAGCGATCTTCGCTCCCAAAGCCGCAACCGCATGGATCATCGCATCCGTATCCGGCGAGTCCAATGGATGCCGAATCGCCGACTTTCCTTCCGCCAGAGCCCCGAACAAGATCGCTCGAATCGTATGGGATTTCGAAGGAGGAACCGCCAGAGAGCCTTTGACCCGAGAGGGCTGAATCCGATAATTACCCATAGTGCGCTTCCATCCATGCAGCGGTTTTTTCGAGTTCCGATTTCGGCACGGGCCGACACCAGGTTCCGTCGAAGGGAATCGCTCCTCCGATCCGATCGATCAAGACGAATCGAATTTCTCCGCCGGATGCTTTCTTGTCGAACATCATTTTCTCAAACAAGCGCTCTCTAGAGTACTTTAACGGCAGCTTTAAGCAAAAAGGAAACCTGCGGAACATTCGCTCGATCTCATCGAACTTCTTTTCAGATAAATACCCCAGGCGAAAACTTAAAAAACTCTCCGCGAGACACCCCAGCGCGACCGCCTCTCCATGGGCCATCTCGTAATCGGCCAGCGCTTCCAATCCATGCCCGATCGTATGGCCGAAATTCAAAATCCTGCGAAGGCCGCATTCCTGAGGATCTTTCTCGATCACCTCGACTTTGGCTTTGACTGCGCGATAGACGATGTCTTCCGGATGAGATCTCGCCTTTGAGGCGCCTTTCCAAAGCGCTTCTTCGTATACGAGGCCCATTTTCAAAATTTCTGCAATTCCGTTCGTCCATTCTTTTTCCGGCAGCGTCTTCAAAACGCAAGTGTCCATCACATTCGCCTTCGGATGATAGAATGCGCCGATCAGATTTTTGCCGCAGGGCGTATCGACTGCGGTCTTCCCTCCTACGGAAGCATCCACCATCGCGAGCAGCGATGTCGGAACCAAGATCAAGGAGATCCCTCGGAGATAGGTCGCGGCGACAAATCCCCCCAAGTCGGTTGTCACTCCGCCCCCCATCGCGATCAACACGCTGTCTCTTCCAAACCCCTTTTCAAACATGCGGTCTTCCAAGACCTGCTTCATTGCGCGCGTCTTGCTCCCCTCTCCGCTCGGAATGGCGAAGAGATCGGCTCCGAGCCTTTTGGCCAAAGCCTCTCCATAGAGCTTTTCGACGGACGCATCGACCACAAGGGCCACCCTTAGTTTCCCGCAAAACTTCTCGAACAGTTTTCCTGCGAGCAGATGTTCGCCGATGTAGATCTCCGTGCAAGGAGAATCTATTTTCGGATGGACTGCGATCTCGTGCATAAATACTTCTTGTTTGAATTCGGGATGCAGATTCCCGACCTTCGAGAATCGACCCATTTCAGGGTAACTTCTCAAGCGTTTTGATTCAAGAAAACCCATCCCGTCCGATCGAGATCCGTTCGCAAACCGAGAGGATCGGCCAGATTCTGCTACAGCCCGGGCCAAAAAACCGCAATCCATTCAAAATAAACATCATACAAAAAAACTTTTTTGACTCCCTCCGACCGGATTCGCAAAGTCGTTTGTATATAATCCATCGATTCACTATAATTAACATTAGATAAAGGGTTTATATCGTGAAAACGCAGACGTCACCACATCCTATCGTCTCTTCAGGCGCTTCTGCACGCCCTTATTTTTATAGCTATTCCTTTTATTTTGGCGTTTCCACGCCAAAATAACCATTTTTCCCTATCAGATCCTAACGACCAAAAAACTTAAGAGCGGGAAAGCCGCAACCATTTAAAAAAGGAATAAAGCTATGTTGATCACCCTAAAATCTTCCGCTTCAAAAGCGGAACTCGAATCGATTTCGCGATTGCTCTCAGAGCATCGCGCAAGCCATCATATCTGCAAAACCGGCGCATGCGTGCGCATCGGCCTCGAAAACAATCCCCCGCAGGATCTCCTCGACCGCCTGCTAAAGATGCCCGCCGTAGATGCGGCCGTTTCGATCGCCACTCCTTACAAACTGGCGAGCCTTGCCGTAAAACCGGAAAAAACCTCCATTCGCGTCAGAGGCGTGGAAATCGGAGGAGAAAAGATCTGCCTCATGGCCGGCCCCTGTGCGATTGAGAGCCAGGAGCAGCTCGAGGCGATTGCTGCGGAGATCAAACCAGCCGGAGTCTCCGTTCTCAGAGGCTCGGCCTACAAGCCCCGGACATCTCCGTACAGCTTCCAAGGGATGGGGAAAACCGGACTTGAGATCCACCGCGATGCGCAAAAGCGCCATGGCCTCGTCATTGAAACCGAAGTGATGGATATCCGCGATGTGGCTCTCGTCGCCGAATACGTCGATATCCTTCGGATCGGAGCGAGAAATATGCAGAACTTCGATTTGCTCAAAGAAGCCGGCAAGTGTGGAAAACCGGTTATCTTGAAGCGGGGCATTTCGGCGACCGTGGAGGAGTGGATCTTGAGCGCCGAATACATCATGGCCCATGGAAATCCGGAAGTGATTCTCTGCGAGCGAGGCATCCGCACGTTCGAGACCGCGACCCGCAGCACTCTCGATCTAAGCGCTGTCGCAGTGGCCAAAACGATGACTCACTTGCCGATCATCGTCGATCCGAGCCATGCCGCCGGGCGCAAGGACATCATCCCCGCCCTCTCCAAAGCGGCGATCGCTGCCGGCGCAGATGGATTGCTCATCGAGGTCCACCATGATCCGAAAAAAGCCAAGTGCGACGGAAAGCAATCTCTTCTTCCCGAAGATCTGATCGCCCTCTCGCGCGATTTAAGAAAAGTGGCGGAAGCCATGGGGAGGTCTTTATGACTCTCCAGAACTTGCGCGAAGAGATCGACCGGATCGATTGCGAAATTCTCTCGCTGCTCGGCCGCCGCCTCGCGGTAGCCAAAAAAATCGCAGGGATCAAAAAAACAAACGATCTCCCGATCTTGGATTCAGCAAGAGAAAGCGAAATCAGGGAAAAAGTGCGGAAAATGGCGCTCGAACATCATTTGAGCCCGGCCGTCATGGAAGATCTATTCCATCTCCTGCTCGACTACACAAGGCTTGAAATGGAGCGGGGATAAACCATGAAGACCATCGCATACCAAGGCATCGCGGGATCGTTTAGCCATGCGACGGCGCGCCGTCTCTTCGGCTCATCTGCGGAATATGCAGGATTCCCTTCATTCGACCTCGCTTATCGAGAGGTTCAGCGAGGGGCGGCCGATGCGGCTGTGCTCCCCATCGAAAACACCCTCGCGGGGATGATCTTCGAAACCGTCGATCTGCTCATCGACGGTTCGCTTTCGATCTCTGCCGAAACAAAGACCCAAATCGAGCTGACCCTTCTTTGCACCGCATCGACCCCGCTTGCAAACATCCGCAAGGTCTACTCCCATCCGAAAGCGCTCGCCCAATGCAAGCGGTTTTTCGAAGAACACCCTTGGATCGAGCCGATTCTCCACTACGATACCGCGGGAGCTGCTGCAGATCTGGCCAAAATGTCGGACCCTTCCTGCGCCGCTTTGGCGAGTTCGCAGGCCGCCGCGATTTACGGCCTTGAAATCCTTCGAGAGCATCTCGAAGACCACAAACAGAACTTCACCCGATTCTTCGTCCTATCGAAGGAACCGGCCTCACAAGGCAGGAAAAGCTCTCTTTGCTTTACCGCCGAGCACGCTCCTGGAAGTCTGTCGCGGATGCTCGGCTCATTCGCCGATCGGGGAATCAACCTCAACTGCCTCGTGTCGCGCCCCTGGGTCGGCCGCCCCTTCGAGTATCGCTTTTACGCCGACTTCGAACGAGCCGAGCCCTTTTGTCCTGAGGATTTAAAAATCGACAACGTAAAACTGCTGGGGATTTATGACGCAGTTTAAAAAGATCGGCATCATCGGCATGGGGCTGATCGGAGGCTCGATCGCCAAAGCCCTCGAAGGCAAGGCGTCGCTCGTCTTCGACGAAGCAATCTGGTCTGACATCAAAAACCTCGATGCCGTCATCCTGGCCGTTCCGATCTCCGCCATCCTGGAAATCGGCGAGCGGATCGCTTCGCTTAAGCTCGACCGCCCCCTAGCTGTCCTCGACGTCGGCAGCGTCAAAGAACCGATCGCCCTTCGCTTCGAGGAGTGGACCCAAAGCCCCATCGAATTCGTCGCGACGCATCCGATGGCCGGCAAAGAGAAAGGCGGCATCGAACACAGCGATAAGGACCTGTTCCAAAAGGCTCCATGGGTCATCACGCCTCATGCAAAAAACACAAAAGCCGTTCTTTCCAAAACCGAGGATCTCATCTCTTCGCTCGGAGCATTTCCCTTATTCATGGACGCCGCAACACATGATAAAAGGGCGGCTCTCATCTCTCAGCTGCCTTATCTTTTATCCAAGGCGCTCTTGGAGTTTGTTCGAAAAACCGATCCCGCCAGCCTCGAGATGGCAGGGCCCGGATTTCACTCCATGACGCGGCTTGCCGATGACAATCCCTCTATGAGAAAAGAGATCTCGCGCTATAATCGAGAGAATATCGACCGCTGCCTGCAGCAATTCAAGGATTCCCTATGAAAAAATTCAACCCTTCCGCAACAGGATCGATCGGAGCAAAAGCCGACGAACTGAGATCGCGCCACATCCGAGTCTACAATTTTGGAGTCGGAGACCTTTCCCTTCCCAATCATCCGGCGATTTTAGAAGCCGCCGCCGGCGTTCTGCAGGAAAAGTACAGCCCCTATCCTCCCGTCGCAGGATTCTCGGAGCTCAGAAAAAAAGCTGCCGAATGGATGAACAGCCGCTATGGAAGCCAATACGTCCAAGCTCAAACCGTCGTCACGGCCGGGGGCAAGTTCGCCCTCTTCGCCGCACTGCAAGTCTTGCTGAACGACGGCGAAGAAGTCCTCATCCCCGTCCCGTCTTGGGTCTCGTACCCCGAAATGGTTCGCCTGGCCAATGCGGTTCCCGTCCTCGTTCCCGGCTCGGAGGCCTCGGGTTGGAAAATCACTCCGCAAGATCTCGAAAGGCGCCTGACGAAAAAATCGCGCGTCTTGATTCTCAGCAATGCATGCAACCCGACGGGCGCTCTCTACACTAAAGAGGAAATCCGCGCGATTATGGCGTTTGCCGTCGATGCAAAGCTCACCATTCTCTCCGACGAAGTCTATAGCGAACTCGTCTTCGACGACCGCCCATTCGTCTCCTGCGCCTCTTTTCCCGAATATTTCGAGAGCACCGTCATAGTCGAGAGCTGTTCGAAGAATTTCGCCATGGGAGGCTGGAGAGTCGGCTTCGCCTTCGGCCCCTCTGCAATCATCTCTCAAATGATCGCCCTCCAAAGCCATACGACTACAGGGACGTCCCACATCAGTCAAAAAGCGGCTCTCGGAGCCATCAATCATGCCGGCGAGGTCTCCTCCTATGTCCGCAAAATCGCCAAAGATCGCCGGGAATTCTTCTTTAAAACTTATAACCAGATGTTCCAAACATCCGCCATCCCCTCCTCGTCGACGATTTATTTCTTCGCAAAAATCGGACCCGATTCAATCCGCCTCTGCGAGGAAATCCTGGATCGCTCCCATGTCGTTCTGATCCCCGGCATCGCCTTCGGGATGGAGGGATACGCGCGTTTTACATTCTGTCGAGACGAACAGGAAATCACCGACGGGCTTCGCGCTTTGAAAGCTTTCGGCTGGCCTCTGGCTTGATCGGAATCATCCGGAATTTGAGCTAAGAAGGCGTTTACAAAGCGAGGCTTTGCGCCCTCTGTAAAATTTTTTGCTGCCATTTTGGACTTAATTTACGCGTGGCTTCTTTTCTGGCCACGCTTTTAAGCTGCCGGCTGTGAGCGTTCAAAAAAATGCAGACTCTCTCTGGATTATGTTCTCCTAGAACGCGAAGCCACCAACCGATTGCTTTTTGAATGAACCATTCCGGATCGGAGGCGTAACGAGACGCCCAGCCAAGGCTCCTTTCGGGATCGCGCTTTGGTTTTGCAAAAGGGAGTGTATAGACGAGGGCGGCCCTTCGCATCCAGAAATTAGAATCTCTCGTCCATTCTTCTATTTCATCGAGCAAATTCTCTTCGGCAAGGACGCATTTCCATGCGACATGGCAAAGGCTATCTTCAAGCGCCCAACCATCCACGTTTCTGAGAAAGCGAAGAAGAGTTTCCCATAGGACTTTAGAAGCTTGCATTCGAGGTAAAGACAAGACTTTCGCAGCACATATCATCGGATCAAAAAGATTTGTACTCCAAAGATCTTTAGCAAGTTCGATCAGATCTGAACATTCAAGTCCTTTAGACAGATTTCGAATCAGCTCCTCGCAAATTGGAACCGGAACGCCCCAATGTTCGCGGCTGGATTTGTGATAACGCCGGCTCGCTAGGGCTCTTTCCGGATCGCCGAAGGATTGCAACTGCTCGATAAAGGCGCTGATTTCCATATTCCATATCGGACAAAAAATAAATCGAACGAGACAATGCGCCGAAGAGCGGTCGCATCTCGTTGAATTTTATATGCCAATTGACATCTATGATTCAAGACTGGAAACTTATCCCCTAAAAAAGGCAAGTTCCTTCCTTGAGTCGGATCTGCCCAACAGGTTCATTATTTTGTCTATTCCCCCGGACTTTTCATGACACCAAATCTTGGGAACAGGTTTTAACGCTCCCTCGCACAGGACTCGATTCGGAAGCGATGCTTCAGTCGAAAGCCTTTCCGGATCGCAAATTAAAGAGATTTTTTCCTGGATTCCTCCTGGAAAAGAACGCGCCTCCGTCGCATTTTCCCCCTTGGCTGACAACCAAGCTAGCGACTTTCTTCGATCCCCCTCTTCCGACTCCATCGGAGAATCTATAGATTCTCCTTGCAACCCGTTCTATATCGAAGAATCTGCAATCCAAAAACAATTGGCTGAATATTTCCGAGAAGATCCCAAAACTTGGGTGTCAATTCTTTCTCAAAATCCGAATGAAATCGCCATCTCTAAAATTTTTCTTCGACATTTAAACGACATCCGTTTCCCGGACACAAGAATACTGCCTGATTCAGCGCTTCTGGACGAGATGCTGTCAAAATACAACAGCATTCATTCGCTTTTGGCATACGGCATCGCCTCCAGTTCCGCTCCATTCCCTCTCTCTGTAATAAAACGTTTTAAGGATCGTGCCAAAGAGATTAAGGAAGAAGAACTATTTGAGGACATGATTTCATTAAACGAGAAAAATCCCAGCCTATGCGCATTCATAATCCTCTCTTATTATGCATCGACGGACTCGGGAGCCACCTACAGAGTGCTCGATCGCAATAAAAAGCTCACTCATTTTTGCCAAGCAGCGATCCGAAAAATAGAATCTTCAAAAAGGGAAAATTCGATCGAATGCCTAGCTGCTTCTACTGAAATTCCCCAATAAAAAATGAGATACCCACGAGACACTTGATTCCCAATTGGACTCAATCGATGACAATTCTCTCTATTTCCTCTCCTCTGACTGAGGCATATTTAACTTCGATCGCCCTTCTTCCCATCGAAGAAAGAATCGATTCTTTTCTTCTGGATCTTCCTATCGATCCGCACATTTGTTCCGAAACCGCTTCCTGCCCAAAAGAACCTTCTTCGCCCGTTTGCTCAAACCCGGCTTTGTCTTTCGATCGTTTTGATCACCGTCTCGATAAGAAAGGCGACGATCTGGAAAATCTCCAGGCGAACATTCAATTGAAACTAGCCGATTTCTTCCAGACCCCGGAACCCGTACTTAGCCGATTCGACTCAAGCGCTGCAGCTCAGGGAATGGAACTCATCGATCGTTTAAAAAGCAATGGCATCGACTGGAAATCTACTGGGTTCAAGATTTTGCTGGAATCCATCCTTTGTCGGGATTTTAAAACACCTTCGCCGAAAGTTTTTGAATATTATAAATCTTGCTTCCAAGAGGAACCGAAGAAATCCTCATTCGATTTCCTAAAATCCCTACATGAGAAAAGTCCCGTCTTGAGCAGGCTCGTCATTCTGGCTTATTTTTCTGTCAGCGACTCGAAAACGACCTACGGGCTGCTCATCCGCGAAGAATCCCAAGGATGGCCAAAAGCTAAAAAGCCCACCGACCTCTGCAAAGACTGCGCGGAATTTTTCGGATTTGAAAGAAGTTGGACAACGCCAATTGCGGTAGATCCCGGCGACTCGGTTATCAATCAGCCTTTTTTGGTTTTTTAGAAAACCAAATCTGCTGCTGAAGGCGCGCTTGCTCTTCGAACATTTCGATCCCGCCGATGCAGACGCATCCGCGCTCTTTTGCGGCCTTGAGAAGAGGGGTCTCTTTCTCCCAATACACGATATCCATGACATAGGAGGAAGGATGCAATAACTCCGGATTGAACAGCAGATCCACCGGCACGGTATTGATCAGCACATCATAGGGTTCTTTCGTCAATTCCTCAAGGGGTTGCGCCTGGCAGCCAAACTGCTGGGCAAGCGATTGCGCCCGCTCGATCGTGCGGTTGAATACAGTCACCCGCGCGCCTCTTTGAAGCGCCTCATAGGCGATCGCTCGTCCGGAACCGCCGGCTCCGATAATTCCGATCCTCGAGCCCTTGACCTTCTTATGTTTTTCCAAGGCGTTGAGCGCCCCCGGGCCATCGGTATTATAGCCGATGAGATGTTCGTCTTCGATCACAACGGTATTGATCGAGCCGATAGCTTGAGAGGCAGGATCGATCCGCGTCAAAATCCGATCCATCTGTTCTTTCAGCGGCATCGTCACGCTAAATCCGCGGAATGGAAATTTGCGCATCAGAGAAAAAAACAAGGGGAGATCCGGGATCGCCACGTGGAGTTTGACATAGACCGCTTTTGGGGGAAACGACTTGTTGTGAAACAAATGCCCAATGCTCCTTTCGACGGGATCGCCGATCAGCCCGTATATGTCCGTATCCAAGCCCAATTTCTTGAAATGGTACAACTCGCATAGAGTCTTCAAATCGAGCTGTCCGAACGCCGCATCTTTTTCATCGATCGCGCTATAGCAGAATTCGCTGCCGATGATCGGCGCCAAAATCCTCGACGCCTGTCCGTCGATGCCCATCGCAATGCAAGTCAAGTTCTCGTGTTCCTTTGCAAATGCCATCACATGCAAGCAATCGTTGATCGAATGGGCCTGCACTGCGATTTTATAATGGGAAACGCGATCTTTTTTCATCCTTTCCAGCACCTGATCGAGGTGATCCGGAACTTTCTCGAGATCGTGAAACGAGCAGATGATGCGCGTCTTCGGATGCAGCTTGGCCGTTTGTTCAAAAAACGCCAGTTCGGTATGAGACTCGATATCGCAATATTCCGGTTCGGCTTTTAAACAGGTTTCGAATAGCGAGAGTCTTTCCTCTTCCGGAAGCTCGCACATCCCTCCCTGCGCCACTGTTCTTAAGGTGAAAATCAGGGGCTTGGATCGATCGAGTTCTTTCAGATGGCTCAGAGCTTTTTTGTCCAAAAGATCCAATCGGATCTCGAACAAATCCGCAAAAGGACGCCCGCGATCCATCTGTTCTTTTGCCTGCTGCAAGCTAGGTCCAACGACAATTCCGATCAACTGAGTCATATTCGATCCATGGCTTTTTTCTTGAGGGTAGCGACTCGACTGATTTTTTCAAATCCTTCAGATCGAATTTTTTCCTTTTTCGATTCAAAATAATGGAGGTTTTCTATAACCTCTCCTCCCCTTTGAGGATTCACTTATGTCTTATCCAACCAATTTTAGTTCAACCGTTCCCCCATCATTTTTTGATTGGCGATCGCAAATGCCCGCATCGCTTTGCGATCAAAAAACAGCTCGCGTTTCTCAATCCATTTTCAATTCCCCTTTCCCCTTCCATATTGTCCCAATGTTCCCGATTCCGATTCTTCTTCCACCATCTTGTGTTTCCGCTACTCGTCCCGACGAATCCTCTTTGATCGCCTCCCGCCGCTATTCGCAAACGCGTTGGTGGACTGCGGAAAACATCCGGATAGAAGACAGAGGAGATGCCCTAGTCGTTGCCGCAGGGTATGACGATAGACAAGCAGCGGAAAGATTAGCAAAACTCCCCGTCAGCGCGGATAATCGCGGTTTAGCGCTCGTCTATGCGATTGCAAACAGGAATACACAGCTGGCAATCCTTTTAATCCAACACGGCCCCATCGAAAGAAAACGCTTTGAAGAAGCGAAGATCCATGCGCAATCCAATCGCGATCAAAATTGGCTCGCAATTTTGGACGCATTGATTTCCAATCCGATGTTAAAATGACATCCCCATAAAAAGCCCTTCATTTTAACAAAAAATTTATATAAAATTTTCAACCGAAAATTCATTCAATTTGGAGTAAATACATGTCTTCCGAAGCCAATTTTTGGGCTAACCTAAGCGACCAATGGGTTCCTTTTAGCGAACTGATCCGCGATCCTTCTCAAAGAACCGATCGAGCAAATAGACGTGTCGAACAAGCTGTCGATCGAACGGCGCGCTGGGCGATAGGCTCCCGAACAACTGCGGCTCGAGTAGATGGGCCCCGTCCTTTCGATCCTTTCGACAATCATCACCTCGGTAGGCTCCTAGCGGTGGACAATGAAACCTCTGCCCGTGTATTTTTGCGAGATTTTCCAATCGAGAGAAACGAAATCGATGACGAACCGATGACGCCGAGAACTCGGGGAATAGAACTGGTCAACGCCTCCTGGTTCGGGCAAGAAGATTCAGTCATAAAACTCCTCGAACAAGACATTCCCGCCGAGTATCTTGGCAGGGCTTTGATTCGCGCTGTGGAATTGAACCATACGGCCATCGGAAAACTTCTATTGGACACCGAAAGAGTCCCTTCTCCTGTAATCCATCAGGCGATCGCGATTGCAAACGGTTTCCCCGACCCAACGTTTCATAATCTGTTATTAAAATTCACTTGAACGCCATCTCGATCAGAGAGACCTCCCGCATCAGCCGCTCGAACGCCTCAAATGACAGCGTTTGCTGGGCATCGGAAATAGAGCGATCTGGATCCGGGTGGATTTCTACGATTAGGCCATCGGCTCCCGCGGCAACGGCCGCGCGAGCCATGGGTGCGACGTAAGAGCGCACTCCTGTGCCATGGCTGGGATCGACGATGATCGGTAGATGCGTGAGCTCTTTGAGAGCTGGAACTGCATTTAGATCCAGTGTATTCCTCGTATGGGTTTCAAAGGTTCGAATGCCTCTTTCGCAAAGGATGACGTTGGGATTCCCATGCGCGAGAATGTATTCCGCAGCCATCAGCAGATCCTGATAGGTCGCGGCAAATCCCCTTTTGAGCAGGATGGGGTTTGAGATCTTCCCGAGTTCTTTGAGAAGGCAGAAATTCTGCATATTTCGCGCGCCGATCTGGAGGATATCTACGAGCTCGGAAGCGGGCTGCACTTGCGAGATCTCCATCACCTCGCTCACAGTCAGAAGGCCCTGGCGATCAGCTGCGGCTTTCAACAGGTGGAGCCCCTCGAGTCCGAGTCCCTGGAATTCATAAGGAGATGTGCGCGGCTTGAAAGCGCCGCCGCGCAAAGCCGATGCTCCCGTTTTTGCGGCGATTGCAGCGCAGGCCTCGATCTGCTCTTCCGATTCGATAGCGCACGGCCCAGCGATGACAAAAAGCGAAGAGCCTCCGATTTTTCTCCCTCGGCAGTCGAGGATCGTGGAAGGCCCGTTGGCGCGATGCGCCAGTTTGTATTTTTTATCATTCCGAAATGCTTTTTTCACTCCTTTGAGATCGGAAAACCCCTCGGGATTCACCCGGGCGTCGACTCCTCGAGTCAACACGATGCGGTGCTGCCTCCTCACGGGGGCGAATTTCATCTGTTTGAGCTGCTCATAGAGGCGTTCGATCTGCGTCTCCGGCAGAGTTGGATCAAGGTCTAAAATCATGGCACATCCTTTCTAATTGTTGGATCGACGAGCCTTGTCCGATCGCGCGGACAAACGCGGATCCGATGACAAAGCCGTCGGCTTCTTTGATGATTGTCTGGGCATCGCCCTTCGATGCGATCCCGAATCCTGCGATCACCGGCACGGATGCGTGCCGTTTGATGAGCCTGAGCTTTTCCAAAGCATCTGGCGCAATCCCTTGTTTTTCCCCGGTCGTTCCTTTGCGGCAGGCGTAATAAAGGAATCCCCTGGCTGCGTGAGACAGCCTCCGGATCCTCTCCTCGGAAGTCGAGGGAGCAATCACGAAGATCGGAGCGAGCTCCATCCGGTCGCAAAGAAAACGGAACTCCTCGGATTCCTCATAGGGAAGATCGACGACGAGTACGCCGTCTGCTCCGGCTTCCTTGGCCCGGCTTAAGAATCGAAAGAGATCGCGGGCGATCGGATTGAAATACGTAAAGAGGATCAACGGGGCTTCCGTTTGCCCTCTCAGCCTGGACAGGAGATCCAGCGCGCCTTCGAGATCGGCTCCTCTTTGCAGCGAGCGCTGCATCGCCTCCTGGATCACGGGGCCATCTGCGATCGGATCGGTATAGGGAATCCCGATTTCCAAAAGATCCACCCCCGAACGAAGAAGCGCAAGGGCGATCGCTTCCGAGTCGCCGTCTCCGGCTGTCAAATACGCCGCGAAGATTTTTTTTTCGAATTTAAACCTGCTCATCGAAACACCCTTTCTGCTTGAGGGCAGGGAGGTCTTTATCCCCTCGCCCCGAAAGATTGATCAAGATACACCCCTCTTTGGGAAACTGTTCGATCGCGCGGATGACAAAGGCGATCGCATGGGACGATTCAAGAGCCGGGATGATTCCCTCGGATTTGGAAAGAAGCAAAAACGCTTCGAGAGCCTCCTGGTCGCAAACCGAATCGTAGCGCACCCGCTTGGATTCGAAAAGATCCGCGTGCTGAGGCCCTACCGATGGATAATCGAGGCCCGCCGAAATCGAATGCGTCTGTCTGATCTGCCCCTCTTCGTTTTGCAAAACATACGAATACGAGCCGTGCAGCACTCCTTTCGAACCTTCGGAAAACCGAGCCGCATTTTTTCCCGGCCCTTCGCCTCCGGCTTCGACGCCGATGAGCTCGACCGAAGGTTCTTCGAGATATGCGGAAAAAATTCCGATCGCATTCGAACCGCCGCCGACGCAGGCGACGACCGCATCGGGATGCTTGCCGATTCGCTCGAAAAACTGCTCCTTGGCCTCTTGCCCAATGACCGCCTGAAAA
Source organism: Parachlamydiales bacterium (assembly GCA_963800655.1). Classification (GTDB taxonomy): domain Bacteria; phylum Chlamydiota; class Chlamydiia; order Chlamydiales; family SM23-39; genus CAWDBT01. Next base: position 35,856 of record CAWDBT010000003.1, on the reverse strand, counting down.
GAGGCGACCATTTCGGGAAATGGATGCGGCCCGAGAGCCGATCCCAAACAATAATGGGTCGATTCATAGTTCGACGCCCAATCGCGCAAAGCCTCGTTCACGGCCTCTTTCAGAGTGGCCGATCCCGCTCGAACCGAACGGACGTCTGCTCCGAAGAGCTTCATTCTGGCGACATTCGGGGCCTGCCTTTGGATGTCGGTTTCCCCCATATAGACGACGCATTCAAGGCCGAAGAGGGCGCAGGCGGCGGCTGTCGCCACCCCGTGCTGGCCCGCTCCCGTCTCTGCGATGATGCGGGTTTTTTCCATCTTTTTGGCGAGCAGGCATTGGCCGATCGCATTGTTGATCTTATGGGCGCCCGTATGCAGTAAATCTTCCCTCTTCAAAAAAATCCTCGCCCCCCCGAGCAATCGGGCCAGATTCTTCGCCTCGGTGATCGGAGTCGGACGCCCCGCGAAATTCCTCAGGAGTTCTTTGAGCTCTCCTTGAAATTCAGCCGAGGCGCCGATCGTTTCAAATCCCAAGCGAAGTTCGGCGAGCGGCTCCACGAGCAGTTCCGGCACATAGCAGCCCCCGAACTGTCCGTAACGGCCCGGCCTTGCGGCTCGGATGAACTCGCGGATCGCGGCAGGATCTTTGCTTTTTGCGGCATTTTCCACTCCGCTCGACACATCGACTCCATAAGGACAATGGGTCCGCGCGAGAGGCCCAACATTTGCCGCCGTCAATCCTCCGGCCAAAAAATAGCGGCAAGACGGCGCGCGAAAAGAAGAATAGTCCGCCGCCTGTCCACTGCCGGGTTTGTCCGCATCGAACAGGAGAAAATCCCGCGACGCATCAAACCCATCCGGCGATCGGCCTTGCGGTCCGATGGCGAATAAACAACAAATCGAGGGATCGAGGAGTTTTCTGGCAAAAAACGACCTTTCTCCATGGAGCTGAACGTGGGTCAATCCGAGGTCGTTTGCAATCGAAACGATCTCGGCCGGCTCCGCATCTTCAAACACGCCGACGGCATGGGCGCCGAGGCGCTTGATTTCCGCGACGATCGAAACCGCCGCAACCGGATCGACATAGCGATGCGAGCGCCTTGCGAATACAATCCCGATGAATTCCGCGCCGAGGCGAATCGCACAGGCGGCCATGCGAGAATCTGAAATCCCGCAGATTTTTACTTTCGGACTCATGAATTCCTCATATTGGCGATCAGTTTTTTTGGATCGGTCGCTCTCGAAAGTGCTTCTCCGACCAGGATCGCGTCATACCCCATCTGTTTCACTTTCAAAGAATCGAAGAGTCCCGATTCCGCGACTTTCACACATCTTTTGGGAATGCGGCCGATCATCTCGGCAAAGATCTCCGGATGCATCGAAAAATCCCTCAAATCCCTTTGGTTGACTCCGATGATTTCGGCGCCGGCGTCCAATGCGATTTCGAGATCTTCCGCCGTATGGACTTCGACGAGCGCCTCCAAGGCCCATTTGAGAAGAGATCTCTAAAAATTCACGGGTTCGCGCCCCGCAGGATGGCCGCGATCAATAAAACGGCGTCGGCTCCTAAATAAGCCGCTTCCGCGATCTGCCGCGGATGGATGAGAAAATCTTTTCGCAGCACCGGAACAGCGCTGTAGCGCGCAACGGTTTCGAGATCTTCAAGGCTTCCCTCGAACGCTTCGTCCGTGAGAACGGAGATCGCAGAGGCTCCCCCCTCTTCATAGAGAGCGGCTCTGGCTGCGGCATCCGGAATATCGGCGATCTTCCCTTTGGAGGGCGATGCCCTTTTAATCTCTGCGATGACTCCAAAGCCTTGCTGCAGCGAATGTTTTAGGCTCTTGCGAGCTTTTGCATAGGTTTGTATTTTTCTTTCGAGAATGCGATTCAGCATAATCGCCCCCCGGTCAATGCGCAGTAGCGCCGAAGCGTCTCAAGGGCCTTTCCCGAGGAAAGAACTCCTTTTGCAATCTCTACTCCTTCTCTGAAAGAAGATGCGATCCTCGCGATGTAAAGAGCCGCAGCGGCATTCAGAGCAATCGTATCGGCGATGGGAGAACAAGCCCCCGAAAGCGCATTGCAGATCATCGCGGCATTTTGCGCGCCGTCCCCTCCTTTGAGATCGAGAAGCGAGCAAGGTTTGAGCCCCAGCTCCGAGGGATTGACGACGATAGGTTCTATGCCATCGGGTTCGACCAGCAAAGCCGAAGTCGGCCCCAGGCAGCTGAGCTCATCGATGCCTAACCCTGAAAAAACGATCGATCGCTTCGTGCCGAGCTGCTGGAGAGCTTCCGCCATTCTTCGGACTTGCGAGCTGTCGAATACTCCGAGGACGAGGTGATCCAATCCCGCGGGATTGAGCAGCGGCCCTAGCAGATTCAACACCGTCGGCAAACCGATCGAACGGCGCACGTCCCGGATCGCTTTGAGAGCCGGATGGTAATCGGGCGCAAAGCAAAAGAGAAAACTCGTCTCATCTAAACAGCGATTGGCGCACTCCTCATTTACCGAGAGTTTCGCCCCTAAAGCCTCTAGGACGTCCGCCGAGCCGCATTTCGACGAGACGGCCCGGTTTCCGTGCTTGATCACCCTCGCTCCTGCGGATGCGGCGAGCAGCGCGCTTGCCGTCGAAATGTTCACGGTGCCGGCGCAATCCCCTCCCGTCCCCACCAGGTCGACGAAAGGACCCGGAGCTAAAAAACTTTTGCCCTGAGCCCTCATCCCCAAGACCAGTCCCGCCAACTCTTCCGCCGTCTCTCCCTTGGCTCGAAGAAGAGTTAGGAACATCGCCGTCTGAATCGGCTCCTCGTTGTGCAAAATCTCATCCGCCGCCATTCGGCATACCGCTTGGCCGAGATCTTTTTTTTGAAACAGATCGATCAGGCAATCCTTCAACATACAGCCGCCTTGCTCTCGCACATGTCTAAAAATGCCTGCATGATGTTCGCCCCTTCGCAAGTCATGACCGATTCGGGGTGGAACTGAATGCCGAATGTCGGCAGAAATCGATGCCGCACCCCCATGATCGTCCCATTCCCCGTTCGCGCCGTGACGATCAGTTCGTCCGGCAATCCTTCTTCCGAGATGACGAGCGAATGGTAGCGCCCTCCCTGGAATGGCAAAGGCATCCGTGAAAATAGGTCCTCCCGATTGTGGAAGATCAAACTCGTCTTGCCGTGCATGATCTCCGGAGCCGATCTCGATCGCCGCTCCATAGGCCGCGCCGATCGCCTGATGCCCGAGGCATACCCCCAAAATCGGCACGAGCGATCCGAACGCGCGGATCGCCTCGATGCAAATCCCCGCGTTTTCAGGGCGCTTGGGTCCAGGCGACAGGATGATCCCTTCGATTGGCATCGATCGCATCTCTCCGATCGAGATCCGATCGTTGCGCACGACTCTGATCTCGGCCTTGAGCCTCATCGCCAGCTCGGCGAGGTTGTAGGTAAAACTATCGTAGTTATCGATGAGCAAAATCATGCCGCACCTCCATGAGCTGCGATCGCTTCGAAGAACCGACGCCGCTTTATGCCGGCATTCCTCAGCTTCCTTAGCTGCGATCGAATCTGCAGACGATGCCTGCTCCCGCTCGCACTATTGCCTTTCCGTCTTTAAACATTCCCATCCGAATCGCAATGCAGCTCTCGAGATCCCCCTGAATCCAATGCGCGATCGCCCCTCCGTAGAGCCCTCGCGGGAGCCTTCCAGTTCCTCGATCATCTCGATCGCGCGGATTTTCGGCGCGCCGCTCAGCGTCCCTGCGGGAAAGGAATAGCGAAATGCATCGATCGCGTCGAAACCTTTCCGAAGACCCCTTCACCCGAGACACGAGATGCATCACATGGAAAAACTTCTCGATTCGCATGAACCCGGCGACTCGCACCGATCCCGGTTTGCATACCGCGCCCAGATCGTTGCGAGCCAGATCGACCAGCATGACGTGTTCGGCTCTCTCTTTCGGATCCGAGAGCAATTCCTCCGGATCTTTGTCGATCGGCCGCGTTCCTGCAATACGGATTCGATTCGACGATTCCGTTCGAGACCGAAATCAATTTCTCCGGAGATGCGCCTGCGATTTGCACTTCTCCGAAATCCAGGAAGAAATGATAAGGCGCGGGGCTATGGATTTTCAGCGCGCGATAGATGGAAAATCCGCCGGAAGGACACGGCATTTCAAACGTTCGGCGACAATACGACTTGAAAAACATCGCCCGCGCGAATGTAATTCTTAGCTCTCTCGACAAGACCTTCATATTCTTGGTCGCCGTGTGTCATAATTTTTTGCATGTTAGATTCGATTTCCAACGGCGGCTTCAACGCGATCGGCGTTTCGATCTTTTCGGCCAGCTCGTCCAATCTTCAACGCCCTTTGCATAAGCGCTCTTAGGATCGCCCTTGTGTTTCATACGCGATTCCGAGCACCGCGCTACGCCCGTTCATGACCAAAGCGAGCGTCTTCGATAGAAAACAAAAGAAAAATCAGGATATTGGATTTGAGAATTTTGTGAATTTCAAGGGAAGGCTCTTGGAGCGAATCGCTCCGTAAGAGACAAAACCGATCAGCCCCCCTGCATAAAAGAAAGCGGGTGATCGGAAAAACATTTAGATCTCGCCGAAACTCTCTAAGCCCTTCATAGCCATTTTCCGGATCGGAATCGATGCGATCGGTTCGGCGCCGATAAAAGAATAACCGGATGTTTCAAATAAACAAGCCCCTTGCATCTGCTGAAAGCGGCGATCGGCGTCGTATGGTCCAAGCAGACGTCTTTGAATAAGACGATCCTTGGGTGAAATTTTGCAAGGCTGATAAATCGGGCCTCGTCCATGGATTTTTCTCCAGTTCGAGGCTCCGATTTTTTACTTGAAGGTCTCCTCCAAGTACTGAATCAGGTCCGCCCCGATCGTTTTTAAAAAATTCGAACCGCGAGTGATATTTGCAATGCTCACTTTCAGTTCTTTAGCCAGCTCGCGCTGGGTTTTTTTCTTTTGAATCAATCCCTTGACGATCAGATAGCGGGCGGCAAGATCCTTGCGCTCTTCTTCCGTCGTCATCAAGACCAATAGGTCGTGCAGCTGTTTTTTCCCGCCGACCTTTAGGCAAAGGTTTAAAAACCCTCGCCAACCATCTTCCGATTGATTTTCTTGCATATTGCGCTCATATACTTATGTAATGTTACATGATTACAGAATTTTCAGTCAATAGCGCAACTGCATATTGACCGCCAACGACTTAGGGATTTACCGCCCCGAGCCCGCCTAGAGATCGCCTCTTTGCAAACAACCTCTAAAGATTGCCAAAGATTAGCCCTTCATAGTATTTTTAAGCAGCTAAACAGATCGAGAGAACCATGACTTTATCCCAGCCGGAATACCAGAGCCATGAAGAATTCCAAAACCGCAGCCGGAAACTAACCGAAATCCGCGCATTAGGAGTCGATCCCTACCCTCCTAAATATGTCCATACGCAAAGAGCTTCCCAACTCGCGACGGAAAACGAAGGCAAGGACGTCGGGCACTTCGACGATGCGGCTTTAGGGAAAACCCAGCACGTCTTCGTGTCAGGGCGCCTCGTGCTGTTTCGCGCGATGGGAAAAAACGCCTTCGGCCATATTCAGGATGAAACCGGCCGACTCCAAGTCATGTTCAACCGCGACCAGACCCAAGTCTTCGGCTTCGAAGCGACCCCCGAAGATCACACCGATGAAATTCATCGAAAAAAAACTCGATCTCGGCGACATCATCGGAGTCGAAGGCTATTTGTTCCGCACTCAAAAAGGCGAGCTGACGGTATTTGTCAAAACGATGACCCTCCTTTGCAAATCCCTTCTCCCGCTTCCCGACAAGCATAGCGGTTTGGCCGATAAAGGGATCCGCTACCGCAAGCGCTGGCTCGACCTCATCACAAATCCCGAATCGATCGAACGATTCCGCCTGCGCTCCCGCATTTTGCTCGCCACCCGAAAATATCTCGAGGAAGCCGGATTTGAAGAAGTCGAAACGCCCGTCTGCAAAATCTCTACGGCGGCGCAGAAGCCCGTCCCTTCACGACCCATCTCAATGCGCTCGACCAGGAAATGTTTCTGCGGATCTCGCCTGGAAATCTCATTGAAAAAGCTCATCGTCGGCGGGATGCAGAGGATCTATGAGATCGGCAAAGTATTCCGCAATGAAGGGATCGACCGGACGCACAATCCCGAATTCACCATGATGGAAGCCTATGCCGCCGGATGGGACTACAACGACATGATGGCCTTTACCGAAGGCCTCTTCGTCGAAATCGCCATGGAATTGTTCGGCGACACGAAAATCACCTATGCGCCCGAAGGAATGGAGCCCGTCGTAATCGACGTGAAAGCCCCTTGGAAGCGCCTGTCGATGAAAGACGCGATTAAAATCCATGCCCATCTCGACGTCGACCGCATGGATGAACATGCCATGAGAAAAGCCCTTCTCGAAGAAACGCCCCTCGACCCAAAAGCCGTCTCTCAGGCGCCCCGCGGAGCTCTCATCGCCATGCTGTTTGGAGAACTCGCAGAACCCCATCTGATCGAGCCGCACCACATCATCGACCACCCGATCGAAACGACGCCCCTTTGCAAGCCCCATCGCGATCCCTTTTTACGCAAAGAAGGCCTCGTCGAGCGCTTTGAAAGCTTCATTCTCGGCAAAGAGATCTGCAACGCCTATACCGAACTAAACGATCCCCAGCTCCAGCGCTCCCTGCTCGAGCAACAGGCGCAAAAACGAGACGCCGGCGACGCGGAGGCAAGCCCGATGGACGAAGAGTTCGTCGAAGCCATCTGCCAAGGGATGCCCCCGACCGGCGGAGTCGGCATCGGCATCGACCGCATGGTCATGCTCTTCACTTCGGCCGCGTCGATCCGGGACGTCCTTTTCTTCCCCCTCATGCGCCCCGAAGGGGACTAAGAGGAAAATCGCCCCCGCGAGCTGAAATCAAAAAAGTTCATATGCGATCCGCCCCGATTTGGGGCGGCTTCAAAATCGACCAGAACACGCTCATTTCCACAGGGATAAACAATATTTTTCAAATATAACTTCAGATTTCATGAAGAAATCAGAGGAAAAAAACCCGACTTCCTGTATCATGAAGAAATTTGCACCTCTTTTGCTCGAAAACGAAGTTCCGAGCTGGGAATGCAGAAAACTCTCGGCCTATTTGTTAAGGCCGACGAGAGGTTAACAAATTAAGGAAAAAACCATATGGCAAAATCAAAAGGCACAGTCAAATTTTTCAACGCTCAAAAGGGCTTTGGATTCATCACACCCGATAACGGCGGAAAAGAAATCTTTGTCCATGCCAACAATATCAAAGGACACGTCCGTTCTTTGCAAGAAGGACAGAAAGTAGAATACATCGAAGGCCCTGGCCGCAAAGGACCGGAAGCTACTGAAGTGAGCGTAATCTAAGTCCTTTTTCAAAGATCGTCTGGAATTAACCTGCGCTATCCTCAATCCGATTCAGTGTTTCGCGGTCGAGTGTATTCCATCTAAAATAGCGAAGGCTATTTCCAGACGATCACCCTTTTTATATCAAAGTCTTTTCGACGAGCAGCTTTTCCGAAGCAATGTCCACCGATTTCAACATCCCGCAATAAAAGCGTATCTACAAAGCTAAATTCCGTCGGCCTTCGGCTTCTTATACCTGGGGCATTTCGACGAGTAGCTTTTCCGAAGCAATGTCCACTGAAGGATTGATAATCTTCGCCAATCGAACGGCCAATTCTTCCTTACTGATCTTTTTCTGAGAAATTTCGAGCGGCACGATTCCGCTGATCCCATAGGGCTGTCCCTTCATGACTTCAACGCATTTTAACGTTTTAGACAGCGAAGAATAGCGGCAAATATCGGATCCGGCGTCTTCGTTATCCGTTCCGAGGATCATTTCTCCATCCGAATGAATATAAAGCCCCTCTACCTTGTGTCCGGGTATATTTACCAAACAGCCATTTGCATCGTAGACGATGCTAGACGTGTTCGCCTTTGTCTCTGGATTCGTCCAGGGAGTTTCCGTATCGATCGAAGCTACATAGGCCAAACGCCCCGTCTTCGGATTGAAAGCTGCATCTGCGATCGGCCGATCGAATGGCCCCGGTTTCGCAAATGGATTTTCTGCACTGCTTTCGACAAAATCGCCTACCTTATGGGCCTCTAAATCGACGGGAGCGCAACGCGTCCACGCTTCTTCGCCCGGGTTCGAACCTCCTCGATGCGACCAGCAGATTTCTCGTTTCTGAGGATTCAATGCCACGCCTTCGATATTGGAATATTTTCCAGAGGGAAGCGGCAATTTGATCTCCCCTCCTATCTCTGCGGAATACTGTTCTTGCCCATCTTTTTCCAAGGCGAAGTGAAAACAATTTCCGCTGCTTTCACAAGCCAGATATTCATTCCCGCGAATCTGTTGCAATGATTCCAAATCTTTGGCGTTTGCCAAAGGACTGTCCTGATTTAACTCGAGTTTCGTATACGCGCCCGTTTCGGCATTGACGATCGCAAGCCGCGGCTGCATTGGCTTTTTATTGTCGTGAACGACTAAATAGAAAGGGTTTTTTTCGATCGGACGAGGAGACACGGGTAATTGAATCGCGCGCTGATCGGCTGGAATCGCTCGGCAAGTTTCCACCGTTCCCGCCTTGCAGGTTTCGATTTCCCGTCGATCGCTGACGCACACGGGGCGTTCGGATCGATCGTAAAAACAAATGGGCTGCTTGTCGGCAACTGTTTCGGGGTTTCTCGGCAACTGACAAGCCAATTGCTCCGGAACCATGCATTCGATCGCGCCTGAAACTACGCTGTAAATCCCGTAACACGCCGCGCTCAAACCCATCGCCGCAGCCGTCCATCTCCATGTCGAATTCGACCCGTTTCCCTCGGCTCTTCCGGCTAATTTCGCACGGAGTTTCGCAGGGATGCCGCTTGCCGCCATCATTTGAATTCCGGAACCGGCCAGCACAACTCCCCCGACGATCCTGCCGATGCGAGGATCTTGCAGACCCGCTTGCACAACTGAATTGACCGCAGTCGGCAGAATTGCTTGCGGAAGTTCTAAAGCCGCGCTTTGCACAGATGAAAATAGATTTTGAAAACAGCTCATTTGCCCACCTTTTTTAGTTTTATATAATTATAAAACAACCGATTGTTTAACAAAAACTAAACAAATTCATACAAACCATCAAATAATGCGAGTAAAAGATTAATTCGCAAGATCTGAACGTCTCCCAGCCATGAGCTTCCTCATTTACAAAAAGGTTTGTTTGCAGAGACAATCCTTCTAAAAAACAAAGCGGATCCCACATGGAAACAGCTCCTCTCACCCCGATGATGGCCCAATGGCACAGTTGCAAAACCCAAGCCAAAGATGCGCTCGTCCTGTTCCGCTTGGGCGATTTCTACGAAGCTTTTTACGAAGATGCAAAACTCATTTCCCAAGAACTGGGCCTCACTCTTACCCAAAGGAGCCAGGTGCCGATGTGCGGCGTTCCGTTTCACGCAGCGGACATGCATATCGACAAACTGATCGCCAAGGGGCATAAGGTCGCCATCGTGGAACAAACCGAAGTTCCCAAAGACGCCAAAGGACTCGTCAAAAGGGAAATCGTCCGCGTTCTGACCCCGGGCACGGTGATCAATTCGCAGCTTTTGCAGGACAAAAAAAACCGGTATATCGCCTCTATTTCCTGGCTCGGATCTGTATTCGGCCTCGCGCTGCTCGATCTGACGACCGGGGATTTTCGCGCACTTGAATTCGATTCCGAAGCGGAACTGTTCGACGAGCTGGCTAAACTGCGGCCGGCTGAAATGCTCGCGCCAAAAAAATTCAAACAGACCCGCCCTTGCTTTTTTCAGGATCTGTCCCAAATGTTCCCCTTCCTCGTGAATGAACGCGACGACTGGCAATGGAATTTGGAAAGCGCGCTCAATCTTCTCCTCTCCCATTTCCGCGTGCAAACTCTCGACGGTTTCGGCTTAAACAGCCGCAGCGCCGCCATCGTCGCCGCGGGCTGCCTGCTCTCTTACCTCAAAGAAGACCTCTCGCTAAATCTCGACCACGTCGTCTCCATTCAAAGCGATTTGCTCTCGGAATATATGGCTCTCGACCGCTCGACAATGCGCAATCTCGAATTAATCGACCCTCTCAGCGACCATTCGGCCCATCACACGCTCCTCCACCTCTTGGACGATACCTCGACCGCCATGGGCGGACGGCTGCTCAAAGAGTGGATCCGGCGCCCTCTTCTCAACCTCGAGCGCATCCGCGAGCGCCAGGAATCCATTGAGGACTTGCTCGGCCGTTTCGATGTCGTTCGAAGACTGAAGGAATCGCTTCAGCGCGTCAGAGACCTCGAGCGCCTCATCGCGAAGATCTCCGCGCGCTATGCTTCGCCTCGGGATGTATGGTCTTTGGGATTTTCTCTCACGCACCTGCCGGATATCCGAAGGGAACTGGAAGCCTTCTTTTCCCCTTTGATCAAAAGCAGAACTTCGCATCTCCAGGATGTTTCGGCTCTCGCCGATTTGATCCTCTCCTCTCTCAATGAAAACCCACCCCTTCGGATCACCGAAGGCGAATTGTTTCGCACGGGAGTCAATTCCGAACTCGATGCGCTGCGCAAACTCAGCCAGGACAGCATGGGATGGCTCGCTTCTTATCAGACCGACCTGAGGGAAAAAACCGGCATCAAAACCCTCAAGGTCGGTTATACGAGAGCGTTTGGCTACTATATCGAAGTGAGCCGCTCCAAAGGAGAACAGGTTCCGGAAAATTTTCAAAGGAGACAAACGCTCGTCAATGCCGAGCGCTTCATCACGTCGGAACTGCAAAAATTCGAACACCAGGTTCTCACTGCGGGAGAACGAGCCAAAGCGCTCGAAGCCCAGATGTTCGAAGAATTGCGGCAAAAATGCGCCGCATCGGCCTCGATCATCACGGCGATCGCCAAAGCATTGGCCGAACTCGATGCGCTCCTTTCGATCGCCAGCGCCGCCAAACAATTCCGCTGGACCAAGCCCCTCGTCGATCGAACAGGAACGCTCTCCATTCAAAACGGCCGCCACCCCATCGTCGAGCGGGAAATCGGCGCATCTCAATTCATTCCCAACGATGCGAATCTCGATCTCGAATCGCGCAGGCTCATCCTTCTCACAGGCCCCAACATGGCGGGGAAATCGACCTATATTAGGCAAGTCGCCCTGATCTGCATCCTAGCCCAGATCGGCTCCTACGTACCCGCCGATTCCGCCCACATCGGCCTAGTCGACAAGGTCTTCTCGCGCATCGGCGCCAGCGATGATTTGGCCCGAGGGCAATCGACTTTCATGGTCGAAATGAGCGAGACGGCCAATATTCTGAACAATGCCACCTCGCAATCTTTAGTCATCCTCGATGAAATCGGACGAGGCACCAGCACATACGATGGAATCTCGATCGCTTGGGCCGTTGCCGAATTCCTGCTCACGGCTCCGGGAAAAATGGCCAAGACTCTGTTCGCCACCCACTATTGGGAACTGACCCGTCTAGAAACTCAGCAGCCAGGAGCCATCAACATGCACGCGGCCGTCGAAGAGACATCGAAAGGGATCGTATTCCTCCGCAAAATCGTCGCCGGCGGTACCGATCGCAGCTACGGCATCCACGTGGGTAAGCTCGCAGGCCTTCCTTATCGAGTCATCAAACGCGCAGAGGAACTGCTCGCCTCGTTTGAGAAAAACAAACAATCGGCCCCTGCCAAAAAACAGCGGGCAGATGATCAGCCCTCGCTATTTTCCCATCCCGTCGTCGAGGAACTCCGCAGGCTCGATCCCAATCTCATCTCCCCTATGCAAGCGCTGCAAATCCTGACCGATCTTCGAAATCATGTAATTTCAAAGTAAAATAATATTTTTAAAAAATTTAAATTATTATTTAAATTGACTGTACGCCTAAAGTTTTTTAATCTTTATCGCAAATCAACCGGCGATCACCGATCCAAGCGATCTTAGAAGACGTCTACAAAATGAGGTTTCGTCACTTTGTAGGCGTTCCCTCATGGCATCGCGGATAGGCCGACCGCCCTCCACAAAAGCGATTTTGCGATGATACTACTTCTGACAACTGCACTGTTGCTCGCAGCGGGCGATGCGCCTCTTTGCGAGCCTTCTCCTTCCTCTGGGAATGAAACTTGCCTGCAAGAAGAACACCCCGCCTTCATTTCGACAGGACATGCCCTGGCTAAACTCTTTGTAAAAGATTACGAAGGCTGCTTGAGTTCTCTCGAAAAAGCTTCCCGGGAAATCGAAGGGGACAACCTCTCTTTGAACGTCGTAATTGCGCTCGCCCAAACCGTGGCCTGCGACAATCTCGATCGAGAATCCGAATGCGAATGCTCTCTCGAAAAGCTCTGCTGCGCGATTTGGCTATGCCAGGAAATAGACGCCGCCTCCGATGGACACCCCACTCCCGTTTTATCCCCTGAAACCCAGGCTGCGGTCGATCTGCTGAATCAGATCGCAAGTCTATCCAAGACCTCGGAGCTGCGCGATATTCTCCTCGCTTTGATTTCCGATTTGACCGGAAGAGGGACATCTGCCCTCGGCTTCGATGGAACGGCAGAACTAAAAGAACAAACCCTCGGCTCCCAATCTTTCTGGAACGGATTTGAAAAAATCGCCAACCAAATCCGACACGCCGCGCATAAGTTTTCCGTTTTCATACGCGATATGACGGATGTGCGAACCACCTTCACAAGCACTAAAACCCGCTGAACCTGGATTTCCCAATGAGATTATTGACGCTGTTTACAATTGCCGCCGCTTTATTGTCCGGATCGCATTCCCATGCAAACCGCAGCTATGCCCATTCCGTCCGCACGCTCGTCCCCCATCGCTTTTACTTCGGTCCCGAGGTCATCTGGATGCATCAGGACACCCATGTCGATGATATCCACGTCTTCGGCAACCGATGGCTGGGAGGCTTGCGCCTCGGGTATGAATATCTGGCTCCCCATGCTTTTTATGCGGGAATCGACCTCGTCTCTTGCGTGGGTTCTAATTTTGACTCCAAGCAAAACGGCGACGAAGTTCTGCCTCACAAAGGCCGCGTCGGATTCGAAGATCTCGAAGTGCGCTTCGGCTATACTTTGGCGTCGAAAAATTTTATGCTCACGCCATTTCTCGGAGCGGGCTCTTATAATCTCGGCCGGATCTATTACGATGGTTATGACATGACGATGCTCTATGCCGCGGGGGGCATCAGGGCGAAATACGATGTAACTCCTTCGCTTAACATCGGCCTGAATGCAAAAGCATTCTTTGGATCCGCGGCGAAGTATTTTCGTTTTCTGAATAGCGATCAACTAAAAGATAGCTATGTTTCATGGGGCGGAGAAATCGGAGTGCCTCTCGATTGGAGCCTCGGAGTTTCCCGGAGTTGGGATCTCGAAGTCGAGCCTTATTTCCTGAAGCTCTCCCTCAAGGAAAAGCAATATGGAATCGGCTCCCGCGTTCTTTTCGGCTATCATTTCTAATCGCCGAAGTCGTCCGGCTGCTCATTCAAGAGCGGCCGGCGGCTGATGCATCTATTCCAAACTAGTTTTGCCTATACAATCTGACCAAACTCCAGCAGCACAAGATCCCCAACGCAAGGGAAATCCCGATTTTTACCGCCAAATGCAGATTCATCTGATCCAACCGTTTTTGCAAAACAGCAGCAGCCTCTCTATTCCCCACTTGTAACGAGACATCGATCGCACTCGACAATTCCTTTCTCCGAACAGCACCGTCATTGAGCAGTAATTCGACCATGTCCGGATGCCCTAAAACAGCTTGGATCAAAGCCATTCCTCGATCTCTCGGATTTAGGCGAGCATTCATCGATAGCAAGTTTTTCACCATCCAAATCATAGGAGTTCTGGCATACAAAGCGACAGCAGTTCTCAAGAAATCCGGCCGGGCTTCGAATAGGCCATACATCATTCCCGACACAATAAGCATATAATGAACCTCGTGTTCATCCAAAGGGTTGATGCATAGATCGGGATTTTGTTTAATTCGATCCATGCTCGACTGGAATTGGCGATCGAGGCCAATCGTCTGATCTTCTCTAGTCACCGAAGAATGAAGTTGAGCAAATTCATAGGCTACTTCTTCGAGAAAAAATATATTTTGTCTAATACAACTCAGTTCAGGTGCTGGAAATCTGTTAAAAACAAATCGGAACTTCGCGGTAATCCTTCTCATGAGTTCGCGATCGTCTAGACCCGCCGCGGAAGTGTTCGCGATGAGGCAAACCAGCCGATGTCTTTCTTCCACTCCATGGCGATACCGGTCGGCGAAAATGTTCAATGCGATCTCGCGCAATGGCCTTGAGACTTCGGTCATGCTGATCGGAAGCGAATATTCAAATATTCTCCCCCACAATTCCGGACAAAAAATGATATTCCCTGAAGAAGACATACAAACCTCATTAAATTACATTTAAAATCATTTAATTATAACATTGTTTAGTTTAAAAAATGAGATATTAATTATTATAAAAATTAAATTTCGTAATGAACTGATTTTTAAGGACGCACGAAATTAAACAAAATATTTTAAAGCGAGAAGCGACTGATAGAGCGGATAAGACCGAGGTGCAGCAAGCGGAATCCCTCTTATTTGCCTCAGCACCCGACCTTAAAAGTTTCGATGAATTGAGTACTAGCCGCTTAATTCATCATTAGGATTTCCCGTTTCGTTTTTTTTAAAACTCCCCCTGACTTGAGTTACATACTCGCTGCAATCTCTTTTCCAATGCGGAGAATTGGTCGGAGTCCCCTCTTCTTCCTTTACTTCGGCAGAACTATCGGATCCCCCGGAAATCGTCGCGCCCGGAACTGGAGTTGTATCGCTTCCCATAGTCACATCGATCGTTCTTCCGTCCGGCTGGTCACCGCTAAACGTCTTCATCGTTTGTACAGAAATCGCTCAGCCGTTTTAAAATGCGAAGGTTCATTTGGATTGGATCGGAAAGAATAACGATGCATTTCTCTCGATGGCGGTTGGCAATCGCCGTCGAGTTTTGCAAAACATGGGAAACAGGCTCTAAGACAATCTGAAATTCTCGACATCACACACCTCTTAAACGCGTTAAAAATTTATAAATTCATCGGGGGAGTTTTTCAGAAGTACCTATAAAACTCGACGGATAGCTCCCCTGATCCCAAGGAGTTCCTCTCGTTGGATCTTCTCGTTTTCGCCCCGATCCTTCGAGTCTTCCCGGTAAAACCATCTGCGAATGTTCCAAAAGATTCCTCAACTTATTCCCGCAGGCGGGATGGTTCATCCAGAACGACCGATTTTTCCATTTCTCGACTTTCAAAATTCGGCCAATTCCTAAGGGTTTTCGTCGTCACAGCCCGTTGGGTACTGGGAGCAGAACTGGAAACCAGATCGGAAAAAATGGACGTAACTCTGACATCATTTTCTCTAAATTTCGGCAATTCCATGGAATCATTCTCGATCGGTTTTTCCCTAAAAAAAACACAATTCCAACATCTCGAAAAACAACAGCCTTCAGATAAAGGCCCACTCATTTTCCCCCTCGATTTGTAAAGTTCTGTGAGTTTTTCATAAAAATTTCTTTTTGTAAATTTCTTTTTGCCATCGAGAATATCCAGCTTTCGCGTTGCCGAAAACGGGTTCTTCAAGTAGTTTCGATATATGCCTTTTGACATTCGCTCGCTGAGCCTATACCCGGAGGAACCGGGCGTTTATTTGATGAAAGACATCGATGGCCGGATTCTCTATATCGGCAAGGCCAAAAACCTGCGGTCTCGGCTCAAACAATATTTTGGCCTAAGCGGCGATGAGCGGGAGATGATCCCCTACCTCATCTCGCAAATCGAAGCGATCGATACCATCGTCGCTTTGACGGAAAAAGATGCCCTGATCCTCGAAAACAACCTCATCAAGCGCCATCGTCCGAAATACAATATCCTTCTGAAAGACGATAAGACATTCATCAGCCTCGCCGTGACAAAACACCGCTGGCCAATGTTGAAGCTCGTGCGGATCAAGCCGTCTCAAACGGCAAAAGACCTCTTATTCGGACCTTATACGAGCGCGCTTGCAGCGCGGCAGATCTACGATCTCATCATGCATCTATTCCCTTTGCGCCAATGTTCCGATGCAGAACTCGCATCGCGCAAAAGGCCCTGCCTGTTATTCGACATCAAAAAATGCATCGCTCCTTGCATTGGGCATTGTACAAAAGAAGAATACGATCGACATGTAGATGCTGCGATTCGCCTCCTGAAAGGGCAAAATAAAGAAGTCCTCGATCAACTCCGCGCATCCATGAAAGAAGCTTCGGAACTCCTGGAATTCGAAAAGGCGGAAGAACTACTTCGCCTCATCGAGCAAATCGAACACATCACCTCTATCCAGCATATCGAACATCGCTCGATCAAGGATTGCGATGCGATCGGCATCTGCCGGAAAGCCGATGCAGTTTTGATCGCAGTTTTGCATCTCGAGGCCGGCCGCGTCATCGCATCCGAGCATTTCAGCTTTCACCTCGTCGCCTCGACAGATGAAGAAATCCTCTCCTCATTCATTTTCCAGCATTATCGCCAGCTCCCCGCAATTCCGTCCGAGATCCTCTTGCCCTTCCCGATGAAGGAAGCGCGCATGCTCGCCGAAATCCTCGCTGAAGCGCGCGGCAAAAAAATCGAAATTTCCTCTCCCCAGAAAGGGCAGAAACGAGCCTTGACCGAGATGGCCTTTCGGAATGCAAAAGCTCAATTTGCAAGGCAGCAGGACGAGCGCGCGCTGACCGAGAAAATGCTTCTCGACCTGCAGGAAACTCTTCGTTTATCCCGATATCCCCGCTGCATCGAATGTCTAGATACCTCGAATATCAGCGGAACCGACCCCGTGGCAAGCCTTTGCTGTTTCATCCACGGAACAAGGGATAAAAACCGCACGCGGCTCTTCCGGATCAAATCGGCCGGAGACGACTATTCCGCCATGCGGGAAGCGTTGCTGCGGCATTTTTCCAAAGCCAAGAACACGGGGATTTTGTGCGATCTTTTGCTCGTCGACGGCGGTAAAGGACAGCTCAACATCGCTCTCAGCGTCTTTGAGGAACTCCAGATCGCGTCTGTCGACGTCGCAGCGATTGCAAAAGAAGATTCCCGCCATACCAAGGGCTTGACTCTAGAAAAGATTTTCTTGCCCCATGAAAAAGATCCGATCTCGATCGACGCCGGATCTCCGCTGCTATTTTTGCTGCAGCGAATCCGCGATGAAGCGCATCGGCTCGCCATCGAATACCACCGCAAGAGGCGGAGCAAAAGGACCATTCGAAGCGCTCTCGAAGATATCCCCGGAATCGGCCCCATCAAAATGCGCCGTCTATTGAATTATTTCGGTAGCATCCGGGCTTTGAAGGAAGCCCCCGTTGAATCGATCCTGCAGGTGGAAGGAATTACAAAAAAAGACGCCGAGCGAATTGATTCCCTACTTCGTCCGGACGTCCAGACCGAATGATCCCGTGTAGCCGAAGCGCTCTCGCAGACAGCATCCGAGCGCAGGTTCCAGCTCCGCGAGCATTTTTTCGACTGCCTCGTAATCTTTTGAAACCAAATCGACGCCGACTTCGATTCGATTCTTTGGAGAAATCGCCACGTCGAAATTCGCAAACGCCGAGGGAAACCGCCGCTCCATCAGCTCTTCGACCGCCTCGCGCACGAGGTGGGAATCGATGGACACAAAGGCGGCCTTCATCGACAACGACAGAAATCTCCCTTTCTCAAGCATAAAAAAAGCCCAGGCGAAAAACAGCCCTAGAGAAAGGAGGGCAGCTCCCATTTGATAGAATAGAGCCGGAGATTCCTGCAGATAATAAACCGCTGCGACCCTCCACTCCGGGTGCAAGGGAAGGAAAATGACTCCGATACCGGCTGCCATCCAACAGGCCACCATGGCGAGAAGGAGGAGAGATCGAAATGCTTTGCGCAGACTCATGATACCTCAAAATACCGCTTCGGTCTCGATCGCCGCAGATCCTTCCGATGCTTGAACCGGGAGGATTAAATCCTTGAAGATGATATGGACGGAAGCGACATGAAGTCCGGTCCATCGGCTGATCTCCTCGACGACGCGCAATTGGATCTCTTCCGCTTTTTCCGGGATCGACATCCCATAGGCGATATTAATTTCAGCCCGCACTTCGATCGAATGCTGTTTCTGATCTTGCTCGACATAGATCCCCTTCACCCGTTCCAAATCGCGTCCGAGCAGGCTATCGAAGAACGTCCCTTCCAATAGTCCAATCCCCTCTATTTTCGACAGGCATTGCAGAACGATCGCTTGGAACACTCTCGTTTCGATATCCCGAATAAACACTGTATCGGGCAAATTCAGCTCTTTTGCATCGAGTTTTTCATACATATAGACACACCGAATGCTGCTTGTTGCAAGGCAACAATACGCCAACCGACCGATTCCCACAAGAATTTAGAGGATGCTCGATGCAAGCGACTCCGACGCGGGGCAATGCGGCAAATTGGAGTCCGCGGCTTTTTTTACGAACTAATATGTTCAATTGTCCCCTCTCTTTGGAACCCTTGCCACAATCGAACCCGAAACGTATAATTGGTCTCCTCGCGGAGGCTTGCGAAATGCTCCAGATCGATCCCAAATTACAAGTCATCAGCTCGATTATCTTCGGCCTGACCTCGGCTTATTTGGCTCGCCGGAGAGGAAAAAATCCCTACCTATGGTTTTTTCTCGGCGTTCTTTTCGGATGTTTCGGAGTGGCTGCAATCGTATTCGGAGAAAAAAAGCCCCCCAAACCCGCTTCGATTCCTGCTGAACCTTATATCGAAGGTCCCCAAGAACATTTTTGGTATTATCTAGACAATGCCCGGAATCAGACTGGACCAATGAGCTTTCAAGCTATCAATGATTTTTGGAAAAAGGGGAAAATTTCTCCCGCAACGTTCGTATGGCATCGGGATCTCCCCGACTGGAAGCCCCTGCAGGATTTGATCAAATGGAAAAAATAAACCCCTTCCTTCGAAGGGGTTTTATTGTAAAAAGAACTACCAGCTCGCTTTGAATACGCCTGGGATCAAGCCTTGATTCGCCATTTCGCGGAAGCAAAGGCGGGAGAGCTTGAAAAGGCGGAGAGTGCCGCGTGGCGACCCGTGAATTGGCAACGGTTGCGGAGCCGGACGCGGGACGAGTTTTTCGGCATTTTATTTAAAGCGTCGACAGCGGCCATGCGCTCTTCTTCGCTTTTGCTCATATCGAGAATCTGCCCTTTCAGCTCTTGGCGCTTATCCCACTTAGCTTTTACGAGGCGTTCTCTTCTTGCTTGCTTTGCGACAGCTGACTTGGTCATTCAAAATTTCCTTTACTTCTTGCGCGCAGGTCCCTTTTGCCGCTGTTTGCGGTTCGGGTCTTTTTTGTTGATCACATATACACGGCCCCGGCGGCGAACCACCTTGTCCCCCTTGGAGGGGTCGGCCTTGATCGATGCTCGTACTTTCATCGAAATCTCTCGTTTTAAAGCCCTATCTTATACAGCTCATGGGTATTTCCCTTCAACGAAAAACAAAATAGTGGAAGATTTTCCATCCGGCGGGTACAGTAGAGGGACTATTTTTTGCATTTTTAAGGAAGAACCGACATGAAGCGAACTTATCAACCCAGCAAGACCCGCCGCAGCAAAACCCACGGTTTCCGCGCCCGCATGAAAACTGCCGGAGGACGGAAAGTGATCAATCGGCGCCGAAGATCCGGCCGCAAGGCTCTGGCCCATTAATCGGCCATTCTCACCGCCCCTCATGGATACTAGGTTTCCCAAGCGGCTCAAGCTCCGCGATCGCTCGGAATTCCGACGTCTTCTCAAAGAAGGGCGGCGCCTTGTGGGGCAATACATCTGCATCGATTGGAGAGTCTCCGAATGCTCTGAGACGCGCCTTGGACTGACCGTAGCCAAGCGATATGGTTCCTCCCCTGAAAGAAATTCCTTTAAAAGGAAGATGCGCGAAGCCTTTCGCCTTTCTCGAACGAGCCTTCCCCCTTCGTTGGATCTGAACGTCTTTCCCAGGCAGCGAGCCAAAAAAGCATCGTCTCTTGTGATCCAAGAGGAATTCTCTTCCCTTCTTCACGCCTGCGCTCCGGCGAGGCAAGTCCCATGCGGCTGAATCCCGAGCAGGAAAAAGCGGTTCGCGCCATCGAAGGGCGCGTGCTCGTGCTGGCTGGAGCGGGAAGCGGAAAAACCCGCGTGATCGCCTGCCGCATCGCCCATCTCGTCGGCCTTGGAAAAGATCCCTCGAGCATCCTCGGGCTTACTTTCACCAATAAAGCGGCCGCCGAAATGCGCCAGAGAGTTACAGGGCTGATCGGAGCGGCTCAATCCAAGCTCGTCACCCTGAGCACATTTCACAGCTTCTGCATGCAGGTTTTGCGCAAGGAAATCGAACATCTCGGCTATACCAGGCATTTCAGCTTGTACGACGAACGGGATCTCAAGCGCCTCGTCTCCCAGATGGCCCGGGAGATGCTGGGCCACGAAGGCGCTCTGCCCTCTTTGGAACCCACTTTCGCCGCCCTTGCCCAAGCCAACCAGCAAGGCGTTTCCGCCTGCGAGGAAAGCGACGAGATGGTCTGGCACGATCAATTTTCCAAAGAGATGCATGGGAGGCTTCAATCGACTCTGCGCGCCTATAACGCCGTGAGCTTCGACACCCTGATCACGCTGACCATTCAATTATTCGAACAGCATCCGGCTATTTTGGATCGCTACCAAGAGCGATTCCGCTACATCATGATCGACGAATATCAAGATACGAACCCGGCCCAGTTCCGCCTGGCCGAACTTTTGGCAAAGAAATACAACAATCTATGCGTCGTCGGCGACGATGACCAGTCGATTTACGGCTGGCGCGGAGCGGATGTAAAAAATATCCTGCACTTCAAAGCCCAGACCATCGCCAAGCTCGAACAAAACTATCGCTCGACGCCTATCATTCTGGAAGCGGCCAACAGCGTGATCCGCCACAATAAAAACCGCCATCAAAAACAACTCTGGAGCCAGGAACCCTCTTCTCATCCGATCGAAATCTTCAATGCGGCGACCGATGCCGAAGAAGCGCAGGCCGTCATCTCGCGCCTCATTCATTTCCGCGAAACGAAAGGCCTCAAATGGCGCGATATGGCGATTCTCTACCGCTCGAACGCCCTCTCGCGCCAATGCGAACTCGCCCTCATGCAAGCCCCTTGGCAAAAAGAGGGGCGCTGGATGCGCGGCATCCCGTATGAGATCTTCGGCGGCCTTGAGTTTTCCGAGAGAAGCGAGATCAAGGATATCCTGGCTTATCTGCGCCTGATCGCAAACCCCGCGGATACCGAAGCGCTCCTGCGCATCGTGAACGTCCCCCGCCGAGGCATCTCCGACACATTCCTCGACGAGGCGACCCGTTATAATCGCAGCGGGAACCTCTCTCTTTGGAACGTCCTCGTTCAAATCGCGGATCAAAAACTCGACCTCGGCTCTCCGAAAGCAAAAAGCTCCGTCCGCGCCTTCGTCGACCTGATCTTCCGCGCGCAGAAGCGCTTTGCGGATTCCTCTCTTTCCGAAACCCTTTCGGGCTTTCTCGAAGAAATCGGATATAAAAAAGCGATTGAAGAAGAGGTTAAAAGCGACAAAATGCGGCAGTTCAAATGGGAAAACGCCCAGGAGTGCGTCAACGCCCTTGCCCAATACGAGGAATCGATGGAGAAAGAAGGCCGCGCCGAAGAGATCTCCCTGCAGGATTTCATCTCCACTTCCGCGCTCGCCCCTCAATCCATCCGCCCTTCGCTCGAGCATTCCGGAGAAGATAAGGTTCAGCTCATGACGCTCCATAGCGCAAAAGGACTCGAGTTTCCCGCCTGTTTCATCATCGGACTCGAAGACCATATCCTGCCCCATGAAAAAAGCCTGCAGGAAACCGGCCTCGAGGAAGAGCGCCGCCTGTTTTATGTCGGGATCACCCGCGCGCGCCGCTATTTGACCCTCAGCATGGCTCGCGCGCGCCTCAAAATGGGCAAATGCATCCCGACAAACCCATCCCGTTTTCTCTTCGAGATTCCCAAATCGCTCTTGAAAGCGACCGGCCCCAAAGATCTCCTATGAGCGATTTCCCTCCGACCGTCATCCTCCGCCATCGGCGCGAAAACCTGAAAAAATGTTCCCTGCGAGGCCTGGAAACCCATCCCCATCTGCGTTTTTTCACCTATCCGGAAGATCCCCTCCCCGATCTTTTTTCCTATCTCCTCCTCGACGTCGACGCTCCGGAGCTGAGTCCCTCCGATTGCGGCAGAGGGCTTTTCCTCATCGACGGAACCTGGCGGCTCGCGGGCGTCATGCAACGCCAATCCCCCCGCCTTGAGCGCCGCAGCCTCCCGCGATCTTTTCGCACCGCCTATCCCCGCTGCCAAACCTGCTGCCCCGATCCCGAACACGGGCTTTCCTCCGTGGAGGCTCTCTACCTCGCCCATCTCATCCTAAAGCGCCCTGCATCCGATCTGCTCGACCGCTATTACTGGAAGGAAAAATTCCTCGAACTCAACGACTTGCCATCGGTCTGAGCGAGACTTGCCGACTCCCGGCTGCATCTGCCCAAACCGCCGTTTTTTCATCCGCAGCTCTTTCTCGACAGCGCGCCATAATTCACGAGCATATTTTTTCCGGGTTGGATAGGATGCGGCTATGCTACAGCAAGCCTTCCAGCTTCTCGAGTCTCTCAACGATTTGATCTGGGGCCATGTCGCCTTCGTCCTCATCGTCGGCCTCGGACTTTATTTTTCGATTCGCTCGCGCTTTTTCCAAATTCGCCGTTTCGGAGCGATCTTCCGATCCTTTTTCAGATTTTTCAGCGAGCGCACGCCTTCTTCGGACATCGGCGTCCATCCGCTTCAATCGTTTTTCGCGGCCATCGGAGGATGCATCGGCATCGGAAATGTCGTGGGCATCTGCACGGCCGTGCAGATCGGAGGCCCGGGAGCTTTATTTTGGACCTGGATCGGCGGTCTTTCAGGGATGCTGATCCAATATGCGGAAGCATATCTCGGCATGCGCTATCGCGTAAAAAACAAGCAGGGCGGGTATGACGGAGGCCCGATGTATTTCCTCCCTCCGGCTTACCGATGCAAATGGGTCGCCTATGCGGTCTGCATCCTTCTTTGCATCTATGGCGTGGAAATTTTCATGTTCAACGTCATGGCCGACAGCATCGCCGTCAATTGGAATCTGAACGAATACGCCGTCGTTTTTACATTGCTCGCGGCAGTCCTCATCGTCGCAACGGGCGGCATCAAACGGGTGGGAGAAATCTGCAGCGCGCTGATGCCCTTATTCATCGTCTTCTATGTCGCCATGGCGATTTGGGTGATTGCCCAGCACGCATCCGCCCTTCCTTCCGTGTTCGGCCAGATCTTCAAAGGGGCCTTCACGCCTCAGGCCGCCTCTGGAGGATTTGCCGGCAGCGGCGTGATACTGGCGATCTCTATGGGGCTGTCCCGCGGAGCTTATTCGGGAGACATCGGCATCGGCTATACCGCCATCATCTACGCCGAGAGCAGTTCTTCCCAGTTCAAACGCAAATCAACTCTGACCATCATCGGCGTATTCCTCGACACGTTCGTGATCTGCACTCTCAGCATTTTCATCGTGCTGGTCACCGATTTTTGGAAGAGCGGAACCGACGTCTCTCTCATGGTGCAAGAAGCGCTCGGCCTTCATTTCCCCTACATGCACATCTTCATGCCGTTTTTCTTGTTTCTCCTTGGATATACGACGATCCTCGCCTATTTCGTAGTGGGCGTAAAATGCGCCAAGTTCCTCTCTCCCAAATGGGGACCGCCGCTTTACTATCTCTACGCAGCCATCGCCCTTCCCCTCTTCGCTTTTGTAGAAACCACGCAGGCGTTTGTCATTATGTCGTTTTCCGGCGCTCTTCTTTTAATCCTGAATTTGACCGGAATCTTTCTGCTGCGCAAGGAAATTGCATTCGGATTAGACGATCCTCTAGACAGACATCACTAGGCCTAATCGTACGATCAAACGCTCGAGCAACAGCAAGCTCCCTGCTGGCAGCGGATCTTGTTTTTTTGCAGCTCCGCGCGGTAGCACTTATAACAAGCGGGCAAATAGCGCTCTTCTGCGCCGAGTTCTACCGAAGGGCCTTCGCTGACGGCGACCCCATTCACGTGCTTGAGATTCATGATCGATTTCCGATTGCAATAATGACAAGTCGCTTTGACTTCCTCGATCGAATCGGCCAGCTCTAAAAGACGCTTGGAACCCTCGAAAAGCTGCGATTTGAAATCGGTTCGAAGCCCATAGCAAATGACAGGGAGATCCCAATCGAGCGTGATCGTCCGCAATTCCTCGATGGTCTTGGCGCTGAGGAACTGCACTTCGTCGATCAATAAGCAGCTCACTCCATGGAAATCCATGCTCAGCAAAGACATATTCGGATGGATGAGCACATCCGCCGTTTGCTCGAGTCCGGAGCGGGATTTGATCTGCTGCTTGCCGAATCTAGTATCGAGATCCGGCTTCATCAAAAAGATCTTTTTTCCCTGCTGCCGATAGTTATGCGCGACCGCCAATAGATTGAGAGTTTTCGCACTTCCAACAGTCCCATAACGGAAATACAGTTTTGCCATGAAAATTTCCCCGCATTTGAATCCATGCCACGCCCTTTTTTATCGGGATGGCTCCGGCATCGAAAGTACTTCAAGGGCTTGTTTTCGACAATCCGAAATCTTCTAGTTTTTAGAGCAGCTAGCTCTTTATAGGATTGCGATTTGAAGTAGTGTCGGTATAAAAGAGCGTCCGCAATGCGGGCTTCTGTCAATTTTGACCCGTTGAAAAAAGGAAAAAACAGCTAAACTAATCCTCAAAAGCGACGAAGCCTCATATTGTAGATGGCTTCTTAGACAATGAAACCAAAATGATGATCGAAACAAATCCGGCTCCGCTAAGCCAGGAAAATGGGATCGTTCCGAATAATTCCAAAACCGCTTCGGTGCAATTTTTTTCTCCGCAGACCGAATGCATGTCGATCCAGGGAAGCGCCGACTGAAATAAAGCCACTGCCAAGCCGAATACACAAAGCGGAATCGCATAAGAAGCGATTTTTTCATCCGCCCGGTAGGCTGCGATGCCAAGCTGCAGAGTCAGTGGGAACAAGGCGACGCGCTGCAGCCAGCAGAGTTTGCAAGGTTCGTACTGCATGATCTCGCTGTAAAACAAGCTCAAAAGCACGCCGACAAGGCTGATGACCCAAGCGAAATAGAGGCTATAAGCGCGAAAAAAAATCAAAGATCCCCCCGCAAGCGTTCGATTTGAGCGATGAGAGCATCAGGAGATGAGGCCTGTGTCAGGACGCCATTTAAATAGAGCGCAGGCGTATGGAAATCGCTGCCCATCATCTCTTTCGCCCATTCTAAATGCTCTTCGACCCGCGAATAAAAGCGCTTGGAATCGATCGCATCTTTCAGCCGAATGAGGTCTATTCCGCCGACCGACCTTGCAAGAGCGACCAGCTCTCGTTCCAAAGATGCCGACATCGCCTTAGAGCTAAAATGCTTAAATAGCCCCTCCAGATAAAGGAAAAACCTTTCCGGAGCGATCTCATATACGGCTAAGGCCGCATTCGCCAAAGGCTTCGATCCTTTTAGAAAAGCAACGGGAACAAATACAAATCGAACCTGCTTCGTATCGATGTATTGCCGGCGAATGCTCGGAAGCGCCGTCTCGCTGAATACGCGGCAAGCTTCGCATTTGATGTCCTCGATCAATACTATTTCGATCGTCGCAACGGAGGCGCCGAAACGCATAAACCCCTCCGTCTGAAACACAAGGGGTTCTTTCGGAGAGAGCCTCTCATAAAAAAATCCCACGCCTATCAGGAAAAGAAAGCTCCCTGCGGTCATAAGGACGAGAATTTTCCGAAATCTATCGCTGTTCATAATAAATCTTTATTTAACAAAATGAACTTATCCGTTCAATCAAGAATCTATCCCATTGAGTGGGTCTGCAAAATGAATTTCGGGCGATGAGCTTAGAGGGTGTTTACAAAGAGCGGCTTTGTCGATTTTTGTAGACACCCTCTTATCCGCAATCTGTACCGAAACTATTTCAAGAATCGGTATAGAGGAAAAAATAGATCTCTCTGATTTTTGTCTCTAGATTGCGGATAGGCTCATGACTCGATCTAGAAAAAAATTGAAATGCTTTTCGAATTTGCTTTAAGGTTTGTCAAAAAAAAATATGAAATCCCGTCTCAAAATCGCCTGTCTCCTCGGGATCTATTTGCAGGCAGATCTCTCTGCTGCTTTTGCAGAACCCGCTTTGCCTCCTCCTTCATCTCTCAACATGTTTTCCCGTCTTCCCATCTCTTTGCCCCCCTCATGGGCCTTTGTCCCAATTCCGCAGCCAAACGCTTCGCTCCGAAGCCGTTTCATGGAAATTGTCAGATCTTCTCTTTCGACGGCATTGAGAGACGATCTGAAAATAGCTCTCCGCCCCGAATGGAAAACGATGTCCGACACCTGGGGAAAGGGGCCTTGCACGGAACTGTTCGGCGAATGGCTTTTGGGATCCGGCCTGCGCTTGGAATTCGGGGCATCGACCGGGATCTTATACCAAAAATCTTCGGACGACCGAGCTCAAAAAGACTCAGAAACTCGATTCAAGTTTCTAAAATACAACGCATTAAGACCGATCGGCAATCTCATACTAGGACTCGGCTGGTCGGCTTTCAATTGCAATGTTTCTTTGAAC
This sequence comes from Parachlamydiales bacterium, assembly GCA_963800655.1. Lineage (GTDB taxonomy): Bacteria > Chlamydiota > Chlamydiia > Chlamydiales > SM23-39 > CAWDBT01. The sequence continues at coordinate 9,042 of CAWDBT010000003.1, read as the reverse complement.
TATGAGCACAGGCGGCTCTGGCATCAAAATATTTTCTCCTCGATCGCCGAGTACAATTGCTTTGCCGATCCCGAAGCCAAAGGAAGGCATCGCTCCGATCGCGTTGCAAAACTCTCCTTCCAACTGAATTTTTAAAAAATCGCGCGCCGAAGAAATGAGCTGTTGACTTTTGCTCCTTAAGCTCGCTATCGTAGTACTTTACCAACGTCGAACCCTGTATTTCGTGCAGCCTAAAGTTTACAATCTCGAAGAACACCGGATTTCTCCGGATAAGATCGATCAGCACGCTTTCTATGTCATCGAAAAGCTGCGGCAAGCAGGCTATACCGCCTATTTAGTCGGAGGCGGAGTCCGCGACTTGCTTTTAAACCGCAGGCCCAAGGATTTCGACATCTCCACTTCGGCCAAACCGGAAGAGATCCGCCAATTGTTCCGCAATGCGATTCTCATCGGCCGCCGCTTCCGCCTCGCCCATATCCGATTCGGCAATAAGATCATCGAAGTCGCCACGTTCCGCTCAGGGGACCCCGAGTCGAATAGCCTGATCATCCGCGACAACGAATGGGGAACCGAAGAAGAAGACGTCATGCGCCGGGATTTTACGATCAACGGGCTGTTTTACGATCCAAAAACCGAAACCGTGATCGATTACGTCGGCGGCTTTGAAGACGTCGAAAAGAAAATGCTCCGAGCCATCGGCCAGCCCGAGGCTCGCTTCGTGCAGGATCCGGTGAGAATGATCCGCCTGTTGAAATTCTGCGCCCGCTTCGATCTCAAGATCGATCCCCCGACTCACGAAGCTCTCATCAAATGCAAAGACCACATCATCCAAAGTTCCCCTGCCCGCCTGCTCGAAGAATTGCTCCGCATGCTCGAATCCGGTTCCGCCGAGCCATTTTTCAAACTCCTCTATCAATACGGGCTTCTCAAACTCCTGATCGCTCCGCTGTCGTATTTCATCCAGCTCGACCAGGACCAGAGGATCTTTAAGTTTTTGAAAGAACTCGATGCGCAAACCCGAAAAGTTTATCCGATAACGGCCGACCGCTCCCTTCCGCTCGCCATTTTCTGCTTTCCCATATTCGACTTGACCATTCACCATTTGATGCGCGAAATGCAAAAACCGCCCCATTTGGGAATCATCGCCCAGGAAGCGGATCGACTCATCGGCAATCTGTTCTCTCCTTTCTTCAGCATTCCCCGCCGTCTGCGAGGCATGACCGCTTCGATCTTAACCTCGCAGTATCGCTTTACTCCGCTCGACGGCCGCCCGATCCGCAAGCCCAGATTGCCTAGAGACGAGACCGTCGGCCTCGCTCTCGAGCTGTTAAAACTCCGAGCCAATTTGAATCCGGAGCTTCAGAGCTCGCACACTCTCTGGAGCGAAGCCGCTTTTCACTCGCATACGGGAAATGTTCCTTCCGAGCCAGGACAGCGCCGCCCCCGAGGCCGCCGCGAATCCTCTTCGTGATGTTTCCCGCAGGAACAAACTCAATGTGCGATCTATTCATCGTGACGGGAGAGCCTAGCGGAGATCTGCACGGCGCCCATCTCATCGAAGCCCTCGAGAAAACTCACCCCTCCGAGCTCGCTATCGAAGGCGTATTCGGACCGCGGATGCGCGATACAACCGGAAGATCTCCTAGCTCATGCGCAGAACGAATGGAAACGCTTCAATCGATGGGTTTCGTCGACGTAATCGCCTCCCTGCCGCGCCTCATCCGTGCCTTTTACCGAATCCGCAATGAAATCCTCCGAAAACAACCCAAAGCTGTCATCTTCATCGATTACCCGGGATTCAACCTCCGGTTGGCCCGTTCGCTCAGAAAAAAGGGATTTCAGGGAAAACTCATCCACTATATTTGCCCGAGCGTCTGGGCTTGGGGCAAGGGGCGCATTCCCCTCATGGCAAATTCCCTAGATCTTTTGCTGTGTTTACTCCCTTTCGAACCCAAGTGCTTTGCCGACACCAAACTCCCTTGCCGCCATGTCGGCCATCCCCTGGTTAAAAAAATTTCCCAATATACGTCCCGGATCGATTTCCATCGGAGCTGCGGCTTAAATCCAGGGCGTCCCATTCTCGCTCTTTTTCCCGGAAGCCGGAAAAACGAAATCGAGCGCAACTTTCCCCTTCAACTCAAAGCCGCGCTCCAACTCCAAACGGAAGTAAACGGCTTGCAAATCGCCGTTTCCCTTGCCCACGAAGAACACCGAGGCTTGTTGAGCAACCTTGCCCAAACCCTTCCGGTCGTCCCTCCAGATTATGCGTATGATCTCATGCAAAATGCCCATCTCGCCTTCGCTACATCCGGAACCGTTTCACTGGAACTCGCCTTATTTCAAACCCCGGCCGTCATCAACTACGCGATCACCCCTTTCGATCTCTTTCTCGCTCAAAAAATCTTTCGCATCTCCCTCCCCCATTACTGCCTCGTCAATATCATCGCGCAAAAAAGAGTCTACCCCGAGCTCTTCGGCCCCCATTTCCACCTCGATGCGCTCGTGGGCGAGGCCAAAAGCCTCCTCCTCCCCCAACGCCGCCTGGAATGCAGAGAGGGATGCGCGCATGTGAAACATTTACTCGGGAGCGAAGGAGGCTGCGATTTGGCCGCTCAAGAAATCCTTTGCTCGATTTTTTGAAAACGCCGAGTGCGGAGCTGGATTTTAAAGGCGAAATACCCTAGATTATACCGAAACTACTGTAAGAATCGGTTTCCAGCAAAGCGAAAGCTATTTGGCTTTTACGACCGCAAGCGACCCGATATTAGAGACATAGAGTCGTTTGCGATCGTAAAATCGATTCTCCCTGTAGTTTCGGTATAGTGAGTACTTTTATTAGTGAATGCATGGCGGAACCCTTTTTAATTTATCTCAATCAACTGAAAGACGGCGCTGTTCAAAAATTCGATATCAGCCTCCCCTCTGATTTTCTCAACATTTCGGAACCGGAACTCGCATTTCCCGATCCCGTTTCGATCAAGGGAGAAGCCTATTTGGCCGAAGAAGATTTGATCCTGCATTTCGACGCCTCCACATCGGGCCGGATGCCGTGCGCCGCGTGCAATCAGATGACCCCGTTTCCCTTGGCGGTCAAAGGATTCTACCATACCGAATCGCTCGCCGAAGTTTCCGATCTCACCTTTGATTTCCGCCCGGCGGTACGCGACGCTTTGCTCGTCGATCTGCCGCAAATCGCGGAGTGCAAAGGGAAGTGCCCGGAAAGAGCCGCGCTTGCAAAATTTTTGAAAAAAGAAACCGCAAAAGACGAGACAACCGCTCATTTTCCTTTTGCCAATCTGAAACTACCATCATAAAGGAGTTCTTACCATGGCAGTCCCACGCAATCGCACATCGAACGCAAAAAAGAATTCGCGGCGTTCGCACCATGCGAAAAAACCGAAGAACCTCTCCGCTTGCTCTAATTGCGGAAAATCCCGCTTGCCGCACCGCATGTGCCCAGAATGCGGACACTACGGAAACCGGGCGATCAATGCCGCGCAAAGCTGAAATCCGCATCGGCATCGACCTCATGGGGAGCGACAATTCCCCTGATGTCTTGCTGAACGCCGCTTCCGCGTTTGCTCGTGCGCTGCCGAAGCACATATCCCTCGTCGCGATCGGCCATCCGAGCCTGGCTTCGAGTCTGCCATCCCTTTTTCGCCCGCCAGCGAAACGATCGAGATGAGCGATCATCCCCTGCATCGCGATCCGCCGCAAAAAAGATTCTTCTCTTTGCATCGGGATGAGAATGCTTAAAGAAGGCTCGATCGACGCATTCGTTTCCGCAGGCAATACCGGCGCTTTGGTTTCGGGCGCGAAAATGACCCTTTCGATGATGCCCGCACTTAAAGCGGCCTGCTCTCCTCGCCGTGATGCCGACGAAGCGACCGCCCCTTGGCCGTTCTCGACGTGGGGGCGAATGTCGCAATGCAAACCCGAACATCTCGTTCAGTTCGCCGTCATCGGCGCGGCCTATCAACGCGCGCGCGGAATCGCAATCCCCTCGGTCGGGCTTGCTGAATATCGGCAGCGAAGCTTTGAAAGGGACATCCGAGCTGCGCCTCGCCTATCAAGCCTTACTGCGCCTCTCGCTCCGCCCGCCGCTTTCTCTTTCGGTTCGCCGGAAATATCGAAGGCAAAGTCGTATTCGACGGCCATGTCGACGTACTCGTGACCGACGGATTTACGGGAAATGTGTTTTTAAAAACGGCGGAAGGCATCGCGAGCCTCGTCCTCGATCGGGTCAACGAAAATTTGCCCCGCGAAATCATCGACCAGATGCGCCCTCAGCTCGAAGATTTGCAAACGCCATTTGCATTACGCCCAATATCCGGGCGCCTTGCTTTGCGGCGTGCGCGGAATCGTGATCAAATGCCATGGCTATTCGTCGCCTGAGGCATTTGTAAGCGGAATTCAGAGAGGCGATCCGGATCGCCGACGAAGGATTTTTAGAGATTTTGCGCGAAAGTCTGAAACCCTTGCGGGCTGAGCATCGTTCTCAAGAAAAATAAGGTCGATTTGGCAAAGCCGCAGCCCGTCCAAATTCACACAACCTAACGAACGCGGTAGAGCGGAAATAGCTCGGAGAGGCGTTTTACTGGAAAAAGAACCGCCTTTGATGTATAAACAGACAAACGAGATGATAAAAACGCCATGCATGAAGTCCTTCTCAATATCGAGTCCAAAGAGACGCGCTACGCGTATCTGCGCCACGGCCAGCTTCAAGATTTAATCGTCGATCGAAAAAAATCGAGACAGATCACCGGAAACATCTACCGCGGCCGCGTCACCAATATCCTCCACAATATCCAATCGGCATTCATCGATATCAACGAGGGGGAAAACGGCTTTATCCACATCAGCGACATCCTCGAAAACACGAAGAAATTCGAAGAAATGTTCGATATGGATTTCGATCTCGACTTCGACATCTCCAAAGTCGAGTCCGATCCGAAAGCCGAAAGACATCGCCCAAGTTCTTGAAACCGGACCAGCCCGTTCTCGTACAAGTCGTCAAAGAGCCGATCGGCACGAAAGGCGCGCGGCTGACCTCGAACATTTCGATCGCCGGCCGCTATCTCGTCTTGCTCCCGAACAACCCCCATCGCGGCGTATCGCGAAAAATCGAAGATAAGGGCTCCCGCGATCGGCTTAAAAAACTCATCCGCTCCTTTGAAATGCCGCAAGACATGGGCCTGATCTGCCGCACCGCCAGCGCCCATGCGACTGCCGAAATGCTCATCGACGAAGCGACCGATCTCTTGAAATCGTGGGCCTCGATCGTCGAGAAATTCCAAGAGACGAGCAAGCCCGCGATGCTCTTCGAAGAGTCGGATCTCATCAAACGGGCCGTTTTAACCTGCGTGGACAAAAAATTCGACCGGCTCCTCATCGACGATTACGCCGTCTACCAGCACTGCAAACACTCGTATCAGAAATATGCCGCCGAACATCCCTTGAAAATCGAATTCTACCGCGATAAAACTCCCATGTTCGAACGATTTAACGTCGAAAGGGAAATCGATCGCGCCGTGCGCCGCAAAATCTGGCTCGGATCGGGAGGCTATCTCTTTTTCGATCGAACCGAAGCCATGTATACGATCGACGTCAACTCGGGCCGATCTCAAACGCACTTCTACCGGGATGTCGAAGAATCCCTCGTCCGAATCAATCTCGAAGCCGCCGAAGAAATCGCCCGCCAACTGAGGCTGCGCAATATCGGAGGTCTTGATCATTTGCGACTTCATCGATATGCGCTCTCGCAAAAATCAGCGGCGCGTCCTCGAAAGTTTGAAAGAAGCGATGAAAGAAGACTCCGCCAAATGCACGATCCTGGGCATGAGCGAATTCGGTCTTGTCGAAATGACCCGCCAACGCAGCCGCGAATCGCTGACCCAGACGATTTTTACCGCCTGTCCCTATTGCTCGGGCAGCGGACTCGTCAAAAACCATGAAAGCATCGCGATTGAAATCGAGCGCTCTTTGAAACGACTGATCCAATGCCAAAACCAATATGGGCTGAAGCTCGTCACCCATCCGGAACTCAATCGCTATCTGGAAGCGAGCGACAAGGACTTTTTCCACAAGCTCGCTGCAAAAGCCAACGCCCATCATCGAATTTGCCGCGAACGATTCTTTGCATCTGAACGATTATTGTTTTTACTCGACGACCAATGGACAAAAACTCGACGCCTGATCAGCAGGCCATCGAAGAAAAAATGGAAAAGCTGCTGCAAAGCGAGCTCTTGCCTCCGAAATACCGACCTATTCTCAAGGGATTCTACCGCGGAGTCAAGGACGCGCTTGTGGCGGCGCATCGACCTCCCGGAGACTATCTGCGAGCAGTTCGATTTCTTTTTGCATTTGGTCGAAAAGCAGCTTCGATCTCCTTTTTCGTTTTCGCCTTATCATCAAAAGGTTCGAAAGCCGATCGACTACTACCGATTTTCCATCGAATTCATCCGCCCTCTGGTCGATTTTTCCCGATCCGACCGTTCGAGGTCTGATGATCGCGGCCACCAATCGAAAAGCAGATGCAAAAGGGCGAAAATGCCATTCTCTTGGCCAATCACCAAACGGAACCCGATCCCCAAGCGATCGCCATCCTTCTCGAAAAAACGCATCCCGAGAATCGCCCAAAATATCATTTATGTAGCCGGCGAACGAGTCGTCACCGATCCCCTCGCCATTCCGTTCAGCATGGGCTGCGATCTGCTTTGCATCTATTCCAAGCGCTATATCGACCATCCCCCGGAACTCAAAGCGAAAAAACAGCTCCACAACAAAAGTACGATGGAGCAGATGAGCCGCCTTCTTGCCGAAGGCGGCAAAATCATTTATGTCGCTCCGAGCGGCGGGCGCGATCGGCGAAGGCCCCTCGGGGAAAGTCGGAAGTCGCGCCCTTTCGACCCTCAAAGCATCGAAATGTTTTATCTCATGGCGAAAAAAGCGAAAACGCCAACCCATTTTTATCCGCTTGCGCTGTCTACCTACGACTTACTCCCGCCTCCCGGAGACCATTCAAGTCGAACTTGGAGAAACGAGAACTGCAAAATTTACTCCAATTCACTTGAGTTTCTCTGACGAATTCGATATGGATCAATTTCCGGGATCGGAAGCAGACGATAAGTCCGCTCGCCGCCAAAATCGCGCCAATGCGATCTGGAATATTGTAAATCAGACATATCAACAAATGCGAAATCTATGAAATTCTCCCTCGCAGCCATCGCAGTGACAGCCCTGATTTCCGCCTACAGCAGAAAACTTCCGCGCGCTTCCAAGAAATTAAAGACGAGGCAAATCTTCCTTGGCTCAACCCGGATCTCAGCGAACGGACAAACGCTAAAATTCGCCTGCCCAATGGACTGGAAGCCTACCTCATCTCCGATCCCAGAGCAGACCAATCCGCCGCCGCGTCGCAATCGGAGCCGGATCGTGGAACGATCCCGGTCGAATACCCCGGCATGGCCCATTTTTGCGAGCATATGCTTTTTTTAGGAACTGAGAGATTTCCGAATGAAAATGAATTTTCCACTCTCATTCGCCGATTACAACGGACATACGAATGCCTTTACCGCCCCCGACCGCACCGTATATATGTTTTCGTCGAACACCGACGGTTTTCCTTTGATTCTCGAGAGTTTTTCCCGTTTTTTCATCGACCCTCTCTTCAATCCGTCCGGAATCTCTCGGGAAATGCATGCAGTAGACCAGGAATTTTCAAAAAATATCGAGCACGACGGCTGGCGATCCTATATGGTTTTCAAGGAAACGGGCAATCCCGACCACCCCAACGCCATGTTTTCGACAGGAAATTCCCAAACGCTTGCAAATATTCCCCAAAGCGCCTTGAAAAAATGGCATGAAGCCTATTATACCGCCTCCAACATGCGGCTCGCCCTCTATTCTTCTTTGCCTTTGGACGAATTGAAAACTGCTGCGGCTTCTCTTTTTGCTCAAGCCCCCGCCCGCGCCTCCATTGAAACGCCGCCTTTCCCCCAAGAGCTTTTTTCCTCCGGTCAAAAAGGGCGAATGACCTATATCAAACCCATCAAACAACGCCGCTCCCTCGAGCTTTCCTGGGAACTTCCCCGGTCTCTTTCCTTATCCAATGCAAAACCCGCTCAACTCATCGCTTATGGCCTTCAACGCGGTCAATCCCTCAGCTTGCGCGAGCTGCTCAAAAAAGAAGGCCTCGTCGAGGATTTGTCCATTGGAGTCGACAAACTCGGAAATCCGGCCCATCGGTTCTTTGGAATCTAATTGGAACTGACCGAAAAAGGTCTCGCTCAAATAGACACGGTGATTTTTCGCTGCTTCCAAGCGATTGCCTCCATTAAAGAAGAAAAAATCCCCGCTTTTTTGTGCGAGGAAGCCAATTCCCTGAGCAAAATCGGCTATCAATTTCAATCCCGCCAAGACGCCTTCAATTTCATCGCATCGATCGGCGAATCTCTGCCGGATGAGCCTTTAGCTACTTACCCGAGAAGTAATCTCCTCGCATCCCGCTCCCCTGACTCGAGAGAATGCGATCTCGTATTCCGCCTGCTCACTCCGGACAACTGTCGCTATGTTCTGCAGGCAGATCCCGACCTGCTGGATATCGACCTCGATGCAAAAGAACGTTGGATCGGCGCCGAGTATACCATCCGAGATATCCCAAAAGAAAAGCTCGCGCATGGAAAAAGGCCAAGGCACACCCGCAAATCGCAATCGGACAACCCAATCCGTTCATTCCCAAAACTCTTTAAAACAGCTCCCCTCGACAATGCCTCCGAGTTCCCGAACTGATTTCCGAACAGGAAAGCGGCGTCGCCTATTTTGCCAGAGTTCCTGAATTTGCAACCTCGGAAGTCTCGTTTTATTTGCATATTTTAACCCCCGAAATCGATTCTTCTCCCTTCAAATGTCTTGAGTTCTATCTCGACTATCTGACCGATCGGCTCTATCCAACTTTAAGCGCCGCTTCGGCAGCCGGCCTGCGCACGAATTTTTCCGAGAGAAACGCCTCCATCTGACGGTCGAAGGATTCAGCGAAAAAGC
>CAWDBT010000002.1:0-719272 GCA_963800655.1 Parachlamydiales bacterium | reverse complement strand
CTATGTTGTGCCGGCCACAACCATTACGTATTGCTAACCGAGAAAAAATTTAAAAATTGCCTCGAGTTCTGCCGCGGAGAGATCCGAAGTAGGTTCTGTTTTGTCGGGCTGTTTAGTCTCTCTAAAAAAAGTAAAGAACTTGTTTGTTGCAAGAGATGAGATCGCTTGATTTAAAGGCTGTGCGCTTGAAGAAGCGAGTCTTAGTTCTGAAAGATCGTGAAATTTAAGAGGACAATTTATTCCAAGATCTCAAATAAAACTTCTTTATTCGTAAAATTCGAATGGAGTCGGAAGATTTGCTTTTTTAATAGAGGCCGATGGTTTAAACGCTCTTCCAAAGAAGTCGAAATTTCGTGCGTATAGGTGAATATAGAGCGATTTGCCGAAAGGGAGGAAAGGGCGAATAGGCTCAAAAATACGAATGACCAAATCATTTTGAACTCCTAGAGAAATCCATCCTAACAATAAGCCTCTGTCGGTTTTGAGCGGATTTTGGATCATTCCCTATGGGAGCGATCCAAAATCTTCCTAAAAGCGATGAAAATTCGTCGATGGGATAAGTTCATCGAAAAAAATAATTCCTGCATTTTCTTAATTTCGATTAATCGAGTCAATATGAGACCGTTGCGCTAGTTCGATTCGGGTCGAAACGCATCCTCGTTCTATCTCTGCCGATTTCTCAAATAGTTTCGGCATGGGCTCCTTCCGGTTGAATCGGACCCAAGATTAAATGGTTTGAATCAGTCCCCATTTAGAGGCACTCGAGGGCATTCTTTGAAAGGGTTGTGTATTAATCCTGAGAAGATCCTTCCCATAAGTGGATTGTAAATGATTCTGGTTTTACATAGTTTTTCAACAGGTCGGCCGGAGATTTTTTTTTATCAGTAATCGGAAAGCAATAAAAATAAGAGCAAGGGAGTATTTGCAAGTCGCTATTCTCAGAAGAGGACAAGGCTTCATAGCACGCATCGGTAAGAGGCTTGGGCCCGGTTCTCATAAAAGCAGGTTCATCGGGAGCCTGTTCCAGAGTCTTAGCTAGATTCAGTGCTCGAGCCAGGATGGGGTGTCCTGGAGAAGACCCAATGATCGCATTTCCAATGAATGGTCTTGGCGCGAAGAGATACGGTGTATTTTCCAAACAACCGATAAATCCGATCTCTCGCAACCTGTGAGATCTTTTAATGATTTGAGGCAAACGACATCGCAGTCGCTGTAAAAGCCGCCGAATTGATAGAGAATTTCGAGTCGTAAAATATCGGCTTTTTCCGCCCAGTTTTTCGCCTTTTCAAAGAGAGAGCGGCTTTGAGGCTGCGACCATTGGAATTTGTTTACGTCTTCATCGCCCCAGAGTCGAACATTCCAATCGGGGTGATGAAATTTCCAAGAATTGAAAGCTAGTTGGACTTTTTTTGGTGGGTTTGCCGAAGCCAGATCAAATGAATGCGATTGGGAATGCGGCGGTTGAATGTTTGAGGCGGGCTTTGTGAAAACGCCTTGCAAAATTTCCGGTGGTTTTTTTCGATCAGCCTGAATATGGGGCGTTTTCGAAACATGTACTCAACCGGTTTCTTGTTGGGTTCCATGGATTTTTCGAAGCTCACTGGAATAAAACCCTTGGGGAGATTTTCAAATTCAAGGAAAAATTCAAAAATTTCCTCCAGTTCTTCTGCAGAGACATTAGGGGACGTTTTTTGGTCGGACGGCTCGATCGGTGTCTTTAGAGGAGTTTGTTGTGACTTCCGCATGAGGGGTATTTTTTTTGAGACCCATCGAGAAACTGATTGGCTAAGAGTTTTGACAAAATCCCCGAGGAAATCAAAGAACTTATGTATTCCAAGAGCTGAGATAACGGGCTTCGAAGGCGGCGTGTTTGAAGAAGAGGGCGCGACGCTGCAGATTCGCGGAACTTGGGAGGGTGGAGGGTTTCTTGTGGGACCTCAAATAAAACCGCTGCATTCAGAAAATCGGCATGGAAGGTGAAACTTTCGATTTTTAATGGGATCGGATCGTTTAAACGGCACTCAAAAGAAGCCGAGTTTCTCTGCGCAGAGGTAAATAGAGGGTGAGCTAGAGAGGGGGGTGCGAGAGAGGTAGGCTTAAAAACACGAATGAAACGATCATTTTCGAATATCGCCTAGGCGCATCAAAAAAATAATTTACGGATTGTCTTAGTTTTAACTGATCAAGTCAAGAATGAGTTCAGAATCTAGATCAAAAAGAGAAAATCCCGGGATTTGTCTTGCGCTAGAAGGTGGCCTTTTTCCAGCAGAACCAGCGGGCCATAAACATCTTTAAGCTGGCAAAAAGCGAGGCGATCGAAGTTCTTTCTCTGACAGAAACGGCAAGGGCATTGATTTGTCTCCTCCAGTCTCCTTTGGGTGTGGAAAAAGAATGCTTTGAGGAAAACTGTCGGAGTTTGAACTGATCTTCAAATAAAGGAGAGTCCCAAGGGGCGGCGATTTCTTCCAGCTCCGAAAGGTCGGACGGAGGCTTCTTTATTTTGACGAATCTAAATGTTTTCTGCGCAATATTTCTGATTTCAGGATCGATTTGCGGGTCATTACAGAGTTTATAGGCTCGTCGTAATTCGCTATAAGTAATGAGGGTATTTTTGGACGGGTCTTTAGATAGGATGTCTATTTTATATGGGTTCGATTCTTTGTCGATGCAAAAAACGATGGGCGTGATTTTTTTTTCGCCTTCTTGAAATCGACGGTAATTTTCGAAAATTATATTTACCAATCCAGTTTTGCAAGCTCTTTTTGTGTCGGATTCAAATCCGTTTAAGATATATTTAATTTTTTTCTGGAATAGAAAAGCTCGGGTTTTTTGAATTCGATAAATTCCGTTTGCTCCAAAATTCCAGTCGTAGACTTTAACTCCTTTTTCTTCAAAAAGGCGATATATTTCGTCGTAATAACAATGAGAGAAGCCATAGACCATGACCGAACTCTTTTCGCGGCAAATATTTTCTATGAGATTTCCGAGTCGGTTCATGTTTGTTTTGGCTTTTAGTTTCGTTATATTTTAACAAACAGCCTGAAAAGAAGTAAGCCTTTTTGGTGGAATCAGTTCTTTGTGTATTGGTTTTATTAAAAACATTTTTATGCAGAAAGGGTTTTTGCGCTCTCTGAAATGAATTCAAAAGTAGATCTTTTTGGGAGAGATAAGGGCTTCCGATAGATCGCCGGAAGCCCTTGTCGAAGGCTATTTTTTGGTCAGAGCCGGCTCGGATTTTTCAGGAGCTTGGACTTCTTCTTCTGAAAAGACGAGCGCATTGTCTTTAACGGTGATGAAATAGCGTTTTTCGGCATTCGGATGCTGGAGGAGTTTTTCCGCAAGGGGATCTTCGAGGTACTGCTCGATGATCCTGCGGAGCGGACGAGCTCCCATTTCGGGTAGATAGCCCTTTATCGACGAGAAAGTCGCAGGCCGCATTGTCGAGAGACGATGGAAATCTTCTTGCGGTCGAGTCTTGTCTTGAGTTTATTGACCTCGAGATCGATGACTTGGCGAAGTGCTTTTTTATCGAGGGTTCTGAAGATGACCAGGCCATCGAGGCGGTTGATGAACTCGGGCTTGAAATGTTTTTTGACCGAGCGACTTCGATTTTTTCCTGCATCGACTTGTAGTCCATGACATTTTCTTTTGCGCCGAAGCCGACTTCCGTCGACTTGCGGATCAGGTCGGCGCCCAGGTTCGAGGTCATGATGATGATCGTATTGCGGAAATCGATCTTGCGCCCGACAGAATCGGTCAGACGGCCTTCTTCCAGGATTTGGAGGAGGAGATTCATCACGTCGGGGTGGGCTTTTTCCACTTCGTCGAAAAGCACGACGCAATAAGGACGCCTGCGGACCTGTTCTGTGAGCTGGCCGCCTTCTTCATATCCGACATAGCCCGGAGGAGATCCAGTCATGCGGCTGATCGCAAATTTCTCCATGTATTCCGACATGTCGACTTGGATGAGGGCATCTTCGCCACCAAACATATGGGATGCGAGAAGGCGGGCCAGGTGTGTTTTTCCAACCCCTGTCGGACCGAGGAATAAAAAGGCTCCGATCGGGCGGTTCGGATCTTTGATGTCGGCGCGGCTTCGGCGAATGGCTCTGCAAACCGAGTCTGAGAGCATCTTCTTGGCCGATGATTCTCGTCTCTGAGGGATTCTTCCATTTTAAGCACTTTTTCGGTTTCCCCTTCGGTCAGTCGGGTGACAGGAATGCCGGTTTGCTTGGCGACGATATTGGCGATATCTTCTTCATCGACGATCGGCTGGTGTTCGTCTTTGCGGGTTTCCCATTCGGTGCGAATGCTTTTGGAGCTCTTCGCGGAGAGTTTTTTCGTTGTCGCGCAGTTTGGCCGCTTTTTCATATTCCTGATGGCTGATCGCTTCTTCTTTGGCGATGCGCGCTTCTTCGATTTTTCCTTCGAGTTCAGCGATATCTGTGCGGCTGGTGCATGATTGAAATGCGCGCTTTGGCTCCGGCTTCATCGAGAAGGTCGATCGCTTTATCGGGCAGAAATCGTCCGGAGATATAGCGATCTGATAGAATCACGGCCGCTGCGCACAGCGCTGTCCGTATATATGCATCTGTGGTGCTCTTCGTATTTGGCTTTCAGCCCTGCTAAGAATCGCCATGCTCTCTTCGACGTTGGGCGGTTGGACGATGATCTTTTGGAATCGGCGCTCGAGAGCGGGATCTTTTTCGATATGCTTGCGATATTCATCGAGCGTTGTTGCGCCGATACACTGGATTTCTCCGCGGGAAAGAGCGGGTTTGAAAATATTCGAAGCGTCGATCGCGCCTTCGGCGGCGCCGGCGCCGACGATTGTGTGGAGTTCATCGATGAAGAAAAGGACGTTGCCGTTTTTCTTGATCTCATCCATCACCGCTTTGATTCGCTCTTCGAATTGACCGCGGTATTTTGTTCCGGCGATCATCAGGGTCAAATCGAGAGAGATCAGTTTTTTTTTGCGTAAATTGTCCGGAACTTCTCCTCGGACGATCGCTTGGGCAAGCCCTTCGACAATCGCTGTTTTTCCGACGCCCGCCTCTCCGATGAGAACCGGATTGTTTTTTCGGCGGCGGCAAAGAATCAAAATCAGTCTTTCCACTTCTTCTCTTCGGCCGATCACCGGATCCATTTTTCCTTCGCGGCACATTTCGGTCAGATCATGTCCATAGGCGCGTAAAGCGGGCATTTTATCGATGAGCGGCCGAGCTGCTGCGGTCTTGCTGGGAAGACGAGGGTGCGCGACGCGAAGGAGGAGTCGCAGGAGGAGTTGCGGAAGATCCCAATAGGAGGCAGCTGCAGATTGAATGTTTCGAGTTCTTTGAGAACTTCTTTGCGCACTTCTTTTAGATTGACATTCAGATTTTCTAGCACTTGAGCGGCAACTCCATCGGTTTGGCGGAGAAGAGCCAAGAGCAAGTGTTCCGTGCCGACATAGTTGTGATTGAGGTTGGCGGCCTCTTCGTTCGCATATTCGAAAACCTTCTTTACCTTTCCTGTCAGGGCCGGGTCGCCATAGACTTGAATTTCAGGGCCAAAGCCGACGACTCGCTCGACTTCGGTGCGGATGGTTTCGTAATCGAGATTGAGGTTGCGCAGGACATTGACCGCAATCCCCTGGCCGAGCTTCAGAAGCCCGAGCAGGACGTGTTCCGTGCCTAAGTAGTTGTGATTCAGCCGTTGGGCCTCTTTTTTGGCGAGTTTGATGACTTGCTTGGCGCGATTGGTAAATTTATCGAACATAGGACTCCTTAGAGGCTATTTTTTCATTCTAACGGGTTTCCGGCAAAATTGCAATTGCCTGTAAAATGTTCATTTATAGGGGGTTGAGGACTGAGATCCGACGGCCGGACATTTTTCTTGCGATAGGGAGGCAAACCTCGTATCCTCGAAAGTACTTTCTAATAGACGCAATCCGTTTGTTTGTGAAGTAAAAATTTATGATGCAGATTTTGGACTCAGGGCTGAACTCAGCCGAATTTAATATGCGCAACGATGAGCGCCTTCTCGAAGGGCTCGAGCCGGGCGGCGATCCGATCCTTCATTTTTACGAATGGGACGGACCTGCTGCGACCTATGGCTATTTCATCGATCCGTCCAAGCATCTCGATCTCTCGAAAGTCCGATCGCGCAGGATCGACCTCGCCAGGCGTCCTACGGGAGGGGGGATTGTCTTTCATATTTGGGATCTCGCGTTTTCGTTTCTCATGCCCGCCTCCCATCCAAAATTTTCTTTAACGACTCTGGCCAATTACCGATTTGTCAATCAAGCGGTGCTCGAGGTGATGCAAGGCCTTTTAAAGCTCTGCAGCCCGGTCGATTTGCTGCCTCCTGAGGAAAGCTGCGGACATCATGCAGCAGAGGAGTGTTCGCATTTTTGCATGGCCAAGCCGACGGTCTACGACGTCGTGTATGAAGGGCGAAAGATCGCAGGAGCAGCCCAACGGAGACGCAAAAATGGCTATCTGCATCAAGGGACTATTTCGCTCGCGATGCCGCAGGTGGAATTGCTCAAGGACGTCCTTTTGTCCGAGCAGGACGTGTTGGCGGCGATGATGGCCTATTCGTTTGCGCCTCTCGGCCGCGACTGCGGCGGCCGCGAAATCGGCGCGATGCGCCGCAGAGATCAGAGAAACGCCTGGCTGAAAATTTGCGTGCAAAATTATAGGCCGCAGCTACACAATGGCAAGCCTATGGCATCGCAACAAAAGCTCAAGACAGCAATCCAGCCCACGCGGGCTGAAAACTATCCCGAATGGTATCAAGCCGTCCTGAAAGCGGCCGATCTGGCGGAACACTCGCCTGTGCGCGGCTGCATGGTCATCAAGCCATGGGGCTATGGCATTTGGGAAAATATCCAGCCGGTTCTCGATGGAATTTCAAGGCCACGGGCCATCAGAACGCCTATTTCCCTCTCTTCATCCCGCTGAGCTTTTTGGAAAAAGAAGCGCAGCACGTCGAGGGATTTGCCAAAGAATGCGCCGTCGTGACGCATCATCGGCTCGAAAAAGGCCCCGACGGCAAACTCGTGCCCGCGGGCGAGCTGGAAGAACCGCTCATCGTCCGCCCCACTTCTGAAATGATCATCGGCGCATTCGTTTTCCAAATGGATCGAATCGTATCGCGATCTGCCGTTGCTCATCAACCAATGGGCGAACGTCGTTCGATGGGAAATGCGCACGCGGATGTTTTTGCGCACCGACCGAATTCCTGTGGCAAGAAGGCCATACTGCCCATGCGACCAGCCAAAGAGGCCGAAGAAGAAGACGGCTGCAGATGCTCGAATGTATATCGCAATTTTTGCCACGACTATCTGGCGATGCCCGTCATCTGCGGGGAGAAGACCGCCGCAGAGCGTTTCCCCGGGGCGGTCGCGACCTATGCCATCGAAGCGATGATGCAGGATCGCAAAGCGCTGCAGGCGGGCACGTCCCATTTTCTCGGGCAAAATTTCGCCAAATCCTGCGAGATCCGATTCCGAAACGAAAGCGGCGATCAGGAATATGCCTGGACGACTTCTTGGGGCGTCACGACGCGGCTCATCGGCGGACTCGTCATGACCCATAGCGACGACGACGGCCTGGTGCTGCCCGCCTCGGATCGCATCGGCTCACGTCGTGATTATTCCCGATCATCCATCAGGAAGAGTCGAAAGACGCGATTTTGGCCTATTGCAATCATCTCGCAGCACGAAATGAGAGATGTTCCTTTTCGACGGAGCTCAGCCGTTAAAAGTCATCGTCGATAAACGCGATCTTCGCGGCGGAGAAAAAAGCTGGAGCTGGATCAAGAAAGGAGTGCCTCTTCGCATCGAAGTGGGGCAGCGGGAAATCCAAGCCCAGACGCTCGCCGTTTTGAGGCGCGACCGGCCTCATAAAGAGCAGACGCCATTTAAAAGAAGCGAGATCGCCTCGTCGATTCCTTCGATTCTCATGGAGATCCAAACGGGTCTTTTGCAAAAAGCCCTTGCATTCCGCGATCGGCATATCGTCCGATTGGATCGGAGGGAAGAGTTTTATGACTTTTTTGCAGGACGACGACCAAGGGGGATTCGCCCTTTGCCATTGGAATGGCCAGGCGGCCGTCGAAGAGAAAGTCAAAGAAGAACTCAACGTGACGATCCGGTGCATTCCATTGGGCGCGCCTGAGGAGCAAGGGCGTTGCATCATCACGGGAGAGCCGAGCAGTCGGCGCGTCATTTTCGCCAAATCATATTGAGACCGTTGTATTTTTGAGAAATCTCCGAATGAGGCGAATTCGCATCGGTTTTTGCGCATCGCCCTAACGGCTCTTGCTGTAATAAGGGTTTTTTTGTTAGTCTGAAGGGGCAAAAATTGCCGGAAAGACCTTATGCTGGAATTTTTTCGCCGATACCAGCGCTTTTTTTTATCATCGTTGCGATCGTCGTAATCGTTTCCTTTTCATTTTTCGGAACCTATAGCGCGATCGGCGCTTTCGAAAGAAAAAAAGACACCGTCGCTGTTCGCGCAGTCAACGGATCTAAAATCATGCGCTCGGAGATCGAACAACTCGCGCACCTTCTGGCTGCAGAGCCGTTGAAGACGAGCGTTCTTCTCCACGACCTCTTGAAAACGGGTTTGGGAAAGCAAGCAGCCAACCGGTTTGCATCCGAATTAAAAGCAGATTGGGAAGCGAAACTCGAAAAAGCTCGCCGCTACCGATTCTATTTGCATCCCGCAATGTCCGCGCTTTCTTCGCGCGCCATCTGGAGCCAATTCGCGCCGGGGGTTGTGGATGAAGTAGAGAAGATCCAGAAGATGGAAGAGGCTGGAGCCGAGTTTTTCGCGTCATGGGCGAATCTCTACTGCATGCAAGCTCAAATGCCCTCCGAGTTCATCAGGAGAATCCTGCTGTATCAAGAGTCCCAAGGCCGCCTGCCGCACGATCCGCGGATCGATGCAGAGGACTTCGCTTTATTCGGCTGCCGCACTCCGCAGGATTGGTTCGGGCGCGATTTTCTCGATTTAATGGCCGAAGTGGTGTTGAACGGAGCCGCTCTGGCTCTGGATGAAGGATTCTCGGTCGAATCGAACGAAGTCTGGAGCGATTTCTGCCAGAGGTTTTGCGCAAAAGAAGAGAGTCCCGAGTATCGGCTTCGCCATCTCGGCCTGTGCAAACGCGATGCGATCGCCCTCTGGAAGAGAGCGCTTTGCTTTTTGAATTATTTAAAAGAGATCGGGGACGCCGTACTGGTCGATGCTCTTCCTTATCGCCAGTTCCGCGATTTTTCGAAAGAGATCTCCACGATCGATCTGTATCGGATACCCAGGGAATTAGAGTGTAAATCGACCGAGGATTTCCTGCGGTTTGAAATCTATAGCCGCCTCGCATGTGAAAAGCCGTCCGATCCGCTCGGCCTGCCAGAGAGGCTTTTGCCTTGCGAAGAAGTCGCCGCAAAGGCGCCGGAACTCGTCAAGACGAAATATCAGATCCGCTACGCCCGAGTCGATCTCGGGAAGCTCGCCGCTCGCCTCGGCATCAAAGAGGTATGGGACTGGCAGATCCAGGACGCCCATTGGGCCGAATTGCAGAAGACATTTTCGCAACTGGCCAATCGGGACGGCGATCGATTCGCCGCGCTAGAGAGCCTCGATCCCGCCCGCCGCAAGGAGATCGACGATTGGTCTCGCAGGCGGATCGTAGCCGAGCGCCCCGATTGGATCGAACAGGCATGCCAGACAGCCTCTTTTCAGGAGGCCGAAGTCGGCGTTTTCCTCAAAAATCATCGGATCGACGGCCTCGAAGTCAAACAGAGCGCCGAATTTGCCAAGGCGCTGGAAGAGGCTGCTTGTTCTCAGGAAGGGGTGAAGACCTATCGCGAAGAGGGAACGGATTCCATTTGGCGGCTGGCCGAAGTGAAAAAAATCGCAGGGCCGATCGTCGTCGACTTTGCCGAAGCCAAAGGGCTCATTGAGGTCGACCGATTTTTAAAAGAGAGAGCGGCAGCCGTCGGCATGAAGCCGGAAGACGGGAGAGAAGCCCTGGCTCGCGCTATATTTGAAGATCTGTTCCAGGCGATCGATCTGGCGCAAGCCGAAGGCGATTGGACGCCGGGAACGGGATCTTTGCAGTTTTACGCAGAACATCGGTTCGACTCTCCGATGCGGCAAGCGCTCGAACTGTGCCGCGCCGGATCGGAACCGAAACTCGGATTTTGGAACCTGCAGCCGCTCGAGCAAAAAATCGCGCGGGAATCGGCTCAGGGATGGGTTGGACAGTTGGCATTTTTGCTCCAGGTCGGAGAATGGTCGTCCATCGGCGCCGACGGCGGCCGGGCGCCTTCCTTTTTCCGCATCAAGGATCGAGCTGTGGAAGACGGAGCGATTCTGCAAGAGATGGAGGCGGGAAAGGCTCCTTTGGCCGCTGAGGCAAGGGCTAGGTTCGTCGATTACCTGATGGAAATGGCCATCGAACAAGGATCGATCGTCCTTCCGCTAAAAAGCAATTAGGAGACTCGTATGATGCTCTTTGAAGAGATTCCGGATCTTTCCCCCGTGCAGTTTTTCGCGCTTTCATGGGATTGCCCCCATGTCAAAGGGAAACTGCGCGCCGGCAGCGACTATAAGATTCCGTCTACCGCGGAGTTTTTAAATGAAGATGCGTTTGCCGAAATTTACATGGGATGGAACGAGCAGAAAGTGATGTTCGAGGTGAATGCCAAAGGGCGCACCGAAGCCGATTCCGTCGAGCTGTTTTTCGACACGCGCGATCTGAAGACGAAAGCCCAGGTTTCCAAATTCTGCCATCACTTCATCTTCACGCCCGATGCAGATGAAGGCGTGCACGGCCGCGAAATCACCCGCTTCAGCGGCGATGATATCCACCGGCTCTGCGACAGCGAGGAGCTGGCGGTCGAGGTGAAAAGCGGCGCGGACTCCTATGCGATGAAGATCGAGATCCCAGCGGATTGTTTGCACGGCTACGATCCCCTTCAGTTCCAGCGGATGGGCTTCACTTATCGCATCAATCGGGGCAATCGCCCCTCGCAGCATTTCGCCGTATCTTCGGAGGAATATGCGATCGAAAAGCATCCCTCTCTTTGGGCAACTGTCAGACTCATAGGCGGCAAATGAAATATACTCGAACTCACGAATGGATTTCAGTGGAAGGGAAAACGGGGACGGTGGGCATCACTCGACATGCCGTCGCCGAACTCGGAGACGTCATCCATGTCGAATTGCCGAAAGTCGGTCGGACGGTCAAAGTGGGCGAAGAAGTGTGCGTATTGGAATCGGCTAAAGCTGCAGCCGATACGTATGCTCCCGTATCCGGCAAGATTTTAGCGATTAACGAGGCTTTAAAGACTTCTCCGGAGACAATCGGACGCTCTCCCGAAGCGGAAGGATGGCTTTACCGGATCGAATTATCGCACCCCAAGGAACTCGACTCGCTTCTCACCGAAGCCCAATACAAAAAAATCGCCAATTCCGAGTGAAATATTTCGCTGAACTCTCTTGAATGAGCCATTCATCCGCAGTTGTTTCGGCGCAACAGAACCGCAAAATCGACAGAAGCCTTAGTTAGGCAAGAGGTCTCATGGGTGTTCCGCAATACAGCGATAAAGTTCGATTTGCACCTCTGATTTCTGCAAAGAAAACTCTCCAACATCTGAAATCCTGCGGGAAAATTCCCGAGGGGCCGCCTCCCAAGAAGGTCGTGCTCTGCTATCAGAGTTCATTTTTCGAGCGGATCGCCGCTACTCGAAAAGGGAAGTTTTCCTCGGGTGCCTTTCGCAAGATCTTTTGGCTCGACGAGGCTCCGGGAGTCGCCGTCGGGGAGTTTGGGATCGGATCGCCCCAGATCGCGAATAAGGTGGAGCTCCTCATCGCTTGGGGCGTCGAAGAATTCATCTCGATCGGAACCGCAGGGGCGATCGCTTCGGATCTCAATCCGGGAGACCTCGTCGGCTGCACAAAAGCCTTGCGCGATGAGGGGACTTCGCATCACTATCTCCCGGATGGGCGTTATAGTTATCCGACGGATGGCGGCGCCTTCGCCGCTCGATTCGAGCGGACGGGGCCGTCGTGGACGATCGATGCGTTCTACTGCCACACCAAAGAGGAGATCGCTTCGTACCAGCAGGAGGGGATTCTCACAGTGGAAATGGAGGCAAGCGCGCTCTTTGCTCTCGCAGAGGTTCGCCGCGTCTCAATGGCTGCGGGATTCGTGATCAGCGATCTTCTGTACGGAAGCGAATGGATGCCGAGCCTGTATCTCCCTGAAGTGGAGCGGGGATTGGACCTCCTTTTAGAAATGGCTATACATTGAGCTATTGTTATGAAATTCGTTTTAAGCGTTAAAAACCTCGCAAAGCGATACGGTTCTTTCATCGCTGTCGATGGGATTTCGTTCGACCTCAAGCAGGGGGAGATTTTAGGGTTGCTCGGGCCGAATGGCTCGGGAAAAACGACGACGATTCAAATGCTGCTCGGAACGCTGACGGCGACCTCGGGATCGATCCTCTATTTCGGAAAAGACTTCTTTAAGTTCCGCTCCGAGGTGTTGCAGCACGTCTCATTTGCCAGCACCTATGCGAGCCTCCCTTATGTGCTGACTGTCGAGGAGAATCTGAAATGCTTCGGACGCCTCTATGGAATTTCGAATGGGGCAAAAAAAATCGAGCCGTTCCTGGAGCGGTTCGGCATTCTCGATAAGAAAAACGCCACTGTCTCATCTCTATCCGCCGGCCAGGTGACGCGGCTGATGCTCGTCAAAGCATTTTTCGTCGAACCGAAAATCATCCTTCTCGACGAGCCGACCGCATCTTTAGATCCGGACGCAGCCCATGACGTGTGCAAGTTTCTTCTGGAAGAAAGGAGCCGGACAGGGCTTTCGATCCTCTTCACTTCGCATAAGATGGAAGAGGTCGCCGAGCTGTGCGATCGGGCGATTGTTCTCAAACAAGGAAAAATCATCGCCGACGATTTGCCCAAACATCTCGCCAGGAGCAGCTCCTCGCATCGGCTTCGGCTCACTATTGTCGATGGGTTAAAGAGGACGGTTGCTCTCGCCGAAGAGGCAGGGATCTCCTTCCAGATCGATCACCGCTCGATTTCCTGTTCGATCGAAGAGTCTCAAATCCCGCCGTTTTTGCATCGGCTGATGCAAGCGGGCGTCTCTTATGCAAACATCCAGATCGAAGAACCCACCCTCGAGGAGTATTTCCTTAAGATAGCTAGGAGAAGCACATGAACCGACAGCGCATACTAGGCGTGTTTTTTCGTTATTTTTATACGATGCGCAAGAACCTCCATCAACTGTCCGATCTCTTTTATTGGCCGCTCGTGGACATCTTTCTCTGGGGGCTCACTTCCGCTTGGATCCAATCCCAAAATTTCCGCTCGCCTCTTTTGCCGATGATCCTCATGACGGGCCTCATGTTCTGGCAAGTCTGCTGGCGCGGCTGCGTCGATATATCGACGAGCCTATTGCAAGAATTTTGGCATCGCAACATGGTCAACCTCTTTTCGACTCCTCTTAAGCTCTCGGAGTGGATCGCGGGGGTTCTGTTGATTTCCCTTTGCAAGCTCATGTTCACGATTGCATTCTGCGCCGGAGCGATTTATGTCCTCTATGCCCTCGATGTATTTGCCATAGGGTGGGCGTTTATTCCGTTTGCCGCATCGCTGCTGATCTTCGGATGGTCGATTGGGTTCCTCGCATCGGCTGCGATTGTCTACTGGGGCCATGCGGTCGAAATGTTCGCCTGGATGATCGGAGGATTGTTCGCTCCATTCAGCGCGGTATTCTACCCCGTAGCCGTTCTCCCCGGATGGGCGCAGTGGATCGCTTGGAGTCTTCCGACGACGTATATCTTCGAGGGAATGCGCGCGATCCTCTACGAGGGGAGGTTCCCGATGTCTTATTTTTGGATCAGCATCGGCCTGAACGCGGTGTTTCTCGCAGGATCAATCGCGCTATTTCGATGGATGTTTGAAAAAAGCCGCGCCAAAGGACTGGCGCGATTGGAATGAGTCTTTTGAAGCGATTTTCCTCTACGAAAAAAATTTGCGCAGTCCAGGAACCTAGCCAATAGTTGCGCCCATCAGGCGTTTCGCATCGCCGCAATAATCATGGCAATTTTTTTGCAAAAGGGGATTCAAATCCCTGAACTGATTGGGCGTAGTCATATTTCTGGTGAGATCCATGCAGTGATCGAAGCACGAACTGTCAAAAACCTGAGCGGATGCTTTGGGAAAATAGGAGAGGGCATTCAAAGCAGCGGCGCTCATCGCAGCGATTAAAAGTTTCGAGATCCCAATGGGTTGAATCGAGGCAAGGATAGAAGGAAGCGGATTGAGGCTGGAAATTTGCATGGGCGTTCCTGATGGTGCTTGTGGTCTTGAGAATTTGAGCGGAGAGTTTAAGAAGAAAGAGCGCAATTTTTCAAGAAATTTTCCTTAGAGGGCGTCTACAAAGCCGCTCTTTGTAGACACCCTCTTACTTCGAAACAATTATAATCAAGTCGCAACAGCGGATCTTTCCGAGAGTTTGTCGAGGTTTTTGGCGAGGTAAGAAGACATGATGGATTGCACATCCCGCCGGACGAGCTTCCCAATTCGCGTCGAATCCCAGTAGGTTTTGTGCAGGAGTTGTTCGACTGGGCCTTTAGGGGCAGATGCCTTGAAAGCCCCTGCGATTTTCTCGATGAGGGCGATCCGGTTGGGAAATCCATTTGTAGAGAATTTGAAGGCTTCCACATCGGAAGGATCTAGGGATTTGAGCGCTTGCAAAAAGAGGCTCGATTGGAGGATCGAAGCGACATAAGGGCTGCAAAACAGCGGCTTGGGAGAGCCTTTTTTCGAAAGGATCTCATTGCCCAATATAGCATCGGCGACGAGGCGGGCCGTTTTCTCGATGAGATCGGAAGAGGGGTGTTGAAAATGCGGGGATCGAGCGCAGACGCGATGTTTCGAATTGCGCAGCGGCGAGAGGAAGATGTCGAGGTAGGAGAAGGGGGTTTTTGTTTTCGCGTCTTTCGTATAGAGAGCTGTTTTTTCTGCGGTGTCGCAGATCTCTTTGCGAAGATCGCTGGAAATAGGGCGATAGAGGACGAGTTCCGTCACGTTTTTACCTGCGAGCGCATCGTCTATTTCGGTG
The DNA here is from genome assembly GCA_963800655.1 of Parachlamydiales bacterium. Classification (GTDB taxonomy): domain Bacteria; phylum Chlamydiota; class Chlamydiia; order Chlamydiales; family SM23-39; genus CAWDBT01. Next base: position 704,137 of record CAWDBT010000002.1, on the reverse strand, counting down.
AAGATGCCGGGGCGATCCGCATGGGCGAGCAGGAATGGATGGGGAAAAGCTTCTGTCGGCGAGGCGCTGCGAAGTACGATGGCTGCATGGCATAAACTGACGTCGGCATTTTTTCTCCTAAATAGAAGCGAATGAATCAGTTGGACGATAAAGATCAGCTTATGTAAAAAGCCGAAATGTTTTCGATCTCGCGTAAAACTGATGGATCCAGAGAAAAAAGTCGCCGGAGAGCATCTGATCTATCCGCTCGGGATCGCCGATCGATTCTTCTTTCCCGTTTCGAAATGTCTTGATGCGGTAGCTTTTGTCGATCGTATATTTGTGAAATAAAACAGGAGAAAAAGAAGGAGTTGAGACGTCCATAAGCCTGGAATTTTTTTTGAAAAAAATGATGTGTATTTTATGAGATTGTTTTCAATGGTTTTTGCGGTTGTTTGTTATTAAATAATTTTTTGAACTAGTGCTCGGCCTTGAAAGTTTTGGCGGGTTGGGTACTGGTAGACACCCTCTAAAAAACTTCCCATCCTCCCCCGAGAGATTTGTACAGTGCGATGAGGTCGATGAATGCTTTGGTATCGGAAGCGAGGAGGTCGATTTGAGAGCGGACGAATTGGCGGTCGCTGTCGAGAACGTCGAGAAGGCCGACGAGTCCTTTTTGATGCCGGATTTGAGATAGCCAGGCCAAGTGGCGGTATTGAGATGCGCTTTCGCTGAGATTGGACGAAGACGCGCGCGCTTCGGTAAATAGCGCCAGAGCAGTTTCGGCATCTTGCAGCGCCGAGAGAATGGTTTGTTGGTAGGTATGGGCTGCTGCGCAGGCAGAGGCTCTAGCGGCTTCGAGATAGCCGACGAGCTTTCCCCCTTCGAATACGGGGATGTTAAAGTTACCCCCATAGGCCCAAGTTTTACTGGAGGATTGGAAGAGGTCTTTGAGTTGCAAGGATTGGAATCCCGCGCCTCCGCTCATGACGAAAGATGGATAAAAGGAAGCGACGGCGACGCCGATGTAAGCGGTTGCAGCGGCGAGCGTTCGTTCGGCGGCGCGAACATCGGGGCGGCGGCGGAGGAGATCGGATTTAAGGCCGATCGCGATTGAACTGGGAAGGCGCGGAAGTTCTTTGACGGAGGCGAGTTCATCGACGAGGGTTTCCGGCATCGATCCGGTCAGCACGGCGATCGCATAGGTATTGCGATATGCGATGGCGTAGAGTTCGGGCAGCTGGCTCTTGAGAGAGGAGAGTTCCGCTTCGACGCGGTCGAGGTCGAGCTGATTGGAATAGCCGTATTTGAGGCGCTCTTTGATGAGAAATGCCGTTTTTTCCAATAGGGCCAGATTCGTTTCGACGAGAGAGGTTTGTTTGCGGGCGCTGCACAGTTCGAGGTAATTGCGGGCCAATTCCGCAAATACGCTTAGCAGGATGTCATTCTTTTCATCGATCGCGCGATCCGCGACGGCAGAGGCTCCCTCGACAGCGCGTCGGGTTTTTCCAAACAGGTCGATTTCCCAAGAAGCGTCGAAGAGAGCATTGAAGAGATTTTGAATCTGCGGAGCCTGCACGTTGAATGGGAGGATGTTTGTCGAAGAGGACATCTGTCCGGGAGTTGCAGAATAGACAGGGCCGTTTTTACTAAAATAGGTCTTCATAGCGTTGAGATCGGCGCTGACTTGGGGAAAAAGCGCGGATGCGGCGACTTGGCGCATGGCTCTGGCTTCGCAGATGCGCGCTTCAGCGGCGAGGATCTGCTCGTTGGCTTGAGCCGCTCGATCGATGTATTTGCAAAGGAGGGGATCTTCGAAGAGCTCCCACCATTTAGATGCAGGAGGCTCTTCGGAAATCGAAGAAGGGGCATCGGGGTTTTGCCAGTCATCGGCGATAGCGACGTCGGGAGCCTCGTAATTGGGGCCCACCATGCATCCTCCGATGAGGGCGCAGCAGAGAAAAATGCATCGTTTCATCATCCAAGCCTCCTGCGGAAAAATAGGGATGCTCCGATCAAGTTGAATAGGGCGATGACGGCCATCGGCCAGATTTGTTTCAAGACGATCGAGGGCGGCATTGCTTTCAAGAATAATCCTTTGGAAATCACCAGCATGTAGCGGAGAGGAATCAGATAGGTGGTCGGCTGAAGCCATTCGGGCATATTTTCAATCGGAGTGGCGAATCCGGCGAGGAGGACGGATGGGGTGATGAAGACGAATGTCCCAAGGATGGCCTGCTGCTGGGTGGCGCAAAAAGAGGAGATGAAAAGGCCGACTCCGCTGATGGAAAGGACGAAGACGAACAGGCTGAAGTAAAAAAGCAGCCACGAACCGGTGAAAGGAACCTGGAAGATCGCAATTCCGACCAGGAGGATGATGGATCCCTCGATCAAACCGATAATGAGGCCGGGGATGATTTTTCCCGCTAGGATTTCCACGGGGAGAAGAGGGGAGACCAAGAGTTGATCGAACGTGCCGAATTCCCTCTCTTTCGAGACGGACGAGGAGGTGACGATCAAGCAGGTGATCATCGCCAAGGTGGCCACGAGGCAGGGGACGTTGTACCAGAAATAAAGGAGATTGGGATTGTACCAATTTCGGATGAAGAGCTGGGCGTTTTCTTGCGGAATGGAAGCTGTCTTGCAAAAATCGGCATTGAAGCGAGCCAGGATGTCATTTGCGTATCCGAAGACGATTTGAGCTGCGTTCGATTTGCGCCCGTCGCAGATGATCTGGACTTCCGCTGTTTGGTTTTGGTTGAGCTTGCGCGAAAATGTTTCGTCGATCGAGACGACCATGATTCCTCGCTGATTGTCGATGAACGGGGCGATTTCCTCGACGGCGGATAGATGGGAGATCCGGGTGAAAGTGGGAGATCCTTTGAATCGCTCGACGAGTTCGAAAGCTTCTTTTCCATTGTCGCGATTGAGAACGCCGATCGAGACGTTTTTGACGTCCAATGTCGCTGCAAAAGTAAAGATGAGGAGCTGGACGATCGGAGGCAGAACGAGCATGATGCGCGTCTTGGGATTTTTCCAGACGATGAGCAGCTCTTTGATGACAAGAGACCAAATTCTCTGGAGCATGTCAGTCGAGCCTCTTGACGGTTTTTCGCGCGGTGATCCCGAGGAGAAGGGCGCCGATGGCGATCATGGGGATCTGATTGAACAGGATCAGGCTCCAGACATTGCCGGTCAAAAAGATCGTTTGGAGGCATTGGACGAAATACCTCGCAGGAATGATGTAAGTGAGCCATTGGATCGGCTCGGGCATGCTGGAGATCTCAAAGATGAATCCCGAGAGCATGTAAGCTGGAAGAAACCCCGCCTGGATAGCTGCTTGCGAGGCGGCCAGCTGATTTCTGGAGAGCGTCGAGATGAGCAGGCCCGTTGCGAGGGCTCCGATTAAGAATACGGCGGAGACAAAGGCGAGAACCCAGATTGAGCCGCGCAAAGGAACCCCATAGCACAAAACGGAGATCACGACGCAGATCGCCATCGAGCCCATGCCGAGGACGAAATAGGAGATGAATTTCCCGAGGACGATTTCCCAGATGCTCGCAGGGGTCGACATCAATGCTTCCATGGTCCCTCTTTCCCACTCGCGGGAGACGACGAGGGCGGTTAGGAGCGTTCCGATCAAAGTCATGATGATGGCCAAAGAGCCGGGGAGCAGAAAAAAACGGCTCTCGAGCTGTTCGTTGTACCAGAACCTTTGCTGCGCTACGACGCGAGGCAGCCCCTGGAGGTCATTGGAAATCGCCTCTTGAGCCAGCCATTTTTGATAGACGCCCTGGACATAGTTGCGCACGAAATTGGCGGTATTCGTCTCTCCGCCGTCGGCGATCACCTGGATGGGCGCGATTGCGTCTTTCCGATTGAAAAACGCCGAAAAATACGAGGGGATGACGACGAATCCCCGGATGCTTCCGTTTTCCATATCCTTCAGCATCTCGCGGCGATCGCGCGCGATCTTCATGTCGAAATACCTCGAATTGGTCAGGCACTCGGCAAACGTGCGGGCAACGGGTGTGGTATCTTCGAGGACGAGGCCGAGGCGCAGGTGGTTTAGATCCAAGGACACTCCGAATCCATACAAAAACAACAGGATCAGAGGCAGTACGGCGCTGATGAGGATGCTGCTCGGATCGCGGATGATCTGGATCGATTCCTTGCGGATGAGTGCTTTTAAACGGCGAAAGCTGCCGTTTTTATGCTCAAACGGGATGTTGGGCATCGTACTCCTCGATGAGCTTGATGAATGCGCATTCCAGGGTCGGCTCGGGATTGTCTTGCGATTTGGCGGTCGCTTTCAAGGCATCCGGCGTATCCAGGTGGATGATCTTGCCTCGATAGACCAATCCGATGCGGTCGCAGTATTCGGCCTCGTCCATGAAGTGCGTGGTCACCATGATGGTGACATGCTTGGCGATAAGGCCGTTGATGTGGTTCCAGAATTCGCGGCGGGCGATCGGGTCTACCCCGGAGGTCGGCTCGTCGAGAAATAGCACTTCGGGATGGTGCATGGTGGCGCAGGCGAGGCTGAGCCTCTGCTTGAATCCCAACGGGAGGGAGTCGGATGAATCGCCGAGATATCCCTGGAAATTGAAGATTTCGACCATCTGCTCGACGGCCAGTTTTCGGTCTTGGTTTTGCAGGTTGTAGATCCCTGCGAAAAATTCGAGATTTTGTTTGACGCTGAGATCTCCATAGAGGGAGAATTTCTGGGCCATATAGCCGAACCTGGATCTGGCGGCAGCGGGCGCCTTTTGCAGGTCGAGGTCGTTGACCGAGCAGGTCCCTTCGGTTGGTTTCAAAAGGCCGCAAAGCATTTTGAATGTAGTCGATTTGCCGGCTCCATTGGGGCCGAGGAGACCGAAAATCTCCCCTCTTTTTACGGAAAAAGTGATGTGATCCGCGGCTGTGAAAGAGCCGAATTTTTTGGTCAGCCCATTTGCGGTAATCGCGATCGGCGAAGGAGAGGAAATGGCGGGAGTGCGTTCGGCGAGCTTTGATTTTTCTTTCGGACAGCCTCCGAGCATGTCGACGAATGCATCTTCGAAGCGAGGCGGAATCGGTTCCAATGGGATGTTCGAGGAGATGTTTAAAGTCGCGGGAGCATCCTTGCCGAACACGAGGCGGATATCCGATCCTTGGATCGTCCCGTCGACGACGTTTTTTTGTTCGAGGACTTCCATGAGGAGTTTGCGGCGCTGTCCATCGATATCGTGGAGTCTAAAGACGCGGCCGTCGAGCGTCTTGGTGAGTTCTTTGGGAGGCCCGTTGTAAAGGAGCTTCCCGCCGCTGAGGAGCAAGACGCTGTCGCAGCGCTCCGCTTCGTCGAGATAGGAAGTGCTCCATAGCACCGAGATCCCATCGTCGATGAGATCTCGAACCATTTTCCACAGTTCTCTTCGAGAAATCGGATCGACGCCGACGCTCGGTTCGTCCAGGAGCAACAGAGAAGGTTTGCGCACGAGCGCGCAGGCGAGCCCCAGCTTTTGCTTCATCCCGCCGGAGAGATTTCCCGCGAGGCGATCCTGAAAAGGAGAGAGACCTGTGAATTTGAGGAGCCTTTCAAACGCATCGGTTCGCTCTTTTCCGACGACGCCTCTTAAGTCTGCGTAAAGGCGCAGGTTCTGGATGACCGAGAGATCTTCGTAAAGTCCGAATTTCTGGGGCATGTAGCCCGCGTTGAGGTGGATGAATTCCGGATCGCGGACGGTATCTTTGCCCAAGACCGAAATCGATCCTTGGGCTCGGATGCAAAAGAGCTGCGATGAGGCGGATCAAAGTCGTTTTTCCCGCGCCGTCCGGTCCGGCGAGGCCGACGATCTTTCCGGGAGGGATCGAAGCGGAGATATCCTCTAGCGCGAATGCGCTATGGCCTTTGAATGTTTGAAAGAGGCCTTTGATTTCGACGAGATTTTCCGGCATACATTCACTTTCGCCCTTTGAGCTTGACAGTGACGGGCATGCCTTGTTTGAGGCCTTGATCGGGATGGTCGATGTAAATCCGCAGCCGATAAACGAGGTCGGTGCGAAGTTCCGTCGTCTCGACCGTTTTCGGAGTGAATTCAGCCACCGGCGAGATGAATCCGATTTTGCCTCGGTAAAACGGACCATCTTTGGTATCCGTGAAGACTTCCGCATCCATTCCGTAATAAATGCGTCCGAGATTCGGCTCATTCACAAAAGCTCGCACCCAAATCGGCGAGGAAACCGAGAGGGTGTAGACCGGATTCGATGGGTTGACGACTGTGCCAGGCTCGCGGATTCGCGTCAAAATGATCCCGTCGACAGGGGCGTATGCCTTGGTGTAGCCGAGGTTGTCTTTTGCGATTTGCAGCGAGGCTCTAGCCGCTTGCAGATCGGCCGATAAGCTGTCTCTTTGAGCCAGCGCATTGTCGAGATCTTCCTGAGAGACGCCGCCGATGCCGATCAGCTCTTGTCTCCTCTTGAGGAGGATTTCAGCGTTTTTCAAATTGGCTTGCAGCGAGGCGACCATGCTGGCCGCTTTGCGGATTTCCTCGTCGTAAGGCGTTTGATCCAGAGAAGCTAGAGGAGTGCCTTTCGAGACGAAATCGCCCTCTTCGAAGAGCAGCTCCTGCACTTGTCCCGGGACGCGGAATCCGATGTCGACTTGCCGCACATCGACGTTGCCATACAGGGTCAGGCCGTTTGTCTTTTCTTTATCTCTAAGGAAGATGATTGTGCCGACCGCGATTAAAACCATGGCGATCAGAGCGGAAAGATTGATCGCAGTCAGTCGTTTCATGAGTATCCCAAAGCCGCCGAGGCCCTCTAAGAGAATCCTCGCGAAAACCCGCGAGCAGTCTCTAAGGGTTTCCATACTGGGTTTAGGGAAATGTTACAATAGGGATCTTCCTGAAGCGCGGGAAGAAACGGTTTTGCAAACAGCTCCGCGGCTTTAAATACCGAAACTGTTTCAAGAACCGGTTGTTGCGTTGACGGAAACCGATTCTTGAAACAGTTTCGGTATAAAGGCGCCGGATTTTTTAGATCGCCGGCGTTTGCGCGATGACCTGTCGGAGTTCCTGCAGCGCTTCTCTAGCGGAAATCCTTTGGCGCGGGTCGAATCGCAGCATCTTGGAAATGACCCCGAAGATCCGATTCGTGTTCGAAGAACCCGGAGGGACATAGGCGGCGGTTTCCGCCATCGCGAATGCGAGAGCTTTTTCTTCTTCCGTAGTCGACAAAGCGGCTGCTCGGCTCGCTTTCGACTTGGCAAACTCATCCACTGTCGCAGCAGCGCGGAGTTGCTCTCTTGGGCGCAGATTGCTTAGGTGTCCCAGAGCCGGGGGCAGTTGAAGCGGGTGATACAGGCTATAGAGGACGATTCCCATCCCCCAAACGTCGTTTTTTTCCAGGTCTTCTTGGGTGAAGGCGGGTCTTCGATCCGGCGAAATCTGACACATTTTGGCTCGTTCCGGAGAGAGGGCATACGGAGTTCCGCACGGTTTATTCAATTCCTCAGCGGTGTCGACACCCCATTCGCAGGCGAAATCCAAATCTGCGATCGCAAGCTGCTCGCGGGCTTTGTCCACCAGGATGTTGTCCAGTTTTAAGTCGCGGTGATAGATGCCTTTTGCATGCATCGCGACCAAACCTTCGAGGAGTTGCCCGGCCATGCGTTCGCAAACGCGTTCATCGACGGGTTTGTCGAAGGCGCCTTCTTCCAACGAATATAGATCGCCGTCATAGAGTTTTTGATAGCTGATGAGCTGGTCGAAGCCGCGTTTGTTTTTGCGGGTCGCTTCCGCATAATGCTCGACGATTCCCGGAGTGCCGCGGAGGCTATTGAGGATGCGCCATGATTTTAACTTCAAAGCTCTGCGCTGTTCGTTTTTATAGAGGGTGTTGAGCGGACAGACAAGCCTTGCACAGAGTTCGTTATTTCCCAAGCGGATTGCTTTTTTGCAGACGTTGTCGGCGCCTTTGGGGTTCTTTGTTCCGGAGGGCGTTTTGCAATGAAAAAAAACTCCATGAACCGTCTTTTGCAGTTTTGTTTGGGGGACGGCGAATTTTTTTATCCGTCCGTTCTGAAGAGCATACCCGGAATTTCCGATGCCGACATGAGTGCGGGTCGGATCGATCGATGAAAAAACATTCGCGCTGCGAAGAATAGGGATCAAGCAGCGGGACGTCGGGGATTCGGATTGCGACGAAGGTAATTGTCCTTCGGATTTGGAAATAATATTGTTAATTGTCATAAATTCCTTATTATTACTAATCTGGTATTAATTTTATCAAGTTCTTTGTTTTAAATCAAGTTTTTAAAGTCAATGTTAAGTTTAAAATTTAATTGATTGTTTTTTGGACAGCGCGAAGCGGAATTGGGAGCGGGTGAGCTTTAGAAGAAGGGGGCGGTTATTGCTGAGAACTCCACGGGCTTCCGATCGAGACCAAGATCCCGTTCAAATCGCGTACATAGCCGACGATTTGCCCCCAAGGCAGTTCGATCGGAGGGAGTTCCTGCGTCGCCCCCGCCTTTATTGCGCGCGCATAAGCGGCGGGCACATCTTCGATGAGAAAACCGATCTCTGTGGCGCCTGATTGAGCGGCAATCGCACGCGGCGGATTTTTCATTTTTTCAAAGGCGACTTTCATGTAGTCTTCCTTTAAAAAAGCCAATACGGTACTGCCCGTTTCCATTTCCCCGTAGAGATCGCCATCCGGATCTTCAAAGCGAATTTTTAGCCCGAACGCTTCTTGATAAAATCGTTGTGTTGCCTTTACGTCTTTGACGTAGGCGATAATAAAGCCTAACTTCATATGGATCTCCTGTTCAGCAGCGAGATGCACGAGATTACTATACCGAAACCGATTCTTGAAGTAGTTTCGGTATAAACCGCTAGAAAAATAAGCGACAAATTACTCGCTGTGGCTTTGCAATAGGACTTTTGCCTGATCCTTGAGATTTATGGACGCGTGCGATTGCAATGCGTGATCCCGCATGTGCATTCGAGTTCTCGAAAGATTTTCCCGCTCTCTGTATCATTTGAAAAATGTGTTGAAGCCCTTGCGACATTCGAATTTTGCAAGAGGCCTTATTTTGTAGACGCCCTCTTTGATCGGTATTGGGGTGTGAAAACCTATCCTTCTCATCGCGTTCGTCGGATAGGTTCATAATAAATAGACTCGGAGTCTTATTTGCGGCGGCGGATCGTCATCATCAGCGTTCTCATTTTGCTGTGCATTTTTTCAAGGCATCTCCTCCTCGAGACTGCGTTGAAAATCGCCGTGCGTTGTTGGCTCGGCTGCCAGATGGCTTGCGCGCATGTGGAATTTCGAAAGGGAAAGATCTCCTTGGAAGATGCCGTGCTGTTCGATCGAGGTTCCAAGCCCTTTTCCTTTCATGTGCGGTCCGAGCGAGTGGGAATCGGATTTTGCTGGAAGCGGAAGGGATTTGAATTCGAGTTGTTCCGCCCCCACGTCGCATTGCTGGGAAAGATAAATCCGCTAGAAACATCTTTCATGAATGGATCCGGCTGCAAGATGGCGGTCAAAGCGATAGAGGGAACATTCGAATGGAAGCTCGGCGGCAAAGATCCGATTTACGGAAAATTTTCCATCGGGCCAAAAGAAGGTCTATGCGTAGAGAGAAAAGGCGGGACTTTTGTCGCCAGGTCGATTGAAGAAGGGGAGAAAAACCGAATTTCCTGCCGCTTTGATCGATGGGATCTGTCCTCATTTATGGATCGATTGGCCGAAGCGGAATGCAAGGGAAAGCTGACCGGATCGATCGATTTCGAATTCGGGCCAAGCGGAATTCCCGCTGTTTCCTCAAATATCCAGCTCGAAGCGCTTCGCTGGGTTTCCGATTCGCTGGGGATTCGAGCAGAAAGCCAGCTGGCGCAAGTGCAAGCGGATTGCAGCCCTTTCGGCGATGGGTGGCTCTTCGATCGCTGTCGAATTCGCTTGGAAAACGGCCTGATTCAAAAGGGGAGATTCGAACTGGGCGATCTTTTTGGATCAATCGCATTGGAAGGGCATCTTCTGCAGCAGGAAGACCTCATCGGAGAAGCCGATTTATTCGATTGCATCCGGCACGGGAAACTCGAATGGGATGTTTCAGGCGCAAACTTTTTCTCAAGGGGAGCGGGGGGGATCGAGCGCGGCAGGGTGCGGGGATTGCAAACCGTTTCGCAATTCGGGCAATCCAAACTGGCGCTCGGCATATCGGAGGAGGGATTGCCCAACCGGAAATGGTCTCTCGAATTGGACAATGTAGACAGTACATGCTGGCAGTTAGTTCAGTATTTTTTCCCCGATTGGAATTCAGTAAGCATGGAGCGCGGGCGCATATCGGGTCTCCTTTCTTGGGAAGAGCGGCGTCAAACCTTGGAAAAATGGAATATCGAGCGCTTGGCTATCGAAGAGCTTTCTCTCCAAGGGCGAGAGTGGGAATTGTCCTGCGAGAATGTGATTGCTTCAGCGGATGGGACGAGAAATCGCCTTGAAGAGTGCCAAGCCAAGATCAGCGCAACGGGGTTGAAAGCCTCTTATGGCGCGGAGCGAATCGATGGAGCGGAACTATCGTTTGAGGTCGACGAAGGGAGAATCGGTCGCGGAGAGGCAAATGGCAGGCTGAATGATTTTTCCTTCGCAGTCGCATGCTCGGGTTCTTTCGATCGATGCCAAATCGAAGGGAAGATCCGCGGCGGCGCCCCGGCTCAAGAGGCTGCATCGATCGATCTCTCTTTCAGCATCGCATGTGAAAATGGAGGATGGAAGATCGGGTCGGCGACGGGCTCGATTCGAAGATTTCCTCTTGCGATTTTAAACGGCGCGCTCGGGGCGGAAAGCGCTGGGTTCTGCGATGGAGTCATTCAATTGGCCGATGGGATCTGGCGGCTAGATGCCTCTGGAGCAGGACTCGCCTGGCAGTCATCCCAATGCAAAGTCCGCGTGCCGAATCTCGGTTCTGTCGAACCTTTTTCCCCTGGGATTTCGCTGTACTGGGATCCAACGGATCGAACGTGGGGAGGAACGGCCGAGGATTGCTCTGGCTGCTGCAACATCCCGAACCGGGAATTGCGGTTTTTAGGATCTTTTGAAGTTTGCGGCGGGGCTTTGCATTTTTCAATCGAAGAAGGGCATTTCGAGGACGTAATATTCTCAGGAGTCGGCGCATGCGAGTTATCCGGACAGAGGGGGTTTTCATTCGCGGCCGACAAGGCGGAGGGGCCGATCGGCCCCCTCATTTCAGATCTCTTTGGAATCCATGGCGTCGAGGGCGTGGTATGCGCCGATCAGCAGGGAATTGAAATTTTCGGAGATCTAAAAGCGGATCCATCCGGATGGGACTGGCGGTTTTCGGGCAGCTTTGCGGAAATCGAATGGGGGGAGTTGTCCCAAGGGCGAGCCCATATTTCCGCCGATTCGAAAGAGGGGCTTGTCTCATGTATCGGATTATATGGGCGCCTTGGGGCTGTCGAAGGAGGAATAGCCCTTCGCGGATCGAAGCTGAAAAAATGCAAAGAAGAGTGGATCTTCGATCTGAGCGTAGAGAGGCGCGCTCTGGATTTGATTCGAGTGGCAGGCATCGGCCGCTTCAAAGATGGAAGCATCGCCGTCGAATTGGATCCAAAGAGAAGCCATTGCCTCGGCTCGAGCATTGAGCTCAAACAATGCAGGATTTTTCCGGAAGCGAGGATCGAAGCTCATTCATCCATTCCTCTGAACACTGTCCAATCCCTCGTCCAGGGCCTATTGTCCAATGAATCCGAGGGCGGTTTTTTATTCCAGCGCGCGATCGAGGGGAGCGCTCGCGTGTCTTTGGACATTTTCGAAGATCGGAAATTCGCCTTGCAGATCGAAGGCGAAAAGGCCTCTGTCGATGGAATCTGCATTCCTTTGTCCTGCCGCCTCGAATATGGAAAAGGGCAGTGGTCGATTTCGCATTGGCAAGCCGGCCCTTGCAAAGGGAGATTTCAGATCGTAAGAGAACCTTCCCGCTGGCGCATCGAGGACTGCGAGCTGAAGCATCAAAGCGGCCTGCATTGCAGTGCATCGGGCTATTTGAGCCATGGAAAATGCGAACTCAACGTGCAGGAGCTTCGATGCGATTTGCAGCCGATGGCCGAGCATCTCGGATATCCCTTGCTCGAAGGAGAAGCGCAAGGGGATGGGTATATTTCCTTCGGATGGGAGATGGGGATTTCCTATGAAGCGGATCTCGATTTACAGTGCAGCAAACTAAAATGCGGAACTGCATTGATCGGGAATCCGGATCGGCTTCATCTCCATTATTCGAATGCGCAAGGGCTCTCGATTTCCAAGCTCCATTTCGAAATTCATCCCTCCGATCTCAATTGGCCTGTGATCTATGGCCGGATCGGATTGCTCCAATTCAATTTTGAAACCGGCCGCTGGACTCTGCAGCATTTGCGCTCGCATTTAGCTCCCGATGCTTTGGAACAGATCGAAAAAAAACTGCCTCCGGATCACGCGGCGATCGCTTGCTTGCGCGCGATCGATATGTCCAAGGGGATCGAATTTGCGGCAGATCTCGAATGCGCCTCTGATTTTTCTTCGTTCTCTTGTTCGATTCGAGATGCGCTCGCACCTGTGTATGGATCGATCCGACGCTTTCAGCACATCGATCTCGCATGGGATGGGGATTCTTTAAGCGCATCCGGTTCTTTGCTCCATGCAGGAAAACCATTGTATTTATGGGCCGAAGCTGCGTTTTCTCCGCATCCTCAAGGATGGGCGTCTTTGGCGAGCGATCCAAATGAAGAGGCTCCGCTCCGGATCGATTGGGAGATGCCCGCGGAGGGTGGATTTAGGATTCATTCGGTCGAAGGATCTTTTGGAGGAATCGAAGCCTCTTTTCGAGAGGAAGTTGAGAACGCCGGAGTCTGTTTGGTCGGTTCGGCTCATCTCGATTTGAAGTCGCTTTCGGGAATGCTCCCTTCGGCGGTCGGCGAAGCATTCGAAACGCTCAAGATGGGATCGGGATATGAGATCAAAGGCCGACTTCGCTATGATCCGCATTGCCCCTCCGATTTTTCTTTTTCCGGGCAGCTGTTCGGCAAACAATGGGAATTCTTCGGCTATCGGCTGCGCACATTATTTGCGAATGTGGAAGCAGAGCCGTCTCGCGTGAAGATTTCAGAGATTCGAGGAAGCGATTTCGCTGGGCTTTTGCGCATCGATTCCCTTTCGATTTATGAAGCCGAAGGGGGGGAATGGAAGCTTTCGATGCCTCTTTGCAAGCTGTTGGAATTCCGCCCGAGCCTTTTAAGGAAGATCGGAGCCGAGGAAACTTCGATCAAACCCCTCGTGATTCGAGAATTGAAACTGGTCGATTTCCGCGGCTGTCCCGACGATGCAAAGACTTATCTGGCCGAAGGAGAATTGTCCTTTGTCAATTCATTTAAGCGCGAATATACGATTTTCGATCTGCCATTCAATCTCTTCGGGGGAATCATCGGGCTGGATCTCGAATTGATGATCCCTGTGAAGGGCAATGTCAAATTCAATCTGGACAACGGCAGATTTTGGCTCAGAGATCTCAAAGACACTTATAGCGAGGGCCAAAGAGCCGAGTTCTTTCTCGTCCGCGAAGGCGCTTCGCCTTCGGTCGACCTCGACGGCAATGTACGGATTCTCATCAAGATGAAACAATATGTCCTGTTTAAAATCACCGAGGCGTTTTTTCTGTTCCTCGATGGAACGTTGGAAGAACCCTCTTACCATCTGCAAAAAACTAATAGGGTTCCTGAGCCGAGCGCCGGTTGATCTCGTATTCCCTCCGATTTGCCCGATGTGCAAAAGGCCTTGCGAGAAACTCCTCTGCGAAATGTGCATGGAGCAGCTGATCGCAGCGGATCCCAGAGTGCGCTGCCGCAAGTGCTTTTCTTCGCTGGATTGGGAAGCCGCTCTTTGCCCTCGATGCGATTCCTCCGATGCGTTTCGATCGCCCTATGCCTATCTGTTCGAGCCGACCTATGCGGCTGCGCAGATGCAGGCGCTTTTGCTGAGGGAGTCGGAAGAAGCTTTGCGCCGTGCGATGGCTTCATTTTTGATCGTACAGCTCGATCGCCTCGAATGGGATTCTTTTGATCGAATCGCCATCATTCCATCTTGGGGAAAAAGCCGGACTCTCGAAGTAATCGCAGAGGAAACAGCGCGGATGCTGGATATCGAATACAGCCGCGAGTTAGTTCTGAAGTGGATCGGTCCATTTCAATGGAGGTTAGTGCGTCGCAGGGAAGGCGGTTGGAAGGATGATCAAATCGGAAACGGAAAATCCGTATTGCTCCTCGATTGGGAAAGTTCCAAGGAGGATCTTTTAAAGGCGGTTTCTTTGATGAAAGATGCCTTTGCCGAGGGAGTATTTGTATTTTCTATCTTTGGAAAATAAAAAAGGGGCAGAAAAACTGCCCCCTGAAACATGAAACTGGGAAAAGATTAATAACCCAAGCCTACGGAGAATTCAGCTGTAATGGCGCTGAAATTCATATTTGCCATGTGAACAAAAGGTTTGTCCAAGGTGGTGGCAAATGTAGGATGGCTTACATCCAGTTGCATAAAGCTGCGCCAGTTTTGATGGCGATTCATTTCATAGCCAGCGGACAGGCTAGGAATGAGGCCATTGAATGCCATAGCATCTGTTTTCGATCCGCCGTAAGCCAGCCCTGCGCCCATGTAGAAGCTTTGAGCTTTGCTTTCTGGAGAAAAGTAATAAAGGTAGGAAACGCGAGGAAGGGTAAAGGAATAGCTCTCTTTATTCGAAGCAAATGCATCTACGCCGGTATAAGAAGCGGAAATGTCGATTGCGCTCGAAGCGATGCTATAACGCCAGCCAAGTCCAAGAGCGGGGAGAACGTTTGCAGCGTCTCCTACTGGTCTCGAGCTTGGGCCCATTCTCATGTAGCCGAACCAGTTGCGCACTGATTTCACGTTGACCAAACTCTGTTTTACCTCGAGAGGCAGTTCAGTCGTAGCGAGAGGCTCTGATGCAAATCCAAAAGAGGAAACTGCGGTCAGTATTGCGAACATAAATTTCGTTTTCATAAAAACCTCCATAAAGGTCGGACGAAATTATGAAACGCGGCTGCAAATTTTGGCAATTTAAATTTCTGGAAGAGGATATCCGCAAAGGGAAATCCCGCCGGGTTTCCGGGTGAATCCGCGGCGGGGTTTTCCTATAGAAAGAGAGGAGCTGAACCCTATTCGATGCTTTTGCGAGCCATTTGGATCTGGCGGCGCAAAACATCGTTTTCCAGGATTTCTTCGGAGATTTTTTTCCATGAGTGGAGGAGGGTCGAATGCGTTTTTCCCCCAAACGACGATGCGATTTTGGAAAGCGATTCGTCGATCATCTCCTTGGCCAGATACATAGCGGCTTGTCTAGCGAGGGCGATCTCTTTTTGGCGCGAATCTCCTTTCAAGTCTCCCAATCTCACTTGGAAGACGGAGGCGATACTTTGCAAAATGGAATCGACGGAGATGCGCTTTGGAGGCGAACTTTGCATCAGCTCGTTTAAAATCTTTTCCGCGCAGGCGATGTCGAGCTGCGTCCCCTGGAAACGCGCATAGGCGCAAAGGCGGTTGATCGCGCCTTCGAGCTGGCGGATATTATTGCAGACGTGCTCCGCGATAAAAAATGCGACGTCGTTCGAAAGAGAAAGCTCTCTCGATTCCGCTTTATGTTTGATGATCGCGACGCGGGTTTCGAGATCGGGAACGCCCATCTGCGCGACGAGTCCCCATTCCATCCGGGCGATGATCCTTTCGGATAATTTGAGCTGGGAGGGCGGTTTATCGCTTGTGATCACAATCTGTTTGTTTTGATGGATCAGGGTTTCGAACGTATTGCAGAATTCTTCCTCGAAATTTCCCCGATTCTGCAGGAATTGGATATCGTCGACGAGCAGAAGGTCCAATGTCCTATAGAAGCGCTTCATCTGATCGATCGATTTATTGCGCAGCCCATCGACGATCTCGTTGATAAACCCTTCAGTGGTGATCGCCTGGATCTTCAGTTTTCGATGATTTTCGCGCACATAGTGGCCGATGCCGTGCAGAAGATGTGTTTTCCCAAGGCCGACGCCGCCGTGGATGAATAGGGGATTATAAGTTTTCCCCGGCCGCGAGGCGACGCCCATCGAGGCCGATTTGACGAATTGATTCGAGGTTCCTTCGATGAACGTTTCGAATCGGTAAAGGGGATTGAGTTTCAGCGAGGGGCTGGTCGCGGCGCCGGATGATTCGTTTTGGCAGGAGGTTTGCGCGGGAGGTTGGGGCTTGGGGGCCGCCGAAATCGAAAATGAGATCGCGAGTTCTCCGTTTGGTCGCATCGGGACGAAATCGCGGAGCAATTCCTTGTAATTTTCGAGCAAATATTCCTGGACGAAAATATTCGGCGTTTCCAATGAGATCTCTTCCGAATCCGAAGAGATGAGCCGAATCGGAGCGATCCAATTTTCAAACTCCGCGCGCGAACAGCGCGTTTGAATGAATTCGAGAAACTGAGGCCAGCCGTTTTTTACTTCGCATTCAAGCATAAAGCCCGATCTGTGACATGTTGCTATTTATAGAATCATGCGCCCCGATGCCAGTTTGCAAAAATCCAGCGACTTCAAATAGATATGCATCGCCTACCAGCTTTTTTAAAGCCGGCAGAGAGCGGGAATTCTCGCATTCGCTCCAACTCCTCAAAACTGCTGCATTCGGGTAAGAGGCGGAGTATAGCATGGATTGCGCCTTTGAGCAATGTAGCAAGAGTTTTCGATCGGATCAATCTGAATTTGAGTTCGTCGCGCTGCGGCATTTCGTCCGGATTTAGAGTGTGTCTGCAATTTGCAGACACACTCTTATACTGCGAGCGGCCAAAACAACCCAAAGAATCGAAGAGCCTTATATAATGGATCTCGTAGGACAGCTTCTAAGAGCTGTAGGCGAGGATCAGGGCGCTTGCCTGAGAGGCGACTTCCGCGTCTTGCGCGCTTTGCAGTTCTCTCGCTTCCAGTAAGCCTTGCCTGCGATAACCCAGCATGAATAAGGCTTTGGCTCGATTGAGTTTGATTTTCGCGTCGGTCGGATCGAGTTTTAGCGCGCGATCCAAATAATCGAGGGCTTTCATCCCTTCGCCTTGCTGCAGATGCAAAGCTCCGAGCGTTTGTAGGTCGTAAGGATTGGCAGGATCGATTGCGGCGAGCGCCTCGAACATGACGAGAGCTGTGTCATAAACGCCTTGGCGGAGATAGGAAGCTCCTAAAAGGCGGACATCTTCTATTTCTCTTTCATTCCAACCCAGCACGTCTTTCCAATCCATCATCAGCCCCTATGGAATTGATTGCAGCGCCCAATGATTTGCTCCATGAGCTTGCGCAATTCCTTTAGCATTTTTAAGCATGAGAGGATTTTTTTTCTCTCTACTTCTTCAAGGGGATTCAATCCCTCTAGCAAGGAGAGGGATTCTATAATGGCTTCCTCTTCTTCCTGGGAGCCCAAAGAAGGAGCTAACTGATAAGTGAATAGCCTCGCTACGTCGATCCCGTAGTTTTTAGGCAGCGAGAAAACGACCCATCCCTGAGCGACGCCGACGGCAAACTGCCGATCTTCTCCTTCTGCCAGATAAGGCGATATGACTGAAATTTCAGTTTTTTTTGAAATCGATAGCGAATCGGCCCGAAGATTTTTATCGAGCAATTCCTGGTTTTTGGCATAGGTGCGGGAAGCGTCGATCCCGAGGTTGTCGATTGTGACTGGATGCGCATCCATAAAGACCGAATTTTCAGCTGTTCATTTGCAAGATGCCAACATGATGCACGGAGATCAAGAAATATTCCTAGGAAATCCGAAGTTTTTCGAATTTCCACGCATTTTTGCATCCGAGTTATGAACAGCCGGCCGATTTTTTCTATAAGGATTGGATCGTTCTGAAATCCAGAAGATTGCGATTTGGTTTTGCCGGTTGAGCGGTTGTTTGTGAACAGAATTTCCACAATTTTCCACAAACGGAATGTTTCGCCCGAGTAGTTTGAGCGATAGTGAGTTATCTGAAAGCAAAAGGGGGTGGGGAGATAAACCGATTGCGCGGTTTGAGGCCGCTTTGCTAGTCTGTGGTAGAAAGTGGAAAAGATCATGGGCGCCTTCTTCTTCAGTGGATCTTCCGATACCAAGCTCGACGACAAGGGGCGGTTTGTCCTTCCTCAAGCCATGCGCTATGGGCTTGTCGAGGAAGGAAAATGCGAATTCGTCATCGGCTTAGGGATCGGGGGCTGTCTTGCGATCTATCGAAAAACCCTGATCGACAAAATTGTGGAAAAGTTCCGCGAAAAGCAGCACGTAGCTCAATACCAGAAGTTTTTCACGCTGTTTTTCTCGACGTTGCACCCGACCGAATGCGACAAGATCGGCCGCGTGGGAATTCCCGCTCCTTTAAAGGCTGCGGTTGGAATTGAAAAAGAGATCGTGATCGCCGGAGTCATGGATAAGATCGAAATCTGGCCCAAAGAAGTTTACGACCGCAACTTGGCCGATTTGCTCAATGGCGGGGCGGATCAAAATTTAGATAAAATGGTGGAAGAAGCGTTTGCTCTTCTTTCCGAAGAGACGCCGGCAGCGACATGACCCGACCTCATATTTCAGTTCTTCTGAAAGAGGTTCTGGAGATCTTCGAACCCGTCAAAGTGAATCGATTTTTCGATGGGACGCTCGGCGCAGGCGGACATGCTGCGGCGCTCTTGGCCGCGCATCCGGAGATCGAATTATATGTGGGATGCGACCGAGATCCCCAAGCGCTGGAACTTGCGGCGAAAGAATTATCGCCCTGGAAGGAAAAAATTCGCCTGGTCCATGGGAGTCATTCCGACATCCGCCTTTGGATGAAGGAAGCGAAAATCGAATGTTTTGACGGCGTTCTGATCGATGCGGGAGTTTCTTCAATGCAGCTCGATCAAAAGGCTAGGGGATTTAGTTTTCAGGGAGAGGGGCCGCTGGATATGCGGATGAACCCCGAGTCTCCTCTGACGGCGGAAAAGGTCGTCAACCGATGGACGGAAGCCGATCTCGCGAGGATTTTGAAGGAATACGGGGAAGAGCCCCGTTCGCGCGCGATCGCCCGGGCGATCGTGGCGGCGCGTAAAAAACGGCCGCTCAAGACGACGAAAGAACTCGTCGAGGCGATTATGCCGGTGGCGGGCGGCTATAAAAGAGGCCACCTCCATCCGGCCACGTTGACGTTTCAGGCGCTTAGAATCGCCGTGAACGACGAGTTGAAAGAATTGGAAAACGGCATCGAAAGGGGAATCGAATCCCTTTGCCCGCAAGGGCGGATCGCCGTGATCTCGTTTCATCGTTTGGAAGACCGGATTGCGAAACAGTCTTTCAAAAAATGCGAATTTCGCGAGCGGAAAAAAGGATCGGACAAACCGATGGGAACGATGCGGATTTTAACGAAAAAGCCGCTGGAGCCGACCGAAGAAGAAGTGAAGAAAAATCCGCGCTGCCGCAGTGCAAAATTGCGCGCAGCCGAAAAAGTCGAGCAGGTGGAAGAATGAGAAAAGGCGGGATGCTTCGGCTTGGATTTTGTCTCGGAGTGCTGTCGCTTTGCCTGTATTCATATCAGCATAAGCAAAATCAGCTGACGCAACTCAGGATCAAACTCCCCCAGATGGAAAAAGAAGTGAAGGGAATCCGCGAAGAAAATCGGCGGCTTCGATATGAGATCGACCGGATCGAAAGCCCCTCCCGTCTGATCGAGTTGGCGCACCATCCCGAATTCAGCCATCTCAAGCATCCGCTTGTCAAAGAAATCATGACCGTGCCGGAAGGCATCGCTCTTCAGCCTGAGACGGGCCGTTTCGATGAACTCTGGTAATCGCAAGCGGCTCGCATGCATCGCCGCCGTTCTTTCAGGCATGTTCGCCGCGCTCATCGCCCGTTTTTACTATATTCAGATCGTCGAAGGGGAGAAATGGACTAGAACCGCGCTTTCCCAGCACCAGACGATCGTTTACGAGCCGTTTATGCGCGGATCGTTTTATTCCAATACCTCGATTCAACCCGGCCATCCCGAAGACGAGCAGCCCTTTGCGATCGATGTGCCGAAGTTCCATCTCTACGCGGATCCCGATTCCATTCCAAATGAGCTGAAAGATCCCATCGCAGAGCAACTTGCCAAACTGTTGAAAGCCGACAAGGAAAAAAAGGCGAAGATCAAAGCGGAAATCGGGCGCAAGAGCCGCAGCCGCAAGATTTCCATGTGGCTCGACCGCGAGATGAAAGATCAGATCTCGTCTTGGTGGAGCGCATTTGCCGCAAAAGAGAAGATCGTTCGGAACGCTTTGTTTTTCCTTTCCGATTACAAGCGTTCCTATCCGTTCGGGGGGTTGCTCGGCTCGGTGCTCCATACCGTTCAAGAGGAAAAAGATCCCCATACGTTTCAGAGTTTGCCGACCGGCGGCCTGGAGATGCTGTTCAACCATTATCTCAAGGGAAAAAGGGGCAAAAGGCTGATCACTCGCTCTCCGAGCCATCCTCTGGACACCGGAACGGTTCTCGAAGAACCGGAAAACGGAGCGGATATCTATCTCACCGTGAACCATTACTTGCAGGCGATCGCGGAAACCGAATTGGAAAAAGGGGTGAAAGCCGTCAAGGCGAAAGGGGGATGGGCCGTCATGATGGATCCTTCGAACGGAGAGATCCTGGCTCTCGCCCAATACCCGCCGTTTCACCTGAGCCGCTATCCCGATTATTTCAATGATCCGAGCCTTCAAGAGCATACCCGTGTCAAAGCGGTGAGCGATTGTTTCGAGCCCGGTTCGATTTTCAAGTCCATCACAGTCGCCCTTTGCCTCAAGGCGAATGAAGAGTTGATCGCGGCGAAAAAAAAGCCGATTTTTTCCCCCGATGAAAAAATTCCCACTTCCAACGGCTGGTTTCCGGGGCGCAGTTCTCCTTTGAAAGACGGCAGAACCCATCGCTATCTCAACATGTATTTAGGGCTTCAGAAATCCTCCAACGTCTACATGGCGCGGCTCATGCAGAGGCTCATCGAAGCGATGGGAGAGAAGTGGTATCGGAATGCGTTGGAGCAAATCTTCGGATTCGGGCAAAAGACGATGATCGAACTGCCCGCCGAAAATCCAGGGCTCATTCCAACTCCGGGCAAGCTCCACCCGAACGGCAAACTCGAATGGTCTGTTCCGACCCCTTATTCCCTTGCGATCGGCCACAATGTGCTAATCAACAGCATCCAGATGGTGCGCGCCTATGGGGTATTTGCGAATGGAGGGAAGATGGTTCAGCCTCACCTCGTTCGAAAAATTGCCCGTCGACATCAGAACGGCTCTCAGGAAGTGATTTTCGATCGAACGAAAACCCCCATCACAGCCAAACAGGTCCTCAGTCCGTCGATTGTGGAGCCGGTGGTTCGCGGATTGAAGTTCGTCACGAAAGAAGGCGGTTCGTCGAAACGAGCCGATATCATGGGATATACCGAAGCGGGAAAATCCGGCACTTCTGAAAAAATCATTGCCGGAACCTATTCCAAGCAGCATCATATCTCTTCGTTTCTGGGATTTGCGCCGGCCAAGAACCCGCGGTTCGTCCTTATGGTTTCTATCGATGATCCCGAGGTCAGGTTTGTCCCGGGAGTCGGCAAGCAGCAACTCGGGGGCGTATGCGCCTCTCCGGTATTTAGGGAAATCGCCACCCGTTCGCTGCAATATCTCGGAGTGCAGCCGGATGATCCGTACGGATATCCTCCGGGAGATCCGCGCCGCGATAGCGAAAAAGCGGATTGGATGGCGGAAACGCAGGCGCTCAAACAGCTCTATCAGAAATGGAATGAGTGAGAGGATGTCTACCAAAAACGACTGAAGTTTCTCTTTGTAGACACCCTCTAAGTAGTTTCGGCATAGAAAAATACAAAATTATAAAAGGTATAAGATGAAACTTAAAAAGCTCATCGACGGAATTCCCTTCGACGCAATCAAGGGATCCAAAGAAATCGAAATCACCGGCATTTCCTCCGATTCACGCACCGTTGCGTTTGGGAATCTTTTCATCGCAAAGAAGGGGGATAAGCATCACGGCGGCGAGTTTGTCTCGCAGGCAGTGCAAAACGGAGCCGCTGCAGTCGTCTGCGATTTATATCATCCGCTTCTTTCCAAAGCCACCCAGCTCATTTGCCCATCTCCGGAAAAGTTCGAGGCATTGTTGGCCGATCGATTGTTCGAGCATCCCTCGCGCAAGTTATTTATCGCCGGAGTGACCGGAACCAAGGGGAAGACGACGACGACCTATCTCCTCAAGCATTTGCTCGATGCCAAACAGATGCCAAGCGGGCTCATCGGCACGGTCGAGACGATCGCAGGCCGAAGGAGAATGCCTTCTACCCACACGACCCATGACGTCTCTTTAAATCACAAGTGGTTGGCTGAAATCGCAAACGAAAAAGGCAAGGCAGCCGTGCTGGAAGTCTCTTCCCATGGATTGATCCAAGGCAGAGTCGACCAGATTCAATTCGATGCCGCTCTTTTCACGAATTTGATCCCCGATCACCTCGATTTCCACGGGAATATGGAGGCATACGCCAAGGCCAAGCGCGAGCTGTTCCGATTGTTAAATCAAAGCTCCAAAGAAAACAAATGCGCGATTGCGAATGCCGACGACCCCATGGCCGATTTTATGCTCGAGGGATGCTTGGCTCATCGGCTATCGTTCGGGCTTTCCCCCAAAGCGGACTTGCGAGCCGAGGAGATCTCTTTAAATGCCGGGCAAACGTCGTTTGTCGCCCGCTATCGGCAGGAATCCGCTCGGTTTTTAATCCCTCTCATCGGTCGATTCAACGTCTGCAATGTGTTGGGCGCGGCCGCAGTCGGATTGCATCTCGGATTTTCGCTCGAAGAAATGGCCGGAATCTTCCGCCGTTTCGAAACCGTTCCCGGGCGGCTCGAACGAGTTCCCAATCAACGGGGGCTGCATATCTTTATCGATTATGCCCATGTGGGGGACGCTCTCGATCAGGTGCTGCAAACCCTTCGGGAAACGACGCGAGGGCGCATCATCACCGTATTCGGGGCCGGCGGCAATCGAGATCCCGGGCGGCGCCCCGCGTTGGCAAAAGCAGCTGACAGAGGTTCCGATCTCTCAATCGTCACTTCGGATAATCCTCGGAGCGAAGATCCCGAGGAGATCTGCCGGCAGATCCTGGCTGGATTTTCCAGTCTCAAAGCCGTTCGAGTCCAATTGGATCGAAAAAAAGCGATCGCGGAAGCAATCGCCGCCGCAAAGTGCGGGGATATCGTTCTGATCGCAGGCAAAGGGCATGAACGGACGCAGATCTTCGCCCATCAGACCGTGCCTTTCGATGATCGAGATGCCGTGCGCGAAGCGCTCTGCGAACTACAGCCTCGATGATCGGGCCAAAATTGCATCATCCGAATAGCGTTCGTCCTATGCGGTTTTTCCTTCTTTCGAAAGTGTCGCATTCACAAGCTGAGGTCTTTTTGAGAAGGTTTGCGAATAGAATTCCATTTCGCCGAGAACAGACCTCTTGCCGATTTACTGATTTGTCATGTATTTTGGGTAGATATTGCTCGCGGTCTTAGATGAATGCAATTGCAAGGCAGTTGTGGCTTTTTTTATTTCTCCCCTGGGTTGCCTCTGCTGCCGTCCGTCAAGAGCGGGTTGCCGCCGCTGTGGGACAGCTAGGAATAGTCCCCTCGATTACGATCGATGCCGGACATGGGGGACAAGATCTCGGAGCGAAAGGGCGCAATCCCTATTGCGAGGAGAAACGACTCGCATTGCAAACCGCCAGACTCGTGAAAAAATATCTCGCTCAACTCGGCTATCACGTGCTTCTCACAAGGCAATCGGATACGTTTATTCCGTTGCCGAAACGGGTCGAATTGGCCAATAAAGGGGGGACCGACTTATTTGTCAGCATCCATTACAACTCTTCGCGCACCCCTTCCGCTCAGGGCGTCGAGGTGTTTTTTTGCGATTCGTCGGAAAATGTCCGCCGCGCGAATTCTTCGCGCAGGCTCGCCAATTCCATTCTGACAAGGGTGATTCGCCGGACTCAGGCTCTTTCGCGAGGCGTCAAACGCGGCAATTTATATGTGATCCGAGAAACCGAGATGCCCGCGGTTCTCGTCGAAGGGGGATTTATTTCGAATCCCCAGGAACGGGCCTTTCTTAAAGATCCCCTGTATTTGGAAAAAATCGCCCGAGGCATCGCCGACGGAATCGATTATTATTTCAAAAAGAAATAGATTTTTAATAATAATAGTCGCTATGTTTTGAAAAAAATAAAACATGGCTTGTATGGGTCGTAATTGCTTTTTATTAACCTCTTCTGTTTTTAGCGATGTTAGTTGTTTCGATCCAAAATCCAGGGCGATGCAAGTTCGATCTGCGATCGAAAGAATTAAATTAAAAGATCCGGAGTCGATTGTTCTTCTGGTGGATAATTCTTTAGATCAAAACGATTCGGAGTTTGTTCCATTTCTCAGTGAGAAAGTTGATTTTTTTCTTTTTGTAAAAGATCATATGATTGTTTCTATTTTGAAAAAAAATATGTGGCCTCCTGTTAAGGGAGCTTTGGAAATTCATTCTGTGGTTGAATCTTTAAAGTTTTTACAGAAATTGTCGGGTTGTAAAATAAAACGTATCTTTCGAATGACAGGTCGATATCAACTGATGGATTCTTTTGATATATCTTATTATGATAATCCTGAGTTTGTCGGGAAATATATTTTTGCAGAGCCGGTGATGTGGCGCAGGCCGAATTGCGAAGAGGTGTTTTCGGTAATTCCTCTGGATTTATGGTCGTTTTCTTTCGATTTGATTCCAGATATATTGGAGATCCTTCATCGAGCATTTTATCAATGTTTATTAGGAATAACATTTGTAGAGAAGTTTTTTTTCGAAGAGTTTTTGAATAAAGCTCACATTCAGATTCCAATGTTGCATGTCATGCATCAGCATGATGGAAATGGAAGTGTAGAGATTCATTGATATTTTATAATTTAAAAAGGTGTGTTATGAGGAATTTGTTTGTTTTAACGTCTTCCATTTATAGCGATGTGAGCGCGTTTTCACCGAGAAGAAAGGCTCTGTCAAGTTCTGGATTGTGTAGATAGCATTAGAAAAAAAGATCCTTCTGCTCTGATTGTCGTTGTAGAAAATTCAATCAGCCATGAAAGTTCTGAGGCAAATAAGATAATTCAAAAAAAAGCCGATTTATTAATTAGTTTGAAAAATGTTTATGGCGTATCTGTTTTAAAAAAATACGATCCCGTTCCAGGGGTCGCTTTTAAAAAGAACGCTCTAGTCGTTCATTCTGTGATAGAAGGTTTGAAATTCATAGAAGACAGAATCGGTTTTGGTGATATAAAAAGAGTATTTAAGATGACTGGTAGATATAAATTAATGGATTCATTTGACCTGTCTTATTATGAAAGCACGGAATGCGCTGAAAAATATGTTCTGAGAAAAAGAGAGCCATCTTGGAGGCAAGATAGAGAAATCTATCCTTTTTATCTTCAGATGGTATTGTGGTCATTTCCTGTTAAATTATATTCAAATGCAATGGATCTGCTTTATAAAATGTTTTATTATTCAATGTTTACCGATGTCGATATCGAACACTCAATTTATAAAGAAATTGACAAAAGTTTATTGATTGAAGTTCCTCAGGTGCATGTCGGACATTATCGAGATTGCGATCGCAGGTTTGAAGCTCATTAATTATAAACTTGAAAAGAATAAAAATAACTATTCGGGTTTTTCTATGAAAACAGTGATTTTAGCAGGCGGTTTGGGCACTCGATTGTCTGAATTAACGGGTCTGGTTCCAAAGCCGATGGTAGAAATCGGCGGGAGACCGATCCTCTGGCATATTCTCAATTCCTATGCGAGATTCGGTTATTCCGAATTCATCATCGCATTGGGATATAAAGCGGAAATAGTGAAGAAGTATTTTCTCGACTTCTATGCGTTGAGCCATGATCTGTCTTTGGATTTATCGACGGGGCAAACGACGATTTACAAAGGCAACCAGCCGAATTGGAAGATCCATCTGATCGATACCGGGTCGACTACGCAAACCGGAGGTCGCTTGAAGAGGCTAAAACAATATCTCGGCAACGAAACATTTATGATGACCTATGGCGATGGCCTATCCGATGTCAATATCGCGGATCTAGTCGCATTCCATAAGGAACATGGGCGGCTGGCGACTCTGACTGCAGTTCATCCACCCGCTCGATTCGGCGGATTTTCTCTTAACGGCCATTGCGTCGAAGAATTCACGGAAAAAAACCAGCTTCTCGAGGGGCGCGTGAGCGGGGGATTTTTTGTGCTGGAACCCGAAGTCCTCGATTTGATCGAAGGAGATGAGACTCTTTGGGAAAAAGAACCGCTCGAACGGCTCGCCGAGACAAAAGAATTAATGGCTTATTTTCACGATGGCTTTTGGCAGCCGATGGATACCCTGCGGGAACATCGTCTGCTCGAGTCCCTTTGGGAATCCGGGAAAGCGCCTTGGAAAAAATGGGCTGATCATTCAAGCGGCCTGGATGCGAAATTGACGGAACGAATCAAGTCGAGGGTGAAATCTAAATGAATATATTTTGGGAGAAAAAAAGAGTTTTTATCACAGGAGCGACCGGTCTCGTAGGGTCGTGGCTCATGCAAGCGCTGATAGATCGGAAAGCGGATGTCGTCGCTCTCATCCACGATACTCCAGCAGATCGATTGACTTGCCGCGGCACGTTCGATCAACAGGTCGAGTTCGTATCGGGCTCTCTCGAAGATCTCGATGCGCTTGAGCGGGCGATTCATAAATACGAAATCGATACGGTATTTCATTTAGGAGCGCAGACGATTGTAGGCACTGCTTTGCGCAATCCGCTTGGGACGTTTGAAGCCAATATCCGGGGAACATACCATCTCTTGGAGGCATGCCGAAGATCTTTCGGACTCGTTCGACGCATCGTGGTGGCGTCGAGCGACAAGGCCTACGGGTCGAGCGATCGCCTGCCTTATGTCGAGGACATGCCTCTTTGCGGCAAGCATCCTTATGACGTATCTAAATCTTGCACCGATCTCTTGGCGCTTTCCTACGCGCATACCTATCGCCTACCAGTGGCGATCGCTCGATGCGGGAATATCTATGGAGGGCGGGATATGAATTGGAGCCGGATTGTTCCAGGGAGCATCCGCAGTTTTCTATTGGGAACGCCTCCTCTTATCCGCAGCAATGGTTTATATACTCGCGACTACGTCTATGTCGAAGATGCGGTCGAAGCATATTTATTGTTGGCTGAACAATTAGATCGCTCCGATGTCGAAGGAGAAGCGTTTAATTTCGGCCCGGAAGCCCCTTCGAGTGTTCTGGAAATCGTAGGCGCGATTCAGGGGCTCATGGGCTGCGAGCATATTCAGGCGAACATTTTGGGATGCGCTTCAAATGAAATCGAGCATCAGTCTCTCAACGCCGATAAGGCCAAGGAGCGGCTCCGTTGGAGATCTCGCTATCCGCTGAAAGAAGGATTGAAACGGACGATTGATTGGTACAAAAACTATTTAATTAAGGGAATTAGATGAGTCAAAAATGCAGAGCTTGTCATGCGGAACTATTCGATTGTTTTTGCGATTTAGGAGCTACGCCGCCGGCAAACGCCTATTTAAAACAAGCAGATGGAAAAGAGATCGCATTTCCTCTCTGCGCCTATGTATGCAGATCGTGTTTTCTCGTGCAGCTCGGGCAATTTCAAACGCCCGAGGAGATTTTTGGAGAATATTTTTACTTTTCCTCCTGTTCTGAAAGCTGGATTGCCCATGGAAAAAAATATGCGGAGGACATTCAAAAACGCCTTCAATTGGACTCGTCGAACAAAGTCGTCGAGATCGCCAGTAATGACGGGTATCTTTTGCAGCATTTCTTAGCTCGGCAAATTCCGGTCCTCGGGATCGAACCGGCTGCAAATGTGGCGAAAATTGCAATTGAACGAGGCGTTCCTACGATCTCGGAGTTTTTTGGGGAACGGCTCGCTCAAACCCTGCGGGATCGCGGAGAAAAAGCCGATTTGATGATCGGCAACAATGTGTTGGCGCATGTTCCCGATCTCCATGATTTTGTAGAAGGGTTTAGATGCCTGCTCGCGCCAGATGGAGCGATCACCTTAGAGTTCCCTCATCTTTTAAATCTCATCGAACAAAACCAATTCGACACGATCTATCACGAACATTTTTCTTATTTTTCCTTGCTGAGCGTCGAAAAAATCTTCGAACAGCACGATCTGGAAATATTCGATGTCGAAGAACTATCCACGCACGGCGGATCCCTCAGGGTATATCTACAGCATGCGGGAGCTTCTAGAAAAATCGAAGAGAGAGTCGATGCATTGCGGGCAAAAGAGCACATGTTTGGATTGGGATATCTCAAAACGTATTTGGCCTTTAACGAACGGGCTAAAATGATCCGAAACAGGCTCGTAGCCAAGCTCCAAGATTTAAAGAAGACGGGAAAATCAGTCGTCGGCTATGGCGCTCCTGCCAAGGGAAACACCTTGTTAAATTATTGCAAGGTCAATCCTGATCTCCTTCCGTTTACAGTCGATGTCAATCCATATAAACAAGGACATTTTCTCCCGGGCAGCCGCATTCCGATCTTCGGAATCGAAAAAATAGAGGAAGTTCGTCCAGATTACGTCCTCGTTCTTCCTTGGAATTTAAAACGCGAAATCACCGAGCAGCTTTCGTACATTCAAAACTGGGGCGGGAAATTTTTATTCCCCCTTTCGATCGAAGAGGAGATCCATGCTGTTTAAACCGTTGCGATTGACGGGTGCTTATGTAATAGAACTTAAGTCTTTTTCGGATGAAAGAGGGGAGTTCGTCAAATCGTTTTCGAAAGAGGCGTTCAAACAGGCCAATCTCGAATCGGATTATGTCGAATGCAACATCTCTCGCAACCGGATCAAAGGAACCCTGAGGGGATTGCATCGGCAAATCGCTCCTCATCAGGAGGTAAAGGTGATTTTCTGCACAAAGGGTTCTCTCTACGACGTCATCGTCGATCTGCGCCCTGATTCCCCGACGTATAAGGAATGGATCGCGATTGAACTGCATGAAAACAAACGCGAGATGATCTATATCCCGAGGGGGTTTGCCCATGGATTTCAGACATTGGAAGACGATACGGAACTGTTTTATTACGTATCGGCTTGCTATCGGCCGGAAAGCGAGCGGGGAGTGCGTTGGAATGACCCTGCTTTGGGAATTCATTGGCCTCTTGAAATCACCTGCATGTCCGAAAAAGATCGAAGATATGAGGACTTGACGTGAAAAAGGTATTGGTGACCGGAGGGACGGGATTTATTGGAAGATGGTCGCTTCCGGCTCTTCATGAAAGATCGTATGAAGTACACGCGATTTGCCGGAAAAAAACGTCTGACATGGATCAGAGGGTGTTCTGGCATGAGCTCGATCTCTTCGACGAGGTGAAAATCGCCAAGTTGTGCTCCGAGCATTCATTCACGCATTTGCTCCACTTCGCCTGGGTAACGGATCATGGAGCATTTTGGTCTTCTCTGGACAATTGGAAATGGGTGAATGCGAGTTTGCATTTGGCCAGGTGTTTTGCCGAATCCGGCGGACGCCGAATGGTCGTCGCTGGAAGCTGTACGGAATATGAAGCCGGCCGGATCTACGAAGAACGTACGAGCCGTTTTCGTCCGAAGACCATCTATGGAGCATCAAAAAGAGCGCTATATTTAATGCTCGAGGCATTTGCCAGACAAACCGGGATGGAGTTTGCCTGGGGATATTTGTTTTACCTATATGGTCCCTCTGAACATCCCAATCGATTCGTACCGGCTGTGATTCGAGGATTGCTGAAAGGGGAGGAAATTCCCTGTTCCCATGGGAACCAAATCAGGGATTTCCTCCATTCGAAAGATGCCGGAGAGGGATTTGCAGCTCTGTTGGACAGGGCTGTCGAAGGAGGGATCAATATCGCTTCGGGGCGAGGCATTTCGTTAAAGGATCTCGCATTGTGTTTGGCTGAGCAAATTGGGGGCGAGCATTTGCTGCAGTTCGGAAAACTTGCGCCATCTATTCTGGACACCCCCTCGATTGTGGCCGAAGTATCCAGGGCTCGAGATGAACTGCATTGGCAGCCTGAGATATCTTTGAATGAGAGGTTGCAAGAGGTAATCTCTTGGTGGAAATGCAATCTAGAAAATCCGAAGAAAGCAATTATTGAGATGTGTTTATAAGCTGCTTTGACTCGAGGTCGGATTTTGATCTCAGAACGAGTTGTCTAGTCTAAGAGCATATCTTAATTCAAAGATTTTTTAGGTGTATTTGTTGTTGGTTTTTTTATAAAAGGTTTTTATGAAAATAGCTGTTTTTTATCATGTATTTTTGACGAACGATTTTAAATTTCGAATTCAAGATCAGCTTACAAAATTGTTTATCTCCGGCCTCTACGATCAATGCGATTTTCTATTTCTTGGAGCCGGGTACGAGCGGCCTGAGGATTTCGATTGGCTTCAAAATTTAGTATCGAAATATAATAAAATTAAAGTTTGTGGATTTTCTAATCCATCCCTTAGAGAGAAAAATACGATGCGAGTTTTGTTGGATTTTGCAAATCAAAACGATGCTTACATTTTTTATTTTCATTTAAAAGGAGTGTCGCAGCAGTCTTATGCTTGCGATCTTTGGCGGATGATTTTGGACTATCACGTTCTTTTCCAATGGAAAAAGTGTGTCGCGAAGCTCGAAAAAGGCTATGATACGGCGGGAATTTTATATCGCGAAGCCACAGTTTTAGGCCATTGGCCTCACTATAGCGGGGGTTATTGGTGGACGACTTCATCTCATATTCGAGCGCTGAATCACGGCTTGATTCAGCAGAACGCCGGAAGAATTATACTTCCGTATGCGTCTGCGCAAAAGCAAGATGAGTTCGCTCATTTGGGAGCCGAATTTTGGATTGGCTCGAGGCCTGATTTTAAGCATTACTGTTTTTATCCGTTTAATGGAATAGAGCCGTATTTTTTTGAATATGATATTTCTAGTTATTTATGATCTTAATTTTAAAATCTTTGGAAGTTGGGGTGGGTTTGTGCATTCCGAATAGGTTCATTTTCGATAAATATAATATATCAACCAGTCAATGTTTTAAAAATAAGAAAGTGTCTAAAAAACGACAAAGTTTTGTATTTTAAATGATATTTTATTGGTTTTTTATGAAAACAGCTGTTTTTTATCATGTATGCTTAGTAAATGATTTTAAGTTTCTAGTGCAAGATCAGTTTTTGAAGCTATTTGTTTCTGGTCTTTATGAGAAATGCGATTCTGTTGTTATTGGGGCTGTTTATTATCGGGACGATGATTTTTTTTGGTTGAAAAGGCTTTTTATTAAATATGAAAAAATTAAACTGGTTGGTTTTAAAAATGGAGAGTTGGCAGAAAAACATACAATGATGCTGATATCTCAATTTTGCGATCATCAAGAGGCCTTTATTTGTTATTTTCATTCCAAGGGACTCTATCATCAGTCATATAATTCGAGTCTTTGGCGGATGATTATGGATTATCACGTTCTTTTCCAATGGGAACAGTGTGTCGCCAAACTTAAAGAAGGCTATGATACAGCCGGAATTCTATATTGCGAAGATACATTTTTAGGCCATTGGCCTCACTACAGCGGGACGTATTGGTGGGCGACTTCGTCCCATATTCGGACTCTCAATCACAGGTTGATTCAGCGGAATGCTGGGAGCGTGATCCTTCCTCATGCGTCTCCGCAAGAGCAAGATGCGTTCGATCGTTTGGGAGCCGAATTTTGGATCGGATCGAGACGGAATTCTAAGAATTTCTGTTTCTATCCGCTTAAAGCAACAAATCCATATTTAATTGAGCATTGTATTTTTGAATATTTATGATTTCAATATATCTTTTTAGTGATTTAATGTTGTTTTTTTGTATTTTCAAAAATCGAATTTTTTCTATGCGAAAGATGATTGTTTTTTGTAATCGCAAGAGGTGCAATATTAGAAATATCTCGTTGCTTGCGATAATAAAAATCTAAAAAAATGGTTTATTAATTTAATTTTTTTATAAAAAGGTGGTTGTGAAAATAGCTGTTTTTTATCACGTATTTTTGACGAATGATTTTAAGTTTAGAATCCAAGATCAGCTTACAAAAGTATTTATTTCAGGTCTCTACGATCAATCCGATTCTCTATTTCTTGGTGTGGGGTATGAGAGACCTGAGGATTTCGAGTGGCTCCAGAAATTAGTATCGAAATATGATAAAATTCAAGTTTGCGGATTTTCTGATATATCTCTTAGAGAGAAAAATACGATGCGAATTTTGTTGGAATTTGCCCAGAAAACAGACGCTTACATTTGTTATTTTCATTCGAAAGGAGTGTGGCGCCAGTCGTATATTTCCGAACTTTGGCGGATGATGATGGACTATCATGTTCTTTACCAATGGGAAAAGTGTGTCGCCAAACTCAAAGAAGGCTATGATACGGCCGGAGTTTTATATCGCGAAGCTACATTTTTAGGCCATTGGCCTCACTATAGCGGGACGTATTGGTGGGCGACTTCATCTCATATTCGGGCGCTGAATCACGAGTTGATTCAGGAAAATGCCGGGAGTGAGATCCTTCCACATGCGGCCTTGCCACAGCAAAATGCGTTCGGTCATTTGGGAGCTGAATTCTGGATTGGATCGAGTAAACGGGCAAAACATTTTTGTTTTCATCCGTTTAACGGCATAGAACCAGCTAATTATGAGTTTTTAATTTCTGAATATGTGCAAGAAGGTGTTTAGTTTTAGAGGATATCTACAAAGAGAAGCTTTGTCGATTTGACTCGCGCCACGTAGCAGCGGCGACTAGAGGATCGATGAAAGGAGCGAATGCCCTCGGCGGGAGTTGAACCTGCGACCTGTCGCTTAGGAGGCGACCGCTCTATCCACTGAGCTACGAGGACATAAAAAACGAATAGTATACGCCAGTTAAGCTCCTCGCTCAAGGGTAAAATGCTCTGCCATAAATCGATTGTTAAAAAGACAATCTACTTTTTAGATTCACCATCTTGATAATGTTATGAGTTTCTATCTTTTAAAAGAAACATTCCCTCTAAGGTCCATTTCTCTTTTTAATTAAAATAGCTTTGAGAAGTATGCTTCGATCGGTTTTTCATGTTGCGGCGGTTTTGCGATCGTTCTATACTGCTTGCAACGCACTAAGGGGATGAATATGCAAGCCGATATCGGGTTGGTGGGACTTGCGGTCATGGGGCAAAACCTCGTTCTGAATATGGCCGATCACGGTTTTACCGTCGCTGTCTACAACCGCACTGCCGCGAAGATTTCGGAATTCCTGCGGGGGCCTGCCGCAGGCAAGACGATCCTGGGGTATCCGGACTTGCCCACATTCATCAAGCAGCTCAAACGGCCGCGGAGAATCATCCTGATGGTCAAGGCCGGAGCTGCGGTGGACGATCTCATCGAACAGATCTCGCCTCATCTCGAGCATGGAGATATCATCATCGACGGAGGCAATAGCTTTTATCTCGATACCGAACGCCGCTGCATGGCATTGATGGATCGAGGCATTCAGTTCATCGGCGCGGGGATTTCGGGAGGGGAAGAGGGAGCCCGCCATGGCCCTTCGATCATGCCGGGAGGAAGCGTCGATGCTTGGCCGTATGTCAAAGAAATTTTCCAATCGATTGCCGCGAAGTCGGAAGACGGGGTTCCTTGCTGCGAGTGGGTGGGAGCCGGAGGCGCCGGCCATTATGTCAAAATGATCCACAACGGGATCGAGTATGGCGATATGCAGCTCATCTGCGAGGCATATGATCTGATGCGCCGAGTGGGAAGATCGAATGGGGATATCGCGGATCTGTTCGCAAAGTGGAATAGTGGGGCGTTGAGCAGCTATCTGATCGAAATCACCGCGCAAATTCTAAAAAAAACCGACGAAGACGGATCGCCTCTGGTCGAAAAAATCCTCGATATCGCAGGACAAAAGGGAACCGGAAAATGGACGGGCGTGAATGCGCTCGAATTGGGAGTTCCGGTCACGCTCATCGGAGAGGCGGTATTTGCGAGATACTTATCGGATCTCAAGGAAGAGAGGCTCGAAGCCTCCCGCCGGTATCGCTTGCCGAAAGCGGTATTCAAAGGGGATGCCAAGGCATTTTGCGCTGAGATCGAGCACGCTCTTTATGCATCGAAAATCGTAAGTTATGCGCAAGGGTTTATGCTCATGAGGCGCGCCTCGGAGCAGCGCAAATGGGATCTGAATTTCGGCTCGATCGCCCTGATGTGGCGAAATGGGTGCATCATCAGAAGCCGGTTCTTAAACAAGATCAAAGAGGCGTTTGAAACGAACCCCACCTTGCAGAATTTGCTCATCTCTCCCTTTTTCATCGGGGAAATTTCCCGCTGTTATGAGGCGTGGAAAGAAACGGCGGCGCAAGGGGCGAACCTCGGAGTTCCTCTGCCGTGCATGAGTTCGGCTCTGGCATTTTTCGACGGCTACCGTTCGGAAAGGCTTCCCGCAAACCTACTGCAGGCTCAAAGGGACTTTTTCGGCGCTCATACCTATGAGAGAGTCGATCAGCCGAGGGGCGTCTTTTTCCATACGAATTGGACCGGGCACGGGGGAGAGACGAGCTCTTCTTCTTATAATGCATAGCGGATTGCCTCATCCGGCTTGGTTTGAAATCGATCTGGATCAATTCAAACTCAACCTCTCGTGGATTCAAAAGCAGATCGGATCGAGCCTTCTTTGCTGCTGCGTCAAGGCGAATGCCTATGGCCATGGGCTCATCCGTATGGCTTTGGCGGCGCAAGAATGCGGTGCAGATTATTTTTGCGTAGCCCGTTTGCAAGAAGGAGTCGCTCTTCGGAGAGCGGGGATTCGCATCCCGATTTTAGTTCTGGGCGCTTTTCACGAAGATCAGATCGCCGATTTGATCCGCTATGATCTCGAGTTTACGATCAGTTCCCGCTTTAAAGCGGAGCTTGTGGCAAAGGCAGCCATTCAAGGGAATTTCAAGTGTACGGTTCATGTCGAAGTGGATACCGGCATGCGCCGCACAGGAGTGCGGATCGAGAGCGCACTCGGCCTCATGGAATATTTGCTCAAACAACCGTGTTTCCACTTGAAGGGCATCTATTCGCATTTCGCAATGTCCGAAACGCCCAATAACTCTTTCACGCAAGACCAAATCGAGCGGTTTCTCGCATTGAAGGAACGAGCGGCATCGACATTTGGACTTCCCTGGATTTGGCATTTGGCCAATTCAGGAGGCATTTCCTTTTATCCGGAATCGCATTTGGACATGGTTCGAGCCGGCCTCCTTTGCTATGGACTGGCCTTGAATCCATCGGCGCAGGAACTCAAACCGATCCTGTCTCTCAAGGCAAAGGTTTCCTATTTTAAAGTCGTCGAAGCCAATCAAGGGATTAGCTATGGCCATACTTACCAGACGCAAAGGCAAAGCCGCATCGCGACGGTTCCCGTCGGGTACGGAGATGGGTATCGGCGCGACTTTTCGAATCGGATGAAAGTTCTCATTCGAGGACAGTTCTATCCGATCGCGGGATCGGTCTGCATGGATCAGTTCATGGTGGATCTCGGCGATGGGGAGGCCTACGTCGGAGATGAGGTCGTGCTGGTCGGCAAGCAGGGCGGTCGGGAGATTTCTCTAGTGGAGATGGCCCACATGATCGGCACTGATCCACGAGAGGTGCTCTGTCACTTCAACGAGAGGATTCCGAGGATCTATATCGAAAAAACCGCGAGGATCGAAAAGATGCGCGGGGTTGTTTCGGTATAACGGCTACTCGGCTTTGAGGACTTCCATAAAGGCGCTTTGAGGGATATTGACTTTGCCGATTTCCTTCATGCGCTTTTTGCCCTTTTTCTGTTTTTCCCAGAGCTTTCTTTTACGCGTGATATCTCCGCCATAGCATTTCGCAGTCACGTTTTTCGTGATCGCGCTGATGGTTTCGCGGGCGATGATCTTCCCTCCGATCGCGGCCTGGATGGGCACTTTGAAGAGCTGCTGGGGGATCACTTCTTTGAGTTTTGCGCAAATGGCACGGCCTTTGCTTTCCGCTTTCGAGCGATGGACTAGGCAGGAAAATGCATCGACGGGTTCTTCATTGACGCGGATTTCGAGTTTGACGATATCGCTTTTTTCATAGGTGTCGAGTTCGTAATCGAACGAGCCATATCCTCGCGTCACCGATTTGAGCTTGTCGTTGAAATCGGTGATGATCTCATTCATCGGGAATCGATAGGTGAGCATGAGCCGCGAGGCGTTCATGGTCTCGGTTTTGACGAGTTCTCCTCGCTTTTCCATCCCCAGGCTCATGATCGCGCCGAGATATTCCGTCGGAGCCATGATATGGCATTTGACCCAAGGCTCTTCGACAAATTCGATTTGAGCGGGATCGGGATAGCGAGCCGGATTATCGATTTCCATCGATTCGCCGTTCGTCTGGGTAAAGCGATAGATGACGCTCGGAGCGGTCGTGATGATGTCGAGATCGAATTCCCGCGAGAGCCTTTCAAAGACGATTTCGAGGTGCAAAAGGCCTAAAAATCCGCAGCGGAAGCCGAATCCCAGAGCCAGGCTGCTCTCCTGTTCTACATAGAGAGCCGAATCATTGAGCTGCAGTTTGGCAAGGGCGTCGCGCACGGCTTCAAAATCGGAGGAGTCGATCGGATAAATTCCTGCGAATACGACGGGGCGGATGATCTTGAATCCGGGCAGCGGAGCTGGAGCCGGGAATTTGTGGAGGGTGATGGTATCGCCGATTTTGACGTCGGACGTATTTTTGATCGTGGCGACGAAATAGCCCACTTCTCCGGGTCGCAAGATATCGACTGGTTTTTCAGTCGGGGTGAAAACTGCCCACTTCGCTGACTTCAAACGATTTTCCCGGTCGCCATAAAGCGGATGAGGGATTTTTTCGACATTTCTCCGCTGATGATCCGGACATAGACCATGACTCCGCGAAACGCATCGTAATGGGAATCGAAAACCAGGGCTCGAAGCAGATCGTCGGTAGGTTCTTTGGGAGGGGGAATGTCGATGAGGATTCTTTCGAGGACTCCGTCGATTCCGATCCCAGTTTTAGCCGAAATCAGCAAAGCGTGAGACGCGTCGAGGCCGATGACTTCTTCGATTTGCCGTTTGACGTCTTCGACATCTGCGGACGGCAGATCGATCTTGTTGATGACGGGCACGATTTCGAGGTTGCGCTCGATGGCGAGATGGACGTTGGCGAGCGTTTGCGCTTGCACGCCTTGAACCGCATCGACGACGAGAAGAGCCCCTTCGCAAGCGGAAAGAGATCGAGAAACCTCATAAGCGAAATCGACGTGGCCCGGAGTATCGATCAAATTGATCTGATAGGTCTGGCCGTCTTTCGCCTCATAGAGCATGGTGACGGGACGGGCTTTGATCGTGATGCCCCGCTCCCGTTCGAGGTCCATGTTGTCGAGAAATTGCTCCTGCATCTCCCTCGGCTCGACGGTCTTAGTCAATTCGAGCAGTCTGTCGGCCAAGGTCGATTTCCCATGGTCGATATGGGCGATAATTGAAAAATTTCGAATCAGTCGGCGGTTGTAGTCAAACATGGATGCGATTTTATCAGGAAAAGATTCTGCTGGCAATCATTCTATACAGAGACCGTTGCATAAGCTCGAGCGGTCAACTCTTTTTCAGGGTTTAGAGGTGCTGTGTTTTTTTGAAGGATGTCGAGCGCTGTAGCAAATGCCTCCTGCATGTTTTGACAGCAGTCATATAATTCGTCTATAAGTCTTTGCTCAAGAAATTTAAAATTAAGACGTAGAACCGTCTTTTCGACAGACGGTTTTTGTCATTTGCGACCAAAGATCGAAATCATCCGAATCGCACTTTTTCCCCGTCCAGCGGGAAAGATCCGGATTGACAGAGCCATCGTCGATAGGGGCTTGCAATCCGCAACATCCTCGCTGCGTGAGAAAGTTTCTGTAATTTTTGCCAGATATTCTTTCGGATGAGAGCTGTAGAGCCATTCGTTGAAGTGTTCTCCCGGGGGGGCGGCGCAGAATTTGGCGCGTTGAACGATGCCTGCGTCGATGGGTGCGCCCGCTTTGAAATCACAAGTTTCGGAACGGAGTTTTTCCCTGTAGGGAGCTTGAATCAATGGGTTTGTCCGGACCCAATTTAGGAATCGGTAGGCGTGGTATACGTCTCCTGCAACTGCAGCTCCGTTGAATAGATGCAAAGCGGTCGCTCCGAGAGCGGCTGCCGGGCGATTGAAGATCTGCGAACAGGCGGTTTTGATTTTCGATAGGCAAGATCGCCCGATCGCATAGGTGCTTACGCCGGGAGCGACGAAGATCCACGACCAGCCGGTAGGCAGGAGGAAGCTCGATACGGAAGAGCTGATTCCCGACGAGACGATCGACCCTGGGTGTGTGTGGGATTTAGTTTCCTCCCTCAAATGTTCTGGGCAGAGGGAAAAAATTTGCGTTTGCTGGAAGAGGTAAGTCGCCGCCAAAGCGGGGATGAGCAAACTGTTGAGGCCATAGGTTCCCCATCCGGGGTTTTCTTGACTTGCAAGGGAGTAAAAGCAATAGAGCAATGCCAGTTTGACCGCATTTGTTCCAGCCAGTACGGCATCTGCCATAGAGACGAGGGAAGCGGGAGGGAATTGTCGGATGAGGAAAATCGCCGCGGGAGACATGTTCGATGGAGTCGATAGGGAAGCTCCCATCTCTTTGATCGCGAGCAAACTTTCCAGAGAATCGCAGGAAGCGGCAAAGCATTGAGCCGGCGTCCATCCAGCATAGTTAGGCAGATTGGGATCGAGTCCTTTATCGAGAAGAGATTTGAAAATTTCGACCCGATTGAACAAGGCGGCGAGATAAAGGGAAGCCTTTTGATTCAAAGCGGCGAGGCCGACTGTTAAATCCGGCGAGAAACCATGTTCGATCAGGAATGCCGCCGCGTTGGTTTGTCCAAAAATGATCGCATATTCGAGAGGGGTGCGCCCGTCTCTATCGGGGATGTGCAGCGATGCGGGATAGGCGTCTCGGAGGGATTTTAGATCGCCAACCGCAGCAGCTAGATGGAGAGGAGGCGTCGTTTCCGATAGGCGGGTTTGCGATTGATAAAAGCTTTTTTGCTGTTTAAAAAGGCTTAGCTGTTGTTCGATCGCAGGGCGGTTTTCTAAGGAAAACTCGCTCTCGATCAGATGGCGTGCGATTTGCTCGGCCATATCGATTTTTTTTTGAGAGACCGCCAGTTGAAAAGGAGTTAGATTGAAAGCATTTCGTTCCTCTAAGGGAAATCCGGCTTCGATCACCCTTTTGAGGAGGGGCAGATTGGAAGTCTCGATCGCGTGATGGAGCGGCGTGTCGCCGTTTGAAAATCTATAACCGGCAAGAGGATGGGATGAGGCTGGAGAAACGGTCATTGTGATGACTGGTTAGTTAAAGTTCGGCAAAATTATATCGGATTGAATATAAAAAAATAAGGGTTAAAATTATTTTTTATTCGATCTTGGTTTTTCTCCGGATTCGAGTTTGGCTGCGCATAAGAGGAGTTCTGCGCAGCCGCTCTTTGTAGACACCCTCTAAGTAGTATAGCCGGCTCGTTGTTTTCGTCGCCGTCATTGAGAAATTCGCAAGACGCAGCTGTTAAGATTGATTTTAATTCAAAGAGAACGTTAAGATCCCATGCCTTTTAGGTAAGAAAAAATTTTAAATAAGAGGTTGCGATGGGTGTTTTTTTTAAGCGTCCTATAGAGCCTTCGGAAGAGAGGAATGGACGAGAGCGTTTCCACAGTTCGCCTAAAGATCCATTTGATCAAAGAATTCAAACTATCGCTGCGGCTCAGATTTTGCTCGGGCAAATGATCGGAGGGGAACATCTCGCTTCGTCTCGGCAACCTCCGTTGAAGATCTTGCGGTTGGTTCTCGAGCTTCGCAAAAAACAGATCGAACGGAATAGACGAAAAAACCCCAAAAATTGACAGAAGCTCATCGCTGGGATAGGTTTGTAGATTCTTATTTGACCAGCGAGTGAATAGACCTCTTGTGCAAGAGGTCTTCGAATCAAAATAAAAAACCCCGCGGGAAAGGTTTTCCCCGCGGGGTCATTCGCTATGGAGCGATTGCGAAATTAGCTAGCGGCTCCTGCTGGAGTCGTAGATGTTTTCGCTTTATCAGCCAAGGCTTCCGCAGGCGATCCTTTCTGAGCGCTGAGCTCATTAAAGCGTCGGCTGAGGGCGCGAGCCGCAATGATCCATGCGCCGATGATGGCGAACAGGATAACCGCGATATAAGGCGTAATCGCGCTGAGCGATCCGAACGTGAGGAGCAGGCCTTGCTGGATCAAAGATCCGCCGGCTTTGCCAAG
The DNA here is from genome assembly GCA_963800655.1 of Parachlamydiales bacterium. Taxonomy (GTDB): domain Bacteria; phylum Chlamydiota; class Chlamydiia; order Chlamydiales; family SM23-39; genus CAWDBT01. The sequence goes on along the minus strand of CAWDBT010000002.1, from coordinate 663,697 downwards.
CCGCGCACCGACGACGTCGATCGCTGCTTTTCCTTTGACTTTAGATTCCTGGTCGAGAGGAATATAAGCCATTTCTTTCGTTGGATCGAAGAGCGAATACTTCGCCGATTTGCTGATGAAGTTCTGCACCGTTCCGAAGACTACTGCGAGCATCAGCGGACTTGTTCCCATCATGGCGATGAGGCCCATCAGGGAGTCGCGGAAAATCACGCAGGAGAAGAAACCGACTCCAGTCGCCAGAAGAACGACGGGGGTGATCAATGCTCCAACGCCCCAGCCGAATCGGCGGATGACGTTGCCGCCGACGAAGAGCATCATCAAGATGGTCGCCGTCGCGGTCAGCATGGAGAACGTTCCCATGAAGTTCTGGTAGTCATTGGAATTCGGATATAGAACCTTCAACTGGCCTTTCCAGGTCACTTCTACGAGGTTGATGGAAACGCCGTAGCTGATGACGAGGATCGCAAGGCAAAGGATGTAAGGAGATTTTCCGAGGAAAATAAAGCTCTCCATCAAGCCCATTTTGGGCTTGTCTTTCTTCGATTTTTTGACTTCGTTCGGATCGAAGAAGCGAGGATCGGTTAAGACTTCTTTATTGATCCACCAGTATACCGCCATGACGCATACGCAAGCGATGCAGACCGCAGTCAAGCGTATAGTTCAGGGTGACGCCCCAAGCATCGATATGCGCAGGGAGCGACGGAGTCGCGGATCAGGGCGAATTTCTTAATCAAGCATTCCGGATGGATACATCGCGAGGTTTGCGCCTAGTCCGAAAATCGCATAAAAGCGCTTGGATTCGGAAACCTTTGTCGTATCGTTTGCAAATCCCCAGAACAAGAGGGAGATCGCAACGCTGCCCCACAATTCGGCCATGATATAGAACAAGCTGTACGTCCAGTTGCGGAAAATGGCGACGAGGCCGCCAAATCCTTTGGGAAGAATCGCTTGCAGTTGGTCTGCAAAAGCGATCGGATGGAGAGATTCGCGGAGGGGATAGAATACGAGCGCGAACAGAGCGAAAAATACGCCGAAAAAGGCGATCGTCGACATGAACAGCTTTTGCTTGCTCAAAATATTGCTGAGCTTGGAATAGATCAGCATGAAGATGATGGCAAAAGGCAGCACGCCCCATACTTTCAAGAAGGGGATTGCTTCGGCTCCGGAACCGGGGGCCGTTACGATCAACGTATCTTTCGTATCTCGCAGAATCGTGTAGTTGAAATTAATGAAAAAAAACAGCAGGAACATTGGGAGGAATTTTTTGAGCTCGAACGTATGGACGGGCCAAAAGAACGATCTCCATTTCCCAAATTCCTTGGTCACGGGTTGCGACATTGGTTTTAATCCTCAAGGAGAGTTAAAAATGTTAGTTAAAAAACCAGCAATAATCATATAAGGCGTCTGTATTTAAAATCAAGCGGCGAACTCCATGGCGCCTTCGTCTGAAGTTCTTGGGGATTTGATGTTGCATAAGCTGCGCTAAGGAATGTTGTAAAATTTATTTCCCTCTAGAACTCGGTCTTTTTGGAATCTTTAAAATTTCCTCGAAAAAATGCCTTCGTTTTCATGGGAAAGCAATTTTACAACACACTATGGAAATTCGGTGGTTTTTCCATTCGCTCTGCCCGCAGCAAATTCACATGCCGGAATTTAGAACGGGAAACTAGCTGCGGGTAGAGCGATTGAAAAAAGGAGGGCGAAGAATGCTCCGCCCCGGAAGGAAAATCAAGCCCTCAAAGATTATAGAGATCTTTTGAGGAGCTCGAATACTTATAGTTGAGCTCCGCTCAACATGTCGGCGACCATCTGCTGTGCAGCAGCGGCTTCGACGAAAGCATTCCACAGCTCTTGGTCTGCTTTATTATGGCGGATTGCCTGGATGAGTTCGCGCTTGCAGGCCGCGAGAGATTTTCTCGGGCTCAGGATGGAAATGATTTCTTTGTCTCCGGCGATGCGGGCGATATTCAGCATGCGCTCTAGTTGATTGCGGGTGAAATTCATGTGGTCGCGGCGCTTACGGGAGCCTCTCGCTGCGCGCTGTTTTGGAGCGACGGCAACGGGTTTGTCGGATTGCATGACGAAGCGATCGATCAGGCTGAGCAATTCTTGCGGCTGCTTATGTTTCATTTTTCGCATTGTGAAGTGGTGCATATAGCCGCCCGTTTTCATAGGGAGATATTTGCAGAGTTCGTTTTCTTTCTTTCCATTGATTTTGCGGATTGCCTTTGCAATGACTTCTTCGATTTCTTTCAAATTTTTTGTTTTAGGTTCTGCGTGATCTTCTTTTTGTGCCCAGTTCATGAATAATCCCTGCTTAATTGTTAAAATTTAATGCGTCTCTCGAATGCGCCGGTTTTTAACCTCGGCTCTATCCCTTGTTTTGAAGGTAGTCTGTATAAATCAGACATGTTATTTAGCCGAAGGTTGTTTTCTTTGCAATCTTCTTTTCCCGCTCTCTATAAGTTTTATCTATAGGGAAGGGATAATAATACGGTGATTATATGTGGCAAGGCGATTTTGAGCAAGAAACTTGATTTTTTTCTTTTTTTCTTTTTTTCAAAGTCCTATTCTATTCATTCAGTAAAAACCGGATTCGGAAATGTTCAGAGACCATCTACAAATTAAGTTTCATTGGGTTTTGCGAGTTTTTGAATCGAATATCGAGCGGAAGGCTTGTCAAAAAAAATCTAGAATCCAGACGGGCGTAATTTGGAATCGGTTTTTCAAATCGCTCGCGGTTTTTATTCTTTTATTTGCCATTATTTCGGGATGTCGGACGAGATCTGGTTCGAGAGAAGCTATTAGGAGCTGGATGGCGGAGAACGGTAAGAAAAAAATTCTTTGCACAACGGCGCAGATAGGGGACTTGACGTCCGAGATAGGTGGGGATCGCCTCGAGGCGAGGGTTCTCATCCAAGGGACTCTCGATCCCCATAGTTATGAGCTCGTCAAGGGAGACGATGAGGTCTTGCAGCGCGCGGATCTCATTTTTTATAACGGCCTGGGCCTAGAGCACGGGGCGAGTTTATCCGAGTGGCTGCGGGGGAGTCAGAAAGCCGTTTCCGTAGGGGATCGGATCCGCCTCTCCTCTCCGGAGCGCATCCTATATAAAGGCTCCTCGATCGATCCCCACGTTTGGATGGATATTTCCCTTTGGAGCCAAGGGGCTCTTCCGATCGCGGAGCGGCTCTCGGAGATCGATCCGGAAGGCAGGGAATTTTATCTCGGAAGGGCTGCTGCCGTAATAGAAAAAATGCGGGAAGCGCATTTCGAACTCAAAGAGAAGCTCAGAGCTGTTCCGGCTAAGAGCCGCTATCTTGTGACCAGCCACGATGCATTTCAATATTTTACTAGGAGCTATTTGGCCGAAGCCGAAGAAAAAGACTGGAGATCGCGTTTTGCAGCTCCGGAAGGCCTCGCTCCCGACGGCCAATTGAGTTCCGTCGATATTCAGCGGATCATCGATTATATCCGCCTGCATCGAATCCGCGTCATTTTCCCCGAAACGAATGTGAGCCGCGATTCGATCCGCAAGATCGTCTCTGCCGGACGCGAGACGGGTCTCGCGGTGCGCATTTGCGAAGAGCCGCTTTATGGAGATGCAATGGATGGGGAAAATCTCCATTATTTAGAGATGATGCGCCATAATGCGGATGTCATTGCAACCCACTTGTCGGAAGGCGAACTATGAAAGCGATTGAGATCGATGGATTGACTGTCAGCTATGATAAGACGCCGGTGCTTTGGGATCTGTCCTTGTCTTTGCCGAGCGGGATTTTATGCGGGATCGCGGGCCCTAACGGAGCAGGAAAAAGCACGTTGCTCAAAGCGGCCATCGGCCTTGTGCCGTCGATGTCGGGAAAGGTGCGATTTTTCGGATCGCCTCTCGAAGCGATGAGAAAGAAAATCGCTTATGTGCCGCAAAGGGAATCGGTCGATTGGGATTTTCCGATCTGCGCTCTCGACGTCGTTCTAATGGGCCGCTATGCGCAATTCACCCTGTTCGGACGTCCGCGCCAAGCCGATATAGAAGCCGCTGAAGAGCTCTTGCGCAAGTGGGGATGTCGGAGTTCGCAGACCGCCAGATCAGCCAGCTTTCGGGCGGCCAGCAGCAGCGCCTTTTCATCGCCCGCGCGCTCGTCCAGGATCCCGAGATCTTGCTCATGGATGAACCGTTTGCAGGAGTCGATCTCGCGACGGAAAAAGCGATCATCGCTTTGTTGCAGTCTCTTAGGGAGAAAGGAAAAACGATTTTGATCGTGTTCCACGATCTTCCGATGGCCAAGCAGTACTTCGATTGGCTGATTTTGATCAACCGCCGCCTGATCGCATGCGGACCTGTTCTCGAAACATACGCTCCTTGTTATTTGGAGCGAGCGTTCGGCAAAGAACACAGCTTATTTGGCGAGGCGACAGCGCTTTCCGTGAAAGTTCCGAGCGGATTGGAGTAGGGCTATGTTTTCTTATTTCTTCGATCCCGTTCTTCGAGCGCCTACCTTGGGTTGCATGCTGATGGGTTTGTCCTCCGCTCTTATCGGGACGCTTGTTTTCCTGCAAAAGAGATCTCTTTTGGGAGAAGCTCTTTCCCATGCCGCATATCCGGGGGTAGTGATCGGAATGGGCATTTGCGCATTGGCCGGATTCGGCAACGCGGGGGATTCAGGGCTGTTTTTTTCGATGGGAGGAGCCCTTGCGTGCTCGCTGATCGGCCTGTATGTTCTCGAATGGCTGGAGAAAAAACGGCGCATTTGCAGCGATGCGGCGCTTTGTTTTCTCCTCGCCTCTTTTTTCGGCATAGGAGTTTTGATTTTCAGCGCATTGCAAAGCATTTATCCCGCCTATGCGAGGCAGGTGCAGACGTATCTCTACGGGCAGGCGGCCACGATGACCGATGCGCATGTTGCGATTTACGCCGTTCTCGCAGTCTGCATCGGCTTATTTATCTGGTTCGCTTACCGCCCGCTCCAAGCCATGCTGTTCGATCCCGAATTTTCGATGACGGCCAAGGCATTTCCCCGTTGGATGCCTCAAGCCGTCTGTTTTCTCTTGCTGCTCTCGATCGTCGTGGGCATCCGAAGCGCAGGCGTCATTTTGATGTCCGGCATGTCGATCGCTCCCGCAGCGGCGGCGAGGCAATTCACCAACCGGCTCGGAACGATGTTCGCCCTGGCCGCCGCATTCGGGATTGCCAGCGGATTTTTGGGCAACTGGATTTCCGTCGAAGCTTCGATCGGACTGAGCGATGAGGCAAGCGGAGTCAGATGCTCGCTGCCGACAGGGCCGATGATCGTATTAATCGGTTCTTTCATCGCGATCGCATCGCTTCTATTCGCCCCGAAGCGCGGCGTGGCGGCGCGCCTGTTCAAAATCCTCGGCTTCAAGCTGCGATGCATCGAGGAGAATGTATTAAAGGAATTGTGGAAGAAACAAACCGTTTGTTTGCGGGGCCTGAGGGATTCCCATCGCCTGCCTCTATGGTTGTTTTATCCGCTCCTGTATCGAATGCAAAGAAACGGCTGGATGATCCGCTCTCAAGGCGCATATGCTTTATCATCCGACGGGATGCGAAGAGCCGCCAGGATCGTCCGCCTACATCGCCTTTGGGAAGTCTATCTCGCCGATCTCGGCTGGCCGGAGGCCCAGGTGCATCGAACCGCTGAAGAAATGGAGCACATCCTGACTCCTGAATTGGAGGCTCGGCTTGCCGTTTATCTGTTCGATCCGAAAGTCGACCCGCACAGCCAGCCGATTCCTCAAAGAGAGGATCTCTGATGGCGCCCTACTGGGATTGCGATTTTTGGCAGTTTTTTGCGACATTCGCCGCTCGCTTTCCACTCGTCGTCACCGGACAGACGGCGATAGCAGCGGATGAACTGCAGATCTTCGTATTGGTCTCTGTGGCCATTTCCTGCGGGATGCTGGGGCCGTTCCTCGTCCTGAAGAAGCTGGCGATGCTCGCCAATTCGATCGCGCATACGGTTCTGCTCGGAATCGCACTCAGCTATATTTGCTTCGCTTCGATTTTTGCAGTTCAACACGGCGCTCTCGGATTTCCCTATCTCTTGCCCGGCGCGATGGCCGCCGCTCTTTTGACCGTGGGGCTGACGTTTGCGATCCATAAATGGCTCCGCCTTCAGGAAGACGCGAGCATCGGCCTCGTCTTCACGGCTCTTTTTGCCCTTGGCGTCGCCCTCGTGACGGTATTTACGCGGGACGTGCATCTCGGCGTCGAGGCCGTGACCGGCAATCCTGACGCCTTGAGAATGGAGGACCTATATATGGGAGCTATTCTCGCCGGGATCAGCGCTACGGCTATTTTGCTCTGCTATGTTCCGTTGAAATACTCGTGTTTCGACAGCGGGCATCTCAGTTCCCTCGGGGGAAAGTGCAATTGGCTCCAGGCTCTGCTCCTCGGATTGACGGCCGTCAGCTGCATCAGCGCGTTTCGGATCGTAGGAGTGCTCCTCGTGCTTTCTTTTCTCGTAGGGCCGTATTTAATCGCCAGGCTGTTTTCGCACCGCCTCCACATTTTATTGATCGCCGCAGTGTCGATCGGCGCTCTCGTTTCCATCGTCGGCGTCGCATTGGCCCGCCACATTTTATCCGTCTATGGGCTGGCTCTTTCGACCGGGGGGATGGTCTCCGCCCTTCTCGGGGTTCTTTATCCGATCGCCTTCGGCATTTGCCGCACAGTCAAAAACAGAAAGCTAAAGATCTATTCATGAAGCGCATCGCTATTTTAGGAAGCACGGGATCGGTTGGGCGAAATACGTTGCGCGTGGCGCGGCATCTGAAAGGAGAGATTCGAGTCGCCGCTTTAGCCGCCCGATCCAACATCGATCTTTTAATGGAGCAGGCGGAGGAATTTCGCCCGGCTCTCGTCGCGATTTGGGATCCCGTCAAAGCCGCTGAATTCAAGCTTCGCTTTCCCGCGATCGAAGTGATGTCCGGAGCCGAAGGGATCGCGGCGGCAGCCGCTCATTCCGAGGTCGACCTAACGGTGTTCGCCATGTCCGGAAATGCGGCTTTGGCATCCGTCGCCTTAGCCATCGAAGCCGGAAAGTCGATCGCGCTGGCCAATAAAGAAGTGTTGGTTTGCGCAGGGGAATGGATCATGGGCCTGGCAAAGCGGCGCAAAACAACCGTTCTTCCCATAGACAGCGAGCATAGCGCGATCTTTCAGTGCTTGCAGGGCAATGACTCGAAAACGGTTCGAAGGTTGATCTTGACCGCATCCGGAGGGCCGTTTCGAGATGCGAGTCTCGAAACCCTTCAGTCCGCCAACGTCGAAAGCGCTCTGGCCCATCCGAATTGGAAGATGGGGAAGAAGATTTCCATCGATTCTTCGACGCTGATGAATAAAGGCCTCGAGATGATCGAGGCCAAATGGCTTTTCGACATCCCTGCCTCGCGCATTCAAACCATCGTGCATCCGCAAAGCATTGTCCACAGCATGGTCGAGTATTGCGACGGCTCGATTCTGGCGCAAATGGGAGAACCCGATATGGCCATGCCCATTCAATATGCGCTGACCTATCCGCGCCGCCTCGAGGGGATGTTCGAACCGTTCGATTTTCTGAGGAACTCCCAACTGACGTTCCGGGAGCCAGACAGAAAAAAATTCCCTTGTCTGAAGCTAGCCGAAGAATCCCTGAAACTCGGCCGAAGTTTTCCTTGCGCCCTGAATGCAGCCAACGACGTATTCGTAGAACAATTCCTGCAAGGGCGCTGCCGATGGGGCGAGATTGCAGAAAAACTTGAAAAATTAATGTCTTCACACGCTGCATCCGATCTGCTAAGCTTGGAGGCAGTTTTAGCTGTCGACTTCGAAACGCGCCGAAAAGCTGAGGAATTGTAGTTGTATGTTCGAGCATCTCATTTACATTGTATTTTCCATTTTTGGCCTCGGTTTTTTAGTCTTCATCCATGAAATGGGCCATTTCTGGATGGCTCGAAGAGAGGGGATGAAGGTCGAATCGTTTGCGATCGGATTCGGATCTCCGGTATGGTCTTGGGTTAAAAACGGCGTGCGCTGGCAGATCGGCTGGATTCCCTTCGGCGGCTATGTGAAAATCGCCGGCATGCAGAAAGAGGGGAGCCGGGAACCGCACGAGATCGCAGAGGGTTTTTACAGCAAAAGCCCGATGCAGCGGATCCGAGTGGCCCTCATGGGGCCTGCCGTCAATATCGCCTTTGCCCTGATCGCTTTTGCAGCCATTTGGATCAGCGGCGGACGCGAAAAGAATTTTTCCGAATTCACCCGCCGGATCGGTTGGGTCGATCCCAAGTCCTCCCTGTATCGACAAGGAGTGAGACCCGGGGATGTGATCCAGACTTATGGGGGGCGTCCTTTTGAGGGAGCCAAGGATTTGCTCATGGCATCGCTCATGAACGACGATCAGGCCCGCATCCAAGGATATAAGGTCGACTATCTCTCCGGGGAAAGGCTCAATTTCGATTACACCCTGCAGACCTATCCAAACCCCGATATAGCTCAGGATAAAATCCAAACGATCGGCGTCATGAGTCCGGCCCGCTATCTCATTTTCGATAGCGAAGGAAAAGATCTCGCTCAAATTCTGCCGCCTGGATCTCCTCTGCTGAACAGCGGATTGCAAGATGGCGATCGGATTCTTTGGGCGGACGGGGAGATGATCTTCTCGATGCAGCAACTGAGCGCGGCGATCAATGATTCGACCGCTTTTCTCACAGTCCGCCGCGGAGACGAAATTTTTCAAACGAAAGTTCCTCGCGTCCATCTCGATGAATTAAAAATGACGGCCGTCGAGAGGGCGGAACTCGACGATTGGCAGCATGAAGCGGGTCTGAAAGGACGGGTTCAGGATTTGTATTTCATCCCCTATCTCTTATCCCCTAAGGGAGAAGTCGAGGCGCGCCTCGATTTTCTGGATGAAATCGATCAGACCAAAGCATTTCAGAGGTGCGAGCGCTGCGCATATTTCAATCCCCTGCTCGAGGGAGACGTGGTCTTGGCGGTCCAAGGCGAGAAAATCGATTCTTCCTACGGGCTTCTCCAAGAGCTGCAAGCGCGCAAAGTTCTGCTCATCGTGCAGCGAGATCCCTCTGCGACAGACCGGATTTCCTGGGCCGCAGCCGATCGCGATTTCGACGACAACCTCGATCTGAAAGAACTCAACGCCTTGATCTCGACCATCGGCACAGATCATCTTCGCAATGAGACGGGCCATTTCGCTCTTTTGAATCCGATCGCTCCCGTTCCTTTTGCAGAGATGTCTTTGCCCCAAGCTGAAAAAACGGCAATGGCTCAGCAACTCGCCCAAACGCAAAAAGAACTCGAGGCCATCCAGGATCCCGAACAACGCGAGCAGAGACTCCAGGCATTTGAACAAAGCCAGCGCAAACTCGTCCTGGGCGTTCACTCTCTTAAAGACCGGTCTGTGCTTTACAATCCGGGTCCGCTCGAATTGTTCAGCAGCGCTTTTAAGGATACTTGGCGCACCTTGTCCAGCCTTGTCACGGGCAACCTCAATCCAAAGTTTGTCGCCGGTCCCGTAGGGATCGTGCATATCGTCCAACAGAGCTGGTTGGTGGGAATCAAAGAAGCTCTTTTTTGGATGGCGATGATCAGCGTGAATCTCGGGATCATCAATCTCATTCCCATCCCCGTTCTAGATGGCGGGCATATCCTCTTTTCAGCCATCGAGGGCGTGACGAAAAAGCGTTTGAGTTCAAAGACGATGGAACGGCTAGTCGTGCCATTTGTCGTGCTGATCATCGGCCTCTTCGTCTACATTACCTACCAAGATATCGTTCGGATTATTTCGAGGTTCTTTTCTTGATCGCGCTATCGAAGTTCAAAATTATTGACTCGTTTTGAATGTGTTTGATATGCTCTATCTTAGAATTTGAGTGCTTCAGATGTTGATCTAATCTTTTCTTTTCCTCTGATTTTTTCAGAGGCATTTCGTTGAATCTGCGTTGGTCATGAGGAAGCTCATGATCGGCATGGATTTGCAGATTGACTTTTTTCAAGAACTATACGCGACCGAATAACAATTCGGATATTTTCAATTTTTTTTTGGTATTTTTATGAAACAACTGCTGATCGAAGTTCAGTCGGTGAAGAAGCATTATATCACTCCGGCTGGGCGGAGTTTTTGGAGGCCTTGGATCAAAGAGGCCGGGCATACAAAGGAAGCTTTGAAGGGAGTTTCTTTAGATGTCCGAGAAGGGGAAATTTTGGGACTCCTGGGAGTCAATGGAGCCGGCAAAACGACTCTATCCACGATTCTCGCGGGGCTGCATCCGCCGACCTCGGGCGACGTCCGCTATCTAGGCCGTTCGATCTATGAGGATATCGTGGGTTATCGCAAGATCGTAGGCTTTTGTCCTCAGAAGCCCAATCTCGATCTTTCAATGACTCTGGAAGAGAATTTGACGTTTGCAGGGCGCTATCGCGGCATGAGCGCAGGGGAAACCCGCTCTCGGGTCGAGAGCTTGGTGGAGCAATTCCAGCTCGGAGAATATTCCCAATCCAAGGCCTTTGTTCTTTCGGGTGGATATAGGCAGCGGTTTTTGATCGCAAGAACGCTTGTCCATCGGCCCAAGATCATTATTTTGGACGAGCCGACGGTTGGACTCGATCCCCATATTCGAAGGCAGCTATGGGAGGAGATCGCCGCATTGAAAAAATCCGGCGTATCCATTTTGTTGACGACCCACTATCTCGACGAGGCCGAATATCTATCGGATCGAGTCTGCATCATCGACGATGGATCGGTGAAGACGATCGATACTCCGCAGAATCTGATCGAACTCCATCGGGAAAAGCGATTGGAAGACGTCTTCCTAAAACTTATGCAGGGGGGTACCCATGTCGAGGCATAATTTAATCGGGTCGAAATCTATCGGATATCTCGCCGCGGTCGGTCATTTGATCCGGCGCGATTTACGGCTGTTTAAAGAAGAATTTTTAGGGAAGATCATCGATACGTCGGTGATCTTGTTTACGACTGTCCTTGTATTCAGCTATTTGCTTCCTTCGTATGGATTGAAAGCGGATTACGGGGCTTTTTTTCTCATCGGGTTGATCGCCTCCTTCGGGCTGTTCGAAATGATCGGCAAGGTGGGCGTGATGATCGCGGATCTGGAAGGGGACAGGACGATTCTTTATACATTGACGCTGCCGCTTCCCTCTCGGCTGGTTTTCGCGTATATCGGCGTTTCCTGGGCGCTCATTTCCGCGCTCATTGCCTTGATGCTGTTCCCTATTGGAAAGCTGATCTTGCTATCCCAATTCGATCTCTCTCAAATTAGCTTGTGGAGATTTTTCCTGATCTTTTCTTTAAGCAATCTGTTCTTTGGATTTTTTGCCCTTTGGCTCGTGAGCGTGCTCAAGAATATGAGGAGCATTTCCCATTTGTTCGTCAGGGTGATCAATCCGCTCTATATGTTCGGGTGCTATTACTATTCCTGGGCGACCGTCTGGGGGATTTCCGCTAAGGCGGGGTATTTGCATCTGCTCAATCCCGTGGTTTACATCATGGAGGGGATGCGGGCTGCAACGCTTGGACAGGCGGGGTATCTCCCGTTTTGGATGAGTTTGACGGCTCTTGCCTTATTCACCGCGTGCATGGGATGGGATGCCATTCGGCGTCTTGAAAAAAGGCTCGATTGCGTGGTCGGTTAAAAACGTTGAATTTAAACGGTTTTGAATCGCCTTTCTTGGGGGGCCTCCCGACGGCTCCCCATCGGTCGGCGAGATGTGTGGTTTGCGAAATCGAAGCGGTTTGATATCATTTACCGCTCAAAGAAGAGGCTTGAATGGGATGGATAAAAAGACATAAGGTTTTTTGTTCCTTAATTTTTGTTTTTGCGATTTGGCTGGGTTATGTATCGATAGCCAAAGGCGGAACGCAAAAAGCCTCGTTTTCCCACGTCGTCTCGAAGGGGACGATGATGGAATGCGTCTATGGCATAGGGACGGTGGCGGCCAATAAAAATTACCTGTTGAAAACCGGAGTCACGGGGAATCTCAAAGCTCTTTTCGTCAAGGAAGGCGACCGAGTGGAGCAAGGCGATAAGCTGGCGCAGCAGGAAACCCTTTTTACGGCGCCTTTTTCGGGAACCGTCACGGCCGTTTTCTGCCACGAGGGAGAAACCGTGTTCTCCGCATCGAATATCTTGGAATTGACGGATCTTTGCGATCGCTACATCGCGGCGGTTCTAGATCAAAAAAGCGCCATGCGAGTTTGCAAAGGGCAGGCCGTGAAGCTGAGCTTTGAATCGCTTAGGGGCGAGGTCTTCAACGGCACCGTAGCGGCTATCTATCCTTGCCAAAATAAATTCCGCATCAGAGTGGATATAGGGGATTTGCCCGAGAAAATCCTCCCGGGGATGACGGCCGATCTTTCGATCGAGATCAAAGAGCATTCCGACATCTTGATGATTCCGATGAACGCGATCGATAAAAACCAGGTCTTCGTCAAGCGCGCGGATGCGGTGCTTCCCATTGCAGTCCGGATCGGGATTTCCGATGGAAATATGGCGGAGGTCCTCTCGTCGGATCTTCGGGAAGGAGACGAGCTGCTCCTTTCTTCGCCCTTGGAGAAACGATGATTTCGTTGGCGTTTCGCTACATGCTGGCCAGGAAAAAACAGACGTGTTTTATCCTGCTGGGGATCGTTTTAGGGACGTGCGGATTCGTCGCTCTATCCAGCCTTTTATTGGGCTGGCGGGAGTATTTCATGAAGGAGCTGATCAGCAACGAAGCGCATCTTTATATCAGATCTCAAAAACAGCCCATACGAGAAGACGAGCTAAACCGGTTTTTTTATCCCGAGGATCTCGGGGTCTCTTGGCTTTCGCCCCCCGTGAAACATGAGAAAAGCGAAGGGATAGACAATCCGAAAAAATGGATCGCGCTCTTCGGGGCCGATTCCAGAGTGGAGTCGCATTCTCCGAGGCTGTCTGCGATGGCCTCTTTTTCCAAAGGAAAGGAAGACGCATTTTCTTCTTTGATCGGATGTTATCCCGAACAGGAGACGGCGGTCAGAGACCTCAAACGGCACATCACGCAGGGATCTTTCGAGGGAATTGCAATCGGCGGCAACCGCCTTGCGATCGGAGAGGCTTTGCGCCAGCAGCTCAACGTAAAATTGAATCAGACCGTCATGGTATCGATCTCTCAGAATCCCCCCGTCCCGTTTAAAATCGCTGCGATCTTCAAATCGAAGAATTACATGCTCGATCTGTGCGCCTATGGGTTGTTGGAGGATGTGCAAGGGGCGGCCAAACAACCGAATTGCATCAATGAAATCGCGGTCAAGCTGCGCGATCACTCCCAGGCGTCTAGCATCGCGTCCGCCTGGAGCTGTCTCGGAAGAGAAAAAATAGAGAGCTGGCAGGAGCTTTTTGCCGGGGTTTTTCGGGCGTTTGCGATCAACGATCTCATTCGGTTCTCGGTCACGGGGATCACGATGCTCGTCGCCGGATTCGGGATCTACAACGTCCTCAACATGTCCGTTGTGCAAAAGAAAAAAGATATCGCCATCCTGCAATCTCTCGGGTATCGCCCGGGGAGCATCATGCTGCTCTTTGTGTCTCAAGGGATGATCCTTGGATTGCTGGGGGGGCTGTTGGGAGCGGGGTTTGGCTATGTTATCTCGGTCGGCATCGAAAAATCTCTGCCGCCGGAGTTTTGCTCGCTCTATTTCGGCGCGGACATTTACATCGATGCAATCCTATTGGGATTGATCGCTTCCGGGGTCTCGAGCTTTTTTCCGGCTCGTTTCGCAAAAAAACTAACTCCGATTGAAATCATTCGCTCTGGAGCCGACTAATGGGAATTCGAGCTATCAAAGCGGGCAAACGGATCGAAGATCCCCCCGCGGATATATTGAGCGGGATCGATCTGGAGATCGCGAATGGAGAATTCATCGCGCTCACCGGGAAATCGGGATCGGGCAAGAGCACTCTTTTGTACTTATTGAGCACCCTCGACAAGCCCTCTTTCGGCTCCATCGAGATCGATGGGAGAAAAATAGAAGAGATGAGCGTCGAAGAGATCTGCGATTTCCGCAACCGAAAAGCGGGCTTTGTCTTCCAATTTCATTACCTCATCGCCGAGCTTTCCGCATTGGAAAATGTCCTGCTTCCCGCTCGCAGAGAAAACCGCGCCAAGGAAAAAAGGGATTTCGCGCTCCACTTGCTGGAGCAATTGGATCTGAAAGAAAAGATCCGCCATTTGCCGAGGCAGCTCTCGGGGGGACAAGCGCAAAGGGTCGCGATTGCCCGCGCCTTGGTCATGTCTCCCAAGTATATTTTCGCCGACGAGCCGACCGGTTCTTTGGACTCCGCCAATGCCAAGCTGGTCATCGACATTCTATTTAAGGCGAAGAAGGAGCTGTCCTCGACGATTGTCCTCGTCACCCATGACCCTGAGTTTGCCAATATGGCCGATCGGCAAATCCATCTGACCGATGGAAAGCTGACCCATCCGGCATGACCCTTTTTGGGGTTCCCCATCGCATCGAAATTTTCGAATATACCGAAACTACTTCAAGAACCGCTTTAGCGCAGTCCAAGACCGATTCTTGAAGCGGTTTCGTTGTAAGCGCAAGTTATTCGCTATAAGCGACATGTGTTTTTGTGTTAATTTAATCTTTTGTTTATAATTAATTTAAATGTTATAATAAATAATAAATTAACAGCGCGGGTTAATATGTCAGTTGAACATTCAGCAAGATTAATTTGCCCTTATTTTTTTGGTGGGAAAGAGCTCTCTTGTGGGGTTGGCCTAGCTTTGAGTTCTGCAAGATCTGTGATCGCTTCTTCTTTCTCGATCCTGTGTTCTGCCGTAAATTTCCCGTGCCGTGTTATTTGTTTGTTAAAAAAATCCTCGGAGTTTTCCTCTTCCGATCTTGTAAATAAAATAGAATCGATTCGGAAAGAAGAAGGCGCGATTTTGAAGGGTATGATAGGATGTTCTGATAAAAAATTATTCAATAGATATTGCCAAAAGCTAAGAGATATAGATCTGCGAATTCTAAAGATTGCCGAATCTTTTGCGAAAAAAAATCTTAGAGAATCCGATGTTTGTAATTTAATTCCTTATTTAACTGGACGAGTAACAAATGTTTCGAGTTTTTCAAATATTTCCGCTCTTGAAAAAGAGAAGTTTGTGGATAGAGTGTGCGCAAACCATTTAGAATTCGTAAATGAGGCTCGGGATCGAATTAAAATCGATCTTCAAAAAGGCGAATTGAAATGTCTAGGGATTGGACCAAATAATTTTATTAAGACTATTTATCCTCTTGGAAGCGAAACTCATAATCGCGGAAGAATTCCCCTCCTGATCGAATTCGATAATCATCGTAAAATCGTCTATAAACCGCGTTCTACGGAACCCGAGAGGCTTCTTTGCGATACGACAGATAGCGTGCTGAAAGTGGCGGGATTTGGAACTTATAAAGTGATTTGCAAATCAGACAGGAACGGGTCATATGGATACTGTGAATTTTTGGAAAATAAGAAAGAAGAAAACACTTTTTCCGATCCGGATAAATTTTTTGAATATTTTCAAAGGCTTGTTTTATTAGACGAAATTGCGCTTAGGTTGGGTATTTCCGATCTTCATTATGAAAATATCTTAGTTCGCAACTGCGAGCCTACGGTCATCGATGCAGAGGTGTTTGCGACTTCTGATCCGACGATGATTTTCGACCCAAATTACGGAACTGCTTGGCGGGTTGATGAAACAGGGGTCAATAGAATCTGGTTTGATCCCTCGATGGGAATCGAACCTTTTTGTAATTATTTCAAAATTTTGGAAAATTTAGGAATAAAAGACGCAACTGAATTTTCTCGAGGCTTATCTCGGGAAGTGTGCCAAAAAATTGAAGAAGCATGCAAAAAACTCAAGAGAGAAAAAGCCCGCATTGTGCCGATAAGAACTTCTCAATTATTGGATCAAGTGTACAAATGTCATATTGGTTATAAAGAGCAGATGATTTCAGAGTTTGTAGTCGCCCTCGAAGATAGCTTAAAAAGAAAAGGATTTGTGTTCGATGAAACCGTTCTTTCTCAAATTCGAGAAGCTTTCCAAGAAGATGCCTCCAATTTCGATGTCCCTATCTTTTATTATGATCCAACTGCACAGACAGTGATCTATCACAATATTGTAATTGCTCGAGCTTTGGAATGTTGAGAGGGTGTCTACAAAAATCGACGAAGCCGCTCTTTATAGACGCCCTCTGAGACTATCGCTTTAGAAAATCAGAGAAGGCCGTTTAGTGCAGTCTCGAGATGGGCGCGGTCGATATGATAGCTGTAGATAGCGTCATTTTTAGCGGTTTGAGCGCGAATACAGGCCTGTTCGGCTTTGAGTAGAAGATCGAGAGAATCGAGTCCTTGGGAGTACCTTTCTGAAACAGCGCGAACGTTTTCTTCTGCAAGCCGGATTGCATCGCCATCAAGTCCGATCGTCTCAAGGGTTCCCTTGCATTTTAGATAGCGCTGATTTACTTCTTTTAAGACGCTGTACTTTAAGTCTTCGAGATCTGCCCTGACGCTTGCGATCTGAGCTTCGATTTTTCGAAGCTCCGAGCGCTTCCTGCCCCCGTCATAGAGGGAAAAAGTTACCCCGATCCCTCCGGAAATCCAATTGTGGCTGGAGTCATGGCACGAATCGGATGCGGGAGGCGCATCGTCGAGATATTGGTAGCCTCCGAAGGCGAACAAGCTGGGAGCAAAAGCCTCGCGGGCGCTTTTCAATAGATGGTCGAGGGATCTGAGCTTCTCATTGAGGACGGCGATATCGCATTGATTCGATAGCGCTTGCTGTTGCATCAATTCCAAAGATCGTTCGGGATAGCTATCGATGGGAAGATCCGCCAGTTCCAGAGGGGAAAAGATATTGCGCCCCAAAAGGGAGTTTAGAAATATTTTCGATTGGATGGTTTCGCCGTGGGCGTGGAGCAGGTTCTTTTTCTGTTCGATGAGCTGCATTTGGAGAGCGAGAAGATCCGATGAAGAGGCGGTGGCTCGCTTAAACAGTTCTCTCTGGGATGCGAGCTGCTTTTCAAGCCTCGCTGCAGAGTCCTCCATGACCTTTGCGCTGCGTTCGTTTTGGAGCAGTTTGAAGTAGGCGATTTTGATCTCCTCTTCGAGTCGCAAGCTGAGCTTTTGGTAATTTTTTTCGGAAATCCGAATGTCGCATTTGCCAGCCTGGTATTTATTCCAGGACGAGAAAAAATCAAAAAGCATCCAGCGAGCGGTCACCCCAATCGTCTTAGCGGAAAACGCGCTGCCGAATTCAGTGAAAACGCTGTAATCGCGCCCATGATTTTTCAATTCATATCTGCCGTCTATATCGAAATGGGGCAAAAGCGGAGCGAGAGCCTGATTGGCGATAGCTTCGCTCAAAAGGATCTGCGCTTGGGCGCCTTGGAGTTTTTTGCTATGGGCCAAACCTTCGGCCAGGCAGTCGGATAAATCCAATGGCTTGCAATAGAGGGAAGCGCTTGCCGCGAGAAAAAAAAGAATCCGTTTCATTTTTTATCTTAAAACAATAGATAAGCGAGAGATTATGCGCGTCGAAGAGATTTTTTTCAAAGGCTTACTGAAGATCAATATCTATGCCCATCGTAGATATAAGAAGAACGAGGGGAACTCCTTAGAAGCCCCCGCCTTTAGGCGGAGGCATATTCGCGTTTCTTAGCAGATCGCCCGATTGGTTTGGACAGCCCGTTGGAAAGACCTGCTCAAAAAGATCGCCGTCGCGAGCCAGAGGGCCAACAGGGGAAAGCAGAGGATTCCGCTGAGCGCGAGGTAGTGAGATCTTCCGATGGCGCTTCCAAAGGCCGTTTGCAAAGGGGCTAAAGACATGTTGAACATCGATCCGGCCTGTTTCGACGAGCGGGAACCGAAGGTTTCGATCCATGCCTGAGCTTTGAATTTCGCATCCGGCGATGTCGGGATGTACAATTGCTTTAGAGCCGGGCCGTTTAAGGCGTAATTCACCGCTTTCGATCCGACCATCAGGATGAACAGGAATGCGAGGCTGTCGAGGCTTAAAAACCCGACGAGGGCGAAAGCGACGATGAGGGGCATGGCCGCGAGGGCAAACCCTATTCCCAAAAAGCGGGTCACATTGCTAATCCCCAAGAGCAGGCAGGACAAAGAGACGATATTGACGCTCGATCCATAGAGGCTTAAATAATTGCTCAAATAGACGCCCGAATATTGCTGGCTCGCTGCGATTTTAAAATTGAAATCGAAGATCGTGATGACGACCTCGTAGATGAAATTGACCGCGAAAATCCCCAGCAGATAGCGGTTTTTAAGAAGCAGCTTAAGGCCTTCCAGAAAGCCGGGTTCTTCTTCCCGATGGGATTGCGGGGCGGTTGGGCCGGCCAGGGAGGCCATGAGGCGACTCGGAGTCGATCTGAGGACATAGCGCACCAGATAGGCGATGCAGAATGTCAGGCATCCGAGAAGGGCCAAAGAGAGGGCGTCGGTCGTCAAATGGAGGCGGCAGGGCAGGCCTCCAATGCCGTAGGGACATGCAATGCCCCCGAGCTGGCCGATGGCGACGACGAGGGGAAACCCCCGTTTTGCAGAAACTGGATCGGTGGTATCGGTCGCAAACGCCCAAAAGAGCGCGACGACGAGAGACCCGAAACTCTCGACGAATACGTAGAACAGGTAGCCTATGATGCGCCTCGAGGCGATCCAAAGAAAAGACGCAGTCGGTTCGACGGGCGATTGGAAGCCCAGGATCAACAGGCTGAACAATAGAAGGCTCGCTCCATAAAAGACGGGGAGGATGAACAGCATTTTTTCCCTGGATGTTTTCTCGATGAGTTTCGTGTAGCAGATCACGAGCGGCAGCAGCGCCAATACGGAGACCGTTTTGGCAAAGGGCAGTTGGAATTTTCCCACCATTTGGATGAACACGGCGTCCTTCAAGGGGCGCAGCGTCCAATAAATTCCAATGATGAGGGCGAATACGGCCCCCATTTTTAAGAATTTTTTAAATTCTTCTTTTTCGAAAATTCCGAAATTAAATCGGCAGATCGATTGCAGTATTTTTAAGATTCCCATCGGTTGTTCCATAAGTTCGACTCCTTTATGAGAAACCTCAGGATATTCCTTTAAGTTTTATTTGTTTCATTGATAGATTAGATATTTAAATTCGAAAAAATCGATTTGAAGTGAGCATGAGATTATGAAAGAATTTCCGAAGAAAGAAATCTTGCAGAAAATGGAAAACTCTTTAAAAAATTTGAGGGTGGCGGATTTGGAGCTGTTCATCACGGCCGCCCATATGAAAAGTTTGGGGAAATCCGCCGAGGTTCACCATTTGAGCCAGAGCGCCGCCAGCACGGCGATCCAGCGAGTCGAATCGGCCTTTGGGGTCCCTTTATGCGCGCATGAAAAACGCCAATTTCGCCTGACCCGGGAAGGGCAGCTCCTTTTCCCGAGGCTGGAAAACTGGGTCAAGCAATTGCGGGATTTGATCGTTTCCAAAGATCGAGCGCCGATCCGCCTAGTTACGACGCATGCGATCGCACAGATCGCAGTCCCGGCGCTTCTCTCCGTCGACCATATGGATTTCAAATATATGAGGCCAGACCGTGCATATGCTGCGATTCTTCACGACGAGGCCGATATCGCTCTGGTGTTGGACAACGCCCCCTGGAAAGACGTATGTGTCGCAGAAATCGGCAAGGGGCTCTTTCAGCTCTACGCAAGCGATGGACTAGCGCCGCTGAAGCCGGTCTTATTGCCCGAAGATCAAATGGAAGTGCTCTCGCTTCAGCAAAGCTGGCAGCAGGCGCATGGATATGCCTTGCCCGTGAAGGCGCGCATTCCCAGCTGGCTTTTGATCGCTAATATTTGTTCGAATTCGCTTGAAGTCGGATTTCTCCCCGATTTTCTAGCGCAGAAACTGCATTTGCAGCCGGTTGGATGGCAGCCGGAGGCTTCTTGTTATCGGATCCTTGCGATCTATAGAAATGCGGGAAAGCACATGGGCGAGCGGCTGGAGCCCTTGCTGTGCGAATTGCGGAGAGCTTTTGGTTAAAAAAAAGACCCGGGAGACCCCCGGGTCTTTCTGGAGAATTACTTTTTCTTTTCGTCGTCGATGATTTCGACTTCGGCTTCTTCGATGTCGGGCTTCTTCGCTTGGGCTGAAGGGCCGGCATTCGGCTGGGCTTGCTCGGCGGATGCTCCGCTCTTGGCGAGCTCTTCGCCGATGCGCTGCATGTGCTCTTGCAGCTCTTGCGTTTTCGCCTTGATCGAAGCGAGATCGTCCGATTCGAGCGCTTTTTTCACAGCGTCGATATGGGATTGGATCTCGGAGACGACGTTTGCGGGGAGCTTGTCTTTAAACTCGCTCAGCGATTTTTGCGCGCGGAATGCGAGGGTGTCCGCTTCGTTGCGGGTTTCCGCTACTTCCTTGCGCTGTTTATCTTCCGCTTCGTGCATCTCGGCTTCTTTGATCTTGCGCTGGATCTCTTCATCCGTTAAGCCCGATTTGGCTTGGATTTGGATCTTTTGCTCTTTATTCGTCTGCTTGTCTTTTGCAGAGACCTGCAGGATTCCGTCCGCGTTGATGTCGAAGGTCACTTCGATTTGCGGAGTTCCTCGAGGAGCCGGGGGAATATCGGTCAGATCGAATCGGCCGATTTCTTTGTTGTCTTTGGCCATCTTGCGCTCGCCTTGGAGAACGACGATGGTCACCGCCGGCTGATTGTCTCCCGCAGTCGAGAAGATCTGTTTCTTCTGCGTCGGGATCGTGGTGTTGCGCTCGATGAGCGGGGTCAAGATGCCGCCGAGCGTTTCGATGCCGAGGGTGAGGGGAACCACGTCGAGGAGCAGGACGTCTTTGACGTCGCCGGCGATGATTCCGCCCTGGATGGCGGCGCCGATCGCAACGGCTTCATCGGGGTTGACGCTCTTGTTCGGCTCTTTGCCGAAGAGTTCCTTTACTTTCTGTTGGACGGCCGGCATTCTCGTCATTCCGCCGACGAGGATCACTTCGCCGATGTCCGATGTCGAAAGACCTGCGTCTTTCAGAGCTTTGAGGCTCGGCTCGACTGTTCTTTCGACCAGGTCGTGGCAGAGGGATTCCAGCTTGGAGCGGGTCAGCGTGAGGGCCAAGTGCTTCGGGCCGCTCGCATCCATCGTGATGAACGGTTGGTTGATCTCCGTCGAGGCGACGCCGGAAAGCTCGATTTTCGCTTTTTCGGCAGCATCGCGCAAGCGCTGGAGAGCCATTTTATCCTTCGAGAGGTCGATGCCGTTCTCTTTTTTGAACTCGTCGAGCATCCAATGCATGATCGCGTTGTCGAAGTCATCGCCGCCGAGGTGTGTATCCCCATTGGTGGAGAGAACTTCAAAGACGCCGTCGCCGATCTCGAGGATCGAGATGTCGAACGTTCCGCCGCCGAGGTCATACACGGCGATCTTCTTGTCGGTTTTCAGCTTGTCGATCCCATAGGCCAGAGCTGCAGCGGTCGGCTCGGGAAGAATCCGTTTGACGTCCAGTCCGGCGATCCGCCCTGCGTCTTTGGTGGACTGGCGCTGGGAGTCGTTGAAATAAGCCGGAACGGTGACAATCGCTTCCGTGACTTTTTCTCCGAGATAGCTTTCGACGGTCTCTTTCATTTTCATCAGCACTTGGGCTGCGCCTTCTTCCGGAGTCACGATTTTGCCTTCGACTTCGAAGACGGCGTCTCCATTGGCGTTTTTCGTCACTTTATAGGGAACCGTTTGGATTTCGGATTGCACTTCGCCATATTTGCGCCCGATGAAGCGTTTAGTCGAGTAAAGCGTGCGTTCCGGATTGGTGACGGCTTGGCGTTTTGCGGGAACCCCGACAAAGCGTTCGCTGCCTTTAAATCCGATCACAGAGGGGGTTGTTCTAGCGCCTTCTGCGTTGGCGATGACCTTTGCAGATCCGCCTTCCATAATCGCAACGCAGGAATTCGTGGTTCCTAAGTCGATTCCGATGATGATTCTTTTTTTTGTCATAAAATTGTTCTCCTTAATTTTTTAGTTTTTTGTATCCGCAGCGTTTAGCGATTCAGATAGATCCGCTGCAGAAGTATTTTTTTTCGGCGCTCTGGCTACTTTGACCCGAGCCGGCCGGATTGTTCTTGTCGCACTTTTGTATCCTCTGGCGCACTCCTCGAGGATCGTCCCTTCCGGAACGCTCGTCGTTTCGATCATTTCGACAGCTTCATGGAGCATTGGATCGAAGAGCTGCCCTTTCGATTCGCAGGAAGAGATGCCATTTTGGCTGAGGACTTCCTTAAATTGAGCCAGAATCATCTGAAAGCCGATCGCCCAATTTTTCACTTCGCCGGTAGCCGATTCGGCAAACCGCAGCGCATTTTCGAAATTGTCGATCGCAGGCAGAAAATCGGAAATCGCATTTTCGATCCCGAAGCGCACCATTTCCTGTTTTTCCTTCACCGATCGCTTGCGCGCATTCTCGCCTTCGGCCAGCGTTCGGAGATATTTCTCTTTCATATCCTCAAACTGCTGCTGCAGATCGATTTGCACATCCGGCTGAGGGGCGGAAGGCGTTTCTTGAGTTTCTGTATTTGTTTCTTGGGTCATCTTTATTATCTCGTTTTGTCTTCTAAAAGAATGGATTGGTTTGCCTGCGCGATATCGGGATCGCAGGCGATTTTCGTCGATCCGCTCGCATGGCGGAACGAAATCTTGAATTGGTAGACCGATTCGGTCAGCGATGCGGTCAAATGGGAGCAAAAGGATTTCATCAAGCCGAATAATTCCTCGTAGGGAAGTCGCGAAGGGCCGAGTAGAGCCACGGCTCCGGCGATCGTCTGGTTGATGTGGTAGGGAAGGGCGATCACGGCTGTTTCGACATGGGGCAGGACAGAAATTCCGAGGTCGTCTCCGATCCAATAAGTCAGGTCTTGTTTTTTACAGCACTCGCGTAAAATCGATCTCATGTGCTCTGCATCTTCCAAAAGCCCCAGGCTATGGACGAGCGAGGCGGCGTCGTTGAATTCGGGGTAGGCGAGCAGGCGGGACATGCCGCAGCGGAAGACGTCTTCGGCGGGGAAATTCGCATATCCCACGACGTGGCGAACCATGATCTCGTTGTAAATTTTCTGGGCGAGCTTCGCTTGCAGTTCATTTTCAAAAGTCGGTTTTTCCCCTTTGTTCATTCTCCAGAGGAAGTATTGTTCCGATCTTTTCAAAAATTCCGGATCGACTTGTTGGTCGATATAGACTGTCTCGGGGCGGATGAGCCCGAAATTCGTGATGACTACGGTCAGCAGTTTAGTCGCATCGAGCTGGATGACTCGGATATCCTGGATAAAATCTTGATCGAACCGAGGCATCGAGATGAATACGGCGCATTTTGCGAGATTGCTCAGAACTTCCGCGGCTTGGTGGATGAGAGTTGCGATTTCCCTGCCTTTCTTTTGGAATGCCTCGGCCAAGGGCTGTTCCATAGAGGGGTGAAGAACCGTTGAATCCCGGACGTGATCCGCATAAAAGCGGAATGCCTTGGATGTCGGGATGCGCCCGCCCGATGTATGGGGCTGCATCAGATAGCCTTGGGTTTCCAGCTTGCAAAAGTAGTTCCGGATCGTCGCCGAACTCAAAGACTCAAAGCCGTTCTCCTGAAGGGTTTGCGAACCGATCGGCTTGCCGCTCTTCAAATACAGACCTACCAGGCCTAGCAAAACGGCCTGCTCGCGGTCGTGTTTAGGGAGTTTTTTTGCTTGAATAGTTCTCAAGTTGGCAATCTCCAACAATATTTGCTAATCATGATTTGCATTATATCACCCCTTTCGGGATCGTGCAAGTGTTTTTAGCAATCAATTGCTTCAATTGCTTGTTTTTGTTCTTATGTGGCTGTTAGATAGGGGGTTATGTTCTTAGCAGACGGAGGCTGTTCGCCCCTACGACGAGGGTTCCCCCTTCGTGGAGCAGGACCGCGACCCATAAGGGAACCAGCCCCAAAAGGGCCGGGAGGGTGGCCAAGGCGATCACCCCTAGGGCGAGGGTCAGGTTTTGCTTGACGATCCGCTGGGTCGAAGACGCTTTGGAAAAGAGCCAACCCAAGAGATGGAGGTCGTCGTTGAGGAGGATTGCATCGGAGGCGTCCACGGCGGTGGCGCTGCCGATCCGCCCCATCGAAATCCCAACGGTGGCCCGGGCGAGGGCGGGAGCATCGTTGACCCCGTCTCCGACCATGGCGAGGCCTGTGGTTTTCGCCAGGCGCTCGACCTCTTTGAGTTTGTCTTCGGGGCGCAGATCAGCAAAGACCTTTTCGATCCCAAGGAGTTTGGCGATTCGATGGGCATTGGGCGCATGATCGCCGGTCAGCATGATCGGCGTGAGGTTATTTTCTGTCCGGAGATGGCGGATCAGGTCGGGGATTTGCGACCGCACCTGATCGGTGAAGCGGAATAAAAACGCCTCTTGCCCGATCGCAAGAGCGCACAGCAGCTGCTCATCGGATCGATCTGCGAGGATCGGATCGAGCGCGTGTTTTTTCGCAATGTGTTCGAGCAATCCGATGGCGACGGGAATATTCCCTTCCAGCATGCCTTCGAGTCCATATCCGGGAATGGATTTGAATTGGGAGATCTCATAGGCAGGTGCGTTTTTCTCTTGGGCGAGGCGCAAGAGGGCGGTGGCGATCGGATGGACGACGTGGCGCTCGAGGGCGGCGGCGATGCCGAGGGCTTCCAAAGGGGAATAGCGCGAATCGCCGATCGGCGCGATCGAAGCGCAGACTAAATCCCCGGTCGTCAAGGTTCCCGTTTTGTCAAAAGCGATGGTCGTGCAGGAGGCGAGGGCGTCGAGGGTGATGCCGCCTTTGAGGAGGATGCCCTTGCGCGCGCAGGCGCTGATGGCGCTCAAATAGGCGGTGGGAGTCGCGATGACGAGCGCGCAGGGAGCCGATGCGATGAGAAAAGCGAGCGAGCGGTAAATAGATCCTTCGTCGCCGAAGAATGGAATGGAGAGAATCGGGGGGAGCAAGAACATGAATCCAAAGGTCAGCGCGATGATGGTTGTCGCATAGGTTTTGTCGAATCGATCGAGCCATTGCTGGAGCTTGGGCTTGGCTTCTTTGGCGCGCATGATGAGCGATACGATGCGGGAGATCGTTGAGTCGGACGAGATCCGTTTCACTTCGAGGACGATAGCGGCGTCGAGATTCTTGGCTCCCGCGGGCACTTCGTCTCCGGTCGTTTTGAAATCAGGAAGGCTTTCCCCTGTGAGATGGGAGAGATTGACGGAGGTTTCGCCTTGCGCGATGATCCCGTCGAGAGGGACGATTTCTCCGGCTTTGATGAGGAGCTTCATGCCGATTTTGATGTCGAGGATCGATTTTTCATAGATCATTCCATCGTCTGCGACGACTTGGGCTGATTTCGGGGCGAGGTGATTGAGGTTGTGAAGGGCGCTTAGAGCTTTGGAAGAGACGGTTTCTTCCAAAGCTCCGCTCGCTCCAAAGAGAACTAGCAGGAGTCCGCCTTCGAGACCGCTATTGATGAACAAAGCGAGGAAAGCGGCCGCGGTCATCAGCGTGTCGATATTGATCTCGAGGGCTTTGAGATCCTTGAGGGCTTCGATCAAAGCGGGGATGCCGGCGAGAAAAAAGACAAACGATAAAAACAGCGCTGAAAGAGGAGGGTTGATCGACGAAAACCCGAATGCGAATACGAGGCAAATCGCGGCGATGCAGGAGCCTTTCAGCGACAGATGTATGCCCCAGCGCTTGGAATCTGCGGTTAAAAATGGGCTGGCGCTCTCTTCTTTTCTCGAGGCGAAAAATTCATCGAAGCTATGCGACATCTTTGCCAAAAATCCAAAAGCTCATCGCTGAGATAGGTTTTTCTATAAGACCAATTGTTGAAGTAGTTTCGGTTGAAGTCAAGGAATTGCGACCATTACGCAGTCTTTGCATTCCCCTGCATCTCCTCCATCGACATATCGAATCGTATAATTCGGATTGATCTCGAGGATTTTTGCGATGAGGGTTTGCTGCCTTAGGTAATCGAAGTCCTTTGTCCCGCAATAATTCATGTTGTCGATCAAAATGATGTGGTTTTTGATCGGATGGTTTTTGATCTGGTTCAATTCCTCTAGAAGGGGGCAGGGTTCGCCAGTCATTCCAAAAAAGGCGGCATGGGCGTTTAACCAAAAGGTGATCGGCTCTTGGATATCTTCGATGATTTTTCCCAGATCGCTTTTGGAATTGCCGAAGTAGATTTGAACGTTTTGCTGATCTTTAAATCGATTGTGAGCTGTTTTATACGACAATGGATTCAATTCGATGGAACGCATCTGTGAAAAGCCGGCGCGCAGCGCTTGTTCAATCCCATTTCCATCGGACGTCCCCGTTTCGACGAAATAGCCCTGGACAAACGGCGCGAATCCTTGAGGCCCTATCTTCGCAAATGCAGCGGACGAAGAAAGTATAAAAAATGCAGAAATGGCCGAGATCAATCGATTCATAGGAGTCTCCTAGCGTTGCGTTTTTGAAGATATTTTTATATGAGAAGAAATTTTTTAGCACGAGTTCTTTGAACCTGTTTTTGTTCAAATCGCGGGAGATATTCAATGGGAAGGAACGGCAGTTTGAGATTTTGTCAAATAGCAGTTACCGAGATGTGCCGAACATCTGCGGAAAGCCTCTACAAATTTCGCGAAGTTATTTAATGGATTTTCTTGTGATGCGCAGCTTCGCGATCTCTCCCGGATTTTTCGAGTGAATCTATCGCGATAGAGCGAGGCCGATGAAATAAGATGTGGCGATCGCAAGGACGCCGATCCCCAAGGTCCAGACGATGGCGGGGAGTTTGTCGTTGCGCTCGAGTTTTGCGGCGATCGCAGTCGAAACGCCGATGATCGCAAGGGCTGAGAGCGCGGCGAAAAGGGGCGAGATGAAAAAGCTCAAAGAGAGAACCACAAGGGAAGAGAGGACGCCGAGGGCGGCTCCCAAGGCTTGTTTGAGGGGATGTTCGAAAGATTCGAGGGGGAGCTTGAGTTCTTCTTGCAGCATGACTTCCAAGAGGCGGTTGTCGTCGGCCATGAGGATGTCCACGACTTCTTCGAGAAGGCGGCCTGAGAATCCCTTAGCTTGATAGAGGGCTTGGAGTTCTTCGCGTTCCTGATGGCGGTGGTGTTCGATTTCCCATCTCTCTTCTTCGATGAGCCGATGCATTCTCTCGAGGCGGGACCAGCCGAGCATGGCGCTGCGGCCTGTTTTCCAGACGAGCCATCCGGCTGAAAAAGAGAGGAGGATCCAGTCGATTTGAGAAGGCGAGAGGGGGAGTTGGAGCAGGAGCATCCAGAAGATGAGGAAGGCGACGGCAGTTTCTTTGGCTGCATCGGCAAATGCGCTGAGATGGCCGGGCATTTCCGCGCCGTGGATTTCGGCTCCGGCTTTTTGGCCTTTGCGGCGCGCTTCGACGACATGGCCGAGGGCGGATTTTCCTTGGAAGTGGGAACTATCCTTGTGCATCGAAATGGCTCAAAAGGGCGGCGAGTAAATCGCAAAGGGCTAAGAGATCGTGGCCGGCGATCGTTTCGCGGGTCGAATGCATGGCCCATCCGGCGATCCCGATATCCACAGTGGGAAATCCCCCGACGGCGGCCATGATGGAGCCGACGGTGCTTCCGGAAGAGATGTCGGCGCGGGAGGCGAATTTCTGGAGCAGCCACCCGTGCTTGCGGCAGATTTGCTCGATCAGCGCGCCCGTGGACGCTCCAGTCGCATATTTTTGCATGGCGTTGCTCTTGAGGACGACCCCATCGCCGAGATATGGCGTGTTGCGGGGGTCGAAGCGATCGGAGAAATTGGGGTTATAGCCATGGGCCAGATCGACGGAAGCGCAATAGGAACGGCTCTTGATCCGGTAGTAGTCTTCCCTGTCGATCTTTCGGTGGAGGCAGATTCGCTCGACGATTTGATTGACGAAGAACGACTCGGCGCCGACATAGCTTTGAGATCCGATTTCCTCGTGGTCCCAGAACACTGCGAGCTGAAGCGACGAGGGCGAGGGGGATGCTTTGAGAATCGCGGACAAAGAAGCGAATGCGGAGGAGAGGTTGTCGAGTCGATATCCGGCGATGAGTTCCCCATCGGAACCGAGGAACGCGGGTTTTTCGAGAGGGACTAAAAAGAGATCGAACGCGAGAAGCGTCTCAAAGGAGAGGTGTTTGCGCAAGAGAGGTTCGATGCCGATGGGATGGTGTTTCGAGCGGGCGATCGAAGCGATGGGCTTTAAATGGTCCTGGCGATTGATGAGGAGCCCTTTTTCCGAGACGGATCGGTCGAGATGGAGCGGCAGCGATGGGATCGACATGGGATAATCGTCGAGAAAGACGAGTTTAGCTTCGACTTCCCCGCTTGCCAGTTGGACGGCTGCGCGGCCTGCGATGGCCAGATCGCGATCGAGCCAGGTGTGCAATAGGGGAGAGCCGTAGATTTCCGTCGAAAACTGAGCCAGGTTGTGCTGGGAAAGATCGGGAATGGGCTTAAGCTTGATGGCGGGGCTGTCGAGATGGCTGGCTAAAATCACCGCGCGCTCGAGGTTCGAGCGCGGCATGCGGAAAGCGCAGAGAGCCGCATCATCGCGGACGACGAAATAGCCTTTGCCCGGCTCGAGATTCCACCGCTCATCTTCCTGTAGAGGAGAGAACTCCGCTTCGGCAAGCGCATTCGTCACTTCCCGGCAAGCATGCCAGGAGGTGGGAGAGCGGTTCAGAAATCGAAGAAAATCGGTTAAAATCCCGTTCATCAAGCCTTGGGTCGGATCGTCGTGATCTCTTCTTCTAAATACCGATGAAGGACTTTTGGAACAAGGACGGATCCATCGGGCTGTTGATTATTTTCGAGAAGGGCGACCATGAGGCGCGACGTGGCCAAGCCGGAGCCGTTGAGCGTATGGACGAGCTGGGCTTTGTCGTTTTTCTTGCGCCAGCGGGTCTGCGATCTCCTCGCCTGAAAATCGGTGCAGTTGGAAACCGAAGAGACTTCATAATAGCGATTCTGGCCGGGCAGCCATACTTCGATATCGATGGTCTTCGCGGCTGCAAACGACATGTCCCCGGTCGTGAGCAGCATATTGCGGTAATGGACGCCGAGGCCTTGCAGGATTTCTTCGGCGCTGGCGAGCATCGATTCGAATATTCTGGGGCTGTCTTCCGGTTTGGTAAAGCAGAACATTTCGACTTTATTGAACTGGTGGGTGCGGATGAGACCCCGCTCATGGGAACCTGCGGCTCCCGCTTCGCGGCGGAAACAGGGGGTATAGGCGGTGTATTTCAGGGGGAGCGCTTCCTCGTCGATGATTTCATCGAAGTGCATTCCGTTCAAAGCCGATTCGGAAGTGGGGAGGAGATAGAGGCGGAACTCGTCGTCGGAGATCTTAAACAGCTGATTTTCAAATTTGGGCAAGTGGGCCGAGCCGAACATGATTTCGGGGCGGGCGAGAAGAGGGGGGATGATCTGGGTAAATCCGTTCTTGCGATGGGTGTCGAGCATGAAGTTCAAAAGAGCCCACTCGAGCCGCGCGCCCAGGCCGCAGTATAGGGGCCAGCCAGACCCTGCGATTTTGGCGGCTCTTCCGAAATCGAACAGATGGAGCTTTTCGTTGAGTTCGACGTGGTTTTTAAACGGGAAGGAAAAATGGGGTTTTTCGCCCCAGGTTTTTACGCAGACATTGTCTTTCGGGCTCGGGGATACGGGGATGTCGTCCATGGGGATGTTCGGAAGAAACGAGAGCGCTTCCTGGAGCGATTGCTCGAGCCTGGCCACTTCGGAATCCCTGACGGCGACGCTTTCGCTCAACTGAGAGAGCTCGGCCATAAAGGCGGAGACGTCTTCGCCCTTTTGTTTTTTCTGCCCGATCTGCTTGGAGGACGCATTGAGCTTTGCCTTGAGCTCTTCGGCTTCGGTTTTTAAGGAGCGGATTTGAGCATCCAGGGCGAGGAGATGGCCCAAAGAGATGCTTGCGTCTTTTGTCCGGAGTTTCGCTTCGATCCCTTCGGGATCTTTGCGGATTTCTTTGATGTCGATCATAGGGTCGCTCCAACTTCTGCAAAAAAGGGAGAATCTTAGGCGGAAGCCTTGGAAAAGTCAATAAGGCTTGCCATGCGGCGAGCTTATGCTATACTGTACGGAAACATTAAGCCTTTTTTGAGACCTATGACTGCGAAATACCCAGTTGCAAAAAATCCCTTGATTCTCCGCTATCACCGATTGATGGACGCCTTTGCCAAATCCGACGATGAAAGAGATTTCTATCTGGATCGGGTCGAAGGGTTTTTGCTCTACGCGGATCTCGACAAGAGCAGCGAGGAGATCGAGATTTTAGAAACCGAGATTTTGGCAAATCCAGGTCGCTATTGCCTCATTCCGAAGATGACCTTCTACGAAATCAAGAAATTCATGGAGGGATTCGTCCATGAAAAAGTCTATGACATCGACACGAAGGAAAAGCTGCTCGATATCATCTCAGCCAAAGAGTCGAGGGAAAATTTTCTGGAGTTCATTTACGACCATCTCACCGAACTCGAAAAATGGCAGCAATACTACCAGGAGCGCTCCCGCATCCGCATCATCGAATGGCTCCGCACGCATGAGATCCAATTCGTCTTCGAAGAGGATCTGGAGTTGAATAAAAACATCGTCGAAAAGCTCAAGCGGATGCTATTCGATGCGAAAGTTCCAAAGGATGTCAGCCAGGCCCGAGAGCTCTTATCCGTCAAAGCCAAGACCTATTATTCGAACGAGGCGCTCAATCCCCGCCCGAAACGGGGCCGCCCTCCAAAACAGGTGGCAAAAGTCGAACTCGAGCCCCAGATGACGATGGATATTTATACCCAAGTCCCCCAACCTTGCCGCCATTTCCTCTACATCCCCGATATCGTCAGCGCAGCCTCCGTGACGTTCTCTTCGAAGTTCGAAACGGAAGAGCACTTGCTCGCCTCTTTGCGAGGAAGTCCGCGCCTTCGCGTCGACGAGAAGCTCGAGGCGCTTTCCCAGCGCTTGGAATCTCTACGCCATCTTTCGAACCGGCTCGCCGGCGCAGAGAAAATGCTCGGCGTCGAAAAGCTGCACAAGCCGCTCGATGGATTGATCCGCCCCAAGCTCAAAGAGATCAAGGCAGTCGAGGTCCTCGAGTCGAAGGCATCCGCGAGGCTGGAGTCTGCTGTCGGCGACGTCCTCCCGAAAAAACGAGGCCGTCCCCGCAAGGAAGAGCAGGCCCAGGAGTTCGTCGGCCAGCGGCGCAGGCGCTTTGCGATCAAGAAAGTATCCCAAATCAAGACCAAAAAGAAAAAAGATTCCTAAAATTTTTTTCTCGAGGGGATTTGATATCGCCTATTTACCGACGGCAGAAAACCCAGTCCTTCGGGACTGGGTTTTGTTATGTCAGGGAGAACCGCCGGCTGCGCTTGCGCGATGATTTGGCGGCCGGTCAGCGCAAAGGAATATAGAGCTTAGTCTTGAGCTTCTCTGGTTCCTTTTGGGCGCATTCCAGATTCAGATACTCGCAAAAAACATCCCTTGTCTCATCGAAGGTTTCTTTGGCCTTGGGCAGCCATTTCAGGAAAATTCTACTAAATGCATCCGACAGGCCGGCATAAGGCCCGAGATGGGTAAACACGGCGTACTTGCCCCCCTTGAACACTTGCCGCCCCACTTCGCCTGTTTCCTTCACCCCCAACGGAGCGAGGATCGCGGCATCGTAGCGCAGCTTATCTTCCCGCGTTACATCCGGATCGTCATGGGAAATTCCAAAATAGCGGATCTTCGAGGGGTCTAAACGGTTTTCTCCGATGAATTTCATCATGGCCTCCCAAGCTGTTCCAGCGGAAGCGGCATAATTCCCGCATCTCCTAACGAAGAGGAGAGGTAAATCGGGCATCGATGTTTCAATTGCATCTGGTGTGATCACGGGCAACTCCTTAATTTTTCGTGCCGTTGTATTGATAGCAGTATAAAGAGCCCGATAATCGCGTGGCGACGAGCCCATAAACTGCTTAAAAGCCCTGGTAAAAGCCGAAGGGGTCTCAAAACTGGCGTCGAATGCGATTTCCGTCACCGGCTCGTCGCTGTAGCGCAGCTTCTGCGCCGCTTTTTCCATCCGCAGTCTTTTGACATATCCATGGATCGGTTCTCCCACGACCGCTTGAAAAATGCGGTGGAAGTGAAAAGGGGAATAACAAGCGACTCTTGCCAATCGATCGAGCGCGAGATCTTCATCGAGGTGTTCTTCGATGTAGGTCAGCGCTTTCAGCATCCGCCTGACGTATTCTTTCTCTAGATCCATCTTCAACGACTCCTATTCATTGACTTTTACACGTAAAACTAACCGAAAGAGCAAAATGCGACTTTTCCGTTTTTGCGATTTTTGAATTGCGAAACCGATTTCAGTGATGAAGATTATTTGATTTTGCTGTTTTAGCAAAGTGTTAAAAATGTTTTGTTGTTTTTGTAACAAAAGTTGTTTTTAATAACGATTTTTGATGTTTTGATTATTTGTGTGTTTTTGTAGAATAATTAGAGAGAATGCCTAAGAGGGTGTCTACAAAGAGAAGCTTTGTAGACACCCTCTTAGGTTCACATCCAATGAATTTCAATAAGGAAATATTATGAAAATTCCATCGTTGCATTCGATTATGCCCGAGTTGACTTTTAATGCGTCCAACGCGGTTCCTATGCTTCTGAATATAGCTATCGGTTCTGTGGCGCTGTTCGCTTTGTCTCAGCTCCCTCAGGCAATGGCCTGGACTTATTCCGATTACGTTCGCTGTGCTGAAAATGGCGATCTCGGGGCGTGTCAAGGGTTTTTAAATTAATCGATCTATATCGAAACTATTTGAATCCTCTTCCCCATTCACGGGGGATCGAAAGAGCCGGATGGGTTTGCCTTATTCCTAGATTCGGGGTATAATCGGGGAACCAAAAACCAACCCAAAATCAAGAAATTTTTTATGGGAATCCACACGATTCGCACCCTTAAGACAGAAAAAGCGCTATTGGATGAGCTGCTCGGATCGGCATCGGAGCCGATCGATCGGGTTCGCGCACTGAAGGTCCTCGAGGTGATGCATTTCGCACGGATGACGGACGACAAGATGTGGAAGCTCGTGCGCCAGAACAAGGGCGGCACGTTCCATATGCCGATCGCAGGACATGAGATGGTCGGCGCAATTTGCGCGCTGGAGCTTCAGCCGGGAGTCGATTGGGCGTTTCCTTATTATAGAGATCGCTCATTTGCGATCGGACTGGGTTGTTCTCTCAAAGAGTTATTCGCGGCATTTTTGGCCAGAGAGCAGGCGCATCATTCGGGCGGGCGCATGATGCCCGATCACTTCTCGCATAAAGAACTGAGGATTCCCTGCCAATCGAGTTGCGTAGGCTCGCAGTTTTTGCAGGCGGCCGGATGCGCGAAGAGCGCGGTGTTGCGCAAGGCAGCCGAAGTCGTTTACGTCTCGGGCGGAGACGGCTCGACGTCGCAAGGGGATTTCCACGAGGCTCTCAACTTCTCTTGCATCCATAAGCTCCCGGTGATCTTTGTCATTCAGGACAATGGTTGGGCGATTTCAGTTCCGATCCACGAGCAGACGGCGGGCGGGACGATTGCAAAAATGGGGAGCGGATATGAAGGGCTCGGGGTCTTGGAAGTAGACGGCTGCGATTACGAAGAAATGGCGGAAGCGATGCAAAAAGCGGTGGTCAAAGGCCGCTCGGGTCAAGGGCCCAGCTTGATCGTCGCCAAAGTTCCGAGGATTTGTCCGCACAGCAGCAGCGACGATCCGAAAAAATATAAAGATGAAGAGACGATCGATCGGGAAAAATTGCTCGATCCAGTGGCGAGCTTCGAGCGATTCCTGGTGAAAAAGCGAATTTTAAGCCAAGAAGAACTCTCGGCATTGAGGGAAAAACATTTTGGAATCGTGGAAGAAGCGGCTTTGAGCGCAGAGCAGGAGCCGTTCCCTTCGCGCGAATCGGCGGCTTCGAAAATATTTGCCCCTTGCGAAGAAGTGATAGAGACGCCGATGAAGGCGGATGCCGAAGGGATCGTGCTCATGGATGCGCTCAACCACGCGATTGCCGAAGAGATGGAAAGAGATCCGGGCGTAGTGGTGTTCGGACAAGACGTCGCCCACGGAAAAGGGGGAGTGTTCGGGATCACCCGGCAGCTCACCGAGAAGTACGGTTCCGACCGCTGTTTCAATACGCCGCTTGCGGAATCGACGATCGTCGGGGTCGCGATCGGCCTTTGCTCCGATGGAATGCATAAGCCGGTTGCCGAGATCCAATTCGCCGATTACTCATGGACCGGGATGAACCAGATCCTCAACGAGCTTTCCAGCATTTATTACCGCTCGAACGGAGAGTGGAATTGCCCTGTGGTGATCCGGATGCCGTATGGGGGGTATATCCAAGGGGGGCCGTATCATTCTCAGAGCATCGAGGCGTTTTTATGCCACTGCCCGGGATTGAAGTCGTCGTTCCTAGCAATGCCGCAGATGCGAAACGGCTCATGAAGGCGGCGATCCGCGATCCGAATCCGGTGATTTTCCTCGAACACAAGGCGCTCTATCGCCAACGGCTATTTTGCGCGCGTCCCGAAACGGGAGCGGATGAACTCCTTCCGATCGGCAAAGCGCATGTGGTGCGCGAAGGAACGGATGCGACGGTCGTGGCTTGGGGGATGATGGCGATGATGGCGAACGAAGTCATCGAAACGCTTTCAAAAGAAGGGATCTCGGTCGAGTTGATCGATCTCAGAACTCTTTCTCCGCTCGATTTCGGCGCCGTTTTAACATCGATTCGCAAGACGGGAAAATTGCTGATCGCCCACGAGGCGGCTCGCAATTGCGGATTCGGAGCGGAACTGTCCGCTCGCGCCATCGAAGAGGGGTTTTCTTATCTCGACGCTCCAGTCGTTCGAGTCGCCGGAAAAGATTGTCCGGTCGCGTATTGCAAAGATCTCGAGGATGAAATTTTGCCTCAGAAAAAAGATATCGAAGCAGCCTTGCGACAGCTGGTGGGCTTCTAACGGCTTCTTAGTTGGGCAAGAGGTCGATTTCTAGACGGCGCTTGAATCGTCGTTTCGAAAAAAGAGGCCGCCTTTTGGCCGCTCGCTGCATCGCCTGATCGAAATCCCGTCTTGCTGTTTGAATGCGCATCGATCTCTCTCGGATCGCTTCGGCGATCGGTGTGTTCCTAAGCGGCGGAGAGCGCATATTTTGCAAAGAGGAATCGATCTCTAGGAGATGGTTCAAAAGGCTTTCCTGCGTCTTTTCAAATGCCTCGACTTCTTCTTCCATTAAATCTTCTAGGTCAGCGACTTCAAATGCCCCGGCGTTTTCCGACAGCCGATGCAGAGTGAAATCTATTTTTGAAATCAGTTCTTTTTCTCTCATCGCAGCATTCCCCATTCCGCATATGGTTCGTAATTTCTTTGTATAAGAAATAAAATGTTTTGTTAGCAATAAAATTTTTCATTTGAGATAAAAGGCTTTTGTAATTTTCTTAAAAAGAGTCTTTATGAAGTCTAAGATCGTTTGTTTGAATATGATTGTAAAAGATGAAAGCCATGTCATCGAGAGATGTCTTCGTTCTGTCAGGGATTTGATCGACTATTGGGTCATTGCCGATACGGGTTCGACGGATGGAACGCAAAAGATCATCGCCGATGTTTTAAAAGGAATCCCAGGGGAATTACACGAACATCCTTGGGAGAATTTCGAGGTGAATCGGAATCGCGTGCTCGATCTTTCACTTGGAAAATCAGATTATATTTTGTTTATCGATGCCGATGATTTTTTAGTGAATGGAAATAAAATAGATAAACAAAAACTATGCCACCACAACTATCGAATCGAGGGAAAGTCGAATGGCTTAATTCATTATCGCCCCTTTTTAATTTTAAATTCTCCGGAATGGAGATGGAAAGGCGTGTTGCACGAAGACGTGTATCATTCGAAGTCCAACGACTACGCGATGATCCCGGAGATCTACATCGAATATACCAATGAAGGAACCAGGGGAAAAAATCCCGCTCAGCGGCATTTGGACGATCGCCATCTTTTGGAAGAGGCTGTGAGAAACAATCCCGGCAATACCCGTTATCTATTCGCATTGGCGCTGCTCTATTTGACAATCGGAGAAAAGGAGAAGGCGCTCGAATATTTCGAGAAGAGGGCCGCGATTCAGAACGATCTGAGAGAGGTGTTTTGGTCCTTGTTGCAGACGGCGAAACTCAAGGAGGATTTAGGGGAAAGCTACGACGCTGTAGTCGGCCGCTTGTGCGAGGCATAC
The DNA here is from genome assembly GCA_963800655.1 of Parachlamydiales bacterium. Classification (GTDB taxonomy): domain Bacteria; phylum Chlamydiota; class Chlamydiia; order Chlamydiales; family SM23-39; genus CAWDBT01. The sequence continues at coordinate 627,363 of CAWDBT010000002.1, read as the reverse complement.
ACCATCTATCCGAAAAGGGCGGAAGCGCTCGCCGGCCTCATTCTCAAATTCATGGAGAAAAAGCAGTTTTTAATGGCTTATTTCGTGGCGAAAAAATCCCTTGCGATTCCGAAGCCCTCAGACGGATTTCTCGTCGAATCGAGATTATACGATTATTGGCTGCTCGTGCAATTTGCCGAATGCGCTTATCAGATTGGCCGCTATGAGGAGGCGATCGATGCCATGGTGAAATTGCTAGCGATCCCGACTCTGCCGGAAAATATCCGAAAGGACTTAAATGAGAAGTTCCCATGGCTTAAGAATAAGGCGGCCGCAAACGGCATGAATTTACAAAAAGCGGTGGGATAGATATGGCGGCTAAAACGATTTGCTTAAACATGATTGTCAAAAACGAAAGCCATGTGATCGAGAGATGCCTGCGTTCGGTCAAAGATCTCGTCGACGACTGGATCATCGTCGATACGGGCTCTACCGACGGGACGCAAGAGATCATTCGGTCTTTGATGGGGGATATTCCCGGCGCGCTTTACGAGCGGCCCTGGGTAAATTTCGAACACAATCGAAACGAGGCTCTTTTGCTCGCGCGGGATCGATCCGATTATATTCTGATGATCGATGCCGATGATTATTTGAATGGAAAGATCGATAAATCCGCGCTATGCAAAAGCTATTACTCGATCAGGATGGCATGCGGAAGTAAATTCCATTACAGGATCTGTTTGATCGATCGAGATCCCCTATGGCGGTGGGAAGGGGTTTTGCACGAGAGGATCTCTCATCCGCTTTGCCCCGAGGGAGCAGAGCTCCAAGGGGTTTCGATGGAGTATTCCCGGGAGGGAGCGCGATCGCGCGATCCCAAAAGGGGATTGAAAGATCTGGAGATTCTCGAGGAAGCTGTGCGTAGAGATCCGGAAAATGGACATTCGATCTATTGCCTGGCAAACATGTACTGCGAAATGGGGGAATTTGAAGCCGCTCTGCGATTTTATCAAAAGCTCCTCACGGTAGCGGCCAAGGTAAACGAGATTTTTTGGTCTCTTTTCCAAATAGGGAAGATGAGGCGGTTGATGGGAGCGCCCTTTTTGGAAGTGCTCGAACACTTTTCGGAGGCATATCGATTCCAGCCGAATCGCGCAGAGCCTCTATTGGCGATGATCGAGATTTTTATGGAGCAGAAGAACTATTTGATAGGATATCTCACGTCGAAATTCGCTTTGAAAATTCCCATGCCCGATTCGGAACAGGCTGGCGCTGTCGATCCGAGGATCTATGAATGCGAGATTCCGATGCGCTTTGCCATTTGCGCATATGAATTGGGAAAAATGGAAGAAGCCAGATTTGCCATCGAAAGGCTGCTTCAAGAGCAAAACCTTTCGATAGAGAAAAGGCTCGAAATCGAAGATATTTTGATCCAAATGGAAACTCGCTGAACGATGAGGAGGAGTTGCAAAAGTCGGGACAAACCGAAGGGGAATGCGCTATGATGGAATCGCTGTAAATAGCGAGACTGCTTCGAAAACTGATTTTTGAAGTAGTTTCGGCATATTTCTCGATGAGGTCGAAATGTTTTCGAAGGAATCCCGTTCGCTAGGGAAAAAGTCGTGCAGGAGCGGAGTCGATGATTTGCCGCATGCGGTTCAAAAGAGCGTTTCGCCCCTCGAGGATGCATGAAGGGATTTTGTCCTCTTGCTTCGGGATCGAAGGGCAATTCGATTTATTTGGGAACGGAACGGACTCGGATTTTGATCGATGCGGGTTTGTCGGCATCGGCCACGATTGAAAAGCTGGGGCAGCTGGGGATCGATTATAGGACGATCTCAGCGGTTCTCATAACGCACGAACATCTGGATCATATCCGTGGAATCGCTCAGATCGCAAGCAAGTGGAAGATCCCCGTGCTGGCAAACGCCGAGACCGCCAAGGGGATCATCGCCGCGCTCAACATCGAACCTCGCTGGAAGATTTTTACGACCGGAGAGCCGTTTTCTTTTGAAGATCTCCAGATCACGGCGTTCAGCGTGCCGCACGATACGCTCGATCCGGTTGGATTTTCGATTCAGGCGATGGGATGGAAATTGGGATTTTGCACGGATCTCGGCCATGCGACTTCGCTGATCCGCAAGATGCTGGAGCGGTCGAATTACCTGTATCTCGAAGCCAACCACGAGCCTTCGATGGTCCATGCCTGCGCGAGACCCGCGATTTATAAGGAGCGGGTGCTGGGCAAGCAGGGGCATTTGTCCAATGCGGATTCGAAAGAACTGCTGTTGTCTTTAATCCATCCCGATCTCAAACACGTGCATCTGGCGCATTTATCGGGCGAATGCAATTCGGAACAGCTCGTATTGGATACGATGGGAAAAGCATTTCGGGACAAAGGCGTCGATGTGCCGCTTTCGATCGCTTATCAGGATCGGATCTCAGCGTCTATTCAATGGTAGAATAGATCTTTTGCGCAAGGGGGCTATTATTCATCGCCCTCGAATAAATCAGCCGATGCCTCCGATGCGGAGATCACTCGCCGCGGCTTGCTTCCTTCGGCAGGGCCGATGACGCCGTTTTCTTCGAGTTCATCCATGAGGCTCGCGGCTCTCGCATAGCCGATCTTGAGTTTGCGCTGTAAATACGTGGTCGATGCGATTTTCGTTTGGGTGACGATGAGAAGGGCCTGATCGTAGAGAGCGTCTTTGCCCTTTGGCTCGGGGGAATCGTTGGATTCGAGAGGGCGGAACGAGTCGAAAGAGGGGATGAGGTAGTTGGTGGGCGCCTGTTTGCTGACGTGCTGGATGACTGTATTGATGTCGTCGTCGCTGATGTAGGCCCCTTGGGCGCGCACGAGCTGGGAAGAGCCGGGCGGAAGGAAGAGGCAGTCTCCATTGCCGAGGAGGCTTTCAGCTCCGACGTCGTCGAGGATGATTTGCGAGTTGATGCGGCTTGCGACCTTGAAGGCGATCCGGCAGGGGATGTTGGCCTTGATGATGCCGGTGATGACTTCGCGCGATGGCCTTTGGGTGGCCAGGATGAGGTGGATGCCTACTGCGCGCGCCATCTGTGCGATCCTTGCGATCGGCGTTTCGATGTCTGCGCTCGACACCATCATCAGGTCGGCGAATTCATCGACCATGGCGACGATGAAGGGCATTTGCTCGGGAATGGGAATGTTCAGCGAGCTTTCGAGATCCTTGTTGATCCTCCTGCCGTTGAATGCGCCGATGTTGCGCAGGCCGAGCTGTTTTAAGATCTCGTAGCGCAGCTGCATCTCCTTGACGAGCCATTGCAAGGCCGCATAGGCCCCATGGGGTTCGGTGATGACGGGGGCGATCATGTGGGGGAGCTTGGAATATTGGGTCAGCTCTACTTTTTTCGGATCGACCATGAGCAGGCGGATCTCTTCGGGGCGGGCGTTCATCAAGATCGACATGACGATGGTATTGATGCAGACCGATTTTCCCGATCCGGTGGCGCCGGCGATGAGCAGGTGGGGCATTTTCGTCAGGTCGGCGAATACGGGCTCTCCGCTGACTCCTTTTCCGAGCAGAATCGGGATCTGAACTTTTCTCGCCTTCTGCTGATAGGTCTGGAGCATTTCTTTGAAGCTCACTTCTTGCGGATGGATCGCGGGAACCTCGACGCCGACGGCGGCTTTTCCAGGAATGGGGGCGACGATGCGGATCGATTTCGCTTGCAGATTGAGGGCGATGTCGTTTTCAAGGGCTTTGATCTTCTGCACCTTCACCCCGATGGACGGATGCACTTCGAACGAGGTGATCGTGGGGCCGCTGTGGATTTCTCCCACTTTGGCTTCGATGCCGAAGCTCTTGAGCGTTTCTTCCAGAACGGCTGATTGCCGCTGCAGGTCTTTGGCGAGCGCCGGCTGATCGATCTTCTGGACCGAACTCGAGAGGACGCCGGGAGAGGGAAGTTTATAGGAACCTTCGTATTTTATGGGCAGAAGAGAGCCGGAGGGGCATTCCTGGACGGGTTGTTTTGGCGCGCTCTCTTTTGATCCCTGAGCTTTTGGCTGGGGAGCGGGCTTGAGGATCTGCACGATTTTTTTAGCGGGGGATTCGGGGGGAGCGATTTTTTCGGGGACGTGGATTTTGATGGGTTTGGGATCTTTCGCCAGGGTCGGAGGAAGGCCGGTGTAGATCGGGGGAGGCGTTTTAGCAGAGGGAGGGAGCTTCGAGTTCGATGCAGCGCTGGACTGAGCGGCGATCTCTTTGACAAGCACGGCGGCGGTGCGGCCGAGAAGTCTTAATCCTGCGAAGATGCTCATGCGGGTCAACAGCAAAAATGCCGCAAGAGCCAAAGAGGAGAAAATCAGCGTCGTTCCCGTGGTGCTCAGGATTTTCTGAAGGTTGGCAAATGGCAGATCGGCGAAGAGAAAATAAAAGGGGACTCCTCCGAGATTATAGCGGATAAGCGTTCTCGGATAAGGAGCTTTCAGCGAAATCGTTTCGGTGATGACCTTGGATTCAAAGGCGGCTGCGCGATCCGGCAGGCATTCGGCGAATACATTCAAGAGAATGCAGCAGGAGCCGAGCAGGACGAAAAAGTAGAGGAGTTCCGCTGTCGGATGGATCGATTTTTGGCCGCCGATCAGTTTTGCGCCGCGCCAAAAAAAATACGCGGGGATGAGATAGGCTCCGAGGCCGCAGGCGTAGCTCGCCCCTAGGGCAGCGCCATAGCCTAGAAAGCCGAGCCAATTGTCGCTTGGATGGTGGGTGTGAAAGCTGAAAAGAGCGAGCAAGCCGGCAAAGCCAACTGCGAGAAAAAAGAATCCCCTGGCATCGGTCGGCAGTTGTTTTTGCGTTTTTTTCTTGATCATCCCGGCCATAGCCATGCCCCTGCTGTCTTGCGCTTAGGGAATTGCCGATTCCAGAGAGCATTCGCGCTAGCGAAATAGGCAAAATCTCTGAAAACAGAGCGCGAGAGCGACCGCAAGGCAATACCACGCGAACGGCCGCAGCGTTCCCCGATTCAAAATCCATACTAGCAGACGGATCGCCCCAATGCCTACAACAAATGATGAAACGGCTCCGGCTGCATAAATGCTCCAGGGCATCGCAAGGCCGATTTTTAGATGGGAGACGCTTTCGAGGAGGCTGCCGCCGAGAATCGCGGGGATGGAGAGCAGAAAAGAAAAACGGACGGCCGCATCCCATCGCCAGCCGAGCAGTCTCGCCATCGAGATCGTCGATCCGCTGCGCGAAAACCCGGGGAGTAAAGACAGCCCTTGCATCGATCCGATATAAAGCGCATGGAGCCATTTGGGTTTTTCCGAAGAAAGTTCCAAGGTTCGAACCGAGCGGCGCGAAGCGAAAAATAAAAGGGCCGACATCGCCAAGAGAAATAGGCCAGCGCGATCGACGAGGAGCGGCCGGATCGGTTTCAAAAGGAAATATGCGGGGATTAAAGGAAGAAGGGCGAGCGCAAATAGAGCGGATCGCTCAAAGGATCGGAGCGTATCGAGAATATCTCTGCGGAATACTGCGATGCAGGCCGAAAGAGTCCCGAGATGGCAGATCAGGTCGAAATAGGAGTCGGCCGCATTGGAATCGATTCCCATGAATTGCCGCGCGAGCGCGAGATGGGTGGAGGAGCTGATGGGGAAAAATTCAGTGAGCCCTTGGACGATGCCGAGGATGATCGCTTGTAAATGCGTCATATTCCACGTGTACGAAAAATGGGCGATCGACGGGGCTCGAACCCGCGACATTTGGATCCACAATCCAACGCTCTAACCAACTGAGCTACGATCGCCACCAAGGAAAAATAAGCTCTCCATTTTTACTGCATTTCGGTTAAATAAGTCAATTCCCCGCTATTTTGTTCGCATCTAGTTGATTTTAAAGCGATTGTTGTTTTGTTTTTGCGCGAAGGACGAGGCAGAAGAGGGAGGCGATCCACAGGGGGAGCGCCCAACAGGGCAATTTAAAAAAAAAGTGTATATCCGCGCACGCCGGCGGATGGGCGATAAACTGGAGGATTTCGGATGCGAGCCAGCCCGTGCCGATTTAAGGATTGGAATGCCGAAGAGGGGCTGATAGGCGTATAGGGCCAAAGCTCCGAGGAGGAGAAATAGGCAAAGGGCGGCGAGCTCGGGAACGATGAGATTGTACACGAGGCTGAGCCAGGGAAAGCGATGAAAATGGATGAGCAGCAAAGGAGCTAAGGCGGCATTGACGGCGAGAGTGAGGCAAAATGCGCGGAAAAAAAATCCGGATGCGAGATAGGCGAGCTGAGCGGAGAGCGGCAAGGCAGCCGTTGCTTCAAAGGGGCGTTTGGGGAAATACGGCTCGAGCGTTTTTCGAATGGGCGTGTAGAATAGCAAAATGCCAAAGCAGCTCAAGAAACTGAGTTGAAATCCCAGGTTGCGCATCGCGAGGGGATCGAAGATGAGCTCGATCAATAAACAGGCTCCGAGGATATTGAGTCCGGAGCTTCTCCGCCCGGACATTTGTCCGATCAGGGCTAAGGAAGCGGCCAGAAAGCTGCGCTGAACCGGAGGGGAATCTCCGACGAATAAAAAATAAGATGCGAGCAGCCCCAGCAGAGCCCAGTTCCGCAGGCAGGGCGGAAATGCCATCCGGGCGAAAAATGCGGCGAATGCGGAGAGAATCGCGAAATGAAAGCCGGAAATGGCCAAGAGATGTTGCAGGCCGACGCGACCGAATTCAAATCGAAGAGATCGATCCTCGATTTCCCCGGTAAACAAAGCAGTTTAGGAAATAGAGCTGCTTTCGCATCCGGAAAGAAATTTCGAAAAAAGAGAGCGGATTGTTCTGTTTTGCTTCCCTGCGCAGTTCGGCCAGGCTCCAACTATTTGGGACTTTTTCCCAGGATTTGGCTTTGAACGCGTACTCGAAGCCGTCTTGCTGTACGAGAGTGCCTGTGAGGATGTAATCGCAAGAGGCTTTGGGGCGCTGCGATTCTTCTTTTGATAGATCATTTGGCAGGGAACGGACCTGTCCACTCGCCGGAGTGCGAACTAAAGGCCAAGATTCGGCCTTTATATAGGTAGCCGGTTTGAAACGGCGAAGCATGTGGCTGAACCGAACGGACGGAGAAAAAGGCCTTGCCGATCCCTTCCTCAGGGCGGTTGCCGATAGAGAGCATGAGTATAGCAGGCGATAGCCAGCAGACAAATGATTTGCAAGAGTTCCTTTTTCGAAAAACCGCAGAGTTGGTAAAGCATCCATCTCAAGGCGGGCCATAATGCGCCTTCGATAAACAAAGAGCGACGCCGAATAAGGCGCTGAAAGCGAGCTGAAGCGCGGGGTGTTCTTTCCAAAAGAGGGCGTGGGGAGCTAAAATCATTTCTTTTGAATCAAGAATCTCTCATAGGGAAATGAATGTTTCAACGACCCTTTTAGATTTTTGCGCTGAAAGAGGAATTTTATCCCTCCAGCGAGCGGTAGATCAGGCGGGCGCTGCGCGAATTGGAGAAATAGGAGACGAACCATTTGGTGAAAACGGCGAATCGATTCCGGATAGCCGACGAGGTACACGATGTGGACGAAGCACCAGGCGAGCCATGCAAAAAGTCCGCTGAAATAGATCGATCCGATCATTGCGACGGCTTTGCTCTTCCCGATCGTGGCCATGGTTCCTTTGTCTAGATAGCGGAAAGGCTGGTGGATTTGCCTTCAAGAGTTTGGCTTTAAGAGCTTTGCGACGTAGCGCCCTTGCTGCACTGCGGCGGGGGCTACGGGGGCAGGGGAATTCCCTTGGTGCAGGCGGCATCTCCGATGATGAAGGCGTTGGGGAACCCCGGCACGGAAAGATCGTTTTCCACTAATCACGCGGCCTTGCCGATCGAGCGGGACGTTGAGCGTTTTTAAAATCTTGAGAGGCGGTATTGCCCGCGGCCCAAAATACGTTGTGGGTTGAAATCTCCGTATCGCCGAGGACGATCTTGTCATTAGATATTCCAGTGACCCGTTGGTTCTTGATCACTTTGACGCCGAGATCTGCGAAGTATTTTTCCGCTTTTAAAGAGAGCGGGCGAGGATAGCTCGGCAAAATGGCGTCGAGGCTTTCGATTAAGTAAACATTGGTGTGCGAAGGGTCGATTCGGCGGAAATTGCGAAGCAGGCTCTTTCGCGAGATCTCGGCGATCGCCCCGGCCATTTCGACTCCCGTCGGGCCGCCTCCGACGATTGCGAAATTGAGGTATTGGTCGGCTTTTTTCCGATCCGGACAGCGCTCCGCCAGTTCAAAGGATAGGAGGATTCGCTCGCGGATATCGAGCGCATCGGAAAGAGTTTTAAGCCCGGGGGCGAGATGTTCCCAGTCCTCATGGCCGAAATAACGTGGCGGGCGCCGAGGGCCCCGATCAAATAGTCGTAAACTAGGATTTCCCCATTTTCGATTTTGACTTGGCTATTCGGAGCTCGATCGCGCGACTTCCGCCATGATGACTGTGATGTTGTCGAAGAGCGCAGGATTTCTCGGATCGGCATCGGCGATATCGCCCGGAGAAAGGGCGGCGCTTGCGACTTGGTATAATAGAGGTTGAAACAAATGGAAGTTCGTCCGGTCGACCAGCCACACGTCGAAATCGGATTTTTCAAAGACTTCGCTGCGTTCAGACCGCCGAAACCTCCTCCGAGAATCAATACTTTGGGCTTTTTCATGATCGCTCCCTTAAAAAATGTAATCGCCCTCTTATATCGAAACTAATGCAAGAAGCGGTTCTAGGCAATTCGAAATTCGCCGACGGTGGTTTTAACCGGGCTTGGATCTTTCGACTCAAAAAGTCCACAAAAATCGACTGAAACTTCGCTTTGTAGATGTCCTCTGGGAAGCAGGTTCTTCGCTTCCGATTAATTCAATCCCTGAAATAGGTTCTTAGGAAATTCACATGGCGGAATGCTTCGATGAAAAAAATATTTTAAATATTCCACTGAGATGACACAATTTCATTATTGGATAACAGATCTTTGTTGTTCTCATGAATTCCTTGGCGCGGCAATTTTACGAAACCGGAGGGCAGAACGGATTTCCGTTGAGGCTCTTTCACATTTCTTCCGGAAGAAAAAATTTCCTGGGAAGATGCCCGCAAACAAGCCGGCTCTCTTCCGCGAGGGTGGTTTGAACTTTGCAACTTAAATGCAGAGGATCGCATTGGATTTACCAAAGACTTTTGGCTCGATCGCCTGCCTTATCATCCGGTTGTGCACGAGATATTTTCGAATTTTTTTGACAATTTCGAAGATATTTCCATCGTTCTGATCGGTTCGGAAGATGGAGAAGGAGAGGCGGAAATGGTGTACAGCCTCCAGGAGAACCGGAGTTTTTTCCGCGGAAGGCCGCCTTGCGATGAAATCTCGGTATCGGCTTTTTTAAAAGAGATCGGATGTTTGCTTCCTCGCGATTATCTTTCTTTTTTGCGCATTCATAATGGGTTTGGCAAATTATCCGAATTGGGCATTCTCCAAGTCGATCAGATTCCCGAGACGAAAAAGCATTTATTGGATAAAATTTTTCGCTCTGAACGCATTCTGACATCGGGAAAACAGGCGGTCGATCCGGAAGCATTTATTCCTTTTTACGAATCATTCGGATTAGATTCATATCAAGGTTTTTTCGCAGATTGGTATCCCGGAAGCGAAATGGGGAATGTATATTTATCTGGAATAGATTATACAATATCGGATTATATGGATCGGAAAGGGTGGGCGGAGCATTTGGCATTTCCCACTTTTCTGGAATGGCTTGCTTTCTATTTGGAAGGCAATAATTTGGACTAAGGTCGCTCATGTACCTGGTGCAACAGCTCTATGAGCAGCATGGGAAGTATCTAGGACTTGAATTATTGGCTGGCAAAAAGGGACTCGGCCGCCGGATTCATAAGCCGGAAGTGCACCGGCCCGGCTTGAGTTTGTCCGGGTTTTTAAAGAGTTTTGTGTCCGCGCGCATGCTGATTTTCGGCAAGCAGGAACTCGAATATTTGCGCGAACTCGATGCCGAAACAAAAGTCCAGAGGTTGAAATCGATTTTATCCCCTTCGACGCCGGCCGTGATCGTAGCGCGCAGTTTTCGCCCGCCGAAAGAATTAGTCGAGATTTGCGAAAAATCGGAGATCTCCCTATTCCGCGCGAAAGCGTCTGCGACATCGTTGATCAGCAGAATTTCTTTCGTCTTGATGGAGGAATTTTCGCCCGTCATTACTCTGCATGGAACGCTGGTCGAGATCTTCGGCATCGGAGTATTGATCCAGGGCGAGTCCTGCGTAGGAAAAAGCGAGGCGGCCCTCGGCCTTATCGAGAGGGGGCATCGCCTGATCTCGGACGATATCGTAAGGGTGACCCGCCGCGAGGGATTCCTCGTTGGAAAAGGGGCGGACTTGACGAGGCACTTAATGGAGATTCGAGGCATTGGAATCATCAATGTGGCGCACCTTTACGGAGCGATTTGCGTGCGGCCCGACAAGGCGTTGGATCTCGTAGTAAAGTTAGAGGAATGGGACGATCAGCATTTCTACGACAGAGTGGGATTGGACGAGAGATTTATCGATATCCTCGGCCTCAGCCTTCCGCACCACGTCCTTCCGGTCAAGCCCGGGCGGGACGTCGTGCTTCTCCTCGAGACGATCGCGTTGAACCAGCGCCTGAAAAATATGGGATATCATTCAGCGAAAGAATTCAATGCAAAGCTGCTCGATACGCTTTCGCGCAGGCAAAGGAATAGGTAGGAAGTGGCTGTGAAATTACAATCCAAGGTGAAAGTGAAGAATCCCCTCGGGCTGCATACGCGGCCTGCAGCAGCGATTGTCAAAATGCTTCAACCCTTGCGATCTTCTGTCTTTTTTACTTATAAGAATGAAACGATCAATGCGCGAAGCATCATGAGCATCTTAATGCTGGCTGCGAAAAAAAATTCGCTGATCCAGGTGACCGTCGAGGGCGATGACGCCGAAATGGCGCTTCGCATGCTCGTCAGAGCATTTGAGGAGCAGTTCGGGGAAAAGTAATGCAAGGTGGAGAACAAATCATCCTCCGGGGGCTGCCAGTGAGCCGAGGCATCGGCATTGGAGCGCCGTTCTTTTTTACCAATTCGGATGACGATGTGTCCGAAGTGTCCATCGCAGCGCAGCTCATCGAAGAGGAAATCGGCCGCTATCGCCGCGCGCTCGATTTAAGCCGCCAGGAAGTGGCGCAGCTCCAAAACATGTCTCTGAACGAGGGTCCGCCCGAAATCGTCAATATCCTCGGCACTCACCTCGAAATGCTCCAAGATCCGATGATGACGACTGCGATCGAAGAGAGAATTCGCAAAGAGGCGAAGAATTCCGAGTCGATCGTCCTAGGCGTGATCAATGAATATCGGAAGACGGTTCTGCAGTCTCAAGGACACCTATTTTCAAGAAAGGATTCGGGATGTCGTAGATGTCTCGAGGCGGGTGCTCGAGCATTTGCGGCCTAGGCAAAAAATGCGCCTCGCCTCCGTCCCTCCCAACTCGATCATTCTCGCCCATGATCTCGTTCCGACAGATACGGTCGAAGCTACCTCGGGACAGATCGGGGCGTTTGTCACCGCTTCAGGCGGGATTACCTCGCATGCCGCGATCATCGCGCGCGCTAAGGGAATCCCATATGTGGCGAATGTCGATATCAAATTATTCAAGAAGATGGATTCCGCGATCATGATCGTCGACGGTTCCCAAGGGATCGTGATCATCCATCCGACGAAAGAGACCTTAAAGAGCTATCAAGAGATCAAAAAAGGCCAGCTCGAGAATTTCCGTCTGATGCAAAGCGCTACCCATTTGAAAGGCGAGACGATCGACGGCTACCAAGTGCGCATTTTTGCCAATCTCGAGGGGACGCGGGAGATCGACCGCGCGCTGCGCCATGGAGCGGCTGGGGTCGGATTATTCCGAACGGAGTACCTCCTGTTTCCCCGCAAGCGTTTTCCAACGGAAGACGAGCAAACAGCTTTATATCGGAAGATCGCCCAAAAACTGAAGAACAGGCCGTTTGTCGTGAGGATCTTCGACGTCGGCGGGGACAAGAAATTCGATTTCGATCCTTCGAGCGCGGATGCGCAGTATTTCTCATTTTTACGCCACGAACCCAATCCCGCTCTCGGCTGTAGAGCCATTCGCTTTATGATGAGAGTTCCCAATCTCCTCGATGCGCAGCTGCGCGCTCTGCTCAGGACGAGCCAGTATGGCGATATCCATATTTTAATCCCCATGGTCTCCGATGTTTCCGAGCTAAGGCATGTCCGCAGCCGCGTAGAATCCCTTTCCAAGGAACTCCGTCGCCAAGGGGTGAAAGTCGCCAGATCGATCCCTGTCGGTTGCATGATCGAAGTGCCTTCGAGCGCAATTCTGTGCGATGCGCTTGCCAAGGAAGCCGATTTCCTCTCCGTCGGGACGAACGATTTGGTGCAATATGTGCTCGCCGCCGATCGCAATAATCTTTTAACAACAAATATCTATAGCCCGGCGCATCCCAGCATTCTCCGCCTGATCCGAATGATCGTGGCCTCTGCGACCCGTTTTAAAAAACCCCTTCTTCTCTGCGGCGAGAGCGCGGCCGATCCAGTGATGATTCCTCTCTTGCTCGGATTGGGCATCCGGGAATTTTCCGTATCCGCCCGGAATATCCCGATCGTCAAGCATGTCATCCGTAAATGGCGCATTTTGGAAGCTTGCCAGCTCGCCGAGCAGGCTCTCGAATATTCCTGCGTCGATGATTTAAAAGAGTTTCTTGGCGAGCGGATGGCTTCTTTAAGTCTCGATTGATCAAGGTCTTCAACGACCCCATGTAGGGCGCTTCTCTCTCCGAAAATGCCTCGGCAATTCAACAAAACTATTTCTATTCATTAAAAATCTTCTAATCGATAAACTAATTGGCCTTTAAGGTTTTCCAGGAGGATTTGTGAAAATTGATACATACCGTGTGGCGCATTATGACGTTTATGTCCCCGTAGAAAAAAAAGAAGTAAAGCCGCCAATGATAAATGCAAAAACGATTCAATGGACGCGTTCGATTTATTGGCGTATTCAAATCCAGAGAAATCCATTGCGCGCAGAGGTGCTCGCGCCTCGTCGAGAAGAAGCGCCGGTAGCGCTCCCCCCGCAAAAGCTGCCGACCGAGCAAAAAAAATCTTCCGAAGTGACCGGCCAGGAGCAGGAACGCGAAGCATCGAAAGCAGCTCCAGATGATTTTGGCGCATCGCAGCCCGAATCGCCCAAAAGCGATTTGGCAGTCCCTGTCGTTCCGGTTGAGATCGAGGAGCCGAAGCTTTCTTCCCATTATTCGGTAAGCCATTTGAATGCGGTAGAATCAGTGTCCGCTGAAGAAAATGCATCTATTCCAGTTGAGCAGCCCGAGGTGGTCGCTTCCGAGAAAGCATCTTCTGAAAGCGAGTCGATCGCTGCAACAGAGGATAGCCTTGAATATTCGATGGACACAGAGATGTTTTTCGAGGCGATACGTCCTCCTAAAACAACTGTAAGAAAAACAGTCGATCTGGCAGGCCGGATCTTGGCTGGATCCATCGCTCCTCTCGCTCTGTTTTCGGCGAATGCCGCATACCAGGCCAATTGGGACATGCCCGGATCGATGCAGTTGACGGAAGCTGCTTTAATCTCCGGAGGATTGGGGCTTGCAGCGGGGATCTTCTCTTCGTCTGCGAAACGGTCCGCGATTCTCGGAGGTCAGTTAGGGGTTGCAGGTTTGGCGTTTTCATGGATCGGCAAGGCGGGCGAAGGGACGATTGCCGAGAAGGCTCAAAAGGCCGGCGAGGTAGCTCTGAAGCACGCGACAGATGCATATCAGGCGGTAAAAAAATGGGCCGGAGAAAATATTCACGATCCCGTCTGCCAATGGGCTATCCAGCAGGATAGTTTGAAAGATCATGCCGTCAATTGGGGCGGATGTTCGCTGCCACCCCCTCCAGAAGAAAAGAGCTGGTGGGATTGGATCCTAAGAAGATAGAAGAGTCGAGTGGGCGCAGGGAGGGTGAAAACCCTCCCGCTTTGAAATCAAAGCGACCGCTATTGCCAAGGCATTGAGGGCATCGAGCCGCTTTGCGAGCTTTCGATTTTAGATGCGGCGTCTTGAAACGCTGCGAGGATCAAATCTTGCAGACCTTCGATATCATTCGGGTTGACGCATTCGGGTTTGATCGAAATTTTTTTTAGTTCTTTTTCTCCGCTCAATGCGATGGAAACAAGGCCATTGCCGGCATTTCCTGTAAATTCCTGTTCCTGCATCTGCCGGCGCATTTCGCTAAACTGATTTTGCATCAGTTTTGCCTGTTTTTTCATTTTCGAAAATCCGCTACCCATGGTGGCTCCCGATTTTAAGCGTTCCTTCCAACTCCACCGCAGCGAAACGGAGCAGAGTTTCGTGGCGCCTTGGATCGCGTTCTTGCGTCTTTGAGGCGATTGATTCGGGCTCTTTGACTTGCTGGGGAAGGGGAGAAACGGGGTGTGTTTGCTTTGTGTGAGAAGATGGGACAGGCTCTGGGGCTGCGGGCTGTTCGAGGATTGGCTCGCGGGTTTCCGCAGGGCGTGGGAATGGATCGAAGGGCGCTGGCTGCAAATTGCAAGCTGCGGCAGGGGGAGCCTTGGTTTTTAACGCCGGAGCAGTCGATGGTTCGGATTGGAGAGGCTGAGGAGCGATAAATTCGGATGGCGCCGTTTCGATCATGCGAGGAGGGGCTTCTTCCGGCAGAGCCTCGCTTGGCGATCGATCATTGGATTCGGAGATGACTTGAGCGATCGGTTCATTTTCCAAAGCGGGCGCGGTGCTATCTGAGGGAAGAGAGAGGAGTTTTTGTTCGAGTTCATGCAGATGGCGCACCAGAATTTCGATGGGGATCCGGTGCTTGCTGCGCAGGATTTGGAGGAGCAAAGACTCGAAGCTCACCCTTTGGACGGGGCTTTTTTGCAGCTGCAAAAGAGCTGGCGGGAGGATGTCTAGCAAGTGGAAGAGCTGCCCTTGGGTGTAGAGCTTGGCCGAGGATTGGAGCTGGGCGAGCAAAGCGTCTGTGCAAAAAAGCGATTGCGGCCCCGTGGTTTTTAGAATGGCGAGCCTGCGGTAGTGGCCGATGAGCTGCTCGGTGAAATGGCAGAGGTCTTTGCTGCCCATTTGGAAGATCTGCTCGGTCAATTCAAAGGCAAATCCGATTCGCCCTTCGGAGAAGGCTCGATCCAGGCTGAAGAAGATCTCATCGGGGACGAGGCCTAAGATATTGCGGACGTGATCCGCCGAGACGGCTCCTTCGACGAAACAGAGGATTTGGTCCAGCAATGACTCGGCATCGCGCAGCGACCCATCGGCAAATGACGCGAGTAGATGAACGGCCTCATCGCACGCCTGCCGCCCCAGTTCGGATACCATTTTTTTGAGCTTGCCGATGATCTGCTCTTCGCTGAGGCGCTTTAAATCGAACCTCTGGCAGCGGCTCACGATGGTGGGCAGCACTTTGTGAGGCTCTGTCGTTGCAAAGAAGAATTTCGCGCGTTCGGGGGGCTCTTCCAAGGTTTTGAGCAAGGCGTTGAACGCCTCCTTGGTGAGCATGTGGACTTCGTCGATGATGTAAATTTTATACTTGCCGTGGCTGGGAGCATAGCCCACGCTTTCATTGATTTGTCGGATGTCGTCGATGCCCCGATTCGAAGCTCCGTCGATTTCGATGACGTCGAGGGATTGGCCCGAGAGGATCTCCCTGCAGGATGCGCATTCGTTGCAAGGCTCGAAGTCTTCTTTGAGATTCTGGCAGTTCAGCGACTTGGCGAACAGCCTTGCGAGCGTCGTTTTGCCGATTCCACGCGATCCGCAGAATAAATAAGCATGTGCGATCCGGTCGAATTTAAGGGCGTTTTTCAGGGTCGCCAGAATGGCGTCCTGTCCGATGACGTCCTGGAATCGCTGAGGGCGGTAGCGCCGGGATAAGACAACGTATTTCATGAATGCCGAGTATACCCGGATCGCATTTTTGAAAGAATTCTAATTCGTTATATTTTTGCAAATAATTCATAAAAAGTAATTTGCAAGAAGAGGAAAGCTCTCTTCGCAAAGTGCCGGGCGCTTCTTAGAGGGTATCTACAAAGAGCGGCTTTGTCGATTTTTGGGATTACTTTGGCCTTTTTTCGATTCTCTTTCTGGCGATTCTTTCGCTTGTTTTGGGGTAAAATCGAACGCCTCGGATCTGACCCGCGGATTAGGAGAGTGGAAAACCGCAGAGACAAAATCGGGAAAAGGGGGTTATACTGGGCAAATGCTGTACCAGGACTTGATTTTTGAAGCCGGTTCGGCAGAACATAGTTAAATATATGCAAACATCAGAATCGGCCATACGGCGATTTTTTTCCCGTATTGCTAAGATTTTATCGAAAGATCAACTGGGTCTTCGCCTGCTCGCGGGGTATATATGCGTCTGCGGCCTTGCGCTTTTTCTGCATTTCCGGGAAGTCAGGATCGATGTCCTCGAGCTCAATACTATTTCAAATCGATACATCGTCGCGCAGGTCGACTTCGAGTTTCCGGATTACGAGGCTTCGATTCTGTCCAAACAGCAGGCGATGCAGGAGGTGGGGCGTATCTATGCGATCGACCGCGATCAGATCCGCAGCGCCAGGTTTGAGTTTGAAAATCGGTTGATTCGGACGAAGGATTGGCGGAGCCTCATCCCTTCCGGAACGTTTGAAGAAATGTACAAGACTGTCGACGAGCTGGAGACGCTTCTCTTGGAAGCGCGGTTTACCGATGGGCGGACGATTCAGATAGCCAAGGAACTATCGCTGCCGCTTTCTTTTTATTACGAGACGATTTCCGACGATGGAGCGGGTCAAAGAGCTCTTCCGGACGAGTTTTGGATTGCGATCCGCGAGAAAATGCAGCGCCAGGAGAGGTTTCGCCCCGAGGCTGTTTCTTATGCATTCAATGCTTTCAGCGCGCAAAGCTGGGTGCTGGAAGAAGACGATGCACTTGAAAAATCGATCCGCGCCGAGGCGAGCCGGGTCATCCCCGAAATTTTCACACATGTCCAGGCCGGATCAAAGATCCTCGAGCCGGGAGAGAGGGTCACATCCCGTCATTTGACTATGATGCAGGCGATGAAGCTGGCGATTTCGGAGAGCCGTCAGCTCTGGGAGCCTCTGACTCTGGTCTCTAGCTTTCTTCTGGCGTTGATTCTCGTTGTCGCCAGCGCTTTGTATTTCCGCATCAGCCAGCCTATTTTTTTGCGTTCTTTGCGCCAAGTCGGCCTAGTCGTCTGCATCGTCCTCATGGCGCTCGTACTTGCAAAATTGACCGAATATGCCTTGCTGAAAAGTTCTAGCGGGCCGATCGAAAGGATCCGGTATCCCGTCCTCGTTCCCTTTGCCTCCTTGCTCATCTGCATTCTTCTTTCGCCGAGATTGGGGCTCTTTGTCTCGATGTTCCTCTCGATTATTCTCTCCGTGAGCCTAGCGGTGGATCAGAGCCGATTTTTACTGCTGAATGTAGTCGCTTCTCTATTCGTCATCATTTGCGCGAGGAAGATGCGCAAGAGAAAGGAAGTGTTTTCCGCGTGCTTTCAGGCATGGCTCATTTCAAGCGTCGTCCTATATGCCTACACCTTGGGGGAAAATCAGTTCGCCAGCCGCGCTCTTGTAGGAGATATCCTGGCGTCGCTCGGATTCTTTTCGGCCACCGCTGTGTTAGCTGCGGGTCTTCTGCCCGCTTTCGAAATGATCTTCGGAACGCTGACGGACATGACGCTGATGGAATACATGGATCCGAGCAATGAGCTGCTGCAAAAGATGACCATGGAGGTTCCCGGAACCTATCAGCATTCGCTCGTCGTGGGCAATCTCTCCGAGACGTGCGCACAGGCGATCGGCGCCAATGGGCTCCTTTGTCGCGCCACCTCTCTCTACCACGACATCGGCAAAATGCTGAACCCTCAATTTTATACGGAAAATCAACAAACTGCAGTCAATATCCACCAGCTCTTAACTCCTGCCGAATCGGCCCAGGTCATCATCTCACATGTTCTAGACGGCGAGATGCTCGCGAAAAAATATCGCCTTCCCCAGGTGTTTATCGACATCATCCGCGAGCATCACGGCACGACGCTCGTCTATTATTTCTATTGTAAGCAGATCGAGTTGAAAGGAGGCCGAAAAGAAGATGTGGATGAATCCGTATTCCGTTATCCGGGTCCGAAGCCTCAAACGAAAGAGTCCGCGATCATCATGATCTGCGATACTATCGAAGCCGCTTCGCGCTCTTTGGAAATCATCTCGGAACAAAGTCTTGCCGAATTGATCGACCGCCTCGTCCTCCAGAAAGCTGAAGATGGGCAATTCGACGAATGCAATCTAACCTTCGAGGAATTGCGCCGCGTGAAACAAACGCTTCTCAAGGCGCTTCTCATCACTCGCCATGTGCGGATCAAATATCCCATCTGACTTCCCATAGATTCTGAAAAGAGATATAACCGAAAGTTGTGGTTGAAAGGAAAGAAAGAGCGTAGCCCAAATGATTTTTCTGATCAGGAAAAATCAAACAAAGAGGAATAAGGTCTTTCTAGCCTTTCAAACACAACTTTCGGTTATATCTCCAAAGGATGATGCCCCTGTTTTTCTCAGATTTTTTATGATCGATTATTTTTGGTTAGGAGAAGAGTTCCTTGAATCTGATGCGATTTCTCGATCCGTTCGACCTAGAGCTCTTATTCCAGCGGTCGTTCTTCTGCCGGTAACAGAGCTAGGCTATCCTGGCGCTATGTTTGTGTCGTACTCGAACAAAATATTTGCCATCATTCCATTGCCATTACTCACAGGAACTTGTCCTGCTGAAGCATTTGGCACGGTCGTCCAAACGACAAATTCCGAACCGTCGCCTATTATCATTACATAACCACCGAGAGTCTGTATGGCGTTGGAATTAAAGTTTCCATCGGAAGTTACACCACCTGATACGACTCCCCAAACTGTATTTGAACTGCTTATGGGGGTAGGCATGGTCCCGGTAAACTGCAATTCAATAGTTCCGGTTGCTCCTCCAGAAGAATTATTGTTCCTAAGTATAATAGCCAATCGTACTCTATATGCACCAGCGATTTGATTATTGCTTATGTATTGCCAAGTCATAGCGACGGCAAGAAATAGACCCGCCCAATGCCCAGTACCAGCCCCCAAGTCACTTTGTGCCCAATTTATTGCGCCGGTATTACCTCCGCCAGAGCTTCCAATTGTAATGCTTCCAGAGCTAGATGTGATCGTGATGTTTGTTCCCGCAATCAATCTCGCGCCGACGGGCCTTGTTCCCGTGCCGATGAGGAGTTGTCCCGTGGGTACGTAGACATAGGTGAGAGAAGTTCCCGTTCCTACGGCGACATAGTTAGCAATCGGGGTTCCTCCGAGGGAATTGGCCGTGGCGACGGTGATCGATCCCGCAGAAGAAGTGATCACAATGCCCGTCCCTGCGGTCAATGGAGCGCCGATAGGACTTGTGCCCGTACCGATGAGGAGTTGCCCCGTGGGTATGTAGACATAGGTGAGAGAAGTTCCCGTTCCTATAGCGACATAGTTCGCGATCGGGGTTCCTCCGAGGGAATTGGCCGTGGCGACGGTGATCGATCCCGCAGAAGAAGTGATCACAATGCCCGTCCCTGCGGTCAGTGGAGCGCCGACGGGACGTGTTCCTGTGCCGATGAGGAGTTGTCCCGTGGGTACATAGACGTAGGTGAGAGAAGTTCCCGTTCCTACGGCGACATAGTTGTCGACAGGGGCTCCACTAAGAATGCTAGATCCTGAAATCTTTATAGCGTCATCGGCAAATTCAACAAAGATGCCATTAGTTCCGAAAATTGGTCCAGTAATTGGTCTTGTTCCTGTTCCTATTAAGAGGTACCCAGGCGTTGTAAGAGCTGGCGTATTAATGGAGTTGTTTGTTAGCATGTTAATGTTTTGTTTTGATTGTTTTTTTTGTAATTCTAATTCACCTAATTCCGATCTGTTTTTTTATTAATAGATCACAGGCCAAAATCTCGAAGCAGTTTGAGTAAAGATTTTTTTTCTACTTGCCAACTTGCGAGAGGTGGATGTCGATTTAGTCGATTGAGGGCTCTTATCTTGCCGGTGGAGCTGCTTCATAATTCCACTAAACAGTTGCCATAATTCCGGCGTTAGTCCGAGAGAAACTGTTCGTAGCTTGTGGCATGATGGTCCAACCATAGTATTCGGAATAAGGGTAGCGCTCTTCCATGGGTGTTCCCATGGGGATGGCGCAGCCCACCAAAGAAAAGAGACAAATCAGTTCTGGCTTCATTAGAAGATCCTTACGACTCGCATATAAGAGATTCGGTCCGTAGATGTTCCGGCTGTGCTTATAGACATGGTTTTTGCACCGCCAGTTCCATTTAAAACAGGGGTCAATACATCGGCGGCATTCAATTGGAAGATAGAAGTCCCCGCCAATCGGACTTCTTTATTCGTTCCCGATGTAATTGGAGTCGGGTTAAATAAAAACAAATAATTGGTCTCGATGTTTCCGCCTCTATTGCGCTCCACCCATATCGTTAAGCCCGTATAGGTTCCTGGGCACTTCACCGTTAGAACCAGAGTGATTAAATAGGTTCCCGTATTCAAAATTGTAATCTGAGGACTGCCTGCCGAATAGGTAAAGCCTGTATTTATTTCAATAGTTCCAAATGGCACAAGGAAACTAGTGCTATCTCCCGTGCAGTTCGTTTGCTCAGTGCTGGTATTCAAATACAGAAGAGAGCCGCCCGGGAGCGTCGTTGAAGCAACGGTGATTGAACCAGCGGACGAAGTGATCACAAGGCCTGTTCCCGCAGTCAATGGAGCTCCGACAGGCCTTGTTCCTGTGCCGATGAGGAGCTGGCCCGTGGGTATGTAGGCGTAGGTGAGAGAAGTGCCCGTTCCTAGAGCGACATAGTTCGCAATCGGAGTTCCTCCGAGGGAATTGGCCGTGGCGACCGTGATCGATCCCGCGGACGAAGTGATCACAATGCCCGTCCCTGCGGTCAATGGAGCGCCGACGGGACGCGTTCCTGTGCCGATGAGGAGTTGTCCCGTGGGTACGTAGACGTAGGTGAGAGAAGTGCCCGTTCCTACGGCGACATAGTTGTCGACAGGGGCTCCACTAAGAATGCTAGATCCTGAAATCTTTATAGCGTCATCGGCAAATTCAACAAAGATGCCATTAGTTCCGAAAATTGGTCCAGTAATTGGTCTTGTTCCTGTCCCTATTAAGAGGTACCCAGGCGTTGTAAGAGCTGGTGTATTAATGGAGTTGTTTGTTAGCATGTTAATATTTTTGTTTTGATTGTTTTTCATAATTCTAATTCATCTAATTCCGATCTGTTTTTTATTAATAGACCACAGACCAAAATCTCGAAGCAGTTTTTTTTCTACTTGCCAACTTGCGAGAGGTGGATGCCGATTTTTTGATTCAAAATCAAAGAACCCCTTTTCCACTTTCGTTCGAAATCGTTCTTCTTTGAGAATGAGTTTATGGATAAGCGAAAACCAGGGGCATCGCCGCCCCTGATTTTCTCAGTTTTTTTTGTAATCGATTATTTTCGACTAGCAGAAGAGTTCCTTGAATTCGGCGATTTATTCAATCTAGAGCTCTTATGCCGGCAGTGGCTCTGCTGTTGGTGGTTGCTCTGGGGCCGCCGGTAGCTGAGCAGCTAAGGCAACTGGCGCTGTGTTTGTCTGATATTCCCAAATAACAGTGCCCATTATAGGGTTGTTGGTGGGTTGGCGGGTTACCCCTGTGCATTTGGAACCAGATGTATATACGGTGAACCCAGTATTGTCCGATTTTACCATGACATATCCACCCAATATATTGTTGGGAATGCTGCGGAAGTCCGTATTTGCCGACCACCCGCCCGAAACCGAACCGAAAACTGATGCAGAATCATTTGATGAAGCTTGGGGAAGGTAGGAGTTCGCCGAATAATTGTAGTCAAGACTTCCAGATGCACCTGTTCCCGAATTATTCCTAACGGCAGTAAAAACACGTATTCTATATGGAGATGTGGTCTTCACGTATTGCCAAGTCAAGGGAGTAGAACTTACCAAAGATCCGGTCCACTGCCCGACGCCATTACTCCAGTTCGCTGTATTGTAATTCAGCGTGCTGCCGCCGCCGCCGCCGCCCAGAGCTTGCAATCGTAATGCTTCCCGCGCTAGACGTGATCGTGATGTTTGTTCCCGCAATCAAACTTGCGCCGACAGGTCTTGTGCCCGTGCCGATGAGGAGCTGGCCCGTGGGTACGTAGACATAGGTGAGAGAAGTTCCCGTTCCTACGGCGACATAGTTCGCAATCGGGGTTCCTCCGAGGGAATTGGCCGTGGCGACGGTGATCGATCCCGCAGAAGAAGTGATCACAATGCCCGTCCCTGCGGTCAATGGAGCGCCGATAGGACTTGTGCCCGTACCGATGAGGAGTTGTCCCGTGGGTACGTAGACATAGGTGATAGAAGTTCCCGTTCCTACGGCGACATAGTTCGCAATCGGGGTTCCTCCGAGGGAATTGGCCGTGGCGACGGTGATCGATCCCGCAGAAGAAGTGATTACAATGCCCGTCCCTGCGGTCAATGGAGCGCCGAGAGGCCTTGTGCCCGTACCGATGAGGAGTTGCCCCGTGGGTACGTAGACATAGGTGAGAGAAGTTCCCGTTCCTACGGTGACATAGTTCGCAATCGGAGTTCCCGACAGCGTGGAAGAGATCGTGATCGATCCCACGCCATTTGTGATTGCGATATTAGTTCCAGCGGTCAGGTTGGCTGCTACCGGAACTGTCCCATTGCCGATGTAAACCTGGCCATTTGCTAAAGCAGCGGTCGGGGATGTCAAGGTCTTTCCAGTTGTATCCAAATAGAACGCCCCTGCGTATTGAATCGATGAGGCAGGTCCAAGGACATCGCCGCCGCCGCTGCCACCGGATCCGGCTGAGGCTTGTCCAAATTTATCGGCAGCTGCCACCCGAACGATATAAGGGGTATTTCCTCCGTTATGCGTGACGAAAGCTCTTAGAATGTATTGAGAGACGATCGATGGCAGCACAAAGGATTCCGATGCAATTCCATCGATTGCGGCTGTTTGAGAGTTGTACCTTGTTTGTCCGTAAAAATGGAGGACGGCAATTTCTGCGTTGGCTGTATTGGCAGGGATATAGATGCGATTGTTTGTCCAGCCGGTATTTGTGAGTGTAGCAAGACCTGTTGTTATGTCGTTCCATTGCGCAAAATTAGGAATAGCTGTGCCGGCTTGTGTTATAAATCCTGTTGTGCCTCTATATATTGGGCTGAATGTAAGGAAGGAAGAAGCCGATGACGCTATGTAGTTTGGATTATTTGGGAATAGCGAACGGTCGTTCGCATTCAGATTAAATATAATTCCTGCCGTTTTAGTAAAATATGATGTGCCCGTTGGAGTGCCTACATATGAGAAGGCGTTGCCGCTATAATTGATGGCACCTATGGCATTCGCTAAGTCTATGAAATCATAACCGTCCGCAGACATCTGAGCGAAGTCTATGCAGGAAGACCAAGTACCTCCTGGGAATGGCGTCGCCACTCGGGCAGCTCCCAATAGGATTTTAGTGCGCCGTTCCGTTGGTGTGAGCACTAGAAGTTGCGACTGAAGCTGGGCATTGGCATCTAGGTATAAATACAGAACGGTTCCGGCAGCTATTCCGCTCGGAGGCGATCCTGTTAGAGCACTCCAGGTGATTTGGCTGGGGATTAGGTTTGTACCTGTTTGAATGAATCCAACCCCTGCGTTTGCTGTGACTGTAGGAGATGGAGCTGTTGTCGTTAGAGAGATATATCCTCCAGACAAAACGCCCGTGGCGAATTCTTGATACAGATATTCAGATCCAACCATTGTCCAGCTCAATGGAGATCCTGTAGGGACGAGATTTAAATTCGATCCGATTCGGGAGATATAAAGAGAGGTTCCATATTGGACAAGAGTTCCATCGGCATACGTCACAGAAGGCGACCATAAAGGAACGCCAGATGGAGTCGCTGTGATGGTGATCGATCCTGCCGAAGATGTGATGGAGATGTTTGATCCCGCGGTCAATGGAGCGCCGAGAGGACTTGTGCCCGTACCGATGAGGAGTTGTCCCGTGGGTACGTAAACATAGGTGAGAGAAGTTCCCGTTCCTACGGCGACATAGTTCGCAATCGGGGTTCCTCCGAGGGAATTGGCCGTGGCGATGGTGATCGAACCGGAAGAAGAGGTGATCAGGATGCCCGTTCCCGCGGTCAATGGAGCGCCGAGAGGTTGTGTTCCTGTTCCGATCAAGAGCTGGCCTGTGCCGACGTAGACATAGGTGAGGTTCGTGCCTGTTCCGACTGCGACGTAGTTGTCGATCGGAGTTCCCGTGAGGCCCGTATCGATGGATGCAATCGTGATCGATCCTGCGGAAGAGGTGATGATGATGTTGGTTCCCGCAGTTAGTAGAGCACCGACGGGTTGAGTTCCTGTTCCGATCAAGAGCTGGCCTGTGCCGACGTAGACATAGGTGAGGTTCGTGCCTGTTCCGACTGCGACGTAGTTGTCGATCGGAGTTCCCGTGAGGCCCGTATCGATGGATGCAATCGTGATCGATCCTGCGGAAGAGGTGATGATGATGTTGGTTCCCGCAGTTAGTAGAGCGCCGACGGGTTGAGTTCCTGTTCCAATCAAGAGCTGGCCTGTGCCGACGTAGACATAGGTGAGGTTCGTGCCTGTTCCGACTGCGACGTAGTTGTCGATCGGAGTTCCCGTGAGGCCCGTATCGATGGATGCAATCGTGATCGATCCTGCGGAAGAGGTGATGATGATGTTGGTTCCCGCAGTTAGTAGAGCGCCGACGGGCTGTGTTCCTGTTCCGATCAAGAGCTGGCCTGTGCCGACGTAGACATAGGTGAGGTTCGTGCCTGTTCCGACTGCGACATAGTTGTCGATCGGCGTTCCCGTGAGGCCCGTATCGATGGATGCAATCGTGATCGATCCTGCGGAAGAGGTGATGATGATGTTGGTTCCTGCAGTTAGTAGAGCACCGACGGGTTGAGTTCCTGTTCCAATCAAGAGCTGGCCTGTGCCGACGTAGACATAGGTGAGGTTCGTGCCTGTTCCGACTGCGACATAGTTGTCGATCGGCGTGCCTGAGAGTCCTGGATCCGCTGCGGAGATCGTGATCGATCCTGCGGACGAGGTGATCGAGACGTTCGCACCTGCTGTCAAGGGAGCGCCGATGGGTTGAGTTCCTGTTCCGATCAAGAGCTGGCCTGTGCCGACGTAGACATAGGTGAGGTTCGTGCCTGTTCCGACTGCGACATAGTTGTCGATCGGCGTTCCCGTGAGGCCCGTATCGATGGATGCAATCGTGATCGATCCTGCGGAAGAGGTGATGATGATGTTGGTTCCTGCAGTTAGTAGAGCACCGACGGGTTGAGTTCCTGTTCCAATCAAGAGCTGGCCTGTGCCGACGTAGACATAGGTGAGGTTCGTGCCTGTTCCGACTGCGACGTAGTTGTCGATCGGAGTTCCCATGAGGCCCGTATCGATGGATGCAATCGTGATCGATCCTGCGGAAGAGGTGATGATGATGTTGGTTCCCGCAGTTAGTAGAGCGCCGACGGGTTGAGTTCCTGTTCCGATCAAGAGCTGACCCGTTCCGACGTAGACATAGGTGAGGTTCGTGCCTGTTCCTACGGCGACATAGTTATCGATCGGCGTGCCTGAGAGTCCTGGATCCGCTGCGGAGATCGTGATCGATCCTGCGGACGAGGTGATCGAGACGTTCGCACCTGCTGTCAAGGGAGCGCCGACGGGTTGAGTTCCTGTTCCGATCAAGAGCTGGCCTGTGCCGACGTAGACATAGGTGAGGTTCGTGCCTGTTCCGACTGCGACATAGTTGTCGATCGGCGTTCCCGTGAGGCCCGTATCGATGGATGCAATCGTGATCGATCCTGCGGAAGAGGTGATGATGATGTTGGTTCCTGCAGTTAGTAGAGCACCGACGGGTTGAGTTCCTGTTCCAATCAAGAGCTGGCCTGTGCCGACGTAGACATAGGTGAGGTTCGTGCCTGTTCCGACTGCGACATAGTTGTCGATCGGCGTTCCCGTGAGGCCCGTATCGATGGATGCAATCGTGATCGATCCTGCGGAAGAGGTGATGATGATGTTGGTTCCTGCAGTTAGTAGAGCGCCGACGGGTTGAGTTCCTGTTCCAATCAAGAGCTGGCCTGTGCCGACGTAGACATAGGTGAGGTTCGTGCCTGTTCCGACTGCGACGTAGTTGTCGATCGGCGTGCCTGAGAGTCCTGGATCCGCTGCGGAGATCGTGATCGATCCGGCAGACGAGGTGATCGAGACGTTCGCACCTGCTGTCAAGGGAGCGCCGACGGGTTGAGTTCCTGTTCCAATCAAGAGCTGACCCGTTCCGACGTAGATATAGGTGAGGTTCGTGCCTGTTCCGACTGCGACATAGTTATCGATCGGCGTTCCCGTGAGGCCTGGATCCGCTGCGGAGATCGTGATCGATCCTGCGGAAGAGGTGATCGAGACGTTCGCACCTGCTGTCAAGGGAGCGCCGACGGGCTGTGTTCCTGTTCCAATCAAGAGCTGACCCGTTCCGACGTAGACGTAGGTGAGGTTCGTGCCTGTTCCTACGGCGACGTAGTTATCGATCGGCGTGCCTGAGAGGCCTGGATCCGCTGCGGAGATCGTGATCGATCCTGCGGAAGAGGTGATCGAGACGTTCGCACCTGCTGTCAAGGGAGCGCCGACGGGTTGAGTTCCTGTTCCGATCAAGAGCTGGCCTGTGCCGACGTAGACATAGGTGAGGTTCGTGCCTGTTCCTACGGCGACATAATTGTCGATCGGCGTTCCCGTGAGGCCCGTATCGATGGATGCAATCGTGATCGATCCTGCGGAAGAGGTGATGATGATATTAGTTCCCGCAGTTAGTAGAGCGCCGACGGGCTGTGTGCCAGTGCCGATGAGAAGTTGACCTGTTCCGACGTAGACGTAGGTGAGGTTCGTGCCTGTTCCTACGGCGACATAATTGTCGATCGGCGTGCCTGAGAGTCCTGGATCCGCTGCGGAGATCGTGATCGATCCTGCGGAAGAGGTGATCGAGACGTTCGCACCTGCTGTCAAGGGAGCGCCGACGGGCTGTGTTCCTGTTCCAATCAAGAGTTGACCCGTTCCGACGTAGACGTAGGTGAGGTTCGTGCCTGTTCCTACGGCGACATAGTTGTCGATCGGCGTTCCCGTGAGGCCTGTATCGATGGATGCAATCGTGATCGATCCTGCGGAAGAGGTGATGATGATATTAGTTCCCGCAGTTAGTAGAGCGCCGACGGGCTGTGTTCCTGTTCCAATCAAGAGCTGACCCGTTCCGACGTAGACGTAAGTGAGGTTCGTGCCTGTTCCTACGGCGACATAGTTGTCGATCGGCGTTCCCGTGAGGCCTGTATCGATGGATGCAATCGTGATCGATCCTGCGGAAGAGGTGATGATGATGTTGGTTCCCGCAGTTAGTAGAGCGCCGACGGGTTGCGTTCCTGTTCCGATCAAGAGCTGGCCTGTGCCGACGTAGACATAGGTGAGGTTCGTGCCTGTTCCTACGGCGACATAATTGTCGATCGGCGTTCCCGTGAGGCCCGTATCGATGGATGCAATCGTGATCGATCCTGCGGAAGAGGTGATGATGATATTAGTTCCCGCAGTTAGTAGAGCGCCGACGGGCTGTGTGCCAGTGCCGATGAGAAGTTGACCTGTTCCGACGTAGACGTAGGTGAGGTTCGTGCCTGTTCCTACGGCGACATAATTGTCGATCGGCGTGCCTGAGAGTCCTGGATCCGCTGCGGAGATCGTGATCGATCCTGCGGAAGAGGTGATCGAGACGTTCGCACCTGCTGTCAAGGGAGCGCCGACGGGCTGTGTTCCTGTTCCAATCAAGAGTTGACCCGTTCCGACGTAGACGTAGGTGAGGTTCGTGCCTGTTCCTACGGCGACATAGTTGTCGATCGGCGTTCCCGTGAGGCCTGTATCGATGGATGCAATCGTGATCGATCCTGCGGAAGAGGTGATGATGATATTAGTTCCCGCAGTTAGTAGAGCGCCGACGGGCTGTGTTCCTGTTCCAATCAAGAGCTGACCCGTTCCGACGTAGACGTAGGTGAGGTTCGTGCCTGTTCCTACGGCGACATAGTTGTCGATCGGCGTTCCCGTGAGGCCTGTATCGATGGATGCAATCGTGATCGATCCTGCGGAAGAGGTGATGATGATGTTGGTTCCCGCAGTTAGTAGAGCGCCGACGGGTTGCGTTCCTGTTCCGATCAAGAGCTGGCCTGTGCCGACGTAGACATAGGTGAGGTTCGTGCCTGTTCCGACTGCGACGTAGTTGTCGATCGGCGTTCCCGTGAGGCCCGTATCGATGGATGCAATCGTGATCGATCCTGCGGAAGAGGTGATGATGATATTAGTTCCCGCAGTTAGTAGAGCGCCGACGGGCTGTGTGCCAGTGCCGATGAGAAGTTGACCTGTTCCGACGTAGACGTAGGTGAGGTTCGTGCCTGTTCCTACGGCGACATAATTGTCGATCGGCGTGCCTGAGAGTCCTGGATCCGCTGCGGAGATCGTGATCGATCCTGCGGAAGAGGTGATCGAGACGTTCGCACCTGCTGTCAAGGGAGCGCCGACGGGCTGTGTTCCTGTTCCAATCAAGAGTTGACCCGTTCCGACGTAGACGTAGGTGAGGTTCGTGCCTGTTCCTACGGCGACATAGTTGTCGATCGGCGTTCCCGTGAGGCCTGTATCGATGGATGCAATCGTGATCGATCCTGCGGAAGAGGTGATGATGATATTAGTTCCCGCAGTTAGTAGAGCGCCGACGGGCTGTGTTCCTGTTCCAATCAAGAGCTGACCCGTTCCGACGTAGACGTAGGTGAGGTTCGTGCCTGTTCCTACGGCGACATAGTTGTCGATCGGCGTTCCCGTGAGGCCTGTATCGATGGATGCAATCGTGATCGATCCTGCGGAAGAGGTGATGATGATGTTGGTTCCCGCAGTTAGTAGAGCGCCGACGGGTTGCGTTCCTGTTCCGATCAAGAGCTGACCCGTTCCGACGTAGACATAGGTGAGGTTCGTGCCTGTTCCGACTGCGACGTAGTTGTCGATCGGAGTTCCCGTGAGGCCCGTATCGATGGATGCAATCGTGATCGATCCTGCGGAAGAGGTGATGATGATGTTGGTTCCCGCAGTTAGTAGAGCGCCGACGGGTTGAGTTCCTGTTCCGATCAAGAGCTGACCCGTTCCGACGTAGACGTAGGTGAGGTTCGTGCCTGTTCCTACGGCGACATAGTTATCGATCGGCGTGCCTGAGAGTCCTGGATCCGCTGCGGAGATCGTGATCGATCCTGCGGACGAGGTGATCGAGACGTTCGCACCTGCTGTCAAGGGAGCGCCGACGGGCTGTGTTCCTGTTCCAATCAAGAGCTGACCCGTTCCGACGTAGACGTAGGTGAGGTTCGTGCCTGTTCCTACGGCGACATAATTGTCGATCGGCGTTCCCGTGAGGCCCGTATCGATGGATGCAATCGTGATCGATCCTGCGGAAGAGGTGATGATGATATTAGTTCCCGCAGTTAGTAGAGCGCCGACGGGCTGTGTGCCAGTGCCGATGAGAAGTTGACCTGTTCCGACGTAGACGTAGGTGAGGTTCGTGCCTGTTCCTACGGCGACATAATTGTCGATCGGCGTGCCTGAGAGTCCTGGATCCGCTGCGGAGATCGTGATCGATCCTGCGGAAGAGGTGATCGAGACGTTCGCACCTGCTGTCAAGGGAGCGCCGACGGGCTGTGTTCCTGTTCCAATCAAGAGTTGACCCGTTCCGACGTAGACGTAGGTGAGGTTCGTGCCTGTTCCTACGGCGACATAGTTGTCGATCGGCGTTCCCGTGAGGCCTGTATCGATGGATGCAATCGTGATCGATCCTGCGGAAGAGGTGATGATGATATTAGTTCCCGCAGTTAGTAGAGCGCCGACGGGCTGTGTTCCTGTTCCAATCAAGAGTTGACCCGTTCCGACGTAGACGTAGGTGAGGTTCGTGCCTGTTCCTACGGCGACATAGTTGTCGATCGGCGTTCCCGTGAGGCCTGTATCGATGGATGCAATCGTGATCGATCCTGCGGAAGAGGTGATGATGATATTAGTTCCCGCAGTTAGTAGAGCGCCGACGGGTTGCGTTCCTGTTCCGATCAAGAGCTGACCCGTTCCGACGTAGACGTAGGTGAGGTTCGTGCCTGTTCCTACGGCGACATAGTTGTCGATCGGCGTTCCCGTGAGGCCTGTATCGATGGATGCAATCGTGATCGATCCTGCGGAAGAGGTGATGATGATGTTGGTTCCCGCAGTTAGTAGAGCGCCGACGGGTTGCGTTCCTGTTCCGATCAAGAGCTGACCCGTTCCGACGTAGACATAGGTGAGGTTCGTGCCTGTTCCGACTGCGACGTAGTTGTCGATCGGAGTTCCCGTGAGGCCCGTATCGATGGATGCAATCGTGATCGATCCTGCGGAAGAGGTGATGATGATGTTGGTTCCCGCAGTTAGTAGAGCGCCGACGGGTTGAGTTCCTGTTCCGATCAAGAGCTGGCCTGTGCCGACGTAGACGTAGGTGAGGTTCGTGCCGTTCCTACGGCGACATAGTTGTCGATCGGCGTGCCTGAGAGTCCTGGATCCGCTGCGGAGATCGTGATCGATCCTGCGGAAGAGGTGATCGAGACGTTCGCACCTGCTGTCAAGGGAGCGCCGACGGGTTGAGTTCCTGTTCCAATCAAGAGCTGACCCGTTCCGACGTAGATATAGGTGAGGTTCGTGCCTGTTCCGACTGCGACGTAGTTGTCGATCGGAGTTCCCGTGAGGCCCGTATCGATGGATGCAATCGTGATCGATCCTGCGGAAGAGGTGATGATGATGTTGGTTCCCGCAGTTAGTAGAGCGCCGACGGGCTGTGTGCCAGTGCCGATGAGAAGTTGACCTGTTCCGACGTAGACGTAGGTGAGGTTCGTGCCTGTTCCTACGGCGACATAGTTGTCGATCGGCGTGCCTGAGAGTCCTGGATCCGCTGCGGAGATCGTGATCGATCCGGCAGACGAGGTGATCGAGACGTTCGCACCTGCTGTCAAGGGAGCGCCGACGGGTTGAGTTCCTGTTCCAATCAAGAGCTGACCCGTTCCGACGTAGACGTAGGTGAGGTTCGTGCCTGTTCCTACGGCGACATAGTTATCGATCGGCGTTCCCGTGAGGCCTGGATCCGCTGCGGAGATCGTGATCGATCCTGCGGAAGAGGTGATCGAGACGTTCGCACCTGCTGTCAATGGAGCGCCGACGGGTTGAGTTCCTGTTCCAATCAAGAGCTGACCTGTTCCGACGTAGACGTAGGTGAGGTTCGTGCCTGTTCCTACGGCGACATAGTTGTCGATCGGCGTGCCTGAGAGTCCTGGATCCGCTGCGGAGATCGTGATCGATCCGGCAGACGAGGTGATCGAGACGTTCGCACCTGCTGTCAATGGAGCGCCGACGGGCTGTGTTCCTGTTCCAATCAAGAGCTGACCCGTTCCGACGTAGACGTAGGTGAGGTTCGTGCCTGTTCCTACGGCGACATAGTTGTCGATCGGCGTGCCTGAGAGGCCTGGATCCGCTGCGGAGATCGTGATCGATCCGGCAGACGAGGTGATCGAGACGTTCGCACCTGCTGTCAAGGGAGCGCCGACGGGTTGAGTGCCTGTTCCAATCAAGAGCTGACCCGTTCCGACGTAGACGTAGGTGAGGTTCGTGCCTGTTCCGACTGCGACATAGTTGTCGATCGGCGTTCCCGTGAGGCCTGGATCCGCTGCGGAGATCGTGATCGATCCTGCGGAAGAGGTGATCGAGACGTTCGCACCTGCTGTCAAGGGAGCGCCGACGGGCTGTGTTCCTGTTCCAATCAAGAGCTGACCCGTTCCGACGTAGACGTAGGTGAGGTTCGTGCCTGTTCCGACTGCGACATAGTTGTCGATCGGAGTTCCCGTGAGGCCCGTATCGATGGATGCAATCGTGATCGATCCTGCGGAAGAGGTGATGATGATATTAGTTCCCGCAGTTAGTAGAGCGCCGACGGGCTGTGTTCCTGTTCCAATCAAGAGCTGACCCGTTCCGACGTAGACGTAGGTGAGGTTCGTGCCTGTTCCGACTGCGACATAGTTATCGATCGGCGTGCCTGAGAGTCCTGGATCCGCTGCGGAGATCGTGATCGATCCGGCAGACGAGGTGATCGAGACGTTCGCACCTGCTGTCAATGGAGCGCCGACGGGTTGAGTTCCTGTTCCAATCAAGAGCTGACCTGTGCCGACGTAGACATAGGTGAGGTTCGTGCCTGTTCCGACTGCGACATAATTGTCGATCGGCGTTCCCGAGAGGCCCGTATCGATGGATGCAATCGTGATCGATCCTGCGGAAGAGGTGATGATGATATTAGTTCCCGCAGTTAGTAGAGCGCCGACGGGCTGTGTTCCTGTTCCAATCAAGAGCTGACCTGTTCCGACGTAGACGTAGGTGAGGTTCGTGCCTGTTCCTACGGCGACATAGTTGTCGATCGGCGTGCCTGAGAGGCCTGGATCCGCTGCGGAGATCGTGATCGATCCGGCAGACGAGGTGATCGAGACGTTCGCACCTGCTGTCAAGGGAGCGCCGACGGGCTGTGTTCCGGTTCCAATCAAGAGCTGACCCGTTCCGACGTAGACGTAGGTGAGGTTCGTGCCTGTTCCTACGGCGACATAATTGTCGATCGGCGTGCCTGAGAGTCCTGGATCCGCTGCGGAGATCGTGATCGATCCTGCGGAAGAGGTGATCGAGACGTTCGCACCTGCTGTCAAGGGAGCGCCGACGGGCTGTGTTCCTGTTCCAATCAAGAGTTGACCCGTTCCGACGTAGACGTAGGTGAGGTTCGTGCCTGTTCCTACGGCGACATAGTTGTCGATCGGCGTTCCCGTGAGGCCTGTATCGATGGATGCAATCGTGATCGATCCTGCGGAAGAGGTGATGATGATATTGGTTCCCGCAGTTAGTAGAGCGCCGACGGGCTGTGTTCCTGTTCCAATCAAGAGCTGACCCGTTCCGACGTAGACGTAGGTGAGGTTCGTGCCTGTTCCTACGGCGACGTAGTTGTCGATCGGCGTTCCCGTGAGGCCTGTATCGATGGATGCAATCGTGATCGATCCTGCGGAAGAGGTGATGATGATGTTGGTTCCCGCAGTTAGTAGAGCGCCGACGGGTTGCGTTCCTGTTCCGATCAAGAGCTGGCCTGTGCCGACGTAGACGTAGGTGAGGTTCGTGCCTGTTCCTACGGCGACATAATTGTCGATCGGCGTTCCCGTGAGGCCCGTATCGATGGATGCAATCGTGATCGATCCTGCGGAAGAGGTGATGATGATATTAGTTCCCGCAGTTAGTAGAGCGCCGACGGGCTGTGTGCCAGTGCCGATGAGAAGTTGACCTGTTCCGACGTAGACGTAGGTGAGGTTCGTGCCTGTTCCTACGGCGACATAATTGTCGATCGGCGTGCCTGAGAGTCCTGGATCCGCTGCGGAGATCGTGATCGATCCTGCGGAAGAGGTGATCGAGACGTTCGCACCTGCTGTCAAGGGAGCGCCGACGGGCTGTGTTCCTGTTCCAATCAAGAGTTGACCCGTTCCGACGTAGACGTAGGTGAGGTTCGTGCCTGTTCCTACGGCGACATAGTTGTCGATCGGCGTTCCCGTGAGGCCTGTATCGATGGATGCAATCGTGATCGATCCTGCGGAAGAGGTGATGATGATATTAGTTCCCGCAGTTAGTAGAGCGCCGACGGGCTGTGTTCCTGTTCCAATCAAGAGCTGACCCGTTCCGACGTAGACGTAGGTGAGGTTCGTGCCTGTTCCTACGGCGACATAGTTGTCGATCGGCGTTCCCGTGAGGCCTGTATCGATGGATGCAATCGTGATCGATCCTGCGGAAGAGGTGATGATGATGTTGGTTCCCGCAGTTAGTAGAGCGCCGACGGGTTGCGTTCCTGTTCCGATCAAGAGCTGACCCGTTCCGACGTAGACATAGGTGAGGTTCGTGCCTGTTCCGACTGCGACGTAGTTGTCGATCGGAGTTCCCGTGAGGCCCGTATCGATGGATGCAATCGTGATCGATCCTGCGGAAGAGGTGATGATGATGTTGGTTCCCGCAGTTAGTAGAGCGCCGACGGGTTGAGTTCCTGTTCCGATCAAGAGCTGACCCGTTCCGACGTAGACGTAGGTGAGGTTCGTGCCTGTTCCTACGGCGACATAGTTATCGATCGGCGTGCCTGAGAGTCCTGGATCCGCTGCGGAGATCGTGATCGATCCTGCGGAAGAGGTGATCGAGACGTTCGCACCTGCTGTCAAGGGAGCGCCGACGGGTTGAGTTCCTGTTCCAATCAAGAGCTGACCCGTTCCGACGTAGATATAGGTGAGGTTCGTGCCTGTTCCGACTGCGACGTAGTTGTCGATCGGAGTTCCCGTGAGGCCCGTATCGATGGATGCAATCGTGATCGATCCTGCGGAAGAGGTGATGATGATGTTGGTTCCCGCAGTTAGTAGAGCGCCGACGGGCTGTGTGCCAGTGCCGATGAGAAGTTGACCTGTTCCGACGTAGACGTAGGTGAGGTTCGTGCCTGTTCCTACGGCGACATAGTTGTCGATCGGCGTGCCTGAGAGTCCTGGATCCGCTGCGGAGATCGTGATCGATCCGGCAGACGAGGTGATCGAGACGTTCGCACCTGCTGTCAAGGGAGCGCCGACGGGTTGAGTTCCTGTTCCAATCAAGAGCTGACCCGTTCCGACGTAGACGTAGGTGAGGTTCGTGCCTGTTCCTACGGCGACATAGTTGTCGATCGGCGTTCCCGTGAGGCCTGGATCCGCTGCGGAGATCGTGATCGATCCTGCGGAAGAGGTGATCGAGACGTTCGCACCTGCTGTCAATGGAGCGCCGACGGGTTGAGTTCCTGTTCCAATCAAGAGCTGACCTGTTCCGACGTAGACGTAGGTGAGGTTCGTGCCTGTTCCTACGGCGACATAGTTGTCGATCGGCGTGCCTGAGAGTCCTGGATCCGCTGCGGAGATCGTGATCGATCCGGCAGACGAGGTGATCGAGACGTTCGCACCTGCTGTCAATGGAGCGCCGACGGGCTGTGTTCCTGTTCCAATCAAGAGCTGACCCGTTCCGACGTAGACGTAGGTGAGGTTCGTGCCTGTTCCTACGGCGACATAGTTGTCGATCGGCGTGCCTGAGAGGCCTGGATCCGCTGCGGAGATCGTGATCGATCCGGCAGACGAGGTGATCGAGACGTTCGCACCTGCTGTCAAGGGAGCGCCGACGGGTTGAGTGCCTGTTCCAATCAAGAGCTGACCCGTTCCGACGTAGACGTAGGTGAGGTTCGTGCCTGTTCCGACTGCGACATAGTTGTCGATCGGCGTTCCCGTGAGGCCTGGATCCGCTGCGGAGATCGTGATCGATCCTGCGGAAGAGGTGATCGAGACGTTCGCACCTGCTGTCAAGGGAGCGCCGACGGGCTGTGTTCCTGTTCCAATCAAGAGCTGACCCGTTCCGACGTAGACGTAGGTGAGGTTCGTGCCTGTTCCGACTGCGACATAGTTGTCGATCGGAGTTCCCGTGAGGCCCGTATCGATGGATGCAATCGTGATCGATCCTGCGGAAGAGGTGATGATGATATTAGTTCCCGCAGTTAGTAGAGCGCCGACGGGCTGTGTTCCTGTTCCAATCAAGAGCTGACCCGTTCCGACGTAGACGTAGGTGAGGTTCGTGCCTGTTCCGACTGCGACATAGTTATCGATCGGCGTGCCTGAGAGTCCTGGATCCGCTGCGGAGATCGTGATCGATCCGGCAGACGAGGTGATCGAGACGTTCGCACCTGCTGTCAATGGAGCGCCGACGGGTTGAGTTCCTGTTCCAATCAAGAGCTGACCTGTGCCGACGTAGACATAGGTGAGGTTCGTGCCTGTTCCGACTGCGACATAATTGTCGATCGGCGTTCCCGAGAGGCCCGTATCGATGGATGCAATCGTGATCGATCCTGCGGAAGAGGTGATGATGATATTAGTTCCCGCAGTTAGTAGAGCGCCGACGGGCTGTGTTCCTGTTCCAATCAAGAGCTGACCTGTTCCGACGTAGACGTAGGTGAGGTTCGTGCCTGTTCCTACGGCGACATAGTTGTCGATCGGCGTGCCTGAGAGGCCTGGATCCGCTGCGGAGATCGTGATCGATCCGGCAGACGAGGTGATCGAGACGTTCGCACCTGCTGTCAAGGGAGCGCCGACGGGCTGTGTTCCGGTTCCAATCAAGAGCTGACCCGTTCCGACGTAGACGTAGGTGAGGTTCGTGCCTGTTCCTACGGCGACATAGTTGTCGATCGGAGTTCCCGTGAGGCCCGTATCGATGGATGCAATCGTGATCGATCCTGCGGAAGAGGTGATGATGATATTAGTTCCCGCAGTTAGTAGAGCGCCCACGGGCTGTGTGCCAGTGCCGATGAGAAGTTGACCTGTTCCGACGTAGACGTAGGTGAGGTTCGTGCCTGTTCCTACGGCGACATAGTTGTCGAT
This sequence comes from Parachlamydiales bacterium, assembly GCA_963800655.1. Taxonomy (GTDB): domain Bacteria; phylum Chlamydiota; class Chlamydiia; order Chlamydiales; family SM23-39; genus CAWDBT01. The sequence continues at coordinate 590,702 of CAWDBT010000002.1, read as the reverse complement.
CGGCGTGCCTGAGAGTCCTGGATCCGCTGCGGAGATCGTGATCGATCCGGCAGACGAGGTGATCGAGACGTTCGCACCTGCTGTCAAGGGAGCGCCGACGGGTTGAGTTCCTGTTCCAATCAAGAGCTGACCCGTTCCGACGTAGATATAGGTGAGGTTCGTGCCTGTTCCGACTGCGACGTAGTTGTCGATCGGAGTTCCCGTGAGGCCCGTATCGATGGATGCAATCGTGATCGATCCTGCGGAAGAGGTGATGATGATGTTGGTTCCCGCAGTTAGTAGAGCGCCGACGGGCTGTGTGCCAGTGCCGATGAGAAGTTGACCTGTTCCGACGTAGACGTAGGTGAGGTTCGTGCCTGTTCCTACGGCGACATAGTTGTCGATCGGCGTGCCTGAGAGTCCTGGATCCGCTGCGGAGATCGTGATCGATCCGGCAGACGAGGTGATCGAGACGTTCGCACCTGCTGTCAAGGGAGCGCCGACGGGTTGAGTTCCTGTTCCAATCAAGAGCTGACCCGTTCCGACGTAGATATAGGTGAGGTTCGTGCCTGTTCCGACTGCGACGTAGTTGTCGATCGGCGTGCCTGAGAGTCCTGGATCCGCTGCGGAGATCGTGATCGATCCTGCGGAAGAGGTGATCGAGACGTTCGCACCTGCTGTCAATGGAGCGCCGACGGGCTGTGTTCCTGTTCCAATCAAGAGCTGACCCGTTCCGACGTAGACGTAGGTGAGGTTCGTGCCTGTTCCGACTGCGACATAGTTGTCGATCGGCGTGCCTGAGAGTCCTGGATCCGCTGCGGAGATCGTGATCGATCCTGCGGAAGAGGTGATCGAGACGTTCGCACCTGCTGTCAAGGGAGCGCCGACGGGCTGTGTTCCTGTTCCAATCAAGAGCTGACCCGTTCCGACGTAGACGTAGGTGAGGTTCGTGCCTGTTCCGACTGCGACATAGTTGTCGATCGGCGTGCCTGAGAGTCCTGGATCCGCTGCGGAGATCGTGATCGATCCTGCGGAAGAGGTGATCGAGACGTTCGCACCTGCTGTCAAGGGAGCGCCGACGGGTTGTGTGCCAGTGCCAATGAGAAGTTGACCTGTTCCGACGTAGACGTAGGTGAGGTTCGTGCCTGTTCCTACGGCGACATAGTTGTCGATCGGCGTGCCTGAGAGGCCTGGATCCGCTGCGGAGATCGTGATCGATCCTGCGGAAGAGGTGATCGAGACGTTCGCACCTGCTGTCAAGGGAGCGCCGACGGGCTGTGTTCCTGTTCCAATCAAGAGCTGACCCGTTCCGACGTAGACGTAGGTGAGGTTCGTGCCTGTTCCTACGGCGACATAATTGTCGATCGGCGTGCCTGAGAGTCCTGGATCCGCTGCGGAGATCGTGATCGATCCTGCGGAAGAGGTGATCGAGACGTTCGCACCTGCTGTCAAGGGAGCGCCGACGGGCTGTGTTCCTGTTCCAATCAAGAGCTGACCCGTTCCGACGTAGACGTAGGTGAGGTTCGTGCCTGTTCCGACTGCGACATAGTTGTCGATCGGCGTGCCTGAGAGTCCTGGATCCGCTGCGGAGATCGTGATCGATCCTGCGGAAGAGGTGATCGAGACGTTCGCACCTGCTGTCAAGGGAGCGCCGACGGGCTGTGTTCCTGTTCCAATCAAGAGCTGACCCGTTCCGACGTAGACGTAGGTGAGGTTCGTGCCTGTTCCGACTGCGACATAGTTGTCGATCGGCGTGCCTGAGAGTCCTGGATCCGCTGCGGAGATCGTGATCGATCCTGCGGAAGAGGTGATCGAGACGTTCGCACCTGCTGTCAAGGGAGCGCCGACGGGCTGTGTTCCTGTTCCAATCAAGAGCTGACCCGTTCCGACGTAGACGTAGGTGAGGTTCGTGCCTGTTCCTACGGCGACATAATTGTCGATCGGCGTGCCTGAGAGTCCTGGATCCGCTGCGGAGATCGTGATCGATCCTGCGGAAGAGGTGATCGAGACGTTCGCACCTGCTGTCAAGGGAGCGCCGACGGGCTGTGTTCCTGTTCCAATCAAGAGCTGACCCGTTCCGACGTAGACGTAGGTGAGGTTCGTGCCTGTTCCGACTGCGACATAGTTGTCGATCGGCGTGCCTGAGAGTCCTGGATCCGCTGCGGAGATCGTGATCGATCCGGCAGACGAGGTGATCGAGACGTTCGCACCTGCTGTCAAGGGAGCGCCGACGGGTTGAGTGCCTGTTCCAATCAAGAGCTGACCCGTTCCGACATAGACGTAGGTGAGGTTCGTGCCTGTTCCTACGGCGACATAGTTATCGATCGGCGTGCCTGAGAGTCCTGGATCCGCTGCGGAGATCGTGATCGATCCTGCGGAAGAGGTGATCGAGACGTTCGCACCTGCTGTCAAGGGAGCGCCGACGGGCTGTGTTCCGGTTCCAATCAAGAGCTGACCCGTTCCGACGTAGACGTAGGTGAGGTTCGTGCCTGTTCCGACTGCGACATAGTTGTCGATCGGAGTTCCCGTGAGGCCCGTATCGATGGATGCAATCGTGATCGATCCTGCGGAAGAGGTGATGATGATATTAGTTCCCGCAGTTAGTAGAGCGCCGACGGGCTGTGTTCCTGTTCCAATCAAGAGCTGACCCGTTCCGACGTAGACGTAGGTGAGGTTCGTGCCTGTTCCTACGGCGACATAGTTGTCGATCGGCGTGCCTGAGAGGCCTGGATCCGCTGCGGAGATCGTGATCGATCCTGCGGAAGATGTGATCGAGACGTTCGCACCTGCTGTCAAGGGAGCGCCGACGGGCTGTGTTCCGGTTCCAATCAAGAGCTGACCCGTTCCGACGTAGACGTAGGTGAGGTTCGTGCCTGTTCCGACTGCGACATAGTTGTCGATCGGAGTTCCCGTGAGGCCCGTATCGATGGATGCAATCGTGATCGATCCTGCGGAAGAGGTGATGATGATATTAGTTCCCGCAGTTAGTAGAGCGCCGACGGGCTGTGTTCCTGTTCCAATCAAGAGCTGACCCGTTCCGACGTAGACGTAGGTGAGGTTCGTGCCTGTTCCGACTGCGACATAGTTGTCGATCGGCGTGCCTGAGAGTCCTGGATCCGCTGCGGAGATCGTGATCGATCCTGCGGAAGATGTGATCGAGACGTTCGCACCTGCTGTCAATGGAGCGCCGACGGGTCTCGTGCCCGTACCGATGAGGAGCTGTCCCGTTGGGACGAAGACATATGTCAGAAATGTTCCCGTTCCTACGGCGACGTAATCGGCTAGCGAATCGATGCCCGCAAATGTCGAGTAGATGGAGATTGCGCCTGCTGTAGAGTAGATGCCGATGCCGGCTCCCGAGGTCAATGGAGCGCCGACGGGTCTCGTGCCCGTACCGATGAGGAGCTGTCCCGTTGGGACGAAGACATATGTCAGAAATGTTCCCGTTCCTACGGCGACGTAATCGGCTAGCGAATCAATGCCCGCAAATGTCGAGTAGATGGAGATTGCGCCTGCTGTAGAGTAGATGCCGATGCCGGCTCCCGAGGTCAATGGAGCGCCGACGGGTCTCGTGCCCGTACCGATGAGGAGCTGTCCCGTTGGGACGAAGACATATGTCAGAAACGTTCCCGTTCCTACGGCGACGTAATCGGCTAGCGAATCGATGCCCGCAAATGTCGAGTAGATGGAGATTGCGCCTGCTGTGGAGTAGATGCCGATGCCGGCTCCCGAGGTCAATGGAGCGCCGACGGGTCTCGTGCCCGTACCGATGAGGAGCTGTCCCGTTGGGACGAAGACATATGTCAGAAATGTTCCCGTTCCTACGGCGACGTAATCGGCTAGCGAATCGATGCCCGCAAATGTCGAGTAGATGGAGATTGCGCCTGCTGTGGAGTAGATGCCGATGCCGGCTCCTGAGGTCAATGGAGCACCGACGGGTTGTGTTCCTGTGCCGATCAAGAGCTGTCCTGTTCCTACGTAGACATAGGTGAGAGCCGTTCCCGTTCCTACGGCGACGTAGTTATCGATCGGCGTTCCGCCGAGGAGACTATTGGACGCAGCGATGGTGATCGAGCCGGAAGAAGAGGAGATCAGGATGCCCGTTCCCGCGGTCAATGGAGCGCCGACGGGTTGTGTTCCTGTTCCGATCAGCAGTTGTCCTGTTCCTACGTAGACATAGGTGAGAGCCGTTCCCGTTCCTACGGCGACGTAGTTATCGATCGGCGTTCCGCCGAGAATGCCATTGGATGCGGCGATGGTGATCGAGCCGGAAGAAGAGGAGATCAGGATGCCCGTTCCCGCGGTCAATGGAGCACCGACGGGTTGTGTTCCTGTTCCGATCAGCAGTTGTCCTGTTCCTACGTAGACGTAGGTGAGAGCCGTTCCCGTTCCTACGGCGACGTAGTTATCGAGCGGCGTTCCACCGAGAACATCTGCTCCTGAAATTACAATTGAGTTGTTAGCGAACTCGACAGAAATGCCATTAGTTCCAGAAATCGGCCCGGTAATCGGTGTTGTGCCCGTTCCTATTAGGATATATCCAGGTGTTATAAGAGAGGGGGTGTTCGTAGAATTGTTTGTTGGCATAGCAACTCTTTTGTTTGTAAAATATTAGTTTTTAGATGTGTTCGAGATAAAATAGATTGTTTTATTTCGGAATGGAAAATGAGATCTTGACTGGAGTTCTAAAGTCTTTTCAGTCGGATTTCTTTTTGTAATCTCGAATATATCATTTATTTTAAATAAATCAATTTGTTTTAAAATATTTTGTTTTTTTGAAGAGTTTTAGAATGAAGATTTGTTTTAAATAGATTTTGCGAAAACGATTTTTTAGATGGGTTTATTCGATTCTGATCGCAATCGAACGATTTAAAATCGCTTCTATCCAAGATTTTGGGAAACATCGAGAGATGCGAATAGCCCATCTAGTTTTCCAGTCGAATAATATATAGGGCTTTTTCCGCTCGATCTGGCGAAGAATCAGGCGAACCGCTTTTTCAATCGGCATTGAAAAATAGGGGATCGGAAGGTTCTTGCGGCGAGCAGCTCGAGAGGCGAAAGGAGTGGCGATCTGTCCAGGAAGACAGACGAGGACTCTGATATCGAATGGGCGCATTTCGGCATCGAAGCTCTGCGAAAAAGAAGAGAGAAATGCTTTGGAGGCGGCATAGGTAGCCATTTGCGGAAAAGAAAGAAGCGCCGCTGCTGAAGAGACGTTCAAAATGATTCCAGAGAGATTGTTTATTCGCATGCAGTGCGCAGCTTTTAAAGTGATTTCAAAAGGAGCCATGGCGTTGACGGCTGCGATAGGCTTTTGAGAGGAAATGTCGCTGAGACATGGGCCATAGTTTGTGAACCCCGCATTATTGATGACCAGATCAAAGGACATTTGGTCGAGGAGATCGAGAATCGTCTGGGTGGATTCCGAGAGATCGCAGGAGATCCAATCGACAGGAACAAAAGATTGAAGTGAATCTGCGAGCTGTTTGAGTTTTATGGGATCTCGGCCTGTTAGATAAAGGGGGATGCCTAGGTGAGCCAGGGAACGCGCAAGTTCTGCTCCCAGACCGGAACTCGCACCGGTAATCAGCGCGCGACGAAATGAGAGGCGCAGCGTCAAATGCCGTTTTCCTTTTTAAAAGCTTCGATTAGCTCTTTAAGTTCGCGATCGCATTGAGAGATGGCTGTTTCGATCGAAGCATGGGAATGCGAGCAGACCTCCGCATAGATTTTGATCTTTGGTTCAGTGCCAGAGGGGCGGATCACTAGTTTGGTGCCATCTTCGAGCCAAAAGCGAAGGACATCAGAGGCGGGAAGATCGATAGAAGAGACCGCATTGCTTTGCGTATGAGTTGATTTTTTCTGGAGATAATCGTCCCAAACGACGATGCGTTTTGAATGGATGGAATGCGGCGGGCTTTGGCGCAGCCGGCGCATGAGGGTTTCCATTTTATCCATGCCGGATGGGCTGTCCTCGAATGCGAGATTGGTGAGGGATTGCCGATGGATGCCGTAGAGGAGATAGAGTTCATGGAGTCGGTCGACAAGGGTGCGATTTTGTTTTTTTGCTTCGGCGGCGGCTTCGGCAAGCAGGCAGGCCGCTCCAATCGCGTCTTTATCGCGCACAAACGTCCCGAATAGATATCCGTGCGATTCTTCCGCCCCGAAGAGAAATTGCTTGCCTTCAAAACTCGCTTCCCACTCGCGGATGAGCTCTCCGATGTATTTAAAGCCGGTGAGGACATCGAAGCTCAAGATTTTATGGGCCGAGGCCATTTGTTTCAGCATTTCAGTGGTGACGATGGTTTTGATAAGGGCTGCATTCGGAGGAATTTCGTTTTTTTGCTTGAGGCAATCGAGGATATGGCCGAAACACAGACAGGCGATTTCGTTGCCGTTAAATCGGATGGCTTGATCCCGATGTCGAACGGCGCACCCGAGGCGGTCTGAATCGGGGTCGGTCGCAAGGAGGATGTCGGCTTTTTCTTCGAGCATCTGGCCGATTCCGAGGCGCAGAGCCTTTTCTTCTTCGGGATTAGGCGACGGCGCGCCGGGAAAATGGCCATCGAGGGAGAGTTGGTCCTGCACCAAGTTGACATGGGAAAATCCCCTTCTTCGCAGAGCTTCCGGCATCAGGCGGATGCCCGTTCCATGGAGGTTCGTATAGATAATGCGAAGCGCTGCAGGAGAAGAGCAATCGAGGCGCATGCGGTCGAGATGATCCAGATAAGCTCTATCGATAGCTCTATCGATGGGAATGATGCGGAAATCATCGAGAGGAGCGAGGCGGATTTGATCGGGATTTTTGATTTTTCGCACTTCGGCCATAATGCCCTCGTCGTGAGGCGCCGTCGCCAAAGCTCCATCTTGCCAATAGACTTTGTAGCCATTGTATTGGGGGGGATTATGAGAGGCTGTGATCATGATGCCGGCCGTGCATTGATAGTGGCGGCAGCCGAAGGAAGTCAGAGGAGAGGGACAAACATCTTGAGTCAAGAGGGCTTCGATGCCATTTCCAGCCAGTACGCGCGCTGTTTCTTCGGCAAATAGCCGCGAGTTGATCCGCACGTCGTAGCCGATAAACACCCGAAGAGGCGCATCTTGCGGCAGGGAGAGCAGATAGTTGGCCATGCCTTGGGTCGCGGCTCGAATCGTGTAGACATTCATTCGATTCGTGCCGATCCCCATGATGCCGCGCATTCCCCCTGTTCCGAAAGAAAGATCGCGGTAAAAGGCGTCGACGAGCTGCTGGGGATTTTCTTTCTGAAGGCGAAGGATTTCCGATTTCACGGACTGTTCATAGGGTCCGCTCAACCAATTGGCGATCCGTTCTTGCACCGCTGCATTCATATAGATTCCCCCTTGAAAAATGTGTCCGGGATAGGTTCGGAGGGCGCCTACAAAGAGCGAAGCTTCTCTTTGTAAGCGCCCTCTCAAAGGGCTAAAATATAATTTTTATCGATTCAAGTCGAACGAGAAGTTTTGTTCGATGAGATTGTCCAGATAGGTCATGCATTCGCTCGCAATATGATCCCCTGAAACAAGCGGGGCGTCCGGATGTTCGATCCCTTCGCAGCGCTCTTTGGCTTCTTGCCAATCTTCGGGATCTCTCAGATGGTGGATCCACCAAGGGAACGTCCTGCATTGCACGGGGCGGGCGTCATAGGCGGCGCATTGATTGTCTTTGAGAAAGATGCAGTCGAACGAACCGTTGGCATCCTTGAGAGCTAAAGATTCATCGACAGTGCGGGTGTATTTCTCTTGGAAAGCCTCTTCCGATAAATGGAAATGCGAGGCCAGCTTTGCGAGATCGGGAGGAGAGAGATAGACGTACCCCGGCGATCCGGTGCAGCACTTGCCGCATCCCGTGCATCGAAACCGCAGGCCATCTTTAAACCAAGGCTCTTCCATCAGCGCATCCATTTGCAGACGCGATTTTCTTGAGCGCGCCATGCGTTGTTTTGATAGCGGTAAGGTTGCACGGAACAACCATCTTTGGTCAAGTCGATCACATGAAACGATCCTTCCGGAAGTTCAATAGGACATCCGCCGTCCAAAATGATGGGGAGCTGGCTCGGCTGCAAATCGGCGATCGTGCTGCGATGGGTGTGCCCGTGGAAGTATAGGCGTATATTCGGGGAGGATGTCAGGATCTCCCTCAGTTGTTCCCGCCGATGGAGCCGATGATTGGGCGGATCTGCGTTGAAAAACGGGAAATGATTCAGCATGGCGATTGGATCGTTGGGTCCGATGAGTTGCAGCACTTCGCGCAAGTGGGCTTCCGTCTCCAAAGAAAACAAGCCGCACGACGAGGCGAGAGATGTCGCAGGGGCGGTATCGAGGGCGACGCACCACCAGGAGTTTCCGAGTTGATGGGCTTCGACGCCATGGTCTTTGAGAGTAAAAAATTCGGCGCGGTGTTTGATTTCATGCCGCCGATTAAAGAAAGTTTTATAGAATCGTTTCTCGCTGTGGGCTTTTTTCGTGTACTGATCGTGGTTGCCCGGGATGAAAATCTTGGGGGCTTCGATGCGATCGAAATAACGCTTCGCGAGAGCAAACTCGCCCGGCAGACTCGTGCTGGTCAGATCCCCGGCGACGAAGATCCAGTCCGGGTTTAGCTCGCGGAATAGGTCGGGCAAAGAAGAGAGAGAGTCGTGGCAGCAGGAATGCTCGCGGGAAAGCACCCAGTTCAAGGTGCCGATCAGCCGCTTGGAGCAAAGTTTCCAGGGCGTTAAGGAAACTTTTGTAAAATGAAGATCTGAAATCTGAATGAGTCTCATGGCAAACCGTGCCGATGAGTATACACCGTATCGACTAAAGAGGGGGAGTTTTTTTACGCGTTTTCTTGGCGGTTTTTAATCGGGGATGGGACGTCCGGTCGAAAATCGGCGTGCGATACTTCATTTCCCGGTTCCTTTCCTCTGGAGAAAGAACCTCTGGAGTCCGGTTTTCTCGAGTTTTTCGAATTTTTGCTTTCGCTTGTTTTTTGAGTTCTCTCTGGGTTTGTTTGCGCGGAGTGTTGGCCAATCGATCCGAAGTTGCGCTTTCTTCCTGCTCGATCCAGCGCTCCGAGCGAATGATGCGGCGGTTGAGTTTTTTCATGTGATGGGGCAGGTCTTTCATGGGCGCTCTCCGGTATTTTGGCTTCTAGTTGTGATAATAATTAAAAATTTGTATAAATTCAATTATTTAATTAACACGTTCGATTTAAACGAATTTAAAACAGATCTTATCGAAATAAACAATTTCCAGTATCTGTCGCGAAGAGGTTTGGGAATCTTGCGGGATGGGAATAGAATGCCGCCCTGCAGCCAGCCCGGGCGCCAAAACCGCAGGTGGAGCTCTTGATGGCCAAGGATTAACGTAGGGATCGACAGGGACGAGGCCAGGTGGCCTGGCCCCGAGTTGTTGCCGATGAAATATCCCGATTCGTAAATAAAGGCGGCCAAATCCTGCAGGGAAGAAAAAAACAGGGCGTTTTCTTCCGGCCATTCGCCTCGAAGGTCGGGCGTGAGGAGAAAGAAAGGCTCGAACCCCAGGGACTTAAGCCGTTTTGAGAGGGCGAGGAATTTTCTCTTCGGCCAGTTGCGAAAAGGATGCCCCGAGATCGGATGGAGAGCGACTCTGCGGTCGAATTTGCGATGGACCAGATGCGCCGGCGGGCGGAGCCCCGTATCGGAGAGAGCTTTCGAGCTAAATAGAGCCTCCAGGCCGCAGACGATGTTGTCGACCATCGTGCGGCTTTCGTCGAAGCAATAATCGAAGACAAGGGGATTCGGCAAAGGGCCGTGCTTCGAGAGGCGGTAATTGGTGTAGAAGACGTAGACGGGAAAACGAGGGGTTCGCAAAGAGGCGATCGCATGCGCGCGCGCCGTATTGTCGTGTTGGAGCAGGACGGCATCGAAGGTTTCAAGCGCCTCCGGCCAAGATTTCGGATGAGGTCGAGGGCGTTCTTCAGGCAGCCAGGGGCCGAACCCAGAGAGATGCGGGCTGAAGATCACAGGCTCATAGCCGATCGTGCGCAAATGGCAAGAGGCGATGAGCATGACCAGCCCATCGCCGAGTCCATCCGAGCATACGATGGCGAGGCGCTTGCTCAAGGAGAGTCTTTCGCAGGTGCGATTAACGCTTCGGAGAGCAGAACGACTCCGGCCATCGATACGGCATGCTGCAGGCTATTTTTAACGACCTTTGCCGGATCGCATATGCCTGCGGCGATCAGATCTTCGATCTTTTCGCTGATCGCATTGAAGCCAAAGTTTCCTTTCGCTTGGATTACCTCTTCAAACAGGATCGATCCATCGAAGCCCGCATTTGCGGCGATTTGTCTGAACGGCGCTTCGCAAGCTTTGACGAGGATATTGGCTCCGACCTGCTCTTCAGGCGGGAGTTTGCATGCCATCGCACGGCTAGCGCGAAGGAGCGCGATGCCGCCGCCCGCGACGATTCCTTCCTCGAGAGCCGCACGAGTCGCATTCAGGCTGTCTTCGAAGAGCTGCTTGCGTTTTTTCATTTCCGATTCCGTGGGCGCGCCGACTTTGATCACAGCGACTCCGCCGGAGAGCTTTGCTTTGCGCTCTTCGAGTTTGTCGCGGTCGTAGGAATTGGCCGCCTTTTTGATCTCCGCAGCGATCTGAACGAGGCGATCCTGAATGGCTTTGGAAGACCCTTTTCCTCCGATCACCGTCGTTTTATCTTTGCTCGTCGTAATCAGGTCTGCATTGCCGAGCACTTCGGGTCCCGCCTGTTTCAGCAGGATGCCTTTTTCTTCCGAGACCATTTGCGCGCCCGTGAGGACGGCCAGATCTTCGAGCAGCTCTTTGCGGCGGTCGCCGAATCCAGGAGCTTTCACAGCCGCGATCTTCAGCGTCCCCCGCAGTTTGTTGACGACCAGTGTGGATAAGGCGTCTCCTTCGATGTCATCCGCGATGATGAAGAGTTCTTGGCCCGCAGCTGCAACGGCTTGCAGAATCGGCATGAGGTCTTGGACAGAGGAGATTTTTTTGTCGGTGATCAGGAGTTTCGGATGGCTCATCTCTACGGTCTGCTTCTCTGCATTCGTGCAGAAATAGGCGCTGATGTAACCTCGATCGAATTGCATGCCTTCGACCATCTCGATCGCGGTTTCCGTTCCCTTGCCTTCTTCGATGGACACCACGCCTGTTTTGCCGACTTTTTCAAAGCATTTGGCGATCGTCTCTCCGATCTCGTTATTGCCGGAAGCGGAGACCGCGGCTATATTTTTAGTTTCCTGCGGATTTTTGATCGCGATCGCGGACCGGTCGATTTCCTTTAATACAAGAGCTAAGGCCGCATCCATGCCGCGTTTGATAGAGGTCGGATTGGCTCCCGAGGCGATATTTTTCATGCCCATCTGGACGAGCGCCCGGAATAGGACGATGCCGGTCGTAGTTCCGTCCCCGGAGCGTTCCTTGATCTTGGCGGCCATTTCTTTGCCCATCGCGACGCCCATATTGGCGAACGGATCTTTCAATTCGAGATCTTTTGCAATGGAGTTTCCGTCGCTCGTAATTCCGGGCGATCCCCAGGCGGCGTGCAATCCGACGTTGCGCCCCTTGGGGCCTAGAGTCATTGCGACGAGGTCGGCGAGTTGATCGACTCCTTCGCGGAGTTTATTCCTTGCATCTTCTTCGAAAAGAATCTCTTTGGCATTTGCAGTCATAAACAACTCCTGGTGCTTGAATCTCGTGTATACCGAAACTACTTCAAGAGTCGGTTTTGGGCTTCGCCGAAGCGGTTCGATTCAGCGATCGCAAATGACCCTATATTTCTAATATTGGGTCATTTGCGATCGCCGGAAGCCAACCAGCTTTCGCTTTGTCGAAAACCGATTCTTGAAGTAGTTTCGGTATAATATAGAACAAAAAATAAAAATTCGCAATCCCGATCGGCTGCAACAGGTTTCGTCTGTGAAAATCGAGAGCCTCTAAGAATCGCCGTGGATTTCTTTGTAGACGGTTCTCTTGGGAATTTTTTTGAGTTGCGCAGCGGTTTTGATCGCTTCTTTTAAAGACAGGCCATGGAGTTCCTGGAGCATTTCGACGAGCTCTTGAACGCCTAGGTCTTCTACGGGCATCTCTTTTTCCGCGATGATCAGCACGATTTCCCCTCGCGGTTCGGCAATGCGGAAATGGGCGAGCAGATCGGAAGGAACTCCTCTTCGGCACTCTTCATACGTTTTCGTCAGCTCGCGCGCGACTGCGACCGGTCTGGATGCGTCGAGAGCTTCCAGATGTTCGAGCGTTTCGATGAGCCGTCTAGGGCTCTCGAACGCAATCGTCGTCCCTCGATAATGCAAAGCCTTCCGAAGAGCCTCTTTCAACGGATTGGTCTCTTTGGGCAAAAAGCCAACGAATTGAAAGCGCTCCGAGCTGAATCCAGATAGAAGAAGAGCCTGGATCAGGCTGCACGGCCCCGGAATCGCGGTAAACGGAATCGCTTGCTCGATACACGCCTGAACCAGCATGTGTCCCGGATCTGAAATAAGGGGGGTTCCCGCATCGGAAATCAAAGAGATGTTCATCCCTTGGCGCAGTTTGTCGAGGATCGCCTGCTGCTGCGATTTTTCATTGAACTGATGAAAAGCCATCAAAGGCTTTTCAATCTCGAATTGCTTCAGCATGATCCCGCTATGGCGGGTGTCTTCGCATAGGATGAGGTCGGAATCTCGCAGGGTCTCTAAGGCCCTTTTCGAGATGTCGGACAAATTGCCAATCGGCGTTGCTACGAGGAAAAGCACGTAAAAATATCTTTAAGGGATAAGGTGGCACTCAGGATCGAACTGAGGAATGGAGGCTTTGCAGGCCTCTGCCTTACCGCTTGGCTATGCCACCGAAATGCGACCGATTATGGCCGATAGGTGGGATATGGGTCAAATGGATATTGAATCGAAAATTTCACGTTGCAGGGAAATAGAATGATAGAAAATGTCCCGCAAGAGAGATCAAAGAATTCTTTTGGCAGGCATTCTAAAGCGCTAAACTTGTGTGGGATTAGGCGCAAGTTGGTACATCAATATTCTTTTTTCTCCTTCGGAACGGAGCTGTTGAGGCGGCGATACGTTTTTATCATCGAAATGAATCCATTGGGCGGATTCGCTTGGATTTGTCGATTTTTTGCGGATTGCTCCGCGATAGTGTCCGGATGATGCATCGGGTCCCTCGCGGAATCCGATTCCTATGAGTTCGTAGGTTAAAACGGTACCATTTTCCATTTTGATGAACGCGAACTGAGGAGCCTCATCTCGAGGTAAAGAGCCATCGGGAGATATTTCCGGAAGGACTGTCAAAATTTTGGGGGCTGGATTCCATTGATAGCGATCGCGAGAATCTTCAAACCATTTCTCTATATTTAATTTGCCCAATCCTCGAAGTCGAAGGACGCCATCAAAAGAGGATGTCGTGATTCTAGGATCATTGTCGCCATCTAGAATCTCAGTAAGCTCTTGCTTTACTTCGCCTGGCATTCCAAGTTTAAGGCATCTTTTAATTAAGTTTCCTAAGACTTCTCCGGCGTCTTTTTGAGAGCTTGAGTTAGAGGCTTCTTCAGGGATGATCTTTTCCGTTTTAAGAACCCGTTCAAGAGCGGAAACCTGCTTTTGAGAGAAAGGGGTTCCATTTCTGATCGCATTTCCAAATTCAGTCATTGGTTTGGCAAGAAGATTCGGCTGGCCGTTCTCGTCGGATTCTTTAGACAATGTTTCAATTGCCTCAGGATATAATCTCAACAGTTGAAGTGCTGTGCCGAGATAGCAAGTGTTATGTCCAGCGGTTCTTTCTATGCCGATCGGAGAGCTTTCGCTTAAGGGGTGGTTATTAGCGGAGGTGGAAGTTTTTTGTGGTGGTGTTGAATTTTGGGAGATCTGGCTGGCAGGGGGAGATACCGTTTGATGTGATTTTCTTAATTCTTCTAATTTGATTTGCGCAATTTTATTTTTTCTCTGGGCTTCGCGAGCTTTTTCGAGAGATTCGATAGTTGTTGTTTCTGTTTTTATGGATTTATTGAGAATTTTGATGTCTTTTTCGAGTTGTTCGATTTCGTTTGAAATAGTTTCTGTTCTTTTATTAAGTTCAGTTTCGAGATCTTTTCTGATTTGAGGATCGGGTGTTTTTTTACTTTCTTGGATCTCGGATTTTAAAGTTTTTAGAGTTTCTTTTTTTTCTTTTATAGACTGCTCTTTCTGTTGCTTTTCTGTTATGTGTAATTCTTTTCGTTTGAATGATGAATAAAGGTCGAGCGAATTCGGCTTGGTTTTTGGTGGTGGATCAGTATTTATAAATGCTTCAATTTCTTTTATTTCTTCAGGAGTTAGAGTTCCCCAATTTTTTCCAGAATCGTTATTTGTAAGTGGGGTGTTTTGAGAATTAGAAGGTGTATTGAGCTGAGAAGCAACTGATTGTTGTGGAGCTGGTGCTCGGGGTCCTAAAATAGGTTCTTTCCCAATACAATCTAAAAAAGCCTTTCGAATTCGCATTACTTTTGAAATCTCTGCTTCAGGACGCTGAACTTCTGCCAAGGCGATTTTTTCTTTTAATTCTTTAATTTTGGGATCGATCCTCTGTTTGCCTGTCTCAGAGTATCTTGAATAGCCAGCTTCTAATAATGATAATTCTTCTCTTAATCCTTTTTGGTTTGAAATGGGTGTGCATTCAGTTGGGTTCTGGATTTTTTCATTTTCAAGAGAGATTTTTTTGTTCTCTGCAGTAATTGTATCGTCTGTAAGGGAATAAGAGATTTGAGCCGCTCCGGCTTGAATGCCGTGGTTCTGAAGCGTCTCAAAGAATCTACCCGCAAGATTTCGAATGCTATCCACATCGATAGAAACTAGAGTTTTTTTCCCCGAGCTGTCTAGATTATATGCCGTAACCGTATAGGTGTGTTCGCCCCATTTGCAAGTGCAAGAGTCTTGAAATTTTGAAGCGGGAGCTGTGATATAAATAGCTCCGGAATTTTGGGTAACAGCGCTCATTATTGTTTTATGCCCGTTGGTTCTTTATTAATTTTATCACAAAAATAGCGGAAAGTCAAGAGGGAGAGGGCTTTGCAAGTCTTTGCTTGTCAGCGATTTTTGTGTTCGATTCGAGAAGCTGTTTCGGCATATGCCCGTATTTGCTATACCAATGAGTAATTTATTTTCGAGGCGCTATGAGAAAGGCTTTTTTAAGGCAGGTGGCGGCCGCGCTTGGAGTTGAACTTCAAAGAGAGGCGCAGGTGCTTGGCTATCAGATCGATAGCAGAAAGGTCGGAGAGGGGGATCTCTTTTTTGCCCTCAAAGGGGAACGGGTCGACGGCCATCGCTTTTTGGCGGAAGTGGCTCAGAAAGGCGCGGTCGGAGCCGTGGTCTCGAAGGACTATGAGGGCGAACACGAGGGGATGGAGCTGATTCGGGTCGATGACGTCGTGGAAGCCCTTCAATCGCTCGGGAAATGGAGCGTCTCTCAGGGAAAAGCTTCGATCCTGGGAGTCACCGGGTCCGTGGGGAAGACGACAACGAAGGAGTTTTTGGCTTCGCTTCTCGAGGGGAAATTCCGAGTGGGTAAAAGTCCGGCCAGTTATAACTCGAAAGTCTCCTTCCCGCTGAATCTCCTCAATCTCGATGGGGACGAAGAGGCTCTGGTCTTGGAAATGGGGATGAGCGCTCCCGGGGAAATCGCGAAGCTCGTCGAGATCGCAGCTCCCGACAAGGCGATCATCACGAAAATCGGATTGGCGCATGCGATGAATTTTCCGGATGGATTAGAGGGGATCGCAAGGGCGAAAGCGGAGATTTTTTCGCATGAAAAGACAAAAACGGCGATCGTGGATCTGGAATTTGCTCAGTATGCGGATGTCTGGAGGGAAATCAGGGCGGAGAAAGTGACTTTTTCCCTGCAGGACAGTGCGGCCGACTACTACCTGTCTTTCGCAGAAGGGCGCTATCGGATCGACGAACGGGGCGTGCGAGCCCATCAATTCGATCTCCCTTTTAAAGAATCCCACCTTTTGCAAAACTTCGTAGCGGCAATCGCGGCGGTCCGGCTCTGCGGAATGGAGTGGGAAGAGATCGAAAAACGGATCCCCCATTTGCAACTGCCCTCGATGCGATTTCAGAAATTCGAGAAAGAAGGGATCTGTTTCATCAACGACGCTTATAACGCCAATCCCGCTTCGATGAAAGCGGCTCTGGAAAACCTTCCGGAACCCAAGGAAGGGGGCAAGCGGATCGCCGTTTTAGCGACGATGAAGGAATTGGGATCTTTTTCGGAAGAAGCGCATGCAGAGGTCGGGCGTTTGGCGCAGAAAAGAGCCGACGCATTGATTTGTTTCGGCGAGGAAGCTCGGCCGCTCTGCGATGCGTTTCAGGAAGCGAGAAAACCGGCGGCGATGGCGGAAAGCCATCAGAGCGCGGCAGATTTGCTTAGAGAGATGATGCGTCCGGGGGATGTGGTGTTGGTCAAGGGATCGCGCAGCATGGAAATGGAGAAAATTTTGGAGCTCCTCGATGCTTCTTCTTGTCGTTGAATTTTTGCGGGATTCGTTTTCGATCAGATGCCCTGCGGCGTTCACCTATTTTTCCACGCGGATGATTTTAGCGGCGGCCACGGCTTTGATCCTCACGATTTTTCTGGGGCCGCGCTTCATCAAAAAGCTCTATGAATGGAAAATCGGACAATCGATTCGGGGAACCGAAGAATGTCCTCTCTTGGCCGAATTGCATGGCAAGAAGAAAGATACCCCGACGATGGGGGGCGTGCTCATTTTGTTCTCCATGGGCATCTCTCTTTTGCTATGGATGGATCTGACAAAAGCATTCACGTGGCTTTTATTCGCCGCGAGCATTGTGTTGGGATTGGTCGGAGCGGCGGACGATTACCTCAAACTCCGCTATAAAAACAGCAAGGGGCTTCCCGCAAAGCGCAAGATGGCGTTTCAGGTCTTGTTTTCGCTTTTCGTCGCCGTCTATTTGCTCTGTCCCACCGTCACAAACGCCCTGTCCGGAAAGGTTTTTTTCAAAGCACCGATGGCCAAGGAATTCGTCAAGGAGAAGCAATCTCCCGTCGTCTTGACGACCGAGCAGTATATGGAGCGCTTCTATGTGCCGTTTTTTAAAGAGAGCGTTTTTTCGTTCGACGGTGCATGGAAGATCGCCGGGATTTTGTTCATCGTCATCGTCATCACCGGGACGTCGAATGCGGTCAACCTGACGGATGGACTCGACGGGCTTGCGGCCGGGTGCCTCGTGATGGTCGCCATGGTTCTAGCGCTCTTCGCATTTTTATCGAACAACATCGATTTGGCGAGGTATCTCAATATTTTATACATCGAGGGGAGCGGGGAGATCGCGGTCTACCTATTCGCGCTTTCCGGCGCATGCCTCGGCTTCATGTGGTACAACGGATATCCGGCGCAGATTTTCATGGGGGATACCGGTTCTTTAGCGCTCGGCGGCATCCTCGGACTATCGGCGGTCTTGCTCAGAAGAGAGTTGATTCTGGCCTTGGCGGGAGCCGTGTTTGTCGGAGAAGCTCTATCGGTGATTTTGCAGGTGCTCAGCTATCGCTACCGCAATAAAAAGCGCATTTTTTTATGCGCGCCGCTGCACCATCATTTCGAATACAAAGGATGGCCGGAAACGAAAGTTGTTCTTCGGTTCTGGATCATTAGCCTCCTTTTTGCCATAATGAGCGTCGCGTCTCTCAAACTGCAGTAAAGGCATCGATGCAAACCGATATACCAGGCGCTTTCGTCCTAGGGCTCGGCACCAGCGGGCGCTCTGCTGTCGAATTGCTGTTTTCCCAAGGAAAGAGGGTCGTTGCGGCCGATCAAAAAGCGGATGTTTTAAGAAAAGATCCCGCTGTGCAGAGCTTGATCGAGCGGGGATTGAATCTTTATTCCGATCGGCAGGACATCGATTGGAAGGGAATCGGGATTGTCATTTTGTCTCCCGGAGTTCCTTCTTCCCATCCGTTGGCGATCGCCGCTCAGGCCAGGGGAATCGAGGTCGTCGGCGAAATCGAATTCGCCTTCCGATCCATTCGCAATCGCTGCGTCGGAATCACCGGAACAAACGGGAAAACGACCGTGACCATGCTGGTCGCGCATATCCTGCAGCAGGCGGGGCGGAAGGCAAAAGCCCTCGGAAATATCGGCGCCAGTTTGAGCGGTTATGCGTTGAATATAGATCCCGAAGAGATCCTTGTCGTAGAATTGAGCTCATTTCAGTTAGAATCTCTCTCTTGCCGATGCCTCGATGCGGCGGTCTTTTTAAATCTGACGCCGGATCACCTCGATCGCTATGCCTCGTTGGAAGACTATGCGAAGGCCAAATGCCGGATTGAAGATTGCCTCAAAGCGGGACAACAGCTCTGGGTCTCGCGGGAAGTCGAAAGAGTTTACGGGTCGCTGCTAAAGCGGGCGAAGGCATTCGATTCCGAAGCATGCGCGACGCCTTGGGAAGAGGAATCGGCGCCGGCATCTGCGATGAGCTATATCCGCTTGGGGATGCCCGAGAAGCAAAATATCCAGGCCGCTTACGCCCTATGCGCGCATTTCGGGATCTCGGATGGAGAATTTTGCCGTGGATTAAAGGCGTTCCGCAAGCCGCATCACCGGATCGAGTATGTCCGCGAATGGGACGGCGTCTTTTTTTATGACGACAGCAAGGCGACCAATATCGATGCGGCGATGCATGCGGTGGCGTTATTCGACGGGCCGATCATTTTGCTCGCAGGCGGAGTCGATAAAGGGGCTTCTTATTTGCCGTGGGCCAGTGCATTTCAGAAAAAAGTCGTTCGGATCGTCGCATTCGGCCAGGCAGGGAAACTCATCGCAAATGAGCTCAAGGATCATTTCCCGATCCATCGCGTCGAGACGATGAGGGAAGCTGTCGTTTGCGCAGCTTTAGAGGCGAGAGCCAAAATGAGCGTATTGTTATCCCCGGGATGTTCGAGTTTCGATGAATTCCGCAATTACGAACATCGGGGCAATGAATTTAAGCGAATGGTTGAGGAGAGGATATGGATCGAAAAAAAACGATCTTGATTGCCGTATTGATGAATGCAGGCCTGTTGGCTCTGCTTTTCATAGCTGCGATTCATCGCGAAGAACAGTCGCCGAAAAGCGTCGATTTTTCACAGGCGATGCCAACGGATGCATAAGCCGCTGTTCAATGAAATTCCCGAGGGATCGCCGCCCCAGGAAAGCCTTGCTCTGCAGCAGCCGATATCGTTCGATGGCGCCGGCCAGACGTTCTTCCGCCGATTGCACAAACGGCGTCTTCCGATATCGTCCATCAGCTCCCTCCATTAGCCCAGCAGGATACGGCCATCCCTCTGAATCCGCCCCTTTAGTCCTCGCTCCGCCTCCGATTCCCGCAGTCGCCGCATCTTTAGCCGAGGTGTCGGTCAAAAAAGGGGATACGCTTGAGAAAATTGCCAAAGCCCACCACACCACAGTCGAAGAACTCCGTCGCCTCAACCAATTGCCGAACAGTTTTCTGAGGATCGGCCAGGTTTTGAAGCTGCCCGGAGAAAAATCATTCTCCCAAACGGCGAAAGCCAAATCCGTTTCTTCTGAAAAACAGACCGCTCAGCGCGATCTCGAATATTATACGGTTAAAGTCGGAGACAACCCTTGGACGATCGCGATGAAGCATCGGATGAAAGTAGACGAACTGCTTAAATTGAATGGACTCAACGAAGAAAAAGCCCGCCGTCTAAAACCAGGAGACCGTTTACGCGTCAGATGAATAGAGCTTCTATTTGCCTCGTCATTTGCGTAGCGCTGCTCTTTGCGCTCGGGCTTTTAATGGTGTTCAACACGACTGCGGCCGAGATCATCGACCGCTCGCTCGACGCCAATACCCATGCGGCTTTGCTCAAGCAGATCGCCTATGGCGGAGCCGGCGTCGCCCTCGGCTTTGCCGTGAGGCGATGCGGGTATCGCGCGCTGATCGAGAGGAGCTTTCCCTTGCTTGCAATCGCCGCCGTGCTGCTCATCGCCGTTTTCATCCCGCCTTTTGGTCAGACGATCAATGGAGCGAGGCGTTGGATCGGCATCGGGGGATTTACGTTCCAGCCTTCCGAATGTGCGAAAATTCTCATCCCCATGTATTTCATCCGCTGGTTCCTCCAACAAAGGGAACCGATCCAATTAAAGCCGTTTTTAAAAGTGTTGGCTTTGATCGCATGTCCAATGGGTCTCATCTTATTGGAACCGGACAATGGAACGACCGCGATCATCCTCGGGTGTCTTTTCGCCCTTTTCATCCTGATGAAAATCCGCTGGACGTATTGGGCGCTGCCGTTTTTGACTATGGTTTGCCTCGGCATTGGAGCGGCCTCGCAGATGCCGCATGTGCCGGATCGCATCCGCATTTATTTGCATCCCGAACTCGATCTCAGGGGAAAAGGGCATCAGCCGCACCAGGCCAAAATCGCCGCGGGATCGGGGCAGCTCCTCGGACGAGGGCTTGGAGAAAGCCTCCAAAAACTCAACTACCTCCCCGAAGCGCGCAGCGATTACATCGCGGCGATTTTCGCAGAGGAATTCGGGTTCGTCGGAATCCTGGGGCTGATCGCCTTGTATATGGGGTTTACCTACGCCGGATTTGCGGTCGCGATCCAATCGTCCGATCGAGGGGCGTTTTTTCTGGCTTCCGTCCTGACGTTTTTGATCGCGCTCCAGGCGTTTTTAAATCTCGGGATCGTCTCGGGATTGCTCCCTAGCAAAGGGACGACTCTCCCGTTTTTTTCCCAGGGAGGAAGCTCTCTCATCATGAATATCATAGCCTTGTTTCTACTTCTCGATATCGCCAAATCCCCTAAACGAGCCCTCGTATGAACCGCACCAAAATCTTGATCGCCGTCGGCGGAAGCGGCGGCCACCTGCTCCCCGCTCAGCAACTCGCCCATGAACTGCAGTCCCACGCCGAAATCTTCTTCGCGGGGCATCGCCTGGAAACATCCGCCTTTTTCAAACAGGATGCATTTCCGTTTCAATCGATTTCAGCGGCTCCTTTGCGATATTCGCTCAGGGGATTATGGATGTTTTTCAAAATGAATCTCCGCGGAATCTGCCAGAGCATCTCGGCGATCCGCAAGTTCCGCCCCGATCTCGTCGTCGGATTCGGGAGCTTTCACAGTTTTCCCGTTCTTGCGGCAGCTTGGCTTATGCGCCAAAATATCGCCCTCTTCGAAGCAAATTGCCTCATGGGCAAGGTGAACCGACTCTTTTCTCTTACAGCGCGAAAACGGTCTTTGCGCAATTTTCTTTTAAAGGAGCGCCGCGCCATTTGAAACTCGTTCCCGCTATTGCCGTGGAAATCCCTCGGCCAAGCCGAGCGACGGAGCATGCGGCTGGAACTGGGCCTCGATCCGGATCGGCCGACCTTTTTGGTATTCGGGGGCTCTCAGGGAGCATCCTTTCTCAACGAGGCGATCCCAGCTGTTCTTCCTCTCCATGCGCAGGCTATTCATCTCGCCGGCAAGGATGAATCCGCTGCCGAAGTCAAAGAGCGCTATGAAAAAGCAGGAGTGCAAGCTTGGGTGAGGGGATTGAACCCGCCATGCACCGACTCTATGCCGCAGCCGATTTCGCCATCTGCAGATCCGGAGCGGGCACGACCGCTGAGCTCATCCGCTACTGCATTCCTGCGCTTCTGATCCCATTTCCGTTTGCAGCCGACGACCATCAGCGCATCAACGCCGAATTTCTCGCAAAGCAAATCAAAGGGGGAAAAATCCTCCTCGAGGAATGGGCTCATCCCAAAGGCTTTCCGAAGCGATTCCAGGCTCTCATCCACGATGCGCCCTTGCTAAAAAATCACTTCAGAGCTTTCTCGAGGAAGCGCGGGGAAGGCAAACGATTGCGACAACAAATTCTCAATCTAAAGGAATACGAAATGACCTATCATTTCATCGGCATGGGCGGAATCGGCATGAGCGCGTTGGCCCGGATCTTGCTCGAGCGCGGGGCAAAGGTACAGGGAAGCGATATGAAAGACAGCCCCTTGCTCCAGAATCTCGCGAAAGATGGAGCGCCGGGTTCATATCGGCCATGCCAAGGAAACCCTCGAACAGGCAAGTGTCGTCGTCTTCAGTACCGACATCGGGGAAAACAATGTCGAACTGCAGGAAGCCAGAAAAAACATCTTTGCGCCAGCTCCATCGCTCTGATCTCTTGCACATTCTCTATCGGCTCTCAAAAGCCCCTGCTCGTCACCGGCACGCATGGCAAGACGACCACCAGCGCTCTGCTCGCTGCAGTGCTGCTCGAAGCCGGAGCCGATCCTTCTTTTGTCGTCGGAGGCATCGTCCGATCCTGCAATACCAACGGGCGTTCCGGCAAAGGGCCCTATTTTGCGTCGGAAGCCGATGAAAGCGACGGCTCTTTTTTAAAGACCCCGGCTTTCGGCGCCATTGTGACGAACTTCGAAAAAGAACACATGAATTACTGGAAAACCGAAGAAAGGCTCAAGGAGGGATTCCGGACATTTTTCAACCAAGCCGATGTATCCCGAACACTTGTTTTGGTGCCTCGACGATCCTATGCTCGCCGAATCAATCCCAAAGGCGTCTCTTACGGATTTTCCCACGAGGCCGATCTCTCGATTCAATCCTATGCTGCACGATCGAGGAGTCCGCTTCGATCTTCGATATCGAGGAGTCTCGTACAAGGCGATCGAACTGGCTCTCTTCGGCCGCCACAATGCCTTGAATGGCTCCGCCGTATTCGGACTCGCCCTCTCTCTGGGATCGAGGAAGCGGCGATTCGCAGAGCTTTTCTTTCTTTTGCCGGAGCGAGCGCGAAGGCTCGAAAAAGTGGGCTGTCGTCCAGAATATCGAAGTGTTCGACGATTATGGCCATCACCCGACGGAAATTCGCCCCACGCTTCAAAGCCATGAGAGATCGGTTCCGAGAAAAGAGATTGGTCGCCATTGTCCAACCCCATCGCTATTCGCGCATCAGAGATCTGATCGAGGAATTCGCCAGTAGCTTCAGGAAGCCGACGAAGTCATCTTCACCGATATTTACGCAGCAGGAGAAACAGCGATCGAAGGCGCGACCACCGAGAAAATCTATCAGCTCTTGCAGAAAGGCGCGGCGCGCATGTCCATTGGTTTCCATGACAGGATCGAGAGAAGGTCAGCCGATTTTTGGAATGCGGAGATGTCGCAGTCGCATTCGGAGCCGGCGATATCACCGCCGCCGCCAGAAATATTCCGGCGAAACTGTCCGAGCTGTTGCCGAAGCTCACTATCGGCGTTCTCTTTGGGGGAACATCCGCCGAACACGCGATCTCACTTTTGTCCGCCCGCAATATTTTCCGTTCTCTCGATCCAGACATTTACAATGTGAAGGCGTTCGGCTTACCAAGGACGGCCATTGGATCTTTGGGGATGACGCCCTGGCGCGGTTGGAAAAACACGAAACGGATTCCCAGCGATCAGCCAAGCTCTCCGGAGAGATTTTGAAAAATCTGCTTTCATGCGATGTCGTCGTTCCGGTTTTGCATGGACCTCAAGGCGAAGACGGCATGGTGCAAGGACTTCTCGATGCGCTCGATCTTCCGTATGTCGGCTGCGATTACCGCGCCGCCGCGATCTGCATGCAGAAAGCATGGACGAAACATGTGGCGGTCATGAACGGCGTGCCGACTGCGCCCTATGTCGAATGCTCCTCGGTCCGATTGGAAAAGAGGAAAGAGTCCATTAAGGAGTTCGCCTCGTCCCAGTTCGATTATCCCCTTTGGGTCAAGCCCGTTCATCTCGGATCGAGCATCGGGGTGAGCCGCGTTCTCAAGAAAGAATTTTTGGACGACGCCGTCGAACTGGCTTTCCAATACGACCATCAAATCCTGATCGAAAAAGAAGTCGACGGCCGCCAGATCGAGTTCGCCGTTCTCGGCAACGATGAAATCCGCGTCGGAGCGCCCGGGGAAATCCTCAATCACGGCCAGTTCTACGATTTTGAAAGGAAATATGGGCCTCAGTCCTTTGGGACTGAAGACTCCTGCCGATCTGACCGAGCAACAAGCCCAGATAGGCAAAGATCTCGCCTGCAGCATGTATGCGGCCTGCTGTTGCAAAGGACTCGCCAGAGTCGATTTCTTCCTCGATCGAAAAGGACATTACTGGCTCAACGAGATCAATCCGCTTCCCGGATTTACAAAGATCAGCCTGTATCCTAAAATGTGGGAGGCTGCCGGATTATCTCAAACCGATTTGTGGCATGAACTCATTTGCTTAAGCCTGCACCGCCATAGGTGCTTGGCGAAGATTCGGGGGAAATAATGGGCCGATGGACGTATCGGCAAGCTTGGATGTGTTTGGCCGGCATCACCGGCGGAACGCTTCTGGCCGCCGCTGCCGTCTATATGGCTTGGATCGCCTGGCATTCGAGGCGTCTTTCCGACGAGCGCTATAAAATCGCGGCCATCGTTCAGACTGGGCCGGAAAAAGAGGCGCTCAAAACCTCCTATCTCGCCGAACTTCTCGGTCTTTCCTCCGACAAGCCCGCGATGCTTTACGCATTCGATCTCAAAGAAGCCCGCCGCAAACTCCTCGCCTGCCCGCTCATTTCCGAGGCCAAAGTCGCCCGGGTTCCTCCAGCTACCATCTATGTCGATTACACCGTGCGCAAACCCATCGCTTGGCTCGTCGATTATGAAAACATCGGCCTCGACCGCGACGGCTATCTCTTTCCCATCGCTCCTTTCTTTACCCCCAAGCATTTGCCCGAGATCTATCTCGGCCTCCCTCCCTTCGGCGCCGAGGCCGATGGCCTGGGCCGCAAGGGAGGATCTTGGCAAACCCCCGTGCAGAACAAACACCTCAGGCTCGCTTTTGAAATCCTCCAGGTTTTGAAAGACGCCCCCTGGCGCGAAGGGCTTCGCATCAAGAGGATCGACGTCTCCAATGCCTTTTCCAGCAGCTATGGACAAAGGGAAATCGTCCTGTTCACCGAAGAGGAAGCCGTCTTTCGCGATCAAGACAAAGAAACCGTTTGCCTGTTCCCCAAGATCCTTCGGCTTCCCCAAAAAGATTATGCGCGACAGCTCGGCAATTTCCTCTCCTTGCGCAAGGCCATGCTCGAAGATTATCAAAAGCAGATCCATCGCCTCTCATGCGAAACGAGTCCCGTTCGGTTCGCGCCCCGGATCATCGACCTTCGGATTCCGCAGCTCGCTTTTGTACAAAATTCAAAAGAATCCCCATGACCTGCCAGCCCGTTTTAGTTTTGTGGACCTGCGGGAATTTCAAGGAAGCCGAAAAGATCTCCGCTCAATTGCTCGAAAAACGACTCGTCGCCTGTCATCGGCTATCCCCGGGATCCGATCCCTTTTCCATTGGAAGGGAAAACTCAAAAAAGAACGGGAATGCAAGGTGATTTTCAAAACGGAGAAATCCCATTTTTCCGAAATTTGTCGGCGCATTCTCGAAAATGGAAGCTATGAAGTTCCCGAAATCTTGCAAACCCCCATCGAGCAGGCGAGCCAATCTTATCTCGATTGGATGACCCAAGAAATTGCATTCAATGGTTCGATCCAATATCCTCAAAGGTGAAGGGGTCAGATTTTGGCCTTCTAGCTGTCTAAAAATAAAATAGTTCATTTTGTTTTTAAACAGTTCTTAGAGGATGTGTACAAAGCAAGGCTTCGTCGACACCCTCTTAAATAAACAAAAAGTTTACAAGGATCTCGCGTCTTTCGAAGGAGTGAAGAATGGATGAATTCATAGCGTATCTAGTAAAAAACATGGTGAATCTGCCCGAGCAGGTCGACGTCCGGTTGATCGAAGGCCAGGGGGGAACCCTCATCGAGATCCGAGTCGCTCCCGAAGATGTCGGCAAAGTCGTCGGGCGCAAAGGGCATGTCATCCGTTCCTTGCGCACTTTGGCCATGACGATCGGCGCGCGGTTGGGCCGGCGCGTGCATCTCGAAGTGATGCAGCCTGAAATTCCCCAAATCCAAGGGGTTTGATCGATGCGCCCGACTTTTAGCATCGCCGTCGAAGAAGTCGATCGAAGGTTCGTATTTCGCCTTAAAGGGCAGCTCGATTCAGCCCATGTCCCTCTGCTCGAACAAAAAATCGACGCATGCCTTAAAGAAGGAGCCCGTTCTTTGTTGCTCGATTTTTCGGGAGTCGAGGAATTGCACGCCGCTGTTTTAAGAAACCTGCTCGCCATTTCGACAAAACTCCATAGGCAAAACGGGAAGCTGCTTATTTTTGGCGTTTCCCAAGATGTAAAGAAAGTCATCGAGGCGGCGGGTTTGAACCATATTTTGCTTATTTTCGAGACAGAACAAGACGCCTTGCAGCATGACGGAGTTTAATCCCAGATCCTCGGGCACAGCCCTCAAGGAGTCCAAATCTGGCTCCCGGGTGGAGTTTCTTGCGCAAAGACAGCCGATTGTGCTCGGGCAGAAAAAAAAACGCGTCATTGTCATCGCCGGCCCGACCGCATCGGGTAAAACCAGCCTTTCGATTCTCCTCGCGCAAGCCATCGGAGGAGAAATCGTCTCCGCCGATTCCATGCAGGTATATCGAGGCATGGACATCGGAACCGCAAAAGCGTCTGCCGAAGAACGCGCTCTCATCGCCCATCATTTGATCGATACCTGCGATTTGAGCGAGCTGTGCAATGTCGCCAAATTCCATGCCGATGCGAAAGAAGCGATCCACGGCATTGCAGCTAGGGACAACGTCCCCATCGTCGTCGGGGGATCGGGATTTTATATCCATTCGCTCCTCTACGGCCCGCCTGCAGGCCCGTCGTCCGTCCCCGAGGTCCGCGAACAGCTCGAAAGGCAAATGAGAGAGCTCGGCCCCGAGATCCTCTACGAAAGACTCCAGATGCTCGATCCCGAATATGCGGCCACCATTTCCGAGCGCGATCGACATAAGATCGTTCGAGCGCTTGAAATCATGGCTTTATCCGAAAGGCGCGTCAGCGAGTTTTCAAAGCCTTCCCAGCTCCAGGAAGGCGAATTCGATTTCAGGTGCTGGTTCATCTATTATCCCCGCGAGCGCCTCTATTCGCGCATCGAATTGCGCTGCGAACAAATGATTCGCGACGGATTTTTGGACGAGGTCAAGAAGCTCGAACAGGAAGGTCTTTGCCGCAATCCTTCCGCATCCCAGGCCATTGGCTATCGACAGGCCCTCGACTATCTCGAAAGCCCCCAGACCAAAGCCGATTTTGAACTCTTTGTGGCGAAATTCAAAAAGGCATGCCGCCAGTATGCCAAGCGCCAGTTCACCTGGTTTCGCAAAGAACCCTTGTTCCGTTGGCTCAATATCGAGGAATTCGACCGCGACAGACTTAAGGAAGTCATCCTCCAGGATTTCGAGCAAGGCGGGCCTTGGGGCGCCTAATCGTTCTTTGAACCCGTCTCGACTGCGCTTGCCGAGAACTCCTCTTCGGCTTTTTTTAAAAAATGAGAGCGCAATTCTTCAAAAGTTGGAAATCTCGGCAGCGATGGCCGGGAAGCCAATGGCGATTCAAAGGGAGTCCGCTCTGTTGCAAATTGAGAGGCTTGCGGGCTCGCCGAGCAGGCTCTCGAATCGTCCTGCGCCGCCCTTCTTTCGCCGCCTGTAGATGTCGATTTTGGAAAGAAGAAGCGGAGCGCAAAAAACAGCGCCGCCAGCCCCGAAAGACACAGCATTCCACAGGAACAAATCGCCGAAAAAGAGAAGCGAGCCGCAGATCCCAGTCCCGCCGGAGCGGTCGATTGGCTCGCCAGCGCTTTTGCGGCAATCGCCGCTACAATCGCTGCGGTTCCAAGGACTTTGCAAGCCATTTTTGAAATGTTTCGATAGGGGAGTGTTGGGGCGATAGGGGGAATGGGGGTGGCATTGACGGCGGATGGCATCGTTTTTTCTCCAGAGGCAAATAGTTTCTATGCGACATGCATATCGCATATAGAAGGTTCTTTTGAGCCGAAGATTTTGCAGCAGGTCTCGAATTTCGGTATACCGAAAAAATCAAAGAATGTTTAAAAACCATAGCTGGGATATGGGAAAAATAATTTTAGAATAGAGAGGATCTGAATCGAGCGGCTTTTTCAGATTCTTTTTTGCAAGTTGGGTTTATTTTACAACTCGATGAGGAACAGGTGGTTGAGGTGTCTTTTTCCAGGTTTGTACGAATAGGTCTTTTCGAAAAAGAGAAAGTCATTTAACCTTCTGCAAGTGTTTTTCATTCTATGATGTTCATTGTTGATTTAGGTTTGAAATGATGCCAGCAGAAGCGTTTTCCCAAGAATCTCCTCCCTCTTCCGAAGAACCGGTACAAGCGAGGCCGGAATCGATCAGCGAAGCTTACGACCGTTATTTGGGTCGCCTGAACGAGCTCCCGACCGCGGAAGAGAAGATCGCCCACGGACTTGTCTTTATGAAGGAGGCGATATCCCAGGAAGGAACCCCGCGGTTCCGGGAATTTTGGGAAGCTCGGCGCCATCTGCTCCCGTTATTCAAACAGAATTTGAATCTCTCCATCCGCTCGAAGCTCTGGAACGAATATGTCGACCTGACCGTAGAAGCTCGAAGGCTGAAGGATATCCTCGAAGAGCAGAGCGCATTCGCCGTCGAGCAGATCGACCTCGCGATCACTGCGATCGAGCAAGACATTGCGAATACGAACCCTGCGACAGCCTCCCCAATCCCGTTTCCTCAGGAAGCGCGATTTCTGGCGGATAAATTCGAGACTTACAATAAGATCCAATCCGAATTGAATGGATGCAATGCTGCGGCTGGACGCCTGAACAGTTTCCGCAAAGAGATCATCAAAACGGAAATGCGCATCCGCTTTAAGACGAAATTCTTCAAACGCCTTTCCGAACTCGGCGATCGCGTATTCCCCAAGCGCAAAGAACTCATCGAAGCCGTCAGCTCCGAATTCGACCGCGACATTCAGCGCTTTATCGAAACTCATTTTCAAGGCGAAGAAGTCGTGGGAGCTCCTTATTATGCGCTGCGCGAAGAGATCAAAGCTATGCAGAGCATGGCGAAGCAACTGACTTTGAATACCTCTGTTTTTACCAAAACGCGCCTTGGCTTAAGCGAATGCTGGGACAAAATCCGCGTCCTTGAAAAAGCCCATAAGCAGGAATTCCAGCAGAAAAAACAGGCTTGGACTGAAAATCGCGAATCGATTGCCAAGAAATTGGACGAACTCAAAGAAAAAATTTCTGAAATGGATCTGAAGCAAGTCGATGCAGTCCTGGAAGAAATTTCCAAAGATATGCGCGCCGTCGAACTCGGAAAAGACGACGTCCGGCTCCTAAGGCAGGAAATCGCTCAGATCCGCGCTCCTTTTGTCGAACAACTCGAGAAAAAGAGAAAAGAAGCAGAAGAAGCGGAACTCGAAAAAGCAGCTCAGAAAAAGAATAAGATCGCCTCTGTGAAAGAAAGGATTTCCGTTCTTCAGAAAGACGCAGAAAAAACGGGTGAACAGCTCCTGTCCGAACTCGAAGAGATCCGCCGCGATATCGAAGGGTTCTCGCTTGGAAAATTCGAGCAGCAGCAATTCGATCGCCTATTGAGACCGATCAAAGATCTGATTGCAGAAAGAAAAGAAGGCGCTCTGCTCAGCCTGAGCGAAGATCAGCGCATGGCTCTCGATCAGCTTCGCGAAGTCCTCGCACAGAGAAAGAGCCGTCGCCAAGAGATTAAAGAGCAGATCGAGACCTATCGCAAAGCTCTGAGCGGATCTGGACTCGACTTCGAAAAAGCGATGTTGTATCGCGAGCAAATGGATCTCGAGAAAGAACGGCTTGAAAAAGCGAATTCAAGCATCGCCGAGATCGAGCAAAAGATTTCCGAAATCGAAGATAACGCTTAAATTTCTCAAATTATACAAAAGCTGCTTTAAAATCTGATTTTAAAGCAGCTTTTTTGTTTTTATTGACTTTTCGTTTTTGTTGTTTTATCTAATATCTTTTTAAAATCAAAAAAAGATTTTCTATGTCTGATAAAACAATATGTCTCAATATGATCGTTAAAAACGAAACATCTGTGATTGAAAGATGCCTCGCTTCAGTGCGCGGCTTGATCGATCATTGGGTGATTGTCGATACCGGATCCAGCGATGGCACGCAAGACGTTATCCAGCGATATTTGCGAGAAATTCCCGGCGAACTCCACGAAAGGCCTTGGGTGAATTTTGCTCACAATCGGAATGAAGCTCTCGAATTGGCCCGCAAGAAAGCCGACTATCTATTGCTCATCGATGCCGATGATTATATAGAGATTTCAAGCCCTGTCGAAAAAAGCGAACTTAGCGCCGATTATTATTTGGTTCCCGCCAAAGGAAAAAACGGCTCCTATTACAGATGTTTTCTGATCGATCAAACCCATGAGTGGAAATGGCAGGGGATCGTCCATGAAGAAGTCTCAAGTCCAACCGGCAAGAGATCCCAATTGCTCCCGGGCGTTTCCATGCACTATACCGAAGAGGGGTGCCGTTCCAAAGATCCCGACAAATATGCAAAAGACGTCGAAGCGCTGAAACAGGCCCTTGCCATAGAGCCGGAGAACGAGCGTTACACGCTCATGTTGGGCCAGTGCTGCGAACTGGCGAAGGATCCGAGTTCTGCTCTTGAATGGTATGAGAGGCGTTCTCGAATGGGAGGCTTTGAAAGAGACGTCTTTTGGTCTCTCTACTGCACAGGGAGGATGAAGGAAGCTCTTGAAAGGCCAATGGAGGAAATAGCCGATGCTTACCAGGCGGCTTTTTTAAACCAACCTTCCCACGTCGAACCGCTTTTTCGTCTCGCCACCTGGTTTTTGCAGAATAAAAAGCCCGTCTTGAGCTATTTGATCTCTAAATTTGCCCTTCGAATTCCGGCTCCGTCCGATCTCTGGTTCCCGCAGGGGGCAGTCCATGAGTATGGGGTCAAGCTGCGCTTAGTCGAAAGCGCGTGTCAGTTAAAGCGTTATTCGGAAGCCAAAGAACTCATATCCGAATTGATCGGAGATTCCCGCGTTCCCGAAGATGATCGCTCCTTTCTCCAAATCGTTTTGATGCAAATCGATAAAATTGAGAAACCCGAGGCTCTATATACCGAGCCTTCGAGTAGGTTGAGTACATGAATCTATCCCATAAAATCGACGAAGCCTTAGTACTGGGATAGGCTCGCAGACTCAGAGACTGTTAGTGGCGTTAACAGTCTCTCAGAGTTCGCGTTTTTTTCTGACAGGATCAAATTTCATTGCGGGTTTCCAGAGGTTCTGTAAAAATCCCCCTCCGAATTTTTTTAATTCAGAGGATGCAATACCTATGGACGTCAATTTTATCCCGTATCATCTCCCCAGAACCGTTCCGGTAAATTCCGACGAGGCCGTTTGTGCAATTTGCCTTCAGACCGATGAAGAAATCCGAAAGAATAAGGTCCAGCTCGTAGCTCATAGAGTCGGCGATCTGTTCCATGTGTTTTGCAAGGAATGCTTGGCCGGCCACCATCGGGCAAACGCTCTTGCGAATTGCCCCATATGCCGCAGATCCGCCCGATCGATTCTGCTGCCTACGCCTAAAGAAAATCTCCTCTCATTCCTTCAACTAAAGTTCCCTCGATTCTCGAGGCCGAAAGCCATCGAAGAGCTGTCAAAGGTTCTCGAGCATCCGAACCTGGAATATCAGAAGAGCCAGATCGAGGCTTTTTTAAGCCGAGAGCTGGCGTCTCGCGAAGGACAAGACGCCCTCGGGCTTACCGAGAGGGATCTCTCTCGATTCGATGCATCCATTCGAGAAATGCTTCGAGATCTCGGGGATCAAATCATCAACCGACGCGCAAGCGGTTTTATTGAAAATCAAGAAAAAACGCCTCGAATCGAATCCGTTCGAACCGAAGTCCCGTCCGTCCCTATAGATGAAAAAGTGGCGCTCGAGAATATCGCGACATTCATCACAATGGGGCTTTTTGTTTATTCGATGTACCATGTGCTTTCCCGCGTCGCCGACCGCGAAGAGATGCTTAAATCTCCCGGATTTATTCCGCTGAGTCTTTTCTGGGGGATTCTCGCGTATCGCGCTCCCAAGATCTTGGGCTTGACCGAGCAGCCGCCTCATCAGCATGCTTCGAGATGTATTTCGGCATAAAAATCATCGGAGATGGGGTGTTTTCTGCCCCATCTCCCGTGGGAAATTTCTCGCCGACCTATTTTTCTCAAATTTCGAAGAAATTTTTAATTGACGACACGCCTTAGTATTGATCATTTGTCTCGATCTCATATTTGAGCAGCAGGGTAGTAGCGAAAACTCTTTGAGGGGATTGGCAAGGAAAAGGGAAAATGATTATGATGAACCTATGCGGTTTTTCATTCTTTGCTTCATTGTCTTTTGTTCGTTCCAGAATATGGAGGCGATGTCGCATTGCGCCAAGGCGTCCGAGGAGATCTCTGCAGAGCCAATCGGCGTCACTACATTCGCGTATTTCGATGAAGAGCGCAATCGGCCCGTGATCGTCGAGTGCTGGTATCCCGTCGAAGCCGAAGTCGACGCCGGCCGAGTCGAGGAATCGATCTGGGTGCATCCGCGCGAGATTCGAGACGCCGCGCTTGCCGCAAAGACTTCGCGCCCTCTGATCGTGATGTCGCATGGAAACCACGGCGACCGAAGGGATCGAAGCTGGCTAGCCGCCAGACTTGTGCAAAGCGGCTTTATCGTCGCATCGATCGAGCATTACGGCAATTCCGCGCAGACGTACAATATGGCTGCGACGTTGAAGTTCTGGGATCGACCGCAGGACGTATCGTTTGCAATCGGAGAACTTCTCAAAGAACCCAAGTTGTCAGGGCGCATCTCGTCCGAAAATATCGGATTCGTCGGATATTCTTTAGGCGGCATGACTGGCCTCGCTTTAGCGGGAGCTGTCGCAGAAGGCGTCGAACAGGAGCTGGCCAAACACGGAAAAAACTTCGCCCAGATATCGCAGGAATTATGGGCGAAAATCGATTTCTCCGCAGCCAAACGCTCTTATTTCGATCCCAGGATCAAAGCCATTTTATTGCTCGCGCCGGCGACCTGGTGCTATGGAAAGCCCTCGATGCTGCGTTCGCTCAAAACTCCGATCGGGTTGGTCGCGACCGTCACCGATGACGTGCTCCCTTATAACGACCATCTCAGACCCCTAGTCGTCCATTCCATTCCCGCGCGGATGAAACTGCTCCGCAATGGAGCTACTCATTTTTCTTTTCTCAATAGCGTCACCGAAAAAGGGCGCAAAGTGCTTCAGGAGAGGTTCTATTGGGATGCTCCGGGCTTAAAGCGGTGCAGCCTGCATGCCGAAATAGGCGTCTTTGCGACCGATTTTTTCCGCAAGTACCTTTCGCCTCGCCGCCTTGAGGCACTCGTCGCCTCGCACTCCTTGAGGGAGCGCCTCGTAGCGAAAGAAACAATCTCCTCTCAGCTCCAGCTTCGCTTCTGCGGCGGCGTCAAGATGATTTGCTGCTGATAGCGTTTTTCAGTCAGAAGGCCGCCCCATGGATAACGCAGGAGGCATTCTCCATCGGCGCGAGAGATCGAGAGATGGGTTTGCCCGCCGAGTTTTCCAAAGACCAAAGGCCGGATGCAAACATCGACGCAGCCGCGCTCGTCCGCCCGAATTCGATGCTGTATGATTCGATCTCCCAATCGCTCGGATAGAATGAGAAATTCTCCAGGATTAAGGCGGTTTCCTGTAAGATGAAAGCGAGTGCCTTTCGCATGCGACGTGCAGAGGGAAAAATCGGCCTCGTCGATCGAAGCTTCGAGAGGCTTGAAGATCACCTCCGCGCGAGTGCAGGTGTTGCGCTCTTTGGAAATCACTGCGATCTGGATGGGCTGTCCTCGTACCAGATCCCCTAAGGCGATGGGGATCTGCGTGGATTCATCCAAGGAACCATCTTTCGAAAGAATCGAGAAGGTTCCGTCGCTTTGAAGAGAAAATTCGCAATGCGCCGAAATGGCCTTTGTCAGAGGGTTGAAACTGGCCAAGATAAACGGCTCGTTGCAAGGAAGAGAATCGAGCTGAAGCTCATACGCAGAAACAAAGCCCCGTTCGTCGAGCAAGGGAGCGAAAGCCAGAGAAAATGAACCCGGCGGATCGCGCTCCAAGGACTCTCGGATGAGGTGGAGTTGATGGAGTTCTTTCGAGCGATTTTTCGAGGCGAATAGCTCGTGGAGGCGTTCGTTTTGCCGGGTCGTGCAAGCGGCGAGGAGTAAGAGGGGAAGTAAAAATCGGATCATAGATCTGCAATTGTTTTTTTTGGGGGCAGATTATATCCGATTGTTGAATAAGATTGTACCGGGCTTGTTTTAAAATATATTTAACCGTCTTTTTAAATATTAATCTATGAACCGAAAAAAGATCGCTCTCGACCGTCTCGAGTCCATGGATCGGATGGATTTTTTGCGATTGGCCTTGAAATCCGTTCCGGATCGGGACTTTTTAGAGGATTTGCAACAGCAAAGAGGGAGGGGGCGCAACGATTATCCCATCGATTTACTCTGGCGGAGCGTTCTGGCCAGCATCGCTTGCAAAGCTTCCTCCATCGAGCAAATGCGCCGGAGCATGGGGGATCATCTCGAATTGTTCGCAAAAGTTCCGTCGGCCTCCGCGTTTTCGAGATTTTTTCAGATCCTTAGCGAGAGATCCGAAGAGATCGAAGCGTTGGGATTTCGGGCGATCGAAGAGCAAAATCCCGACGCCGGGTGCGCGATTGGAATCGGGGATATCGAAAGGATAGTATTTCTATGGCAGCCCCAAACCGGGATTCCGTTTTTGTTCGAGCCGATGGGGGAAAAAGATTCGAAAGTAGCCGCCGCCGAAAGGCTGCTCGAGCGGATCCGCGTTGCAGGAGGGGAGGCTTGGAATCGCTGCAAGTATGCGATCGCAGGCGAAGAATACGAACCTTTGGCGCCGATCATGTGGAGCCGCTATAGGCTCCGCGCGATCATCCCGCTGCCTTCTTCCAAAGATTTCCAGCTCCAGCCCTTTGCCAATGCCTACTACGACAGGCAGGGCATGTTCTATTGTTCGGCCGATCCGCTCCGCTCCCTTGTATTCGCCGGGTTTGAGGAGAATCGGGAGGCGTTGAAATATCGGTGCATGATGCGCCATTACGACGTCCGCTGCGCTTCTTACGAGGAATGCCCTCTCAGATCCGGAATCCGCGTTCCCCTCGAACTCGATCCGAGCGTCTTCATGCCCGTCCCTCGCGGCTGCTGCCGCTGGGGGCAGTTGTTCCAGCTCCATTCTTCCCTTCCGTTGGCGCAAACGGCTTTAAAAACCTATTTGCAGATCGGAAAAGACCGGGAGAAAAAGCTCCTCTCTTGCCGGATCGCCGCCATTCTCTTACTCGCGGCATCCGCGGGAAATTCAGCGCACGCAAAACGTGTCGAATAGAGCCTTGAGCCGATTCAAAAAAGCCTCGTCCCAAGGGTTTTGAAAGCCCCTCTCCGTCAGAGAGGGATCTGTTTGTTCATCCGGGCGGAATTGCTGGAGCGCATAGTGTTTTGCCCCCATCGAGGCGATCTCTTCGCAGAGGGTCATTAGTTCGGAAGAAGAGAGCAAATGGGGATGAACCGTGGTTCTGAATTCATAGGGGATCTTGCTGTCCAAAACCAGACGGGCCGACTCCCGAACCCCTTCTCCGCTCCGCGGTAGATTCGTGATCCTTTCGTACAGGGCGAAAGGAGCTTTGATATCGAGTCCGATCCAATCGACAAGAGGCAGGACTTTGCGCAGCAAGGCGGGATGAATCCCCGCGGTGTGCAGTCCGATTTTGAATCCCAGCGATTTTAATTCCCGCATCGCTTCCGAGAGCCCTTTTTGCAAAGTGGGTTCTCCTCCGCTGAAGACTACGGCGTCTAAGAATTGCCTGCGCGCCTTGAGGAATTCGACGATCTCCTCCCAAACATACGATCCGCTCGTTGAAAACGGCTGCAGATGCGCATTGTGGCAATACCTGCAG
Organism: Parachlamydiales bacterium; assembly: GCA_963800655.1. GTDB lineage: Bacteria > Chlamydiota > Chlamydiia > Chlamydiales > SM23-39 > CAWDBT01. The sequence continues at coordinate 554,766 of CAWDBT010000002.1, read as the reverse complement.
CGCCATGGACATCCCTGGCAGAAGAGGATCGCTGCCAGGGCGTCGGGATAGTCGATCGTCGTGAAGGGAACGACCCCGCTTATTTGCAGGCGCATGGGCAGTCCAGCCGCGCTCGGCTCTCTCGGAAAAAACGGCGTTCGCGATGTTCGCTTTTCTTGCCGATATTGAAAGACGAGACAGGGCGATGGTATCCCATCACGCGCGTCCACACTTCGCAGGGCTGGCGTTCTGCATCATTCAAGATCACATCCGGGGGGACGATTTCTTCAGACAATACGCTCATGGTTATCCTCCATTTGATTTTTTCGCGATCAGATCGTGATCGCATTTAGGGCAAAATTTATGTTCTCCGGCTAAATAGCCGTGCTTGGGGCAAATCGAAAACGTCGGGGTGACTGTGATGTAAGGGATGCGGAATTGCTCGAGGCTTCTGCGGACCAGGTTTTTGCAAGCCTGGGCGCTCGAGAGCCTCTCCGTCATATAGAGGTGGTGCACCGTTCCGCCGGTGTATTTCTGCTGGAGTTTTTCCTGTTTTCTCAGCGCCTCGAACGGATCGTCCGTGTAGCCGACCGGCAGTTGCGACGAGTTCGTATAGTAAGGCGCCTGCGGCGTTCCGGCCTGCAGGATATCGGCGAAGCGGGCGCGGTCCAATTTGGCGAACCGGTACGTCGTCCCTTCGGCGGGAGTCGCCTCGAGGTTGTACATGTGCTTCGTCTCGGTTTGAAATTCTCCGATCCTCTTGCGGATATGGTCGAGGATTTTGCAGGCGAAGTCGTGGCCCCAATCCGTTGCGATCGTCTCTTTATCGCCCGTGAAGTTGCGGATCATTTCGTTCATCCCGTTCACGCCGATCGTAGAGAAGTGATTCCTGAGCGTTCCCAGAAAGCGCTTCGTATAGGGATAGAGCCCTTGATCCAGGTAATGCTGTACCGTTTTCCTCTTCAGCTCCAGGCATTCCTTCGACAGGTTCAATAATTCGTCGAGGCGATTCAGCAAGCCCTGCTCATCTCCTGGGAAGAGATAGCCGAGCCTTGCGCAATTGATCGTGACGACGCCGAGAGATCCCGTTTGTTCCGATGATCCGAACAATCCGTTGCCCCGCTTCAGCAGTTCGCGCAGATCGAGCTGGAGCCTGCAGCACATCGAGCGGATCATATTCGGTTTGAGTTCCGAATTGATGAAGTTCTGGAAATAAGGCAGGCCGTATTTCGCAGTCATCGAGAACAGGAGGTCCGCATTCGGGCTTTCCCAGGGGAAATCAGGGGAGATATTATAAGTCGGAATCGGGAACGTAAAGACGCGGCCCTTGGCATCCCCCGTCGTCATCACTTCGATGAACGCGCGGTTGATCATGTTCATCTCTTCTTGCAGATCCCCATAGGCGAAAGGCATCTCCTTGCCGCCGATGAAAGGTTTTTGAAGCTTCAGATCTTCCGGACATGTCCAATCGAAGGTCAGGTTCGTAAACGGAGATTGGCTGCCCCAGCGGGAAGGGACGTTGAGGTTGAAGATCAGCTCCTGCATGTTTTGCTTCACGTCTGCATAAGGAAGGTTGTCCTTGCGGATGAAGGGAGCGAGATAGGTGTCGAAGGAGCTGAACGCCTGCGCGCCCGCCCATTCGTTCTGCAATGTTCCGAGGAAGTTGACGATCTGTCCGATCGCGCTCGACATATGCTTGGGAGGGCCGGCTTCCACTTTGTTGGAAACGCCGTTAAATCCTTCGTTGAGCAAGGTTTTCAAAGACCAGCCGGCGCAATATCCGGACAGCATGTCCAAATCGTGCAGGTGCAAATCCCCATTTCTATGGGCCTGGCCGGCGGCGGAGGGATAAATGTAGTTCAGCCAGTAGTTTGCGACCATTTTCCCGGAAATATTGAGGATTAATCCCCCTGAGCGAATACCCTTGGTTGGCATTCGCCTGCACTCGCCAATCTTTCTGCTCGAGGTATTCATTGATTGAATCTTCGACCGCAACCGTTGTTTTTTCTCTTTTGGAGAGCTCCTCTAGAACCAAACCCATAACTGACCTCTGCTTCATTCGACTACAACATATGGTATTTTTTTATTATTCGGTACACAACATGTTGTATTTTCCGGGAAACGCCTCCTTTTTTTTGCGCTGTTGAAAAAAGGGCTTAAAACATTAGGTCGCTCAGTGGCAAAAGGTTGTTTCCAACCGATTAAAATCCGCTTAAATCAAGGATTGGGGGAATGGCGGCGATGATTTGAGGCCGCTTTGCCGATCCGGGTTCATCTTTAACCTCTCTTTTTCCCATTGGAAATCCCTTGCCAGAGATGCGACTTCCGGCGATATTAAAGAAAGAGATGTGACCTCTCAACCCATCAAGGAGAACGAATATGATTTATATGAGTTTATCGCCGTTTGTAGCTCTCATCGCCGGGATTTTAATCCTGGTATTTCCTCGCATGCTCAATTACATCGTCGCGATCTATTTGATCCTCCAAGGGATTGCCGGGCTCATGATGTATTCGATGCGCTGAGCCGATGTCCCGCCGCATCTTCCCGGCATCGCGGCGGGATCTCTTCCTTTTAACGATTCGAAACGCTTTGGCTCTGCCCAAGGCGTTTTTCGTTTTTGACGGCCGTCGAAATCGAGCTGCTTTTGTCGCAGAAAAAGTTGTCAATTATTGAATTGAGCCAGTAAGATGCTCTCCCAATTCAACGAGAGAGCTTTTTATGATTCGGAACAAAATGCCGTTGATTTTTTGCATCGCGGCGCTCGGCGCAATGCTTCCTCTTTGCGCCTTTGATTTGTCGCAGCGATTTACTCCCCAAGCGGAGCGGGCGAGAGAATCGCTTCAGCAGTTGCCTTCTGCAGTCTCCCTAGCGCTCGAAAGTTTTCTGGTTCCGGGGGCGGCTATTGGAGTCGTCGTCGACGGCCAGGTGGTTTTCGCGCAAGGGTTCGGCTATCGGGATCTCGAAGGGAAAAAGTCCGTGACCGAGGAGACTTTGTTCCCAATCGGATCTTGCACCAAGGCATTCACGACATTCGCCATGGGTTGCATGGTCGACGAAGGGCTTTTGGATTGGGATCAGCCCGTGATCGATATCATGCCCGAATTCCGCCTGTCGGATCCATATGCGACGCAGAACCTGACGCTGCGCGATTTGGCGGCGAACCGCTCCGGCATGGCTCGCCACGATCTCGTGTGGTACAACTCTTCTTTCACCCGAAAAGAACTGCTCTATAAGCTTCGATATCTTTCTCCGATGTGTGCGATTCGAGAGAGATTTTGCTACAATAACCTGCTGTTTTTAGCAGCCGGGATGGCGATGGAAAAGATCGCAAAGACCAGCTGGGAAGAGATCGTCCAGAGCAGGATTTTGCATCCCTTGCAAATGGCCCACACCCACTTTTCCATACAGGCGATGCAAGCGTCGAACGACCACGCGGTTCCTTACCTGAACAAGCAAGGCTGTTTGAAGCGCATGGCGTTTCGCGATATATCCGTGATTGGCCCTGCGGGATCGATGATTTCGAACCTATCCGATTTATGCCGCTGGGTGCAGCTCCATACCCGCGAAGGGGAGTGGGGAGGCGCATCGCTCATCCGCAAAGCGACGCTCAGCGAAATCTATTCCCCTCAGATCGTCGCAGGGGGATGCCTCGACAGCAAGGAAGCGCAGGTGGGCACCTATGGCTTGGGGTGGCATGTGCAGACATATCGGGGCCGCTATCACGTCAGCCACGATGGGGGAATAGACGGGTTTACCTCCCACATCGCCCTCATGCCGGGGAAAAGTTTGGAGTCGTCGCATTGTGCAATAGCAACCTGACCGTTCTGCCGCGCGTGCTCGCGCTGCATGTGTTCGACGCTCTCCTCGGCATTCCGCAGATGGATATTTTGAACGAGGGAAAACAGGTCGCAGAGAAAAACGCCGTTGAGCGATCGCAGAAGAAAGCGGAGGAGCATCAAAACCGCAAAACGGGAACCCATCCGTCCCATGAGCTCTCCGAATATGAAGGCGCGTATTTCCATCCCGGATATGGAGAAGTGCAAATCAAAGCCGTCGGCGATTCGCTGGAGATGAAATTCAACCGGATCGATTACCGCCTCGAACATTGGCATTACGACGTGTTTTCCATCGAATCGGCTTCGGAGGATCTCATCCTTCCCGTCGAGGGGATTAAGATCTCGTTTCAAAGCAAGGAACGCGGGACGATCGAAGAGATGCATATTCCTTTCGAGCCGAAAGTTCCCGACATCGTTTTCAAGAGAAAGCCCGAAGAAAAAAGCGAGCTCGCTTCCTATTTGTCCCGTTTCGTAGGCGTATATGAAGTATATGGCTATACCGTCGATATCGCCCTTAAGGGAGAGTCTCTCTTCGCGGTGATTCCAGGGCAGCCCACCTATGAACTGATTCCGAACGGGGAGAATGCGTTCGGTGTAAAAAAGGAAACGGGGCTTTCGATTCGATTTAAAATGGGCTTGAATCAACAAGTCGAGGAAGCCGTATTGATGCTGCCGTACGGAGTCGCGTTTACAGCAAAGCCTAAGAGAATATCTAAGAGCGTGTCTGCAAATTGAGGTTCAGAGGGCGTCTACAAAGAAGCCGCTCTTTGTAGATACCCTCTCAGTCGAAATATACCGAAGCCCCGCTTTGTAGATCGACGTTAAAAATCGAAAGAGACCCGAGTGGTCAATCCTTGGAGGGCGAGCAGGCTGTTGGCCACCCAAATGCTCGCTTCGTTCTGGGCGATTTTTCCCGGCTTTCGGATCTCCTGGAGGTTGCTCCAGATATTCAATTCGTAGCCGATAAATATTTCGAGCCGATGATTGGTGAAGTTTTTTTGCAGAGAAGGTCCCGCGATGAATTGAATGCAGGACGTAGGCCTTGTGTCGGAGTAACTGGTTTTTGCAAGGCCCCCAGGTGTGGTCTGCTTATAGTGGCTATTGTAGCTGCCCAAAAGCGCGGCCACGCTTGCCAGCCCCGTCAAGTAGATGTCTCTTCCCCAATACCAATCGCTCGTGATCCCTGCGCGAAGACCGCCTCCGACAAAATGCCAATTGTTGCGAATCACCGTGCTAAAAGCGCCGCTGAAATATTCCGTGCGCCAATTTTGCTCGAGCCAGGCCGTCGAGATCCCCGCGAGCATGCGGACTTTCAAATGGGGGTTCGGGATGAACATGCGGTCTACCACCACGTCGAACACATTGTACTTCAAATCGATCGTCGAATGGGCGTGCGTAAGAGGGGAGTTCGGTTGTTCGGCCGGCCATAGCCCCACGAGAGGGGCGTTTGCGCGGTTTTTCCCGCTGGTGGTGAGGTAGGTATATTGGCCTTTGACCTCCCAATATTTTGGCGCATTGAAGTACCCCCCCGTGATGCGGATTCCGGGGCTCAGATCGAACGAGGCGTTTTGAGAGTTGCCCGTCAGATAGGCTCCTCCAGAGGAGGGCCGAACCGCATAGTCGAGGCAGGACTCCTGCGCCGTCCAATAGAGGAATTCAGCCGAAGCGAAGACGACTTCGTCGTCTTTTCTGAACAAATCCGCATCGTAACGCCGCGGCTGGGTTGGCGCTGTGGAATAAACCGCATCGCAGGGAATCGGCTGGGTTTGCTCGGTGCAATAAACTGCCGGAGATGCCGCCGAGATAGCAGACAGCGCGAGAATATGCTTGAACATGCCGGGTTCCCTCTTTCTGGATATCCTTAATGTAGAGATCCGATGGTTTTGGGTTCAATAAAAATTTTACATAGAAACCGCTTTAAGAACTCTCTTTATGCTGTTGGCCGTAAATTGCTTCGGGAAATTAAGAGGGTGTCTACAAAAATCGACAAAGCCGCTCTTTGTAGACACCCTCTAAGCCCTTCGGTCTCGAGCGGGATGTCCGAGTCCCTTGGGATCGCCGCCGACGGATGTAAAAAAAGGATTCGTCTTTTGCTTTGAAATCCGCAACAGGTTATGCTGGAACCCTTTTTACCAGGTATTTATGAAGAAATACGCACTTTTATTTTTGCTCGCCGCAACGCCCATGTTCGCAGCATTGCCTCCTCTTGCAGAGGCCATCCGGGAAATCGATGCCATTCTCGTCGATCCGAAGTTTTATGAACTTTTGGGGAGCGCGGAAAATATAGAAGAAATCCGCCATTGCGAGAGCGGGTACCAAGTGGTGACGACTCATTATACCGTCCAAGTCGACGTGGTCTATCGCCCGAGCGGCGAGCGCTGCGGGCCCGTTGATTTCGAACTAATCATCCAAATGCCCGTTCCCAGAATGTAAATGGAACCGTTTTTCCGCAGCTATCACGACAGTTTGCAAGAGAGATTTGGATGCCGGGTCTATAAAGTCTCGATCGATGCGGGGTTTACTTGTCCGAATCGAGATGGCGAGAAGGGAGTCGGCGGCTGTACGTTTTGCGATGAAAGGGGATCTTCCTCTCGAACGAATCGTCCGACCGATGCCATCGTCAAGCAGATCCTGCGCAACATCGAAGTGCGGAAGAATCGGTTCGGCGCCGAGAAGTTCATCGCCTATTTCCAGTCGTATACCAATACATATGCTCCGATTGCTCATTTGAAGGAGATCTACGATCAGGCCATCTATGCCCATCCCGATATCATCGGCCTTGCCATTTCGACGAGAGCCGACTGCGTCGATCGGGACAAGCTGGAGCTGATCGCCTCTTATAAAAAGATGTTGCCTCATGTGAGCATTGAATACGGCCTTCAAACAGTCCACGAGCATACCCTTGAGAAGATCAATCGGAAAGAAACCCATGCCGAATTAGTCCAGGCGATCCGGATGACGCAAGAAGAGGGGATCGACCATTGCGTCCATGTGATTTTAGGGCTTCCCGGCGAGAGCAGAGAGGAAATTCTTCAGACGGCGGATTTCATCGCGCGCTATAAAATCCAAGGCGTCAAAATTCATTTCTTAGTCATCATGGAACACACCGCGCTCGCAAAGGATTATCTCGCCGGAGCCTGTTCAGTCCTGTCGATGGACGAGGGGATTTCCTTGGCATGTGATTTTTTAGAGCGGATTCCTGCCGACTGCATCATCTATCGGATCGGAGGCAATGGACATCCATTGCATGCGATCGCTCCCGAATGGGTATGGAAGCAGAAAACGGCAGTGATCGAAGGGATCAAAAAAGAATTTACGCGCCGAGGCACCCGCCAAGGCGCACATGCAAAATATTAAAGGACACACCTAAGAGGAACAGATGGAAATTAGAACAATTTGCGCAGCGATTTTAGCGTCGGCTCATTTAGTTGCCAATCCATTCGAACAACTCTCGATCGTAAAACCTTCCAATCCCGTTTTAAATCAACGAGCGGAAGAGGTTTCCGATCCAAAAGCTCCGGAGATCCGGGATCTGATCTCGCAGATGTTTGAGATCGCTCAGGGAAATCGCGAAGAGAGCCAAAGAGGGCTGGTCGGGCTCGCGGCTCCCCAGGTGGGAGTTTCCAAGAGGGTGATCCTCGTCGATACCGGAGTGAATCGCGAGGACCGGAAATTCGGAACTCTCGAGGTATTTATCAATCCGAAGATCATCGATCGGTCTCAGGAAGAAGAAGAGGGGCCCGAAGGATGTTTTTCAGTCGATGATCAACTCGTCGGCATCGTATCTCGCGCCAAACGCGTCGTCGTCGAAGCACTCGATCGGGAAGGGGCTCCAGTGACGGTTCTCGCCGAAGGGTTTACCGCGCGGATTTTCCAGCACGAGATCGACCATTTGGAAGGGATCCGATTCCCGGAGAGAGTAGGAAAAGACGGCAGGCTGCATCGGGTCTCGGAAGCGCAGCGCGAGGAATACCGCGCGAACTGGAAGACCTGGCCCCATCTTTTTTTATGGGAAGAATGGCTTGCGATGAAAGGCGAAGTCTCAAACTAGGCTGTTGTTTTTCGCCATATCCGCGCCCGCCAGAGTGAGAGCCAAGGGGCTGTCCCATCGATCCAGGATCACTTCGATGAACACCAGCTCCTGAGGTCTTTTGTGTGCTTCGGCGAGCGCTTTTTCGAGTTCGTCTTCCGTTCTCACTTTGCAGCCCCAGCCTCCGCTGAACACTTCGGGGATTTTCGCATAGTGCCACGGTTGCAGATCGTTGAAGCCTCCGTCGAGAATCACCCTCTCGATGAGATAGCCGTCGTTATTCAGCAGAAAGACGATCGGATGCGCATGATAGCGCAGCATCGTCGAGATATCCTGGCAGGTCACTTGGAAAGAGCCGTCTCCGACAAAGAGGCAAACCCGTTTTTTCGGGGCGGCGATCGAGACTCCCAAAGTAGCTCCTACCGTGTAGCCGATCGAACCGTAAAAGCTCTGAGACATGAATCGACATCCCTTCGGCTGGAGCACTTCGACGCCCGCGAAAAGAGCCGATCCCGTCTCTGCCATCATGATCGAATCGCCGTCGAGGAAATGGCTGATCCGATCGAAGAATCTCTGGTGAGTCAAGCGGATGCCTTCTTGCGGTTTGTAAGCCATCGAGGCGCGGTGCGTGCAGCCGTCGATCGCCCGATGGATGTCGAGCGTTTGAGGATCTCTTTTCCTGACTCTGCGGGTCAAATGGTCCAGAAACTCAAAGCTGTTGATCCGCGTGTACTGGTGGTGGCGGATTCCCAAGCGGTCTACGTTGATCGCGATCGTTTTTCCCGGGTCGAACGAGGCGGTAAATCCCCCCGTATTGAAATCGGTGAGGGTAGGCCCGAGCAAAATGATGCAGTCGGCTTCTTCGACTCGTTTGCGGACATATTCCCGGCTCCGCTCTCCTTTATAAAGCCCGATGAATTGAGGGTGGTGTTCGTCGATCGCCGTTTTTCCGATGATCATCGAGGCGAACGGCAAGCCCGAAGTTTCAATCAGTCCTAAAGCGAGTTTCTGCATGTGGAAGCGAATCACTTCTCCGTCTACGACGATCACCGGCTTTTTCGCCGCATCGATCATCTTGACCGCTTCTTCCACCGCTTCCATCAAGGTTTTCGGATCGCTGGGCGGGCGCTGGATCAATTGGAGCTTTTCAGTCGGTTTTTGAATCGGCGCGAGAGCGATATCGGAGGGAAGTCCGATGTAGCCCGGAAGCTGATGATAGACGGCTTCTTTCAGAACGCGGTCGATTTCGGAAGCCGCTTTTGCCGTGCGGTCGATCAAAGTCGAAGCGATCGTGATCTTTTTAAACATTTCAAAAGGGATGTTGTAGTCGCCGAGAGTGTGGTGGAGCAGCGTGCCTTGTTTAAAGTGGTGGGTGGCAGGGCATCCCGTGATGGCGATCACAGGCACTCGTTCCGCATAAGATCCCGCGACTCCATTGATCCCGCTCAGCTCTCCCACCGCATAAGTAGTGGCGACGGCTCCGAGTCCCCGGATCCTCGCATATCCATCCGCGGCATAAGCGGCATTCAGCTCGTTGCAGGTGCAGATGCTTTTGACCTTATGGTCTTCCAGCACGTGGAAAAATCCCAAGACGAAGTCTCCAGGCACGCCAAATACATGGTCGACGCTGAGTTCGTGAAGCCGATCCAGTAAATAATGGCTGACCGTGTAAACGCCCTTTTCCATGCCTGTCTCCCTGAGATGTGCCCTCAATTGTGTCTATTGCAAACGGAAGGTTTTCTCGTCCAGCATTTTCTAAGCAGGGAGAGGCGCCCTTTTGCAACGGATGCAAAAGAGCGCTAGAGATGTGCGTTTGAAAAACTTAAAATCGATAGCCGAACAGCAAAGAAGAACCATAGGCATTTTGCTTCTCTGAGAGTAGCTGCCTTAGATAATAAGGGGCCACTTTCACATCCCATCCTTCGCTGAGGCGGATCGTCAGAGGGGTTTCGATTTTGCAACCCCAATCTTGGCCATCGGCTTTGAAACGTTTGTCATCGCACTTGGCTTTTTGTTCCACTCCGAGCATTCGAAAGAGTTCTGCATTCAATCCGATTTGGCATGCCGTTGTCCAATCGAATTGGGTGCGCAGACCACCTGAAACGTACCCCATCGACTGTTCGAATCCTTCGCTGCCGCGGTTCGACAATGAGTAGACGCCAAGGCCTAAAAATGGCGTCGCAAGAAATCGTCCGTGCGATGCCGTATATCCGAATCGGGCTTGAATATTTCCAAATCCCTCGCCTTTTTTCCCTTTATAGGAGGTTTCTCCATAGGTCACCGGGAAATTTCGGCTCGTATTCATCGCTGACAATTCGGCAGCTGCATAGAAAGATTGCGGCTTGAGATATTCGTATCCGAATTTCAGGCCCCAGAAGAATTTTTTCCCGTCGACATGCGCATCTTTGATCTGCGAATCGATCTGCATCGATAAAAACTCAGGCCCAATATAAATCTGATGCGGGCGAGCGAGTAAACGGTCTTTTACTCCAGGCGATTCGCCTCCAAAAGCAGTGTTGATCGCGCTTAGAAATAAACAAGTCAGTGATGTTGTGAAAGATCGAATTTTCATAGGTCAGTCCGTGGAAGTTTTGTTGTTTTCAGAAGATGTTTTGAGTCTGTCTCGGATGTCTAAGCATCTTTCGACAATGTCCAGAACTTTTATGCAGGCTTTTCTGATGTTTCTGCATAATTTTTCCATCCGTTTCCAAAGGGTCTTTTCTTTTTGAGCTGAAAGGGTTTCTTCGAACGAAGGGGCATTTAACTCTCCGAGATGCTGTATATGACTCGAGCTAAAAGAAGAAATTTTCGATACAAATGAAAGAAGCTCGCGTTGAATTTCTTGAGACGGAGATAAATGAGCTAGATCTTTTAGATAGAGAGTCGTTTCATCGCAATCTTCGGAAAGCGAGCTATCGAGCTGCTCATTCGAAATTGGAAGGAGTTCTCTGAGTTCTGAAAGATACTGAGTACAGTCTGTGGTCAAGTTGAGCCGATCACAAACGATCGTTTTTCCAAAAGCCGTCAAAAATTTTAAGCCGCAGTCATTGGATTGATTCAGTAAGTCAGAGGCCTTTTGATAGGCGTCAAGAGCAGATGAATCATCCTCCGATAGCAAATTCACGTTTCCGCAGCTCAGATACAGCAAAGCCAGTTCTTCGCTGCAAGGAAGGCGCAGATCTTCTGTAACAGAGAGGGCTTTCTCTTGAAGAGCTGCATGCGTTTGCATGGGGTTAACCAAGCATAGGATTGTAGCAATAGGAACAATTGAAAGTGCGTTTCTATTCATACCGTGTTCAGTTCAGGGGGTTACAAATAACGAAATCAGAGCAAGCCGAGCATGAAGAGACGGCAACAGCGATCTCTTGATGGTTTTTGCTTCGATCAACCCGGATTCCTAGACGATTTTTATCGCAAGTTTCTTAAAAGTAAATAGATAGAATTTATTTTAGCCTATGGAATCGAGGAGGGGGCATCGAGCTGATCTCAAATGTTCTCATGGGTATAAGAGCCCTTGGCATAGGTGAGCCTGAGCCATCCGCGGTTTTTCATCGCGCAGAAAATCCTTTTTTCAAAGACGTCTCCCCGAGGGTAGTGAGAGGCATCGGGGCGGATTTCTCGATAGATAGAAGAGAGAAAATCGCTTCGGCGGATCAGAAATTGCTGATCGGAAAAACCTGAATCAGATACGTAAAATCTCTTGCGATATCCGATCGATTCTTTTGCGACTTCATCGAGCCGATCGTTCCAAGTCAGATTCGCGACTTTATAGAGGGGATTGTCCTGCATCAATAAAAGAGCCTGCTCGATCCAGGAAACCGGTTTTTTCATAAACACGTCTCCGGTGTGATAGAGCAAGAATTCGCCTCGAGCTGCAAAAATTGCAGCCAGAGGAGCCAGCGCATTGTAATAAAGCCAGCTGGAAGGAATCGAAGGATCGGTGGAAACCAGATCGTCCGGTCGAAGATCTATTTGTTTAAACGCTTGGTCAGCGACATCGGATGCTATGATATAGCGGGTGAGGACGCCTTCATCGATTTTTTTTTGGGCCGCTGCGGCAACTTCATCTAGGTTGTTCACATTATTGATGACGAGGAGTTTTTCGCCGAATCCAAACTGATGATGGCCGATCATGAGTTCTGAAAGGTAATCCGATGTGAGCAAGATTTTGCGCCAGTCTCTTTCCCAGCAGGCTGTTGCAAAGGAGACGGTTGGCAAAGAGATCGGCTTTTTTTTCCAAAACAACATGTATCACCCTTCTTTCAAGTTCCTAACCTGCTGGTCAAATAGGAGACATCCGGCCTTGAAATCTTTCTTTTTCAAGAATGAATTTCTCGCTCGGGTCGCAAGCCCGCGCTCTTTGTTTCGTATTTAACAGCGGGTTGGCATTTTGCCTCGCTGTGCAAAATATCGCAAATGCAACTTCGCGCAGGCCTATCCCAAAGTAAGAGGCTCTCTAAATTGAGGAGATCTCAATTCCAGCGGTATTTTCGAGTTAGATTGCGATTAATTAAAATTTTGTTTTTATATCAAACATTGTTTTTTAGTTTCGGTTATCTTTTCTTTTTTCGTAATATCGATGCTCTCTTTAAAAAATTGGAGAGTGTAAATGAAAAAGAAAATTCTAGCGCTATGCGTCGCGGTTTTTGGAGCTGTATGCGCAAATGAACCCGCAGATCAGAATCGACTCATTGCAAATTCGAAAGAACCCGTCCATCAAAGCATGGGATATTTTTCCTTTGGGGCAGGACCGATGCCGATCCCATTTCCTTCATTTGGCGTGGGCTATCGGGCGCAGTCCGATCATTTTGGAACAGACGTGTCGGTTCAATTGACCTCGATTATTTGTGTGAATGCACTCAAGGCGAACATGCTCTTCCACTATTACCCGAAACCAAATCCTTCGTCCCAATTGTATTTTGGAGGTGGGGTTGGTCCTAGCGCGGTGTTTATTGGTTGTAAGAGAGCCGTGTTTTCAATTTCTCCTGAATTTGTATTCGGAGAGCAGTACCGCAATCAAAGCGGCGATCTTCGATTTATCCAAGCTCAGGTGAGCATCCCGACTCTCAGTTTTCTCAGACATCATCAATATAAGGTTTTCCCGTTTCCTCTCGTCACAATCAGCTACGGGATGGGATTCTAGAGCGATCTAGAGCGCCTCGCAGTCGAGCCGATTCCCTTTGGGGGAGTCGGTTTTTTTTTGCGCAAATATTCCCAAGCCTCTCGACTGAGGCGATAGAGAACGTGGCGTTTTAGGGGATGGCCCTCGGGCAAGCCGGGATGATCGAATTCGCCGTCCTGTTTCATCCCAAGGCGTTCCATCACAGCTCGCGAGCGTCGATTTTGAATCGCCGTGAATGAAACGATTTCCGGCAAGTCGAGGCATAGAAATCCGTATTCAAGGCAAGCTTCGGCTCCCTCGGTCGCATACCCTTGCCCCCAATACTCGAAGGCAAGCCTCCAGCCGATTTCTACGGCCGGAGCAAAAGGGAGGGACGTCGCTTCATCGATGGGGTTGAGGCCGATAAATCCGATGAAATCCGTGATTCCCGGAATCGATGCGGCCCAGAACCCCCATCCCTGCTGCTCGATTTTGTCCGTTATTTTTTGAGCCAGGGCATCGCTTTCTTTTTCTGTTAAAAGAGAGGGAAAATATTCCATGACGCGCGGATCTGAATTAAGAGCGAAGAAAGGCTTATAATCTTCCTTGCGCCAAGAGCGGAGAATCAGTCTTTGAGTTTTGATTTCCAGATCCATCGAAAATCCTTCTGCGGATAAGCTCAGGGAGAAAGGCTTTTTCGCAACATGAACAGTTTGGAATTTTTTTCATATCCTTCTCGGATGAATTCGATCTGATATCCGAGCTTTTGATAAAAAGGCAACGCTTCCCAATCCATCGTCTGAACGCATGCGAACGAACAGCCCCTTTGCAAAGCTATAGTTTCCGCCTTTTTCATGATTTTAGAACCCCATCCCTGGTTTCTCAAACCATCATCGACCCAAAGCATATCCGTATAGAGGCATCCGTAGTAGGTGAAACCGGTTGCGCCGCCCCAAACGGACTGATCCGCATCCTTAATGAAGATGGAAAAGGTGCGGATGGGATTCATCCCTTTGGATCGCGCCGCCTCTTCGTTGATTTTTTTGAATAGGAGAGCTTCGTCGTCCGGGCGGATGGACTCTTCTATTTCAAGGGAGTAGCGCGAAGTCATCGAGGCCGCGATTCAAGGGGTTTATGGATTTTCCAGGCAAATAAGATAGCTGGTTTGCCTTGCGAGCGCAATCCGGTTCGCTTTTTCGCAGTTTTTGCAAATTTTCGCAAGGACTCCTGAAATATCCGTTAGTTTAACGCCATACATAGTAAAGCGCCAGCGAATTCCCATGAAAAAATGTTGACACCGCCCGATTCAGAATCCGATAATCGGCACTCTTTTTTCGAACTCAAAGAGGTGTTGTGAAACGGCTGATTTCTTTTGCTCTTTTGATGTGCTGGAGTTTAAATCCTGTTCAAGCGACGGAAAAATCCAAGGATGATAAGCCGTTTTTAATCGGAGCTTTTGCTGGGCAATTAGGCAATCGCATGTTCCAAATCGCGACTGTATCCGCTCTCGCTTGGGATCATGGGGCTGAGCCGTGTTTTCCTTCGCTTTCAAAAGATGAGTTTCTCGTCGAGTACCAGCATATGTTTTTCCGATGCCATCCGAAACGGCCTAAACATAAGATAGAGCATAAATGGAAAGATAAACAAGCGTTTGGATACAGACCGATTGAATTTCAGAAAAACATGAAGATCCATGGTTTTTTCCAAAATGAAAAATATTTTGCCCATCATCGGGAGCGATTGCTGAAATTGTTCGCCCCTCATCCCCATGATTTGGCCTATGTCCAAAAGAAGTACCAATGGATTTTGGAGCATCCCTATACGGTAGGCGTGCATCTTCGATATTATCAGCGGGAAGTGCCCGATAGCGATTATTTCATTCAGTACGATCGCGAATATTTTGAAAAAGCCATGGCGCTTTTTCCCGAGTCATCTTTATTCGTCGTCGCAAGCGATAACTTAGCGTTTGCTCGCCAGGAAATTCCAACGGAAGGAAAAAATGTCGTGTTTATCGAGGGCGAGTTTTACTACATCGATTTTCTGATTCAAAGCCTCTGCAAGCATAATATCATCTCCAATTCGACTTTTAGCTGGTGGGCGGCCTGGTTGAACCGCAATCCGGATAAAATCGTCGTCAGACCGGCGGCATGGTTGGGAACAGACGATATCGGAGGACCCGATGACTGGATTAAGATCGAAGCTCGGGGCATGCTGGCCAAAAAGAAGTTCTGAAAGGTTTTTTGGATTCCGTTTTCCTGCGTTCAAACCTTGCTGCGGATTCGCCTCGCCCTCGTGAATCGAAGATTCTTTTTCTTTAAAAAAAATCTTTATATTTTGTATATAAAAGCTTTTTAAATGGAGGGGTGGTCTTAAAAGTGCGCAAAAAATCCAAAAATCCGACCGGCAAAAATGTCGAAAGAGGTTCGTGGAATTCGATCTAAAGACAAGGAGCATCAAATATGTCGGTTTGTAATTACCCAAAATTAACTTTGCCTTTTTTGTGGAATTTGTGGTGTTGTCGGAGTTCTCAAACGAAATTCGTACATTTCGACGAAGAGAAAAATAGCTTTGTCTGTTCGCAGGAGATGCCTTCGAAAGAACAAGCCCGAAAGATTTGGAAGATATTTGAAAATACCATGCTCGCCAGATTTCATGGAAAGCCGGAAGTTTTGAGTGTAATCAATGAATTATTCGATGATCAAGCGCCGCGCGAGCCCCTCGCCCCCAAGGATTTTCATTTCTTCATAGATTCGGTCTACAGCGGGATTTCGTCTCCTCAGGAATCGAAATCGGAGATGGTGTCAAAGACCGTTCACAAATTATATATGCTTTCTTCTTCGACGACTTCGAAACAAGAAATTTCCAAAGAGTTGTTGATCGATATGCTCAGCTCGAAAATGCCGACAGTAAACCGCGTAGAGTTGGCCAAGATGGCCCGCGCGATCAAATCGAGTATTCGAGAAATTCATTCCATAGGGGGCCCTGCCGAAATCAGCGAAAAGATCGTCAAACAGAAAGTGCTGGAGTGGTTGACGAAAAACGCCGATTACAAACCTTCGCCGACCAATGAAGCGAATCTGAAAAACACGATCTTGGTGGATTCGAAAGCGATTTATATCCAATCGGAAGAAGGATCTCTAAGAGAGCTCTCAGATGAGCTGATCGCGGCATGGGTTCGGGAAATTGCGCAAGTCAATCGACATTTGGAAATCGAAAACATCATCGAAAAATTGCGGATCGATTTGCAAATGACATTGAATGAAAGCTTACAAAGAGGCGAGCCCAAGTTTTGTTTTTCCGATAAAGAGGTTCGTCGGGAGATTCAAAACACGATCGAGGCATTTCATAGCGCCTCATCGGTTGACAAAAAGAAAACTCGAGTTTCAGATGAAAGAGAATTATCCTCATTTCCCAGCATGGAAGATTGGAAGGGGAAGTCCCCGTTAGCGAACAGCTCATCGATCGTTTCCAATCGCAATAGCATTGTTGAAAGGCGCTCTTCCGTTCCCATCTTTTCAAATCCGCCCGAAAATTCTCTTGTTGTTCCAGAAAAACACGGTGATCCTGTCAACAATCCGAAACCCACTGGACAAAGGCGCTTTTCCGCTCCTGTCAACAGCGCCTCTCCGAGTTCCCATCGGAATTCAACTCAGAGATTACGCCTGAGGTTTGCCGAGAGGCTGGCCTCGATTAAAAACTCTTTCGGCGATCCTCGTGGAGAAATCGATTCCAATAGCATTGAAAAATCAATTTCCGGCGATCAAACAACCATAGATGGCGATGATATATTGGCCAAAGTACCCTCCGAGGCAAGGTTAAATCCAACTCGAGGGGAATCGAGCGGCGGAAGTTTTGCTGGCGCATCGCTGATTTAGGGCCATGGGATTTCTCCGATCTCTTCTCTTGATTTTTTTCGAATTTCAATTCGTTAAAACATATCTTTAGTCCTTAAGTTTTTAATTAGAAGCCTCTTAGAGGTAATGTCTCCCAGTTCGTCTATCTCGATGGGATGGATTCTTTAAATTGTTTTCCGGGTCTGTTTAATTGTTAATCTATTTGTGGTATAATTAAATTGCGGTGAGGTGCGTTCTTTGAGTTTTTGATTGTGATTTTATATCAATAATGTTTGCTTTTGTTCTTTCTTTTTTGAGGGAGGGGAGATGTTAGGTCGAACTC
This sequence comes from Parachlamydiales bacterium, assembly GCA_963800655.1. Classification (GTDB taxonomy): domain Bacteria; phylum Chlamydiota; class Chlamydiia; order Chlamydiales; family SM23-39; genus CAWDBT01. The sequence goes on along the minus strand of CAWDBT010000002.1, from coordinate 537,643 downwards.
TGTTAGATGTCTTTTTTCAAAACCAAAGGCATGAACCATCTCTTGAAAATCGCCCTGAAACTCTCGAAGAAATTCGGGAAGCTTTGGCGAAGGGATTGGCCGAGGGGCATTGCGACACGAGAACGGTTCGAGACTTCCTCGAGAAGCTTTATGGAAAAGAGATCGCAGATAAGGTCTTTCAAGCGATTGCCCGCAAAAGTTCGGCCCGAACCGCTGCTTCCGATTTAGGCCCCAATGGGTCTCTTTCTCGAAATGCCATTTTAGAGATTTTGGTTTATGCGGCCAATGAAATTAAAGTAAATGATGTCAAAGCGTGCCAGGCAATGTTTCCAGGCATTTCCGAGGCGGAAGCAATCGAGCGTTTAGAAAATCCGCTGCCGTTCATTTGCCATGATCCATCCTTAAATTTAATAGAAGAATCCCAAAAAGCCGGGCTGCATCTGGAAAGCATCGCCGGATTCGCGTTTTATTATAACGAAGTCAAAAAGATCGCGAATTCTTCACGCCAAAACAGCTCTTATGAGGATTATGTAGGTCCCGAAGCATTGGCCCGAAATATCGCCTATCTGGATCCAAACGAGGATCTGACAGGCCGCGTCGTTCCGGTCTATCTGCCCGGTCAAAACGAGATCGTCTTTTGCGAGATCGCCAAGCAAATCAAACACAACGGCCTGAACGCCGATTTCCTGCGCCCGATGCCCGGCCAGCCTCCGGAAACCCCCTCCATTTTGCTTTTTCGGGGAACCAATGACTATCAGAGCGCTTTGAGGGATTTAGACCCTAGGGGAATCGGGCATTCGACATTCGACGAAGTGTCCGATCAAATCATCGCTGAAATAAAGCGCGAGATTTCGGAAGATCCCGACGCAGGCAAAACGCTTTGGGTCGCGGGCCATTCCCTCGGGGCAGCCGATGCGCAGAGGGCGATGGTTTCGATCGTGGACGCCTATAAGCACGGCGCGCTTCCCGGGTTGAAAGGAGTGGATCTATATGCTTACGCCTCTCCCAAACTGGATCGAAAGACATGCGACGAATGGCAAAGAGTTCTTGCCGAATCGTCTGCAGCCGGAGATGCCCTTGGCATTCGCCTGTTTTTTGCGCAACATGAAAGCGATTATGTCGCACGGGCCGGGCACGATATTTTAAGGGTGCCCGAAGAGTTCTCTCCAAAAAAATCCAAGGGATGTCCCGAGGGCGTTCGATTGCAATCCTCGTATCTTACCTTTGCCGATTCCAAGGGATATCGTTTCTCGCATTTCTGGGATCGGATTCTACATCCCCATTGCCAATCGTTTTTCAAAGACGGGGAAGTCGACCCTTCGTTTACCATACTGAGGAATTCCCAGCTTTTGGATGTTGGGGAGTTGAAAGCATCTAGAAAAGCCCTAGTGGAAGAGTTTCAAACGATCGCCGCAGACAAAAAGTCCATCGATCGAGAACTCGCCGGCATTCGAGAAAAACTGCGGCATAAGGAAGATCTGTCCCCCGAAGAGACCGCCTCGCTGGAAGTGGAATATGCTCGTCTTGAAGAAAAGAAAGCGGGCGAAGAAGGAAAGCTGGCGGAGATCGAGAAGAAATTGGACGCGATCGATTCCTCCCTCGTCGAGCGTTCAAAAGAAATCCACAAACAAAGGGAACAGCGAAAGGACTTTAAGACTCGCGCGACCATGGCCGCGCTTCATTTGGCGCGCCGCTGTCTTGTGATTGCGGAAGATGTTCGCTTTTTCGAACGGACGGTGATTTCAAATTTTCAGGCGATCGCTTCGACATTTAAAAGAATCGAGGAAGCGGGCGCCCATTGGATTCACAATGTGTTCCATATGTCCTCTTCAAAGCTGGCCGCAGCTCCGAGGTCCCCTCAAGAGTCGGCCGCCATCAAAGCATCGAGTGTTTCGCTTCGAGTTCTTAGCCGGTGAATCGAACTCAATGCCCGCGCTGCTTTTCCTTCTTCTTCTGCTGTTTTAGAGCGAATTGCTTTTCTTTATAAGCCTGCTTTTCAGCGCGGCTTTGGGTCTTTTTTTCCACCTTTTTCTTTTCCTGTTCTTCGCGCATATAGTCCTGCGCAAAAGTCGATGGGCGAGTCGTCTCTTTCAAGAGTTCCATTTCGCGGCGAATTTCTCTTTGCACTCTCTTCGGATTCATCCGCTTGATTTCCAATGTGAATTCTCTGGACTCCCCGAATTTTAGCTCTTGGTAGTGCTGAAGGACGAATTCGTAGACTTCCGGATCGGCGGGCTCGGCTCCGAATACATGTCTTGCGACGGCGTAGCCCTCCTTATCGGTTCGTTCAAATGTGCCAACCCAGAAGCGTTTGTCAAAAAAAATTGTCGCTTTAATCGAGATCATATCTTCTACCCCATCCAATGCATCTATACCGAAACTACTTCAAGAATCGGGTTTGGACTGCGCCAAAGCCAACCAGCTTTCGCGTTGCCCAAAACCGATTCTTGAAGTAGTTTCGGTATATCGCGATCATCGATCCCAAGGAGCTTTTGCTCAAGTTCAAAAACCGATTTTCGAATCGCGATGAGTGTATCAAAAATGAATCAAAAGATAGATGTAGAATCATGGGAGATCTATCAAATTAAGCGTAACGTCAGTCGGTTTTTCATGCAGTGAGAGGGTGTCTACAAAGAGCGGCACATAAAACATTCAAAATGTGACCTGGCTTCCAAGGATAAAACTTTTATACCAAATGCCTTGTTCTTCGAAGAGTTCCAAGAGCGTAAAAACGTCTAATTCAGTTGTTTTCGATAAAGCAAAAGTCAGATCAATCGGACAAATTCGATCCCGGACAACTCGATGTTTCGGGATATCGAAGAAAATCTCATTATAGCAATCGTATTCTTTCAGCCAGCCTCGACCCTTGATTGGAATGACTAGCATCGTCCGTTGGCGCAGCCGACATCCAATCTGGGGATTCCCTTCTATTTTTCGGACCTCAAGGCGATTTCTCGTGCTGATATAGTTCCTTGCCCAGACGTGAAAGATTCGGTTCAGGTCGAATTCTAAACGCTGATGCCATTTCCAGGGCCCATCTTCATCGATGAGGGGTCTCGAATAGATATAGGTGTAATTTAATCCCAAGGAGATTCTGTTTGATAACTGGTGGGTGAATTGCGCGCTGATATGGTAATATCGAATGTCTTTAAAATGATTTCCAGTTTCTATTTCTCCATAAAGGGAAAAAGAAAGGCAGGGATTCGACCATACATTCCAAAGCATCCGCTGCCAATATTCCGAATACCATTCATGGGCGCAAATCGACCCCGCGAATAGGTGAAAAAAAAGGAAATATTTCCAAAAGCGATGCATGTCTTATCAAAATTTTTGAACCTACCATAGCTCTTTCCAAAATCTTTTACGAGTCTTGCACAATTTATGTATACCGAAACTACTTCAAGAATCGGGTTTGGGCAACGCGAAAGCAGTCCAAACCCGATTCTTGAAGTAGTTTCGGTATAGACACCCTCTCAGCTCAAAAGAACTCTGAAACTGAATTTACAGGCATACCCTTATCGCAGGAGGATCTCGATATTAAGCGCTTCGACAATTTAAATTTTTGATTAAATTATTTTTTTACCAGCCATCCTTTTAAGCCGCTTACTATTAGTTGTTTGAATTAAACAAAACAAGTATAATTAAAATGCATTTTATTGTATAATAATTGTGTAAATAAACATAAAAACAAGGTAAATATGACTATCGCTGATTTTATCGGACAAAGACTCCCAACCGCTGTTTGCGAGGGTAAAGTGGTTAAACATACGAATGACGAGGGACAATGGGAGTTTAAAAAATTTAAAGGATTTGCTCCTAAAGAGGGGGAAAACAAGGTTTGTAAGGCTTCGATTGCAGTATTGAACGGGCAGGAGATCGGTCCGGTTGCGCGTCTAAAATTGAAAATACCAGCGATGTTCGGCGGGCAAATACCTCCAGCAGTAGTGCATTGTATCAATAGCCGTCGAGTCATGGATGTTCTCAAAGAAGCTAAGGTTCCGGGAATCGTCAACATATTTGCGACGGTTTGTATTACAGGGCTTAGGGGAAAAATGGACATCGTCAGCTTTCAAACGCTGTACCAAATGGATCTTTACGAGCTTTTAAAAAAGGGAGAACCCCTGTCCGAAGCCGCTAAAAATGAAATTACCCGTCAGTTATTGACGACAGTTGCGGCGATGCATGAAATGGGAGCGTACCACTGCGATTTGAAGCCGGCGAATATTTTGGTCGACAAAACTGAAAGCGGGTGGAAGACGGCATTATGCGACTTCGACCGCTCATGGGCCAAAGCTGTTAGCTCGGAAGAGGATTTGAAACCAGCGGGAGGCGGTACTCCAGCTTATCTTTCTCCGGAAGTAGCGCTAGGCCATCCCGTCACGCCTTCGATTCTCGAAAAAAATGACATATGGTCTTTAGGGCGTGTTTTAGCTGAGATACATGGGTTGCAAGTTACGCCTGACTGCACTAAGCCAAATCAATCCGGTGGATTCTCCAATCCTATGACGCGCATCGCAAGGACTCTGGAAACGATCGGATCTTTTGCCGGTCGAGAGGGAAGCGCCGTGGAGGCAAATCCTTTGTCTTCAATCCAGGCGTTGATTTCGCGGATGATGTCGTATCGCCCCGAGTCCCGTCCTTCGGCCGAAGAGGCTCTGCGAATGTTTCTATCTTAAATCCAGCGGATCATTTGAGAAACCGGGGCACATCGACACCCCCGGTTTCTTATCGTGGTTGTCTAGGCCAGATCTTTTGTGAATGCCTCCAGATCCTCTTCGTGTTTAATTTCATCTTTCAGTATTTCGAGAACCAGCTGATATGTGATGATATCTGAGACCTTTGTCGTTTCAGACAGTTGTCGATAGACTTCAATCGCGCATCGTTCGCTTTTGATGTTTTGTTTCAATAGGGCTTTCACGGATGGATTGGTCGGGGATTCATACCCGCAGTTCGTCATTTTGTACCATTTGCTCGGTTCTAAAATAGGGGTTCCGCCCAATTGGATGATTCTTTCCGCCAGCATGCCGGCATGTTTTAACTCTTCTGACGCATGTTCCTTGAATTCTTCCGCAATCGCATCGCGCATTTGGCCGTGAGCGATTTTCGAACCGATCCAATATTGGTAATAGGCGAGCCATTCGTCGGCAAATGCCTTGTTTAATAAGACCAGAATTTTATTGACATTCGATCCGACCAGTTGTTTGCCTTTTGCGCCCATTGTCCCCCCATGTATGTTCATCAATCTCTATTCACCAATCCGAAATCATCGATTTCTTGTCCATCAAAAGAGATTTTGTGAAGGTTCGGGCTTCGTTTGTTTTTTGGATGTCGTTCTTGATTGCGATTAATTTTTTTATTAAATGCGTTGGTCCTGGGTTTGAAAGGTTGATTATAAAATTGTTTGTATTTTTTAATAATTCCAGATCATCTAAAATTGCATTGTTTTTGAAAAAGTAATCTAGGAGTAAAAGAATGTCGTTATCTAGTAGTTTTTTAACTTCTCGATCGCTTGAAAGCTCTATTCAATTTATTATTGATGGTGGTTTCGAGTGCGGGGAAGAAGATTTGGAAGGCATTCGAATGCCTTCACAAGGTTTAGGCGGTCCCACCCTTTTAATCCATCGTTCTATAGAGCCGATGCTCGCATTTGTACTTAAACGCACCGAGCCAAGGGAATTATTTTACGGTAAATTGTATAATTATTTATTTCAGAACATGCGAAATCATGGACTTCGTGTTCCGGATATGAGTGGTTTCGGAAGCCGCCAAGAGGCGCTTTCCCCATTGGTCGCCACGGCATTAAAAACCCATGCGACAGCGCTTTTTCAGAAGTTTAAGCCGGAAATGCAACCCAAAGCTGAGGATCTGATCCTATTCATGGAAAAGGTGCGAGGTGAAAACATAAGCGGCTGGCTCATCGAAAAATATAACGAATTCCAAGGAAATCAAGATCGGTTAGAGGGCTACCTGAAGGACTCGGGTGTTTTTAGGAATTTGGGGATTCTGATCTTTTTTGATTTTGCCATAGGGAATTTGGATCGTTTAGTAAAATTTATGTGGCCGCCGGACAAACCATTTGATCAATTCGACGAATTCGACTTCTTTGCCAGCAACGTAGGAAATGCGATGGTAGCCCAGGAACAAGATGGACGAACTGTATCCGTTTACGCGATCGACAATGGGATCGACTTGAATGCTTTTCAAAGCAATTCCCCAGCGGAGAATCGAGAATACAATGAATTTCTCTTCCGAGCCTTAACAACTCCCGACCAATTATGTGAGAAGTTGGCAAAAGGCATGAATGCAGGATTTCAATCCATAGGGCCAGAGGATGTTCCGAGGGAGCAAAGAAAGTTACTTTCTTCATTACAAGGATATCTCGCATCGGGGTTTGAGACTTGGTCGGAAGATTTGAAAGCAGGGTGCCGCGATGCAATCGCCTATCTGAAAACAGTTCCGATTGACGAGGCGCTAGAGTCCTTAACGAGCATCGATGAGGAACAATGTCGCGTTATGAAGGATCGATTTGCGATCATTCAAGAAACGCTTAGAGCGACAGAACACAAGAGCCCTGAGATGTCAGGGAGATCGTCCTCGTCGGCGGGCGGATATTGGGACTCATAAAGCTCGATTGTTCCTAGTCGCGATCGAAGCGAAGATACTCTGAGATCGTTCTCTAATTGCGCGCAATTAGAGAACGATCTCAACTCCAAATCTTTTTTCTCATAGACCTAAGAAGAATCCATTCCTATCTCCAAACGCGTCGGTTTTTATTTTGACAACAGACGAGAGCGTTGCTAATCTCTTCGGTAGATTCATCTATGAGAAACGAGAGATTGCCGTTTGAATGGTCAAATCTCTCCTCAAAGAGGTTTGAATTTCATCGAATAGAAGGTTTCCATGAGCATCCCTCCCTCAGCTGCTTTTCTTTCTTCAGCATCATCGCTCTTCTCTCCTGCGGATGTACAGGCCATCGATTGGATCGATTATGCCTTTGGGATTATCAACAATGGGTCTGCGGATAATCAGTTCTTTTTAGCGCCCATTGTGGGTCAATTAAAAAAGATCGATTCGTCGCAGCTTTCGCCCGAGGTCGCCCATGTCATTGATTTAATGGAGGAACGCTCTCGCAGAACGCAGGGTTATTACAATCCGGAGCTTTATTTCGCAGCTTGCGGGCTTCTCCATCGATGCGCCAAGCAACGCAAACAAGCCTAAGCCCATCTTGAAGAACCTGCAAGGGTTTTGCCCCACAGCCAAGCTTCGTCGTTCTTTTGAGCCTTTTTTCGATTCTTTTTACAGGGGTAGTATCAACATTCGTATACAATCCCTATAAAAAGAATTGAAAAAAGGCCAAAATAATCCCAAAAATCGACAAAGCCGCTCTTGGTAGACACCCTCTTAGGATCGCGCTCTGGCAAATTCATGCGAGCAGTTTGTCGAAGCTCTGAAGAAGTTCTTCTAGAAAGGAATGCGCGATGACTGAAAATAAAAGTTATAGATATGGCATACGCCTGGCGATTATCTACTCTTTAGTTTGGTTCATCGATCTTCTCGATGCATCTACTTTAAATGTGGCGTTGCCGGCGATTGCTCAATCTTTTCGCATCGATCCCACGGATGCTGAGTTCGCGATTCTCGGATTTCTTTTGTCTATGGCCATAGGCATCGGCATCAGCAGTTGGATGGGCGATCGTTATGGCACTAGGAGAGTTTTCCTCTTATCGCAGTTGATTTACATAGGCAGTTCAATCGGCTGTGGTTTTTCTGTCGATTTGCCTTTTCTCGTTTTTTTCAGGATATTTCAGGGGTTTGCCGGAGGAATGGCCATTCCCCTTGGAATGTCGGCTCTGATGAAAGCAATGCCTCGATCCAATTGGGCAAAAACCAGTGCTTGTATGAATATGGTCACCCTCATCGCTCCGGCTCTCGGCCCGATTTTCGGGGCATATGTGACCAGTCTGTTCGGATGGCGCTGGATTTTTTTTCTTAAACTCCCATTGTCTGGGATTTGTTATCTATTTAGTTTTTATTGGGTTCAAAAAGAGATCGCAAGCGATCGGACGAAGTTCGATTGGGGTGGTTTTCTTTTAGGAAGCCTGAGTCTTTCGGGGATTTTATGGGTTTTTTCTGAAGTGGGGAAACGCAACGCGGGTTTACTTGGGGCGATAGCTTTCGTATCTCTTTCATTGGGTCTGCTGTTCATCAGAATAGAAAAAAAATCTACAAATCCTCTCATCCCTTTTCCGATCTTCAAAATCCGGCATTTTTCTTTCGGAAATCTCATCCAGTCAGCCGCCAACACCATATTTTTAGGAGCCAATTTCTTAATCGCCCTGTATTTACAAAAGGGGCTGGGTTTAGGCCTTGTATCGACCGGGTGGATCATGGCGGCCATCACGCCTGGCATGATCATGATACAACCCGTAGTCGGAAAATTTTATAATAAAATCGGCCCCCTTCCGTTTATCATCCCCGGGTTGATCGTGCTTTCGCTTAGCACATATGCATTTGCTCTTACCACTCCCCAAACATCGACATATGTTCTCGCTGCGTTAGTTTTTTGCATCGGAGCAGCTTCTGCCATGGCCCAGACAGCGAACGTCACTTCAATTTTCAGCGGACTGCCCAATAAATATAAAGGGCCTGGAAGCTCCCTCTACTCTTTGTTTAAGCAGATATCGGCCAGCTTTGGGGTGGCTCTTTCTGCGATGGTTTTATCGATTGGAATCGCGATAAGAGGGGAGTACTCGATCGATATTTTTCACTCCTGTTTTATCGTTCTCGGATCGATTCCGGCAATCGCCTTAATTTTTTGTAAATTTATAAATAATCAAAAGGCCTTAGAGCAAATCGCGCAGCCCGGCCATATCCCAACAGAGGCTGAATTCGGAACTGAATAGGAAAATTCAAAAGACCCGAACTTCTAACGCATACCTTCGAAGCGATTTTTAAATACATCTTGAAGAATCGCAAGAGGCGTGTTCTCATCAGCCCTTGGACGGCTTCTGATTTGGAAGAATAAAAACATCCTGCTCACTCGAGCATCGGAATGGGGTTTTTCAAACACAACTTTCCGTTATATCCCATCACATGAAGCAAAGCTGGCGAGCACATATCTACCGCGTCGATAGGTCACTGTATTTTCTCCTCCGGGGCAAATGAAGATACTCTCTTCTCGAGCGTTAGCGCGAGAAACGAGCGAACTCATTGCGGCGACGCAAGCGCTGCCGCAAGATTTAGTCACTGCATTCACACCTCTTTCCCAGGTTCGAATGTTCCAGTGCAAATCGTCGACTTGTTCGATGCACGAGACGTTGACATTCGAGTGCAGTTTTGCCAGCTCCTCGATTTGGTTCGGCCCGCATTGATAAATCGCGTGGGGTTCTCCCAATACATAGTAAATTCCATCCTGAAACATCACGTTTCCGATTTCAACCGAGGAGATATTGCAATCCGGTCGATAGGTGACGAGGCAATGATTGGTTTCATCATTTCGGATATAAAATTTCGACAACTCGTATCTGGAAAATATATAGAGGGCAACGGCCTTGGAGCCATTTCCGCAAAAAGCCGACAGGGAATCGTCTTTTTCTATGACAAACATTTTCCAAGCGTCGTCTTCAATTTTTTGAAGAACGAGTCCGGAATCTCGCCCTTGTTTTTTCAAAACGGATCTGAGCGCGTCTTTGATCTCATTCAGAGATTCTTCGGGGTGCATTTCGTAAATCAAAAATGTATTTCCGCAAGATTCGGCTTTAATCATTTTCTGGCGTATAGAGTGTCGCGATGTCATTGGATTCATGGAAAATAAGTGTTTCTGGGAGATGTGTCTGTAAGTCGATTCGAGTTAAAATAAAACTTTGTCTGAGTTTGTTTGATTTATTATATTTTCTAGTTGAAAAACAAGAAAGGCTTAATTAATTTCTTTATATCTGCATTGGTGTGTTAAACAGGCAAGCGATTCTCGGTAAGGCATGAGATCCTGTCGGTAAGAGTATTTCTGAAATTTTAAATTAAACAATTTAGTGTCTCTGCAATTTATTTTTTAAACGATTAAATAGTTGACCGTATAGCTGAAATGTTTAGAATTTCCGTTCGTATTTTTAATCTAGGTCTTGCCGTCACTATTAGAAATATCGGAGCAGGAATGACGGGAATGGGAATCTCGATGGCCGGAGAAGCAAAATCAGCGCAGCCAAAAAATCAATAGGAGTTTAAATATGGAATGGTCACTGCAACAGAAAATAGGGATCTTTGGAATATCTATACCGCTAGCGATCGTCATATGGGCGTTTATTCTGTTAAAGTTAGCAGACTGGGCAGAGGATGGATGGCGGAATAACAATAGAAAAAAAAAGTGGCTGGTTTGTCTCGCAGTAGCGGCTTATTTTGTTCTATCGAGCCTCGACAAAGCGTTCCCAAGTATGTTCTAAGATTCGATTTCTAATACTCGGCTAGCTTTTGGGAATTCTTGGAGACATTGATTTTCGTAAATCATTAAAGATGAATAGGAATGGTGTCTTTATCTAGGCTAGGCCCTCGTTTCGGCTGACTGAATCAATGGAAGTTGGTTAAAATCAATCTAAACTTCGCTATTTCCGCAAGAAGCGTTCAGGAGTTTTGAGCTTCGCCGGGCTCATTCATCGAAACATCCATAAATCTTGTTCTTATTAGGGAATTAGCCCAGTCATTAAGAATTCCTTCTGCGAGCCCATCAAAATCTATGCAATTAACGGAACCCAGACAATCAATTCGTTGCGGGATCTCTCTTCGATTCATTAATACGACGATGCTATTTTGAAGAGTCTTCTCAGTATTCTCTATTGAATTTGGGTAAGCATCTCGAGCATATCGAACCAATTGACTACAAGATTGTTTTACAGAATCTTGAGAAGATTCGTTTTTATGCCACTTACATTCTAGAAAAGCCAAAGGAAGTGCTTTTTTATGCTGGGGAATATTTAGCATGATAGCAATATCTGCACGTTTGGAATTTTCACCAATCCCAAGACTTGATGTAAGATTTTTTATTAGAAATTCCGAAATATCAAGTTGGTTATTATCTCTGACGCCTAAAGAATATTGCCACTTAATAGAGAATGGACCGATTTGAGCTAGATTATCTAGTGAATAAAACAAACCAAATTTGATAGGCTCGTCGAGATTTCTTGCAATCGATTCAGCTGCACAAAGTCCAGTCGCGAGTTCAAATCGTTTCCAGATATCATATGAAGCAATTACACTTTGCTCAAACAATGATCTTAATCGATCTTGTTTCAATTGTAAAATATCTTGAAGGCTCAAAAATGCCTCTAGAGCCAGTGCATATAAGTGAAAGCGGATTTTACTGATTTCACGCAACGCATTTCTATTTGGACTCTGAATAGCCAGTGAAGACTTCGATAATTCACGTAATGGATAAACAGAGATGGATTTTTCCAGGAGGTCTATTCGTTTATTTAAGATGTCTTGAAAATCAGCGCCAGCGTGGTCTTTACAATACGCAAGGGAAGATCGTGCTTGACATAGAGTCCATACCAGAAGATGATTCGGTGTTGAAAAGAATGTTGAATTTATATCGTGAATAACGAAAAGAGTGGGATCGCCTAACCTTTCTTGCATCAGAAGGCTTTCCCGTGCATCCAGGCTACCAAAACTCTCTCCGCTATTTATAACCTTTGTGGCGGAAAATACTTCCAACACTTCGCGAGGATGGTCGTTTAAATAGGTTGCGAATTTTCCAACCCAGTCTGAAAGAGCCCAGCAAACACGTAAAAAATGTTGATCATTAGTCTTGAGCTTTGGAGAAATGGTATGAAGAGAATCTGTGTTTTTGCAGAAACATCGAAGTAAGACTCTTACGCACAAATCATTTAACTTGGTTTCCATTGGACATGTCATATCGACATGTCTCTCAAATCTATTAAAAGAGATTGGTACTGAGTCTCATCTAAATGCCATGCGGCTTTAATTTTTTCTGCAAGAGACTCAACCTCGGATTTATAAAGTCCATCTAATAATGGTAGGAAAAACATCCTGAAAACATCAAGCAGCACGTCTCGATAGGATGGGTCTGGATCTGACAACAGATCAATGGAAGGATCAATTGCGAATATGGTTTTGATCAAATCAATAATAGGAGCTCCCCCGATCTCGCGGACTTCATTAATGAGTTCCCACATTTTAGCGATTGGATTTGATCGATTTGGAGATTCTTCACCGACATGTTTGTCTGCGTTCGAGGAAATTTTTTGAACGATTTTAATGACAAATTCTTCCAGATTTGTTGGTATGCCTACTTTTATCCAGGCAAAACGTCTACTCAGAGCGTAACTAATCTGGCCGTAATTGAGCCTTATCTATGGTATTCAGGGTGCATATGAATCGCCAATGGGGGCCAGGTGCAAATTCATGAGAATGTGTGTTTAAGTTGGGATTAACTAAAATTCGGTAAAAATTACTTTTAGGGTTTTTTACATCGGTTCGATAGGGGAGGTATGTAGATTGACCACTCAAAACGGAAAAGAGAGGCCCAATGACCTTGTCGATCGGACATCTGTTCAGTTCGTCGATAACCAAAGGCCTGTCGAACGCGCGTAACATAGGTCCTGGAATGAATTCAATCCTGCCTGGGCCGGTAGGTTGGTATCCGCCTATTAAATCTTGACTGTTCCAGGAAGATGAAGCGGTTAACATCATATAGGAATCGTCAGTTGCTGCTGAATTAGGCGAAAGCTTTTTGGCTACATATTCAGCTAATGTAGTCTTGCCAGTTCCTGGAGGACCATAAAAAATGATATGTTTTTTTCCAGAGGCAAGAATGGCATTTAATTGTTTATAAAACGATTCGGGAATCCCGATCAGATCTTCAATCGGTTCGATCTTGGGTGGAATAAATTTTTCGAAGTTTTTTTTGGTAGGTTCCATATTGGTGACAGGTTCAGAAAGTTTCAATGTTTGAGGGGGTAATGTGTTGAGATATGGGTGTTTGGCTAGTATATTTTGAGAATGAATATCCTTCATCCGCATAAAACCTTGTGGTACGAAGCCTTCGCTGTACCCTGCAGCGTCAATAAATTCTGAAAGAGGAATATTGATTTTGTGTAGTTGGTCGAAAAAAAACACATTCTCCCAAAGATGATCTTTTGTTGGTGGCCATAAACATGATGATAAGTCTGAGCTGTTTTGTTTATAAATTATTGATCCGTAGCAAATAAATTCTTTTTTTCGATAGAAAAGAACAATATCTTTGATGTTCAAATTGTTCCAGAGTGATTTTTGGTTGGTTCCCCAGGCAAAAATTTGATTTTTTGTGCTTAATATTTGTTTTCCTTCGTTGCTAAGGGTGTTTTCTATACGTGAATATTCGAAACCATTATCAATGGTGCTCAGAGCATTCTTATAGGCGGTTTCTCGAGAACAAGGAGCAATGAAAATTTTGAAGGAGTTTTTTTTAGTTAAAACATCATTGAGGTAAGTATTTATTTCTTCCATAGTTTCTTTCTGGTTGTTTTCTTGGAAAGAAATGATACTCGCTTTTGTATTAAAAGCGATTGTTTTTCGCGACTGATTCTGTATGTACGTTGTGGTGTTTTTTAATTTAATATTGAATTCGATTTGAAACTATAATGACTATTAGACAATGGGGCAACCTGGACTTGAACCAGGGATGAAGGCCCCCCAGTGTTCGATTTACAAAGGCGTCTATAATCTCTGAAAGCTCTTGCTCTGGCTTTTCAAGAACATTGCATATCAATACTAATAATGGCTGAAATGCTTATATTTAATGATATTTTTTTTGTTCTTGAGGGGCGTTTTGATTCTATTAATCAATTCTTGTTGTTATCTGAATTTACTCGTCGCTATTCTTGTTCTTAGCATCTTCCATTGCCTTTTTAGCAACGTAAAATAAGGCATAAATCATGCGTTTGATGATGTGCCAAATAACAAAAAGAGCAGCTATAATGCAACACCAAAGTATAAGATCACTCATTTGCTGCATCATCCGTGTGTTTTCGTTTGAAGATTTTTCTTAATTTGTAAAAGAGAGCAGCAATACCGGCCGCTATGAAACCGCCCACTTTTTTAAATAAAATAGCAAGTCCGCCAGCCTTGGCAACTTTAGCTCCGATGGTAGCTGCAACAAGAGTCGCAATTCCATAGCTCGCTACTTTATCTCCTGCCTCATGATCGGAATATCTATGCCCAGGGTCAAAGGTATGTGATCTTAACATAAGAGCTAACTCACCACCAAAAGCCTTATATTCAGAAACATCGCCAACCCATACAACTCTTTCAAATCCATGACGTCCCAGCCTTAAAGCAACTGAGTTAAATGATTTTTTTTCAGAGTCACCATCTAGGGATTCAATCGACCAATATACAGTGTTTGCATGCTTATCTAATGTTGGTTCTTCAATCCAACCAATGATATGGATTTCATCAAGTCCCTTTTTTCTTTTCTCTTTGTTGCTTTCTTCAGTATTTTCTCTAATGGCTGAAAGTAATTCGTTTGGATCAACTTCTTCCCAGTCACTCAGTGATATGTACCCTGCATCATGATGAAAGAAATAGACTGTATTATTGAATGAGTCATCTATTGTAATGGCTTCCAAAGAAGAATCAGGGTCATTACCAATAAGATTCGATAATTTTTCCGCATCTTTTCCAATTACAGCTAAATGTTCAGATGGGACTGAAAGTGAGGAATGGGAAGATGGCAATTTGTATGTGCCAGTAATTTGCCAATCTAACGATATCAATTCCTGTTCCGATGCGCTAGATAGTTGATCTTCATTCGCAATTAATAGTGAGCCCACCATTAAAGGTAAGGCAATTGCTATAGATTTAAACATTAAAAATTCTCCTTAAAAAACTTGAGTTAGTATGCATTTGAAATGTTAAAATGTCAAGATGTCAAATTAAAATAATAATCTGTTTTTTTAACTGGGAGCAGTTTTGTCGCTAATCGAATTTTAGGACGATTATGCCAACTAAAAATACTTCTTTATTCAGTTGGGATGAAGTCTTTCTTCCAACATCCTTCATTGAAGGGTCTTGTTGACATTTTTCATTTTTAAGTTCAAACGCATCAAACAAAGTCGAAAGTTGAAGTCGATTTTGATTTATCTTCGTTCATGAAATTGTGTGCGATTATTGTTTTTGAGAATTTTTCAGGTAGATATGAAGATCGAATGCCGAACGAGGTTGAAGAGGCGCGATTGTTAGACTTTTTGTATGCAATTCAAGATCATAATGATTTTCGCAACCCAGATACATTTATTCCAAATGTTTCTTTTCTTTATCAATTGGCGTTTGCGTATGTGGAAACTTCGCCAGATATGCAGACACAATTTTTGGAAAACTTAAGTCAATTCTCTTTCAAAAAAACAATTTGGGAGATAGATGAGTTGGAAAAAGATGAGAAATCCTTTTTTTACTCTCAACTAAATAAACATGGTTCTTTTAAGGAATTGAAAGAAATAATTCAGCGGTGAGTGTCCTTAAGAAATGTTTGGTTAGATGAGAATTTTGCATATGGCTGTAAGATTCTTACAGCCATTGCCACATTTATTGGAAACAGGATTTTTCAATAGCGACTGATTGCAAGAATACGGGTTCGTATAAAGCGGATGCCCTAGGTGTAGGCCGACGCATCTTTGGGGCCTAAAGGGCGTTTGATGGGCGAGCTGGGTTTCTCTTCGATGCAAGTCAGCCCTGTCGCTAGGGTTCGAAAGGCGTCCGTTCCATGAGCGAATTTGTTGTGGAGAGGGTGACTTGACCAGCAGCCTTGTTTGTCATTCCATTCGCGGCGGTAGGATTCTAGGGTTTTGATATACCTGAAGAGCATTTGGATTCATCAAACCAACAGCGGTTGAGCATGTCTTTTTCCATTAAAGCACCCATCACATGGCCTTTATAGTCCACAAAAGCGCGGGCAATGGCATGAACTGCTACCAAAGCAAGCATAACACCGCCCATGATGTAAATCTGGTTAAGTACATCAGGGGAATACGCTTCTAAATTCTTGGTGATATATCTAATACATAGAGGGATTGCGAGGACAGTTGCAGATACAATGACCGCACATGCCATATCTGCATAAAATAGACCTAAATATGGCTTGTAGTATGAGAAAAACTTCTTAATGCGTGGGTTCGTACATCTGCCTCATGGTTCACAGTATTCTGCATTTTTTGCCATTCATCTAACCCAAGCCGATAAAGGACATGCCTGCTCAATCTATGTTCTTTTGGTAGCTTTGGATGATCAAAATCATCTTTAGGACTGTGATGCATGCCGATGCGTTGCATAACAATTTGGGAACGCAGGTTTTGAACCGGAGTAAAGGCAATAATTTCCCTTAAATTAAGGTACAGGAATCCATATTCAAGGGCAGCCTTTGCACCTTCTGATGCATAACCCTTTCCCCAATCCTTGTAAGCAATCCGATATCCGAGTTCAATGTTTGGCGAAAAAGACGCTTGAAAATCTACCTCTTCTAAACCAATTCTACCTATGAACTCGTCTGTTTCTAGAAGAGAAACTGCCCATTTTCCCCATCCGTACTTTTCAATATGGTTCCGCGCGGATTGTAACGATGTGTCACTTTCTTCTTGAGTCCAAGTGGCAGGAAAAAATTCCATTACTCTCGGATCGGCATTCAGCTTTCTATATGGGTCTATATCTTGATCGCACCATTGCCTTAAGATTAAACGCTCTGTTTGGATGATGGCAGTAGGATGATTAGGCATTTGCTTCTCTCCCAAAACAGCTGAGGTTTTTTTCGCAAAACTCTTTTAGTTTGGGCAAAAAGTCTTCGTAAAGGTAGGGGGTAGCTAGAGCTTCAAAATAAGAATAGTTGGAGCATTCTTCCGAAATTATCACGCCTTCGAGCGATGGGGTTATTTGCTGTTTTTCACAATAGAATCGCCAAAAACCAGCTCCTGACCCACCAGCAATGGATTTGTTGGTGTCGTTTGGTATTTCCCAGTATTGGAGATGAGCTTTATCATCGGATCGCAATCTTTCTCCTCCGCCTATGCATACAGCAGTATCAAGGAGCCCGTCTGGTCTTTTAGGAGCTGCTCCTCTATAAAACGCGGAGGCGATTTGAGGGTCGTACATGACAAACTCTTTATTGGAGTCTAGGTCGTAAAAGAGTGATTCAGTGATCAGCTCATGATTTGGCAAGCGACCATCGATACCTAAAGCAATAAAAGCGATATCTGGTCTGTAAGCGTTATCTGAATCAGAATGGAAGCCTTCAATTTCAACGCAGCCATAAATGTAAGGGAATGACACTGAACAAGCGACAGTCTCCCCATTTTGGAGCTTAGACAATCCTACGAACGCTGGCTGACCTAGCAATCCAAATTTCAAATCTTTAACAACATGAGCCGCGGTGAGGATGCCATAGACCACATGTGCTAAAGTGCTAAATTTGACAAAAGTGCCTGAACCGATCGGCGGAGGTAGTTCTGAAGAGCCCAAGTAACTTCCCAAAGAGACGTGAAATTTCAAGACATGTTCTTCAATCTTATTTAGAAGCTTTTCACGAAGTTCTTCTAATTCTTTTTCTGTGGTGACATTCATAGCTTAACGGTTTTAGGGGGGTGGGAACCTTTCACATTTAAGAAAACTTATAACAGAAGCTTTGATCTTTTTCGCTCTATTTCAGCAGGAATCAAGCAGAGTCAAACAGGAGTGTATAGCAAATATCGCGAAAGGGGTGGAATCCTGACAAAAGTTCTGACATAATGTCTTTCTTGTTGAGAAAAGAATATTACGCCAGAACGAAAATGACTGTTATCTAACAGCTTAAGTAAAATGGGGCAACCTGGACTTGAACCAGGGACCGACGGGTTATGAGTCCGCTGCTCTAACCACTGAGCTATTGCCCCATAAAGTTGCTGCTAGGATAAAAGAGCAAAAATCAGAATGCAAGGTTTTCTTAAGTAGTTGGTTTTAAAGGAGATGATTTGTGGTTCCGCGAAAAGGGCCAAGAAGGGTATCATAGGGGTGCCTGTTCAACGGGGGAGAATGGTAAAATCTCTTTTAATTCAGCGCAGGACTAAACGCGGATTGCTTTGGTCCAGCTTTCTGAATGAGCCTTTAGCTACTCTGTCTAGCTGTATGGCCGCTTTTGTGCTGTACAAAGAGCTCCATATGACGGGGCTTCAGGTCGCTGTTCTTACGATGCTACGGCCTGCGGTCGCTTTGTTGTCTTTCTATTGGAGCGCGGGATCGAAAGGAAGGCTCAGAGCCAATGTGCTCGGAGCCGGGATCTTGATGAGGCTTCCATTTCTGTTTTTCCCATGGGTCGATTCGACTTGGTATGCGATTGCGGCTGCTGTCAATTATATGCTGTTTTATCGAGCGGGAACGCCTGCTTGGGTGGAGATTTTAAAGAGAAACCTCAAGTCGGAAGATCGGGATCGGGCGTTCTCTTGGAGTTCGGCGATTGGATATGCGGAAGGCATTTTGCTGTCGATCGCAGCGGGGGCTTTGCTCGATCATCATCCGGAGTTATGGAAGATCTTATATGCCGGAGCGGCTGTATTGGGATTAGGGGGAACGATCATGCAGGCTCGGGTTCCCGTCAAAAGGGAAGAGCCGATTGAGAGAGTTTCCTGGAAGGAGCTGGCGATTCGCCCATGGCGAGATAGTTGGCACCTGATGCGGACGAGAAGGGATTTCTCGGCGTTCCAGTGGGGATTTATGGTGTGCGGATTGGCGTTGATGCTGATTCAGCCGGCTTTGCCTCCGTTCATTGTAGATGAGCTGGGCATTTCCTATATGGGCATGGCGGGAGCTATTTCGATTGCCAAGGGACTCGGCTTCGCTCTGTCTTCTCCTCTATGGGGAAGGGGGATGAGCCGCTATTCGATTCACCGGATGACGTGTTTTGTGTGTTTAGCGATGGCTTTATTTCCCTTGCTGCTGGGCTTTGCAAAATGGGAAGTGTCGTGGTTCTATGCGGCCTACTTTTTGTACGGGATCGCTCAGGGAGGCAGCCACTTGGTTTGGAATATGTCCGGAGCGCATTTCGCAGGGAAAGAAGAGAGCTCGCGCTATACGGGCGTAAATGTGGCGATGGTCGGTTTGCGAGGGATCGTGGGACCTGCTCTCGGAGGCTGGATGCTCATGGGATGCGGAGCGATCCCGGTTCTAGGGATTGCGGTCGTTCTTTGTTTTGCGTCAGCTATCGGAATGCTCCGATACGGAGAAAAACAAAGCGTTCTTTCAGTGGCTCGTCGCTGGCTCACAGCCGAGTAGATTGTTTCAATTAAATAATTCAATTCATATCAGAATATTTTTAAAGACGACTAAATAGTTGACTTTATTATTGAAATATTTAGAATTTCCGTCGGTCATTTTAACGGAGGACCTTATGACAATTGAAATGAATACCGACTCGGGAGCAACGGAAATCTACGGCGATTGGACAAGCGAAAATGAAACTTCGGAAAAAGATTCAAAAGAGCTGGCATTGCATGAGAAAATCAGCGATGAACAGCATGAACTAAGCTTGAGTCATCGAGAAATCAAACATCTGCCGAATGAAAAAACCTGGATTAGCTTTTCAAAAGCAAGGGGATCGTTTGAGGTGGAGGGGAGGATAGAGGTCACTTTCGGTGGATCTGAAGATGCTAAGGTCACGATCACCGGAGAAATGCGAGGATTTGATGATAGAGGAAACTACATTAAAGGGAGTATGAGCAGTAAATCTGACGGGACGGGTACCCTGAGCTTTGCTACGGGTTCTAAATCTTCGGGACATGACGCAGGCGCTGCTGGAGACTCTCCGGACAAACAGTATAATCACATCGAACGCGACTAGATTTATGAAAAAAAAACGGAATTTTTCCGTGCTTTTTCTTGGCCTCTGTATCTTGGGTGGTATTTGGGCTATTAAATCTAAATCGCATAAAGACGAAGGGAAGCTAGCTTCCCTTCGATCAGAACAGAATCGGTTTTGTTTCCCGATCCGGATCGCTGGATTTTCCCTGGCGAATCATCCTCAAGTAGAAGTCGAAATCGAGGGAAAACCTTTCCTGGTTGCTTTAGATCTAGGATTCCAAGGAGCTTTATCTCTGTTTAAAGAATCCATAGAAAGGGTTCGGGCGAAAACATTTGTATCTTCTGAAATAAAATACGGGTTTAGGGGGAACGGATACCCTGTCGAAGTATATCGAATCCCTCAGCTAAAAATGGGAGAGGGTACGTTTGGAAATGTCACCCTTTGGGAGAGATCTTACGATTTAAGAAAAGAATCTCTCATTATACAGACCGAGACTGTAAAGCCTCCAGAAGACATGGGATCTATCGGCTGGAGATTGTTTTCTTCCGGGAGTCTCTTTTTAGATTTAGCGAATTCTCAAATAGTAGTGTGCGATAGCTTTCAAACTCTGGTCGAACAGGGTTGTTCAATCGATGGATTTGTAAAAGAACCTCTTTTTCTCAATCACGGATTTGTCGAGATTTATGCGAAAACTGAAGATAAGATATTAGAATGTCTTCTCGATACCGGAGCGAGTTTAAATATTTTAAATGTAGAGAATTCTGAAAACCTATCTCCGGAAGAGATTTTTTCAAACCCAGATAATTTAACAGAATTTGAGTCTTTCTGCATAGGAGGGTTGAATCTTGGAAAAAAAATCTTCCAGCATCTCCCTGTAAAAACACCGCATCGTTTTGATGCGATTCTAGGAATGCCGTTTTTCATGGAGCATCGGGTCATTATCGATTTTCAAGGGAAGTGGGTCTATATCGCCCCGATCGAACAAAAGATCGATGCCTAGATGTTTTACAAGGCTTCGTCGATTCTTTTCGCAGAAATATGAGAAGAATCGATCGAAGCTCGGGTTGTAGGCTCGATTAATCTTATCTGTCTTAAAATGAATGTTAGTTTTTTCAAATTGACTCGTATAGTTTTGAATTAAATAAAAAGTTCGAAGAAAACCTTGGCATGCAATCAGAGGAGCTGTATATAGAAAGTTTAGGAGTTTACTATGCGAAAAATACAATCCGGTCGCCTCTCGGCTATTCTATGCGCAGCGAACGCTCTATTCGCCCAGGAAGAACTTCCTCAGGATCAAGGTTCTAGAGAAGAAGTCTCGATCGTTTTGACTCGGTCGGACAGCCTGCCAGCTGATTTTACAGAAACTGCCACGGATCCCTACTTCGAGGGATATATTCAGGCTTTGGTCGATACCCATTATGGGGAATACCGCGTCATCGTATTGGTCAAAGATCGAAAAGTTTGGCTGGCCAATATGCCGAAAAATAAACTGACGGCGAATAGTATCGAGTCCTTTGTCAAAGACGTCCCGGGAGTCAAAGAGGTCATCATCTTGAACGGCGTTCCGCCGGAAGACGAAGAACTGAGAGAGAAATACGTGCGGCGGCCTCAGATCAATGGGATCTGGTTCCCCCAGATGACCGAATTGTTCCAGCCGCTCATCGCAGATCCAAGACAGGTCGGCTATACGCTCGGGTGGAGAGCCGGAGACCACGTGATGGGGACGAAGTCGGTCAACGTAGAGCTGGGAGACGATTTTCCGATCTATCGATGGCTGGATGTATGGCACGGAGACTTGCAGATCGGGATCGAGGGCGGGATTTGGTCGGTTTTCAATATGGATCCCGACTTTTCTACGAGCTCATGGGAAGCGGAACTGGTCAATACGGACTTCTACGGCGGGATTCCCGTGACTTATGCGATCAACCAATGGTCCTTCCGGTTGAGGGGATATCATATTTCAAGCCACTTGGGCGATGAATATATGGTCCACCACCCGCATGTAAAGAGGGTCAATCCCAGTTTCGAGGCGATCGATTTCTATACTTCTTATCAAGCGACGGAGGCAGTTCGCTTGTACGTGGGGCCGGGCGTCATCGTGCATAGCGATCCGACGTTTAAGCTGATGCCGCTGTACATTCAATACGGTACGGAAGCGAGGTTCCTAGGGAGCAAATTCCCCTCGAGTCGATTATTCGGCTCGTTGTTTTTGGCATTGCATATCCGCAATATGCAGTTTCTGGATTGGAACTTCGACGGAACGTATCGGATAGGCTATGAGCTGAGCAAGCTGGCGGGGATCGGCCGAAAGTTTAGAGTGTATGCGGGCTATCACCATGGATACTCTTTGGAAGGGCAGTTCATGAAGGAAAGAACGCATTACTTCGAATTCAACGTCAATTACGGGTTTTAAAGAGCCGAGAGGAAGAGAGGGAAAGATCTTCTTATCGGGGCAGGACTCGTCTGTGAATATTTAGGAATATTTTTTTCGGCCATAGGGTGAAGCTGGACTCATTCGACGATGCAAAAACCATCGTCGTAGATGGGGCCGTTTTTGCCGATGGGAAGGGTGTTTTCACAGAAGCGTCGGATGACGGAGATGCCCTGGCGGGCATTGCGGATGCAATAAAAGCAGTTGCTGACCCACTCGGATCCTTTGATGGTGCCGGTTTCTCGGTTGAGTTGGAATCGGGAGGCGATTTTGCGCTTCCAATACTCGGGTTCTCCAAAGAGGAGAATGGGATTGGCGGGGGAAGAGCCGGTTTTCCTGCGGACTTCTTCGAGGGTATATTCAAAATCCATTCCGATGCCGCCGGGGAGAAAGATGGGGAAGTCGAGATAGAACTCGGCTTGCCTTTCGACGAGGCGATCGAGGCGGTAGGTCATTTTGGCGTCGATATAGGCGTTTTGTTTTTGTTCGTTGACGACGCTTTTATCTTTGGGACGGAAATCGACGATATTGGCGCAGGAGAGAATGCCGACGGATTTGGCGACGCGATTGCCGATGGCCATGGCGCCGGGTCCGCCTCCGGTGAGAAGGGCGAGGGGTGATGTTGGGGGAGAGAAGCGGATGGGAGAGACTGGTCGCGCAGATCGAGGACGCCTTCGAAGAAAGCTTTGAGTTCCTGTTCGAATCCGCCTTCGATGAGATTGGATCCGTAGATGCCGAACACGGTGGCTTTCCGAAATGTTTCGACGAGGGAAAGGGGAACGAAAAGGCCGGTATCCTTATCGGGCTTGAGGACGTATTGGAGGATTTTTTGCGATGCCGCCGTCGACCCAATAGACGGGGACGCCGAATTTGGCCAGATCGAGGAGCATGGAGCGATCTTCGTGGGAGAAAAAGTCGTCGTGGGAGCAGGAGGGATGCTGGAAATAGATCCGTTTGAGGCATCGGAGGACTTGATCGTTGAGGAGCATCCGCTTGAGAAGGGGTGTGGGAAAATGGCGGCAGAGCAAGAATCCCTTGGGAGGTGATGAGTCCGTCTTGGATCGCTTTGAGAAAGGGATACGAGGGTTGGTGCTCGATGTATTTTTCCGCCATGAGCGCTTGGCGGGCGGGATTGGCGAGGCCGGGGAACTCGTGTTTGTAAGGATCGCGGACGATCCAATCGGATGGCTGGAGATGCTGGAGTTGGGTTCCTTTGACGACGAAGACTGCGGCGAGATGATGGCCGGGATCGGGAGCTGTGCGGAATGCTTCGAAGAGGGACGATGCGTTTTCAAGACAGGTTTGGAGTTGATCCCGATCGGAAAAGAAGACGTGCTCGCGGTGGGGTTCGAGGGTGTAGAATTCGAGGGGAATGTCGTCGAGGACTTGATTGCTGGAGCCGTATAACTCGTAGATGTCGCCGGAGGCATAGGTGTCCGGTTCCAGGACGTTTGCGCTGGTATGTCGATAGCCTTGGGGCAGGAGCGAGTCGACGACGCGGGCATAGACGGTGCGGATATGCAGAGGCGCTGTCTTGACGAGCAGGATTTCTTTATCGCGGACGATGCGGGGCTCTTCGTCATTGAGATGTTGATGGAGCTGGAGCAGTTGGCGGATATTGGAGAGATTCCGCTTGAGAGCCTGGGCGAGGGTCGGAAGAAGCCCGTAGATGGAAGTGTCGTAGCGCACGACGCCATCTCTAAGAGAAAGAAATGCGATGGTCCTGCCGTTGTTTTTTTCCAAGATGAGGTCGCGGCTGCCTTCGAGCCCGCCGAGGGAGAGAAGGGGGCGGCCTTTGCGGTCGGATCTGCCGAACATCCTCATGAGATAATCGGGGTCGCGGACTCTGCGGCGATCGTCGGCGGCAAAGAGCTTGCCGATATACGCGCCGATGTCGATGAGATCGAGCATGGCGATGGCGAGATGGCCGATGGCATGGAGATCGATTTCGACGAGGGCGTGTCCTTTGGATCGATCTAATTCGATCTTGCGGGTCGTCGCATTGAAGCCGAGTTGGGCGAGGGTGCTCTTCAGATTGAATGAAATGAGCGAGCGGTCGATCGAAAATCCCACGAATGCTGGCGAGATATTTTCGATGCGGACGGTCGCTTTTTTATGAGAGGGAGAGACGCTTTGGAACTCGGTGATCCATCCATCGGGAGTCACCAGATCGTAATGCGAGGGATTGAGATAGCTTTCCACTTAAGACCCCTTGCCTTTTTCATAGCGGCCCATGAGGACGGCTTCGGCTAGGATATGGCCTTGCATGGCGGCAAGAACGCTCTTTTTAGAAGAGCCGGCCGGAAGGGAGAGAAGGGCGTCGAGGGCGTAGAGTTTGAAAAAATAGCGGTGCTCGCGATCGGGAGGACAGGGCCCTTCGTAACGGGTATGGCCGGAGGTGGTTTTCCCAAGCAGGCCGGGCGGAGTTTCCCCCGCATCGATGGACTGCAGATCGGCGGGGATGTTGAAGACGACCCAATGATCCCACATGCCGTCCGAGCGGAGGCGGATGGGTACGTCGGGGTCTTCGATGATGAGGACGAGGCTTTTGGCTCGAGAAGGGACGGCTTCGAGGCTCAGCGGAGGACTGATGTTTTTCCCCTCGCAGGTATAGAGCGAAGGGATCGATTCGCCCTCTTTAAATGCCGGGCTGGTGAGCTTCATGAGGAGGTCTCCGAAGAAAGCTTTCACCTTAGCATATTTAATCAAACCGGCGCAAGGCATGGTTGAACACGCCATTTATGGACGGGATCTGCCGATGAAGGTAAACTGCTTTGTCAAATTCTCGAAAGAAGGAAATATGGCGGCAGAGATTAAAAATAATTCTAGTTCTTCAAGGGGAGACGTTCGGTCTGAAGTTAGAACGAATCCGACAGCGGCAAAGATCTCTGCTCTCCAATGGCTGCAAACGGTCGCTCTATATCGATTCGGATCGGCAGAAAACCACGCGGCTCTTATGAGCCTGAGAGAGAGAGCTCAAAACTTGCCGGCAAGCGTTCGCGAGATCATCGATCCTGTATTGGAAATTTTAAATCAAAAAAAAGATTGGCCTCTAGGATACGACCATGAGCTTTCTTGCAGACTGAGAGAGTTCGAATGGTTGAGTTCCTCTATTCAAAATAGCGGTTGAATTCATTCTGCGTCAGGGAAGAAGGGGCTTTGCCTGTTCCTCTTTTTTGAACAGTGCAACTCGGCGACTTATAAATTTAGAGGGCGTAGCGACTTCCTCGCCAGGCTCTCTTGGGCGGCGGCGAGAGTTTAGCCAGGCCGTCGATGCGCTGGTATCTTCTTTAGTTTTTTCTTTCATGCGCACTCGAATTGCCAGTCCGATCCAAGTAACATGGCTATCTGATTCGTCGAACCATGCTTTGATGTATCTCGCCCCTGCTTGGATTCCGTCTGCAAATGTGTTTTTTGCAGATCGTGTAAGACCATAGGGAGCGTTCTGTTTGATTTCGGAGGAGGAAAGCTCCGAGTCTTTTGCACCAGTGGGAAGCATTAACTCTTGATCGTTATATTGCTTCCAGCAAGTCCATGCTGTATCAAATGTCTGCTCTTTGAATGCCTCCCAAAAGTAACAATCGTCTTTTTTCCCTGCCGCTAAGTTGAGATTGTACGCAAACCAATCTAGACCTTGTTCTAGGTTGTCAAAAGGACGTTCTCCATTGTCGATTAAGTAGAGAGATGTCTCGGAGTCTTTTTGATCTGTTTGAAACATCATGTTGGCAAAATTTGAAGCGATCTGTTCGCCATGTTCCAAGCAATGGGTATGGCATCGTTCGCATCTAGAGTAATGGATCACGCGATCTAGATTCCCAAGCATTTTATCGAGAGATGTCATCAACCCAAGTTGATAAAACAAAACATTCGGAAGCGGGGCGTGTTCTCGATCAAATCGGGGATCGAGAGATTGTTCAAATAATCGCTGCACAGTTTTCCCGCGGACAAACTCAGAGATGATCGCATTGCTCTCGCCGAGGAAATTGGGGGTTCGACATAACAGCGCCAAAGCGTCTTGAACGAGAAATGCATGATCTTCAGAAAGGATTGAGTCTCTTTGAGAAAAATCATGGACTTTGATTTGCTCTTGACCCGTTTTCTCGTCGCGCATGGATTCAAAAGCCATGGCAGTTCCGACATGGAGTTTGCTGTCTGTAGTTTTTTTTGAAACATATTCGACGAATTCTCGAAAGACTCCATGGGTGAGAAATTCAGATACAGGGGCTTTTTTTATGACAAAAGAGACCTGTCGATGCTCTGAATTGCGATAATTTACGATGTATACGGCGTTCCCGCTTTGCCCTCCGGAAACTTGGATACAAGGGCGGCGAGGGGATGTTTCCGATCCCTCGTTATCCGAATCCTCTGTGTAGTCGCGGTCGAATTGGGTGCAGGCCTGCGCTGCATTCCAAATGCTTTGAACCGCTTGGTCGAGGTTTTTCCAATCGGAGACCCCTTGGGGTGAAACGATCACTTGATGCTGCGGAAGAATATCTGGCGCTATAGATGACATATAATTTATATCCGGTTTTTACTTATTTATTTCATTATATTTTAGCATTTTTATTTTTATTTCAAAATTTAATAATTTTTTATTATTAAATATGTTTTGTAAATTTTTTAATAAGCATTGGTTTTTTTTGAGGGAATTATCTTGATGGATTTTGTTTGAATATCGGATTATTTTCGAAACGAATGCGAATGGATGTATGAATTTTTTTTGCGATCCCAAAACGCATGAGCCTTTGATCGAACGGCAAGGGAATTGGGTTTCCGAAGATGGTTCGGCTTGCTATCCGATCGCGGATGGAATCGCCTGTTTTTTAAAAGAAGGCGATGTCACGGGGAATAACAAAAAATACCAAGAGCTGTACGACAAAATCGGGCGATTCACGGGCTCGGTGTTTTGGTTTGTGTGCAAGGTGTTTCGTTTAGATCTCGTATCGAAGAGAAAAGACCTCTTATCGGATCTGGCGATCAACCCCGGCGATCGAGTTCTGGAAACGTCGATTGGGGCCGGAGCGAATATCCCCGCATTGGATCCGAGAGCGAGATATGTCGGCGTCGATATTTCGATGGGGATGCTTCGGGCTTGTCAAAAATACGCATTGGCAAAACCCTATTGCTTGGAGCTCATCCACGCGAATGCCGAAGAGCTGCCGCTGAAGGATGATTCGTTCGATGTGGTGTTTCACTTCGGAGGGATCAACTTTTTCAACGATATCCCCCGGGCGATTCGGGAAATGATTCGAGTGGCCAAGCCCGGCGCTTTGATCTGGATCGGCGATGAGACGCAAAAACACATCGACGGATGGTATAAGAGAATCCCGGTGGTCAGGCGGTATTTTCAAGGGGTTCGATCTGTGGGGATTCCTTTAGAGCATATCCCGGAAGGCGTAGTGGATCTGCAGGTGAAATATAAATGGGATCGCTCGATGTATGTCCTTGTGTTTAGAAAAGGGGCGCAAAAAGATCCGGAAAGTCTCTGAAACTCTATCTGCAAAATCCGCGGCTTCTTCTGATCGCGGCGGGATTGCTTCGAATTCGAATATGAGATAAACTAGGGAGTTTCAAATTTTTGCACCAAATGGCGTTTCATTCTTCTATTGAGCCTCGGAGTTTCGGTACCCACGACGGGTCGTTTCATGCCGATGAGGCGACGGCATGCGCGTTATTGCTGCTATATAGAAAAATAGATCGAGACAAGATCGTTCGAACGAGAGATCTCGCCAAATTGAGCGTTTGCGATTATGTATGCGACGTCGGAGGGGAATATGCGCCTCATAAACGGCGGTTCGACCACCATCAGGCGGATTACCAGGGGCCTCTCAGCAGCGCGGGGATGATTCTTCTCTATTTGAAAGAACAGGGGCGGATCGACGAGAGTTTGTACGATCATTTGAATAAATCGCTGATCATCGGGGTCGATGCGCACGACAACGGAATCGCGAACCTAGAGCCCGGCGTCTGTTCGTTTTCTCAAGTCGTTTCAAATTTTCTTCCGATCGAATACGAAGCTTCTCCCGAAGCGATGAACGAGGCTTTTTTCCAGGCGGTCGATTTTATCCTGCAGCATCTGGAACGCCTTTGCAAAAGGCATCGCTATACATCGGATTGCAAAGCGGCCGTTTATGAGAAAATGCAAGAGGGCGGGTATGCGATTGTGTTCGATGCGTCCTTGCCCTGGCTCGAAAACTTTTTCGAGATGGGCGGCGAGATGCATCCGGCTGAATTCGTCATCATGCCTTCGGGACTCCATTGGAAACTCAGGGGGATTCCTCCGAACTTGAGAGAGAGGATGAAGGTGCGCCGCCCTCTCCCCGAAGCATGGGCAGGGCTGCACGAAGAACAACTGAGAAAGGTGTCCGGAATCGAGGGCGCTGTGTTTTGCCACAAGGGGCGGTTCATTTCGATCTGGAAAACCAAGGAAGACGCCCTCAAGGCGCTCCATTTCGTTTTGCAAAGGAGCTAGCGATGTCGACGGTTTTTGGACTCATTATCGAAGGGAAGCTTCCGAGTACAAAAGTGTTTGAAAATGAGCGGATTCTGGCGATCAAAGACATCCATCCGGCAGCTCCGGTCCACATTTTAATCATGCCGAAAAAGCCCATTCGCGATCTGCAAAGCCTAGAACCTGAGGATTTTCACTTGCTCGGAGAGATCGCCGCGGTAGCGCAGGAGCTGGCGGAGCAATTCGGCATTGAAGGCGGATACCGCCTCCTTACGAATAACGGATCCGGGGCAGGGCAGACGGTGTTTCACCTCCATTTTCATTTGCTGGGCGGGCGTCCTCTCGGCCATCTCGGCTGATTTTTGCTTTGTTTTCACGGCGATGCGGTATATATATCCGATAGATCGACTATACCCCTTGGGGAGGCCTCATGCGTGTTTCCGGGCTGGCTGCTGCATTATTCATCTGCCCTAGTTTATTGCTGGGAATCGGGATTTCCGCTGAAGAAGGGATCAGGCGGATTCGATCGCATCTATTGATCGAAGATGCATCATCGGCTTTGCTCGAAGCGAAAGAACTGTTCGAGGCGTTTCCTTCTTCCGTGGAGATCGGAGCGGCTTATGTACAAGCTCTCGCTGCGGCAGGACAGGAAGACGCCGCTTTGCAGACTTGGAAGCAGGTATCGAAGCTGCACAACGAACTGTTGGCCGATCGCAATCTGCTCGAGGAGATTTCCTGGGGAGTCCTCCGAAAAGGAGTCGAATCCACTCAATACGCCGTGAGATTATCCGCTTTGATCGGAGCTTATCTGACGCAGGACGTCAGGGCGATGAAGCTCTTGCTAAAACTGATGAAGGATTCAAACGCCGTGGTCCGCTCGATCGCGGTCCAGATGGCAACTGCTTTCGGGGATGCTCCGCTCAGAGACGAGATTTCCCGTTTGATGGAAGAGGAAAAGATCTGGTTCGTCCGCCTCGAAGTGATTCGAGCTGCAGGAGCGCTCAGGATGAAAGCGCTTGCCCCGAAACTCCAGGCAATTCTTTCGTCGGAAAAAAATACCTTCGAGGAGAGACGGCTTGCGATCGAAGCGCTGATCCGGATTTACGATCGGACGACTTTGGCGGAGATCGAATCGCTCGCTGCGAGCAATCGAGCCGGCATGCGCCATTTGGCTTGCATTCTCGCAGGGCACTTCGAGGTGAAGGAAGCGAAACATCTCATCGTACAGCTCATCGGAGATTCCCATCCGGATGTGAGGATCGCGGCGGTCAACGCGCTCGGCCTCGTCTATCTGAAACACATGTCCGAAAAAGAAGCGAAAGAGGTCCTGGAAAAAGCACTCTCGGATACCCATCCGGCAGTTGCGATCACAGCGGCTTGGGCGGCCTCTTTATCGGATCCGGCATTCGGCGCTTCCCGCCTCGAGCCGTGGTTTCTCCACGATCTTCCGGAGTATCGCCGCCTAGCTTCCGCTGCCTTGTCGACGACGGGAGGGCGATGCCTCGATCTGGCTCGCAAGATTCTGCAGACGAGCGATGATCCTTACGTGAAGGCGAATATCGCCATGGGGCTAATCGGCCAGAGAGTCGATGTGGAGAAATCCTGCGATATTCTCTACGATTTTTTGACCAAAGAAAAGAGGATGTGGATGCTCGATAGCAGGACGAATCCTCTATTCCACGCTCTCGTCCCGAGCCAGGTGCGCCATGTCGATCAGATTCCGAATTACCCGGAAGCGGTCGATCAAATGACCCGTTTGCAGATCGTCTCTCTTTTGGCATTGGCAGAAGACTCCAGGGCTCAAGAAGCCTTGAAGGGGTTTTTGCAAGGGAGGAGTTGGGGACTTACGGGAGTAGCGGCTGCAACTCTTCTTCAAGAAGGGGATGAGCAGGCGTTGAAAGTCGTTCGGACACTGCTGCAGGACTCCGATCCAAATGTGCGGCTCCAGGCTTGCCTCGTTCTAGCGCTGCTCGGCCACGACGAAACTGTGGTGTTCGACTTGCATAAAGCTTACGAAGGAGCCGATCGGGAGAGAAAACTGCATATCCTCGAAGCTTTGGGAAGAATCGGAAAAGAGGAGTCCTACCCCTTTTTCATGCAAGCAATGCAGGAGCCGTTTCAGATCCTACGGGTTGCCGCGGCTGCAGGGATGATCCAGAGCTTAAACCGGTGACCTCCGGCGGCTCGAATAAAGCTTGTCTCAGTTGATTCAATGAATTTCCGGATCCAAGGGCGATTTCATTCGTCATTTCGAAAGAAAGCGGAGGACGTCCATCAAAGCAGTGGAAATAAGGGCTGTTTTTTGAGCAATTGCGCTCTCCCAGGCTCTTGGGAGTGATGCGGCCCAAAGAAGCGATGGTCGCCTCCGATTCAGGATGCCGGATCAGGTGGAGATTCAGCGCCGCTTCCAAGATATAGGGCAGAGAGTGAGTCTCGTAGGTCAGATGGATGTGCTCGCGAATCTCGAAGGGGAGTCCGAGGTCGTATGCGACTGCTTTTGTTTCTTGAGCGCCGGTTCTTGCGACATCGGCGAAATAATCCACTCTGGCGATCAGCCGGCGCAGCGCAATCGAATTCAAGAATTCGCTTTGCACGATCTCATGCCGCTGGAGCCAGCTTTGGATCTCCGGTTCGGGCAGCGGGTGTTCCGAAAGGCGGTTTGCGATCTGGGATTCGTGAAACGCCTGGATGCGAAAGGCCGAGGATTGCTGCGCCCATTTCGTGCTCCAATGCATCCAAACGGGCAGGCTGAGCGCGAGTCCGAATAAACCGAAGCCCGCTCCAGCAGGGACGATCTGAGCCCCCAGGAGTCCGATCGCTAGCACCAAGGTCGAAATGGTGAGGATGGCGAATAGGGCGACTTTGGAAGCGAGGGAGTACAGAGCCGCTTTGCGCTGAAATTCCCTGGAGATGCGATCGGGCGGCAAAGTCGCGCAGCGAGTCAATGTGGGAATCGAGGAAATATCCGGCATGGTTTTTCTTCCGTCTAAGTCAAATTTTTAAAGTGGGTGAAGTATAACAGGGAGAAAGAATTGCAAAAAGAGGAATTCGCGGCATCGCCCGCCGGGCGTAAAATTATCGGAGCTGCTGTATAGTTTTTTTTACGCTTTGCTCCAGCTCTTCGTAATACCTGTAAGGTTTGCCGAAAATCTTTTGAAGAATGCTCAAAACAGACCCAATCTTCTCTTTTTCGCTTTCCGGCAATGTAAGAGCTTTATTCCGCAGCTTCATCAATCTCCCGTAATTCTCCTGCTCCCCGGAACAAGAGACTCTAACCTTTTCAAGCCACGCCAGTACAATGCTATTTTTGATTGGATCTGCGAGGTCAGAGTCAAAGTTTTCTTCTTTTTTAGGAGTTTCGAAAGCGCTCGATTTTTCTGAGAGTTCAGTTCCAATAGATGTATTGGGACTGTGTGGGCTTTTCTCCGCTTTTATTCTGCGCAAAATAGGATACATCCCATCGAGATAAGAACTTAGACAATTGCAGCCAAATGAACCGCAACATGGGCACTGCGTCGAAAATAAACGAGGAGGAGAAGTGGGGGAAAACACAAAGGTTTCCTTTAGAAGGAGATTAACAAAAAATTTAACACCTTGCTTTGATCTCGTCAAATCCCATCGAGCAGGTAGAAAGCCCGAGTTCTTGTGCGATCCGTTCGGAAGAAAAAGGGGCGGGCATCGGAGTAAGAGGGTGGGCTACAAAGAGCTGCTTTGTCGACGCCTTCTAAATGGCGATGCGAATCAAAGGGTGTTTAGAAAGTGAGGCTGTGGTTTGAAATATTTTATTGCTTCCTGTTTCATCCTCCGATGGATCTGAGCCAATCCATTGGATCTGGAGGGAGTGAGCTGAGATAGAATGCCGAACTCCGCTAAAAAGGAGGGGGGGGTAGTCAGAATGGTTTCCGGAGATTCTTCGCTGTAAATCGAGACGAGTAGGGCGGCGAGGCCTGCGGAGATCAATGCATCTGCCCAGCAACTGAAAACCAAAAGATTTTCTTCGAGCCGCGCATCGAGGTAAAGGATGCTTTGGCAGCCCGGAATCTGGCGGGACAGCGTTTTCAATTCCTCCGGATAGGGCGGCAAAGCCCTCCCGAGAGAAATCAAGTGGTGATACAAAGCCTCCTGCGTCGAACAAGAGGAGAGCTGTTGCTTTAGATTAAATATTTTTTTTTCTATCTTCCGCATGGAACTATTTTACTCCAAATCGGGATTTCAGGGGAAACGCTATTGACATTTAAGCGCCATTTATAGTTTTATTGATAGCATTTACAAGCCAATCCCTAACCAAAGTTCCGAGCATGGCGAAAGAAGAAACCATCAAAATGGATGGAAAGGTGGAAGAATTACTTCCCAATATGACTTTTAGCGTAATTTTGGAGAATGGGATGAGGGTTATTGCGCATTTATGCGGAAAGATGCGGATGCGAAATATCCGCGTATATGCAGGAGATACGGTAACGGTAGAGATGTCTCCTTATGATCTTTCGAAGGCGAGAATTGTCTATCGCCAGAAATAATGATTCGAGAGGCTTGCGGGAATTAAGGAAAACAGTTAAGCTGTTTTGCTTTTACATGATTTTACCGACTGAATAAGAAACGCCCAGATAGCTCAGTGGTAGAGCACTTGCATGGTAAGCAAGTGGTCGTAGGTTCAATTCCTATTCTGGGCAGAAAAGTAAGAAATAAACATTATACGGAGCTAACGGAGGAAGTAAAATGGCAAAAGAAACATTTCAGACGGAAAAAGCCACACGTCAACATCGGAACCATTGGCCACGTTGACCATGGTAAAACTACATTAACTGCAGCAATCACGAAAGTGCTTGCTGAAGCAAGGCGGAGCAAAATTTAGTGATTATGCTTCGATCGACAATACACCTGAAGAAAAAGCGCGCGGGATTACGATTAACTCTACTCACGTTGAATATGAAACAGACAAACGCCACTATGCTCACGTCGACTGCCCAGGCCACGCCGACTATGTCAAAAACATGATCACCGGTGCCGCTCAGATGGACGGAGCGATTCTCGTTGTTGCTGCAACAGACGGTGCGATGCCTCAAACACGCGAACACATCCTTCTTGGCGCGTCAGATGCAAGTTCCTGCGATCGTCGTTTTCCTCAACAAAGTGGACATGCTCGGCGAAAGCGACCAAGAACTTGTCGACCTCGTTGAAATGGAATTGCACGAACTTCTCGAAGTCAAAGGCTATAAAGATGTCCAATCATCCGCGGTTCCGCTCTGAAAGCTCTTGAAGGCGATCCTAAGTATGTTGAAGCAATCATAGAATTGATGAAAACTGTCGATGAAAAGATCCCAACACCAGCACGTGAAGTTGATAAGCCATTCCTGATGCCTATTGAAGACGTGTTCTCGATCTCCGGTCGTGGTACTGTTGCGACAGGTCGTGTCGAGCGCGGTATTGTCAAGATCAACGATAAGCTTCAACTCGTTGGTCTTCGCGAAACACGTGAAACCGTTGCGACCGGTCTTGAAATGTTCAATAAAATTCTTGGACGAAGCTCGTGCTGGTGAAAACGTTGGTATTCTGCTGCGTGGTTTGAGAAAAACGATGTCGAACGCGGAATGGTTCTTGCTGCTCCAGGCACATGCACACCGCATACGAAGTTCAAAGGACCTGTTTACGTTTTGACAAAAGAAGAAGGTGGACGTCATAAGCCGTTCTTCACCGGATATCGTCCTCAGTTCTACTTCCGTACAACAGACGTAACAGGAACAGTTGAACTTCCAGCAGGAGTTGAGATGGTTATGCCAGGCGATAACGTTGAGATTACAGCTGAACTGATCGCTCCTGTTGCTATGGAAGAAGGGATGCGCTTTGCTATCCGTGAAGGCGGCCGTACGATCGGTGCTGGAACTGTTTCCGAGATTATTAAGTAAGGTTGAGTTGGCAAGCGTGAGCTCTCGAAAGAGCTGCATGGCTTTTTGAATATTGGGTGTGTAGCTCAGCTGGTAGAGCAGCGGTCTCCAAAGCCGCCGGTCGGGGGTTCGAATCCCTCCGCACTCGAATGATTCTGGAAAAGGTAAGCATGTCGACGATAACTACGCAGAAGAAAAAGCTCTCCTATTTTCGCGAAGTGCAGAACGAGCTGAAAAAGGTCACCTGGACTCGAAAGAAGAGCTGATCATGAGTACTAAAGCTGTCGTTGTCGCGACGTTTGTCTTTGGGTTTGGGATTTATGTCTGTGATCTTAGTCGATTCGAAGCGATCGATTTTAGGCATCGGATCTCTCGTGCGTATGATCTTTGGGTAGGGATAGAATGATGCATAAGTTGGTATGTCGTTCAAGTGATGTCCAGTCACGAGAAAAAAGTGAAGAAAAGCCTTGAAGAATCTGCAACGCTCGAAGGGGATGACGGATTTGATTCGAGAAGTCCTGTTCCGACCGAAAATGTTTCGGAAGTGAAAAAAGGGCAGCAGCGATCAGTCGAAAAACGGATGTGGCCGGGATATCTTCTGTGAAAATGGAGTTTACCGATGAGTCTTGGGAATATGTGAAAAATGTTCCAGGAGTAATCGATTTTCTGGGCGGAGAAAAGCCCGCTCCTCTGACCGATAAAGAAATCAACAAGATTTTGCAAGAGCTGGAAGACAGCAAAAAAGGCGTCGTCCAGAAGCACAAAGTGGATGTCGGCGATCGTGTTAAGATTACCGATGGCGTTTTTGTGAACTTCATCGGAACTGTCACGGAAGTCAATCATGAAAAAGGCCGCCTGAGTGTGATGGTTTCGATTTTCGGACGCGATACGCGCGTCGACGATCTCGAGTTCTGGCAGGTGGAACAAATGACTGCGGATAACGCAGGATAAACAAACTCTCGGGGAGAGAGCCATAAGTTCTCGACAGATAGCCTAGAGGCTATGCACTCGAAAAGGTGGAAAATGGCAAAAAAACTTGTTAAAATATCAAACTGCAAATTCCTGCAGGAAAAGCAAATCCAGCGCCTCCGATCGGCCCAGCCCTCGGTTCAGCGGGGATCAACATCATGGCCTTCTGCAAAGAATTCAACGCGAAGACGCAAGATAAAGCGGGGGATATTCTTCCGTCATTATCAATGTCTATCAGGACAAAACGTTTCGTTTATCTATAAAACAGCCGCCTGTTCGCGGATGATTCTGAAAGAACTGGGAATTGAATAGGGATCTAAAGTGCCGAACCGCGATAAAGTCGGTAAATTGACCCAGCCCAAGTGAAAAAATTGCAAAAGCTAAAGTCCAAGATATGAGGATCGTCTCGAAGAGGCAGCCATGATGATGGTCATGGGAACAGCTCGTTCCATGGGCGTTGATATCGTGGAGGGTTAATCGCAGATGGCACATAAATCTAAGAGAATGAAAGAAATCGAGAAGCTCGTATGACCCGATAAAGCCTATAAGCTGGAAGAAGCTATCGCTATTTTGAAAAAATGCCCCGCTGTCAAATTTGATCAGTCGGTCGATATTGCTTTGAAATGGGCGTCGATCCGAAGAAATCAGATCAGCAAGTGCGGGGAACTGTCTCTTTGCCGCATGGAACCGGAAAATCGTTGACGTATCGTCGTTTTTGCCAAAGGGCGATAAAGTAAAGAAGCCCTCGATGCTGGCGCCGATTTTGCAGGAGCCGACGAACTGCTTGAAAAAATCAAAGGCGGATGGACCGACTTTTCATGCTTTGGTCGCCACTCCTGATATGATGCGAGAACTCGGCAAGCTCGGTAAAGTTCTAGGACCTCGCGGGTTGATGCCTACTCCGAAAGCAGGAACTGTCACCACGATATCGCTAAAGCTGTGAAAGAGCTCAAAGGTGGTAAAGATCGAATTTAAAGTCGACAAGACATGGCGTGATCAAGAATGGCGTAGGCAAAATTTCTTTGAAGAGCCGATGCTGGTGGAAAATATTCGCGCCTTGCTTCAAGCGGTGTCACGAGCGAAGCCGGCCAGCTCGAAAGGAGCATTTTTCCGTTCGCTTTATCTGAGTCTCTACGATGGGGCCCGGATTGAGAATCGATCTGCAATCGTTGGCATTGGCATAAGGAGAGGCGATCATGAGAGAAGAAAAACAATTTGCTGCTTGACGAGATCAAGAAAAGATTGATCAATCCGACTGCGATTGATTATTGCGAGCTACGAACGCCTGCCTCCCAATTTATCTTGGGAATTCCGCAGAGCAGTTGCAAAGTCGGGAAGCTTGTTGAAGTCGTGCGTAAGCGTGTCTTTTTGAAAGCGGCCGAAATGTCGGGTATTAAAATCGATGAAACGCTTCTGAAGGGACATATCGGAGTTGTATTCGTGCAACAAACGATGCGATGCCTTCGGCAAAAGCTCTGTTTAAGTTTACCGAAGAAAACCAAGAATATTCTCCAAGTGGTATGCGGACATATCGAAGGAAAAATGTATGCCTGGCGCGGATGTGGAAATGCTTTCTAAACTGCCAGGCATAGACGAAATGAGAGCTCAGTTGCTCGGTCTCTTGAAGTCTCCGATGTCGCAGACTCTTAGCGTGTATGGAAGCTGTCTATGAGCGTAGTACCGTTGTCAGTTATTAGAACAAGAAAAGTCAAGAAGTTAACAATTTTAAAAAAGAGGTAGATAACCGTGAGTAACAAAACTAGAAGAATTAGTTGAGAAGCTTAGCCAACTGAGCGTTTTGGAAATGGCGAAATTGAAAAAAGCTCTGGAAGATAAGTGGGGCGTTAAAGCTGCTGCTGCATGCAGCTGCTGCTGCAGCTCCTGCTGCTGCAGCTGCTGCTGCCAGCTGCTGAAGTCGACAGATTTAAAGTCACTTTGGAAGAAGTTCCTGATGATAAGAAAATCGGCGTCATTAAAGTCGTCCGCGAAGTCACAGGTCTTGGCCTGAAAGAAGCGAAAGACTGTTGAAGGAGCTCCAAAAGATATTAAAGAATCTGCTCCAAAAGCAGAAGCCGAAGAAATTAAGAAGAAGCTAGAAGCTGCTGGTGCAAAGTTACCTTAAAAGGCCTGTAAGAGGCAATTGTTCAGCCGAGATTGATAGTGCAGAAACCGCCATTTAGGATGGCTTTCTGCTCTTTTGCCGTTATAGGCGGATGTTCAAAGATTCCGTCATTGTGATTGATAGAATGTTTTAGTGAAGCACCGAGAGCTAGCATGTTGAAAAAGCCGCCGAAAAGGGTCAGTTTCCGTGAAAGGGAAGAGATTATCGATCTTCCGAATCTGATTGAGATTCAAATCAAATCCTATAATCAATTTCTTCAAGCGCATCTTTTGCCTGATGAACGGGAAAATATCGGACTGCAAGAAGTTTTTAATGAAATTTTTCCTATTAAATCTTATGATGAGAAAACCATTCTGGAATTTCTTTCCTATAATTTGGGTGTTCCTAAATATTCTCCTGAAGAATGTATTCGCCGAGGGATTACCTATAATGTCACGCTTAAAGTCAAATTCCGTCTGACGGATGAAACGGGCATTAAAGAAGAAGAAGTCTACATGGGAACCATCCCTGTCATGACTGATAAGGGAACCTTTATCATCAATGGCGCTGAGACGCGTCGTCGTTTCCCAGCTGCACCGTTCTCCTGGTATTTGCTTTGAACAAGAGCGCCATCCTCGCGGCAACATCATCTATTCTTTCCGCATCATTCCTTATCGAGGAAGCTGGCTTGAAGGCTGCTTTTGATACTAACGACTTGATCCATATTTACATCGATCGCAAAAAACGCCGCCGCAAAATTCTTGCGACGACATTTATCCGCGCTTTGGGTTATTCGACCAATGCCGATATCATCGAAGAATTTTTCGAGACCGTAAAGTTAAAATTAAATCGGAAAAAGATTTTGTCAAACTTGTCGGAAAAATTCTCGCCAAGATGTCGTCGATGAAGAAAGCGGTCTTGTCTTTGGTAAAGCTGGCGAAAAACTGACGACAGCATGCTAAAACGCATGGTCGATGCAGGTATCGACATCGATCCGCATTGCTGAAGATGCCGATGAGACGCAGCCCGATCATTAAAATGCTGGCAAAAGATCCGACAGATTCCTATGAATCTGCTCTTGAAAGATTTCTATCGCAAAGATTCGCCCGGGCGAACCTGCGACTCTTTCGAATGCCCGTTCTGCGATCATGCGCCTGTTCTTCGATCCGAAGCGCTATAATCTTGGGCGCGTTGGACGCTATAAGCTCAACTCGAAGCTGGGTCTTGGAAGTCAATGATGAGATCTTGCAAGTTGTGACTTTGACGAAAGAAGATGTCATCGGCGCTCTGAAATATCTGATCCGCTTGAAACAGGGCGATGAAGATGCCTCTGTCGATGATATCGACCATTTGGGCAATCGTCGTGTGCGTTCTGTCGGAGAGTTGATCCAAAACCAATGCCGCATCGGCTTGGCTCGCATGGAGAAGATCATCCGCGAAAGAATGAACCTGTTTGATTTCTCTTCCGATACTTTGACTCCGGGAAAAATTGTTTCTGCAAAAGGACTTGTCAGGCGTTCTAAAAGACTTCTTCGGCAGTTCTCAGCTTTCGCAGTTTATGGATCAAACCAACCCGATTGCCGAACTGACCCACAAACGACGTCTTTCCTCTCTTGGACCTGGCGGCTTGAACCGCGATCGAGCAGGATTTGAAGTGCGCGACGTTCATCCCAGCCACTATGGACGTATTTGCCCGATTGAAACGCCTGAAGGACCGAACATCGGTTTGATCACTTCTCTTTCCTCCTTTGCCAAGATCAATGAATTTGGATTTATCGAAACTCCTTATCGCATCGTGCGCGATGGTGTTGTCACCGATGAAATCGAATACATGACTGCCGACCAGGAAGAGCGATTGCGTCATTGCTCAGGCTTCTGCGCCTCTCGATAAGTACAACATGTTTAAAGAATCGATCTGCTGGGCGCGCTATCGCGGCGAGCCGTATGGAGATTGAGACCGACAAAGTCACTCATATGGACGTTTCGTCCAAAGCAGCTTGTTTCTATTGTCACCGGATTGATTCCATTCCTTGAGCATGATGATGCTAACCGCGCCTTGATGGGTTCGAACATGCAACGCCAAGGTGTTCCTCTTCTTAAAGCCTGAAGCTCCGATTGTGGGAACAGGTCTTGAAGGCACGAGCTGCACGCGACTCCGGAGCTGTTGTCGTTGCACAGGAAGATGGCGTTGTCGAGTATGTCGATGGATTTAAAATCGTCATCGCTCCAAAAGATAATCCGCTGAAGAAAAAGACCTATCAGCTTGAAGAAATTTTTGCGTTCAAATGCCGGCACCTGCATCAACCAGACAGCCTCTTTGCAATGTCGGTGATAAAATTAAAGCCGGAGATGTCATTGCTGATGGACCTGCCACGGATAAAGGGGAGATCGCTCTTGGTAAAAACGTCCTTGTGGCCTTTATGCCTTGGTTCGGATATAACTTTGAAGATGCGATCATCATCTCTGAAAAACTGATTCGCGAAGATGCCTATACTTCGATTTATATCGAAGAATTTGAATTGACAGCGCGCGATACGAAGCTTGGCAAGGAAGAGATCACTCGAGATATTCCAAATGTTTCTGAAGAGGCTCTTGTCAACCTTGGGCGACGATGGGATTATCCGCATCGGTGCTGAAGTGAAACCTGGCGATATTCTGGTTGGAAAAATTACGCCAAAATCAGAAACAGAGCTTGCTCCTGAAGAGCGTCTTCTTCGCGCGATTTTCGGTGAAAAAGCAGCCGATGTTAAAGATGCCTCTTTGACTGTTCCTCCAGGAACTGAAGGGGTCGTCATGGATGTTAAAGTCTTCTAGCCGCCGCGACCGTCTTTCTAAAACCGATGATGAACTTGTTGAAGAAGCTTCACGCATTAAAGATATTCAGACGCGAATATAAAACCAAAGCAAGCTGAACTGCAGATAGAACGTCATGAGAAGCTTGGCGCCCTTTTGCTCAATGAAAAAGCTCCTGGCACTATCGTTCATCGCAAAACTGCGAAGTTATCATTGAAGAAGGCGCAGATGATCACTCAAGAATTGATCGAAGTCTTGGAAAAGAGAAAGCTTGAAGATCTGCTCATGCCTGATAATGACATCTATGACGACGCTGAAAAAGATCCTTCATGATTATGAAATTGCCTATGCAGACTCTTGAGACGCAGTACAAGACTGAAATCGAATTCATGCGCAAAGGGGATACCGATCTCGATCCAGGCATCATCCGCCAAGTTAAAGTCTATGTCGCCTCTAAGCGTAAGCTGCAAGTGGGCGATAAGATGGCCGGCCGCCACGGAAATAAAGGGGTTGTTTCTAAGATTGTTCCTGAAGCCGATATGCCTTATCTGCGAATGGGCAGACGATTGAAATGATTCTTAACCCTCTTGGGGTGCCTTCCCGTATGAACATGGGACAGCTCTTTGAAACACATCTTGGCTTTGCTGCAAAGAAGGCCGGCATCTATGTGCAAGAGCCCTGTTTTCGAAGGATTTCCTGAAGCGAAAATCTGGGAGATGATGAAAGAACAAGGGATGTCCGAAGATGGAAAGTTCTATCTCTATGATGGATGTACAGGCGAGCGGTTTGATAATCGCGTCGTGGTCGGCTATATCTACATGTTGAAATTGAGCCACCTTGTTGCTGATAAGATCCACGCTCGTGCGGTCGGTCCTTATTCGCTTGTTACTCAGCAGCCTCTGGGCGGTAAAGCGCAGATGGGCGGTCAGCGTTTCGGGGAGATGGAAGTGTGGGCGGCAGAAGCTTATGGCGCTGCCCATCTTCTGCAAGAAATGCTGACTGTTAAATCCGATGACGTTGCTGGACGAACGCGGATTTACGAATCGATTGTTAAAGGCGATAACATACTTAGATGCAGGAACGCCTGAATCGTTCAATGTCTTGTTAAAGAAATGCAAGGTCTTGGCCTCGATGTTCGCACCGAATTCGTCGAAGCTTGAGTAGAAACGAATTGGTAAGAGTTAGAGAAATTTCGCTCGTAGGAGATGATAGATGTTCTTTGAAGCTGATGAGGATGTAAGAGGATCCCAGTTTGATAAGCTGACGATCAAGATTGCCTCTGATGATGTCATCCGCAATCAATGGTCGCGCGGGGAAATCAAAAAGCCTGAAACGATCAACTACCGTACATTTAAACCTGAAAAAGGCGGTCTGTTTTGCGAAAAGATTTTCGGACCGACACGCGATTGGGAATGCGCTTGCGGAAAATACAAGAAGATCAAGCATAAAGGGATTGTTTGCGATCGTTGCGGCGTTGAAGTGACCCTTTCGAAAGTGCGCCGCGAACGGATGGCTCATATCGATTTGGCCGTTCCTGTCGTTCATATTTGGTTTTTTAAAACCATGCCTTCCCGCATCGGCAATGTTCTGGGGATGTCGACGGCCGATCTTGAGCGAGTCATCTATTACGAAGAATATGTCGTCATCGATCCAGGTCAAACAGATCTTGAGAAAAAGCAACTTCTCAATGATAACGAATATCGCGAAGCGCAAGAAAAATGGGGTCGAGATGCTTTTGTTGCTAAAATGGGCGGCGAAGCTATCCGCGAGCTTCTTGAAGACGGAAGATCTGCAGATCTCTGCTCGTCGATCTGAAAGATAAACTGCGCAAGACAAAATCGATGCAAGCGCGCATGAAGCTTGCCAAACGGCTTAAAATCGTCGAAAGCTTTGCTTCTTCGACGAACAAGCCTGACTGGATGGTGATGTCCTGCGTTCCTGTCATTCCTCCCGATTTTCGTCCTCTTGTTCCTCTTGGATGGCGGACGTTTTGCCACTTCTGATCTTAAACGATCTCTATCGCCGCGTCATCAACCGCAATAACCGCTTGAAAGTCGATCCTTAAGCTGAAGACGCCTGAAGTGATCATCCGCAATGAAAAACGGATGCTGCAAGAAGCTGTCGATGCTCTTTTTGATAATGGCCGCCATGGCCATCCTGTCATGGGCGCCGGCAATCGTCCTCTGAAATCTCTTTCTGAAATGCTGAAAGGTAAACAAGGACGTTTCCGTCAAAACCTTCTCGGTAAACGTGTCGACTATTCAGGCCGTTCGGTCATTGTTGTCGGCCCTGAACTTGAGATTCAATCAGTGCGGTCTGCCGAAGCTGATGGCGCTTGAGCTGTTTGAGCCGTTTATTGTTAAACGCCTGAAAGATCTGGCTATGTCTATACGATCCGCTCTGCGAAGAAAATGATCCAGAAGCAAGCTCCAGAAGTGTGGGATGTTCTTGAAGAGATCATTAAAGGACATCCTGTTCTTCTCAACCGCGCTCCGACTTTGCACCGTCTGGGTATCCAAGCGTTTGAACCGGTTCTGATCGAAGGAAAAGCGATTCGCATTCATCCTCTCGTCTGCCCGGCGTTCAACGCCGACTTTGACGGCGACCAGATGGCCGTTTATGTTCCTCTTTCTATCGAAGCGCAGCTCGAAGCTAAGCTGCTGATGATGGCTCCGGACAACATCTTCTTTCCTTCTTCTGGAAAGCCTGTCGCTGTTCCTTCTCAGGATATGACTTTGGGTCTTTACTATTTGATGCACGATCCGATGTATATCCGGAAGAAGCATGGTCAGAAAGATCCGAATCTTCTGCAAGCCGAAGAAGTGCTCATGGCTCTCCATGCCAGCGGAAGCTATAACTGGTATGACAAGAGCGGCGATAGTAAAGACGCAAGACCATTATGGGCCGCGGCATGCGCATCCATGAAAAGATCAAAGTGCGCATCGAAGGCGGCATTATTGAAACGACTCCTGGACGTGTGATTTTCAATACGATTGTTCCGAAAGAGCTCGGATTCCAGAACTACGTCTTGCGCAAGAAAAGATTGGCCGAACTCGTCTTGGAGTGCTATAAAAAAGTCGGTCTTGAAGCCACGGTTCGCTTCCTGGATAATTTGAAGAACCTTGGGTTTCGCAGAAGCGACGAAGGCTGCGCTTTCCATGGGTATTTGCGATGTCAAGATTCCTGCGCATAAAGCAAAAGTTCTTGAAGAAGCTCATAAACGCGTGGCTGTCGTCAAAAAGCAATATGAAGACGGGATCATCACCGAAGGGGAGCGCCATTCGAAGATCATTAGCATCTGGACAGAAGTCTCCGATAAGCTGTCCGAAGAACTGTTCAAGCTGATTTGCGATACGTCGATCCGGCCAGTTGAATCCGCTTTATTTGATGATGGACTCTGGCGCTCGCGGTAACAAATCCCAGGTTAAGCAGCTTGGAGCGATGCGCGGTCTGATGGCGAAACCATCAGGCGAGATTATCGAGTCTCCGATTACGTCGAACTTCCGCGAAGGCTGACTGTGCTGGAATACTTTATTTCCTCGCACGGAGCGCGTAAAGGTCTGGCCGATACGGCGCTTGAAAACGGCCGACTCCGGATACTTGACTCGCCGTCTCGTCGACGTCGCTCAAGATGTGATCATCACACGAAGATGATTGCGGCACCCTGAATGGCATTGAAGTTTCGCGCGATTAAGCAAGGGC
Organism: Parachlamydiales bacterium; assembly: GCA_963800655.1. Lineage (GTDB taxonomy): Bacteria > Chlamydiota > Chlamydiia > Chlamydiales > SM23-39 > CAWDBT01. Next base: position 493,507 of record CAWDBT010000002.1, on the reverse strand, counting down.
AAGGAAGAGCTGCTGCCTCTCAAAGACCGTATTTTTGGACGTACTGTTCTGCGATGATATTTATCAGCCTGGCGATAGCACGAAAATGCTGGCTCGCTCAGGCGATATCCTGTACGGCTATCCAAGCCGAAGCGATCGATGATGCGGGTATCGAAACGGTTCGCATCCGCTCGGTGCTGACTTGCGAAACCCGCAGCGGGGATCTGCGCGAAATGCTATGGCATCAACCTGGCCAACGGACAACCTGGTCGGCATGGGCGAAGCGTTGGTATTATTGCTGCGCAGTCGATCGGTGAACCTGGAACGCAGCTCACGATGAGAACGTTCCACTTGGGCGGTATCGCGTCCGCGGCCATCAGCCCGGAGATCATCGCCGAGCACGAAGGGATTCTGGTCTATATGGATCTTCGCGTCGTACAAAACGAGGAAGGACACTGGGTTGCTCTGAATAAGAACGGGTCTCTCCAGCTCGTTCGCGATGAAGGCCGCGCACTCGAAGACGTAAAAAAACTTCTTGGCAACAAATCGATCGAGCCGCTTCAAGTACGTTCCGATCGAATTGGGAACGAAGATTCTGTTTGCCGATGGTTCTAAAATCAAGGCGAAGGTCAAAATCGCCGAATGGGAACAGCACAACATCCCGATCATTTGCGAACGCCCAGGTTATGTCAAATATGAAGATCTCGTGGAAGGGATTTCGACGCAACGCGAAGTCAATAAGCAGACCGGCCAAGTCGAGTTGATTGTGAAACAGCATCGCGGAGAACTCCATCCGCAGATCGTCATCTATACCGACTCAGAACTACAACGATCTTGTCGGAACCTATCCGATCCCGTCGAGCGCCATCATCTCATGCCGCGAAGGCCAGTATGTGGCAGCGGGTATGCTTCTCGCCAAATTGCCCCGCGGCGCGATCAAGACGAAGGACATCACGGGCGGTCTTCCCCGCGTGGCCGAGCTCTTCGAAGCGCGCAAGCCGAAAGATGCTGCCGAAATCGCCAAAATCGACGGCGTTGTCGACTTCCGCGGCGTTCAGAAGAACAAGCGCATCGTCGTTGTACGCGATGATGTGACCGGCATGGAAGAAGAACATCTGATCCCTCTTACCAAGCACTTGATCGTCCAGCGCGGCGATCATGGTCGTGAAAGGGCAGCAGCTCACCGAAGGCCTCGTGGTTCCCCAGGAAATTCTCGATATTTGCGGCGTGCGCGAACTCCAAAAATATCTGGTCAACCAGGTGCAAGAAGTGTATCGCCTGCAGGGTGTCGATATCAACGATAAGCACATCGAGATCATCGTCCGCCAGATGCTGAAGAAAGTGCGGATCACCGATCCGGGCGATACGACGTTCCTCCACGGGGAAGATATCGATCGGAAGGCGTTCCACGAGCAAAACCGCAAGACGATCGAAGAGGGGGGCAAGCCTGCACAGGCAGCTCCGGTTCTCCTCGGTATCACGCGGGCTTCTTTGGGCACGGAATCCTTCGTTTCGGCTGCATCCTTCCAGGAGACCACTCGCGTCCTCACGGAAGCCGCAAGCGAAAGCAAGACGGATTACCTGCTCGATATCAAGGCCAACCTGATCATGGGACACATGATTCCGGGCGGAACTGGATACGAGTATCATAAGAAGGTCAACAAGTTCATCGAAAGCCAAGCGCTTGAAGACTTGCAGATCGACTTTACGACTGAAGCTGTAGCGTTGGTTTAGTCATTAAACAAATCTGCCGAAGCAAAACCGCTTCGGCAGATTTTTTTTTGTTAATCCATGTTTAGTAGCTTAGAATGTGTCTATAAATTGATTTTTAAGAAATTACTTAGAAAACAACCGCTTTATTCCAGATAGCATTCCGCTTATGGTATCCTGGGTGATTTTTCCCGAAGCAGATCGATTTGTCCCTCGAATGGCATCGAATTGCGGGGAATTTTGATTTAATTGTTTTATTTGATTTGAGAAGTGAGCAAAAGCTTCTCGATACCCTTTTTTTAATTCTGCAAGTTCTTTATTTTTTTGCTCGAGTTCTTGATGGAGTTGAATTTGCATTTGGCGTTCATTCATAAGTTTTGTAAGTTCCCTCAAGATCTCTTCGGATTGCGGTGAGTGCTTGAGCTTTTGAATCTCTTGTTCAAGAGTGTCGATCATCAATTGTGCGCCGCTAACTTCATCAAGCAATTGATTTTGGCGATGCAATAAGTCGAGAAGAGCCTGGTGACAAGTATTTTCCAGCGACTCAAGATGTGAGATGTCAGACGGATTTAATTCATTGAAATAAAAAAAACGAAAATTCGGATTTACTGCGCCGCTCATAAAAAATGGGTGGCAGTGGGCTTCTTTGTAACTGGACTCATGGCCTAGCTCATCATGCATTCGCAAATAGTGGGCTTGCGCTTGTATTTTTGTCGCAATGTCCTTTGTCGGCACAGTCAATAAGTTGTTGCCATAATAGCTGATGAAATCGTCAATATGGGATGCATAAAATAAATCAATTTTCAAGCTCTGCGAACTTTGGGAAAAAACGCTTTTCCAGTTGTCGCAGCTAGGTTGATCTAGCTTTGGCGAGCAGTAGGCGTACAGCTGGAGATGGCGAAGCGAGGGCATTTCAGATATGTGAGATACGGTTTCTATGATCATTCTTTGGGCATCGACTGCTCCTAAAGAATGTCCAACGATCCAAAGAGAATCTGTCGGATTTGTTTTAAACGAATGTCCCACTAATTGTAGGAGATCTTGTTTTTGGTCGTGAAATTCCGTGTATCCAACTCCCTTGAGATCCATATCGCGCCATCCGCTTCGCAAATCTTTTGTCCCTCTGAATGCCAAAATATTGGGGTGATTTGGATTGGAAAAAATAGGACAGAGCAAATAGACATTGAGTCCATTTTTATTGATAGAGCCCGAAATTTTGTAATTAGTTAAATTAGGCTGTCCTTGGATGTAAATCGGAATCTGTTTGTCAATAAGATCGCAATCAGTTTTAGCATAGGCTATCGCGCGAGCTAATGATTCGGGAACGACAAAAGGCTGACATAGACCTTCTACTGACAAATTTTTCGAACAACAATTCATTTCATAATAATGAATTGCAAATCCCATAGTTTGCGAATCCAGCTTTCTTCCTGTAGCCCGTAGCTCGTCAATGAGATGTAAATTAGGGAGATCGCAAATTACCGCAAGCGGATCCATCAATTCCTGGAACGCCGTCTCTAATAATTTATTTTTCTTGGATGCATAATCCTGCACATGGGTCAAGGTGGTTTGGTGAGCTGCTCTAGCTAATAATTCGAGGGCGATGTTTCGGGATAAGCGCCCGGCCATATGAAAATTATGAGCAAAGTTACGATCCCCTTTTTCATCGGGATGTTGAGTTGCAAAGGAATTGCAAACGCTCTCGACGAGATCTTTGCCGTACAAAGATATCATCGCCCGAAGTAAACCGGAGGTGTCGCACGACTCGTGGCGATTCAGATCCGTTCTCACCTGAAAGAAATCATCGTCAACGACCATTTCATTAACGGAGTTTACAAAGCTTTTTAATCCTGAAATAGAAGGCATTGTTTTCTTTGTTTATTTTTAATATTTGTTGTTTTTATTTTATCACATTTAACGAGAAGTTTCTATATAAAATTTGAATTCTGATCGAAGCGGGTGAGAATGAGGAGCTTCTGTAAGTGTTTGAAAAAGAATGGAATACAAAAGAGTTTGGCCGTTAGTGGATTGCGAAACGCTCGAGCACCATGGTTTTTGAGTTTTTACGCTATGCCGTCGAAAAATGTGAAGGAACTATTCGGGCTTTCCCGGGAAATCGAGGCAAGATCGTCATATCGCGATCGCTAACGGGTTCTGCGCAAAACTGCAGAGTCGGTCGAATCGCTGAAGAAAATGGATGAGCGGGTTCCGAAAAGCATCGGAACCTGTCGAGGATTTTGAGTAAGAATTAATACTCGATTGCCGAGATGTTTTTGCGCTGGGATTTATAACGAAACTACTTCAAGAATCGGTTTTAAGGGTGTTCCTAGGGTAGATTCGCCGACGAGCGCCGCGCTGATGTATCCGAGATGAATATCATCTTTGGTCTTGCGTCTATTAGGAATCCGAAGTCGGTTCCTGGGAATCTATAGGAGATGCGGTTGCTATAGTAAGCTGCTCCGTTGTCGATGTGACAGGAGACGATGTGGAAATGATGCTCCGAAGCTCTTCGATGATTTGATCGATCGATGGGCGCTTTTTCAAATCCAACATTTTCACGATTAGCTCTCTAATGGCAGGCGGATTGATCTGTTCTAAAATGTCGGGATTTAAAATGTCGCGTATAGTTTTGCTGGCGTATCGAGATGTTAAAACTTCTACATAGGATGCAAATGGGCGCTCGCCTGTTCCTAATAAATCGCAAAATAATAATCCCAAACTCCAGATATCGGCTTGTCCAAAAGTGCCTCCAAGTCTTTTTTCAGCTTCTCTTTCGGGAGCTTTATAGGGTTCGGTTCCCGTTGGACTTTCGGGCTCGGCGCCAGTAAGATAACGTTTTGCAATTCCAAAATCGATTAAGGCAACATCTCCATCGGAACCGATTAAGATATTTTCTGGTTTTAAATCCCTGTGCTCAATTGATAAATCATGAAGGGCTTTTAAATTTTCAGCGATTTTTAAACAAATCTCTAGATTGTTTATTTGCAATGAAAAGCTATTTTTTAATACTTTTCGCAAAGTTTCACCCTCTATAAATGGCATGAGCAAAGCAATTTGAGTGTTGTGGGCGCCATAATAGATAATTCCGTTCGGGGAAGTTTTAAAACTTGGAATTGAGCTGCATAATAAAGAATCCCCTCGGGAAGGATCGTAATGAATGTACTTTTCCAAATGATCTGAATCTAGATGCACATTCTGAACTTTAAGAGCTATTGAGGAATTATCCGAAAATTTAAGTTGATACACCGATCCAAATCTTCCGGATCCAATTTCATGAATTGAAGTTAACTCCCTGCCTGGGAAAAAATCCGCTACACATTTTGCTGTTTTATCGGCTAGAAGTTTTTCTTCTGGTTTGAGGTTTGCCGAACCTTCGATTAACCCTGAAAGCCGCTTCCATATTGGACTTATATCTTCATTCACAGCATGTGCGAGCATTGCAGAGAGAGAACCCCTGCTTTGTTGAGTCAATATGTGGATTGCAAGGTCTGCTTTTCCCAGCGTTGTTTCCCCTTGTTTCGGGGGAGCTGTTAGTTCGATTTTTCCCGGTCTTGTTTTTATTCTAATTGACATGCAGGCCTCTTTTTATTTTAAAACTAATCTAATTATATCATAACCTAGTGTTGTTTTGTGTTGTTTTTAATATTAAATATATCTTTATAAAAAACAATTCCGCAGCAATGTGTAAAAGATATTTTGGTTTTTAAGTAGGTGTTCGTGCTTCGTGAAATTTTTTTTTGATTATTATTTTTGAAATGAATGGCATCAAAAAAAGTATATGGTTCTTTCAAATAGAGAAAAAATCGGCGCAAGAGAAACGAATATGCCGTCCGTTAGCTAATCCAATTCAGCTGGCCGACCCTTGTCGAATGGATGAACTGCTTGAAAAGCGCCTTTTCCAGTGGGATTAGGCTTGCAGAAGGGTTTCGAGTTTGACGATGTCTTTGATGAAATTTCGGATGCCCTCGGATAATTTCTCCGTCGCCATGGCGTCTTCATTGAGCAAGTAGCGGAACGCTCCTCATTGAGATGGATTTTTTCCAAAGCCGACTTGGCGAGCGGATGCGGGATCGAGCTTTCGCGGCAATGGGGTGTTTGTGTTTTTCAGCTCTTGTAGCAATTGGGGAGAGATCGTGAGGAGATCGCAGCCGGCGAATTCTGTAATCTCATCCTTGTTTCGGAATGACGCGCCCATGATTTGGGTCGGATAGCCGAATTTTTTATAGTAATGATAGATTTGAGTGACCGATTTGACTCCGGGGTCTTCCGCAGGGGTGTATTGGACGGTGGGCTGAGATTTTTTATGCCAATCGAGGATGCGGCCGACGAAAGGGGAGATGAGGGTGGCTTTTGCGTCCGCGCAGGCTGCGGCTTGAGGCAGGCAGAAGAGAAGCGTCATATTGCAATGGATGCCCTCTTTCTCGAGGATCTCCGCGGCTTTGATGCCTTCCCAAGTGGAGGCGAGCTTGATGAGGACGCGCTTGCGGGATTGGCCGGCGTCTTCATAGAGGGAGATCAGCTGGCGGGCTTTTTCAACGCTGCCTTGGATGTCGAATGAGAGCCGGGCGTCCACTTCGGTCGAGACCCGCCCGGGGACGAGCTTGAGAATTTCAAGGCCGAAATTGACGAAACGCTTTATCGAGCTTGAGGTCGAGTTGTTCTTCAGGTGTTTTCCCTAGGGATTTTCCATAGGAAATCGCCTCGTCGATCAGATGGCGGTACTGGGGCTGCTGGCTGGCGGCATAGATCAGGGAAGGGTTGGTCGTGGCATCGGTCGGGCCATATTGGCGGATCTGCTGGAAATCGCCGGTGTCCGCGACGACGGTGGTGAATTTCTTCAGTTGTTCGAGTTGATCCATGTGAGCAATCCTTTTAAAACGCCGGGCAAAATGGAAGTGTTTTTGCCAAATTCTTCATAGAGAGGAGCAAAATGCTCCGGCTCAAATGTTTGTTCCGCATGGCCTACCATCATAGCGATCGGACGGCCTTCTTGCAAGGATCGAATCGCTCGATCCGAGATGTCTTCGGGGAGGCGGGCCCGCATTTGTCCTTCATGAAGGGAGAGCTCGCGCTCGAAGCTCTCATCGCCGAAGGTAAAGCGGCCTTTGATGGAAGGAGAAGAGCCGAGGCGGCGAGAAGGAGAGCAGATATAGCCATCGGTCTGCCCGTTTTGATGGTGGAATTCAAGGGAGAGCCCTGTAAGGCGGTCTTCGGGTCGGTAGCAAATCCTTTAGGCAGGGGTTTCTCCGATCTGATTGGATTCGAGGACGCCGAGATGCCAATGAGATGCGCTGCCGCAGCCGAGCAAAAAGCAAGCTCCAAGCCAAGTCGCAAAAAGAGCGGGTCTCATTTTTATTGAGTCTTTCCGCTGTCGAGAGAAACGACGATGGCGCAAACGATGCCGATGGCCACCGCAGCGCCTGCAAAAACCCAGTTCTGCCATTCGCTCGAGGATTCTGCGGCATTGCTCGATACGAGGGAAGCAGAAGCGGGAATGACCTCAGCGCTATGGGCGCAGGGGCGGAAGAAACAGGACAAAATGAGGAAGGCGGCGACGATGCGTTTCATTGGGAAGCCTGCGGGTTTCGGTTAAAAATTTTTTCATGCCCTTCTCGCAATGCGAGAAAGCACCAATAAGCGCCGAGAGAAGGCTCTTGGACTCCGGATCCATTCCTGGAGAGTGCGCCACCGAGTCTCTTTTTCTTCCGGCTCGGCGAGATCGGCATAAGATGCGAATGCTTTTTTCAATTCGATCTCGTTGCCCGGGATCGGCAATCGGAGCAAATAGATCGGGTTCGATGGAAAGCGAATGCAGGGCGTCGAGCAGGGTTTGCCGATGGGATGCGAATTCTTCCAGAAGGGCTGCGCCCGTCAGGATATAGGCTCGAATCCTTCGACGAAAATCGCCTGCAGCATTTTAACCTCTCCCATCGGAGAGCGGGTCGTCAGTTCGATCAGACGGCCTTTGCCGGCTTTGGCTGTGAATTCGCCGAGATCGCGCCATTTGGCGTTGTTTTCCGATTCGTGGATTTCACGACCGATTTCAAATATTCTTTTAAGGAGACGTCGACTTCTTCGATTGCGAGATTCAGCGATGGGCGGAAAGGGGTGGCTTTGGGAGATCTGAAGCCGACCTGGACGTAAGGAGATGGAGTTTTCGGCTGTGCGCCTTCCCAGTCCAGAGGGCGGGGTAAAAAAACAAACAGGAGCTGACAAAAGGGGTGCGACGAAAAATAGAGCAAGGGCGAACATGCCTCTGGCGAGTCGATTATTTTGAGTGCTGGAATGCGAATGCCCATGGTCTGGTCCGGTGTTTTGTTCGAGGATGGCGCAGAGAAAGGCGATTCCCACCGCGAGTCCGATGCCCCAGCCCATCATGGAAAGAACCGTGGCGTCGCGGCAGCTATAGCCAGCGGCGTCCCCTCTGCGGGACGACTTGCCCGAGGAATTTTCAGCTCCTTGTAAGCGGATGGGCAAAGAAGCGGCGAGGAGAGATAAAGCGAGAAAGAAATAGCGCCTTTTTTTCATTTAGTACCTTTTGCTCCCTGGCGCCTTTCTTAATGAGAAGGGGAACTCGAATTGCTCGGAGCATGATCGCCACCGTCCCCCCGATGACGAGAAGGGTGGCTAAGAACATTCCCCAAGGGAATACGTCGGCTGCCGCGGTCGCGCTCGCAGAGGCCCCTCGCCCGGTTCGCTGGTTCAGTTTCGGAATATTCCCTGGGCCGGAAGCGCGAAAATGCTGCTGCGATCAGGCCTGAAATCAACTTTTTCATAGCGGCTCCACTGATAAGCAAAGGCTGAGAACCTTCTCTCAGCATTCTGGGGGATGTAAAGATTTTTTTTCCACTCATATCTCATTTACACAGGGAGAGCAAGAAACATTCCTAAAAATCTTAGATTCTGTACAATTAACCCTAAATCATTCGGGGATGTCGCATAACTTGTCAAGGCGGTTAGACGATGAAAAGCTTAGAAAGCGGAAAAGATAAGATTCAAAAGATCTGCGATGCCCTTCGGAAAGAAACCCTGGAGCCCGCCAAACAGGAAGCCGCGGAAATCGTAGAAAACGCCCACCTGCAAGCCGAATCCATTATTCGAGAGGCCAAAGAGCAAGTCAAGGGGTTGATCGAAAATGCGGAGAAGGAAATCGATCAAAAGCAAAAAGCTTTTCAAGGCTCTTTGCAACTCGCATGTCGCCAGGGGATCGAATTGCTCAAGCAGAAAATCGAGCAGGAAATGCTGTTTCGCGAGCTGGCCGATTATGTCGTCAAGGAAATGGCAGACCCCAATCTGATCGCAAATATGGTCAACGGATTTATGAAATCGGTCGAGGAAAAAGGCCTCGAAGAGGATATTTCCGCGGTGATTCCTCGCAGCATTGCCCCGAGGGCCGTCAACTGCCATCTAATCGGGAAATTCATCGAACGGCTCAAGGAGAAATCGGTCGTGTTGGGAGAGTTTGCGGGAGGGGCGCAAATCAAACTCAGGGATCGCCAGATTACCATCGATGTTTCGGATCGCGTAGTGCGCGAGCTGATCGGCGCTTTTATCCGCCGCGATTTCAGAGACCTTGTATTCCGAGTTTGAAGGGATGAGCCGCTATTATTATCCGCATCAACTCTTTTCCTCCGGTGGTTCTCGGCGTCAAACCCGAGATATCCTATGAGGAAGTGCGGGACATCTCGAGCTGAATCTCTCGGCTGCCGACTGGGAGCAAGTCGTTTGGTCTGCAGCGCCCGGCCGATATCCGGAACATCCGAGCGTTTTGGCTGGGAGAGCCCCTGGATCCCCAGCGGGAACCTCGATGAGAAAGAACTCGGCGAAGCTCTGCTCATGCGAGATTTATTGCCTCAATTCGTAGGTCGATTTTTTAGAGCGGTATGAATCCGGAAGACGAGAGGATCCGTTATTTTCCTTCTCTTTTTGCCTCTTTATACGAACTGGAAGGCGTTTCTGAGTGCAGGGGATTTTTGCATAGCTATTATGTATTTCAGCGCGAAATGAGGCTTGAGTCTGACTGCGATTCGAGCTAAGCGAGAGCGGGCGAGATTTATCCAGGGAACTCCAGTTCGAAGATCTTACGGATCCGTTTGTTGCGCTGCTTCTCGCACAAAAAGAGGAGGCGGAGTTAGTGTTGCCACAAGAATATGAGGAATTAAAAGCGATCTTTTTAGACAATCAGGAAGAGCCTCGAAGCCTTTACAAGCCAGATCCTGCAATTTTCGTTTGCCAGGATCGAAGAGATGGAGGAAAGGCATCCGTTTGCTATGGATCAGATCCTAGGATATCTTGCCCGGCTTGCGATCGTGGAATCTTGGGAACAGCTGGATGATGAAAGAGGACGGGCAGTCCTCGAACAGGTTGGTAGGTAAAGGTTATGAAATCGGCATCATCGGCATCGGGAATAGTCGTTCAGGCTTTTGGAAATTTGCTCCATGTGCGTTTTGAAGGAAATATCCGCCAAGGAGAAGTAGCCAGCATTCTGGTAGGAGGGGAAACGCTCCTTGCGGAAGTCATCGAAATCGCAGGAAATATAGTCGAAGGTGCAGGTTTTCGAAGATACTCGGGGAATCAAACTCAATACAGTCGTCCACTTTAACGACCACTTGCTCGAGGCCGAACTCGGCCCGGGGCTTTTGACGTCTGTATTCGACGGACTGCAAAACCCTCTCGAAAAAGTCGCGGATGTGTCCGGCATTTATATGAAAAGGGGCGTCTATTTAGCGCCTCTGGACCGCCAAAGGACCTGGGAATTCACCCCGTCTGGCCAAAATCGGCGATGTGCTCATGGCGCGGGGCGATTCGCTTGGCTTTGTGATGGAGGAGCGGTTTCAGCATCAGATCATGGTTCCGTTTTCGTTCTTCGGAAAAGTCAAAATCACTTCAGTTGCAAAACACGGCAGCTATTCCGTAGATGGAGAAATCGCCCGCGGAACAGATGAAAAAGGGCAAGAGCACGTTTTTACGATGGCTCAGAAATGGCCCGTCAAAACGGCCATGTTCGAGGGCAAAAAATCCGTCCGACCCGGATGATGGAAACGGGCTTGCGCATCATCGATACCCAATTTCCCCGTCTTGAAGGGAGGGACTTTTGCACTCCCGGACCTTTCGGCGCCGGAAAAACCGTGCTGCAGCACCACTTGTCCAAATATTCCGCAGTCGATATCGTCGTGATCGTCGCTTGCGGGGAAAGGGCGGGCGAAGTCGTCGAGATCTTCGAGACATTTCCGCAACTGATCGATCCCCATACAAACGAATCGCTGATGAAGCGCACGGTCATGATCTGCAATACCTCGTCCATGCCGGTCGCAGCGCGCGAAGCCTCTGTCTATATGGGCGCAGCGATCGCAGAATACTACCGCCAGATGGGACTGGAAGTCTTACTGCTCGCCGATTCGACTTCGCGATGGGCTCAGGCGATGCGCGAAATGTCGGGGCGACTGGAAGAGATTCCAGGAGAAGAGGCATTTCCGGCCTATCTCGCCACTCGCATTTCCTCATTTTATGAAAGATCGGGCGTCGTCCAGCTGAAAAACGGCAAGACAGGTTCTCTGACGATCGGGGGAAGCGTTTCTCCTGCCGGCGGAAATTTCGAAGAGCCGGTCACTCAGGCATCGCTGGCCATCGTCGGAGCATTTTTAGGGCTTTCCCGAGCCAGATCCGATGCGAGGCGATATCCGGCGATCGATCCGTTGATCTCCTGGTCCAAATATCTTCAGGAAGTGGGTCGCGAACTCGACACCCGCCTTTCCGGATGGGCCGAAATACGTCCAGCAGGCCGGGGATCTCTTTGCACGAAGGGCGATGAGATCGGAAAGAGGATGGAAGTCGTTGGAGAAGAGGGGTATCCTTGGACGACATGGTCGTCTATCTGAAATCCGAACTCTATGAGATCTGCTATCTGCAGCAAAACGCTTTCGACAAAGAAGATTGCTATTGCCCTCTGGAGCGCCAGATCGAATTGTTCCGTTTGGTCTCAGTCCAGTTCTCGATGACGCCATTTCATTTCGATACCCACGATGAGGCGAGGAGCTGCTTTTTGGGCTTGCAAAATGAGATTCGCAACCTCAACTATCTTTCGTTCCGCTCCGAGCGCTATCGCGAAGTCGTGGAACATGTTCAGGAACAAATCGAGTCCAGAAAGGCTGTCCGTACATGAGAAAAATTTACGATCGGATTGTCGATCTGCGGGGCAACCTGATCACTGTCGAGCAGAAGGAGTGGCCTTAGGGGAGCTTGCGCGAGTTCATCAAGGGCAACGGCACCACGACTTATGCATCTGTCCTTGCGATTCGACGATGATCTCGTCACTTTGCAGGTTTTTGAAAGCACGCGGGGGATTTCGACCGGAGACCAGGTCGTCTTTTTAGGCCGGCAAATGCAGGCGATCTTCAGCGACGATCTGCTGGGCCGCAGGTTTAACGGCGAGGGAATGCCGATCGACGACGGACCTGAAATCGTCGGTACGCCGATCGAGATCAACCAGCCTTCCTTCAATCCCACGGAACGCATCGTTCCCCGCGATCTGGTGCGCACGAACATCCCGATGATCGATGTCTTCAACTGCCTTGTCAAATCGCAGAAAGTTCCGATCTTTTCGGTCGCCGGAGAACCCTATAACCAGCTCCTCATGCGGATCGCCAACCAGACGGATGCCGATGTCGTCGTCATCGCGGGAATGGGACTTCGCTTCGACGATTACCAATCGTTCATCGAAAATGCCGAAAAAGAAGGCTCGATGGAAAAAAGCGTCATGTTCATCCATCAAGCGACCGATCCTCCGGTCGAATGTCTTCTCGTCCCGATCTGGCCTTGGCCGTTGCGGAAAAATTCGCTATCGGAGGGAAAAGACGTCCTCGTCCTCATGACCGATATGACCGCTTTTGCCGATGCGATTAAAGAAATCGCGATTACGATGGATCAGATTCCATCGAACCGCGGCTATCCCGGGTCGTTGTATTCCGATCTGGCCGCGCGCTATGAAAAAGCGGTCGATATCGATGGCAAAGGTTCGATCACGATCATCTCGGTGACCACGATGCCCGCCGGCGACGTGACCCATCCGATTCCCGACAATACCGGCTATATCACCGAAGGGCAGTTTTATCTGCACGGCGGGGTGATCGAACCATTTGGATCGCTTTCTCGCCTCAAGCAGCAGGTCATCGGCAAAGTGACCCGCGAAGACCACAACGAATTGGCCAATACGATGATCCGCCTCTATGCCGATTCCAAGAAAGCCAAAGAGCGCGCCGGCATGGGTTTCAAACTATCCCGCTGGGATGAAAAATTGCTCCGCTATTCCGTTCTGTTCGAAGAGCGGATGATGAATTTGCAGGTCAACTTGACCCTCGAAGCCGCGCTCGATCTCGGATGGATGACCCTTGCCGAATGTTTCAATCTCGAAGAGATCGGCGTCAAGAAACAAATCGCGGAGAAATTCTGGCCCAAAGAGGTTTCGCCTGATCGATGACGATACTTAAATTGACCAAAAACGAGCTGCGCCTCCAGCAGGCCAGGCTCTTTCAACTCCAGCGCTATCTTCCCACTCTTCAGTTGAAGAAGGCGCTCTTGCAGTTCGAGGTCAATAGCGTTCATCTCGAAATCGTCACCCTTAAAAATACCCTCGACGCCGAACGGGCCAAGGTCGAAATCTTCAGCCCGTTTCTCCTCGAGAAAGTCAGTTGCAATCTCCTCAAAATCGCCGACGTCCAACGAGTCGAAAAGCGCTATGAGAACATCGCGGGCGCTGAAATCCCCATCTTTGAAAAGGTCGTCTTTCACGAACCCGAATATTCGCTATTCGATTCTCCCGTTTGGACCGAGGCTGCGGCTGGAATTCTCAGGGGATTTATCGTCATCCGCGAGAAGCTCAGCGTCGCGGAAGAAAAAAAACGGGTTCTCGAAAAAGATCTGACGGAAGTATCCATCCGCGTGAATCTTTTTGAAAAAATCCTGATTCCCCGCGCCAAGGTAAATATCAAAAAAATCCGCATATTTCTCGGGGATCAGCAGCTCGCCTCGGTATCCCAGGCGAAAGTCGCTCAAAAGAAAATCTTGCAGCGCGCGGCGGGTTTATGATCGTCGACGTGCGCAAATTTTTGATTTACGGCGCAAAAGAAGAGATGGATCGCTTTTTCGCCCTGGCTCAGCGAGCCGGATTTATCGAATTCATCGGCATTTGGCATAAAAAATCCCTGCAGCTTTCCCCTGAGATCAAAAATATTCTCATGGCGATCAAGATTCTCCGCAGATGGGTCGGCCTCGAGGAAGAAGTATCCCTTGCCATCCCATCCGACGTCGGAATTTTGGCCGAAAGGGTCATCCATCTCAATTCCGCGATCGAGCATCTCCTCGAAGAGGAACGCGTCCTCCAAGCCGATATTACCAGGATCGCTCCCTTCGGCGAATTTTCCATGAACGATCTGAATGCGTTTGAAAGGGAAGGCAAGAGGATCGTCCAATTCTTTTGCATGAAGAGCAATCTGGCGCGCGATCTGGAACTGCCGTCGGAGATGATCCACGTTGGAACGGATTACGACCTCGACTATTTCATCGCCATCAATAAAGAAAAAGTCCATTACCCGCGGATGATCGAAATCCACGTCGACAAGCCCGCGGCTGAACTGAAAGCCTATCTGCAGGATGTGCATAGCAAGATCTCAGCGTTCGAATCCGAGCTCAAAAGCTGCGCCGCCAGCCTCCCGATGCTCCAGCAGGGACTCGCCGAAAATCTCAATGAATACGACCTCAAGCTCGCCAAGCACGACGCCAGTTTTCCGATCGGAGAGGCTTTTTTCGCCATCGAAGCCTGGGTTCCCGAGTCCAAGATCGAAACGTTTCGGGAGATGCTCAAGGGGCTTTCGATCTCCAGCGAGGAGATTTCCATCGAATCCTCCGACCGCATTCCCACTTATCTCGAAAATTCCGGCAGCGCCAGGATCGGAGAAGATCTCATCTCTTATTACGACACCCCTGCGATCACCGACCAAGATCCTTCCGGATGGGTCACTTTTTTCTTTGCGATGTTTTTCGCCATCATCGTCTCCGACGCCGGATACGGACTCATCTTTTTAATCCTCTGGGGCGTTCTAAAATGGAAATTCCCGCGCTTGGCCGAAGAACAGAAGCGAATGCTTAAGCTGCTCTACCTCTTGGCAGCGGCTTCCATCGTTTGGGGCGTATTGACCGCGGGCTATTTCGGAATCCGCGTCGATCCATCGCATCCGCTGCGTAAGATGTCCGTCCTCGACCGAATCTCCGAGAAAAAAGCCGCCTATCATATGGCGGAGCAGGATGGCATCTATCAAGCCATAAAGCAGAAAATTCCCGCTGTTTCCGAAGCCAAGGACGGCCGTGAATTTTTAATGAAAGCTGTCGTCGACGATCACGGCCGCAAGATCTACGTCGCCCTCGACGAGTTCAACGATAGCCTCCTGATGGAAGGTTCGATCCTCATCGGCATGATGCATATTTCGCTCGCGTTCTTGTGGCACCTGAGGAAGAAATGGTCGGGGCTCGGATGGGTTTCTGCGATCTTCGGGGGGTATCTCTTTTTTCCGTCGATGCTCGGCACGGCGTCGTTAGCGGTGGTTCTCGGATGGCTCTCCGCAGAGATGGCCGCTCAAATCGGATTTTATATGATCTTCGGAGGACTTGGATTTGCCCTCGTCGCATCGTGGATTCAAAAGGGGATCGTCGCCGCGCTGCGCGAACCTCTCCAAGCGATCGAAGTCTTCAACGATGTTCTCTCGTATTTGCGGCTCTATGCTCTGGGACTGGCCGGCATGATGATTGCCGAAACCGTCAACAGCATGGCCGCAGATGTCGGACTCATCGCGGGAATTCTCATCATTCTCTTCGGACACAGCGTCAACCTGACTCTCGCCGTCATGGGCGGCATCATCCATGGGCTCCGTTTGAATTTTCTCGAATGGTTCCGCCATTGCTTTGAAGGAGGGGGAAAGCCGTTTAATCCACTGAGGCTGCGAAAAACAAAACTTTAATTTTTAGAGGAATATATGGATATCAACATGATAGGGCCTGGAATCGTACTGAGCATGGGGTGTATTGGAAGCGCTGTCGGATGCGGCATCGCCGGGATGGCATCTCATGGCATCATGGCCAGAGTCGAAGAAGGGTACGCGAAATATATCATCTTTTCCGCAGTGCCTTCGACCCAGGCTATTTTAGGGTTCGTCTTAACGCTTCTGATGAAAACGAATATCCTCTCAGGGGTTCTGTCTCCTGTGAGCGGAATTTTCATCGGTCTTTTCGTGGGACTGGCGCTTCTATTCTCCGCGATGTATCAAGGGAAATGCGCGGCGACGGCCATTCAGGCGACTGCCAAAAATCCATCGCTCTTCGGGAAATCGTTCGTTGCAATCGCGATCCTGGAGTCGTTTGCTCTCTTTGCATTTGTCTTTTCGCTGTTGATCATTAAATAAACAAACAGGGTGCTCCATGTCCCGCGGGTTTCGAACAGAAAGCGATCCACTAGGCGAAGTCCAGGTTCCTGCGAACCGATATTGGGGCGCCCAAACCGAAAGAGCGCGGCATCATTTCAAGATCGGCGATGAGCTCATGCCCGCCGAGCTTATCCGCGCCATGGCGATCGTCAAAAAAGCCGCGGCGATTGTCAATCTCGAACTGAAGCTCCTCGCGCCCGCAAAAGCCGGCCTCATCCAAGACGTCTGCGATGAAATCATCGCAGGGGATCTCGACGAGCATTTTCCCCTCGGAATTTGGCAGAGCGGCTCCGGCACGCAGACGAATATGAATCTCAACGAAGTCATCGCCAATCGGGCGATTGAAAAGGCGGGCGGCGTCCTCGGATCGAAGCGCCCCATCCATCCCAATGACGATGTCAATTGTTCTCAATCGACGAACGATGTCTTTCCCACGGCCATGCATATCGCCATCGCATCGGCCGTGCGCACCCATCTCCAGCCTCATCTGACGGCTCTTTACGAAGATCTGGCTCGCAAAGCGAATGAATGGCACTCCATCGTGAAAGTCGGCAGAACTCATCTCATGGATGCAGCGCCGCTCACTTTGGGCCAGGAGTTCTCCGGCTATGCCTCTCAAATCAAACATGCGATCCAAGCGATCGAGCACGCCATGGGAGCTCTTTCCGAGATCGCTCTCGGAGGTACCGCCGTTGGCACAGGCCTCAATGCGCCGCCTTCTTTCGCTAAAAAAACCGCCGAAGCGATCTCTGCCATTACGGGTTTTCAATTCACTTCGGCGTCCAACAAGTTCGAGGCGCTCGCCAGCCATGAACCCATCCTCGCTCTTAGCGGCGCTCTTCGCCAAACCGCTGCCGCTCTCATGAAGATCTCCACAGATATCCGGTGGTCTGCCTCCGGGCCTCGCTGTTCGATCGCCGAACTCATTCTTCCCGAGAACGAACCCGGTTCTTCGATCATGCCCGGCAAGGTCAATCCCACCCAGTGCGAAGCGATGGCTATGATTTGCGTACAAGTCATGGGCAATGACACTGCTATCGAAATGGCCTGCGCGCTCGGCAACTTCGAACTCAATGTCTTCAAGCCCCTTCTCATCCGCAATATCCTACAATCGATCCATCTCCTCGCCGATGCGGTGGGAAGCTTCCTTTCTCACTGCGTCGCCCATATCCGCCCCAATCTCGAGCGCATTGCATTCCACCTCTCTCGATCCCTGATGCCCGCCACGGCGCTCACCGTCAAAATCGGGTATGACAAAGCCGCCGAGGTGGTCAAGTTGGCCCATGCCGACAACCTCTCCTTAAAAGAAGCGGCCCTTAAACTCGGCGTTCTCACCGAGAAGCAGTTCGATGAAATCGTCGATCCCCGCAAAATGATCTAAAGGGAATCGATCTTCTTCGTCCTTATCCGCTCTCAAGCGGAAGAAGGGAGTCTCGAAGCGATTTGCCTCAAAATTTTATCTGAAAATCCGAAGAGCGCATGGTCGTATTTATTTAGAATTTTATAAATTTCCGTAGTGTCGATGGTTGCACAATAGGAGAGAAGGAGAAAAACACTTATGGAAGGGGCTTGTTCATTTAAATCAATTATCGCACTGAATAGGTCGGGAAAACGCAGGTCTTGCATTTGTTTTTTAAATTGATTCACGAAAAGTAGTTCGAGGGGAATATAGGGGTTCGGACGAAAGAAATGGAAGAACGCGGGTTTCAATTTTTGCCATAGTTCGAGCATTTCAGCGGATCTGGGCACATCGGAAAGAGAAACGGGGTGTTCTGGTTCGATCGGAATTTTCTTTAATTCATCGATCACCCGATTGGCCAATGTTTCTTGCGTTCTGGAACAGATCAATGGCAGCCAGTTGGGAGCTATTTCAAAGCATTTGATCAGAATTTGATGGAGAGGAAGTTCGTTTGGATCGGCGGTTATCGAGGAATCGTCCAGCCTGGGATCGGATATTTGAATGTCTTGAGTATCTTGACTTAAAGACATTTCAGACTCCTGGGGCGCTCTATCCCGCAATCGAACCAACTGGCTTAAAGGAGGGATATGCTTTCTCCAGGTCTCAATGGAGAGCTTTTCGGGAGAGGCCTTCGAATCGAGCAATGTCAGATTGCGTTCGGTTAAAAGCGAACCTGTATCTGGCGATCGAAGAAATGGAAGGGAGTGAAAATCGCTGCGTCTTCCATTCGGCTGTCTTGGAGGATGTGAAAGCTTTTCTTGTGAAGTCGGTTGATTCAAGGCCCAAATACTACCCGTTGTAACCATAAGCTCTCCTTAACCAGATATTGGCAAGAGATATACCAAATTTTTAAATGATTGTCTGGCTGGACGAAGTTTTTATGAAAAAACTATCGAGTTCTCCTTGCGAAATTCGGAGCTGGATTGAGCGTGGATGCAGTCAAACTGCGAGCTCATCAATGGGATAGATTTTGATGCCTTTTGCGAGCGCGAGTTAGCGAGAGTTTATCGGGATGCCGAGGCGGCTCAAGAAGAATCTGGCCACGAGGATGGGATGGAGGAGGATATGTTTGAGGAGATGGCAGTAGGAGAGGCTGGTCAGATATTTGACTTGAGGCGGAGTTGCTAGGAAGGCGTCTCGAATCCACTCGGAGTAAGGCGGCGGCATGAGGGGAAGGGAAGAGAGCGAAAAAAAACGAGCTTCTTTGGTTTCCGACGAGGGAGAAGGAGAGCCGCTTAGGATGGAGCATTCGTAGAGGTTGGTGGGATGAGCCAATTTATTGATGGGGAGATAGGTGTTGCAGATGCGGAGTACTTTTACGCGAAGACCGGTTTCTTCCAAAATTTCGCGGACGATGGCGTCTTCGGGGGATTCGCCGGGATCTATGCCGCCTCCGGGAAGAACCCAAACCGGGACATCGCGGCGTTTCACGAGGAGAATTTGAGTGCGGTCTATAGAAAAAATAGCGCCGGCAATGCTTTCGATCCGAGTCATTTTGCATCAATTGAGGGTTGGAGGTATGTTAGAGGCTTTTAGGAAATAAATTGAAGTTGTTTTCATGAAAGCAAGTTGGGCGTTGGCGGCATTGGCGTGTTTCACCGGATGCTGCTGTAGGCATTTGTACGTGCAGCAGGAATGCGTGGATCAAAATTTTTTGGCGAGCACAAAGGTGGGAACGCCGGATCCAAGGCAGAAAAGATGTTATGAAGGACAGAGGCTGCTCATCGGATGGGATTTTCCGCGGAGTTTGTTTCAAAAGGGATTGAGCTTGGAGATTCGAGTGAGATTATGGGGAGAGAAGGAAGATGTGATTGCCTATCGATTGGAAAGGAAGAGAGGGGCGGAGGCGTTTTTCTTTCCGAGGGAAAAGATTGTGACGTATTTGGTCAACGTTGTGTCGGATGAAGGAAAGATCGTGGAGACTTGGAAGCACCACTTTTGGACGGAGCTGATCCAAGTGGGATCTCCCGAGAGAGGCTCGGGAGATCCTCATTGAGGACGCATTCTTAGATGCAGGAGATCGCGATGATGGCGCAGAGGGCGAGGAGGATCGAGAGGGTGATCTTGCCGCCTTTGACGAACTGATGCATGAGGGAATAGCCGTGGTAATAGCGGCCCGACCAAACGAATAGAATGGGAAGGACGCCGAGAAGCAGGATGAGTCCAAAGCCGCCGCCGAGATCGATCGCAGAGATGAAAATCCTCGGGTTGAGGAAAGTCAAGATCAAAGGGATGCCGAACACAAGGGCGGTGAGCCCGACGCGCTTGACTCCTTTCTTTTCCCATTTGAGGCCGTCGGCCCAGAAGTCGAAAAAGGCGATCGCGATGCCGATGAACGAAGTCGAGAGGGCGAACATGGCGAATCCCTGGGCGATCTTGGATGCGATGGGGGTTTTGAGCGCTTCCTCAAGGGGAGGAATCGCCGTATGGCCTTCTTTCAACGCGGACAAAAACGCATCGGCAGGGACGGAGCCCAGGACGAGCAATTCCCAAATGAGATAGAGGGCGAGGGGAATGGAGGTTCCGATCCAAATGGCTTTGCGGACTTTCGCATGGTCTTTGTTCATGTAGGCATAGAGAGTCGGGATCAGGTTCTGGAATCCAAATGCGGTGAGGACGGCGGGGAGAGCGGGCCAGAGTCCAGACCAGTTCTGGGGAAGGAGATAGGAACCATGGATATGGGGGATCGCGACGATGACGAAGAGGAGGTAGGTGATCCCAACCCCAATCATCATGCCGATGTTGATTCTGTCGGCTGCCAAAGGCCCGAGATAGATGATGGGTGCAAAGATGGCGACATAGATGAGCATGGAAAGCCAGTGGGGCAGGGAATTTCCTGTGAAATGGGCGATCGAATCGGCGCCTCCTGCGACATGAGCCGTCATAAGGCAATAAAAGAGGAATAGATAAAGAGCCCAGCAGACCCAAGCGCCCGAGGTTCCCAAGAGTTTTCTGGACATAGTGATCAGGTTGGCCTCATCCGGCATCCAGATGCAGGCTTCGAGGACGAGAAAACCGAAAGAGACCATGAGGAGCCAGCAGGCGATATAGAGGAAAAATGAGGGGATGAATCCGGCTGCGGCAGTGACGACGGGCGCGGCGAACATGCCGACGCCGATGCTGGTCCCCGCAATCAAAAGAGAGGCTCCCAGAAGATGGCGGCTGGTATGGAAGATGTTCATGGGGAGGGATCCTTGTGTAGAAATTTTTCTAGTTGAGAGAGCTTTTCCTCGAGGGCGCGGATTTTGGCTGAATATTCTTCGAGGCGGCGGATGTAGACTTCTCGGCGGTTGTAGATGGCCATTTCAATCGCAGGACTGCCGCGGTATTTTCCGCCTTTAAGGGATTTGCTCACGCCGCTTTGGGCGCTGACGAGGCAGAGATCTGCGAGTTCGACGTGGCCTGCGATGCCGACTTGTCCGCCGAGCATGACGTGGCGTCCTGTTTTGGAGGAACCCGCGATCCCGGCTTGTGCGGCGATGCAATTATGAGGCCCGATTTCGACGTTGTGGGCGATTTGGACGAGGTTGTCGATCTTGCTCCCTTCGCGAACGATGGTGGCTTTGAAACGAGCTCGGTCGATGGTGGCGTTGGCGCCGATTTCGACGTCGTCTTCGAGGATGACGATGCCGAGCTGCTGGAGTTTGACGTGGCGTCCTCGAGCATCGGGAATGTAGCCAAAGCCGCAGGAGCCGATCACAGCGCCGCTTTGGAGGATGACGCGGTCGCCTAGGCGGCAGCGCTCGCGGATGACGCAGGAAGGATGAATATGGCAGTCGAATCCGATTTGGACGTCGGCGCCGATGAACACATGGGCGTCGATTCGAGTGCGGTCTTTGATGACGGCTCCGGCGTCGATCACGGCATAAGGCCCGATCGTCGTTTGAGCGCCGATCGAAGCGGATGGGTCGATGACGGCGGTGGGATGGATGCCGGAAAAAGCGGAGCGGGTATGGGTGCTGAGAAAGAGTTCGGCGATCTGCTGGAAGCTGCGGGAAGGATCTTCCGAAATGAGGTAGTTTTTTCCTTCGGCGATGGGAAACGAGGGAGAGATGCAGATGACGCCGGCCTGGCTCTCTTTCATCGCTTCGACATAGCGGGGATTGGCGAGAAAAGAGGCGTCGGAGGAAGCTGCTTCTTCGAGAGATGCGACCGCAGCGATGCGATGAGCGGGATCGCCCGCCCATCGCACACAGAGGAGATCGGCCAGTTCAGCGATGGTATAGCTGACGGGCATCGGATTAACCGGCGATTGCTTCAGAGGGAACTTCGTCGGACTGCACGGGAGCGGCTTCCGCGTTATCGGAGACTGCTTTTTCCTTGAGTTCGATTTCGAAGTTCTTATCCATCTCGACGATGATCTGATTGGTCAGATCGAGATCGGGGCGGAAATAGAAGCAAGCTTCGCGGTTGACGATATAGTCGAGATTGTTTTCTTGTGCGAGTTTCTCGGCTGCGCGGGCGATCTGTGCGTTCATTTTGTTCAGCATCTGCATATTGGCTTGCTGCATAATGTGGTAAAACTGATTTTGATAGCGGGCCAGATCTTCGTTGAGCGCCTGATAGCGGCCTTTCATCTCTTCTTCCGCTTTGGGAGAGAGGCTGTCCAGATACTCTGTATCTTCGAATTTCGAGGAGAGGTCTCTCATTTCTTTTTCGGTATTTTCGATGAGAGAACCGAGCTGTTTGCGGATATTTTCAAAATTTTCCTGCTCTTTTTTTCCGTATTTGGAATCGGTAATGCAGGAAGAGAAATTCACAACGCTGAGAGCTGGCGTCGCTTCGAGGGATGCGAAAGCGCCGAGTCCAAGCAAAGCGGTTCCCAAAGCGATAAATTTTCTAACGATCATTGAAATTACCTCGGTTGATGCAAGACGCTCGCTTGCGCGGCAGCCTTTGGCTGCCTAAGAAACTGGGTCGCAAATGCGGCGCTTGGCATAGGGTTTGTTAAATAGTATGTCAGAACTGCCCCCCCATCGAAAAGAAGAATTTCTGGACTTCGAAGTCATTCGTCGGGTTGAAGGGGTATCCATAGCCCAGGACGATGGGGGTTCCTTTGTTGATTTCCAGGCGGACGCCCGCGCCGGCAGAGGTCTGAAGGGTGCGGATGGTCCAAGGAGAGAACTCGACGTTACCCGCGTCGAAGAAGAAAAAGACGTCGATGAGTTTTATGAGTTGATAGTTGTATTCAGCGGAGAGCAGGCAGGACGAAAGACCTCCCTTGGGGGTCTTTTCAGAGTCCTCTGCCGATGACATTTTGGGGCCGAGGCTGAAGGGGCGGTAGCCGCGCACGGAACCTTCGCCGCCGAGGAAGAGGCGCTCGCTATAAGGGACGTTTCTTTCCGGCTTTTTGCTTCCGAAAGGCGCGAGGAAGCGGACTTCTCCGCGGAGTTTAAAAGTTCCCTTGGCGCTGACGGGAAAGTAGATGGAGTTGAGATAGCTGAATTTCCAGAAGCGGTAGTTCCCTCCCACGCCGGAGAGTTCTGCCTCGAGATAGGAACGCCAGCCCTTATGGGGCTTTTGCCCGCTGTCGGTTGAATCGTAGGCGATATTTGTGCTGACGGCGGATAATAAACCATGCCCCTGGTTCTTTTCTTTGGATTCTTCCATCCTTTCAGCGTCTTTGGGGGAGACGGAATCGCCTTTATGGATTTTGACCGTGTTTTGAGTATGGCGCAGCCGTTCGCGCATGCCGAAGGTCCAGTAAGTGCTCAAGGGATAGTTGGCAAAGACCGATCCGCCATACGTATAGACCGGGACGTTTTTCGTCTGCAGATCGCTGATGGTTTGGCTGAGTTCGACGCCGAGTCTCCAGAGCGAATCATTCACATAGGGGTTGACCCAGGAGATGAGGAAGTTGGTTTGTTTTTTTCCAACCGTCGCCCGCATATGGAAGTACTGGCCTCCGCCTCGCAGGGAATGGAGATGCGTTCTAAACATCTTGGGCAAACCCGCGATGTTAAAGTTGCGTTCGGTCAGATCGAGTCCGCCAAAAATATCGTCGGCGGAACTGAAGCCGCCGAATAGGCTGACATTTCCGGTCGGCGTCTCTTCGACTTCGATGTAGACGTCTCGATAGTTCGAGCCGAGGCCGAGGTCGTCATTGGAACGGACGGCAAAGACGTTCACGGTTTTAAAATAGCCGATGGCTTCCAGACGCTGCTGGGTCGCCTTGAGCTTGCGGGAGTCGAAAGTTTCCCCGGGGACGAGAAGCGATTCGCGGAGGATGACGCTGTTTTGAGTGGTGTGGTTGCCGAAGATATGGATCATCCCGATCTTGTATTGAGCGCCTTCGTCGACGGAAAAATGGACGTCGAAGACGGGGCAGTCTTCTTTGAGGGCTGTCTCATATTGGACGCTGGCGTCGATATAACCCTTCTGCCCGTAGAAGTCTTTCATCGCTTGGGAAGAATCTCGCACTTTGTCGGGAGAAAAAACGGCATTCGGTTCGATGACCGATCTTTTCAGGAGTTCTTCGGAAGAATAGAGCGTGTTGCCTTCGATCGTGACGGAGCCGAAGCGATAGAGTTCTCCGCGCTCGGCGATGATTTCGATGATCACTTTATCGCTGAACGGATCGTCTTGGATCAGGATGTCCACTTTTGCATCCGCATACCCGCGGTTTTGCAAAAGGTTGGTGATCGTCATTCGATCTTGTTCCAAGGCTTCGTCGCGCAGAGTGCCGGTTCCCGTCAGCCAGCTGGTGAGGAAATTGTATTGCTTCAAGTACATCAGGTCTTCGAGTTCGGACTGCTCGGATTTAGTGAAGCCTTTGAATACGATTTTTCTGATGTGGCCGGACTTTCCCTCGCGGATTTCGATTTTGACGTCGACTTCATTCGTATTTGGAATGGGGACGGTCGTATAGGAGAGCTGGGATTCGAAATAGCCCTTCTTGATGTAGAACTCTTTGAGCTTGTTGAAAGACTTGTTGAACTCCTGGCGGTTGAAAATCGAATAGGGCTTGACATCGAGTTCTTTTTTCAGAGTGCTAGTGGAATATTTTTCATTTCCGGAGAAGAGGATTTCGTGGATGGTGGAGCGAGGACAGACGCGGATGGTGATCGCCACCCGTTCGTCCTGGACGGATAAAGAGGGTTGGACGCAGTCGTATTCATCCGAAAGCGCTTTTAGATCGTTGTCGAAAATCGACTGGGAAAAATCATCGCCGGGTTTGGTCTTCATTTTCGAAAGCACCGGCTTGGAATCGAAAGAAGCTGTGGGATCGGGACAGTTGAATTCGATCTGAATCTGGGAGACTTTCTTCTCCTCGTAGAGTTCGGCAGCGGAAAGAGGCGCGCTCGAAAGGAGCATGCTCAACAAAAGTGCGGAACAGATGTGCTTGCGGGGGATAACCATAGGTTCCTTCGTGCTGTCGGCGAAGGGCCGATGATAAGCGAGTGAAAGGAAAAAATGCAAAAACTAAATGGATTGGCGCCCCGTGAATGCGCGAGAAAGAGTGCCTCCGTCTATATGATCGAGCGAACTTCCGACGGGCATTCCAAATGCAAGGCGAGTGACTTTTAAATCAGGCGAAGAGAGTTTTTCCTTTAAATAAAGAGCGGTTGTATCTCCTTCGAGCGTTGAGTCGAATGCGATGACGATTTCCTGGACCCGGCGCTGGACGATCGATTCGCGATGCGGTCTATGTCGATAGAGCCGGCGTGGCGCCCGTCGAGCGGAGACAAGAGGTGTTCGATGATGTGGTATAGGCCGCGGAACATTTTCGTATTCTCAATCGCATAGACGTCGCGGGGGGATGCGAGCAGGCACAGAACGCGCGGATCGCGCTCTTCGAGATGCAAAAGCGGCATCGGTCGATTTCCATATGGCATCCGCAGCACGGGCAAAGAAGAATTTTTTGTTTGATTTCACCGAAAGGAGCACCCGAGGCGGGCGAAATCTTCTTGAGGCCATTCGAGAAGGTCGAAAGCGAAGCGTTCGGCGGTTCGGCTTCCGACCGCCGGGGAGTTTTTTTAATGCAGCGATCAGAGTTTGAAGGTCTTCGGGATATTTCACGGGTGTCTCCGAATGCTCCCTATTAGAGGGTGTCTACCAATAAGCCATCTTTGTAGACACCCTCTTATATACTCTTTGATTTCTCCTTAAGACAAGCTGAAAATCGAAGAAATCTCAGTTTTCCTAGCGGCCAGAGAAGGTGTAAAGCATTTATTTTCATTGAGATTTTTGATCGGTCTTTATATTTTTTCTTTGCAACAGAAAGGCATGTCTTCCGCTTAAGGGGGTGTCTACAAAGAGAGGCATCTTTTTAGTAGACATCCTCTAAAGACCATCTGTGATTCCGATTTTACGGTGTAGCGCGCCCATCGATCTATTTTGCAAGCTTCACTTTTAAGGAATCGCTGGGTATAATTCAGGGACTGTTTTCCTCGATGTTAAGGAATTATTTCAAGAAATTTTTGATGACTCTGAAAGCAAAAATTATAGGAACCGGCTCCTACCTTCCCCAACGCGTCTTATCCAATAGCGATCTAGAAAAGATGGTGGAGACGAGCGACGAATGGATTTTCTCTCGCACCGGCATGAGGGAAAGGCGGATCGCAGGATCCGAGGAATTTACATCCTCGATGGGAGCCGAAGCTGCGCGAGCGGCTTTGGCCGATGCCCGCATTCAAGCCGAAGAAATCGACTTTATTTTGGTCGCTACCTCTGACGCCCGATTATTTTTGTCCGAATACTGCGTGTTTGATCCAGCAAGCGATCGGCGCAAAAAAAGCGGCCGGCTCTCGACGTGCAGGCCGCGTGTACGGGCTATCTATATGCCCTGGCGATCGCCAAATCGTTTGTCGAAATGGGCGTTTATAAAAATGTCCTTGTCATTGCATCCGAAAAGCTCTCCTCAATTACGAATTATAAGGATCGGGCGACTTGCATTTGTTTGGAGATGGGGCCGGAGCCTGCATCGTATCGTTAGCTAGAGAGGGGTTGGAAATCACCAGTCTGAATCTAGGTGCGGATGGCGAACAGGCCGAACTTTTGATGATGCCGGGCGGGGGCTGCAGAATGCCGGCTTCAAAAGAGAGCGTCGAAACGATCAAGCATTATATCCAAATGAATGGCAACGAGGTGTTCAAACACGCGGTGCGCCGAATGGAGGCATCGGTAAGGATTGCCTGACATCGGCCGGATTGACGAATCGGACATCAGTTGGGTGATCCCCCATCAGGCCAATCTCGGATTATCGATGCGATCGCAAGGCGCTTCGAGCATCTCCCTCCGAAAGGGTTTTCAGAGACTGTTCATAAATATGGAAATACATCGGCGTCTTCGGTCGGGATCGCCTTAGACGAGCTTTGCAGGCAAGAAACAGCTCAAAAAGGCGAGCGCGTTTTATTGACCGCTTTCGGCGGCGGATTTACCTGGGGAGCCGTTTTACTCACGGTCAAAGGGGTCAACTGATTGGGCGGCTCAGCGTTTCTGTTCCCCGGCCAGGGGCTCAGTATGCGGGAATGGCAAAGACTTTTCGGATCAATTCCCGATTGCCCGGGAAACGTTTGAAGAGGCCGACGATGTGCTTGAGCTTCCTTTGTCCAAAATCGTTTTTGAAGGACCCGAAGAGAGCTTTATTGAAGACTCGATATAGCCAACTCGGCATTTTTGTCGGGAGCATGGCGATGCTCCGCACGCTTCAATCTTTGCTGCCCGGATTTGTTCCTTCCGTATGCGCGGGTTTTGAGCCTCGGGCGAATATACGGCTCTTTGCGCTTCGGGCAAGATAGGCTTTTAAGAGACCCTTTCGCTCATTAGGATGAGCGCCGATTTGATGAATGCCGCTTGCGAAGAGACTAAAGGGACGATGGCGGCGGTTTTGGGCTGCTCCAAGGAGCAGATCGATGAAGTCGATCGGTCCGATTTCGCCGATGCCGAGCGCGTATGGGTGGCGAATTATAATTGCCCGGGACAAACGGTGATTTCAGGGACGAAAGAAGGCGTGCAAAACGCGAGCTGAGTTGCTCAAGGCCAAGGGCGCGAAGCGAGTCATCCCCCTCGATGTGCATGGCGCATTCCACAGCCCGCTGATGCAGGGCTGCCCAAGACAAGCTGCTCCCTGCGATTGCAGAAGCTCCACTCTGCCCGACCGAGATCGGCCTGGTGATGAACTCCTCGGGCTCTTATGCAAAAGATGTCGAAGATGTCCGCGCGAAGCTCTCTTGCCAAGTGACCCATTCGGTGCGGTGGGAGCAAGGAATTCGGGCGATGATGGAGTGCGGAGTTTTATTTTATCTGGAGATCGGCTGCGGGAAGACTTTGACCGGCATGAATAAGAAAATTGGGACAGGCGGCCTTTCGATCTCTTTGGAAAAAGTATCCGAGCTGGATGAAGCAGCTCGCCAAGTAGAAGGTTTTGTAAAAGGGACTTTATGCAGCAGCTCTTAGCGGGAAAAACGGCTTTGGTGACAGGCGGCAGCGCCGGAATCGGCAAGGCGATCGCCCTTCTATTTGCGCGCCAAGGCGCAGAAGTTGCGATCTTCGGGACGAATCCGGAGCGCACAAGCGCAGCGCTCGCAGAAATCGAAATGGCGAAACATTTGCCGAATCAACGCATCCATAGTTATCTCGTCGATGTCTCGTCTACTTAAGAAGTAGAGGCCGCGGCGAATCGAGTTTTGGTCGACTTTGGCAAAGTCGATATTTTAATCAATAATGCTGGCATTACGCGCGATAATCTCTTGATTCGAATGAGTGAGGAAGATTGGGATTTAGTGATTGATGTCAATTTAAAATCTGTTTACAATACCTGTCGTGTTCTCGTCCGCCCTATGATGAAAGCCCGCGCGGGCAAGATCATCAATATTACCTCGGTGATCGGATTGATTGGGAATGCGGGGCAGGTCAATTATGCCGCCTCGAAATCGGGAATGATCGGATTTACAAAGTCGCTTGCGAAAGAGTTGGCAAGCCGCGGAATTTGCGTCAATTGCATTGCTCCGGGCTACATTCAAACGCAAATGACGGAAGGATTATCCGACCAGGTGAAAGAGGCTATTATTTCAAAAATCCCGCTGGCCCGTATCGGCCAGCCGAATGATGTGGCTCATGCCGCCCTTTTCCTTGCGAGTGACCTGGCGAACTATATCACTGGCCAAGTCCTCCCTGTCGATGGCGGGATGGTCATGTAAGTTATTTTAAATCAACGAGGAATTATGTCGATTCAGCAAGAAGTAATTGATATCATCGTCGAACAGCTCGGCGTTGATGCCAATGACGTGGCGCCTGAAAAATCATTTGTCGAAGATCTCAATGCGGATTCTTTGGATCTCACAGAGCTAATCATGACATTCGAAGAGCGCTTCGGATTTGAGATCTCGGAAGAAGATGCAGAAAAACTCAAAACCGTGTCCGATGTCATCGATTACATCGAAAAACGCAGAGCTAATGCATAGATAGCGGCCTTTTCATCCGATTGGCAGAGAGGAATCTAGTACCCGACCTTATAAATTTTCATGAGTTGGACTGCGTCAAAGCCCCTAAAATCGATGGTCATAAGCTGGCTTGTATTTGATTTAACTAGTCAGCTTGCGATCGTCGATTCTAGGGAGCTTTCACATCAGTTTAGCTCATGAAAATTTATAAGGTCGGGTACTAGTCTTTTAGGACTCTGAGAAGCACTGCTACTTTTCTCATTCAATATCTTGTGATTCGCTCCAGGAACTTATCTATCCGGTTGGGTTTGTCCCTTGGTGAAACCCCCAATCGAATCTCTGGCATTGTTTGAATGCTTGCGAACTGATTGTCAATTTCCATTTCGGGGAGTTCAATCGAAGCTTCTCTTTGTAGACACCCTCTTATTCCATCCGAGAGAGATAGACCTGCAAGATTTGACGAATGGCGAAATGGCCGCGGGTTTCTGCGTAAAGTTTTGCTTTAACTAAATCTTCTCTCAGAAGTTCAGGAGACTTTTCCAGGAGCATATTGAGCATTTCCGGTTTGTTTTTGTCGATAGCTGTGACGAGAAGGGTTTTCCAGGTGGTATGCAAGAGGGGCATATTTTGGATCAGCAATGTTTGGAAATTTTCTACACGTCCATTTGCAAGCGTTTCTTTTAGAATAAAGCGCAGAGACGGTTCCTGAATTTTCACATTTCGGGCTAGCAAGAGAGAGAAGATGTTTTCGTGATGCAATACGGCAGCCAGTTCCATGGCTTCGGCGATCTCTTGTTCAGAAAAGTCAAAGCGATTGGCTAACAGTGTTCTCGCCGATTGCCAATCTCCATTTTGCACAGCCTGCATGAGTAGGCGATTCGTTTGGTTTCTCCGATGTTGAGCGAGGTTGTTTGAACTTAATCTATCTGAAGCAACCGCAGTGGATTGAGATGGATGTTGGATTGCGGGGGCGCGGCTGACAAACCTCGTCTGCTCGGGATTGGCGGCTGGAGGAGAGACCGTTGGAGGGAATAGAGGATGTTGAGGCAAAACCGGGATGACCCAACAGAGGGAACTAAATTGAGAACTGTCGATAAGAACGACGGTTGGCCAGAAATATGGATATTGCGATTGAGAGTGAGAGAAAGGCTCGGAGAGAAGATCGACAGGGCTATAATAAACCGCAGATTGAGAGGATTGCGGAGCTGAAGATGGTTGAGCTCGAAGGTCGGTTGGGTTAAAGGGCTGGATTGGCAACGGCATAATTTTGCAAACCTCTCATAGAAAGGCAGAAAAATCGTTGGATCTTAGAGCATTCATGAAATGCTGTCAAAAATTTATAGATCAGCAACCGAGCGTTTTATCGCATCCTTGGAAAAATACAAGCTCGGCAATAGGCGGTTTCTGGCTGAGAGACTTGTTCAAAGAAGGCGCTTTTTTTGCAACATGTCAAAGGCATAGGGGTTGTCGGTTTCTCGGGCATATTGTTCGAGTTCAATGAGGTCGTCATTGGAGAATTTCAGGCAATGTTGTAGAAGCTCTTGCAACATCCAGTTGCTGTTATTGCGAATGGCGATTCTCGCCGCCATGAGATAAGGCGCCTCGGGAAGAGAATAGCCGTTTAGAAGAGATCTCTTAAAAGTTTCTTTATCGCTGCGCAAGATATGCGTCACTAATTCTTCTGAGGACATCGGCTCGAAGTTGGGAACCGAAGGAATTGGAATGGGCATCATTGGATAGGATCCCCATGGGACAAAATAGTAAGGAGCAAAACTATTCGGGCAGCAATTGCAATGACATGGCCAGGAAGCGGAAGAAATGCAGTGCGCCGTGGAAGCGGAAGGAAATTCTTTTTCAGCATAAGGGGGAAAATACTCTTGAGCGACAGAATCGACCTTTGAGGAAAGGAGATCAGAGGTGGGGGAGGAAGTCGCCTGGAGGGGAGATGTCGATTCCTGTCGAAAGAGGGGAAGCGCCATGGATGGAAAACCTGGGTTGATCTGAAGGCGTAAAAATTTTTTCCAAAATCTTAAAGAGCCAAAGAGATGAAGTCAAAAGATACTTGAAGCGATCCTTTTAGGCTAATTTGGCATGGGGGAGCTTCTCTCCCCATGCCATTTTTGTTATAATCCCGATCGGATAAGGCAAATTGCAGGCTCAGCCTTCGCAAGGTCCGAAGCCGCATGACAGAAAAGTCGTGGTCGCATTTGCCAGAGCTAGGAAAACGATTAGGGCAAAAGCAGATTTTTCCAGGCGATTGAGTCCGGTGTGTTCGCGCTCTTCTATCTCTCTAGTGTGCATCATCAATAAGATGGCAATCGCAAAGAGAGAACAGGCAAAAACCAAAAAAGCCCATGAGTACAGGGATAGGCCCCAGATGGGCTCGCCGAATTTAGGGAATCCAGGGCAGATGTGCAAGGCGATGTGGCGCAAAGAGACGCTGTCTCCGAATAAAGCGCATAAGATGGAAAATCCATAATGGATCGGCTTCATCCCGAATCGCAAATTGAGCAAAGGCCCGCAAGCGATTCCGAGCATGGCTAGCCGTTGGAGCATGCAAAGAGGGCATGGTTGTTCGTGCAGCAGGAACTGAACCATGTAGCCCCCGATGAGAACTCCGCCGAGAACTAGGACGAATAGAGCATTTAAGGTTCGGCATAGTTGATACATAAAAGTCCTTTGAGTTAGAGGATGTATACAAATTGAAGCTTCATCGGCGCCCTCTTTAAAGGAGGATGTTGAGTTTATCAGTCATGTGGTAGAGCAGCATGGCGATGCAAAGCGCTAAATTGCCAAGCGCGATGCAAATCCCTAGTCGACGATAGCCTCGCCAAATCGAAATCATGGCGATGGCGAATAAGAGAAACAACAAAGCCATCATAGCGTTACCTCGCTTTTAAAAAATCTATGGATCAAAAGAGGGTTGTTGTAAAGGAAAGTTTTTGTTTTTGGTTTTTAAATTCAGAAGGTATTAATATCTCCTGTTTTTTCTTCATTTAAGGAAGGTGATCTCATGACATTTTGTCCTGTTGGATCCATTTTCATGGGTTCCCACGCCCCATCGAAGCCGGGAGTTCTTGCTGATTTTAAGCACTCCTGCTCTCTAGGCGATTTCAAATCGACGCTGGAATCCGGAGGAAATTGGATGAGCCTTTTAAATTCGGCCATAGACGGAGAAGAAATCCTTTTAATGAAGGAGATTTTGAAAGATGAATGCGAAGATCTAGGATTCAGTCGCGTTCGAGTCTGGGGGGCGATTGGAGAAAGAGCAACTCCCGAGGCGATTGGAGCGCTCTTCGATACAGGTGTTTCAATCGATGACGCGTCGATGTTCGAGGCGGTCTCCGGCGCGATTAGGGAAGGGAATATCGGCGCTCTGAAAGAGATTTTAAGCCGAAGACAGATGGCTCCCGACTATCTGCATTCGGCCATTTGCTCAGCTGCCGCCAATGGCCGTATATTGGCATTGGAGAAATTGCTCAATCACGGAGATATCGAGGAAGAAACCCGAAGGGAAGCATTCGAGAATATCCATCTGAGCTACGCACGGGGAATTTTGGAGCGCCTGCCAGTGCTCCTCTTGCAGAAATGCGTCCTTGGAAAACGGGATATGACCGATGACGAACGCGCTTTTGAAGTCGCTGGAGCTCGAATCAGAGGGGATTTTGATTTGGAACGTCGATTGTTTGGGCGGTATCAACTTCAGGAAGAGCTCGTGCGCGCTGCACAGGCGGAGTTGGAAGAGATTCGCAATCGACACTATCCCGAAGATTTTGATTTTGCACCTCATTGCGTAGTTCTTTAAAAAATTTTTTGCCGTTGGAAAAAATATGTCGAGCATTGGTAGCTGGGAGGCTTTTAGCGATAGACCTTGGAGTAGCCAGAGGAACCCGGCGCCGTTTGAAAAATTTACGAAAGGGTGGGATTCCGAGGATGAAACGACGGTATTCCAAAGCGGAAATTTTACCGGGTCCAATAAGATCTGGTCGTCATTCGGCAGCATCGATGGATCGCAGGGCGGGAGAACGGGGTTTGAGAGCCGAAGTTTTACCGATTTGAGCGGGATGGGATGGCAGAGTCGATGCGGACGCAATTCTGCAATCGGCAGCACCTTCCAGTCTGAGAGTGGCGTCGGTGGTTTTGCAAGTCGGAGCGCTGCCGATTCAAGCAAAGCAATGGAGACGGCTAGCGGGTGGGTGAGAGGATTCGAGAGGACTGCGACTTGCTCCGTCTTATCCCATGGGAGTGAAATAAAAAAATCACCTATGAGTTCTTTCTGGCAAACGAATTTTGAGACTCGAACCGGGAGATGCGATCACAATCTTTGCATTTCCACGCCCGATCGGGAGCCGCTGGAGAGAAGAAAATGCTTTTGGACAGAGGGAGAGGCTGAGCCCATTGCGAAAGTTTCGAAGAAAACGAGGGAAATCAAAAAGCCCGATATTTCGCAAAAGGCATTGAGAAGCGAAGAGAAATTCAGCTCGATCTCGAAGGATCGCCCTCGGCGCGGAATGGATGCGATTGAGCAGGCTCCGAGCGGAGAGGGAAAATTCGGGCGATTCGAATCGGTAAAAGAAGAACTGGAAAGCGAGGCGAGATCGGTTTTAACAAGCTCGGATGCAACTTCGAAATCGGATACAACTTCGAAAGAGGCGTTTGTGACAGCGACCAAGATTTGTCGAGCAACAACGAGGTGCTTCAGAGATGTCGCCGGATGGGTTTTGCATGTGATTCATCGAGTCTCTAGCAATGCGCTGAAATTATATCGAAACGCTTCCAACGCTAGTTTTAGAAAACTGCTTAAGAGCTGCATCGGCGGCTTTTGATTAGACCTCTTAGAGGGTCTCTACAAAAATCGACAAAGCCGCTCTTTGTAGACACCTTCTTACGCAAGAGATCTATTTAGTTTCGAGTTCTGAAAGGAACTGGACGAACGCCTCTGTGTGGCGGAGGTTGTCGAGCCACTCGTCTTCGAGCATATCTTCGATCGAAGGAAGCGCATTCGTGTCGCGGGCTTTCTGGATGAAGATCATCGCTTCTTCATAGCGGCCTAAAATAGAATAAAGACAGGCGAGATTGTAAGGAGCGCTCAAATTGCCGAGCTGTCCGGCGCGGATGAGCTTTTGCTCGGCGTCGAGATGGCATTCATGCATGGACTCCGGCTCGATCGAATGCTGTGCGAGATGGACGAGTGCAAGGCCCCATTCGATCCAGACTGCATCTTCTTCGGGGTCTTGGCGCGCGGCGAATCGGAAGTAGTGCAAAGCCCTGCGGTAGTATTCCGCTTCGGAAGACGATTCGGCCAAGCGGATGAGGCAGATGGCGATTCGGAGGTGAATCTTCGGAGTTTCCGGATCGATCAGCAGGACATGGAGATAGAGATCCATGGCCCGGATATAGTGGGGTTCTTCATTGGTATAATCGCCGAGCCATTCGAGGGCGGTCGCATATTGAAAGAGCCACTCGGGATGATTGAGGACTGTTTCCTTATGGTTTTGCAACAGGGGTTCGTAGAGGGCGAGAGCTTGCTCGAGATCTTTGAGACTATCCTGGAAATCGCTGGAGAGGAGCCATGCATTGGCCGCGTCGAACATCAGCGAGGGGCAAGCCGGTTTGAGATCGAGAGCCCGGGTGAAAAAGCGCGTGGCCCGTTCGACCATATCGAGGTCGTCGGTGAGATGCGCGATCTGGAGATGAGCGAGCGCTAGGGCATGCCAGATTTCGGCATGGGTGCGATCCAATGAAAGTCCATGTTGGAGTTTTTCAATCGCGTATTGGTAATGCTCGGGATCGTTGTAGTAATGCCCGAATGCAAACAGGCAGATCCCATAGGCGTGCCAAAGATCGGAATTCTCGGGGTAGGAGTGGATGGCGCGGAGGATTTTTCCTTCTGCTTCGACGGCGGGTTCCAAGCGGTTGGTCTGGATGCTGAGGCGCGAGAGGGATTCGACCCATTGGCAGATCAGCTCGGGATGAAAAGGATCGATTTCGCAGCCGCGGGTGCACTTCTCAATCGCCTGGAGCAGTTTTTTCGAATCGCGGTTGAGACGTCCCGATTCATTCAGCAGTTGCGCCCATGCGAGCCAATTTTCCGGATCGCCGGGGGCGAGTTCCGCGATTTTTGCAAAGCAATCCGACGCTTCGGTCGCATATCGCTCGTCCATCGTATTCAAATAGAGCTGGGAATAGACGTTGGCTAGCGAGTTCCATCCATCGATATACAAAGGGTTCCCGGCGGTGGCTTTGCGGAGCAGATCGGCCGCTTGGAGATAGAGGCGGGTGTCGTTGATGAGAGAGCCCATTTGCAGATACGCGCTGCCGCAGTCGTTCAAGAATTCGGGAGGAGGAGTCGCATGGTGCTGCATGGAAGTGCAAAAAGCCTGGATGGCCGACTGGACGTCGACGGCTTCTCCCGATTGCTGGGCGATCTGGGTCCAGATGAGCCCGTAGTTCCAATAGAGCTGGGCGAGGATGGGACGGGGGATCGAGCGGCCGTGAGAGATCGCTTTTTGAAATTTTTCCTTGGCTTCGAGATAGAAATGATGCTCTTGATGGATGGCGCCGAGTTCCAGCAGGGCGTGGCCCCATGCGGCCCAGATTTCGAATCGCTCGGGAGCTGCAAAAGAGGCGAGTTTGAAGGATCGTCCTGCGAGCAAAAGAGATTTCTCTTGGCCGTCTTTTAGGCCGTAATCGAAGAATGCGAGCCCCTGGCGGTAGAGGAGGAGAGGGTCTCCCGGCGCGAGTTTTTCGGCGGTTTCAAAATAGCCAAGAGCGCTGAGATCGTCGTTGAGCAGGGCCAATTCTCCCCGGGCGACGAACTGGCAGGCCAAATCTTTTTTTTGATCCAAAGACAAATGATCCCAGCTTTCCGGAATGGAAGAAGCTTGAGCTGCCTGTGCAACTGATTTTTTTGGAAAAAAACGGGAAAAAATCCGGCACAGCGAACGCGTGTCCTGCATATTACGCCATTTGTATAAAAGGAGCGGATTATAGAGAAGGTTAATTTTTTTGCCCAGAGAACCTTCGATCTGATTCATTATTAGTCGGTTAGTTATTAAACAAAAGGATAATTTTTATTTATATATTCGATTAATTCGGTTCGGTTGGGTTTCAAATTTCGATCTTCGGGAAAGCTTGCGAAAGCAATCGGGATTTTATATTTCGGCAACCGATCTGCGAGAAAAGAGCGCACGATTTCAAAAGAGAGATTCGTTTGTACGAATGCAAAAGGGCGCGCGCCGAATTCCGGATCGAATTTAGGGATGACGCAAGCTGCGGCGATTTCGGGATGCGAGAGAAGCGCTGCTTCGATTTCTTCGGGTTGGATGTTTTCTCCGCCGCAGAGGAACTGGAGATCTTTTCGTCCATCGATGGCAAATCCATTCAGAGGATCGAAGCGGCCGAGATCCTTAGTGGGAAACCAATCGCTGCGGACAAAAGGGGACTGTCCCCAATAGCCCGAACACAAGCTGTTTCCTTGGACGAGGATTTCTCGATCGGCCAAGCGCATGCGGCGATTCGGCAGGGGATGTCCGAGATAGGCGGCTCCATCGCGCCAGGTGGGGCGATTGCAGAGGAGGACTGTGGAGCTCATTTCGGTCAGTCCGTAAGTGAGAAAAAGACAATAGCCGGCGCGGACGGCTCGATCGTAGAGAGATTGGGAAAGGGGAGCTCCTCCGATGAGAAAATGGGTGCGGGGAGCTTGGATTTCCTCTTTGACGAGGCGATAGAGTTGGGTGGGGACGAGAGAGGCGAAGCGGGCGTTTGGACCGAGGATGCGACGGGAGAGAGGGAGCGTTTTGTCTTCGAAGACGAGCGTGCCGGCTGATGCAAAGGCGCGCAGAGCGACGCCGAGTCCTCCGACGTGGTGCAAGGGAATGGAAAGGAGCCAGGAATCTCCGGGCTTTGCCGCGAGGGCGGATGCGACGGTGTTCGCGCTGTCGAGGAGCTGGGCGAGAGTAAAGGATGCGAGTTTGGGGATGCCGCTCGACCCGGAAGTTTGGAGAAGCAAAGCAGGGACATCGAGATCCAAGAAAGCGTCCGGAGAAGCATCGAAGGGCAGATCGGGGAGAGATTCAGGCGCGATGAAAGCGGGTTTGATACGCTCGAGAAGGATTTGCCGTTCGCGAAAAGAGATTTTGGGAGAGATGAGAAGGGCGGCGCACCGAAGCCTCCATGCGGCGAAGAGAAAGCAAAGGGTATCGGGGCGAAGATGGGCAAAGATGCAGACGACGCTCGAGGATTTGACGCCTTGGCTCTCGAGAAAGGAGCGGGTTTTCCCGATGAGGGAATCGAACGCGCGGTAAGAGAGGTCGGGGGCGATCGCGATGGCATTTGGATCGCAGGAGGCGATTAGGTCGGGTGAAAGCATAGATTAGACCTCTTGCGCAACTAAAGCTTCGTCGATTTAGGGAATTCTTTTTGCGAGGGTAGTAGAGGTGGAATGGCGCACTCTTGCAAGATGCCATTGCGAATGGGCAGGGGAAAGAAAGGATTGGAAAAATAGCGGTGGGTATCGAGTCCAGCTGCGATGTGCGGGGCGATGGATGCCTGGAGTCGGGCGAGATGGACGAGTCCGACGGGGCTTTCAAATGAGGAACTCAGGACGAGTTTTTTTTGCCGCGCGCGTCCAAATGCAATCCAAGAGGCGAGTTCGCTTCCCAGCAGGGTCGGTTTGAGTATGAGAGCGGCGATTTGCGGTAGATCGAGGAGTTCTTGCGGAGGGGATTCGAGCAGCGTTTCGTCGAGCGCGATCGGCAAAGGAGGGAGTGCGGCCAGATCGCGCGGATCTCGGGTGGGCTCTTCGATATATTCGATGCCTTGGGGATCGACGGCGTAAAAAAAACGGGCGGCTTGATCGAGGCTCCAGCGGCGATTGACGTCGATTCGAAGCATGAGAGAGGGTCTCTGGAGTTTCGAGATGAGCCCAAGGGCCTGCTCTGGATCGAGATGGCCGACTTTCAGTTTGATCGTTGAGAAGCCCGTTTGAATGGCTTGGAAGGCCTGTGATTCGTCCATGGCGAGAGCGGAAATGGGAATGCGGGGGAAGAAAGAGGGAAAGGGGATGCGGGCGCATTCGAGTGCGAAATGCGCCGAAGGAAGAGGGTGAAGCTCGGATAGGGAGGCGAGGGATTGGTCGAGGGTTTCCCTGCTGAAAGAGGGAAGAGGCGCGAGATCTCCCCATCCGGTTTCGGTGCGCAAGAGAGCTCCTTCGCGGATGCGGATCGGCAGCGGGCAGTTTTGAAGGGGGAGCTTATATCGATAGACATGCATGGAACGCCGCCGTGTAGAGGAAAAAGAGGATCGCGGTGGCCGCGAGGGCTTGGTTAAGCCGGGTTTGCGATGCCACGAGGGACAGGGGTTTTTTAAAGAGAATGGACAAAGGGAGCAGTGCGAGCAAAGAGACGTTCATTCCGAGGAAAACGAGCACGAGAGGGACGAGGAATGCGCCGAGGCAATAGAAGTAGTATTGGGCGATGGCGAAGGAAGAGCCGAAGCGAACCGCTAAGGTGAGCTTGTTCGCCTGCCGATCCTCATCGAGATCGCGCAGATTGTTGATCGAGAGAATGGCGCAGGAGAAACATCCGGGGGCGAACGAAGCGATCCAGGCTTCTTTGGGGATGAAGAGGAGCTGGGCTAGGGTCGAATAGACGGTTGCGACGACGCCGAAAAAGGCGAAGACGAAGAGATCGCCGAGTCCGAGATAGCCGAGCGGCCTGGTCCCCGCCGTGTAGAAAATGCCGGAAGCGATAGCGAGAAAAACCAAGGGCAAATGCGAAAATCCGATGCGCCAAAGGAGGGGAAGGGAAAAGATCGATGCTGCGAGAAATGCGCCGTAGGCGGCTCTTTTCAAAACGGGAGGAGAGATCCATCCGGCTTGCGCGGCGCGCGGCAAACCTTTTCTTTGAGAAGTGTCCGCTCCTTTTATGAAATCGAAATAGTCATTGGCCCAATTGGCGCCGATCTGCAGGCAGAGGGAAACGGCGAGGCACAGAGCGAGAATTCCCAGCGAGATCGGTTGCCAGCGAGATGCGATCGCCGTGCCGATCCAAACCGGACTGAGGCCGGCGATGAGGGTATAGGGTCTGGCGGCGAGGATCCACTTTTTAACCGCGCCTGGGGAAGCTGGAGAAATCGGGCATTCGCTTTTCATTAAAGGCATTTCGTCCCTCCTGGGCTTCTTCCGTCATATAAAAAAGCATGGTGGCATTTCCCGCGAGTTCCTGCAATCCGGCCTGTCCGTCGCAATCGGCGTTGAGAGCGGATTTCAGACATCGAAGGGCCAGGGGCGAATGCGCGAGCATTTCCTCGCACCAGGCGACGGTGGTTTCCTCGAGCTGTTCGTAGGGGACGACGCAGTTGACAAGGCCCATCTGCAAGGCTTCGGCAGCGCTGTATTTGCGGCATAAAAACCAGATTTCCCGCGCTTTTTTCTGGCCTACGATGCGGGCGAGATAAGAGGCTCCGAATCCGCCGTCGAACGATCCGACTTTAGGTCCCGTTTGCCCAAAGACGGCGTTGTCTGCGGCGATGCTCAAGTCGCAGACGACGTGGAGGACGTGGCCTCCGCCGATGGCGTAGCCGGCGATCATGGCGACGACCGGTTTAGGGCAGGTGCGGATTTGGCGCTGGAGATCGAGGACATTGAGCCGCTCGCCTCCATGGCCATCGGAATATCCGGCATCGCCTCTCACTTTTTGGTCTCCTCCCGCTGAGAAAGCTTCTTTGCCCTGCCCCGTCAAAATGATGGCGCCGATTCCGGGATCTTGGCGCGCATCTGCGAGAGCCGAGGAGATCTCTTCGATGGTGAGTGGGCGGAATGCATTGCGCACATGGGGCCGATTGATGGTGATTTTCGCAATCGCGCCGAGGCGGTGGTAGAGGATATCCGTGTAGCTGCCCTTTTGTTCCCAGTCGAAGGTTTTCATAAAAGTTCGGCAATGGCTTCGGGTTGTTCGAAATGCAAAACGTGGCCGGCATCGGGAATGGCCCGAGCCTGCGGCCAGGAGTCGTAGAGCATTTTGAATTTGAGATCGTCGGTTCCGTAGCAAATCAGCAGCGGATGAGGGAACGTCTGGAGCCGCTCGCGATGGCAATGGCCGCGGGCGAGGCTGTGGCGGAGCAGCGCCTTGGCCAAAAGCAGCAGATCGTCGGATGTTCTCGTCATTAAGATCTCTTGTAGTAGAAGTTTTTTTCTTTGCAGAGAAGCAAAAATCGGTTGATCGTACCACTCTTTGAGAAATTCGTCAAAAGGCTGCGAGAGCAATTTGCCTGCCCATATGAGATCATGGGCGAGCCGCCGCTTTTTTTCCTCCCGATCCAGGAGGCCGTAATGCGCAGAAAGCAGCACGAGCGAATGGACGCGGCTCGGATAGTTCAAGGCCCAGCGCATGGCGAGCCGGCCGCCCATCGAATAGCCGACAAGTCTGCAGGGGCCGAGATCGCGCGCCGAGATCGCATCGGGCGCAGGCGGAGAAAAGAGATCCGCCCCATAGCAAAGGCGCCCGGGCAGATGGGCGATGATGCGGCGGAAATCTTCGCTTCGACCGAGAAATCCGTGGATAAACACCAGGGGGATGCCGGTGCCCTCCTGCATTTTTTTAAGAGGGAGCCAGAGCACGGAGGAACTGCTTGTGGAATTGGGCGCTGTCGGAGCGCGACGACAGGATTTCGACGATAGAGGGGCGATCGACGGCGAAGATATCGGCGTCCGCGCGCAAGGCGCTTCGATAGGGCAAGTTGAACATGCGGGCGGCGCCTTCAAAGCAGAAGGGATGGCTTGCGCTGAAAAGGGTTTCGAAATGTTCCGGTTCCTTTGAGACGGGAAGATGAGAAAAAATCCCTCCGCCGAAATTATTGGAAGCGACGAGGACAAATGGAGTGTTTAAAGAGCGCAAAAGCGCAAGGGAATTGAGATCGTGAAGGCACGATTGATCGCCGAGGACGGCGAGCATCGGGCGGTTGAGTTTTTTAGCGATTCCGGCAGCTGTGGCTATTTGACCGTCGATTCCTGATACCCCGCGGTTGGCGAAAATGGCGTCGATGGAGGGAGGGAAGAAAAACTGAGCGGCGTCGCGAATAGGCATGCTGTTTGCGAAGAAGGCGGACCAGCCCGCGGGAATGCAATCTCGAAGGGTTCTCATCAGATCCGCCTCGCTAAATGGATGCGGCGCTGCAAAATGTTCCTCGAGTCGGCCATCGATTTGTCGATCGATCTGTTTCCATTCGGAAAGCCACGCCTCTTCTTTCGACGAAGCCGAGACCGCCCGGCAAAAGAGCTCGGGATCGGCCCAAATGCGGGTGGGAAGACAGTGGAGCGGATCGATGCGGCAGGGATATTGCGAAATGTGAAATACGGGAGCATTTGCTCGCTTGATCCACCGCAGCAAAGATTGGGATAAAATGGGGCCGCCGAAATGGACGATGAAATCGGGTTGAGGCGCAGGATCGGATTGAACTGCGTAATCGAAATAGCGGATCGATTCTTCGGGTTCGGGATAGGTGCGCATTTGGGAGAGGATATCGGCGAAGATAGGCCATCGAAGGCGTTTGGCAAATGCGGCGATCGCAGATAAGTCGGCAAAAGCGCTCATGCGCCCGATGACGATCACTCCTCGTTTCGCTTGGTTCAAGCGAGTTTCGAAATGTTCGACGCAAGAGGGAGTTGGGGAAAGCTCTGGAGAAAAAAAAGACTGAGAGGTTCCGAATTTCTGAGGTTCGGGAAATGAAAAGAGAGGTTCTCTGAACCTGCAGTTGAGATGGACCGGCCCTCCTCGGGATGCTTGGAAGATGGCGTAGGCGATTTGGGATCGAGCGAATTCTTCAACCAGATGCGAATCGGGACAGGGAAGATCCGTTTGCCAGAGAGCAAAGCGCGAGAAGATGCCGATCTGGTCCGCCGTTTGATTGGCGCCGCAGTCGTGGGATTCGGGAGGGCGGTCGGCGGTTAGGAATACGAGGGGGATCTGGCTGTGATATGCCTCCATTGCGGAAGGGAGGAGATTGCCGACTGCGGTTCCGGAAGTGGCGATGAGAGCGGTTGGAAGGCGCGAGGCGAGGCTGAGTCCGAGGGCGAAGAATCCAAGGCCGCGCTCGTCGAAATGGACGTGGACAGCTGCCTTGGGGTGCCTTGCGGCGGCCAAAGCCAACGGCGTGCTGCGAGAGCCGGGCGCGATGCAAAAATCGCGCACGTTTTGCAAGATGAGCTGGTCTATGATGGCATGGGCCCATGCGCTGTTATTCATGTGGAGAAGTAAGGGTTCCAAATCGAGAGTTTTTGCTGCGATTCTTCCCATTCGAGTTCGGGGTCGGAACCATGTACGATGCCGGTGCCCGCATATAAATGGGCTTCGGAATTCCGGACGAGGCACGAGCGGATGCCGACGGCGAATTCAGCCTCATCGGCATGGCGCCATCCAATCGGAGCCGCATAGAGTCCTCTCGCAAAAAGTTCTCGGGAGCTGAGGAAAGCGACGGCTCGATCTTTGGGCCAGCCGCCGACCGCAGGAGTCGGATGGAGCGCATCGAGAATGTCGTCATCTCTAACGCCGTCTTTCAAATGGCCTTCGATCGAAGCGTACAGATGGCATAAGGTCGGCGTGAATTTCAATCCATCGGCCGAGGCGGCGGGTTTTTTTTCGCACAAAGGAGACAGGGATTCGAGGATGCGGTCTTTGACCAAGTGGAATTCGCGGATGTCTTTTTCGCTTTGCAAGAGTTCATCGGCGCGATCTTTCGCTCGGGTTCCTGCCAGCGCATCGCATTCGATTCGGCGATTGGTTCTTTTGTAAAGCCGTTCCGGAGACGCTCCTAAAAATGCGCTCGAAGGGGCTTTTTGAAGGAAAAAGACGGTTTGTCCGGGCGCCTCGATCGCACGGCACAGAGCGATCGGATCGATCGGCGAGGGGCATCGGAGCTCGATTTTTCTTGCGAGCACGACCTTTTCGAGATGGCGTTCGCGGATCGATTGCAGCGCGGAGTCGACTTGCCCGAGCCACTCCGCTTTGGAAGGGCGCAGAGCCGCTTTGCAATGCTCCATGCGGGCAAACGGGGCGATCGGAGGGAAATCTCCAAGGCGCGGCGCAAGATCTAAGGAGCCGTTTTCGAGAGCGAACATGCGCCCTTCTTTGGCGATCAGCTCAAAGCGGGGCAAGAAAAAGCAGTCGGCGGAAAAGTCGCTCCATTCGGGAGCCGAGTTCGATTCAAATAGGCGCCAGCCGAACTGATGCGAGTGTTTCGAGAGCGGGGCGGAGCCGACTCCTGCGACTCGAAGAGTTCCTTCGCGATTGGCCCAATAGAGCTTGGGATAGAGCGGCGAATCGCGCAGCCAAGAGAAAAGATCGATAGGAGCGATTTCCCGCAATTTCACGGGCATTCTCCCCGATAAAGCGCGATCGCGCCGCACAGGGAAGGGATCTCGACGACATTGGTCCATCCCGCTTCCCGCATCCAATCGAGGCAGCGTTCCTTTTTTGAAAAAGACTCGATCGTCCTATTTAAGTATCGAAAGGCTTTGAAATCGCGCCCGATCAACCCTCCGATCGAAGGCAGCAGATGGCGCAGATAGAAGAGATAGGGGATTTTCAGCCAGCCCTTGGGAAGGGAAAATTCCAAAATGAGGCAGCGCCCTTGGGGTTTTACCACGCGGCGCATTTCCTTGAGCATCGCTTTTGGATTTTGCACGTTGCGTATGCCGAACGCGCAGGTGCATGCGTCGAAGGTTTGATCTGCGAAGGGGAGCGCTTCTGCATTTGCTGCGATGAATCGAACGGAGCAGCGATCCGATCTTTGCTCGAATTTCACTCTCGCTTTTTTGAGCATTTCGAGAGAAAGGTCGATCCCGATGGCCGTTTCAATCGGACTGTTTGCATCGAGGAGCGCGGCGATCTGATCTCCGGTTCCCGAGGCGACGTCGAGCAGGGCCAAGGACTGTTTTTGCGGAAGATGTTCGGCCAGTTTTTTTCGCCAGCGCAAATCGGATCCGAGCGAAAGGATGCGGTTTGTCCTGTCGTAGCGGGGAGCTAACCTATCGAATAGATCTGTTACATCGCGGGAGGGCATGAAATCTTTTTTTGGAACGTTTGTACTCCAAAGCGATGAAAAGAAGCAAGGATTCCCGCTACG
Source organism: Parachlamydiales bacterium (assembly GCA_963800655.1). Lineage (GTDB taxonomy): Bacteria > Chlamydiota > Chlamydiia > Chlamydiales > SM23-39 > CAWDBT01. The sequence continues at coordinate 449,381 of CAWDBT010000002.1, read as the reverse complement.
GAAAAAAAGAGCAGGCAGGTCGGCTGGAGGTACAGGCATTCGAAATTACAACAGCCATTGAAAAGAAGTGCGATAAACATGGAGATCAAAATGCCCGTTTCCGGATGAGGAGGAGATGTGATCGAGGCGTATAGAAGAAGAGCGATCCAAACCAGAAAAGCCGTCAATGCGGGAAGCCCCGCTTCTGCAGCGAGGAGCAAATAGATGTTGTGGACGGGATGGGGCGAGCTCCTCGGCTCGGGCAAGGCTGAGACAGAGCAAAACTGTTGATAGCCAACTCCGGTGATCGGCCGATTCGAGATCATCTTAGCCGCGAGTTTGCAAAGATAAATTCTTTCCGAGTCGGAATGCTGTGCCGAGGGCGCGTAGTTGAGAATGCCTCCCCGCTGCTCGTATTGCCCGTATAAAAGGGCTGTCGCCAGGCTCATCGATGCCAGCGTCAGGATGGCTGTCTCTTTTGCCGAGATCCGCGAGCGGTTCCAGGTCCAGAGAAGCCAGACGATGGTTCCGATCGCATAGGAATAAATCGCCGATCGCGAATACGTCGTGCCTAAAGCGAGAACTTGAAAAATATAAGCTGCGGCAAACCATCCGCGCGCTCCGCGGATGCGAGGGGGATTTGCGAACAAATGGGATGTGCAAAGAAGAGAAATCGAGAGAATAGTTCCCAAGATATTGGGATGCCCAGCGAGCCGATCGAACGATAGGCGGGCGCGAGGGGATCGATGGAAGTCGAGGCTCCGATCCAAAGCTTCCCCCCGGGGGATGGGATGGTAGTGATCAAAGGCCAATGATTGAAGTATTCAAAGCCCGTCAATCGCTGCATGGAATATTGGCACAAAGCGAGGGCGGATTGGGATAAGCCGATGATCAATAGAACCCAAATGAAAATCGAAAAAATCTCTTTCTTGTCGAGCGGGCCATTCGCGACGAATAAAAATAGCAGAATTGGAAAAAGAAGATGGGATGCCCGGAGATAGGTCGAAAGATGGAAATAGAGTTCCGACCAAAAGATGGAATGCAAGACGCAAGCGAGCAGGATCAGGAGGAGAACGCCTCCGCATTGCAGCCATTTACGCGGAGTTTCTTTGGATCCGAATAGAAAAAGTAGGGCGATTCCGATGCTCGATGGATAAAGATACAGCCTTCCGATATGCCATGAAAGGGGCTCGATCGGGATCGAAAAAAATAGAGCCGACAAGACGAGCAGCTCGAATCTCTGGGCTTTGTCATGGAGAAATGAACGAATCATGGAAGGTGTGCATTGCTAGTTCAATGCACACCTTTTCAGAAACGTTCGTTTTTTTTAAAGAAATATCTGATTTAGAGGGTATCTATAAAATACAGATACACCCTTAATTCTTTGAGTACCGCTTGCGGTCGATTTCAGTCAGATATTGCTTGCGCAGGCGGATCGTATTCGGGGTGATCTCGACCAACTCGTCATCTGCGATATAGTCGATCGCCTGTTCTAAAGTAAATCTGCGCGGAGGCGTGAGAAGGATGTTCTCGTCGCTGCCGGCAGCTCGGATGTTCGTGAGCTGCTTAGCTTTTGTCGCATTGACGACGAGGTCGTTATCGCGGGAATGCTCGCCTACGACCATCCCTTCATAAACTTCATCGCCGGGCTTGACGAAGAGGGAACCCCGTTCCTGAAGATTGAAAAGGGCGTATCCATTCGCTTTGCCGGGGCTGTTCGAGACCAGCACTCCGCGGCTGCGGCCGGGAAGCTCTCCTTTCCAGGGGGCGAACGTCTCGAAGATCGAAGTCAGAACCCCGAGGCCCGATGTGCGGGTGAGGAAATCGTTTCGATACCCCATGAGCCCGCGCGTCGGCACCAAAAAGGCCAGGGTGGTCAATCCGTGTTCGGACGTAGTCAAAGAGCGCATTTCTCCTTTGCGGCGGGATAAGTCATCGATCACGGTTCCCGAGTATTGCTCCGGAACTTCGATATGGACGCGCTCCATAGGCTCCATGATCTGCCCGTCGACTTCCTTGGTGATGACTTTCGGTTTGGAGATGGCCATTTCGAAGTTTTCGCGGCGCATCGCTTCGATGAGGACGGCCAAGTGCAGCTCGCCCCTGCCGCAGACGCGGATCGCATCGTCTCTTCCGACGACGTCTTCGATTTTCAAAGAGATGTTCGCCCTGCGTTCCTTTATAGAGGCGCTCGCGCAGTTTATTCATCGTGACGTGCTTGCCTTCCCGCCCTACGAGAGGAGACGTGTTGACCATCATTTCGATCGAGACGGTCGGTTCTGCGAGCGTAATCGGCGGCAGTTGGACGATGTTATCTTGGGCGCAAAGGGTGTCTCCGATGTCGATGTCGACGACTCCGGCGAGGGAGACGATATCTCCTGCTCCCGCATTCTCCAGCTCGACTTTCTTCAGCCCTAGATGGCCTTCGATTTTCGTAATGCGATGTTGCGAATGGTTGCCGTTGCGGTCGACTCGGGTAATCGGATCTCCCTTGGCGATTTTTCCCTCGAGGATGCGCCCGGTCGCCTGACGGCCCAGGTAGTCGTCGTAGGTCAGCGTGGAGGCTTGCATCAAAAAGGGGAGTTCGAGACTTCCGGGAGGGGGTGGGCAGGCTTTCAGAATCAGGTCGAACAAAGGCGCCAGATCTTTTCTCTCGTCGTCGAGTTTTTCGATGGCAAAGCCGTTGAACCCGGAGGCGTAGATATAGGAAAAATCGAGCTGCTCATCATTCGCGCCGAGTTCCAAAAAGAGGTCGAATGCCAGATCCAGCGTGCGATCGGGATTTGCGTGGGGGCGGTCGATCTTGTTCAAGACGACGATCGGGCGAAGGCCCATTTTCAGCGCTTGCGACAAGACGAAGCGGGTTTGCGGCATCGGGCCTTCCTGTGCATCGATGAGGAGCAGCACGGAATTGACCATTCCGAGCACCCGTTCCACCTCTCCCGAAAAGTCGGCGTGGCCCGGAGTGTCGATAATATTGATCTTGAAATCTTTGTAGTATACCGAAGTATGTTTGGCAAAAATTGTGATCCCGCGCTCTCGCTCCTGATCGTAGCTGTCCATGACGCGTTCTGGAATCTTTTCATTTTCACGAAAGATATTCGATTGTTTCAGCAAATTATCGAGCAATGTTGTTTTGCCATGGTCAATGTGCGCGATGATTGCGATATTGCGGATTTTTTGTGGATCAAACATAAATAATCATTTGTCTTGGGTAAATAGTGATCCTATTTTATTCGATCAACAATTTAATTGGTAGACGTTTCTTGCATTGCCCGATAATCAAAAAAGGGCTATGCTGAAGCCTCTTCAGAAATCGATTTTTAGGCAATGTCCAAACCATTCAGGTTCGGGGGATGCAAAGCGCTAAATATTAGAAGCATAGATTGGTTTGCAGCCGTCGAGCCGAAAGTCGGTTAGAGGCTTTAAACGCATGCTTCTCATTCTGGAAGCTCGAAGGAAGAGGGTGCCATGGAAATTCACGCAAGCGACGAAGCGGATGAAGCTCTCTATCCGAATGGAAAACTCGAATCCAAGACGGGCCATCTCGACGATTTGCTAAAGGAAAAACTCGAAAGGGCGTTTCACAAACAGACCTCGAAGGTACGGCTCCATGACATCGCCAAGATCGCCTGCGAGCATTCTCCGATCGATTTAGCTTACGCCGCCTCTCATTTGCCTCAGAATATCCGCGCGATTCTGTATGAAAATCTTCCCAATCGCGATGCGCGCATTAAATTCATCATCAATACCGACAGCGATACCCGCCTTTCGCTCTTCCGCCATCTCAATGACTTGGAGCTGAAAAAAGTATTCGAGAAAATGCCCACGGACGAAGCCGTCTGGGTCGCTGAAGACATGTCGGAGCGCCGTTTCCGCCGGCTCATGGATCTCATCGATTTCAAAAAGGCGAGCCGCATCAAAGAACTCAAGAAGCACCACCGCAATAGCGCTGGCCGTCTCATGACATCGGAGTTTTTCGCATTTACGATGGATATGTCGATCGGGGATGCGGCGGCCTATATCCGCGATAATCCAAGGGTGGATTTCACTCGGGGAATTTTCATTTTGAATCAGGCGGGAGAGCTCCAGGGATACGTCCCCGCCCGCAATATGATGATCAATCCTCCCGCGACTCCTCTCAGACAGGTGATGCGGCCTATTTTACACAAGGTCGTTCCCGATACATCGCGCGAAGAAGTGATCGATCTCGTCGAGCGCTATAAGATCTCTTGTCTGCCCGTCGTCGATATCGATAATTATCTCATCGGGGTGATTACGCATGAAGACGTCGTCGAGGCAATGGAAGATTTGGCCGATGAGACGATCGCTCATATCGCGGGAACGAAGGAAAAAATCGGAGCCCACGATTCGATCATGAAGAGATTTGCGACTCGATCTCCTTGGCTGGTCGTGACGCTCCTCGCAGGCCTTGTGAACGTGGGAGTCATGTCCGCATTCCAAAAACACGAAGGCGGGCTTTTGACATTTGTTCTCTTTTTCGTTCCTTTGATCACCGGAATGTCCGGCAATATCGGCCTTCAGTGCAGCACAGTTCTCATCCGCAGCATGGCTTTGGGGGGGATTTCTCCGGGGACGAGAAAAGAAGCGATCGCCAGAGAGCTCGGCGGCGGCCTTTTCACAGGAACTTTGTTCGGGATCGGATGCGGCCTGTTGATCTATTTGCTGAATCTCGCCTCCGGCGGGTCGATGACCCATGCATCGCCTGCGATCGTCGGTTCGATCGTCGGATGCGGGCTTCTCGGGGGGTGTTTTGCAGGCACGCTGCTCGGGGTGTTTTCCCCGTTGTTTTTCGCCAGGATCGGCATCGACCCTGCCATTTCCGCCGGGCCGATTGTGACTGCGTTCAACGATTTCTTCTCGATGGCGATCTATTTCCTCATCGCTTGGGGAATCGGCAGCTTATGCATTGGATAAAGCCCTGTCTTACTAACCCTCTTAAGTATTGAATCCATCTCAGCCACTATTTCCGTCCGATTATATTGAACTGGGTTTGGTATTTGACCGGCGGGTTAGAGGGTGTCTACAAAGAGAAGCTTCAGTCGTTATAATAAGGCGCAGCTCGAGCAACATTTCGATGAATTTTTTTGAGGAAACACTGGGAGAGGATTCGAAAATGAAACCTTTTTGCACTCGATATTAAAAAACAATCCCAGCATCGAGAGGGAAAGAGAGATGATTTCTCCCTTAAAATCGAGTAATTCCGCTTCAATAGGGGTGTTTACAAAGGTCTGATTGAGAAATCCCTGCAATATTTCTATTCTCAATTTCTGCCGTTGGGTAGCGCTGATATTTGAAATGTCTTTAGTTAAGGCGAAGATCAATAAAACCATGGGGACGAGATTTTTTTTCGCAAGGGATTCTCTAGCGGAAGAATTTAAGATTTGAATGCAATCTTCAAGAAATTCTTTTCGGCTTAGGATAATTTTATAGGTTTGAAAACTTTCGGGAAGTTTAAAAAATCCAAGAGATTTTAGATTTTTTTTGTAAATTGCTTTTGTTGCCGCGATCAAATCATCAATCGAAGCCAGCATGAATTTGGGATAGCCCGAATCCGGGCTTTCTTCGAAACTTTTCTCCATGATCCCCAGAAATTTTTTTTTGGCGAACTCGTGCTTAGCCGATGCAGAAAGGAAGGGAGCCTCTTGAGATTTTTTCATTAATTGAGCGACGAGGTTTTCTATATGTCCTTCTCTGAGAAATCCGTTCTGGTTCTCAAATTCCGAATCGCTGATCTTGGAAAATCGGGGGAGACCGATCGAAGAGGTCAAATGAGCGCTTGCGACCAATGGAGACATGCTAGGACTTGCCTCGGTCTCTTGAAACCTCGACTTTTCAGAATAAGGGAGCGATCGGTTTGGATTTGAATCGGAATCCCTCGAGGTAGGGTGGCGAAAATCATTCGGTTGCAGAGGATTTGAGCGTTCTTCGCTTAGTTCGTTTTCTGAAGGAGTTAAATATGCAAAGAATTTTTTTTTATCAGCGCTGTCAAGTAAGTTCAATATTGAAAGAGACAGCCCGAATATTTCGGAGTAATTCTGAAACAATTCTGTATCGGTATCGGGCGAACTGCTGAATGCTTGAATCAGAAATGCATGGAGAATTTCTATTCGCAATCTGCGCTGTTCAAGCGCAGCGATGTTTTCGAGATTGTTTGTCAGAAGAAAGATGCATAAGGCAGTGGGGGATAGGTTTTTATTTCGCAGAGTTTCTTTGCATAATGAGTTTAGAATTCCCAGGCATTCTTCGACGAATTCTTTTTTATATCCCATTCTCATGCGGATGCGCAGGGTTTCCGGGAAATGAAAAGATGGCAGCTCTGGCATTTTCTTTTGATAGATCGCGATTGTCGCTTCGATCAGATCGTCGATTGATGCGAGGATGAGTGGCGGATATCGCGAATCGGGTGCATTCTGAAAGGTTTTTGCCACGATTCCGCAGCAGGCTTTTTGCGCGGCGGAAGAATCGATAGATTCTCGCTTTCCCAACAGGTAAGCGACCAAGCTTTCGATCCGTCCTTCCCTAATCCGGCTAAAATGGTTTTTCGATCCTAGGTCGATGGGGTCGGAAACCCGGGTATGCAGCGAAGAGTCTCTGTCTAATGATTGCGACAGCCGCTCTGGAGCGGGCGTTTCAAAGGATTGGAAACCCTGTGCATAACCTGGGGGAAAGGAGAAATTGGGCGTTGCGTAAGAAGAACGAGGACCGTCGGGATCTAAAAATATTTCGCTGATCGGGAGCGATTTTCCCAAAGCCTCTCGGAGCTGAGAACTGGGTACAAACGAAACGGAAGGTAAGCCTTCGACTGACATAATCACCTCCGGTTTGTTAAGAGCGTTTGTCGAGATTTAAACAAAATCTTAACGCCGCGCCTCTGCGATAGCAAGGACTTTATGAACCGGAATTTTCGGCAGATGCGGCGAAGCCTCTCTTTGTAGTTATCCTTTGTGAAAACCCGAGGGTTTTGAAGATGAAAAGACTTCTGAAGTCAGCTTGAATAAACCGAGAGACGCTAGTACCCAACCCTTGAAAGTTTGAATGGGTTGGGCTCTAGTTTAAATCGTGTAGGTTCTCGACGTTGAAGATCCCTTCGAGAGATGGGAGATGGTGGACGGCTGTTTTTCCTGCCATTCGACGACTTGGCTCGGCAAGCTGTACCAATAGTTATAGATCTCGGGGAGATTTGGCAAATCTTGCGCGATCGGCTTGATCGGTTTCCCATTTAGTTTTAGAGGTTCGAAGGTCTCTTGGTTATTTCGAGCGCCTCCGAGAAAGATGTTGCCTAACGTAAGCCAAAAGGACGCGAGTAATTCAAGGCACGCGCGGACATAGTTGCGGATCTTGATCCCGGTCGCAATCGCGGTTTCGCTCAGCCATTGAGGAGTATAGGCGCGGAGAATTGCCGCCGTCGTTTGGGTGGCGCTCCGATACCAAGCTCGGATTTGTCTGCCGAGATTTTGAACGGCGTCGGGGGCGATTTTCCACAAAAGCGAAGCGACGCCAATATGGGTAGGGATGTCGACGCCTACCTGTTTGGCTATTTCTTTAACAAAGATCGTGCAATTTTGGCGGGGGGCGTAAAATCCGACTTTTTTGCCGATCTCCGTATCCGTATTGGTGCGGTGGATTTCAAGGGCGTATTTCAAGGCATTTTCCGCTTCTTGTTTAGAGGCGGGAATGCAGGTTGTATATTGGCGGTCTTGAGAGACGTATTCCCAAAAATCCGGAGATCTGAACCGCCCCTGGGAGATGGCAAATGGACATGTCCGCGAAATGGTTCCTTCGAATCCAAGGCTGCATACGTCGCCTTTCTTCAATCCGTAATTCGGCAGGTCTTCTCCTGCGACAAACCTGATCCAGGAATGCCGGCTTTTCAGAAGCGTACGGCTGAAGTTGGAGTCGCCCCCTCGATCTGTATAAGCAGTGACGATCTGCAGGACGTGAGGTCTGGATTCGCCGTCCGCTCTTGGAAATCGCCCGGCGAGGCTTTGAGTTTCTTCCAATTCCTCATTCGTCAGAACGGCCATGGGCTTGAATGCATTGAACAGGTAGGGATGGAATCGCTGCAGGCCCTGGCCGTTGCCGAGATAGGTATAGACGGAACCCGAGTCGTCGACTGCGGCCGGGCCTTGTTGAGGGATCTCGGAAATTGAAAATCTCTTTTGAATTTCGGACCAGGGAGTCCAGATGCCTTCGACGAGAAGAGCGGGTTCTTCGCCCTCCATGCGGACAAAATCTTTTGTAGTTTTTAGTTGGCTGAGGATCTTGGACGATTCGAGGAACTGGGCGAATTCAAAAAAACGATGGAATATCTCGGGATCGAGTCCCAGTTTGAGCCATTTGCTGTAAATTTTTTGGTTGGTCGGATGGAGATAATTTTGGTTTTCGCGAAGAGGGCGTAAAGTCCGGTCAAAGGCCTGCAGGGTTTTTTCGCAAAGGGAATTAGTTTGATAGCGCTCGATCAAACGGTCGCCAAATCCAACTGCCTCGCCTTGTTGAGCCGAACCGAGCCGCTGCTCCACGAGGGAAATTTTCCGTTCTATATCTCGTTTGAGGCAGGAGGGGGAGAGGAAGTCATGCAGGCGATCGAGGAAATTTTCTTTTGAGGTGGAAAAAATATTTGATGCGCTGTTCATAAAACCTCTGTTTTTTGGCGTATTATTCTACGTTAGTTCATGTTTTTTATCAATTTTATTACGATTTAATTTCCTTTGGTTTTCCGAAGAGGGGTGTGGTTGAAAATGGGGGGCTTTCGTATACTTGACGTTTTGAAGGCAGCTGGCTATAGTCCAGAACTTGATGAAACGCACGCCCAAGAATTACGACGGGGTTGAATCTCCAGCTAAAACGATCGGCGAGCTCTTGCCCGCTCTCATAGGAGGGCTGAGGCGCAAAGAGGAAGATCCGACGGCTGAAATCTTGCAAAGCTGGGCGAGGATTGTGGGGCCGAGCGCAGCGAAATTTGCTGAAGCGGTGGGGTTCTCCGACGGCGTTCTCTCGGTAGTTGTGCGCAGTTCGGCGCTCTATAGTTTGCTCTGCCAGCATGAAAAACCCAAATTGCTGCGCAGGCTGCAGGAAGAATTTCCGAAAACCCAGGTGCGGAACATCGTTTTCCGCATAGGATGAAGCAGGATATGACGACAATGACAGGAAACAAGGAATACAACGCCAGTTCGATCACGGTTCTCGAGGGGCTGCAGGCCGTTCGGGAGCGCCCAGGGATGTATATCGGCGACACCAACGTGTCCGGACTGCATCAAATGGTCTATGAAGTAGTCGACAATTGCATCGACGAGGCGATGGCTGGATATTGCACGCAGATCCTGGTCACTTTGCGCCCCGACGGAAGCGTAGTCGTAGAAGACGACGGCCGCGGAATCCCGATCGAAAAGCACGAAAAAGAGTCGATCAAACAGGGCCGCGATGTCTCGGCGCTCGAAGTCGTCATGACGATTTTGCATGCAGGCGGCAAGTTCGACAAGAGCACCTATAAGGTATCCGGCGGACTCCACGGCGTCGGCGTTTCCTGCGTGAATGCTCTTTCCAAAAAGCTGTCGTCACGGTCTCCCGAGGCGGCCAAGGCTATGAAATGGAGTTTCAAAAGGGGAAAGCCGTCAAAACCTTTGGCGAAGCTCGGCAAAACCGAGCGAGCGGGGCACTAAAGTCATTTTTTGGCCCGACGATACCATTTTCTCCGTCGTATCCTTCGATTACGATATCCTGCTCAAGCGATTACGGGAGCTAGCCTTCTTGAATCGCGGCATTACGATCGTCTTTCAGGATGAGCGCGATCCGAATCGGGAAATCGTTCGCTTCAACTATCAAGGGGGGCTTTCCTCATTCGTCTCCTATTTGAATGAAGGGAAAAACCCGCTCTTTCCCAAAACCGATCTATTTCGATGCGACCAAAGAAGGACAAGACGGCCCGGTTCGAATTCGAAGTCGCGATGCAGTGGAATGAGACGTATACCGAGACGATCTACACCTATGTCAATAATATTGCCACCCGCCAGGGCGGAACTCACTTGACCGGCTTTTCCACCGCTTTGACGAGAGTGCTGAACAACTATATCAAAAACCACCAGATGCTCAAATCGGATAAGATCTCCGTTGCCGGCGACGATATGCGAGAAGGGCTCACTGCTGTGATTTCGGTGAAGGTGCCCAATCCCCAGTTCGAAGGGCAGACCAAGCAGCGACTGGGCAATAGCGAAGTCGCCTCCATCGTGCAGCAGATCTCCGGCGAGGAGCTGACGACGTATCTCGATGAAAATCCCGCGATCGCCAAGATCATCGCCGAGAAGGCGATCATCGCCGCACAAGCGCGCGAGGCTGCGAAAAAAGCCCGCGAACTGACGCTTAGAAAAACGGCGCTCGATTCGCGCCCGGCTTCCCGGGAAACTGACCGATTGCCAAGAGCGCGATCCGGCGCTTTGCGAGATCTACATCGTGGAAGGGGATTCTGCCGGAGGCTCGGCTAAAGGCGGCCGCGATCGCAGATTCCAGGCGATTTTGCCGATCCGCGGAAAAATTCTGAACGTCGAAAAAGCGCGGTTGCAGAAAGTGCTGCAGAACACCGAAGTGGGCGCGATGGTCTCTGCGCTCGGCTGCGGCATCGGGCACGATAATTTCAACGTCGCCAAGCTCCGCTATCACAAAGTCATCATCATGACTGACGCCGACGTGGACGGTTCTCACATCCGCACATTGCTCTTGACGTTTTTTTACCGCCATATGCCGGCTTTGATCGAAAACGGCTATATCTACATCGCTCGGCCGCCGCTCTATCGCGTCTCTCGCAAAAAGACCAGCCAGTACATCCACTCGGAAAAAGAGATGGACGAATATCTCCTCCGCCTCGGGATGAGTGATCTTTTGATCCGCCCCGCGAGCCGCAGCGAGTCTCTGGACAAGGAGAACACTCAAAAGCTCCTCGAACTCGTCGTCGATTTGGAGAGCTTTGTCGCTTCGATCGAGCGAAAGGGAGTTCCGTTCCGCGAATTTATCGGCGCGAGAAGGGAAAACGGCCTGTTTCCCCGCTATCAGGTGGCGATCGGAGAGAGGACCCAGTTCGTCTATTCCGAAGAAGAATTCGTCGATCTGAAAAAAGAAAACGAAGAATTCCAACGAGTGACCCATGAAGAAACTCTCGCTTCGATCCCCGCCGGAAGAAATGACGGAAGAGATGCGCGCATTCATCGTCAAGTCGCTCATGTTCATGGAGATTTTCGATCCGGCGCGGCTTTCCTCTTTCGAACAGAGGCTCGCACGTATTTTCCCTCAAGCTCGATCAATATTTGATCGCAGCGGGAATGCTCTTTGACCTTCTCGAAGAGGGAGGAAAACGGCTGAAATCTATACCCTGAAAGAATTGATCGACGCCGTGCGAATCAATGGCCGCAAAGGTGTCGAAGTCCAGCGCTATAAAGGTCTTGGCGAGATGAACGCAGATCAGCTCCGCGATACCACGATGAATCCGGCGAGCCGAACGCTCGTACGGGTCACCCTGCCCGATGCGATCGCCGCCGACCATATGTTTTCGATGCTGATGGGCGAAGAAGTAGAGCCGCGCCGCCTCTTCATCGAACAACATGCTCTATCCGTTAAAAACCTCGATATTTAAGAGAGATCTTATGTCCTATACGAAAGATGAGATCGTCGTTCCGCGCAATGTCGAAGAGGAGATGAAAGAAAGTTATCTCCGCTATTCGATGTCGGTGATCATCTCCCGCGCCCTTCCGGATGTCAGAGACGGGTTAAAGCCCTCTCAGCGCAGGATTCTATATGCGATGCGACAGCTGAATCTGACCCCCGGCGCCAAACATAGAAAATGCGCAAAGATCTCCGGCGATACCTCCGGGGATTACCATCCGCATGGCGAGACGGTCATTTATCCCACGCTTGTCCGCATGGCGCAGGACTGGGTCATGCGCTATTCGCTCATCAACGGACAGGGAAACTTCGGATCCATTGACGGAGATCCACCCGCTGCGATGCGTTACACGGAAGCAAGGCTCACTCCGGCCGCGATGGCTTTGATGGAGGATCTCGACAAAGAAACCGTCGAGATGGTTCCCAACTACGATGAGACCAAAACCGAGCCCGTCCGTATTTCCCGCCAAATTTCCCAATCTTCTTTGCAACGGATCGTCCGGGATTGCGGTTGGAATGGCGACGAATATTCCCCCGCATAATTTAGACGAGCTCGTCAATGCCACTCTGCTCGTGCTCGATAACCGCGCGGCGACAGTCGACGACATCATGAAATTGATGCCCGGCCCCGATTTCCCCACAGGCGGGATCATCTGCGGATACCGCGGCATCAAAGAGGCGTATCATACAGGGCGAGGAAAGCTCCTCTTGCGCGGCCTCATGCGCGTCGAAGACCAGCCGAGCGGCGGCAAGCAGCAGATCGTCATCGACGAGATTCCCTATAACGTCAATAAATCCCGTCTGATCGAGCATATCGCAAACCTCATCAACGACAAGATTCTCCCCGGACTGTCCGATATCCGCGACGAATCGGATAAAGACGGCCTGAGGATCGTCCTCGAGCTCAAGCGCGGTGAAATCCCCGATGTGACGATCAATCAGCTCTACAAAAACAGCGACTTGCAAGTGACCTTCGGCTGCAATATGCTCGCCCTCGATCACGGCATGCCGAAGACGATGAACGTCAAGCAAATGATCGCCGCCTGGATCGACCATCGGATCGAAGTCATCCGCCGCAGAATCCGCTTTGAGCTGAACCGAGCCGAGGCCAGAGCCCATATCCTCGAAGGATATTTAAAGGCCCTCGCCCATCTCGATGAAGTCGTCCGCGTGATCCGAGCGAGCCAGAGCCGCGACGCCGCCCGCCAAGAGCTGATGATTCGCTATTCTTTAAGCGAGCGCCAAGCGAACGCCGTCCTCGACCTCCGCCTCTATCAATTGACCGGGATGGAAGCCGACAAGATCGACGCGGAATACAAAGACCTTTTACAGAAGATCGCCCATTACAAAGCAGTTCTCGCATCCGAAGCTATGGTTCGGGATATCATCCGCGAAGAACTCGAAGATCTGCGCAAAGGACTCAAATCCGAGCGCAAAACCAAGATCGTCGCTGCAGAAGGCGAGTTCCAGATGGAGGATTTGATCGCCGACGAACAAGTCGCGATCACCATTTCGAACGACGACTATATCAAGAGGATGCCCATCGACACGTTCCGCGAACAGCGGCGCGGCGGACAAGGCGTCGTTGGCCTCGAGATGAAGAAAGAAGCCGATACCCTGAAAAACGTCTATGTCGCATCGACTCACGATTCGCTGCTTCTCTTTACGACGCTCGGGCGTTGCTACTGGATCAAGGTATGGCAGATTCCGGAAACGGGCCGCAGATCCAAAGGGCGTCCGATCATCAACCTGCTCGAAGACCTCAAGCAGGAAGAAAAAGTAGCCGCCATCTTGCGCGTGCGCAATTTCGAAGAGAACGCCTATATCCTCCTTGCGACTTTGAAAGGGGTTGTGAAGAAGACCGAGCTTTCGGCCTTCAGCAATCCGCGTAAAAAAGGAGTCTTCGCGTTGAATATCGACGAAGGCGACAAGCTGATCGCCGCCCGCATGACGCGCGCCGGCCAGCAGGTGATGCTCTTTACGAGAGGCGGAATGGCCGTTCGGTTCGACGAATCCCTCGTCCGTTCGATGGGCCGGGTCGCCCGCGGAGTTCGCGGAGTGACTTTGAAAAATGAAGAAGACAAAGTCGTCGGCTGCGAAGTGGTCGTGCCTGAAGATACCATCCTCGTCGTCTGCGAGAAGGGGTACGGCAAACGCTCTGAAGTCGATGATTTCCGCCAGACGAATCGCGGCGGCGTCGGCGTTCGATCCATCATCACATCCCAGCGAAATGGAAATGTGGTCTCTGCGATCAGCGTCAAAGACGACGATAGCGTGCTCCTCATGTCCGAGTCCGGCCAGGCCGTCCGCATTTCGATGCGCGACGTCAGAGTGCTTAGCCGTTCGACCCAAGGGGTGCGGCTCGTCAATCTCAAAGACGACGATAGCGTGATCGGAGCCCAGAAAATCGAAGCGGCAGTCGAGGAGGTCTAAGAGATGTCGGCTATAGCGCACCGGGGTGTATTCATCACATTTGAAGGAGGCGAGGGAGCCGGCAAGACGACGCTCATCGAAGAGCTGGCGCGCCATCTCGCATCCGAGGGTTATCAAGTGGTCAAAACTCGCGAACCGGGCGGGACGCATCTGGGCGAACACATTCGCTCGCTGCTCCTCGACCATGCTCCCGAGCGGCCGATTTCCCCGATGGCAGAGCTCTGCTTATTTCTCGCGGCCCGCGCGCAGCACGTCCAAGACGTGATCAAACCCGCTTTGGAAGCTCGCAAAATCGTCCTTTGCGACCGCTTCAACGACTCCACCGTCGCCTACCAAGGCGTCGGACGAGGCCTCGGCGCCGATGCCGTGGAGAAATACTGCGCGTTTGCCTGCCAGGGAGTGCAGCCCCATCTGACGTTTTATCTCGATCTCGACCCCGCCCAAGGCCTTGCCCGGGCGCGGCGCGACCAGCCGAAGATCGCAGGCGCGCGCGGTTACGATCGGATCGAATCGGAAGGGCTGGCCTTTCATACGAAGATCCGCGAGGCGTTTCTCGAGATTCAGAAAAAACACAAGGCGCGCGTGCGCTTAATCGACGCTTTGCAGCCGATGGCCATCGTCTATTCCGAAGCGATCAAGCAGATCCATCCCTTACTCCGTGGATAAACCTTGAATTCCTTGATCGGCAACGCTGCGGTAAAAGCCTATCTGAAAAAAGCCCTAGAGACCGGCGCTTTGCACCACACGCTCCTCTTCCATGGGATCGAGGGAATTGGAAAAAGCCTGTTTGCAAAAGCTCTGGCCGCCGAGCTCCTCGAAACCTCTTCCGCCCGCATCGCAAGCGGCAATCATCCCGATCTGCACTTGCTCTTTCCCGAAAGTAAAAGCGGCCTCTATCCCGTCGAGCAGATTCGGTCGATGATCGACGAGATCTACATCCCTCCGTTCGAGTCGAAGCGCAAAGTGTTCATCCTGGAATCGGCCGAGCGCATGCAGGCCGTCTCGGCCAACGCGCTGCTCAAAACCCTGGAAGAACCGCATTCCGATTCGACGATCGTGTTGATCACAGATTCTCCGAGCCAACTGCTGCCGACCATTTTATCCCGCTGCGTGCAATTGCATTTCCAGCCGCTTGCCTGCGAGGAGATCGAGGCGTTTTTGCGAGAAAAGCGCCAAATAGAGCCCGAGCGCGCCAAAGAGATCGCCCGCCTTGCGCAAGGGTCGCTCGGACGAGCGCTGAACTTTTTGGACAATCCCCTATATCAAACCGTAGAGCAGCAGCTCTTCGACGCCATGGATGGAAAAACTCCCTCTTTTCAGGCGATCGAGGGGATCGAAGCCGCATTATCCGATCTCGAAGGGATCGAAGCCCATCGCCTGATCCAGCACATCCTATCTCTTTACCTGATGAAAATCCGCGACGCCGAACTCATCGGAGCCGGCGCATCGAGGGATTTTTGTTATTTTAGATCGCCTTCAAACGCCGGCATTTCCATCGCAGAAGCTGAAAAGCGGGTTGCGAGAGCGCAAATGGCGCTGGAAAGAAACATCCGGTTTTCAGCATGCCTTGAGAGCATCCTCAACGGCTGATCGTCGCCTACGAGTTGCCGCATTCTCATAAAATTCAACAGAGCTATCCATCGCTTCCAAGCGCCTCGAGCGATTTCGAGAAGATGCCCTTAAAAGGCGGATGAGAGTTTGCCCGACCAGCCGAGCTTGGTGCGCAAGGTGGCGAAATATTCCCGCCGATCGAGATTGACGAGCTGGAATGTCTCCGAAGATTTCTTCACGATGACCTTGCCGTTCGTGGGAAGCGCGATCGCGTCGAGACCGTCGGCGCGGACGTCGATGGGATTGTAAGAGCTGAGATATTCGACTTGGATCTCGTGGTCCGAGGTGAGGACGAAGGGGCGGTTCGAAATCGTGTGGGGGCTGATCGGAGTGAGGACGATCGCATCGAGGGCAGGGCTCAGGATCGGGCCGCCTGCGGCGAGCGAATAGGCAGTCGAGCCGTTGGGAGTGGCGATGATGATCCCGTCTGCGAGGAAGGTATTCACATAGATCCCGTCGACGTGGATCGCGAGTTTGATCAGGCTGTAATTTTGGGCGCGGTGGAAGACGATGTCGTTGGCGGCTCGAAGGATTTTTCCATTCGGGCCGTGGCATTCGATCATCAGCCGCTGATCGATCTTATAGGCTCCGGCCAAGAGGTCGGTTAGGCTCGGGATGATATCTTCGATCGGGACGTCGGCCATGAAGCCCAATTGGCCGAGGTTGATTCCGAGAATAGGGGCTTTCAGATGATTGAAGCGATGGGCGATGCGCAGTAAAGTTCCGTCTCCTCCCATCGAGATTAAAAAGCGGATGTCGGAAGGCTTGACTTTGGAAAGGGGAATGGCTCCGATCGCAGCCGCTTTCTCGTCTTCTGCTGTGACGGCGACGCCTCGTTTAGATAGGAAATCGCGGATCTGGCAGGCGATATCAAACGAGAGTTTTTTCTGTTCGTTCGGAAACAGGGCGATCAACATAATTTAATTCCTGCAGGATGCGGGCTGCGATCGATTCGGGAGTCAGCCCGATCTCTTGCAGCAGTTGTTGTTGGCTTCCGAATTGTACAAAGCGATCCGGGATGCCGAAATTCAGTGTTTCGATGTCCTTCCATCCGTTTTGCATCAGAAAGGAATTAAAAATCATCCCCAATCCCGCATTGACGGCGTGTTCTTCGATCGTGACGGCCAATTCGTGCGTGGGGAGGAGCCGATTGAACAGGTCGGCGTCGAGCGGCTTGATAAAGATGGGGTCGACGACAGTTGCGTCGATGTCGCAGCGCTTGAGAAGAGAGCGCACCGCAAGGGCTGTCTCACAGTGATGGCCGAGGCCGATGAGAAGAATCCTAGTCCCTTTGGCGAGGATATCCCCTTGGCCCGGTTCCCGCTTTTGCAAAGGGAGATCTGGATCTTCCGTCTCGAGGTTGGGATAGCGGATCGCCGCTGGCTTTTTCCAGGAAAACGCGGAGCTCAAGAGCTCTTTAAGCACCTGGCCATTTCTCGGCTGGGCGATGATCATATGGGGCATCGCATTTAAAAATGCGATATCGTAGATCCCGTGATGCGTGCTGCCATCCGGTCCCGATAGGAATGCGCGGTCGAGTGCGAAGACGACCGGCAGCTCTTGCATACAGATATCCTGGAAGAGATTGTCTAAAGCGCGCTGGAGAAAGGTGGCATAAATGCAGACGATGACTTTTTTCCTGCGGTCGGATGCAATCCCTCCGGCAAAGGTCACCGCATGTCCTTCCGCAATCCCGACGTCGATGCAGCGGTTGGGATGCTGCTGCATGAAATCGTCGATGCAGGAGCCGGCCGGAGTCGCAGGGGTAATCGCGACGATGGAGGGATCTCGATTCGCCATGTCGAGCAGATGGCTGCCGAAGATTTTCGGAAAGGTCGGCTTTTTCGCAGGAACGGGAAGGAATTTTCCGGTGCAGAGATCGAAGGGGCGCGCGCCGTGATAAGGGGTCGGGTTGGCGATCGCGATCGGCATCCCTTTGCCTTTCACCGTTGCGACGTGGAGCAGAATCGGAGAGCGGCTGTGTTTGGCCGACTCGAGGGCGTCGAGCAAGTCTTCGATGCAATGCCCGTCGACGGGGCCGATGTATTGGAGGCCGAAATCCCTGAAAAATTCCTTCGCAGGAGAAGGGGAGCCGGGGCATCCCAAGAGGTCTTTCATATGGCCGACGTTTTCCGAGATCGAGCGGGCATTATCGTTGAGGACGATGATGAAGCGGGAGAGATCTTTCGGGATATTGTTGAGAGCTTCGAGCGCAAGGCCGCAGGTCAAAGACGCATCGCCTAAAATCGGAATGATATGGTGTTTTTCCGAGGAGAGGTCGCGGCTTTTGGCCATTCCAAGAGCCAAAGAGAGAGCTGTTCCCGCATGTCCGGCAAAAAAATGATCGTGAGGGGATTCCTTGGGATGGGAAAACCCGCATAGCCCCCGGTATTGGCGGATCGAGGGGAAGAGATGATTTCTTCCCGTGAGCATTTTGTGCGGATAAGTTTGGTGGCTGACGTCGAAGATCATCTTGTCGGAAGGCGAAGAAAAAACTCTATGGAGGGCGATCGTCAGCTCTACGATTCCCAAATTCGAACTCAGATGGCCGCCATTGACAGACATCACTTCGATGATCCTCTGGCGGATGTCTGCGGCGAGCTGATCGAGCTCGCAAAGGGAAAGGGCTTGGAGATCGGAGGGAGAGGCGATGCGGCTCAGTACATCCATGAGCTAGGATTTGGCAATAGCGGTTTGAGAAGGCCTTAGATAAGTTTCCGCCTTGGGCATTCCTATCGCCATCGCAACCGCAGCCTCTTCCCTCGCCTTTTGAGAAGGCTTGAATAAGGTTCTGCCTTGGGCTGCCGATCATCGCCGAGAACGGTTTCTCCGCTGCGCGTTTTGATCAGCGTTTCCACCTTTTGTTCGGCCGAAGAGAGCTTCTGCGAGCAATGGCGCAGCAGTTTATCGGCCTCTTCGAACAGGGCGATCGACTCTTCCAGAGGCGTTTTCCCTCCGTTCATCTTTTCGAGGATTTGCTCGAGCCGCATAAAAGCGGATTCAAAGGATTGATCCATTTGGCTTTTCTTCAGTTTGCACAGCCATCGCCCGGATTTTTCCATCCGATAGGACAGCTGTAAAGGTTTGATTGGGCTGAATTTGTTTGAGAGAAAGGATAATCGAATCCCCCTTTTCGGAGAAGAGGATGCTATAGCCTTTGTTCAATAGATGCTGGGGATGGATCGAAGAGATCGAACCCTTGAGTCGCTGCAGCAAATCTTTTTTTAAAGCGAACGATCGAAGTAGAGCGCGATCCAGTTTTTCGTAAAATTCGGACGCGGGCAATAAGGTTTTTTTGAGATGCAGAGCTTGAAAAGCGGCTTGATCGATACGGCGCTGCCAGATGAGGATTTGCTCTTTGAGAGAAGCGATCTGCTTAGCCGGGCGCAGGGTTTCGAGCGAACGGGCGAGCCCCGATAGATGCAGGCGTTTCGATGCGAGTTCTTGGGAGATGGCGTTTTCAAAGTCGCGCTCCAAATCGTCGAGGCGTCTAATCGGCAAGGCGAGGAGTGAGTGCGGCTGGCAGAGGAGGGGGTGTCGCCCCAGCGCGGCGAGCTGCTTTCTGCGGGTTTCGATCTGATGCGACAAGAGCTGCCGAAGCTGCTGGGAGAAACGGCTCAGATGGCCGAGTAAATTCAATTTTTCTTCAACGACCAGTTCCGCCGCCGCCGAAGGGGTTGGCGCCCTGATGTCGGCGACGTAGTCTGCGATCGTAAAGTCCGTTTCATGGCCGACGGCCGAGATGACGGGGATCTTCGATTCAAAAATCGCCTTGGCCACGATCTCTTCGTTAAAGGCCCAGAGATCCTCAATGCTTCCCCCTCCGCGGCCCACGATGAGCACATCGGCGAGTTCGAAGCGGTTCATCTCCTCGATCGCTTTTGCGATTTCCTGAGCGGAGCCGTCCCCTTGGACCTTCACCGGGTTGAGAATGATCTGCAGTCCGGAAAAGCGCCTGCTCAGTACATTTAAGATATCTTGAAAGGCCGCTCCCGTGGGACTTGTGACGACCCCGATGCGGCGGGGGAGCTTCGGAAGGGGTTTTTTGCGGGCCTTTTCAAACCAGCCCCGTTTTTCAAGTGTTTCCTTTAATTGATGGAGTTTGAGGAGCAGCTCTCCCAGCCCCAGAAACTGCAGCTCGCGGATGATGATCTGGTAGTTGCCGCGGGGGGCGTAAATGCTCAGCTCTCCAGTTGCTACGATCTGATCTCCGTCTTTGGGGAGCCTGGCCAGGGAGGCCGCGTTCCCGCGGAACATCGCCGCTGAAATCTGGGCTTCTGCGTCCTTGAGCACGAAATAGAGATGCCCCGAGGATTGGTGCTTGAAGTTGCTCACCTCGCCTCTTACGGAAATGCCCCTGAAATTCGGCTCAAGGATTCCCTTGATGGCAGAGGTCAGCTCTGTCACGGAAAAAGTTTTCTTCAACATTTCGGCGGGCTGCATGAGATCCATTGCAAAATGCCCTCTTGTATAGCAAGAGGAGTATATTTTTTAGAAGATGTTTTTCTTTTTTAAACAAAATGACTTCTAAATATTTTAGATAAGTAAATAATTCAGTCTTGTTTATTTAATAGTCGTGCTGGTTTATAATGTATGTATTAAATGATCGGTGAGGTTATGGATAAAATTGCTTTTGTGATGAGGGCTCGAAGCCTTCAGGAATTAGGCGAAATCGAAAGCGAAGTTACATTCAGGAAGTGTTTCAAAGATCCAAGCGTGATAGACGCCTTGGCCGACCGGGCATTATCTTCCGCTCCAAAGAAATCGCAGGATTCGAGCGATTGCCTTAAGACGTGGGTCAAGCTGAATCCAAGCGTGCTCGCCCTAGCTTCCTCTGCAGCGCCGCTAGTAGAGCCTTCTGCGCCTCCTTTATCGGCCGTGTTGATCCCTTCTGCGCCGCCTCTTCCCATGTCCTCGAACCGAGAAGATCTAGTTGTTTTTCCGTCTGCTCCTTTGCTGAGCGCGCAGGAGAAAAAAGACGACTCCATAAGCCTTGCCGGGCGCAAGCTGACGGTGACTCCCCGAGATCCGGAACTGATCTCTGTCATCGAGCAATGGATGAAGACGACGAGAGGAGCCGGAACTTGCGCGAATGCGATCCGAAAGGTCGCTCTATTTGCAAACGCTTCCAACATCTCGGGTATTTTCGGGCCTTATGGGAAAGGAGCCGCTGTTCTTTCAGCTCCCCTCGACTGCGTAGAGTTTGTCCGAGCGATTCGAAAGTGTCCAAAAACCGCTTTGGGTCGACTCGAGTTCATTGAAAAAGGACTCGATATGGTGGGCGGAGTAGCTGTCCTCGCCGGTTTGACCCAAGCGACAGGAGCGACGACAGTCGGTATGATCGTCGGAGCCATCGGCTCTATCCCCGGGATTATTTTGGCCAGCGCGAAATTGAAAGAAGCCCACGAGCTACGCAAAGCCGCAGAAAACGAATCCCCCATGGTTCGCCAAGCGTTGAAAACGCATCTGGTTTGCATGTCCCTCAAATTCGCAAAATCGGCTCTCAATATCTTGCTGGTCATCCCGGTCGTATGGCTGCTGATCGCAGGAGCTCCTTTATGGCCGTTGGCCGTGTTGATCGGTTCTATTGTCTCTTCGGTATTCCAAATCACGGAGCATTTTTACAAAGAACTCGCTCCATGCTCTGTGAAAATCGAAGAATTGTCGAAGAACGACGATTTTTTACTGCTGGAAAAATCCATTTAAATTCTCCTCCATCCTAAATAAGGTGGAGGACGGCCTTGCTGCTCTCAAGGTCTTCATAGAATTCAAGCAACTCTTCTAAAAGCATTCTTGTCCAGCGCTATCTAGTACCCGACCTTTGATCATGTCCGATCGGTTTTCTTTCTTTCCAGCTTCAGAAGGGATCTACAAAGCGACAAATCTTCGCCGCTCCTTGTAGACACCCTCTGAATCCATAAAATTTTCTGTGCATGTGTTCAGGTTGTTTTTTAGTTTTTTGAATCTGTGTGTTTTATGTAAAATGACCCGATGTAAAATCGAGAATATAAATTAAGGAGTTACTATGGCGATATTTTCGGATTTGTTTTTTGGCGGAAACCAAGAAATTCAGCGATGCGTGCCAATCGCAGAGCCAAGCGCGCAGCATCGTTCATCGCAGGGAAGCAGAGCGGGTTATTTTTTTTTTGATGCGATTGGAAAAGCTTCCTTAGCTGCCGGCGTCGCTTATCTGACGAACGTCGGTTTGCGGGGTGTATATCCAGCTTCTGAGGCAAATTTAGAGGCTGTTTATTCCGCAGGGTTGGCAGCTCTTGGCGGGTTCGGAATCGCTCTGCAAAATTATGGATCGGCTCCTTCTCTTGCAAAGCATCGCTTTGTCTCTGCGTCGATGTCGACTGTCGGGAGCATTTGCGCGGGAGTCGGCTTTGGCGGATGCCTTGGCGATTTTTTGAATCGCGCCGAGGGTCTAAAAATCGGCTCCTTTGGAAAAATCACCGCGATGGATGGAATGGTTCTCGGAGGATCGATCCTGGCCGGACTAAACGCGCTGAAATCGAGGCATTTGCTGGACTCGTCTCGGAAGTAAAAAGGGCTGTTTTTTTAACTGCGCCGTTTTCTTCGAGTAGTTTCGGTATAAGAACCTATCCCAACTCTTCGTTTTTCGAAGTTGTTTTGGGATATTGTATTCTTTTGGTATCATGAAGAGTATTTTAGCCTGGGAGAAATCCATGCGTCAAACTCTGCTCGCGATTGGAAACTGGAAGATGTACAAGACCATGCGGGAAGCGGTCGCGTACATCGAGCAGTTAGACCCCTTGATCGAGGGGTGCAAGACGCGCGTTTTTCTAGCCGTTCCCTATACATCGATCGCCTCGGCCGCCGCTTGTGCAAAAGAGACGGTGATTTCCATCGGGGCGCAGAACATGAACGATGCGAGAGAAGGCGCTTTTACGGGGGAGATCGCCGCGTTGATGTTGAAAGAGGCCGGCGCCCAATTTGTCATCCTAGGCCATTCGGAGCGGCGCCACATTTTCGGCGAGACGGATGAATTTCTGAACCGAAAGGTCGTAAGAGCGTTGCAAGACGGCTTGACCCCTGTGTTTTGCATCGGAGAGACGATTGGGGAAAGAGAATCGGGACGGACGGAAGAGGTTCTCAAGCGCCAGATCGAACTCGGATTGAACGGCATTCCCAAAGAGGAAGCCGAGAGGGTGATTTTGGCTTATGAACCCGTCTGGGCGATCGGAACCGGAAAAACCGCCACGGCGAAGCTCGCGCAAGAGGCCCACGCATTTTGCCGGAGCTGTTTGGAAGGGCTTTGGGGAAAGCGCAAAGCGGCGCAGGTTCCCATTGTCTACGGCGGTTCAGTCAAGCCCGATCATGTGAAGGAACTGGTGTCTCAAAAGGATATCGATGGCGTATTGGTAGGGGGAGCTTCCCTGGATCCCGCCACATTTGCTCAAATCATTCAAAATTGCGAAGGAATTCGATGACGATTCTATTCTATATCTTTCTGGCTTGCTTTTTGTTTTTATGCGTTCTCCTCGGATTTTCCATCCTTATCCAGGAAGCTAAAAGCATGGGGCTTGGAGCTTCTTTCGGCGGCGATGCCGGCGATTCGTTGTTTGGAACGTCTACTGCCGAAGTGCTGAAAAAATTCACCGCCTATTTAGGGGGGATTTTTCTCTTTTCCTGCTTGATTCTCTCCCTTTGGAGCGCTTCTTTGGACGCGCCTTCTACATCGGCCTTAACTCCTGTGGCTCCAATTGAAGAAACAGAGCAATAATCTGCTGCCTCTCGTCTACTTCGACGATCCGCTGCTTCGCAAGAAAGCGCAGCCGATCGAAGAAATCACAGAGGAAATCAGGCAGCTCGCCGACCGAATGATCGAGTCCATGATCCATTACAATGGGGTCGGACTTGCTGCTCCTCAGGTCGGTCGGCTCCTGCGCCTTTATGTCATTCGAGAGGAATTGCTCGGCTCCGATGGACAATATCAATTCGGTCCAGCAGAAGTCATCGTCAATCCCATTTTGAGCGAGCCTTCCGATGAGATCGCCGCGATGTCCGAGGGATGTCTTTCGATCCCGGGCATTCATGTCGACGTGCCGCGTCCGCTCAGGATTCGCGTCCGGTATCAGACTCTCGAAGGAGAGATCAAGGAAGAAGAAGCCTCTGGCTTTAGAGCGCGGGTATTCATGCATGAGAACGACCATCTCAATGGCGTTTTATTCATCGATCGCTTGGCTCCCGACGTGCGCAAAGCTCTCGATCCGGAATTGCGCGCGGTAAAGCAGAAATACCGCTCTTGCCGCAAATAGATTGCGAACTTTTCAGAGGTCATCTGCAAAGTGAGCGTTCATCGATAGTTCTCTTAAAAAACTCGCCTTGTAAAATCTCTTCTTGTTTTTTTAGTGTTTTTTGGTTTTGTTTTTGCAATAAATTAAATTGTCTGTTTATTTTTTAGATTTAAATTAATTTAATTCAGAGGGGGTTTTTATGTCAGAGGAAAATCAAGGGAGCAAATCGTCAGGACTGGATTCTTATCTTCGGCAGCATGGATTCGCGCTTTCTCCAGAGCATTCAGATGTCAATGAAGGGTATTCTTCGCGTGCTCAGCGCGAAGCTTTCAAAGACTATTTGAGAGACCATCCGAATGTTAAAACAATTTTGGAAATTGGATTTAACGCCGGATTTTCATGCGAAACATTTTTGGAAAGTTCTGAGGATATGTCGGTCACATCGTTCGATATCAATCAATATCGCTATGTGAATGTCGCCAGGGAATACATGCAAAATAAATATGCGGATCGATTCGAATTTATCGAAGGGGATTCGGCCACATCGGTTCCTGTTTATTTTAAAGAACATCCGGATCGGAAGTTCGATTTGATTTATATCGACGGGGATCATCGCTTTGAATACGTCGTGAGCGATGTTTTAAACTGCAGGAAATTAGCCCATCGGAATACGGTTCTATGGATCGACGATTCGAAGCTCCCCGAAGTAGATGTCGGTATCCGATATTGCGTCTTGCGCGGAATCATCGAATCGCAAGCCTATCTAAGACAAGTGCAGGATTCTCAAGGAGGAACACAGTGGGCCGAAGCTAAGTATATTTTCCCGTCGTCTTGAACCTTGTTTTCGAAATCTCGCCGCTACGAAAATTCTTCTTTGCCGGACGAGGCTTGTGGTTGAAGAGAAAGCCGCAGGCCTCGTTTTTTATTTTCCTGATTGCAAAAAATGATTTCGATATAAAGCCGAAGCTTGTAATTTTTTTTTTGACCCTGAGAGGGCGGCTTTCTAGAGAACTTTGAAAAAGCCGCCTATTCTTAAGGTGTGGAAGTGAAAAAAATAGTCCGAAAGACTCGGCGGAAGATCCAAAGGGGAAGAGATGAAAAATTTTGGAGCGGCGATAGCTATTTTGGCATGCTGCAATTTGTGCGCATGGGAGAAAAAACAAAATAAAAAAGAGGGCTCTTCAGAGAGATGTTCCTTTCAGAGGGGTGATCAGCCGCTTCCTTGCGAGCTGTGCTCTCCCTCATATAATTATCCAGCGAGTCCCAACTTATGCAGTTCTTGCGATCTATCTCTCACTGCTTCGTATCTTTATTGGTGGGCCGGACAGGATGGAATGGACTTGGCAACTGACTCCGTTTTTTCGATTTCTTCTCAACCGATGCGGCCGCCTTCTAGCCAAGAAGGGGCGATTTTTCAAACCTCCGACTATACATCGGGGTTTAAGGTTGGAATTGGATGGCAGTCGCAGTCAGCCGGAAATTGGATAATCGAGGCGGACTATACGGGACTCTGCCAGCATGTAAGAATGCCTAATGAAACGGCGTCATTTTCCACCAGCGATACGCCTGCGTTTTTAATGACCAGCTGGTATTTCCAATCTTCTTCAAATGGCCAGGCAATCGCTGCCCAGCAGCTTTCCTCTTCTTGGCGTCTCGATCTGGATTGGTTAGACGCGATGTTGAGCCGGCCTTTTTATCAAGGATCTCGCTGGATATTTGTTCCCAAAGGAGGGCTTCGCGTTTCGTGGATTGAACAATCTTTGCAGATCTCGGCAAGCCATATCGTCAATGTAGCAACCTCGAGTCCCACAGTTGAATCCTCCAATAAATCCCGCTCTTGGGGAATCGGTCCGAGGGCTTTTCTCGAAAGCCGTTGGCTCGGAGGAGGAGGCATCCGTTTGCAAGGGGCTGTAGGAACTTCTCTTTTATTTACGCAGTTTAATCGCGTTAGTCATTCGGAAGATCAGATTTCCCTCTCTTATCCGGTGTCTTACGCCATTTCAGATTATAATTGCCTTAGCCCCATGGCGGAAATGAATCTAGGTATCGGCTGGGTAAAAAGAGCATTTCAAAATCGATTTCGATTTGATTTGAGCGCTATCTACGAATTCAATTATCTATGGGGACAAAATAGGATGCGTTCCTTGAATGATTTAAATATCGTCGGGTCTTGCGGCGCGACTGGAGATTTGTATCTCCATGGTCTGACAGTGACCGGTCGATTTGACTTTTAATCGGGAAAAGAGGGCGCCGATGAAATTTCTAGCAGTTTATCTCATTGCGAGTTCTGCCTTTTTGTGGGCAGCTGGACAACCGAATCCGCCGGTGTGGGACAACTATTGGTATATGGGAGATGGTGGATTTCAGAATGGAGTCAAAGTTTTTTCGGCAAGCGATGTTGGCATCCAAAGTATTCTTGACCAAGCTTATTCCCATAACGGAGGCGATAATCCAACATTTCCCACTCCTCAGAACCACGGCCAATTCAGCCCTCTTCGCTACGCGTTTCTTTTTAAGCCTGGGGTTTATTCAGGTCTGTCCGTCAAAGTCGGTTATTATACATCGGTGATCGGACTCGGCCAGGCTCCGTCGGATACGAAGATTTCAGGGGTGTCCTGTCCGCAAGGGGGATACATCCCCAGCAAAGGAGCGTTGGAGATGTTCTGGCGATCTGCTGAAAATTTTTATGCCGATTCCTCAATGATGTGGGCCGTTTCGCAATCATCTCCGCTTCGCCGAGTGGCAATTCATGGAGATTTAAATCTATCTCAAAGCGGAGGCTATTCAAGCGGAGGATTCATGGCGGATTGCATCATCGATTGGAGCACGAATTCAGGAACCCAGCAACAATGGATTTCGAGAAATTGCCAGATGAATTGGGGGTCCGTCCAAGGTTGGAATATGGTTTTTGTCGGGTGCAATGGATTTGTCCCGTCCACGAACGCATTAAATGGTTATTCTAGCTCCGCAGCCGTGACGAATATTCCGGCGTCTCCCATCATTGCGGAAAAACCTTATATTGTTTTTCGAGACGATAAATATTTTCTCCAGGTTCCTGAAATTGAATTTAATAAGGTGGGCGCCACATCGGACTACAACCGCACGACGGAAATTGATTTTGAAAATGTCTACGTCGCTTCTTATTTGGACACCGCAGAGAGCATCAATCTTCAGATCGAAGCGGGAAACCACATTGTGTTGACTCCTGGGATTTACAATTATTTAAATGGAAGCATCGTTGTTAATCGCCCCGATACCGTGATTTTAGGACTGGGCTTGCCCACGTTGGTTGCAAATGGCGGATATCCATGCATGATTGTACGCGACCGGATCGGAGGGATCCGGATCGGCGGTATTTTATTTGACGCGGGACCAGACCCAACTCCCACCTTGTTGCAATGGGGGACAACTTCCGATCTCAATACCCCGCCTAGTTTTTTATATGACTGTTTCACCCGCGTAGGAGGGCCTTTAAATCCGAGTGTTCAGCAAGTGACGGTTGACATAATGGTGCAAATCAACAGTGCGAACGTCGTTTGCGATAATCTGTGGTTATGGAGAGCGGATCATTGGGGCGATGAACAAGATGTCCAATTCGGGATGAATCCATGCAATACCGCCATTCAAGTGAACGGAGATAATGTCATAGCTTATGGGCTTGCTTCCGAACATACTTTGAAGGATTTAACCCAGTGGTTTGGGAATAATGGGAAGGTGTTTTTTTACCAATCAGAGTATCCGTACGATGTGACTCAAGAAAATTATGCCGATCAAGGATATGTAGGGTATCGCGCGCAGCCTCGATTTGCCGGAGGATTTTATAAACACGAACTATATGGAGGGGGGGTGTATTGTTATTTTAGAGACCATCCTGTAAACGTCGCGACGGGTATCTCCACGCCGCTCCCAATTCCCCCCGGCGTAAAGCTCACCAACTGTTTCACAAGGTATTTGAATGGATTCGGGGGGATTTCCCATGTCGTCAACGATACGGGATTAGGGGTTTCAACATTTCAAACATCCTATGTCTCAGGGTATGAGGCTTCTTCCGATTTTTACCCAAGAAGCGTTCGGCGTTCGGGTTATTAGACACAAACGGCGAAGAGGGTTGCGAGAAAGAGAGTAACCAATTCGCGTGCAATGAGAGAGCTTGTTGCGCAATTAAAGCATCGCGTCGGTTCAAAGGATTTCAGGACAGCCGGCGCAACCGCTTATGGGATCTATTGCATCACTAGCGGATTGCGGGGTTGAGCGGTCTCTTGAGGCTTGAGCAGCGAAGGAAAGTGCATTTCGGCGAATTCTCTAAATTTCGGCGGAGTCACCGGCTTTGCAATCGAGCCATTGTAGATTTCATGCAAGTCTGGGATTTCTTTTGCGAGATCTTCATGCATCGAATAGGAAAAGATATGCAAAGGGAGATCGACCCGTTTTCGGATCGTCCGCGCTATTTCAGTGCCCGTGGGGCCAGGCGGCATATCGTGATCCATCACAATGACGTCGAAGGGATCGTTCGCAACCATGCTTTGCAGCATTTCTTCAAGGGCTTTATTCCCGTTTTCCGCTCGAGTGCATCGGGCGTAAATATGAGAGGTGAACAACCTCTCGAACAATTTGATCACCACAGGGTTGTCATCGACGATCAAAACCCGAATTTCCAGTTTTTTTAGATATTGAGAACCCCGTCTTTCCAAAGAAGTTGTAGTGCAAGGGTCTAAAGAAGAATCCTGTAGAGAGTCCATTCTCCCTTGTTGTTTGACGACCGGAGGAAGTTCTTGTGCAACGGTCGATGCGCGTCTTAGTCTCGTGCGAAACAAAGAAACGCACCAATTGCAAACTTGTTCGCATGAAGATTCAGATTTGTCGGATTGGACCATAGTTGATGACCAAGCATCGAATTGAATAGTGGGAATTGACATAATCCTCTTGTTTTTTATTAAATACATAATTAGTTTACTTAGTTTTTTTTAAAAAGTAAACATTAAAATTAATTATATTAATAATTAGAAAGGTGTGTGTAAACTTTTTTTGATGTGTCGAAGGAGCTCTCTAAGAAAGGCGGTTTTGAGCGCGATCGAAGTGGGTTCAGGGCTTTTTGACTAAGAAAACCTGGGCTGTGACTCTATCGTCTTTTTGCGTATGGCTGTAGGAAATGCGCAGCTTCCAGTGGGCGCTGAGCCAGGTGAACAAGTCGATTTTAAACTCGTTGTAGGGAGGTTGATTTTTCTGCAGAAAGCCGTGGTGGGATTGCAGGCGGCATTCCCAAAATGGCGTGAGCCTGAAAAAACCGTTGAAAAGGACGGCTAGGCGCCGATTCGATAGGGGAGAGAGGAGGAGCTCGTCTTCATCTCGGGTGGCGTCGAGGATGAAATTCTCATGGTCAGCCTTGCGCCAATCGTAAGGGGATCGGTAGCGCAGGTCGATCGCCAGGGCTGCGTCCTGGTTGACGGTCCAACGGAGGCGCGAATTAGAGAAATCGATCGTGCGGTGGCGAAAATTCCAGGCGTTGTGAAATGAAAGAGAAACCGAGGGGAGTTGAAAAGCGATCCAGCAATAGAGCTTGGGGAAGAGCTGCGGGATCGCCCGATCCGTGAAAAAGGCATTCGCATAGAGGTCGACTTCAAAGGAAGGGAGAGTCGGAAGCCGATGTTTAGAAAAAAGAGACGTCCGGACGCCCGTGCGGATTTGATTGAGGATTTGATAGCCGTCCTGGATGCTGAAAATGTAGTGTTCGCTGGAAGGGACGGTCGGGCGGGTGAGTCCGTCGTAATCGATATAAGGGCGGATCGTATGGCGGTAATGTGAAAAATCGCGTCGTCCTTCGATGAATGCCGCAGCGCCATAACCTAGCGAGGCGAGGGCTTTCGCCTCTTCGGTTTGGCTGTTGCTGTAGAAAATGCCGATGCCTTCGATGCGGGGGGAGATCGTAAGAGCTCCGAAGCGCAGCGCGCGATAGAATTGAGGGCGGAGTTCGAGGCGGCCCGAACGGAAGTCTCTGATGGGATTTTTGCAGGGGCCGCAAACCGTTTGTGGATTTGCCAGCTGATCCGAATAAGCGAAATCGAGATAGGCGGCTTTGGCCCATACGTGGAACATCGCTTTGCTTTCGCCAGCTTCGAACGGACGGATGGAAAAGAACAGAGAGGGCAAATCCTGTTTCAGCGTGTCGAACGGGTTGACGCGGGGATGAGCTTTGAACGTCGTGATCGCACTGGGTTCTTTGTGATGGAGATAGAATAGAGTTTGTTTAGCGGTGTTGACTTCGAAATCCTCGCTGATAAAATCGCCGGGCATTCGGACATCGCTATACTTGTCCCAAGATAGGGTCGTATGCGTTTTCCCGCTGCTGCTGAGCGATTGCAAGGCGCCTTGAAGGCGATAGCGGAGTTGTTTATCCGGCGCGTTTTCGAGGCGATCCGTGGCGAGATAGCTCCTTGTGACAAAGCTGGCGGATCGATCCGGGGGGAGGTATTCCGTTTCAATAGCTCCTCCGCAGCCGGTGCTCCAACGGTAATCGAATCTTCCGTAAATGGCGAAATCCCGCCAGGAATAAATCTGATAGCGAAGCGAACCTCGGGGGCCTTGTCCACGATCCCAGTTGATCGAATAGCGGAGCAGGGGCTCTTTGAATATCTTTTTCAGGTTTACTGAGAATGAGGGTAGCCAGAAAGTCGGCGTTTGAAACCAGCGGAAGTGCACGTGTTTTGCTTTGAGCAGTTCCGATTTGATCACGTCGATTTGTTGGGCGTGCAGATCCCATGAGCTGCGGATATTTTCGCAGGTCGTGAAGAAAGCCTCGACGACCCGATAACTGCCATCTGCTTTAAGATCGATCCGCTCCCCTCCGAGATAACCTATCTGGCAATCTGCCTTCCCATCGTAGATCACGCCGCTTTTCGATAGAAAATCGTATTCGAGTTCGCTGCCGACATAGACCTTTCCTTTGTACTGGATCATTAAATCTCCCTCGGCTTCCAGCTTATGGACGGGAATCGGCCCCGCCGTATTTTTGATGTACTGGATGCTGCGGGCCTGGATTCTCAGATCGGGTCCATATACGACCCCGCCTTCTTCGGTATAGAGCGCGCCATTTTTATAGATCGGGTTGCGCAGATCGGCGCAAAATTCATTTTTTCCCAAAGAGGAGTCCCCCTTTGCGGAAAAAGACCATAAAATCGCAGCGCTCGCCAAGAGATATTTTCGCATGATCCAAACAGCATACGATAGAAAAATGTTTTCATGCGACAAGAGGGTGTTTTCAGTTTTTCGCTTCGCCGAATTTAGGGATTGTTAGATAAGTCCGATTCGAGGAAAAACATTCGGATTTTTCAACCCTTCCTTTCCGCAAGCTATTGTTTGTGAGCGTTTTGCGTGTTTAGTTAACTTTTTGTAAAATAAATGTTATAATATATTAAAAGGATGTTAAAAAAATGAAATTAAGCGAAATTAAGAAAGGCTTTAATGTTTCGGTTGGTTTTGAGGAGAGCCCGGGTCGAGTGCGGCGGGTGTTGAGCTTTGCTGCGACTGCGATCGGTTCTTCCTTTTCCGCCCTCTCTTTTGTCTCGAGTCTTTCGTGGCGGCGAACGGTCGCTTGGTTAAAAACGCCCGTTGCACCCTCGATTTCCAAGCTAGTGAAAGAAGTCGATCAGCTTTGTGAAAAAGGGGCGATTCCATTTACTAAAATCAGACCGATTATCGATCGCTTTGCAGAACAAATTCTCAAAACAGACGGTTTTCAGAAGCGTCTTAGCGGACAGGATCTTAAGAGTTCGGTTCATTATTTGTGCCATCGGGTAGAAAAGATTTGTTTATTGGACGATGTGCCCCCTGTTGAAAAAGAACAAATGATCGATCGAATTTGCAAGAACTATTTGAGTTGCATCGAGGAAGCCGATCGCCGGGTTAAGCGCGATCTTCGAGAAGGGGAGTTGGAGTGTTTTGGAGTTGGATCGAGGAATTCTATTACATCCATTCACCCTCTCGGAGATGAGACGCACAATCGCGGGAGAACTCCGCTTCTATTCAAATTCGATAATGGTTGCAGAGTTGTTTATAAACCGCGTTCTGTGGAGCCCGAGCGCCTTCTTTGCGATACGACAGACAGCGTATTGCAAGTAGTGGGATTCGGTACTTATAAAGTGCTTAGCAAGTTGGATGAATTCAATAACGCTCCTTATGGATATTGTGAGTTTTTAGAAAATAAAGAAGAAGAAAACAAGGTAAGCCATTTACAAGAGCTCCATGAATACTTTCAAAAACTCGCTGTATTGGATGAAATCGCATTGAGGCTAGGGATCTCGGATCTTCATTATCTAAATATCGCCACTCGCAAACTCGAGCCCACGGTTATAGACGCCGAGGTGTTTAGAGTCCCTAAGAGCTTGCCGTCCGGAATTTTTGATGCACCATATGCAGCTGCATATGATTACGATGAAGGGGCGGGTCTTTTCCCAAAGCTAATTGGAATCAATAGGATTTGGTTCGATGATTCTATTGGAGTCGAGCCTTGGAAGGTGAAGTGTTGTTTAGATGAGGAAGCACAAGAAAAATTACAAGTGAAAGATCGTTCAGTCTTTTCGAGGGAGCTCTCGGAAGACGCAAGCTCTAAAATCGAGAAAGCTTATGAAAAACTCGGAAAAGAAAAAGCTCGGATTGTCCCAGTAACCACAGTTGAATTGGAGGGGGCGGTCACCTGTTTTCTCAGATGCGTTGAAAAACGAGAAGCTGTCGATGCTTTTGTGCAAACCCTGAAAAGCAAGCTCCAAGAAGATGGAATTGAGTTTGTCGAAGAAGCAACTCCTGAGATTCGAGAATTGTTTTTAGCCGATGCTTCGAATTTCGACGTGCCTATCTTCTATTATGATCCTGCTAAACAAGAAGTCCTTTATCAACATGTGGTCATCGGTCGAAAAGCCTCTTTGTAGACACCCTCTTAGGGCGATCTGAACGAATCGAAAATCGTTTCTATCCGAGCTTTCGTGCAGTCATAGACATCCCCTCCAAAAAAAGCCCGAACATTTGCCTTCAAAGAGGAGGGCAGTTCTGTCGCATTCATAAAACATCTGATCTGCGCGAGAATGTCATTTACAATCAAATCCGTCAGCTGTTCTTTCTCCTCAATCGAGCGAGGGGCGTGTCCGAGCGTTTCGCGAGCGGTTTTGTGGAGGGCCTCCGAAGTCAAGGCCGGCGCGATGAATTTTGTTGAAATTTCTTGGTAGAGTTTCATTTTCATATTTTTTATCCGATAATTTTAAGAACGTCGATTGATTTTTGTCAATTTTCCGAAAAGAAGGAAAAAGTTCGCATTTTGCAGCGATTTGAGAGGGTGTCCACAAAGAGCTGCTTTGTCGAAACCCTCTAAGATTCAACTGTTTTTCGAATGGGATTCATTTTCGAACGGATGGGCGCAAAGCAGCCAATCTTCGAAGACAGGGAGGTCTTCGGGTTCGGGAAAAGTTTGCCGTGCTACCGAATCGATTCTCGCAATATTGTGTCTAAATTCGCGATCAGGGATGCGGATTTCGAGCAAGGAGCCGAATTGTGGCGAGGGCGATTGTTGGATGGCTACGGTAAAGCATTCGATGCCATGCGTCCTCATCCACGCATTGATGAGAGGCCTGCAGTTTTCTAGGATTTGGCGCTGCCCTCGCAGTAATTTTCTCAGCTCAGGGGGGCGATCGGCTACAGGGGAAATCGGCCGCCAGAGTTGTGGGTTATTGAGAAAAGATTCGAGTTTGATTCCCAAAGAGGGCGAAGATGAAATCATCGCGCGGCCTTCCAATCGTGAAGGACATGATTGCTGCTTAAAAGATTTTTTTCAAACAGGCGGCTTGAATTTTCTCGCGTCCTCGGAGCAAAAACGAAGGGCTGAGTTTTACGCCGTCAGTGATAAAAAAGAAGACAGTCTGTATTCTATACCCAAACCACTTCGAGGATCGGGTTTCAGCATAAGCGAAGCGTTTTGATCGCCAAAGCCAACTGGCTTTCGCATTGCCGAAAACCACATTTTGAAGTAGTTTTGATATGTGCTCGGTTCGCGCCGAAACGCGATTCGGGCTGGCGACGGATTTTTAATTTTGCATACCCAAAGGGACGCGGGTTTTTATGAGCGAAGGATTGAAGAAGATGGGCGAGTTATTCCGCTCTAAGAGAGAGGAGATGAACCTCACGTTGAAAGAAGTCGAAAACGCGACCTCGATCCGGATGCTCTATCTCCAGGCAATCGAAGAAGGGCGCGTGGGGCATTTTCTGTCCAACGCCTATGCCTTGGGATTCATGCGCCAATACGCATCTTTTTTGGGATTCGATGGAGAGAAACTGCTCAAGGAACACCCCGACGCCTTCCGCCTTCCTGTGGAAAAACAGGATTTCGCCTATGGAATCGGCACGCTCGAAATGAGAGGGAGTCCTCACGGCGGCGTAAGGTGGATGCCCAACCTCCTTTGGGGGGGCGCTTTCGTTCTAATCGGGCTCGGGGCTTACTACTTTGCGAAATTTCTCGGCGTTTTTTAACGAATCCATTGCAGAGGAAAAGGCTCCTTCTTATGATGCAGGATTTTGAGAGGGTGCTATGCATGTAGAGAATCTAGGCGATTACAACCTTCAAAGGCAATTGGGCTTCGGCCCTTTTGGCGAAGTCTATCTCGCCGAGCACCGGTTCATCAAAAAGCCATTTGTCCTGAAAGTGCTTCCCGAGGATCTGTGTTCCGATGCCGCCTTTTTAAGGCACTTCGAAGAGGAAGTGCACGCGATCTCTTCGCTCGATCATCCCAACATCGTGAAAATCCACAACATCGCCTATGCCGACGGGCGGTATTTCCTCGTCGAAGATCCGATCGTCGATTCGTTCGGAGAGACGATGCATCTCGACCGATATCTTTCGCTCAAGGGGCGCTCATTTCTCGAAAGCGATTACATCGGCATCTTGCGGCAAGTCGCCTCTGCGATCGACTATGCGCACGAGAGCACCATGGGGGGCAGGCCGCTCGTCCATGGAGCGCTCAAATTGACCAATATCCTCGTGGCCCCAGCCCCTGAGGGAGTCAAGATCCTTCTGTCCGATTTTGCCTTCGCCCGCCTCGTCGGGGAAGGGAGATCTTTTCTACGGATCTGCGAACAGACGGCTCACGCGTTGGCAGCCCAGCCCGGGCAGATGTCTGAAAAAGCCATTCAGCAAAACCGCAATTTCATCCGCTCATTTGCATTTTTGGCTCCCGAGCAAAAAGCTCTCGACGCCCAGCCGATCGATCCAAAGGTCGATTCCTATGCGTTTGGAACCTTGGCGTATTTTCTTCTGGCGAGAAAAATGCCGGAGGGCTGTTTCGAGCTGCCATCTAAAGTCTATCCGGAAGGCCAAGGCAATTGGGATTATCTGATTTTGCGCTGCCTTAAATCTTGTACAGCCGAGCGGCCGGCCGTTCTCAGCCAGGCGCTCGAAGAGTGTTTGCGCGCGCCGAAGGTGCAAGCGGAAGAAATGTTGTCCCTATCCCAGATCGAGGAAAAACTCGAAAGCGTCTTGCAGATGTCGTTTGAGTTTCCCGCTGCGCGCCCTGCAGAAGAGGCGAAAAGCGCGCCTGCAGTCGATTCCATAGCTCCTAAACCCATGCTCCGCCCTACGGAGATCGCCCGTCCGGAATATGAATCCGATCCGGCGGCCATTTTCCATCGAGATACATTGGTTTCTCAATACGTTCCGAAGAAAGTCGAGATCAAGGAAATCGAACCTCTTCTGACCGAAATGGCGATCATTTCGGGAGGTTCCTATTTGAGAGGCAGCAATGAGGGGGCTCGAGATGAAATGCCCCGCCATGCGGTCATTATCGAGAGCTTCGCCATGGATATCCACCCCGTTACGAACGAGCAGTTCGTTCGGTTTTTACAAGCGATGGGTGGAGAAAAAGACAGCAATAACAACGATATCATCCGGCTCAGGGATTCCCGCATCAAGCGGAATGCGGGAAAATTGTCGATCGAATCTGGATACTCCAAGCATCCGGTCGTAGGCGTCACCTGGTATGGCGCCGTCGCGTATGCCAAGTGGGTCGGCAAGAGGCTTCCATTCGAAGCCGAGTGGGAAGCTGCGGCCACTTGCGGGAGAGAAAACGCACTCTATCCGACCGGAGAGGAAATCGAGCGTTCCCAAGCGAATTTCTTCAGCTCCGATACGACAGCCGTCCTCAGTTATCCGCCAAATCCGTTCGGCCTATACGACATGGCGGGCAACGTTTATGAATGGTGCCAGGACTGGTATGCCTATAACTACTACGACGCATCCGCTGTCGAACCGGAACATCCCAAGGGGCCTCCGCAAGGGGTCTACCGAGTCTTGCGCGGCGGCTGTTGGAAGAGTTTGAAAGAAGACCTCCGCAGTTCGCATCGGCATCGGAATAATCCCGGAGCCGTCAATGGAACCTACGGGTTCCGCTGCGCCGCAGACGTCCAATGAAAATCTCAGTGATGTTCATCTGCTTGGGGAATATCTGCCGGTCTCCGGCTTTAGAGGCGACTTTGCGGCACTTGGCCATTGAGCGCGATGCGATTGGTCGCCTGCACATAGATAGTTGCGGGATCGGATGGGATCACATCGGCGAGCGCCCCGACCGCCGCAGTTTCGAGGCGGCCAAAAAACGGGGCGTTCTCATCGACCACACAGCCCAGCAGTTCAGCCTCAAATTTCTCGATGAATACGATCATCTTTTCTGCGCGGATCGAGAGATCCTGGAACAGGTCAAATACCGAGCTAAAAACTCCCTCCAGTCGGCGAAAATCGCATTAGCTACGGCGTATAGTTTGAAATACCCCAATCAGGACATCCCTGACCCCTATTATTTCGATCGAGGGGGCTTCGACGGGGTCATGGACATCATCGTCGATTCCTGCGAGGGGATCTTGAATCACCTTCACATTTAGCTGCTGATCTGCTAGTATCCTATGCCGAAAATATTTGAAATCTCGTGTCGGGAAGTCTATTTTTTAGGATTTTTTTATGAGATTGTTGTTGGCAAAACCGCGGGGTTTTTGCGCCGGCGTGCAGCGGGCGATCGACACCGTAAAGAAGGCTCTGGAGCTTTGGGGCGCGCCGATCTATGTAAAACACGAGATCGTCCACAATCGCCATGTGGTAGAGGAACTGAAGGCGATGGGAGCCGTCTTTATCGAAGATCTCGAATTAGTGCCTCGAGGATCTCGGCTCATCTATTCCGCCCATGGAGTGCCTCCGAGCATACGCGAGCTGGCCAAGCAAAGGGAATTGTTCGAGATCGACGCGACCTGCGCGCTTGTCACTAAAGTCCATTCGGCGGCGGTTCGGTTTGTCGAAAAAGGCTATCGCGTAATTCTCATCGGCCATCGCAACCACGTCGAGACGATCGGAACGGTAGGGGAAGCTCCCCATGCGATTTCAGTCGTCGAGTCGGCAGAAGAGGCGAATCGGATTGAATTCGACGCGGATCAGAAGCTAGCCTATCTCACGCAGACCACTCTCAGCCTCGACGACGTCCAAGAGATCGCACAAGTATTGAAGAGAAGATTTCCTTCGATTGAAACGATGCCGAGTTCTTCCATCTGCTATGCTACGTCGAACCGCCAGCAGGCGCTAGGGCATATGGCTCTTCGAGCCGATCTCGCCCTCGTCGTCGGAGATCCCAAGAGTTCGAATTCCAACCGGCTTTGCGAAGTCGCAAGGCATCGAGGGATGTCCGCCCATCTCGTCAACGGGCCTTCGGATATCGATCCCGCATGGTTCGATCGCGTCGAAACGATCGCCATGACGGCGGGAGCTTCTACGCCCGAGAGGATCGTACAGGATTGCGTCCGGCGTCTGCAGGATCTAACGGGATGCACTGTCGAAGAGGTGAATTACGTCGAAGAAAACGTGTTTTTCCAGCTTCCCAAGCAAGTTCTCGTAAGGTCTCAACTTTGAAACCTATCTCAGGAATCCGATTAAAGCATCTGAAGAGCTTTTTTTGTGGTTCAGGCTCAATTCAAAATGCCGTCCCTTGCCGAAGCAGAGCGAAGGGTCGGAGAAATCCAGACGGCTCTAGAGAGAAATGTTCGGTTTTTGGCTTGTCTCGAGATTCTCTTACAAAATAGCAGCAGGAATTCTTTTGTTAAAAACGAAAGGATTACAAGAGCGAGAAGTCTCACGCGAAGGAAATCTTATCGGGCAAGATGAGACAATGTTTTTATTTTAGTCAAAATAAGATCGATGCAACGTTCCCTGAGGTTTCTTGCGCCAGGAAGGGCGGAGGCGGTTTTGGCTTCTCCGAGCTCTCTAAAGCGATTGGAGTCATAGATTTCTCCGTTTGTCGCAAGCCCCGTACACTGAACGATAAAATCGCCGTCTTTAAAACGAGACGCTTTCGGATCGCCGTTGTAATCTAAAAACATGTTTCTTGCAAAATCATAATGGGAAGTTCTTAAAAAGACATTCATTCCCAGCCCATTCGCATCGCGTTGGGGAATTCTGGCAACGTGCGCCAGATAATCGGGCGTTCTTTCCAATAGTTTTTCCATAGCTTGCTGCTCGTGGAGGCATGACTGATTCGGGCAATCGCCATACGTATAGCCGGAAGAAAGACGTTCGGTTCTCATGTTCCAAAGGTCTGAGAAAAATTTACGGCTCGTCTCGGAGATACGAACCATGAGGACTCCTGTATTTAAGGAGGGCAGGTCATGAATATCAGTCGTTACGATTACGTGGGTGTTCGGATTTTCTCCTCCATGTTCGAGAATAAAGTCATTTAATTGGATATTCGGATTAGCGATCAGGGCATCGTCATCAAGCCACACAATCCATTGATGATCTTTTGCGGTTTCCAATAATTTTCGAATTCCTGCGATTTTAGACCAGTAGGGCAGGCTTGGAGCAGCCAGGTTTTTTTCAAAGACATGATAATCGTAGCCATTGCGATCGCAGTATGCGCGTTGATTTTCGGAGGCTTTAAGAGAAAGCCCTAATCTTGCCGGATGATCCTTAGTATAAGATGTAAATGCCAGAATTTGGTCGCGAGGCAAAATCGCATCATTTGAAGTGAGGAGTGTTTCTGGGACGATCGGAAATTCCTGTGTAGGGGTAGTCTGAACAATGATCGGCTCAACCGGAAGTGTTGGGGTATTGAATAATGAACCGACTGCAGCTGCAATGGCAGCTGCTGTGTGGGAGCTAGTTGTCCAAAGATGATCAAGAGCATTCGTTAGAGAAAGGCTTTGAACTGAATTCGAGGATTGCGACGTCGGTTCTTCGGATTCAAACGAAGATTGCCATAGATAATAAACTAGGCTTGCTGTGGCAAATATTCCCGCTGCGACCACGATTTTTCTTCTGGTGCTCCATCCATTTTGCGGATTGGAAGGAACGAATTCGATAAGATCTTGCTTTGGTTCGGGATTTAGTTCTTCAAAAATGGCGGAGTCGTTAGGCAAAGGTGAAGAAATTTCTATAACCCCTGTAGGGAAGCCTGATTCCAGATCAGAGTCTATGGGAGAAATAGGAAGAGGTGGAAGAAATTCGTTGAAGAGAGGAGGCGGGACGTTAGGCAAACGTGAAGAAATTTCTGTAACCCCTGTAGGGAAGCCTGATTCCAGATCAGAGTCTATGGGAAAAGCAGGAGGGGGCAAAAAGATCGGCTCGACCTCTCGTCGCTCTTCTTGGGGTAAAAGAATCGCATATTCTCGATCGGGCTGCTGAGTGGAGAAGGGAAGGTTCGATTCGGCAGTCGGAAGCTCTTGCCCAATTGCTGAATTGAAGGACGGTTGGCTTTTATTTAAATAATATATTGACGTTGTTGCTGAAATCACCATGACTCCGCCCAAAATGATCAAAAGTGCAAGGTGTCCTACAATTCCAGCGGTAATGATGGCAGCTCCGACTGCAATTCCTCCCAGGCTGATCTGCGTAAAGCGATTTTTTAGAGGTTCTTCGAGGTTGTTAGAGGGATATAAACTAGAAAATATAATTTCGTTCATTTGTTTTAACGGTATTAGTTAGGCTCGGTTTATTATATCAGTTTTTGCGATTAAAAAAACTGGCGCGATTTTTTTTAATTAAATTAAACCTTTTAAAAAGATAAAGAAAAATTCTATGACTTAAAACCGATATGACAATCGCGGCAGAAGTCTCGAGTGCTCCATCTTCTGCGCTAGACCTTCGCATCGCCCGGTGCTATGGGCCGCTGGATCTCAAAGAAATGGCATTCCGTGGCGAGCGCCATCTATATCTCTGCTATGATCTGTCCGGCGACCGCTTGGAAGAAGTCCCGATCGACTCGCTAGGCTCATTTACCCGCGGCTACGATATCGCATCGAGGCCGACGTCTCTGACAACAGCTCACTTCATCGGAAGCATGATATTTTGGATGGGCTCATGGAGATCTGTTTGTCCGGATTAGCTTTTCCGGACCGAGGGAATAATCGATGTAACTCGATTTTTTCTGAAATAGGCCTTCTTTTTTCAAAACAAGGGTGGCGAATAAGTGGCGGATTTTTTCAAGGGTTGGATTTTTCCCTTTTCGATAGAGTTCGTATCGCGCTTTCACCAAACAGGAATCGCCGCAAAAGCACGGCGTGAGGCACTTTTCCCATAGGCGAGGCTGATCGACCGAAGCCGAGCATTTGTACTTCGGGCGAAATGCCCAGCGGTTTGTTTCAGAATCAGGGATTGTTTCCCATGCGAATCGACTTGTTTGACTGAATCCCTCTTCTCCCAAAAATTTGCAGGCGGTTTCGATCTGATCTTCATCAAAGTTATAGCTGCGAAGGAGGGAAGAAAGTCGATCGAGCGAATTCATGAGATGGTTCTCCAAAAAGCAATTTGAGATTACCCCTTTCGATAGAGAGCCTTTTCAGCGATTTTGTGGGTTTCATGGATTCCCAATCTTTTTAAATCCGGATGCAATAGGCCCGATTTAGTGAAGGGTTGCCGTTGGTTGCGCTTTTTGAATTCCTTTCGAGCGACAGCAGAGTTGAAAAATAGATGTTTTATCTTCGGATCGATGCTCTGCGGTTCTTCTTTGGGTGTGTTATATGAGAAAAAAGGATGTTGTGAAACAGAAATAGCCGACATGCGTTTTTCGACTCCTGTAGATTGTTTCGAACAGTTTTGGATGATTTACGATCGATCTGTCAAGAGTAAATTTTTGCGACGGAAGATGCCTATTCCGACCGGCATTTTTAGGCAAAATCGCGTACAGCTGTCTGGGCGATGCGAATCTAGACGATTCGCTTTATCTAGGGATGTGAGGTCATTTGCGATCGTCTGACCGCGAGGTTTTGATGAAGCTCGATCCATCAAAACTTTCAAGGTCGGATGCGAGTTGCCTGCCCAATGAGAGGGGAGTTTCTATCGGATGTTCTTGAGGCAGAGGGTTAAAACAAGCCACTCGATGGCTCAAGCCCATTTGCTCGAGTTTGGGAGCTTCTTTGAGACAAATGGCCGAAGCCCTCGGACAGCGGTTGGAAAACGGACACCCCTTCGGTAGATTCAGAGGGGAAGGCGTTTCACCTTGAAGGATGATCTTGGGGCGTTTTCTCTCTTCGATCGGATCGTGGAGCGGAGCTGTCGTGAGGAGGACTTTCGTATAGGGATGGCGGGGATTGGCGTACACTTCTTCGATCGGACCTGATTCGACGAATTCCCCGAGATACATGACCGCGATGTGGGTCGAGAGGATTTTTACCATCGCGACGTCGTGGGCGATAAACAGATAGGTGAGCTTGAGTTCTTTTTGCAGAGTCATGAGCAGGTTGGCGATCTGCGCTTGGATCGAGATGTCGAGCGCGGAAATCGGCTCGTCGCAGACGATGAATTCGGGGTGGAGCGCCAATGCCCTTGCGATTCCGATCCTCTGGCGCTGTCCTCCGCTGAATTCATGGGGAAATCGCCCCAAGGCATATCGAGGGAGATTGACCAGATCGAGAAGTTCCTCGACGCGTTTTTTTTGCGAGAAGCGGTCCCCCATATCGTGGATGACCATCGGCTCGGCGATGATCGATTCGACGGTCATCCGGGGATTGAGAGAAGCAAAAGGATCCTGAAAGACCATTTGCATATGGCGGCGGAGTTCCTTCATGCGCGCCTTGCCGGCTTGAACGACGTTTTCCCCGCGGAAGAAGATATTCCCCGATGTGGGTTCGTGGAGGCGGAGAAGAGTGCGCCCCGAGAGTCGATTTTCCGCAGCCCGATTCTCCGATGATCCCCAGGGTTTGCCCTTGGTAAATCGAAAAAGTGACGTCCCGAAGCGCTTTTAAGTCGCGGCCTGCGACTCGGAATGTTTTGGTCAGGCGGTGGGCTGCGATCAGGGGGAGGAACATGGAGGACACCTCGGGTCATGGAGCCAGCAGGCCGCATTCGAGAAAACGGGAGGCGATCGATCGGCGCAGATATTCATCGCGAAAGGACAGCGCTGTGCGAAAGGACAACCCGGCGGCGGGTTGAAGAGGCTCGGAGGAGACCCTTCAATCGCCGGGAGCTTTTCTCCCCGTTTCGCATCGAGCCTCGGCAGAGAGTCGAGCAGCATCCGAGTATAGGGATGGCGGGGATGGTTCAACACCTGCTCGACTGATCCGTGCTCGACGATTTTTCCGGCATACATGACGGCGACGCGATCGCATAGATTCGCAATCACTCCGATGTCGTGGCTGATGAGGATCAGGCTCATTTTGCATTGCTTGCGCAGATCTTTCAGGAGTTCGAGAATTTGCATTTGGATGGTTGGATCGAGCGCTGTCGTCGGCTCGTCGGCGATCAGGATCTCCGGGCGAGCGGCTAGAGCGATCGCAATTACGGCTCTTTGCCGCATCCCGCCGCTTAGTTCGTGGGAGAATTGATGGAAGCGGATCTCGGGATCGGGGATGTTCGTCAGTTTTAATAGTTCGAGCGTTCGCGCGCTGGCATCTTCTTTCGAACAGAGTTTATGATAGAGCAGCGATTCGGCGATCTGATCCCCGATTTTCATCGTGGGATTTAGGGCTGTCATCGGATCTTGAAATACCATGGCGATCTTGCGCCCGCGCACGGAGCGGAGTTCTTTGGGATTTAAGGAGAGCAGATCGACGCCGTCGAAAAGAGCTCTGCCGCCATCGATTGAGGAAGGAGGGGAGGGGATCAGGCGGAGGAGGGATTGCATGGCGACGCTTTTGCCGGATCCCGATTCGCCGACGATTCCCAACGCTTCCTGTTCGCGAAGTTCGAATGAAATTCCGCGCACGGCATGGAGCTTTTTCCCTTGGATCGAAAAGGACACGGTCAAATCTTCGACTTTCAGCTTCGTCATGAGCGCAGCCTCGGATCGAGTGCATCGCGCAGAGCGTTTCCCACCAGATTGAAGGAGAGCATAGTGAACGTGAGCAGCGTAGATGGAATAAACAGGCGCCAGGGATAGTATTCCATCGCGACGATTCCATCGTGGATCATGACGCCCCAGCTCGGATTCGGCGCCTGGAGTCCAAGGCCGACGAAACTGAGGAACGCCTCGGTGAAAATCGCAGCAGGGATCGAGAGCGTGATCGTCGCTAAAATGGGACCGAGGGCATTCGGGATCAGGTGGCGGAGGATGATCCGGAGCATCGAGGCTCCAGCCGCTTTTGCGGCCAAGATGTAGTCGAGCTGTTTGATCTGGAGCAGTTGCGCGCGCGTGATCCGCGCCATATGGAGCCAGCCGAATAACAGCAGGGCCAGAAAAATCGTTTGAAGTCCGAGTCCGAAAAAGATCGAGAGCAGGATGACGATGAGCAGCATTGGAATCGCATTTAGGATGTCGCAGATGCGCATCAGCATTTCGTCGATCCAGCCGCCGCAGTAGGCCGCCGTCGCCCCCCATGCCACTCCGATGATGGCATCGATGATCGCCGCTGCAAACCCGATCGCAAGCGAGATGCGCGCGCCCCACCACGCTCTGCAAAACATGTCGCGGCCGAGATCGTCGGTTCCGAACCAATGCGCCCAAGAGGGAGATTGGTTTTGGCTGTCGAGGTGGATTTCGACATGGGTATAGGGAGAGAAGATCGGGCCGACGATGGCCATGAGGCAGAAAACGATCAGGATTCCCAAACAGACCACTGCCGCCTTATTCGTCTTGAATCTCCGCCAGGCGTCTTGCAAATACGACAGGCTCGGCGGCGCGAGCGAATCGAATTCCCGTTTGTTTTTTTCAGGGGGAGAAACAGAGAATCATTTTCCATCGGAGTCCTTCGCGGGCCTGGTCTTAATTCGGGGATCGAGGATCGAATAGGCGATATCGGCGAAAAAGATGAAGATCATCAGGAGCGTACTGTAAAAAATCGTGACCCCCATGATCACCGGGTAGTCGCGGCTATGGATGCTGTTGACGACCCAATAGGCCAGACCCGGGTATGGCGAATAGCCGCTCGACGACAAAGCTGCCCGTCAAAATCTGCGCGCTGACCGGACCGAGATACGAGATGACGGGAAGGAGCGCATTTCG
Organism: Parachlamydiales bacterium; assembly: GCA_963800655.1. Taxonomy (GTDB): domain Bacteria; phylum Chlamydiota; class Chlamydiia; order Chlamydiales; family SM23-39; genus CAWDBT01. Next base: position 404,986 of record CAWDBT010000002.1, on the reverse strand, counting down.
AAGGCCGTGGACGAGGGCGATGCGGAACAGCGGGCAGTCCCTTGGCCGCCGCCGTGCGGATGAAGTCTTGTTGCAGCACTTCGACCATATTCGAACGGGTCAGCCTTGCGATGAATGCGGTGGGAAGCAATGACGAGAGCGATAGCGTCGGCAAAATCGTATGGGCGAACGTGCCCCAGCAGGCGATCGGGAATAGATGCAGTTTGAGGGCGATGAAGTATTGCAAAAAGAGGCGACGACGAAATTCGGAACGGAAATCCCCAACGTGGAGATGATCATCGCCGTATTGTCCTGCCAGCGCGGAACGCTTGATCGCCGCCCAGGTTCCGAGCAGGATGCCCGTCGGGACGGCGAAAAGCAAGGCCTGCAGGCCCAAGCGAGCCGACACGGGAAAACAGTGGAAAATCATTTCGTTGACCGATCGGCCGTGGTAGACGATCGATTTGCCGAAATCGAAGTGGAGGAAATTTTCAAATATTTAATATATTGTTCCCAGAGCGGCCGGTCGAGTTCGTAATGGGCTCGCAAGAGTTTTCAGCACGTCTTCCGTGATCCGTCTCGTCCATGAAGGGATCGCCCGGAACGATTTTCATCAGGACAAACGTTCCCGAAATCACGCAAAACAGCGAAAGAAGAAGAATGCAGCGCCTTTTTACAAAGAAATCTTATCATAAGAACGAAAAAATATCGCCAGGGGAGATCTTTTTGCAAGGGAAAAAAGAGGCCGCCGGATATACTTTGAGCCTATTTAAAAACCGGGTGGCTATGCTGGACCGCAGAGTTGATTTCAAGAATAAATTTCACTTTACGAGTCTGGGCTGCGCCCGCAATCTCGTCGACAGCGAGGTGATGATCGGCCTGTTGCTCAAATCGGGCTATGAGTGCGTACGTCCTCATTGAGGCGGCCGATTTTTTAGTCGTCAATACCTGCGGTTTTCTGGAAGAATCCCGCCGAAGAGGGATACGAGGCTCTTGGCCGAGCTGTTTCGCCTGAAAAAGAAGAGCGCGAAGGTGATCGCCGCCGGATGCATGGTGCAAAAATGCAAAGACGAGTTGAAAGAGCGATTCCCGGATCTGCATTATCTGATCGGATCGGGAGATGTGGAGAAAATCCTTCAGGCCGTGCTATCGGACGGCGCGGGAGAAGCTCTCACATCGGCGCGCAGCTATCTCGAATGGGGCGAGATCCCTCGCACGCTCTCGACTCCGCGCCATTTGCCTATTTGAAGATCGCAGAAGGATGCAGCAAACGGTGCTCGTTCTGCATCATTCCAGCCTTGAAGGGGCCTCTCCAAAGCAAGACGCGAAGAACAGGTTTTAAAAGAATTTTCATCGCCTTTTGAGCCAAGGGATTTTCGAAATCATTTTGATCGCACAGGATCTCGGCGATTTTGGAAAAGATCGCAAAGAGAAAGGCGCCTTGGCAGCGCTTCTTCGGAAGATGATCGCCGTCAAAGGGCGATTTCTGGATCCGGCTTTTATATTTGTATCCGGATGAAATCGATGACGAGTTGATCGAGGTGATGAAAAGCGATCCGAGAATTTGCCCATATCTGGATATGCCGATCCAGCATATCAGCGATCCGGTTCTGAAATCGATGCGCCGCGCCACGAGCCGCGAGCAAATTCTCGAAATCATCGGGCAGCTGCGCAAGGAAATTCCACATATTTCCATTCGCACGAGCCTTATGGTCGGATTTCCCGGCGAAACCGAAGAGCAGTTTCAGGAGCTCGTCGCGTTTGTCAAAAAAGCCTCGCCTGAACCAAGTGGGGATTTTTCAATTTTCCGCTGAAAAAGAGGCGCATGCGGCTACGCTTGAAGATCAAATCTCCAGGAGGAAAAACAGCGCCGGTTTGATATCCTCGCCGCAGCGCAGCAAAGCGTTTTCGCAAAGCTAAACCGAAATGCGATCGGACAGCGCATGTTTCGCGATTCGTCGACGGCGCTCATCCCGATTCGGAGCTGCTCTTGAGCGCCCGCCATAGCGGCCAATGCCCGGATATCGACGGACAGGATCATCATCAACGACGCGCCGATCAAAGTGTCAGTCGGAAAGCTTGTACGAAGTAGAAATCACCGATGCCGCCGGGTATGATCTAGTCGGCCGCATCCTTGCGCCTATAGGAGGAAAACCTTGTCCGAGCAAACTGGCCTTGTGCTAAAAAAGGGCAAAGAAAAGCCCATCTATCAGAAGCACCATTGGATTTATTCCGGCGCTGTGCATTCATTTCCCCCGGCTTCGAAGGGTTGATCGTCCCTGTTTTTTCCGCGTCCGGCAAAAAAGCTGGGGATGGCAGCTCTCAATCAAGGCCGTTCGATCGCCGCTCATATGCTCAGTTTTTCCGAAGAACCTCTGAAGACGCTTTGCGCTCGCGCATCCGCAAAGCCGTCTCATTGCGCAAGAACTGGATCGATCCAACTCGAGACCAATGCCATGCGGCTTATCAATGCCGAGGGCGATGGCATTCCCGGGCCTGATCGTCGACCCTATGACGGGATCTTCGTCATGCAGATTTCCCATGCTGCGCTTGAATCGATCAAGCCGCTTTTGATGCAGCTTCTCGTCGAAGAGGCGTCTCCCAGGGGAATCTATGAAAAATCGACCTCGTTTCTCCGAAAAAAAGAGGGCATGCAGGAAGTGCAGCCTTCACCAATGGGGCGAGGAGTGTTCAAACCTGGTGATCTGCGAAAATGGGCTTCGGTTTCAGGGTCGATCTGGAAAAAGGACAGAAAACCGGGTGGTTTCTCGACCAAAGGGAAATGCGAAGGCTAGTCCAGGGCATCTTTCCTCGAATCGCCGCGTTCTGAATGTATTTTCCTATACAGGGGGCTTCAGCGTCGCAGCGCTTGCAGGAGGAGCCTCGCATGTCGATAGCGTGGATATCAGCGCCAGTTGCGAGGCTGTCTTGACAGGAAAACATTGCGCTGAATGGACTCGATCCGATCGCCATCGGTTTATTTGCGGAGATGCATTTGAGTTTTTAAAAGAGCAGCCCTCGATTACGATTGGTGATTTTAGATCCTCCCGCATTTGTGAAAAAACGCGAGGATATCGCTCAAGCATTTCGCGCCTATAAGGAACTCAATCGAATCGCCATGCGAGAAAATGCCCCGGGATCTCTGCTTTTGAGCTGCTCGTGTTCCTATCACGTCGATGAGGCTCTGTTTCAAAACATTTTATTTCGCGCGGCACTCGAAGCCGAACGCGATGTGAAAATCGTCGGACGCCATCGCTTGGCCATCGACCATCCGATCTCCTTGTTCCATCCGGAAAGCTCGTATCTGAAAAGCTTTTTGCTGTATTTGGAATAGAGTGCAGGGGAATTAGAGTTTCGGGGTGGCGGGATTTGAACCCACGACCTTTTCGTCCCGAACGAAACGCGCTAGCCAAACTGCGCTACACCCCGAATTGCCCTTCGTATTATGCCATGTATTCGAGGTTTTTCGCAAAGTCAAACAGGAGACAAAGGGCGTCAGCCTTGCCGTCGCCTTCTGTTGGTAAATGACAAGTCTTTATTTTACAGCAGTTTATTGTTGAAAAGGAAAAAGTCTTTGGCACATCATCCACTCTCCTCGCCGATCTTTTAAAACACCGACGAGGAGAATGAATTACAAAACAGGATTAGCCGCATGTCATCGAGAACAAAAGCAATCGGCGAGTTTATTCGCGCTGCATATATGCAACCGGAACAGCTCGATACGATGGTCGAGGTTTTTTCAAAGCAAGCCGCTCTCTTAGGTAAGAAATTCAAAAGCCCGGAAGGTTTGGATGTTGCAAAGAAAACAGTCAGGAGCGATGAGTTTATCAAGCAGTTTGCTCCATCTTTTGACGAGCTTTCCATTGAAGAACTCAATTCCCTAGCCTCATTCTTCAATTCGGATATGATGAAGAGGTACAACAAAGCAAACTCGGAATTAACTCCGTTTTTTAAAGCAGTTCAGGAATCTTTTTTAGAAAGACAATAAGAAGTCTATACCGATTCTTGAAGTAGTTTCGGTATGGTTTCTATCTAGAATCGGCGGTCTATGCCGCCGGTTCTTTCGCGATTCCTTTGCTCACAAGATTTCCTTATGAACGGCGTATTTCAAGCTCTTGGGGTTGGTTTTAGACCTCTTGCGTAACTAAAGTTCAGTCTTGAAAAGAATTAGGGAATCAAGTCTTTTAAAACATAAAAGATGGACAATCCCATATGCATGGTTTTCGCACAATTTCTCTTTACGTCTTATTTTCTGCTTTAGTCGCAGCCTTGGGTGGATTTCTCTTCGGATACCACACGGTGGTGGTTTCCGGATCATTGCCATTCATAGCAAAAGAGTTTCAGCTTTCGATTGTCGCAGAGGCGACTGCGGTGAGCGGGCCTCTTTTTGGTGCGATTGTGGGAACGTTGATCGGAGGGGCGATTGCCGATGCAATAGGTCGAAAACGGACGCTTCAGCTCGCTCTATCTTTGTTTTTAATCGCGACCTTTTTCTTGTTCGATGCGAGGTCGTTTTCGGTGTTTCTGATCGGGAGACTGATTTCAGGCTTAGCGATTGGCTTTGTATCCGTCGTCGTCCCCTTGTATATCGCGGAGATTTCCCCTCGTCAGAGCCGAGGGGCGCTGATCGCTCTGAACCAGCTCATGCTTACCTTGGGGATGCTCATTGCTTTTGTCGCAAATTACGCCTATGCGGCGGAAGGAATCTGGCGCGATATATTTGCCGTTGGATTAATTCCGGTGGTTTTGCAAGCTCTTTTCATCGGTTTTATTCCGGAATCGCCTTCCTGGCTGATCGCCCATGGCCACATAGCGTCTGCCGAACGCGTTCTGAGTCGATTGAAACTCGAAGAAATTGAAAGACATGAAATCAGGAAAAGCGAACTCGTAAAAGAGGAAAGGCGAGAAGATGTTCCGACATCCGGTCGATTCCGGTCTTTATTTGCCCCTTCGGTTCGATTCGCGTTCTTGATCGGGGTAGGGATCAGCGTGATCCAGCAAATTACGGGGATCAATGCCGTATTTTACTACATGCCGACGATTTTCGAAATGGGTGGGTTTGCGAGCGCTCAATCAGCGATTTTCGCCTCGATCTGGGTGGCGGCTCTGAACGTAGTCATGACGCTTGTGGGACTCAAGCTGATCGATAAGGTAGGGCGAAGAATGCTGGCTCTCTGCGGGCTTGCCGGAATGACTTTGTCGCTGCTGGTTTTGGGAGGGTCTTTTATCGCTCCAAGAGGTGCGGCTGGACTGCTCGAATTGGCGAGCTTCATGTGCTACGTCGTCTCTTTTGCATTAGGACTTGGGCTCGTCACATTCGTCATCATTTCCGAAATCTTTCCCTTGGGAATTCGCGGACGCGCCATGGGAATCGCGATGTTTTCGAACTGGGCTGCGAATTGTTTAGTTGCGTTTTCCTTTTTGCCATTGGTTCAATGGATTGGAACGGGATCTGTATTTTTCCTATACGCCGCGATTTGCGCGCTGAGTTTTTGGTTCGTATGGAAAAATGTTCCTGAAACCAAGGACAAAACATTCGAAGAAATCCAGCAGTTTTTGCACAAGAAATAACAGAGGCCATCTATGACATATTCCCATCTTCAGTCCCTTTTGGGATCGGAAGCCGAAACGCTTCTCAAACACGTTTGCAAGACGATCCCGAAGCAGATGTTGCATCTTCCAGGGCCCGATTGGGTCGATCGGATCTATTCGATCAGCGATCGCAATATCCGCACGCTGTGCAGCCTTCATAAGCTTTTTCATCACGGCAGGCTGTCCGGCACGGGGTATCTGTCGATTCTTCCGGTCGATCAAGGCATCGAGCAATCGGGGGAGGGGCTTTCGGTCCGAATCCGGAATATTTCGATCCCGAAAATATCGTTCGCCTCGCCATCGAAGCCGGTTGCAATGCAGTGGCCAGTACGCTGGGTGTATTGGGATCCATCGCCCGCAAGCACGCCCATAAAATTCCACTGGTGCTGAAGCTCAACCATAATGAATTTCTGTCCTATCCCAATAGCTACGACCAGAAGCTGTTCGCCTCCGTTCAGCAAGCCTATGACATGGGATGCACGGCGGTAGCAGCGACTGTCTATTTCGGCTCTCCTGAAAGTCGGCGCCAAATCGGAGAGATCAGCCATGCGTTTGAACAGGCCCACCAGCTCGGTATGGCGACGATCCTCTGGTGTTATGTCCGCAATGAGGCGTTTAAAACTTCCGCCCACGATTATAACGAATCGGCGGATCTCACCGGACAGGCGAACCACCTCGGAGTGACGATCGAAGCGGATATCATCAAGCAGAAACTGCCGATCAATAACGGCGGCTTCAAGGCGTTGAAATTCGGCAAGACGTCCGAGCAGATGTATAAAGAGCTTTGCACAGACCATCCGATCGATCTGACCCGCTACCAAGTCGCCAATAATTACCTCGGGAGGATGGGGCTGATCAATTCGGGCGGGCCATCCGGGAAAAACGATTTGGCCGATGCGGCTCGCACCGCTGTCATCAACAAAAGAGCCGGGGGAATCGGGCTCATCGCCGGCCGCAAAGCATTTCAAAAACCTCTTAAAGAAGGCATCGAGATCCTCAAGACGATTCAAGATGTCTATTTATGCAAGGAAATCACCATCGCCTAAAAGGCGGTTGTCATCCACTTTCTGCGGCAGCAGAGCGAGAAGGGGATCTGATCCCCTTCTCTTGGATAGATAGGTGTGTTTTTCAAGGAGAAGATTCTCGCGGAGTTCCGAGATCGATCTGATAGAGTTTGACAGCGCGGCCGATCCCTTGTACTTGCCTTTGCAAAATTTCAAAGTTCTGCTTGAAAGAGTCGCTTTGTTTGATTTTTTCATACTCGATCGAATCTTCCGCTTTGTTTAGCAGTTCTCCAATCCTTCCCAAAGAGACGTTGATCGAATCGATTTCTCCTTCGAAAAAGGCCCTGAATTCGCCTGGCGAATCCAACGCTTTCAAGGCATTTGCTTTTTTCATGCGGCTGCGCTGCCAGTGTTTATCGTATTGGAATAAAAGGCCGTAGTGGTTGATGTCGTTCATGAGGGTTTCGCTTTTGCCGAGCAGGGAATTGAGCCTGAGATAGAGGTCTTCTTCCTTGAAGAGTTTGCCCAGGCACCCTTCGCCGTTTGCCAGGTCGTCTGAGATGCGATTTAGATTGGAAGCCGCAGCCATACTCTCGGCGAGCATCGAGCGGGCGAGCGCCATGTTTTCAGATAGCTGGGGGACGATCGCTTGTTTGCGGAAGTCGTCCGAGATCGTTTGGATCGAATTTGCGGCCATCGAAAAACTAGCCGCTGCTTTGCCTATTTCGGAACCGTCTTTGACAAGCCAAGCGCTGAAGTTCGACAAAGTCTCTTCGGCTTTTGCTGCGGTTTTATTGAGTTGCGCAAAGGTGTTTTCAAAGGGATCTCCGGACGATGCGTAAAGGACATGGCCTTGGGCCGATTCGGCTGAAGTTCCTTGGGGCAGAGTTTTCGGCAGAATAGCGATCGAACGCTCTCCCATCAGCCCCGCCGTTCGGATCGTCACCTCGTCTACTGTCGAGACGGGAATGGAAGAATCGATTTTAAGCGTGAGTTCATAGATGAACGGGCGTCCCGAGGGGTCTGCAGGGGCATTTCTAGCATCGGAAACGAGTTTGATTTCAGCCACTTGCCCAACGGCTCGCCCGGCAAAGGTGACTCGGGTTCCTTTTCCTACGCCGGCCGTATTGGCGAACCTCACCTTTAATAGCTGTTTGCCATCGCCGATCGTCGGTTTGAGAAAGAGGATCATTCCGACTCCGATTGCAAGAGCGGCGAGAATAAAAGAGCCTATCGCGGCATTTTTTAATCGATCGGGGATCATTGAAAGGTCTCCTTTTGAGGGCGGCTGATCGCCGCAGCTCGTAAAAAATGAATCATCGGATCATCGATCTGGATGAAATCTTTCGGCTTGGCGATATAGGCGATTTTTCCATCCTGGTGCAAAGCCAGCCGATCCGCGATGGCCAGCGCAGAGGAAATGTCATGGGTGACGACGATGCTCGTCCCCTTGATTTCATGTTGGGTTTGTACGATCAGTTCGCTGATTTGATGCGCGGTGATCGGATCGAGTCCCGTCGTGGGTTCGTCGTAGAGTAAAATCGCAGGTCGGTATACGAGGAGGCGGGCGAGGCCGGCTCGTTTGCGCATTCCTCCGGAAAGGTCCGAGGGGAGTTTGTTTTCAGTTCCTTCGAGATCCACCTTCTTCAAAGCGGCAGCGACTTTTTCTGAGATTTCTTTTTCCGAAAAGGGCTTGCCCGTCGAGGGATCGCCGTGTTGGCGAAGGAAAAAAGCGGTGTTTTCTTTGATCGTCATCGAATCGAATAGAGCCGATCCCTGAAATAGCATTCCCATGTTGCGAAGAGCCCTTGCCGCTTCCTGTCTCGAACAATCGGTCAATCTCACACCATCGATTTCGATCGATCCAGAATCGGGCTTCTCGATCCCGATAATATGGCGGAGCAAAACGCTTTTCCCCACGCCGGATCGGCCTAAAATCACCAGAATCTCATTGTTATACGCCTCGAGATCCAGGCCTCGGAGGACTTCCAGGGAGCCGTATCGCTTGCAAAGATGCTTGATGCGGATCATAGGCTTTGGAATCCCCTGTAGAACAGATTCAGCCCCATGGTCAGGAAGAGATCGAAAAACAAAATCAGAACGTAGCTCGTTACGACGCTTTGGGTCGTCGCTTGCCCGACTCCCGCCGCCCCTCCGGATGTTCTCAAGCCTTTATAACAGCAGACAGAGACGAGGAGGATGCCGAAAATCGAAGATTTGATGAGGCAGGTCGCTAAATCGAATGGGAAAATATGCAGCGACATGGGATTGAAATACGCGCTTGAAGGCATATGGAAATAGCAGACCGAGAGCAAATATCCTCCGAAAATCCCCATGACCGTGCTGAAAATCGTCAGGAGAGGAATCATCAACGCTCCGGCGATTAGCCTGGGGGCGATCAGGTAGCTCTTCGGGTTGACGGACATCGATTCGAGGGCGTCGATCTGTTCGGTGACTTTCATCGAGCCGATTTCGGCGCACATAGATGATCCCACCCTGCCCGTGACCATAAATGCGGTGAGAATGGGACCGAGTTCCGTAATCATCGATTTGGCGACCAGGACGCCGGTGACTCCCGTCAACCCTTTGGCCCCGAGTTGATAGAAGCATTGGGCGGCCAAGACGAATCCGGTGGTGAATCCCGTAATCGAGACGACCGGCAAGGACATGACCCCGATGTGATAGAGCTGTTCGCGGATGAGGATTCTCGAAGGGGGAGTGCGCCACATCGAAGCGACCACGCTGAAAATCAGCAAAGCCCAGTCTCCGATCAGTTCGACATACTGAAGAAAGCGTCGCTTCAGGGCGAATACCATGCCGGAGCCATCTCTAATAGAATCCCAGGGGAGGAAAAGTTTAGCCAATCGGCTTTTAGCCGCATTCTATGCATAGGGAGAAATTCTAGTACACCGTTTCAACGGACGCGCGCCTTGAGGCGCGTAAACGCCTCGCGGGATTCCCCTCTCAATCGCAGATGGGTTTCGTTGATAACAAGCCGGTTATGGTTAAAAACGCGGATCGCCATCGTGCAATTGCAGAGTTCAAAAACTTTTGAAATAGAACCATTCTGAGACCGTTGCATAAATCCAATTCGGGTCGAAATATGTCTCGCTCCTGTTTGTCCCGGCTTTTATAATTTCACATATCCGATTTAGGATAGGTGGTTTGAAAAAATTCGGGCGGATTTTGATCTCGAGGTGGCGTAAGGCATCGCGCTCTGAATCGAGAAAACGGACAGTTTCTTCGATTCAGAGTCGAATGAATCTGTTAATTCGCCGACGCGGCTTGGCGATGGCGCTGGAGTTCATCGGATAAAATCTTAGCGAATTGTTCTTTCGCTCCGGATTCGGATTGGGCCTTTCCCGATTTTTCCTGTAGCTGCGTGAGTTTTAATGAAGAGATCGAGTCGCTGTCCTTTTGGGAAGCGTCGCGCCGCGAATCCAACAGTTGGACGAAATTGGGGATTTTGTCCGAAATCAGCTGCACGAACTTTTGATCGTTTACATTTCTGAACGCAAGCGATGTCGCATGGAGGACTATTCCCGCAAAAGCCGTAGCTACTGCGAATCTGCCCCTCGATCTCATCGAATCGGAACTCTCACGGCAGGAGAAAGTATATTTATACTCGATGTTTGAAATTTCCTTTCGGTCATTTTGAGCGATTTGCGCATACGTGTTGTAAATGCGCGCGACTAATTCGGCGAGCCGGCGAAGATGACCTTCGACAGGCTGGGGGAGTTCAGCTGCGACAATGGGAGCTGTAATAGGGCGTTCAATGGCGCTTGTCATAATATGCTCACAAATTAAGGGATGCGATCGCTTGTTTTGAGATGCGATCAAAGTTTTCTGCTAGTTCATTCATATCGGAAATAGAAGCTAGATCTCTTTGTAGCTTTTGCGGGATTTTGGCTTTTTCACTTTCGAATAGTTTCAAATCCGCATGGAGGCATTCGAGCTTGCGCTTGGATAATCCCAAACCGGCTTGAGCGATCATTCGCATGATGGTGCTGGATCCCGCCAGGATATGCGCGGCTTTGCTCGCAAGCACATCGCGGGCTGGGTGGAAGGCGAGGGTGAGAGCTCCTTCGCGCCAGGCGTTGATTCCTCCCACGAGGGATAGACCTATTGAAATGCTGAACAGCCCGATGTCGATCAAACCGGCGATTTTTGTTTGCAACTGCTTGGAAGTCGTAAAATAACTGACGAGCGGTTCCCATCCGACTGTATCTTTGATGGCGCAATTTAAAAGGCCGAGACCTGCTGCAGCGATCAGAAAGCATCCGGGTACGACGGCAGTTCCGCTGGCGATGCAACCCATGCCTACGACGAAGGTCGTCGCTGAAGAAACGTATTGAGAGACAGCTTGCCAAACCCCCCAGCTTTTTTTTGTCTGCAAGGCATTCGCTTCGAGGTGGAGCAAATCCTGATATTGCTTTTGCAAATAGGTCAATCGGCCGCATTGCGTTTCGACATCGGCCGCATTTGTCTCGCAGTAGTCCCTTGCCAGCCGGCACATTCTTTCCTGGACGCGCAATACGGAATAAATATAGGACTCTTCCGATGGCTTGGACGTCGGTTCTTTTAAACGAGGAGACAATATGGAGCGATCGAATGGATCGATTGAAATGTCTTTATCCGGTGAAGAAACGGAGATCTCGTCTTTCGAGACCGCCGATGCGAAAACCGGAAGAGTTTCAAAGATTTCTTCCGCTCCTTCTATCCGATGAAGAGGCAGTATAGGCGATGTTCTTCCAATTTCAGAAATAGCAGTCATAGGGAATTCCAGCAGTTGGCGAGGGTTTCGATAGGCGAAGCTAGAGGATGGTCGTCGTCTGAAATCCGCTGTTTTGCTTCATTCAGAGCGGCTCGTGCATCTGAGAGCTGATTCAAAGAGCGGGAACATTGCGCTGCATGGAAATGGGGGTAAGGATCTTTGGGATCGAGAAGCGCCGCCATGGCCCATGCGTGCAAAGCACGTTTCCAATCGTCGCTTTCCTGGAGAGAAGCCCCGAGAGCGAACCAAAAGCGAGAATCGAGGGGGCGTCTCATGCAGAGAATCCGGAAAGTGTCCGCAGCCTCTTTTGCCTGGCCGGATCGGTAAAGAGCATATCCATGGGCATAGAATGCTTCGGCGTCGATTTCAGGAAGCCCTTCGGCTTCTTTGGAAAGTTTTTCGATCAGGGACATGGTTATCGAGGAGTCGAATGGTTGATGATCGAAGATATGAGTCGCTCCCACGATTTTAAAATCGTTTTCAGGCATTCCATGATCGAGGAGATTTCATTGATATTGACCTGGATCTGCGTCGTAAACAGGGTTTGGAGTTTTGTTTTGGCCTGCTCGACATGGGAGTTGATTTGCGACTTGACTTCGGCCAGCCGCTCCAGAGAAACGTACTCTTCCCCATCGTTGAATAGGGAGATCCCTTGTTTTTTGAGATCATCGATGAGCGGACGGATATCTTTTGGCAATGACAATCCCTTTGTTTCTTTTGGATCGACGGAGAGCTTGCCGGAGAGGTTGATCAGCAATTCCATTTTGTTTTGCAGATCGTTCGCTTGCTGAACGCCCTTTTGAATCTTTTCGTGGTAATTTTTTTCGGTCAGGATGCCGACCTTTAGGATTTCATAAGCCGGATTGCGCTGCGGTTCCGATTGGTCGGTCATGAGGTTTTTCAAGACGAGCGCCGCTTGTTCGACGCGCTGATCGAGAGAGGGAATTGAATTCCCCTTTTCAGGAGAAGAAAATTCCAGTTTCAGCTCGGCTAGAGCTGGATTTTTTTCTGTGCGGACAGTCATGGGAAACTCCAATCGATTTCGAAATTCTTGAGAGAGCTCTCGACGTCTTACATCCCTTCGAGGCAAAACAGCCGTGCATCATCTTGGACAAAAAAGATTAAAGAACTATTGGTTTTTTCGCAAGACATCTAGAGAGTATCGCCATGAGGTTTTCGCCTGGAGAGCAATACGCCTCATATGGACGCGCATTTTCGATAAATCAAAGGAGCGTCAAGAAAAGGCTTCGGCTAAAATCGCCGAGTAAGGAGGCAGGGAAAATGAAGAGGGCAGAGAAACGGGGACCAAAGCCGCTTCCCAATCCGCTTCGGTTCGAATGAAGCTGCGCCACTGCTGATTGGGAGGAAGGGAGGGCAGTGAGATGGAGATCGACTCATAGCCGGCGTTAAATGCGGCGTAAAGAGGCTGGATTCCAGATAGGGAATAAGCGATGAAGCGCGAATCGGGAGTCCATTTCGGTTGATCGGGCTGAGGCCCATGCCAAGAGATATCTTCCTCTGTCAAAAACCGCTGGTTTCGAAGAACCGGATGGGTTTTGCGGAATTCGATCAGGGCTGAGACGAACCGAAGCATCGGGGCATTTTTTTTGCAAAGATTCCAGTCGATCCAATTGATCGGGTTGTCCTGATTGTAGGGGTTGTTATTGCCGAATCGGGTGTGTCCGATCTCATCTCCCATGAGCAACATGGGGATTCCTTGAGAGAGGAACAAAGCCAAGAGAAAATTGCGCATCTGCCTTTCGCGCAGATGTTCGATGGCCGGATCGTCGGTCGGGCCTTCCCGTCCGCAATTCCAGCTGTAGTTTTGATCGCTCCCATCCTTGTTTTTCTCGCCATTTTCGAGGTTGTGCTTGTGTTGGTAGGAGACCAGATCTCTGAGGCAGAATCCATCGTGGGCCGCGATGAAATTCACGCTCGATTGCGGGGTCTTCGAGGCGTGGAATAAAGGTTCGCTGCCGCAGAGAGCCGCTGCAAAGGCTCCGGCTTCGCGATCTGTTCCTTTAATGAACTTTCTCACATGATCGCGAAAGCGATCGTTCCAGACCGACCAAGGCCCCCATTTCGGAAATTCGCTTGTTTGATGCAGCCCTGCCGCATCCCAGGGTTCCGCGATCAGTTTTACTCGCTGCAGCACAGGGTCGTTTGCGATCGCTTCCAGAATCGGAGGGTTGGATAGCGGATGTCCATCCATGCCGCGGGTCAGGATAGATGCCAAATCGAATCGGAATCCATCGACTTGCATTTCTTCTGCCCAATAGCGAAGGCTCTCGAGGATCATCTGCATTCCGGCGGGGCTGTTGCATTGGAATGTATTGCCGCAGCCGCTGTAGTTGCGGTCATGCCCTTTTTCATCGAGCATGTAATAAGCGCTTCGATCGATCCCTTTCCAACAGATTTCGATTTCCTTGCCCTCTCCGGTATGGTTGTATACGACGTCGAGGATCACTTCGATCCGCTCTTTGTGCAATGCTCGAACCAATGTCTTAAATTCGGTTTCGGCTTTTGATGGATCCGAGGCGAATCGGCTCATCGGAGCGAAGAAATGAATCGGATGGTAGCCCCAGTAATTGGGCAAATGTTTTTCCGGATGTAAAATGCCGGGGAAGGTTTCGTCGAACTCAAAGATCGGCAGCAGTTCGACTGCATTGATTCCCAGCGTTTTTAAGTAGGGGATTTTTTCGATCGCGCCGGCATACGTCCCGGGATGCGATGCGCCGCTCGAAGGGTGTTTCGTAAAACCCCGAATGTGCATTTCATAGATGATTAAATCCCCGAGAGGGATGTTCGGTTTTTCCGCCTGCTGCCAGTCGAATGGAAGGAGGGGATCCGCTTTGCATAAAAATGCGCTTCTGGGGGTGGAAAAATCGCCCCATCTGTAGGGCGCGGCGAGCTGTTTCGCATAGGGATCGCAAAGGAGGGGGCTGTGGTCTAGGGAATGCCTTGCGCTTTCGACCCGGTAGGCATAGAGCGCGCCTTCCGGGAGGGAGTCTATCTCGATATGCCAGACCCCTCGGGTCGGGCCATAGAGAGGCAGTTCCGTTCCGCGCCCGGAGGCTGTCCCTTCGAAAAACAAGCAGATCCGCACTTTGGCTGCATTGGGGGCAAATAAGGCGAAGTTGACTTTGCCGTTCGAATGGGAACAGCCGAGGGGCTCGGGACGCCCTTCATTTCCGTAAATTGCCATGCCTCTCTTTTTTGTAAATTGTTTATTTTAAATCAACAAAAATTGAAAAAATATATAAAATCTGTTAGCATGGATTAATGCGGCCGTAGCTATATCTGTGCGATCCGTTGAAAGGAGCGAAAACTGCTTGATCTCTTTAGAAGAAAGATTTATCTTTCTTGAAGTTCAGTTCACCGAACTTTTTATCGAATGCGAGAAACTGCACAGAAGCGCGAGCGAGCGATAGATTAAAAATTCCTGGAGGATTTCATGTCATTTGAGAACGCAAAGGCAAACCTGAAAGAATTCGGCAAAGAGCTAAATTTGGAAGGGTTGTTGTTTGATGAAAACTATACCTGTATTTTAGGGATCGACAATACGTTCTCCCTGCATATCACCTATGAGCCCAATTCAGATCGTCTCTATCTTTATTCACCTGTTCTGGACGGTCTTCCCAAGGATGACAAAATTCGCCTTAAGCTCTATGAAAGGTTATTGGAAGGTTCCATGCTCGGCGGCCAAATGGCCGGGGGCGGAATCGGCGTAGCTCCGAAAGAGGAGCTGATTTTGATGCATTGCGTCCTGGATATGGGACTCGGAGTCGATGCAAACGCTCTCCGTCGGTTTGCTCCGCTTTTTGTGGAAACCGTCGAGAAGTGGCGCGAAATGGTGAAAAAGATTTGCGCAGGAGAAGATCCCGGAGCATTCCAACTCCCGATGCCTCCTGGCCATCCGGGTGCTTCCCAGCATCCTGGTCCTCAAACCGGCAAAAAACCGGGCGAGTATATCAAGATCTAATCGCGGGATGCGCGGAGGGTGTTTCAAGACGCCCTCTGCGGCTCGCTTTTCTCAAGAGCCGATTTCTCGAAGCGGGCTGCTCTGCAAGACCACCCTCTTTTTCCTGAGTCAATCTCAATAGCTCTTTTAATCGGGTTTCATAAATCCGAGGTTTACAAGGCATTTGGGTATTTTTGGCGAATGTTTGCCTCACTCGTTTATATCGACACTACTTCAAGAACCGCTTTGGCATAGCCCAAAACCGATTCTTGCAGTAGTGTCGGTATATTGTGAGCGCGGGTTCTTTAATGAATCGGGTGAGACGGCTTTTGAATCTTTTTTAAGATTTCGTTCAAGGCTTTGGCAGTAAGGGAATTGGCGTCGGCAGACGCCGTTTCGATCTGTCTGACGCTCGTCATGACCGTCGAGTGATCGCGTTCGAAGAGGCGTCCGATCGCTTGGAAGGGCATTTCGAGCGCTGTCCGACAAAGAAACATCGCGAGTTTTCTCGGCTGAGCGAATTCCCTGGTTTGGGATCGCCCGAGGAGGTCTTCTGTGCGGATTCCGAAGTAAAACGATGTTTGCTCGATGATTTTTTCTGGGGAAATCAACAGGGATTTCTGTTCGGCGAGAAGGTCTGACAAAACCTTTTCGGCATGGGTGGGATGCAAGTTCTTGGGGGATCGCAGAGCTAGCGCGTGGAGAGCTTGAATAGGGGCTTTTGAACAGCTTTTGAACCGGTCGGCTAGAAAGAATAGGAGATCGGGCGACGCCTCCAGGTGAAGGGTTTTGGCTTTCAATTCCAAGATTTGAAGGAGAAGCGATGAATCGGGAGCGTCCATGGGGATGGAAATACCCCATTCAAAACGGCTGATCAAGCGGGATTCGATATCTTTGAGCTGACCCGGAGCTTCTCGCGATCCCAAAACGATTTGAAGCCCTGCGGTATGCAGAGCATTGAACGTATGAAAAAACTCTTCCTGGGTCGTGTTTTTGCGGGCAAATGTATGGATGTCGTCTACGATGAGCATGTCCAGATTGCGATACGCCTGTCGAAAATCTTGCATCGAGCCTCGTCGGATCGATTGGACGACATGTTCGGTGAATGTATTGGCTTTGACGTAAAAGACTTTTCGTCCTTTGAGCTGCGCACCATGGGCGATCGCCATCAAGAGGTGGGTTTTGCCGCACCCCGAAGGCCCTGAAAAAACGATCGGGTTGAAGTTCGAGGATAGGGTTCGTAAAAGATCCTCGGCCATTCGATAAGCCATTAGATTGGACGCAGAAGGGAGAAAAGAATCGAAGCGATAGTCCGCTTCGAGCGGATCGGAGAGAACCCAAGCTGAGGGCGCCGCATTGGATTCCTTGGCGTTTTTCGATTCTTCCCAGTGGATTCTGATCGGCCGCTGGTTATTGTTTGCAAAGGATTTTCCGACCAAAGCCTTGGCGTGCTCGTCGAACCATGCCTTTTGGAAAGGCGTCGCTTCGAGATAGAGATTCGCCGCATCGAACCGAAGCACTTTGATCGGTCGCAGCCATTGAACTATGGCATCGCGGCCCAAAGGAGCTTCGAGCGATGAGAGAAGATCCTCCCAAGCTTTCATGATTTTCCAGCGCTCATCGGTTTTTTGTATTTCGTGACATACCATTGCTGCAGGATGCCGAGCAATGTCGAGGACATGAAATAGAGGTTCAATCCCGAGGGCATGTTATAAAACATGACGGTAAATAGGATGGCCATCATATTTCCCATCAGCTTTTGCTGCTTTTGCGCATCGGGTGTTTGTTTCGATGGAGGAGTGGTCGCCGCTGTGAATTTTTGCTGCCAGAACATCGTCAAGCCCATCAAAAGAGGGAGAAGATGGAATTGCGTACCGATCAAAAAGATCGGTTGGCTCCAACTGAAGAGGACGTCGGGGGCGGAGAGATTATCGATCCATCCCGGGATGAATGAGGCGCCTCGCAGAGGGAAACTCGATTTCAGAACGTAAAACATTCCGAACAGGAACGGGATTTGCAGCAGCATCGGAAGGCAGCCGCTGACCGGATTGATCGAGTGCTCTCGATAGAGGAGCGCAATCTCCGTTTGAGCTTTTTTCGGGTCTTTTTTGTACCGATCCTGAACGGCTTGGATCTTCGGACTGAGTTCCTGCATTTTCGCCATCGACCGGATCGACCAGTTATTGAGCGGGTACATCATCACTTTTAGAGCAATTGTCAGCAGGATGATTGAAAATCCCCATGAGCCGGTAATTGCGTAGAAGATTCCAAGGAGGAAATCCAGCAGTTTGGCAAAGGGCTCGGAAATAAAAGAAAACCATCCCTGGATGCTCTGCGCGTTGGCGTAGTCCGGATTATAATGCTTCAGCGGTTCAGCATAGAGGACGTCGAGCTGTTTCAAAAGAGTGGTATCGAACGGTCCTGCGAAGATGCGGAAATTCTCAGTGCTATTCCCCTTGAGGGCCAGATGAGATGCATAGCCTGGATAATTGTCGACTGGATAGAGCCTGTGGGCTGCATCGATAAGGGAAAGTCTCGTGGGCACTTGGGATCCCGGGATTTTGTTCGCGCGGTAGCCTGTGTTGGCTCGTTCGATCGGATCGAGAATTGTCCCTAGGAATCCATTCGAATTGCTGATCCAGTTCGGAGTGATCGAAGGGAGCAATACGATGGGGGTTTTGTCGCTCGGTTCAGCGATCTCGACATCAGAAGAACCGCCTTGGGTGACTTGATATTTGAGAAGAGGGCTGAATGAACCGCTCAGCAGCTCTACTTCCGGCACGCCTGAAGAGAGCCAAAGGCCATTCGCATCTCCATCGATCTGTACGGTCAATTCCAGGCAGTAGGGGCCGGTTCGCTCGGAGGGAATGCGGAATGTCTTGACGATGCGGCGGTTCGGCTGCGTCATTTCGAACTGGATCAGATTTGGCTCCATCCGCACCATTCGGTAATTCGGAACCGGCGCATTTGGATCTTCTCCGGCGATTACAAATGCATAATACCGGGGGTCGATCGCCTGTCGCGTCGAACCGTCTTCATTCAGGATCGAGCGGCGCAGCAAGGGGTAGTAACCGCCTTCGCTGCTTTCCGAAGTTCCGCTGCCGTTCGGCGTCGCCGCGCTATACAATGGGAAACGGCTGTTAACGGGGGAGTTTTTAAGTATCAAGCGATCCGGTTCGATCTCTTTAACGAGGCTATTCGGGTATTCGGCCGACTTCAGCGGCAAGTTGATCTCGGCGAGAGCTCCTCCGCGATTCGAAAAGACGAGCTGCTGATATTCATTTTCGAGTACGAAGAATTGTTCCCCGGAAGGAGAGACAGAGGAATTTGGAACGATTTTGGCTTGCTGGACGAGTTGGCGCAGGCGCTCGAAGTCCGACAGAGGGCGGACTTGGCGGCGGGCTGAGTCGAAAACGCCGACCGGGGTATATCCTTGCCCATTTTGCAAGAACGCAATTGCGTTTTCATGCAGATCCGAGCTAATCAGGACAAAGTCCTGGCCTCGTTGTTGTCCAAGGATGACTCGAGGGTCGAGCGATGCGGTCAGCAGATGGAGATCTTGCGGCGCATCCTGAGGGATTGCCGGAGTTTCAAAAACGCGGGGTTTTCCTTTCGCATAAATGACCGGCTCGCCTCGTTTATGGGACTGGGTCGCCAGATCCAGTTTTCCCAATGAGGGCGTATAGATAGTCGCCGGCAGCCGATCGGTCCAGGATAGGGCTAGCACCGACTTGCCGCAAGCGGCGCCGTATCCCAGTTTTTCGGTCTGGGCTTCATCGGAAAAAAGAGGGGTGAGAGGCAAGCTCGCCAAGGGGGCTTTCCTGGCTTCGACTTGCGCTTGCAAAGAGGCTTTTTCCTGGGAAATTCGCTGTTCATGCGCCGCATGAGATCTGGGATCCGGTCCGAAAAAAGACTGGATGGCATAAAACGAAATAGACATGCAGGCGACGAAAATAAGTGTTCTTTTATCCATTGGAAATCCCCGGTAAATTCCCTTTTTTCCATTGAGGACAGTCTCGGAAACTTTGTTTCATCGATCGCAAGGCTCGCTTTATTTACTGCGAGATGCATCGTCGAATTGAATGGCGTTTTCGAGGTCCAAAACGAACCCTTAGGGTGATTGCAGTATATCAAACAGTCTGTGTTGAAACAACGTCAATCTGTAAATCCGACGACGGCTTGATAACATAGCAAAAGATGTTTTACGCCATTCATGGCCCGATGGGGTTTTTCTTCGGGCGGAAGCTGGTAGTAGGCTGCGATGCTGTCTTTTGAAAAGCCGATTTCCCAGGGAAGCGGACCTCCGAGGCGCTTTGCCTTGTCCAAAGCAAGAGCCCAAAACATCGAGGCTAAATCGAGCCAATGATAGGGCCAGCTCAGCATTTCTTGCGTCGAAGGAGCGATGAGCTGTCCGAAAAATGCGCGGTCGAACGATGGGTTTTGGCAGATGAACACCGCCTCTTTTCTTCGGATATTCATCTCTTTGAATAAATCGATGATTTCCTGGGCGATCTTTGAAGCGCCTGGAGCGCATTTGATTTCGTCCCAAGTAAATCCATTGATTTTAAGGCTGTCGAGGTCGCTTTTCTCCCATGTTTCAAATGGATGCGAGATCAGCGAAACGTATCTGCGTTTTACCTCTCCATTCGATAGGTCGACGATTTTAAATGCGATTTCGAGGATTTTATGCATTCTCGCATCGAGGCCGTTGGTTTCCGTATCGAGAAAAATACCGAGCACAAAATGCCTTCTTGTAGGAAAACCGTCGAATCGACTCCATCGACCCAATGCTTTCTGGCATTGGACACTACCAAGGTTGCCTTAATCTGACAAGAGTGGACAGAAAAGCTCGAGTGTTTGTAGCCTTTTTGAGCAAAACGAACAGAGGAAGGTGGTGCATGAATATTCCTCTTGCGGGAAGAGGCATCGGGGGGCATTTTGCTCAAGAGCAAGATGAATGGTTCGTCTCATCTCTTGTCGATGTCGCGATTCGAAGCATTGTCTTCGCATTCGGAGCTAATATGTTTCACAAAGTCTATCGAATTTCCTCGACTCATTTCGAAAAGCTCTGCTCGAATCGGATCGAAAGCCGGGATTGTTTAGCATGGTATTTAAACAAGACGATTTCTTGGACGCTTCATAAAACCAGCCTTTATTTGCTGGTTCTCTCAGTCTATCGAGGTTATAGAGAAGTGCAAGAGATGCAACGCGGTATGTGAAATATTGGATTTTCAAAAAACGATAGAGTGGTAGCGATCGTTTTATAGTTTTGAGAAAGAGATTTAAAAATCGGCTATAAGGTTTTAATTCAAAATGAGGTCGGAGTTCTGCGATTCACAAAGAATTTGTAGGCGCCCTGTGAATCGTTTCAGATTGATAATTTCTGCAGCCAAAGAAAAGTAGGGGATGTGGGGCGGTTGATCCAACGGTACTGGCTGGCATACCATTGGTTCGGATCTAAAGAACTCGTCCAGGATAGGATCGCGTCTTCTTCGCTTTTTCCTTCCGGATGCCCGCTGTAGCAAGTGATGGAGATGGCTCCTCCTTCGATGAGCAGGGACGCGGCTTTTGATAAACTCTCAAGCGTAGAAGAGGTTTCCGTCGTGATCGCTTTGTTCCCCCCGGGCAGATATCCCAAATTGTAGACGACGAGCCGGGGCGGGTGCGGCAGGGCGATCGAGTCGATGGTCGAATGACAGGCGTGGATAAAGGAAATCTTGGACAAAGTTTCTTGGGGGAGATTCCCGGCGAGGCGTTTTTCAGCGGATTCGAGGGCGTTTTTTTGAATGTCTATCGAGACAATCCGGGATCCGGAGCCGGTTAGGAATTCGGCGAGCGTTTGGGTGTCCCTGCCGTTGCCGCAAGTGGCGTCGATCGCACAGTCGTCCGGAAGCAAGTGCTTTTTCCAAAGGCTGTGAGCCAAGGTCAAATGGGCTGAGAAACGCTGCTGCGGATCGGTTAAATTCATGGGCTTTAGTATAGAGAGAATTGCGAAAGATCTCCATGAAAATGTTGTTGTCAATTCCCCCTTTCAGGTATGATGCTGCTGCCTTATGAACGGGGTATTAGCTCAGTTGGTTAGAGCGCCACGTTGACATCGTGGAGGTCAGCTGTTCGAGTCAGCTATATCCCAAACCCCTTGAATTAGGTTTTGAACGTTTCTTCATCTCATCAGCGCACCGCATCCCGTCTTCTAGGCGCAGCGCTTTCGGAGCGATTGCCGGGATTGGAAATCCTGGATCTTGGCGAAGCTCTCGGGGGCGTCTATTGCAATTTTTACTTTCCCAATCCGATTTCCTCCGACCTGCTCGTTCAGCTCGAGGAAACGCTCCGGCGGTTCCTCTCCGAAAATAAGGAGATCTCGCTCCTCGAGATGGTTCCTTTCAGCGCTTCGGAACTTTTAAAAAAAATCGGACAGCCGGCGCGCGCCCAGCAAGTTCTCGAGAAAGAAGGGTTGGTTCAGATCGTCCGGATCGGATCTTTTGCCGATTGGAGCGACGAGGAACTTCTCGCGTATCCGAAGGAAATCGGGCTGATCCGCCTGCTGGATTTGAAAGTTTTAAAAAAAGGATTTTATAGAGTCTTCGGCGTTTGCGCTCCTACAAAGGAAAAATTGAAGGAGTACATGCGCCGCCGCGAGGCTTTCGCCGAAAAGAACCATGAAGTCGTCGGGGAAAAACTAGGCCTTTGGCGCTGCTGCGAGGGCAAGAGAGTATGGCTGTGCCGCGGGCTTGAGCTTCGGCGCGCTTGTATGGATTTTTTAAGAGATAGGCTCAGTCCGTTTTTTCTGGAGATCGAAGGGGATTTCCCCCTCGCCAGAGAGGCCCTTGGAGATAGATCGGGCTCCGATTTGATGCAGTTTACCTATCGGAAAGAACCAGTCGAGGCAGAAAGAGGGCTTTTAGATGCCCCTGAAGTTGCATTAGTAGTAAAATCTTTTCAGTCCTCCGGCGATAAATTGATTTCTTGCTTGCAAACCATTGCAGAGGCGATTACAATTTTGGGCTTTCGCTATCGCATCCTCCGATTTGGAAAAAGACGAGATTGCGATCCCATGGTGTCTGCTTTCAGGCTGGGGATGTCCTGCGATCCCGAATGGGAAGAGGGCGATCCGGGGTTGGAATTGTTGGTCGAGGATGCTTTAGGGTGCGAATGGCCCGTATTGAGCGTTTCCGAATTGCCTCGAGGAAAGGGGTTTTGCGCCGTATTCGAGGTTGAAAGAAAGTTGGCGCTTCTGTTAGAAAAGAACGGTAGTTCGCTGCCTTTCTGGCTGCAGCCCGAGCAATTGAGGGTTTTTCCCTCGGATCTTTCCTTGGGGAAGGATGCCTTAAATGAAGCCTCTTTTTTTAGAAGGAGAGGGTTTCGAGTCGGATGCGAAATGCCGAGAGGCGATGAGTCTTTAGCGGATCGCTTGAAAAGAGCCCATCGAGAAGGGGTTCCGTTTATAGCGATCGTCGGCGAAGGCGGACGCGAAGCTGGGCTGATTTCTTGGCGGCGTGACGGAAGTCCTTCCAAGGAAACGGGCGGCCGGGGTCAGTTGTTAATGCTACTGCGCGAAGCTGCGGGAGATAAAGATTGAGAATTAATAGAGAAATTCGAGCGGATCGATTGCGCGTCATCACGGAAGATGGCGAACAGCTGGGGATTTTAACGCTGCGCGATGCGCTAGCGAGAGCTGAAGAAGCTGGTCTGGATCTAGTTGAAATAGCGCCTTTGGCCAAGCCGCCTGTTGCAAAAATCATCGATTACGGAAAGTTTCGATATCTGCAGCAGAAAAAGGAAAAAGACAGCAAGAAGTCGCAGGTTCAGATCAAGGTCAAAGAGATCAAGCTGAAACCGAATATCGATACGCATGATCTCGAAACGAAGTTAAAACATGCGCGCGACTTCCTCTTAAAGGGAAATAAAGTCCGGATCACCTGTATGTTTCGTGGGCGCGAGATGCTCCACTTGGATCTGGGCGAGAAAGTAGTGCAAGAATTTTGTCTGGCGCTCTCCGATGTAGGGGCGCTTGAATCGCCTCCGAAACTGTTGGGGCGATCGATGTCGACGGTGATCGCGCCGAGCGGCAAGCGAATTAAACAACAAGCGATGAAACGATCTGAGCAAGGAGAAACTAGCCATGCCGAAGATGAAAACTCGAAAGGCAGTTAAAGCAAGATTCCGCGTGACCGGGACCGGCAAGCTAAAAAGAACGCGACCCGGCCGCCGTCATATTTTGACGAAGAAGAGTTCTAGCCGCAAAAGAAGTTTGGCGAAATCTCGTCTCGTCGACGAAGGACAAGTGAAGATGTATAAAATCATGATGGGCGTATAACCATGGTAAGAGTTACAAATGCAGTTGCTTCCCGCCAGCGCACGAAAAAAGTCCTGAAGAAATGTAAGGGCTTTTATGGCGATCGTAAAAACCATTTGAAGCAGAGCAAAGATGCTTTGATGTCTGCTCAGGCGTTCAATTACAAGCATCGCAAGCTCCGCAAGCGCGATTTCCGCAGTCTTTGGACTACGAGAATCGGCGCGGCGGCGAAGATCAATGGCATCAGCTATTCGAAGCTGATCAATGGTCTCAAGCGAGCCGGCTGTGCATTGAATCGCAAAGTTCTCTCAGATTTGGCGATCCGCGATCCGAATGCGTTTGCCGCTATCGCTCAGACTGCGAAGCAAGCATTGGTGGCTTAAGTCGATTTTGAATTCGCTCTGCGCCCATTGGGCGCAGGACGAGAGGTTGATCAAATGTCTCTTAGCGAAAAAATCGGCCATCTCCGCCATGAGTTTCTCAAGGATCTCAATGGCGCGGCGACTCTGAGGGATCTCGAGGATGTGAAGGTTCGCTATTTGGGCAAGAAAGGCCCGATTCAAAACCTGATGCTCGACCTTAAAAATTGCCTGGCAGCCGACCGCCCTCAGTTGGGTAAGGCGATCAATGATCTCAAAGACGAGCTGGTCTCGCATTGCGAGAATACCCATGCTCGCCTGAAAGAGAGCGAGACGAGCGAGCGCCTGGGCAAAGAATGGATCGATCCCACGTTGCCCGGCCGCAAATCTAATCTAGGGCGATATCATCCCGTTATCCAGATGCGCGATCGAGCCCTCGACATTCTAAAAGGAATGGGCTTTTCGATTCGGATCGGGCCGGATGTCGAGACCGACTATTACAACTTCGAGGCTCTGAACTTTCCTGCCGATCATCCCGCTCGCGACATGCAGGACACCTTTTATCTCGATCCGGAATGGCTTCTGCGCACCCATACCAGCAATGTGCAAATTCGCGTAATGGAGCAATTTGCTCCGCCGATTCGAATTGCAGCTCCGGGTCGATGTTTCCGCAATGAGACGATTTCGGCTCGATCCCATGTGTTTTTCCATCAGATCGAAGTTCTCTATGTGGATCGAAACGTTTCCTTCGCCGATTTATTCGCTGTGCAAGAAGAGTTCTGGAGCAAATTACTAGGGGAAAAAGTCGTAACCCGTTTCCGCCCCAGTTATTTCCCCTTTGTAGAGCCTGGATTGGAAGTAGACGTCAAATGCACGTTCTGCCACGGGAAGGGATGCCGCCTCTGTAAACACAGCGGCTGGCTCGAAGTCTGCGGCGCAGGCATGGTACATCCGAATGTGCTTAAGAAATGCAATATCGATCCCGAAGTCTATTCCGGTTATGCAATCGGCATGGGAGTAGAGAGGTTTGTTCTCTTGCAGCATGGCATTCCAGATATCCGGCTATTCACTCAAAATGATCTTCGGTTTCTGTCTCAGTTTCCTTAAGAAAATAGTTTCGGTATATTGGCGATTCTGTCGTTTTTCGGTTCTTTTGAGCCGATCAAAATATCCAAAATTCGACGAAGTACGAAATCCCTAACCCCCTCTAAGAGTCGGGGCGAAACACAATCTCTCTCGATCGAAATAATCTAAAGAAGCAACGGAACTTTAGCAGCTCAAGAGGTCTAATATTTTCTTGTCGATAAAAATACCCATTCCCCTTAGCATCGTTTCCTTATTTTTAAGCGAGATGAATTGCAGTTGATATCGCACTTGTCCCACTTGAAAAATCCATCTCGGCGGAATTTCCGCGCTGTGTTTGCCATGCGACGCATCCAAATGCAGTATAAAATTTTTAGTCGCTTTCAAAACGGAGAAGGTATTTAATGTTTAACTTTCGGTTTCTAAAGAAACTCTGGATTGTCCCTATTTTAGCGGGGATTGCGGTGTATGCGTTTTATCAAAAAGAGCAGTCGGTAGGTACAGAGATCGTGCTAAATATCAATTTCCAAGAAGGAGATTTTCCATCCTTGCATCCGCATGATTTAATGCCGATTACAAGGGGACTCGCTTTGTCAAAAGTCTTATACGAGGGATTGACGCGCGAGAATGAAGAGGGAATCCCCGAGCTTGCCGGAGCTGAGTCCATCGATATTTCCGAAGACAGGCTTCGATATATATTCAAGCTGAGAAAGAATTTTTGGTCCGATGGAACCCCAGTGACGGCTTTTGAATATGAACGCGGATGGAAAGAAGTCCTGGATCCCAATTCATTGTCTATCATGCCGGAACTGCTTTGGATGCTCAAAAATGGCGAAAAGGCAAAGAGAGGAGAGGTTTCTTTAGACGAGATCGGGGTGAAGGCATTGGATGCAGAGACCTTGGTCGTCGATTTAGAATATCCGGTTCCCCATTTTTTAGGGCGGACGGCGCAGCCTATTTGCGCGCCTTTGAAAGAGCCTAAAAATCGCGGAGTCCTGCTGTTCAATGGCCCTTTTATCATCGACGTGTGGGAGAAGGGGGTAGCCCTCAATTTAAAAAAGAATCCCCATTTTTGGAATCGGGATCAGATAAAGCTCGACAAGATCAAAGGGACTTTTGTCGAAGATCAAAACGCCGTTTTTGCCTGCTACAAGAGTGGGGCTTTCGATTGGCTTGGAATTCCATTTTGCCCTATTTCTAAAAATCAGATTAAGGAATTGAATGAGCGAATGGAGTTAAGAGCTCATCCGATCGATCGCATATTTTGGGTCTGCTTAAACACGAAGCAAAACCATTTGAGCTCTCCAAAAATTCGAAAAGCCTTGGGAATGGCCATCGATCGAAAAGCGGTGACAGAACATATTTCCATCGGAAGCGAGATTCTTCGAAAACCATTTCCCGAGAGAGAGATTTCCAATCCATCCGTTCGAATTCATGAAAATAAGCAGGCTGCCAAGCAGTTATTCGAAGCCGGAATGGAAGAGTTGGGCTATACGAGGGAGACCTTTCCTGAAATTGAAATCCTCTCGATCAACCAGGGCAATCGATTGGAGTTCTTTCAGTTTCTCCAAGACACTTGGATTAAAACATTCGGAATCAAAGTGCGATTGACTGAGCAGACCGCTGCAGTGATACGTTCGGCGATCTATGCAGAAACTTTCCAGGTGACGAGCTTATTCATGATGCCTTATTGCAGCAATTATATGGAAATTTTTGAAAGGCTCGGAATTTCCGTTTCTACGAATTGGAGCCGATGGATGAATGCGGAATACCGCGAATTTCTCGATCTCGCTAAAAGGAATCCGAATCCCGATGCCAGAAAGGAACTGCTCGCGTCTGCTGAAAGAATTCTGGCTGAAGAATCCCCGGTTCTTCCGGTTTTTGTAGAGCGATTGTTTTATTCGCATAACCCGAAATTCAAAGGGTTTAGAATCGACTCCACCGGCGCTGTAGACGTCTCTTACGTATCGCCCGTGGAAACTCAAGAAAAGCAACGGAAGCTTGTCTTTTAAGGCATTGACGGGTAACCTATTCCGTTATAGGAAGAGTGGCAGAGTGGCCGATTGCGCCTGTCTTGAAAACAGGAAACCCGCAAGGGTTCGTGGGTTCGAATCCTACCTCTTCCGCCAATGCAACCAATTCGAACCCTTGCGATTCTCCAAGAATGCAACGGGTTCGATATTGGAACTCGCTAGGCAATCTGTCTTCCTCTGAATTAGGTTTCCATTCTTGATTATGCATTCTCCAAAAAATGCTTAAAAGAACCCAAAAACGACTAAAGCTTCTCTTTGTAGACACCCTCTGATAGAGCCTGGTAAGTTTTTATCCCAGGACAAGACAGCCGCGGCTTTCATTTGAATTTTAACTAAACGGCGGGTTTAATCCGGAAAAAACTGTTTAAGAGAGCTTATGGTTTATTTCTTCGCGCTTTTCGGAATGGTTGCTGTCGTAGCGGCAGATAGTAAAGCTATGGAAAGTCCTAAAGAGAGCCGATCTTATGTAGATTGGTTGAAAGAAAATTCGATGTTGGAGCAAGCCAAGCAGATCGTTGCAAACAGCCGAGAAGCGTCCATGCCTTGGAAATTGCCTTATGCCGATTTGCAATCCGATCAGGTCGTATCCAAGCAATCTGTTTGGTTTACGCTTTATCCCGCATCGGTGATTGCAAAAAAGGGGGAATCGGTTTTTGAAGCAATCGGGAACGAAAAGCTTTGGCAGGTCTTTTCCGAAATCGGAATCAATGGGATCCACGTAGGCCCCATCGAGCGGGCAGGAGGAGTTAAAGGAAGAAAATTCACCCCTTCGATCGATGGCTATTTCGATCGAATTCAATTCGAGATCGATCCAATCTTTGGTTCCTTGGAGCAATTTAAGACTTTAGTGGCTCGAGCAGATTCAAAAGGCGGAATCGTCATTGGAGATATCGTTCCGGGGCATACGGGAATGGGGTTTGACTTTATTTTAGCGAAAATGAACGTCGAAGAGTATCCGGGGATCTATCATATGGTTTCCATTCCTCGGAAAGATTGGCATCTTTTGCCGAACGTGAAAGCGGGGAAAAATTGCGCGAATCTTTCGGCTTCATCAGTAGATGCTCTGCAAAAGAAGGGCTTGATCGTAGGATCGCTTCCCCGCACTTTTTTCTATCAGCCAAAAGTCAAGGAAACCGACTGGAGCGCAACCGACATCGTCGAAGGGATAGACAAAATTGAGCGCAGGTGGGTGTATTTGCACATATTTAAAGACGGTCAACCTACGCTCAATTGGATCGATCCTTCCTTTGGAGCTCAGCGAATCATCGCCGGAGATATCATTCACAATTTAATCGATTTGAAAGTCCATGGTCTGAGGCTTGATGCCAATGGATTTCTAGGAATCGAAACCGGGGGAACCGGTAAAAAAGCGCGTTCTCAAGGCCATCCATTGGCGATTGCCGTGAATGAGCAGCTCGGCATGCTGATTCGGAAATTTGGGGGGTTTTCTTTTCAAGAACTCAATCTCTCCATGGAGGATTTAAAGGCATTTTCCTCAGATGGCGCCGATTTCTCTTATGACTTTGTCACTCGACCCGCCTGCGAATATGCATTAGTCGCCAAAAACGCCGATTTCCTAAGGCTCATGTTTTCTCTGCTGAGATCTTATCAAATCTCTTCAAAAAAAATGATCCATGCGTTGCAAAATCACGATGAACTGACGCTCGAGTTGGTTCATTTTTCCATGAATCATAAAGAGGATGAATTCAAACTCGGAGATGAGTCATTGAAGGGATCTCAGATCAAAGAAAAGATCTCCCAAAAGATGGCTCAGACATTGACCCAAGGGGGGTATAACTTGGGAGGCGCAGAAGGGGTTTCTTGTACGATGGCTAGCCTTTGCGCAGCGGCTCTTGGAATCGGCAACCTCGATTCTTTGAGCCAAGAGGATGTGCGCCGGATTCAGCAGGCTCATCTCGTCCTTGCGGCATTCAATGCTCTGCAGCCGGGGATTTTTGCTTTATCGGGATGGGATCTTGTCGGCGCTTTGACGATTTCCGCTTCCGAGATAAAAGAACATGTCGCAGATGGAGATACACGATGGATCAATCGGGGAGGATATGATCTCATGGGGAACAATCCCGGAGTTCAAACATCGGTTTTCGGCCTTCCGAAAGCCCGCTCGCTTTATGGATCTTTGCCCAGTCAAATGAAGCAGTCCGATTCTTTTGTCAAACAGCTTCAAGAAATATTGGTTATTCGCGAGTCTCTTCGAATTCAGGAGTCTGAAATAATCGCATCGCCGGATGTCGATCATCCACAGGTATTCGTCATGATTCATCAGCTGCCGAAAGATGCTGGACATGTAGCGATTGCGTTGAATTTTTCGGACAGCTCGGTCGAAGAAAACCTTCGACTTCAGAGTATTCCAGAAGTCAGCGGTCGAACCATCGTCAATTTGAATTCGCAAAAATCGATTGGAAGCGTCGATCAAAATGGTTCATTTTCCATAGAGCTGAAGCCTTTTGCATGGCAGGTGCTCCATATTCGCAAATAGCTATTCGGATTGCGTTATTTGGCCAGCATCAAGGGTGCTGTGCAAGATCGCGAAGCAGGTCCTTTTCGCTATACCCTTTTAGGGCGAGAGCTTCTGCTTGTTCTGGACTAAATTTTTTTACCCAATTGATTAACCAGCTCACAAAGCAACTCCATTCCGTTTCCAATTCTATGGCAGCGCTGGAGTAGTCTGGTTTTTCATACTTGCCGAAGTCCAGATCTATCGCATGTCCTTCGCAAAATCCCAAATTCTTTGGAGTTGGCGGGTCTCTGTTCAGAATTCCCGAAGACAATCGGTTTTTGGCAAGGCGCAAATAGGAATCGATCCGTGCGGCAAAAAGATTCGGATCAGAGCGAACTTCGAGTAAACTGTCTTTGAAAGAAATGGCTTTTTTTTGAATGACGAACCGATAGTTGTCCAAGGACGTTCTCCATTGACGAAACGCGGGTCCATGGATTGTTACGATTGGCAGCATTCCCGTAGTTGGATTGAGATGGGCATAAACGATTTCTGTGAAAGAGGGATCGTGTGTTGCCGCTACCATACAGGCATCCAGCGCCTGAGAGGCTTTTTCCATCGAGCTGCGGACATTCATCCGACGGATTAACGAGATCGGAAAATGATACATCCTTTTTTTGTTTTGATCGAAGTATAGCATTTTGAGTACATATCGATTATCTGCGCTTGAAAATACAAATGTTTGGTTCCCTCGATTGAGATAATAGAATTCCTGACTTAGAATTTCTTCTAATAATCGAGGCTCGATTTGAGGCGTTTCCCATTTCTGTTGAAAAGGAAGCGAGCACTGACAGCTCAATAGTCGGCAAGAACGCATCCACCTCTTATAAAGAGCCGGCAATGTCAAAGTTCCAACAGAGAGGATTAAAAAAAGGCAGGCTCGCAATGCGCCTTTTTGGATCGATTTGCGATCGACTAATTTTCTCAAGCGAGAGACTCTCAAGGTAAGGGGGGCGAGCCCATGGCGGGGCTGCTTTGCTTTTGTCTCATAATTTGACCAGCGGGTTCATAAAAAAGCTGGAAAAACCGAGATGAATCTGTCCAGATCCTAGCAATTTTTTTCTTTTTTTACCATGGTCAAAGACCCAAGAGCTGTGTGCCTAAATAAGCAAGAGCGCCGACCATGCCCGCTCCCGGCAGGGTGAAAAACCAGGCGAGGACGATTTTTTGCGGCACGCCCCAACGAACCGCATTCATACTTCGGGCAGAGCCGACTCCGGTAATGCTGCCTGCGATCATTTGGGTCGAACTGATGGGCATTCCTAAAAAGCTAGCTGATAGAATCACAAAAGAAGATGCGCATTCTGCGGCGAATCCCTGAATGGGTTCGATGCGAGTGATGTCGAAGCCCATCGTGCGGACAATCCTGAAGCCGCCGGTCGCTGTTCCGAGGCCGATCGTCAAAGCGCAGGCAAGGACGACCCAAAAGGGAATTTGAGGAGTCGCTAAATAACCTGAGGCAAACAAGCCCAGAGTGATGATCCCCATGCTTTTTTGCGCATCGTTCATCCCATGGGCAAGGGCCACGAGACTGGCCGATCCGATTTGAAGATGCGCAAATAGCGGGTTGCTATGATGTCGTTTGCCAAAAAAATGATAGAGCCCTTTCATCAGAAGAAATCCGAGGGCGAATCCCAAAATCGGAGTCAGAATCATCGGCAGAACGATTTTGCTCAGAATATTATTCCAGAAAATACTCGATAAACCCGAAGCGGACCACGAAGCCCCTAGCAAACCACCGATCAAGGCATAGGTCGAGCTGCTCGGGAGTTTGACGTACCAGGTGAGAAAATTCCAGGCGATCGCTCCAGAGACTGCTGCTAGGACGACAGCTTGAGATGTCTGTGTGGAGTCGACCAGGCTTTCCGCAATCGTTTCCGCTACTCCGCTAGTTTGAATAGCCCCAATTGTATTTAATAAGCCCGCGAGCCCGATCGCCATCATGGGGGAGAAGACCCGCGTCGCAATCACGGTGGAAACGACGTTTGCAGAATCGTGGAAGCCATTTGTATAATCGAATAAGAGCCCCAAAATCACGATCAAAATAGCCAGTTCGAGCATCAAAGTCTCCGTTTCCGAGGGTGTCTAAAAAATCGACGGAACTTTGCCTTGTCGATGCACTCTCAAACCCAAGCTATCAAATTTTTTTTTGCATTTCAATTCTTCAAAATATTTCTACTCCTTGGGAGATGAATATATACCGCAACTACTTCGAGAATCGGTTTTCGGCAACGCGAAAGCTGGCTGGCTTTGCGATCTCCGAATCGAACCGCTTTGGCGTTGCCGAAAACCGATTCTCGAAGTAGTTGCGGTATAAAGCGAATATTAGATTTCCTCCAAATCGGAACTTTGAGTAATATGCTCCCACTTTGGATGAGTATGCAAATAGGGGGGTTAGGTCTTTATTTGCATAGAGTGTGTCTGCAAATCGACGAAGCGTAGCTTTGTAGACGCCCTCTAAAAATCTTTGAAGGAATGAGTCTAAAAAGGTGGAAAACATGTTTTTACGTCGTTTGACGATTCTATTTCTTGGATTATGGACTGTTATTCAAGCAGAGGAAGCAAAGCCTATGAAAACACAAGACCCCAAGGTCATCATTGAAACCAATGTGGGAACGATCGAGCTGAAGCTATTTCCAGCAGTGGCTCCGAAAACCTGTGAAAATTTTCTCGGTCTCGTACAGAAGCATTATTACGATGGCGTGCCGTTTCACAGAGTGATCAAGAATTTTATGATCCAAGGAGGAGATCCCTCGGGAACCGGAGCGGGAGGAGAGTCGCTTTGGGGCAAGTGTTTCGCCGATGAATGCGATTCGAAATTGAAATTCGACCGCGTTGGCTTACTCGCGATGGCAAATCGAGGCCCTAATACCAACGGCAGCCAGTTTTTCATCACGACAGCCGCGACTCCTTGGTTGAACATGAAACACACCATTTTCGGCGAGGTAGTCAAGGGATACGAGATCATTCAAAAGATGGAAGCGGCTAAAACCGATGCTAGAGACCGTCCTGTCGATGCGATTCGAATTGTCAAAGCATATGTCGAAGTTCCAAAATCCTAAAAATTAATCCAGCGCCGGAAATATTCCGGCGCGTTCTCGAGAGAATCTATGACTCAGATAAGCAAAATAGATCCTGTAACAGCTTATGAAAATTGCTGCGACGGGATTCGCCGTTCTTTGCGGAGTAGCACTCCATTTACCTATATCGTTTACAATTCTCTATTGCCCAAAAAAGATGAGGATTGGGTCGAGACGGCGCAAAAAATCGTCGAGTTTTTTATCTTTCGTGCAGTCATCGTTCGATTGGCTGTTTGCTATCTCTCGCCGATGTGGGTCGTTCTTCCGCTTTTGCCGTTTGTTTTAGATGGAATCTATTTGTGCTGGAGATGGACCGCGCAGCGGATTGCGACCAAACAGGCTCTTGCTCAGCCGGGCATCGATGGAATAAAACAGTTGGCGTCCTAGGGCGCTATACTCGAGCGTTCAAAGGGGCTTGAAAATCAAAAAGCCCCTTTTTAAAAGGGCGAATAGCCGCGTGTTCTCAGCAAGGCGCGGCAGAGAAGGGTTCTTCTGCGCAAGCTTGTCGAATCATTTGCTCGCGGATTGCCCGAAGCTTTGCGATTCGATCTGTGATGAAAGGCAATTCGCAATCGAGCCAATTATTTCCGCTAGATCGGATATATAATTTTGCCAGCTGATTTCCATTGCGCCGTTCCAGGTTTTGCTGGCGGATTTTTTCAAGGGCTGAGGTAGCGCAGGCAATCGCCCGCTCCTTGCCGATCAATATCCCGTTGGCATCGTAAGTCTTCGCTAGAATGTCGACGGCTCGAAGATCGGCTCGCCCTTCGTAATAGCGATCTGCAGCAAAGTAAATCATTCCAGCTATCGCAGTGATTACAGCAGCTCCGATCAAGCCGATGGCAGTAGTGTGGAAAAAAAAGGCTGCGGCGATCAGAAGCAGTTTTGCAACCGTTCGAAATAAAGAAACATTGCGCTTAATATTCTCGACTTCTCGGGCGATGAAAAACCGAGTTTCATCTGCGGTAAAGGAAAAATGAGCGGGTTTACGAGGTGGAACCGATTCATTGAAAGCCCGTTCCAATGGACTGAGAAGACCTACGGGCATATGGATAAAAGGAGCTGTAATTGAAAATTTTCCTCCGCGGCTCGTCGGACGGAACGCAAAAGATGTGTATAAATTGATCGACCTGGAGAAGTTCGCCGCTCGTTGAATGCGGCTTAACTCATCCTTCATCGACAGCATGGACTCTTTTGGAAAAGAGCTATAGAGAGAGGTATCTTCGGGATCGATCGCACTATAGCCTGAGAAAAAAGCGGAGGAGATGGGGAATGTGTAATATAGAATATTTTTCACGGGATCTACGGCCAAATTGTTAACTGCTCGCCAGATCTGGCTGAAATCCTGCTGTGCAATGAACGACATCGAAAATACCTTTTTTTGATGGCTATATTATAGATGAATGCCTCGAAATCTTCTATTAAAATTAATAAGTCTTGTAAAAAATTTTATAATTATGTTTTTTCAAGAAAAGAGGCTTGGAATGTTGCTGCGGATCTTCCTATTTCTTTTGATTGATTCATGTTCAAAGCCCATAAATGATTGTCGGGTTGTGCAAAAGCTCCGGGAATTCGCCTTGCGATTCGAAGTAAAATCGCCGCTTGAAAAAATCTCTTGGTTCTTGCTGATTTGTCGAATTTTCATGTATTTTGGAGCGGTACCTGGAGGACAAAATGGAAGATTCGCAAATCGATATTTTGGCGGTTTTGGTCGCTGCGGTTTTGAGTAAATTAATCTGGATGGCATGGCATTCCCCATGGCTGTTTGGAAACGCTTGGTTGGAGTTGACTCAGTCGCGGCCTCCTATTTATCAGAGCGAAGCGATTGATATTCGGATTCGCAGCTGCTTTTGTGGCAGCCTTTGTATTGGCGATATTCGAAGCAGGGTTAGAGGTGACTACCGTGTCCGACGGGATATTCGTTGGCTTTCTCGCCTGGGCGGGGTTTTCGATGACGACGCAAATTGCTCCGGCGCTAGCCGGCCGTATGCCGTGGAGGCTGTTTTTTATTGAGTCGGGCGGCAAGCTTCTTTCCTATCTGGTGATGGGGGGAGTGATCGGCGCTTGAAGAGAGGGGAGAATGGCTTCTTTTAAGGTTCTCATTATCACGTCATCGGGCGGAGGGGGCTTGTTGCAAGCCGCCCATGCGGTCGCGCAGGAACAACCGAAAAGCAGCCTTCGGCTGCGATCATCAAGCGCGATATGATGAAGGATTGGGTGTGGAAAAGAATCGGAGTCTTTGGAGTCCGCAAATGGGACGAGGCATTGGCTAAAGGCGATGTCTCTGCTTTGGAGTGGCTTTTTAAAAAACAAGCTTATGGGGACAAGCTCTTTTGGATTCCTATCTTTTTCTCGGCGCTGACTACGCTATTCAAAGAAAACATCGACCGGGTAGTCGATACGCAACCTTTAGGGGCTTCTGCGATTGTGTTGGCATTGCGGATTTTTAATCGAATCCGAAAAAGAAGGTTGTCTTAGAAAAAGTGATGGCCGATCTGCCGACGGATCGGAACACTCACTTTTTTGATCCGATCAAAAAATTATCTGCGAAAAATAAAAAATTCGTGCGCGTGATTTCTATTTTCCCTTTGTTGGAAGGAAATGAGACGCGCGAGGAATTTTGGCAAAAACATTGCGGACTATCGGAGGCATCGGTCGATTACAAGCATTTTCCGATCCGCAAAGCATTTCTGCAACTGCAGGATAAGCCGAGGGAGGCGAAAACATTCAGTTTTTCCGCGCGGATTGGGAATCGGGAAGAGAGGGAATTGTTGGAAAAATCCTGCGCCCGAGGGTCTGTTCAAGTCGAAATCGACGATGGACAAGCTAAGTTTTTTATCGCTTCTCAAGATTTCGTCGTAACAATCCTGCTCGGATCCAAGCCTACCCATAATGCGACGCTCGATTACATTCGGAAATTTATCGAGCTGGCTCGAGATCCTGCCTGCATTCAGAGGCCGATTCACATTTTCGCTTGCTGTTCCCATCATACGCCGGGAAGCAATTCGCTGCTGAAGCAGGCCGCTGACTTAGTCGAACAAACAGCCGACTATCCGCGCCGGCTGAGTGTAATTCCATTGAGTTTTCAGCAAGATGAGACGATCGCATCCTTGTTTTTCCGCAGCGATCTCACCTGTACGCGTTCAGGAGGGCAAACGGCGATGGAACTGATGTGCCTGATGCAAGGGGAAATCTGGGTGCATTCAGAGGCTCGATGCCATCGGGGAGATATCTCCGAACTGCCAATGGATGAACTTCTCAGAGGGATTCCCGGATGGGAAGCCGGCTCCGCTCTTTATTTGCATCGAGCCCGCAATGCGAGAATCATCACTCCAGGGCATATGAAAATCGACGGCCGCAGGGTTTTGTGCCGAGGCAAACAAGCGAATCCGGTCTAAAATCGATGTCTTCCGAGCGCTTTAGGGCGCTTGGAAGCTTAGTTTCTCAAGAGGTCTATCGTCTTGAGTTTTCGGCAGACCGCTTCCAATGATGGGAGGGTTGGGCTGAATGTCTTGATTGTTACATCGGCTTGAGGAAGCAACTCGGCATCCAGGGGATCTCTCGAGACGATTAGGATGATTGGTTTGCCGAGAGCCATGAGGCTGCGGATCAAAGACGATTGAAAGGGATCTTTCCAAGCATTATGGGAAAAGACGAGGAGCGCATCGGCGGGATCTGCGATTGCCGCGCAGTCCTCAAGGGAATGTCCGGAAGCAAAGAAGCAAGCGCTTGGGGAGTCAGTCGAACTTAAAAGCGATGTCTTTCGGATCGTTTGTTCGAGGAGCTTCGGAGCAAAAACCGCGATCCGCTTCGTAGAAAGCGAGGCGAGCAGCAAGGGATCTAACGCCGAGATTTCCAATGAGAGATCGGCGATCGCATCCGAGAGAGTCGCATGAGCCGCCCAATCCGGAAGTCTCGATTCAGGGGCGCAAGAGGCGAGATAATGGGTTTTCAAGTCCAGGATATTTCGAACGGCTTCATCGAGCCGCGTTTCGGGGAGCCTACCCGTTTGAACGGCTTCGACGATCGAATTGCGGATCCGCTTGATGTCGTCGACGGTCAGTTCTTTTTTGAGATCTTTTCCGACGAGCTGTCTTCCCCCTAAAATCAGCAGATCGCATCCGGCCTCTAAGGCTCTGATCGCAGCTTCATCTACGGTCGAAGCTGTTTTCAGCACTCCTTGCATGACTAGAGAATCGCTGACGACAAGACCTTGGAAGCCGATTTTGTCTTTTAGATATGAAAGGGTCTTTTTCGATAGGGTCGAGCAGTAGTCGGGATCGAGGGCGGGAGCTAGGATATGAGCGGGCATGACTGCATCGGCTTTCGCGGCCAGAGATGCAAAAGGAAGCAGCTCCGTGCATTCCAGTTCCTCGAGGGATTTGGCTACCACTGGCAAATCGGCGTGGGAATCCGTCGCCGTATCCCCATGCCCGGGGAAATGCTTGAGCACAGAGATGACGCCTGCGGTTGCAAAGCCGCAAAGGGTTCTTTCGCCGAAGGCGAGAACAGTTTGGGGATCATCTCCAAATGAGCGGATGCCGATGACGGGATTCCGCGGGTTGCTATTCACATCGACGACGGGCGCGAGGTTCATATTGACGCCTGCGGCTTTCATTTCGGTGCCTATCGCAAACGCGCAAGCTTCCGCAAGATCTAAATCTTTCGTCGCAGCCAAAGCGCGATTTCCAGGGAAGACCGTAAACTCTTGCGTCAATCTGGAAACGATCCCGCCCTCCTGATCGGCTGCGATGAACAAGGGGATGGTTTTGGAGAGGTCTTGGAGGCCTTTGCTGAGGTTTCGAACCTGCTCGAAAGAGGTCAAGCCATTCGCCCAAGTGTAATAAATGATGCCGCCCACATGCGCATCTTGAATCAGCGTTTTCGCCGCTTCATTCGCAGTGTCTCCGGGAAAATGAACCATCAGCACTTGACCCGCTTTTTCTTCTAAGGATAGTTCGTCCAAAGAGATGCCTAAGGCAGGGAGTAGGGGGGGCGATGCAAACAACAGAGCTTTCAATCCCGAAAGATTCATAAAATCCAGTTCGACGTTATTTCTTGAATAGGCTCCAAAGCGCTTTTTCAAGGGAAGCGCCCAATTTTCTCTGCCTGCCCGATTTTGTGAGGGGAATGCCGATTTTTCGAGAGATGCGGGCTTTCCACGCGGAAATCCCGACGAGTCTTTTCCAGGAGAAGCCACCTTTATTCATATTCCAACTTCTGCAAAAAATGAACTCATAGTTAACAGGATATGGAGGGTTTTTCTCAAGAAAAATCTTTAGCTCGAGGTCTTTCGAAAACCCATTCCTGAGTCGCGACTTTTTTGATGAATGTCGCATCATGGGAAACCGCCAAAACAGCGCCCTCAAAATCGAGAAGGGCCTTTTCAAATGCTTCCAAGGTCAAAAAATCGAGATGGTTCGTTGGCTCGTCCAGTAAGAGGACGTTGGGCTTTTCTAAAATCAGAGAAAGCAGCATGAGGCGCTTTCGTTGCCCTGCGCTCAAAGTGGAGAATGGGCGATTTAAGAGCTCGGCGCCTCCGATGGCAGCCATGTGCAATTCGCGCCTCAGCGCTTCTTCGGATAAATTAAATCGGCATTCAAAATATTCAAGAGGGGATTGATCCATGGGAAGCTGCTGCACTTCCTGATCCAAATAGGCGATTTTCACAGTCGGCGCATATCTGATCCGCCCGCTATCGACGGCCAGAAGGCCGGCAATGCACCGAAGAAGGGTTGTTTTCCCCGCCCCATTCGGGCCTCTCAGGGCGATCCTCTCCTTGGCGCAGATCGTTTTGTTTAAATGAGAAAACAGGGCGGTTCCTCCGAATGCCTTGGAGATTTCTTCTAGCTCGATTGCCAGAGAGGAGGCGAGCGGCGTGGAAAAGAACCGGAGTCCCTTCACGCTTTTGGGCCTGGGATTGGGTAGAGGCGATTCCACCATTTTTGCAAGACGGGTTTTCAAAGCATCCAAATTGTGTTGCAAGGACTGTTGGTGATAT
Source organism: Parachlamydiales bacterium (assembly GCA_963800655.1). Classification (GTDB taxonomy): domain Bacteria; phylum Chlamydiota; class Chlamydiia; order Chlamydiales; family SM23-39; genus CAWDBT01. The sequence continues at coordinate 366,309 of CAWDBT010000002.1, read as the reverse complement.
TCGCCTCTTCGGTCATAGGCCATGAAGTTGCGGTCTTTAGGAGGAGCGGGTTTTTTAGAAGAGAAGGTGATCGCCTTGATTTTCTGTTTAAGAAGCGACTTAGCCTCTTCTTGCTCTGCATAGGCTTGCATTTGCCGCGCGATCAGGCGCTCGTGTTCTTCCAGGTAGAAATCGTAGTTGCCGCCATAGTAAGCGAGCTTTCCGTTTTTCACTTCGATCAGCCGATTGCAAACGGAATTCAAAAATGTCCGATCGTGAGAGACGACGATGGTAGAGCCTTTGCGCGTTCGCAAGGTTTGTTCGAGCCAATCGAGCATCTCGGAGTCCAAATGGTTGGTCGGCTCGTCCAGTAACAGTAGGTCGGGGTTTTCGATTAGGGCTTTTGCCAGAGCGACTCGAACCCTCTGTCCGCTGCTCAGCCAGGCCATGGGGAGATCGAGGAAAGACGTTTCCAGCTTCAATCCCTTTGCGATGTCCTCGATCGGCAATCGCCGATAGCCGCCGAGTTCTTCATACCGCTGGTGCAGCTTTTCCCATTCCGCCAATCGATCCGGCTGTTCCAAAGAGAGAGCCATTTGCCGTTCTAGGTCCGATAGAGGCCCTTCTTCGAGATAGGCTCTCGCGCTGATATCCGCCGACGGCAAAGAGATCTCTTGCGGAAGAAACCCGATGCTCAAATCAGGCGCTTTGCTGAAATGGCCGCTATCCGATGCAACTGCGCCCATCAAGAGCTGTAAAAGCGTCGTTTTTCCGGAGCCGTTCTCGCCGATGAGTGCAAAAATCTCCCCTTGATTGATCGATAAAGAGATATCGTCAAAAAGCGAAAATGAGTCGAAAGACTTAAAAAGATGTGAAAATTGAATGAGAAGCCGAGACATAAGTTTGATCCTGGGTTGTTTGATTACAGATTGGATTCAAACTTATTTTCTCATTGGACGAGGCTCCTCGTGAAATTATAGCTTTATTTTAACACGCTTTCAGCGCGGTTTCAATCGTTTTGTATCCGGTTTGTGTTCAATAGATTGGGTTTTGAGCGAGAGATCTTTCTTCTCTCGGCTTCTTCGCCATGGGGAGCAAAGAAACGGGAGAAGTCGATCTGCCGCATTGGACTGATCCGATAAAAGTTTCCCGGCCTCTTCTTTATCATCGCGCTCAGAATCAAGGCTTTGCGCCCATGAGTTATAGAGGGTTGTTCTATAACTCAATAAAAGGTATAATTATGAGTTATAGAACAGGAGTCTACTGCTCATGCCTTGGAATTGGGAATTGCCGAACTGGCCCAAATTTAATTACGATCCCGATCGGATCGCTCGATCGGAGAGACAATTTCTTTTGGACGCAGGCAGCGCTCTTGCTTATCTTAAAACTATAAACGAACAGGAGCAAAAACGCTTCATTGTCGAGATTCTTAGTTTGGAAGGCTTGGAAAGCTCCAAAATTGAGGGGGAAATCCTCGATAGGGAGAGTTTGCAATCGTCCATTCAAAGACACTTTGGATTGAATGCCGAACCAAAGCTGGGCGACAAAGAACATCAGATGGCAGAGATCCTTTGCGATGTATACCAGTCATTTGATAAACCGCTGACCCACGAAATGCTGTGGCATTGGCACTCCATTTTGTTTCAAGACTCCACCAAAATTACCGATCGCGGAACATATCGAACTCATGCGGAACCTATGCAAATAGTTTCTAATCGCTACGACTCCCCTAGAATTTTCTTTGAAGCGCCTCCTTCCGCAGACGTTTTTTCAGAAATGTCGTCATTTATTGCCTGGTTTAATTCTACGAATAAGCCGGGATTTATTTTGGGACAAGCGGCTATTGCCCATGTTTACTTTGAAAGCATTCACCCTTTCGAAGACGGCAATGGAAGAATCGGCCATCTATTGATAGAAAAGCTTCTTTCTCAAGGGATTGGCCGGCCAATCTTGATAGCTATTTCGAAAACGTTAGAAAAACGAAAAAAAGACTATTATTCAGCCCTCGAAAAATGCAACCAGACTCTAGAAGTCCAAGATTGGGTGGATTTTTTTGCTCATATAGCTTTACAAGCGCATGAAGAATCGATTCAACTGCTTTATTTTCTGATTGAAAAATCGAAAATGCTCAATTCTCTATCAGGGCAAATCAATCCACGCCAAACTAAGGCGTTGCTAAGAATGTTTGCCGAAGGGCCGAACGGATTTAAAGGTGGACTGAGCGCAGAAAATTACATTGCAATCACAAAAACCACTAGAGCAACGGCAACGCGCGACTTAATCGATTTGGTTGAGAAGGGCGCCTTATTGAAAACCGGACAACTTCGTCATACTCGCTACAGATTAAACTTACGCCTTTCTCCGAATCAAACAAAAGACATCCGATGAATAACTTGCGTTTTAAAATTTCTGAAATGATCGCCGACATTTCTCCTTTGGACAATCTTGAAAAGTTGGATCAGTCCTTTGTCAAAAACTGGATCACATCGGTTGGACTTATGCAATGGTCCCAGGTTGGGTTTTTAAGCGAGGGATTCTTCCTCTCTAGGCCTCTTTGCTCTAGGACGCAAAGAAACAGACGGAGGGAGGGCGTTTAAAAGCATCTCGAGGGCAGGGCGGATTTCTGGAGGGGAAACGCTTATGAGGAGAAGTCGATCCGCCGTATTTGACTTATTTGATAAAAGTTTCTGGACTTCGGGTTGGCTCCAGTCGGGAAACGTCGCTTCTATTGCCTCCTTGATTTGAGCGTGCGCGAGTTGTTTCGTTTTTAAAAGAAGGTCGATTAAGCGAAGGTCTGTGTTTTTGGCGGCGGAGATCAAAGCGGCTTTAACGGCTTCGGGTTCTGCGGAATTCATCCTTAAAAGAGACTCGACCAAGTCGATGTTTCGTTCCTGGGCTGAAAGGACGAGAGCTATCCCGAATAACCTTTTTTTCATCGGAAACCGCCGGAGCAGATCGAGGACGTCATTTGTTTGGCCTCTATGGACGGCTAGGGCGATTTCAGGGCCGCGAGAGTGCTCGTCGACTCCGCCTCGATGGACAAAAAAATCAAAGATCTCTTGGCTCGAGCTTTGGATCGACTGATTCAGCGCTTTGCAAAACGAGTAGAAATCCATCGAACAGCCATTTAAAAGCGATTGAATGAGAGACAGGTTTTTATTTTGAATGGCTGAGGAGAGGGCTTTGATTCTGATTTTCGGATCGATCTGCCCGGACAGGATCAACCCCTCGGCGATCGGCTGGCGGTCGTTTTGGACTGCCTCAAGCAGCAGGCGTTCTCCATGGTGCCGATCGATGGAGCCGCCGTGGAATAGAGATGCGTATTCCGGGGCTGTTTTCAACGCGTCTAAGGGCGTTGGAAGGCTAACCGAGCCGCGGCAAAGAGGGCAGAGCCGTTTTGAAAGCAACGACTGCGACAGGCATCCGGAGTGAAACGCATGTTCCGAAAATACGCCTTCCGCCGACGTTTTCACTCGGTGGAGCAAACAGGATTCGGCGGAATCGATGCCAGTTAGGCAAATCGGACATTCGGCGTTTGGTTCTTGGGAAAAAGATGAAATGAAATTCACCGACATGGGTTTTTTCCTTCAAATTGGAGCGGGGCGTTATGACAAAGGGCACGGAAGGTGGAACGATAGGATTGAAACAGACATTTTTTCCCTGCGCTCAAAAAAGCGCTGCGAGTTCAGAGAAGTTTAAACCGCGCGTCGATTTTTTTTTTTAATAAAAAAGTGGGGCGAACGATTAAAATTCCGAGAGATCGAAAATGACAAAAGACGTCGAGCTGCGCAAGAAAGAAAGGAGCCTTTCGACATCATTCGGAAAGTTTAGCAAGTTCGGATCTCCATGCAATCGGCCGCAGCTGACAAAAACCTTGTCAGACCCCAAGTGTTTGTCGATCTCTTCGATTAAGCTTGTTTGTCTGGGCGCGAAAGTTGTTTGGATTGTTTGATTGACGAAGGCTTCATAGGTTCGGCTTAAAAGCGACTCCCAGGCTTCGACGGTTTTTGTTTCAAGCGAGCTGTTCTGATTCAGCCGATGGCAAGAGTCGTCTAAAGATAAGCTCTCCGGATCTTGTCCGAACTCCAGGGCGGAGCTGTAAATTTTTCTCAGGCCGTCAATTTTTTTTTCCAATGGAAATAGGGGGGTTGACATTTCGCGAAGAGGAGATCGCAATTCAAGGAGGCTTTTGGCTTTTTTTTGAGTCTCGGCCAAAATCGTTTTGTCTTCCCAACAGATCGTAGGGATTAGAGAGTTCATTTCGCCTACCCGTTGAGAACCTTCGACAAGAAGGACGCAACGACAGGAGGACTGATTCGTCTTGATATATTCTCGGATCAATTCGTAATGGTTCGGTTTTTTATGATCGACCAAAAAAATGATTACCTTTGCGGATGCAGGATCGAACACATTTGAAGCTGCAACAGGGAAATCAAGCGAAGGGAGAGGAAGATCTCTATGATTTGCCCCAATGGCGTGGGATGGTGAAATGCTCATAGATGCCCGATCTTAAAATGGAGAACAAGCTCTCCAGGCTGTTTTTAACTAATTTAACAGCGGTTGAAAAGTTTCAAGAGCAAAGGTAAGAACTCCGGGTGCAAGATTCGAACTTGCGACCAATGGATTAACAGTCTTCCAAACTGCCGTTCTCTACAACAGCTCAAAACGTGTAACAGCAACGATTTTTGGGAATTAGGGTGATTGTATGCAAGGTGAAATTTGGCGAGATGTGGTGAAATATTGCGTTCTACTGGAGCATTATGAAAGCGCCTTCTTACAAACATCCCCCCAAAATCCCATGCTCATTTCCATTAGTCTCACATTGGTGCAGGCCGCTATGCGAAGCCGCTTAATTTTCTATTTATTTTAATCGGCATTCTCATGGAACGATCCGTATGTTTTGTGTTCTATCTATGCTTCAGCTATAAATCTGATCGCAAAACTCAAATATAAAAATTTATTTAAAGGTTTACGGCCTTTGGATTGAATTTTCAGAATAACATGATGGTGTTTGATTTTATTTAGATGTGGATATAAAATATCATGAAAAACTTTAGGTTCGTTGGTTTTTAGAATAGATTAATTGCTTTTTTAGAGGTAACATATGTTCGGTAATGTACAGCCCAATCGTTTTAGACAGAGCCCATTTTTTGTATTGAACTCTCTCTCAAGGGAGCGAGAGGTTTCTTCAAAAGTAGAGCAAATTGGCTCGGCACGTTTTGAAATAGTCTCTTCTAACGCGTTATCAAAAAAGATAGATGCAAAAAGAATAACGTCTGCTGATGTAAACCAGAAAAGTACAGGAAAAGCCAAGTCAGCTTCTGTCGTTAAGTTATTGCCATATAAATTTAATGGTGCATTAGATGAGCCAACTCAATATGGGATAGTAGAGAGGATTGAACCCATGCCAGATCAAGGAGGGTCTTTTATTAATGATGTTTATCTCGTTACTACTTCCAGTGGTGAACATTTAGTCCTTAAATTGGGAAATTTGAATTGGAAATACAGAAAAACCACAAATGAAATAAGCTCTATTTCCTTTTTAAAAGAAAATACTTCGATAAAGGTTCCTCGGATTGTAAAATATGTTAATCAAATATCGGTTTCTCCAATAGGAGTCGAGTATATATTAATGCATCGAATGCCTGGCAGAGCTTTCAATTTGATTTTTGATGAAATTTACTCCGATAAAACGATTTATATAAAAATCCTCAACGATTTAGCAGATATTGTAGCTGAGCTTCATTCCAAGTCATTTGGAAAAATGGGGAATTTTGAAATTTTAGATCATACAATGTGTGTGGTAAGCCCGATTGAATTTCCTGCCACTGTGATCGATCAACCCTGTGCTACATTCTCCGAGTATGCATATGCCTGGCTTCTGTACTATACAAATGAAATGAAGCGATTGAGCGCGACTGATCATCCGAATCGGGTACATTTTTTAAGGCTTATTCCAAAGCTTGAAACATTGCTCAAAGTAGAAGATTTTTCTTGTCTGAATACCCAGGAAGATACCTTTGTTTATTGTCACCAAGATCTTGTCATGAAAAATATTCTGATTCATGACAATCGCGTTTCTGCAGTTCTTGATTGGGAGTGGAGTGGCCCGGCTTTGCCTGAATTTGAGATAAAAACAGGTTTTGATTTTCTTCGTACGAGTGAAGATAAGAGGCTTTTCGAAGAGTTAATGTCGATAAGAGGGTTCCCTCATTTTTTTCGCGACCCACCTGAACAACGGCAGATTTTTTATGATCTCATTGGGCATCTTTACTCGCTCGTTTCATGTTATGAATGGATTGAAGGAAAAGTGGATCATTCTGCAAAGTTTTTAGATCAAAAATTAGAGCAGAGAATGGTGAAAAACGCTGAACAGTTTGATGTGAAAGCGTTTTCTAATGCAAAAGCCGATTCTTGCGAAGAGGTGTTGTTAAAATTTGAAGATTTATTAGCTAATAGGATTTGAGGTGTTTATGACGCCAGTTGCCTTTTTTGGACTAAGTGGGGTGGGGAAAACGACACTTGCCCATGAGATATATACCGATTCTTGAACTAGTTTCGGTATAGCCCTCATTCATGCGAGGTTCCTTATGATGTTTGAAGATGTTGTTCGAGGATTGGCTGATATGCTTCCATCGTCTCTGCGGGAACGAATCTTTCTGCTGTCAGTCGACTCACCGCATCATCTACAAAAATGACCAGCGTGCACTCTTTGCCTCGATCTTCAAACCAAGCGTGTTGAGTCCATCTCCCTGGAGCAACTCCCCAAATCGGCTTTGTCGAACCCGTCTTTGATACATCTTGCGTTCTCGTCGCTTTTGGGGCAGCCAGAGTCCCTCTTGAATCATCCAGGTTCTAAGAGTCTCCTCGGAAAGATAAGTTGAGACCGTTGCATAAGTTCGATTCGGCCCGAAAACTCGCCCTTTTTCTATCCCTGCCGATTTTAGCAAGTTGACATATCCGGCTAAGGATAGGAAACTTGCTAAAATCGGCGGGAGTAGAAAAATCATCGAATTTCGACTCCGAAGCGACTTATGCAACGGTCTCACTTTGGTGTTACAAGACAATAAAATGCGTTGCTAGAATGACCAATATTTTGCATTCTTTTTAGATTTACGGACACACAACATGAACCCTGCGTTAAAAAGATTTTATTTTATAAGACATGGTGAGTCGCTTTGGAATGTAAAAAACCTGTGCCAAGGCCAACGAGATATTGCACTCAGTGATAAAGGGATCCGTGAAGCAGAAATTTTTGCAAAGAAATTTGGAAGTTTTCCTATTGAGCACATTTGTACATCCCCATTAAAACGAGCTTTAGATACTGCCGAAATCATTAAAAAATATCATCCTAAAGCAGGTTTTAGCATCATCCAAGAATTTTCAGAGAGAAATTGGGGTGTTTGGAAGGGATCTCTAGCGATGCTATGTATGAAATTGAAAGCCTTGAAGAAATTAATCCTGATTACAAACTCGATCCGTCTATTGAATCTCGTGAAAATTTAAAATTTAGGGTCTTCCAAGGATTAGAAATTGCATTTCGGCAACATCGTGAACCTCTTATTGTTTCTCATGGACGACTTTTTGTAAGTCTCTGTGAATTGCTTGAAATTCCTGTTGTTAGACAAATTCCAAATCTCTGTCTGTTTGAGATCGCTAAAAGATCTGGAGAGTGGATTTTGAATAAAGTGAATTTATGAATTGCGATAATATTTCTATTGATTTGTGAGGGTAGATGCACACCTCCTGCCTTCGGCACGAGATAAAAAAAGGAGATATACCGAAACTTCTTCAAGAATCGGTATATTCCTGATAAGAACGTGCCAGTCAGTCCCTGCGAGATACAGCTCAGGCGCTGTGTCGACAGATTTATACAGCATGGCCATTTCTAGGTTCTCGCAAAATTGCTCAGTAGATGAAAAGAGAAGGCTGCGATGTCAATCGCAAGCACATTTAAACGGTCATGCAGCTGTTAGGATTGGCTGACAACCAGTCCAAAAGCCCCATCCAGAACACGTCAAGTTTCCCTATTTGCTGAGCAATGTGGTGCCGCTAGAGGCATAGAGTACCGATATCACGTATATCCGGCTGCCAAACGGCCGTGTGTATCTTGTTGTTGTCGTCGACTGGTTCTGTCGCCTCCCCAACAGCTTGGAAACGAGCTTTTGTCTGGATGCTCTCGAAGATGCAGCTAGAGAAGCACGGAAAGTCGAAAATCTTCAATGCCGACAAGGAGTGCAATTTATCTCAAAAGAGCTCGTGCAAGCGATTATCGACTGGGATATCCCGCTTCAGTTTTGAGAGGAGTGGAGCATTGGGGCTTTGGCAACATAAAAAGAGCAGCCTAGTTTTGATCCTACCTGCATAAAAGACAAGAAACTCCGGGTGCAAGATTCGAACTTGCGACCAATGGATTAACAGTCCACTGCTCTACCACTGAGCTAACCCGGAACAAAGAAAGAGATGTTATCTTAAATTCAGAGGGAATTTTTTGCAATCGCTCAGCGAAGAAAGATCCAGAAAAATCCAAATGCCAAAGCGATTTTGGCTCCGATGGCGATGAGAATTCGATGGAAATGGCGGTCGACGAAAATTTTTACTTGATCGCCCCAAAGAACCATCGAGAGGCCGAGGAGGATAAAACGGCAGGCCCGGGCCAAAGAAAGCCACAGGAAAAAGGCGGGGAGTTTCAAATGGCAAATTCCCGGCGGAGAGGCTCAGGGCTTTCAAGGGAAAGGGGAGGAATGCGCCGATAAACACGGCCAGGCTTTCAAATTGCTGGAAATGGCCTGCGAATCGCTCGAAATACAGCGGCGGAAATGAAATGAGGCAACGAGATAGGGACCGATGCAATCCCATAGGTAATGGCCTAGAAAATAACCGCAAAGGCCGCTTAAAGTCGAGGCGAGTGCTGCGATTCCGATGTACAAGAGGATTTGCCTTCGATTTTGTAGGCAGAAGAAAACAAAAATGGCGTCGAGGGGGATGAAAAGAACCAGCTCGAGGAAAAACAGCAGTCCGATCCATAAGGGAGCCCTTTAGACTCAGTGCGCCGGATGGCCCATGTGTAAAATTTTCCTGTAGTTGCTGTCATAAAGAGCTTTTGTATTTTTGCGCTAAGTATACCTGATTTTGTTTTAAAAAGACATGTCGCATAAATCTCAAATAATCAACATCGTCGAAGAGTTGTAAGACCGTTCTTTAAGCCGGATTTGAAGAGCTTTTTTCTCCATCGCAAAGATCATTTTTGATATGGGGAAAGAAAACGGGGGGAGCATGAAAAAGATCGGATGGCCGTTGATCGCGTTGATCATTGTTGGAGCTTTGGTATTTTTGTGGGTTATGAAAGCCCTAGCTGGTATCCAATTATTTGATCGGAAAAATGCATGTGAATGTATCGGTTGGACGGCTCGGATTTTCGAAAACCGGATTGAATATCGGAAGGATTTTCGATGAAAAATCCGCGGGGATTTAAAAATCACAAGGCTTTCCTGGCGAATACAATCGATGTAGAATATCAATGGGATCAATTGTTCAAGGATCCCTCTGTGATCGAATTATTTGCTCTCGACCAGGTGTTTTTGGGAATCGAATTTTCCAATCCGCTCGGCACGAAAAACAACTGGACCGCAGATTGTGGATCGCATCTCGAAACAGGAAAGGGATGCCGGGGAAGTGATTCTCAAGAAAGCTGGTTCTCACAGATCTAACGATTGAAATCAGAGGGCTTCAATTAATCGGGCCTCCGAAGGTGATCCGCCTCCCTAGGTTCGAATTGACCGATTTAAGCAGCAAGACTGGGTTCCCGATGAAACAGGTGATTGCTCAAGTCTTTAAAGGAGCGGGTTTGAACCAATATCTTCAGGATCTTTTAAAACCTGAATCTCTGATTAAAAAAGTTATTCCGAAACTCGGGCAAAACGAAGAGATGCAGATTGAAGAAACAGAAGGGCCGGAGAATTCCGACCCTTCGAGGGATGGGTTTTAATAATCCATGTCGCCGCCTGCGGGAGCGGCAGCGGGTTTGTCCTGCTCTTCTTCGGTGATGATCGCTTCAGTTGTGAGGAGAAGTCCTGCGATGGAAGCGGCAAACTGCAGTGCGCAGCGGACGACTTTTGTCGGATCCACGATGCCTTTTTCCATCATGTTGACATAGACGTCTTCGCGCGCATCGTAGCCTTCATAGGTGCTCATGGAAGCGACTTTTTGAACGACGATCGAGCCTTCTTTGCCTGCGTTTTCAGCAATCTGGCGCAGAGGATAGGCTAAGAGCGCGCAGAATGATCTCAGCGCCGATTTTGGTATCGCCGGAAAGCTTTGCAATGCAGTTTTTCGAGAATCGGCATGCAGCGGATGAGAGAAGTGCCGCCGCCAGGGAGAATCCCTTCTTCGACAGCTGCTTTTGTTGCTTCTTTCGCATCGTCGACGCGGTCTTTTTTCTCTTTCATTTCAACTTCTGTTGCAGCGCCGACGCGAATGACTGCCAACGCCGCCAGAGAGTTTCGCAAGGCGCTCTTGGAGTTTTTCTCGGTCGTAATCAGAAGTGCTCTCTTGGATCTGGCGCTTGAGAAGAGCGATGCGCTCTTGAATCGCTTTCTTGTCGCCAGCGCCGTCGACGAGCGTCGTGTCGTCTTTTTTGACGATCACTTTCTTCACGCGGCCGAGCATGTCGAGCGTGACGCTTTCGAGTTTGATGCCGAGCTCTTCGCTGATGAACTGGCCGCCAGTCAAGATCGCGATATCTTCGAGCATCGCTTTGCGGCGATCGCCAAAGCCGGGAGCTTTGACGGCGACGACTTTCAGGCCGGCGCGGAGGCGGTTGACGACGAGAGTCGCAAGAGCTTCGCCTTCGATATCTTCAGCGATGATGAGGAGCGGTTTGCCCGACTCTGCAACGGCTTGCAGGATGGGAAGGAATTCTTTCATGCCGGAGATTTTTTTCTCGTAGATCAGGACGTAGGCATTTTCATATTCGCAAATCTAGTGTTTCGGCATTTGTGACGAAATAAGCAGAGAGATAGCCGCGGTCGAAATTCATCCCTTCGACGACTTCGAGGGTTGTTTCAAAGCCTTTGGCTTCTTCAACGGTGATGGTTCCGTCTTTGCCGACTCGTTCCATCGCTTTTGCGATGATTTCGCCGATTTCGGTATCGCCGTTGGCGGAAATGGTCGCGACTTGGGCGATTTCTTTGGTGTCTTTGATCGGCTTGCTGAGTTTTTTCAGTTCTTCGACGACTGCATTGACAGCCTGTTCGATCCCTTTTTTGACTTCCATCGGATTTGCGCCGGCAGTGACGTTGCGAAGACCTTCGCTGTAGATCGCTTCGGCAAGAACGGTTGCTGTTGTGGTGCCGTCGCCCGCTTTGTCGGCTGTTTTGCTGGCGACTTCTTTCACCATTTGAGCGCCCATGTTTTCGTGCTTGTCTTCGAGTTCGATTTCTTTTGCAACAGTGACGCCGTCTTTTGTGATTTGAGGAGCGCCGAATTTCTTGTCGATGACGACGTTGCGCCCTTTAGGACCGAGCGTCACTTTCACGGCGGATGCCAGTGTGCGGACGCCTTTCAAAATCTTTTGGCGGGCATCTTCTTTAAATTTAATATTTTTTGCAGCCATGGTTAAATACTCCTTTTATAATGATTATTCTTCAATGATTGCAATGATGTCGTCGGCTTTGAGGATGACGTATTCTTCATCGTCGAGCGTCACTTCCTGGCCGGAATATTTATCCATTAAAATGATGTCGCCGACTTTTACGGGAACAGGAAGCGATTTTGCCATCATCCAGGCGTTTGCCTGGTCCGACAGCTACGACTTTCGCAGTTTCTTGTTTTTTCTTAGCTGAGTCGGGAAGGATGATCCCGCCTTTCATTTTTTCTTCTGGCTCCAGCCGCTGGGCGAGGACTCGGTTGCCAAGAGGCTTCAAAGTGATTTTTTTTGCAGCTTGTTGTGCCATTGTTTTTTCTCCTTGTTTTTTTCCAGCCAAATAGCTGAAATCAAATCGTTTTGATGATCAGCAGCATATCCGGGATGCGAATTTAGCGCAAGAAGAATTAGCAGTTCTTCGGTTCGATTGCTAAAGGAGCGGTGGAAAGTTAGTTGGAATGAATTGACATTTCGAGGGTTGCGATCTTTTTTGAATCGAAAAAATCGGATGGAAAAAGAGGGGCGTGGTCAATGAAAAAAATGTATCGGATTTTGTTTATCTTTTTGAGTTGGAATGCTTTAGAGGCTAAAGGAGATTTTATGGCAATCGCGAGGGAAGAAGTTCCCGTGGAGAAGAAATGGAACGTCGAGGCTTTGTACGCGTCGAATGGGAACTGGATGCAGGATTTTGAAAAGATCCGGGGGGCTGCGAGCGCGCCCCGTTGGCCGGATCTGCAGGCCTATCGCGGACATTTGGCAAAATCTCCCGCCAAGATCAGCGAGTTTTTGGATGGCTATTTTCAGTTGAGCCGTCGACTGGAAAAACTGTACACCTACGCCCATTTGCGCATGGACGAGGATCTGGGAAATGATGCGGCGAAGAAAAATTTTGGACTCGTCTCTTCTTTGATCAATGATTTTCAGGTGGAGTGCTCCTGGGTCGAGCCCGAACTGCTATCGATCGGCAAAAAAGAATTCGATGCGATGCTCAAAGATCCCAAGCTCAAGGAATACCGGTTCTATCTCGAGAAGATCGGGCGAATGCGTCCGCACACCTTGAATTCGGAAATGGAAGAGCTGGTCGCGATGACTGGAAAAGCCTTGGCGGCTCCTCATAAGGCATTTGGAGCGCTCAATGACGCCGATCTCAAATTCGAACCGGCCAAGACCAAAGACGGCGAGTTGAAAGATTTAACGTCTGGCACCTACTCGGTCTATTTGCGCAGCGAAGACCGCTCTTTGCGCAAAAGCGCCTTTGAGAATTTGCACCGCGGATTTGCCGCATATGAGAATACGATTTGCGAGCTTTTGCAAGGAGAGGTGCAAGGGCATTTATTTATGGCTCGCGCCAAAAAGTTCGAGGACTGCAGGTCTGCCGCTCTTTTCCCCAATCAGGTCGATCCGGCGGTCTACGACCGTTTGATCGCTTCGATCCATGAGCATTTAGGGGCGCTGCACGAATACATTCAGCTGCGCAAAGAAATCATGGGGGTGGACGAACTGCATCCTTACGATCTCTACGTCCCATTGGTGAAAGAAATTCAAGTCGAGATTCCTTATGCCGAGGCTGAGAAGCTCGTCGTGGAATCGGTAGCTCCTTTGGGAAGGGCATATCAGGACGCTTTAAAAAAGGGGATTTTTGAGGATCGCTGGGTCGATGCGTTTGAGAATTTGCGCAAGCGCAGCGGAGCCTATTCGAGCGGCTGTTACGACAGCATGCCCTATATTTTGATGAATTATCACGGGAATCTCAACGACGTGCTGACTTTGGCTCATGAAGCAGGTCACAGTATGCACAGCTATCTGAGCCATGAAAAACAGCCTTATGTCTATGCGCAATACCCCATCTTCGTGGCAGAGGTAGCCTCGACGTTCAACGAACAGCTTCTCTTGCAGAGGCTTTTCCAGACGATGAAGGGAAAAAAAGAAAAGGCTTATCTCATCAACTATGAGATCGAGGCGATTCGAGGGACGATTTTTCGGCAGACGCTATTTGCCGAGTTCGAGCTGCAGCTCCATCGCTGGGCTGAAGAGGGGACTCCTCTCACTCCAACATTGCTAAAAGAATTTTATCTCTCACTGAATCGGATGTATTACGGACCCGATCTCACTCTCGACGGAGGCCTCGAATCCGAATGGGCTCGAATTCCCCATTTTTATTATGATTTTTACGTCTACCAATATGCAACGGGACTCAGCGCGGCCTTGGATCTTTTCGAAAAAGTTTCGAAGGATTCCTCTGCAAAAGATCGATATCTCGAATTCCTCTCTTCCGGAGGATCGAAGTATCCGCTCGATCTTTTAAAGCTCGCCGGCGTCGATTTGCGCACGAGCGCGCCTATCGAAGCAGCGATGAAACGCTTTGCTTATTTAGTGGGGGAATTAAAAGGTCTGCTCTCGAATGAAAAAAAATAGTTGCATAAAAATCGAACTGGAATGTAAGTATCGCATGACTTCTAGTGAGAGAGATGAGCAGGGCAAACGAAAAAAAAGTGGTCAAAGGCGCCTTTGTCGTTTTAAACGACAAAGGCCTGCATACCCGCCCGTCTACTGAACTCGTTCGATGCGCCTCGAAATTCGATGCTCAGATTTTTTTGTTTTTTCGCGACGACATGGTCAACGCTAAATCGCTGCTCGGCATCTTAATGCTCGCAGCCGAAAGGGGGTCTCGGATTTTCGTCGAGGCGACCGGTTCGGACGCCCAGGAAGCCGTCGATGCGCTCCTGGAGCTGGCAGAGAGGCGTTTTTATATGAAATATTAGGGGCATCCCAGGCGGGCATTTTAAACAAAGGAATGCGAGCTTATCCGAGATCGGATCCGATACCCCGAGGCGTCCTTAAGGGAATCTTTTGCGCTGCAAAAAACGCCTTTTCCCTTTTTCCAACTCCTTCTCGATTCGATCCACCCGTTCTCAGGATTGGATTTTCATGGATGGGAAGCGATAAAACGCTCGACATCCTGATGCAAGTTTCGATCATAATAGGGAGGACCCGTCCGCTGCCCTCTTTCGACAAGACGGTCGATGATGGTTAGAAGCTCGCGGTCTTGAGCAACCGCTCTCCGGTCGAGTTGCGCCAGAGTAAAAACGACTTGAGGGAAAAAAAACCAAGTATCCGGATTGTTCGTGCGGATAATTTCAAGGGCGCTCCGGATTGCTCCTAAAGCTTCGGTTCGAAGATTTCCCAAAACGTCCTGTCTGCGTTCTTGATGCAGACCTAATGTTTGAAATGAAATGCTGTTCATAGTTCGCCTTTGATTATGATTAAAGTTCAAAAATTGGAGGGTTTTTGGGAGAGAAAGTTTCCGCCTTCCATGCTCGCGTCCAGGATTTGGGCCAGTCGATTTCGAGCGGCTTCGAACCATTTTTCATCGATGTTCCGCAGGTGGCAGAATTTCTCAACCTCAACGCTTTGCAAGGTTGCCTGGATTTTTGCTAATGAGTCAAGCATCTGTTTAAATCCGGATTTTAAATCTTCGAATGCCTGAGTTGTTAAGAGGTCTGCGAGAAAGTTCTTGCAATCTGGCCGATCAGCTATAGGAATGTCGTCGCAGCCATGGTTAATTCCAGTTTGTAGCGAATCTCGTGCATGAGTTGCCAAAATGTCCAATCCCGATGCTGTTTTAAGGATGTTGCAAATGTTCTGGGTATATAGTTCATAGGCAGCAGGTTGGTCGGGCGTGAGGTCCAAACCATTGTCGATCGGATGGAGCGCAAAGGTCTCTCCTTGGGTCGAAATGAGCACATTTCCAAGATTGGCCGAATAAACGTTCTTCTGTGTTAATTCGCTTGTAAAACGGAGGAGGCGATCGAGATTTCCTACACAAATGTCCAGCATAATTAAATTGCCAATCCGCATAAAAAATGAGGATTTCTGGTCTTGGAGTGAATCCTCATATCTTCCGGATACAAAAGTAAAAAAAGTATCTCCAGTCACTTTTTCAAAAAATAGGAATCGAGGATCTTCATTCAATGAAAAGGGCTTCTCAAAAATTCTGCAAGTTTCTTGCAGAATCGCGATCGAGTCGGTGTTCAATTGTTCGGAGGTCTCCTCGTCGAGAGATGTCCTTGTATCGCATGTGTATCGGGTCTTGCCATTGAAATTAAAACCAACCATATCCGGGATAACGATTCGCGAATTAGGCATCTCTAGCTGAGAAATAAGAGAATTGTAAAGAGCGGTATAAAAAATTTCGCTGTGAGTGGTTTGTTTGAGGACAAAAGGGCGTGGATTGGCATGGATCAATACAGTCGGTCCGCGGTTGCCATTCGTGGGCAATCGGCAGATGGGAAGCTGCTCGACGTCGGATAAAAAAGCTTCAATAGGTCCTTGATTCTGAACAGCCCAATCTTTGAATTCATTCATTAGATCAGGAGGGATGGGGCCCCAAGATTTTATCGAGGGAGGATTAGGTATATGCATGCTAAGTAGAGAACGGACCTTGCGAAGCGTTGCAGGAGCCTCCGCGCTCGTTTTTTCAATTTCTTTTGTGGCTTGCAAGGCATTGGGGGGGATTATGACGGTTTTGAGGGTTCCTTGGAGTCGGATCAAATGGATGATGTGTAAAAGGCGATCGCTATTAAAATCAGATGCAAAAAAATATCTTGATAATTGATTTGTTTGGGAAAAATCCAATCCTATATGGTTCATGGAAGCCTTTTATTTAACTAAACTTGATGAATCTTTATTTATTTTAAATGAAATGTTTGTTTCAAGCAACAATTAAAATATTTTTAATTGTTTGTGATTAATATTTTTGCTTTGCAGCGTTAAATTGCTTTTCAAAATTGGGGAGTTGTTTTTTTTGTCTTTAAAAAAAGATTGAATGATTATTGAATTGACTTTGCGCTTTGTTTGTATTATTGTTTGGTTTTTATTTGAGATGCGCTTTGAGTAAAAAAGAATTGTTATATCAAATCGAAAATTTGGAATTTTCTTATTTTTTAGGAAAGCAGCCGGTGGCTGCGATTCGGAATTTAACCATTGAAATTCCTCGGTCGTCGCTCATCACGATTTCCGGCCCGTCTGGGTCTGGGAAATCGACGCTTCTCAACATTCTGGGGCTCATCGAACCGGTTAGCAAAGGCGCAGTCAGGTTTCAGGGAGAAGAGATCGGGCAAATGGGAGAGAGGAAGAAGAATGAAATCAGGAAATTTCAGATCGGATTTATTTTTCAGCATTTTCATTTGATTCCGGTCTTAAGCGCCGAAGAAAACGTCGGTTATTTTTTATCGCAGCAGAAACTTGCCAAACAGGAAATTTTGCAGAGGACGGAAGATGCCTTACGGGCTGTCGGGCTCTGGGGGCATCGCAAGAAACGTCCCTCTCAACTGAGCGGCGGACAAAAACAAAGGGTTGCGATTGCAAGGGCGATCGCGAAGAAGCCTTCTGTGATCATTGGAGATGAGCCGACCGCCAGCCTCGATCAAAAGACCGGGCGCGAGATCATGGAGATTTTATCCCATCTCGTGGAGCAGCAGAAGGTGTCTGTAATTCTCACGACCCATGATTCAATGGTGCAGTCTTTCGCAGATCAGAATTTCCATCTTCAGGACGGAGAACTCAAAGAGATTTCATATAGGAGAAAAGACTGATATGTGGTTGCTCCTGGCGATTCGAAATTTATCTCGAAATATCAGAAGAACCGTCGCGGTTCTGTTCACGGTGGCATTGGGAACGGGGGCGTTATTCTCCTTTGACGGATTCATCAAGGGGGTTCTCAAGGAACTCAAGTATAACACGATTCATGCCAATTATGGATTCGGTCAAATCTATACGAAAGGATACAGGGACAGCGCCTTCGAAGATCCGACGAAACATTGGATTTCAGACGGAGCGCAGCTCGAGGAATTTTTGTCGACCCAGGACGGGGTCGAGCAGGTGTTTCCTAGAGTTAGTTTTTCTGCGTTGTTGAAAAACGGAAATCGAACGGTGGGCGGCGCGGGCCAAGGGGTCGATGCGAAAAGAGAGGCTTCCTTTTTCCACAGCTTGAATGTGGAAGAGGGGCGGATGCTGGAGTCCGAAGAAAAGGGAATTCTGCTAGGCCGCGGACTTGCGCGGGCGCTTTCCGTCCAGCCGGGCGATACGGTGACAGTGATCGCGACTTCGATGAGGGGAGCGATTAGCAAAGACCGCTTTGTCGTGACGGGAATTTTCCATACGGGTTCGGCGGAATTCGACCGGAGGATGTTCCGGATTCAGCTCAAAGCTGCTCAGAGTTTGCTGAAAACGGAGAAGATCGAACTGGTTTCTCTCGGACTCAAGAGCGAATCCGATTGGCCGCGCATCGCCCAGGCGGCGGAAAGCGCTTTCCCGCATCTCGAGGCCGTGCCGTTCCACGTATTGGACAAGATCTATTACCAACATTCGGTGGATTGGCTCAACGCCCAGTTCAACGTCGTTCAGATCATTATTTTATCGATCGTGCTGCTCGGCATTTTCAATACGATTTCGGCCTCCATTCTCGAGCGGAAGCAGGAGATCGGAAACCTTCGGGCGAACGGCGAATCGGCCATGAGCGTGCTTCGGATGATCGCTTTCGAGGGGATCTTCCTCGCGATCTTGGGGAGCTTGGTGGGAATGGCCTTGGCCTATGCGGGGTTGATGCTGTTTGTGGATCAAGGACTCTTGATGCCTCCCGGACCCGGGCAGACGAGGGAATTTGTCGTCTCGTTCTATTTCGATTGGCGCATCATCGTCTCCTCATTGGCTCTCAGCAGCGCCGCCGCCTGCATCGCATCCTGTTTTGCGGGGCTGCGGATCGTGCGGATGCCGATCGCTCAATTATTGAGATCTCACTAAATATGAATTGCATTCGAGAATTTATCGATTGCGCGCTCCGATGGCCCGAAAGAGATGCTTTATGGGAAAAGAGCCGAGGGATTGCGACGTTTGGAGAACTCTATCGCCGCTCTGTTCGCACGCAGGCTCTGTTGCGGGATCGAGGGATTCGCAAGGGCGATTGCGCCTTGATATGCATCGCGCCGGGGCCGGAGCTTTACGCCGCGGTGATCGCTCTCTTGGGGATGGGCTGCTGCGCCATGTTCATCGAGCCGTGGATGCCGCTCTCGGAGATCGAGGCGATTGTCGAGCAGGCGCAGCCGAAAGCGTATATCTCGGGGATTGCGGGCAAGTTCTGGGGATGGAGAACGCGTGCGATTCGAAAGATCCCCGTGTGGATGTCGGCTTCGTCGATTGGAAGAGGCTATGAGCCAAACCAAATCCCCCTCGATGCGGAAGATCTTTCGGGAGATCAGGCGGCTCTTTTGACGTTTACTACGGGGACGAGCGGAACATCGAAAGGAGTCGTGCGAACCCACGGGGGATTGTCCGAGGCGTGCGCTATTCTTTCGAAATGCCTCGGCCTCGATCCAAACCGCGGGGGCTGCGATCTATGCGCGCTTCCGAATTTCGCCCTATTGAATCTGTCTTGCGGAATCTGCTCGGCTCTTTTGCCGCGAAAGCTTTCGCAAAGAGCATGCCGCAAGATCGCGCAAAACGTCAAAGCGTCGAGCGCGACCTGCGGGCCGGCATTGTTAAAAGAATTGATCGCCCATGGGAAGCTCTTCCCCGATTTGACCTCGATCCGAGTCGGAGGGGCTTTATCCGAATGCGGCGCATATGAACAGGGGTTTGTCCGCTGGCCTTCCGCCGAATGGCTTCAGATCTATGGGAGCAGCGAGGCCGAGCCGGTGGCCCTCGCGGATGCGAAAGAGGTCGTGCGCAAATGCCGTGAGAGGAACTTGCATCAAACCGCCTATTTGGGACGCTCGATCGAAGGGATAAAAACTCATTTGGAAGAGGGCGCGCTTTGGGTTTCCGGAGCGCATGTCAGCCCTTATTATTTTGGCAACTCCGAGGCAAATCGGACGGATAAAAGAACCGACGCCGACGGACGCTTATGGCATCGCATGGGGGATCGGATCGCAGAAGACGCCGATGGATGGTGGTATCGGGGGAGAATTTCTCAAGATGCATCGGAATTTTTGCTGGAGCAGGAAATCGCCGGATTTTTGCAGACGGACGCAGCGATCGTGTCGGGTCGCACGTGTCTTGTCGATCGGGGCGTGTCGATGGATCGAGCGGCCTTTTTACATCGGTTTCCCGCTTTGAAAGAAGTCGTCGCCTGCAGGATCTATCGGGATCGCAGGCATAGAGCCCGGATCGACCGGAAGAAAACCATTCGAAAAGGAGCGCCATGGCTCGTTGGCTGAAATACTTCAAACAGCGTTTTTCGCCGCTTCCTCAACTCGCTTTGATCGGGGGGATGTCTTCGATCGCCTCTCCTAGCGGCTGGAGGGGGATTGCCGTGGCATTCGCCGGCCTGTTTTTGTTTTTCTTTCTGCTTCGAGCGATGGATGAGTACAAGGATTACGAGAAAGATTGCATTGCGCATCCGGATCGCCCGTTGCCTGCCGGCCTCATTTCGAAAGAAGAGATGAAACGCGCGATCGGATGGCTTCTAGTGGCGATGGGAGTCTATGGAATCGCGGCCATGCCGCTGTGGTCTTTATCCGCGGGCATTTGGTATCTCATCGCAATGGGCTATTTGTGGGCGATGTTCCATGAGTTTTGGATCGGGCGGCATTTGTCGAAAAGGCCTTTGGCCTACGCCTTGTCCCACCAGGCGATCGTGCTTCCTCTATCGGCGTTTCTCACGGCGGGAATGTCGGCGAACACTCTGCCCGTGGCGATGGTGTTGCTCGGAGGTTTTTTCACCTATGAGATCTGCCGGAAACTCGATCCCAAGGCGCACGCGATCTTAAAGACGTATCCCCAAATGTACGGGCGGGCAAAAACGGTTTTTTTCGCCGCTTGCTCCATCGCCTTGAGCTCTCTTTTTGGTTATGTTCTCGGACTCGAAAAGATCCTCGGCCCGGCCGCGGTTCTGTTGGCGGCATTGCTGTTTTTTTATCTATGCAATCCCAAGCGTTTTAAGCTGGTCGAAGCGGCGGCATCGGGTTATCTGCTCGCCTGTATCTATGCATTGGGAATCGGAGGATGGACGTGAAACATTCATTGATCTTGAGGCCTCATGACTGCGAAACGCTGTTTCGGACGTCCGGAGGGGGCAAAGCGGCTCATTTGGCGGGTTTGACCAAGATGGGGATGAATGTTCCCAATTGGATTTGCCTTTCTTGCGATGCGATCGAGCAGATCGAGGACGTGCGAGTGCAACAGGAGATCGAGGCGGCGTTGAGCAAAGAGGGCCTCTTGGATGGCTACGTCGCGGTTCGTTCGAGCGCAATCGGAGAGGATTCCGCGAACTGTTCGTTCGCAGGGATTCACTCATCGTATCTTTTTCAAACGGGATGGAAGGCGATTCTCGATTCGATTCGAAAATGCCGCGATTCCTGTAGATCCGAGCGGGCGATCGAATATAGAAAACAACAAGGCCTTAGCTCAGAATCCATTCGGACGGCCGTCGTAGTTCAGCGGATGGTGTGTTCGGAGATCTCCGGCGTCGCTTTTTCCCGCAGCCCTTTAAATCTTTTCGACAGAAACCGCGTCGTCATCAATGCGGCATGGGGAGTCGGAGAAGGACTCGTGAGCGGCGATCTCGAAGGGGATTTGTTTTCCGTCGATCGAACGACGTTTGAAATCCTCTCGAAGCTGGCCGTCAAAGAGGATCGATGGATCCAGGGGAGTTCCGGAGGTCTTGAAAAAGCGGCGGTTTCGCAAGAAAAGCAAAAAGAGCCGTGCCTTTCGGACGAACAGATTCGCGAGATCGCAAAGGCCGCGATATCTCTCGAGAAGCATTATGGGAGGCCGCAGGACGTCGAATGGGCGTTTGCCGGGGGAATTCTCTACTGTCTGCAGACGAGGCCGGTGACGACCCTGCCCCCTTCTTCCTATTACGATCATTTGAGCGGCGCGCTCCTTTGGGACAATTCCAATATCGTGGAGAGTTATTCCGGAGTGACGACTCCTTTGACCTTTTCATTCGCCAGCTTTTGCTATGAAGAGGTATACAGGCAGTTCTGCCGTTTGATTGGAGCTCCGCGCGAGATCGTCGAGTCCTACGATTCCTATTTTCGGAATATGCTCGGGCTGATTCGGGGGAGGATTTATTACAACCTCGTCAATTGGTATCGGCTGGCAGTGCTGTTGCCGGGAGCCGGCGCGAATCGAGAATTCATGGAGACGATGATGGGCGTCAAGCAGGCGCTGACGCCGGAGATCGCCGCAGAGATCGGCTTTCCCGATAAGCCCCCCGGCATGTCCGCGATGGCCAAGATCAAGTTGTTCGCGGTGTCGATTTGGCGGTTTTTGCGCATTGAAGCGATCATCCGCCGATTTTATCAGCAATTCGACGCCGTCTATGCGAAGGCCAGACAGCGCGGATTCAAGGAGATGTCTTTACAAGAGCTGATCGCTTTTTATCGGGAACTGGCTCAAACGGTGCTCAAGCGATGGCAGGCTCCGATCGTCAACGACTGCATCTGCATGATTTTTTTCGGGCTGTTGAAAAAGATCTGCAAAAACTGGATCGGATCCGATAGCCCGTCGCTGCAAAACGATCTGCTTTGCGGAGAAGGTGGACTCGAGAGCGCCGAGCCTACGAAAATGCTCATGAGGATCGCCGAGGCCATCGATCGAACGGACGCGCCGTTTAGGGAGTGGTTTTTGCAGGCGCCGGTCGAAGAGATCGCAAAACAGATGAAAGAGCGCTTCGAGCCAATCCACCGTCTGTTCGAAGAGTTTTTGGAAAAATACGGATTTAGATGCGTCGACGAACTCAAGCTCGAGTCCAAAGACCTGCACGAAGACGCGGGATTTGTCATCGACGCTTTGGTCAACTATGTGCGGATGAAGACGTACTCGTTCGATCAGATGGAGATCCGGGAAAAGGAGATTCGGGATCGAGCGGAAAAAAAGGCCTTCGCCGCTTTAAAAGGATGGAGAAAACAGGTCTTCCGCTTTGTTCTGAAACACGCGAGAAAAGCGATTCGGAATCGGGAAAACATGCGCTTTTCCAGGACGAAGATCTTCGGGGTGGTGCGCCACTTGTTCCGAGCGGTCGGCTATCGCTTCGCCGAGATCGGCGTCCTTCGAAGCGAAGGGGATATTTTTTACTTGACGGTCGATGAAATCTTCGCCTACGCCGAGGGCCGGTCGGCCGATTTGGATCTGATCGGGATCGCAGAGCGGCGCAAAGGGGAGTTCGAAGGGTTTCAAAAGGCCCTTCCGCCTCCCGATCGCCTCGTCACTCTAGGGCCGGTTTGTTCGAGCCTCCGGTATCCGCAGCTCTTATTGGGGTCGGGTTTCGGCGAGGCGACGCCGGAGGCGCCCAACTGCCTCAGCGGAACTCCCTGCTGCCCGGGGATCGTCGAAGGGATTGTAAGGGTCGTAAGAGAGCTCAAAGACGCTCGCCGGATCGACGGGGAAATCTTGGTCACCGAGAAAACCGATCCGGGTTGGGTTCCCTTGTATCCTTCCTGCGCGGGGCTTTTGATCGAACGGGGGAGCCTGCTTTCCCATTCGGCCGTCGTAGCGAGGGAGTTGGGGCTGCCGACCATCGTGGGGATTTCCGGAGGGCTGATGCGCAAGCTGCAAACCGGCATGAAGGTGCGGATGGACGGAGCGAAGGGGACTGTGGAGATCTTATGACGGGCGATCGATCCCTCTAAGTTGATTTGGTTCGAATGGGGCGCGCTTTGGATCGCGCGTTCATCGATTGGCGCGCCGCTCGGTTTCAAAAAGAAAACATCCCGATTATAGCAAGTTCACCGGATGGGAATCGGGATCTAGGTCGACGATTTGCCTTGCATTCCGTTTTTGAATTCATAAAGGGCATAGGTTCGAAACAGATGGCTCCCCGTCGCCAAAGAGAGTTTGATCGAAAGGTGCGATTCGTGCATCAACGCGTGGATCACCGCCTGTTTTCCCTTTTCGGCCGCGATGTTATGGATCTGATCGTATAAGAAGACCCCGAGTCCGCTCATTTTAAATCTTGGGTTGCAGGCGAGCGTTTTCAGGACAATCCTGGTTGGATCGCAAAGATCCGGATAGGCGAGGACGTAGGCGGCCAAGCGGCGGTCTTTGTCATAGGCGAGCAAGGTGAAATCCGGATCGAGGATCGGGCGGATTTTTCCATAAAGGCGGCAAAATTCTTCGAATCCGACCGGTTCGTAAAAAAGATTTTCAGAAAATGCAAAACGGCTCATCTCGTAGATCTCTTTCAGAGCATCTTCAAATCGGTTGAAGTCCAAAGATTCGATCGAAAATCCAAGCCTTGCAAGTCGTTTTTGCGCTTTGAGGCACGCTTCTTTGCGTGCGAAAAGATCGGTTCTGATCCTGCTTTCATAGTTGGCTGCGATTGAAAAACCGGCGTTAAGAAAGTGGCTGTGGTATGAAGGGGGATTTTTCGGCTCGCCGAGAAAAAACGGGGAGAGCTTCTCCCGAGGGAGGTTCGAGAGCCAGCCGATATCGGTTCCAGGTGTTCCCATTCATCGGCCCCAGAACGGTCTTTGCGCCCATGGAAGCGAGTTCCTTTTGCGCTTTGCGCAGCAAATGGACGCCAGCTTCTTCGGAAAGAGCCTCGTAGTGGCCGATCGTGCCGAGATCCCCTCGAAGGCGGATCGTCAAAACCGCCAGCGGAGTTTTTTTCTCGCAGGCAGCTAGGCAAATGGCATCGGGGGAAATGAATTCCTCTTCGCTGGAGCCGGGATAAAGAGAGCTTCTGATCTCGCTGAAATAACTCATGCGGGGATCGCTTAGATCAAAGGCATGGATGGAAAATAAGCTCCGGCGAAAGATCAGGCATCGCAAAAGAAATCCAAGGGCGAATAGAACCATCGAAAGGAGCTCGCCGGCGATCAATCCCGTGGAAATCTGGGATAAATGGAGGAGCAAGCCGAATGAGATCAGGGGGACGAAGAGGTTGTCGATTCCGTTTCCGCTGACGGCTTCGACGAAAGTCGTCACGATAGCGATATGGATTGCGATGAGAACCGATTGGATCGGTTCGAAATCGGACAAAAACAGCAGCGGGAGATGGACCGTCAGAAACGTGCAGATGAAAAAGACTGTCGAGCCCTCGAAGCTTTTGCTATGGCCCCGGATCGAATAGATCGCCTTTTTATAGGCGGTTCCGATCAAGGCGGCCAAGGCATCGGAGAGGGTGAGGATGAGGATCGGGATCAAATAGAAGGCAATCGGCTGGTTCCAAGAGAGAAAGGCGAGCATGGTCGTCGCGAGGATGAAATAGAATTCCCCCGAGGTTTTTCTCGACACTTCGTGCAAAGAGGAGAGGAGCCTGGCCTTTTTGCAAATCAGCAGGATCAGGGCGAGCGCAACGCCCAATTCCGCGACTTCCTTCGGAGAAGAAAAAATCCAGGGGAAGCAGGCGGTTAAAAACCCGCATAAGAGATGTTGGATTTTTCGCATCCATTCCGAGGGAACCTTAGCGCAGCGATAGACGACTTCAGATGCGATGAAGATCGAAAGAAAGGCAGAGCCGGTTAAACAAAAGGCGAAGAGATTCAAGGCTCCACTTCCTCCAGTATAAACTTCTGGTAAAACCAGGCCCTGTCCTGCGAATGGAGAGAAGATGCCGTCTCTTCCAGGGGGGCGATTCGGCTTTGGCATTGGATCGGGCATTTGCGCTCGACCAACATGTTCCAATATGCGATGCGGGCATTCGGCGCGGCGAGATTTAAGATCTTTTCATAGGATAGAGCGAAGGCGTCATCCCCCATGTATTCGAAGATGTCCGAAAGATTGAAGGCGTCGAAAGGCCCTTGCGCGTCAGTAGCCGAACCATGGACTAATTTGATCCGATCGATTCGCGATCGAATCGAAAGAAGGTGCTGCGGCTGCAAATAGCGAGGCAGGTGATCCAAAGAAAAATTCCCCGTGAGGATGTAATGCAGGAAGGGATTGCTGTGAGTCGGGCATTCCACAAGCGCTCGCCTGGTGCGGTCCATGATCCGCTCGGCGACGGCTCCTTCCACATGGGCAAAGAAACTGGGGTCTCTGCCGGCTTGTCCCATGACGCGTCGGCTGAAAAAAAACTTGAAGAGCCACCGCCATCTGCGGGAATTCCACGTCCGTTCATAAAACTGCAGCTGCTCATCGCGGGATTTTATTTCCAAAAGCTTTTGGATCGACGCATTCGAATGGATCAGAGGGAGAATCCACGTACGAAAAATCCGGAAATACCGTTCGAATTTCCCCGCGTGGATGATTCCGTTTTCGATCAGTTGCGGCTGGCTGTCCCAAAATGCTTTTGCGTCTGAAGAAAGGCGGCTTTGCAAACGGCTGCGATATACATCCATCCTGTCTTCAGACGGGAGAATGCCGAGGAATTCATATAATCGGAGATCGTGCAATTCCATAATTGCGGCGATGCGCAGATCCAAGCAGGCGAGCTGGGGAACGCTTAGGTCGATGGCGATGATTTCTTTGGGATCCAATGTGAGCAAAGCCAAGGCGTTGTCGCCCGAGGATGCGATCGATAGAATCCTCCCTTGGCGAGCGGACGGCGCCAAGGCTTCGCACAGTATTTCGCCATCTTCCCAAACATTTGAGTAACGTATTTTGTTGAATATTTTTTCGTTATTCATGGAAAAAACAGATGTTTTTGCAACAAAAATACCATGTTTTAATAGAAAATATCAATCCGGTTGTTGTTTTTAAAAAAACAGGCAATTCTTTTTTGAAATCAGGGCGGAATCTGCAAAAAATCGGCGGAAATGGGCCTGCTTTGGTTCCTTAAGGGGAAATCGTTTCCGTTCGGCCGTCTGGATAGCCGATGATGAGGCGGGTTGCGGGCTTTAAAAAGAATCCCGTATCGACGACGCCGGGCACTTGCGAGATGCGGGCTTGATCTTCTTCGGGATGAGAGAGCAGATGGGGAAATGCGATATCGTAGATAAAATTTCCATTGTCGGACAGAAAGCGGGTCCGGTCGGATTTCATCCTCCAGCTCCCTCGATATCCGAGGCTTTCCAAGTGGAGTGCTGTAAAATGGGCGCCGTAAGAGAGGACTTCCAAGGGGAGTTTATGGGCCCCGAGTTTTTTTACGAGTTTGCTCGCATCCGCGATGACGATGAATTCGCGGCTGGCGGCTGCCAGAATTTTTTCCCGTACATGAGCGCCTCCGCCTCCCTTGATCATCCGGCCCGAGGGATCGATTTCATCTGCGCCATCGACTGCGATATCGATGGAGAAAACCTCGTTTAATTCGAGGGTTGGCAAGCCGAGCTGTTTGGCTAAGTCCGAAGAAGCTTTGGAACTCGGAACAGCTGCTTTGATTTTGAGTCCTCGATCCATCCGAACGGCGAGCGCACGGATGAAATGCGCCGCTGTGGAACCGGTTCCGAGTCCGACTGTCATCAGCGGCTCTATGCAGGAAGCAGCGGCGATCCCTGCGGCTTGTTTGGCGCGTTCGGTATCCATTCGATCCTTCCTCAACACTCCGAAAATCCGGAGAAACGAGTTGCTTTGATAAGAGATACCATAAAAAGATAGGGAGATTCTACTGGAATATTTAATTTAAATCTTCTAACATAGCAATACGGCCATAGGTACTCTTTATGTCGATCAAGCAGATGTCCAATAAATGTGTTCCCGAAAGCGCGAGAACGCGCAAAATGCGGGAGAAACTTCAACAACATTGGTCTGAATTAGATCGGCGCATCAATCCAGATGCGTTGAAAGCCATGGTCGAAGAGATTCACTGCTGGATCTCAAGGCATGCCTATCAGAGAGTTTCGTTGCGAGATAAAAACATCTCTTTGTTCGATGAAAATCAAAATGTCGCCAAGACCAGCCATAAAGTCGCCCAGCTAGCTCAAAGGCTGAGATCCGAATTGCAGAAGCCGGAGGACGAATTCTCCCAAAAATCGCAAAGCCGCTCTTTGTAGACACCCTCTAAGCGTCGCTTCTTTGCGAAGGATTGCTTAAAATCAATCGGATAAGGTAGTCTTTCAGACTTATGAAAAATGTCATTGATTGTTTAGAAGAAAGGGGATTCATCGATCAGATGACGAGTCCCGATTTGCGCGCGCATGTCCAACAGTCGCGCAATGTTTACGGAGGGTTCGATCCCACTGCGGACAGCCTTCATTTGGGAAATCTGATGCTAATCGTATGCCTCGAGTGGTTTCGGAGGTTCGGCCATACGCCTTATGTCATCCTTGGGGGAGCTACGGGGCGCATCGGAGATCCATCGGGAAAAAGCGCGGAACGCCCGAATCTCGACGATTCCGTCTTGGCAGAAAACGTCCGTTCTTCGGCCGGTTTTTCAAGAAGATTTTCCGAGGCCAGGGATCCCAAGCCGTCATTTTAAACAACGACGATTGGTTTCGTTCATTTACGCTCATCGATTTTTTGCGCGATATCGGAAAATTGTTTCGCGTGGGGCAAATGCTCTCCAAAGAGAGCGTCCGCGCGCGGCTCAATTCCGAAGAGGGCATCAGCTTTACCGAGTTCAGCTATCAAATTCTGCAGGGATATGATTTTGCCTATTTGCAGAGCGCCATGCACGGTGACGATCCAGATGGGCGGAAGCGATCAGTGGGGTAATATTACAGCCGGAACGGAATATAATCGAAAAATCGGCGGAGAGCCCCATTTATGGATTGACGTTTCCTTTGCTGACGAAAAGCGATGGCAAGAAATTCGGAAAAACGGAAGAAGGCGCGATCTGGCTATCTGAAGAAAAACTCTCTCCCTATCAATTTTATCAATATCTGGTGCGGGTTGCCGACGCCGATGTCGTGAAATTGCTCGAAATTGCTGACATTTTTGGATATGGAAGAGATCCGCGAGCATCGAACGTGCGATGCAAAGCCCTCTTATATCCCCAATACGCGCGCAAAAGCGGCTGGCAGAAGAAGTCACTCGCTTTGTGCATGGCGAAGCCGGATTGGAAGCCGCTTTAAAAGTTACCGCAGTCGTAGCTCCGGGAGCTGAAGCGAAACTATCGGCAGCCGTGCTTGGGGAGCTCGCCGCCGATATGCCTCATGCTGAAATGAGGAAGGGCGATGTGGTCGGCGCAAAAGCATGCCGAATTGTTTGCACAGGTCGCATTAGCGTCCAGCAAGTCCGAAGCGATTCGTTTGATCAAAAATGGCGGCGCGTATCTCAATCAAGAGAGAATCGAAGATCCTGCCTATCAAATCGCCGAAGGCGATTTGATCGATGGAAGCTGTCTTCTCTTGAGCGTCGGCAAAAAAAAACGATTTCTCGTCCGGATCGTTAAATAATTATTTTGAAAAATAATTGCCAATCATTATGTTGAACTCGTGAACCCCTTGAAATGCAAGAGTTCACATCCGCTGTGCAGCAAGGAGTTCAGCGGGGCATTACAGAAAAATCAGGCGGCGGTTCGACGAGTCGTGAGAGTTGAGCCTTAAGCCGAATAACGAGGTGTATGATGAACAGAAGGAGCCCGGAAATGGCAACAGTGACGAAAAAGAAACTGATTCAGAATATTTCGCAAATGAGAGGAATGCACCCGAATGATGTGCGCAATGTCATCCAGGCGTTTCTAGATGCGATGACCGATACTCTTTCCAATGGGGATCGCCTTGAATTCCGCGATTTCGGCGTATTCGAAGTCGTAGAGCGCAAACAGAAAATCGGCCGCAATCCCAAGAATGCGTCTGTAGCCATCGTGATTCCTGCCCGCAAAGCAGTGAAATTCACGCCCGGCAAAAAAATGCGCAAGCTGATCGAAGTCAAGTGATGCCGTATGGATTCGGTCCCTGCATCTGTGGGCTTCTATGTAAACTCTTCGGGAACCGAGTGCGAAACGCTTTCTTCTGAATTGCTCGAGCGGTTGTCAATTGAGACGCCTCTCGGGCATTTTCGTTTTTGTCTATCTCTGCTCGATCGCATCCGCAGCTCTCATATCGATAGAATCGATGAAATTGAAAGACATTGCGAACTCTTGGCTCTTTCCCCATTTGCTTCGAATTTTCAGCCTTCGATCGCTGCGATCGCATTGCTGTCCGATTTTCTTCAGATGCCGGTTTGTCCGGTTGAGGCGAATTTGTTTTCCTCCGGCGCTCCTAAGGGGATGCTCGGCGGGGGCTGGATTTCCGATCAGTTGCTCGCATTGCCGATCGCGCACCAACTCGCGCTGCTTTGGGAAGAACTCGCATTAAAACGAGAAGATCCGGCGCTGCTCTCTTCGGCCAAGCTCGCCCTGGCATGGGTTCGGGCCATGGGAGGGGAGGAAAATTTCCTGTTTTGCCGGGAAGGAATCTATCTGCCATCTTCCGGGAATTCGGAAAAAGAGTGTTGTTTTGCCGCCGACGCTTGTTTGGGATCCGCCGGCTTTCATTCCGAGTCTTCCAGCTCCTATATGACATTGAGCGGATGGAATAGCGGGCTTGGCGCGATCCGCGCAGGAGGCGTCGAAGTGCGTGCTTTCGGACCGCAGAATTGGGCTCTCGACGATACGCGGAGCTTCGGGCTCATGCAGATCCGCCCTGTGGCCGCTTCTGCCCATCTCGAAGGAGGGGAGTTTGTAGAGCCCGGCGTCCTGACAGTCGACAAGACCGCCTCGCATGCATGCCTTCGCGGATGGACGCGCTCATTTGCACGGCCCGACGTCTGGATGCATCTCGATGCAAAAATGAATCAAGCGAGCGCTTCCTGCCAGCTTCGATTCACAGGATTATCTCCGGAACATCGACTCGCGATGGCTTTTTATATCAAATCTTTTTCTTGTTCTTTGGAAAGCGGGCGAGTGTTCCGACCGCGGAGCCTGCAAAAATACGAGGGGAGTTTTGAACCGATCTCATTCGATGGGCATCTCCGGTTGGAATGCAGTGAAAAATTGCCGATCAAAATCATTCCTTTGGCGGAAGGAGATTGTTTTTGGGGGGCGTCTTTTTTGGTTTGTTTTGAACTAAACCCATCGGTTAATGTTATTTCATATTTATTTAATTATAATTATTGATTGTTTGTTTGCGCTTGCCAAATAGTCCATTTGCATGGATAATGGACTCAATCGAAATGCAACTCAAATTTTTAGGCGGGAGGGGTCATGGCTTTGGCCAGAACCTTTTTAATTGCAGCAGTAGTGGTCTTCGGGGGAATCGGAGCCGTAGCCGCGTTTAAGAAAAAGTCGGCGGCGCCTCAAGTTAAACCGACAGAACTCGTCGAAGAAGTGTCCTTGGAAAAAGCAGCGGATCTAGCCTCCAGGCCGAAGCCGCCTGCAGCTATGCCTGTCGTGGTTCAATCGCCTCCTGCGCCAGAAGCAAAGCCCGGGGATCCCCTTCCCGAGGCCGATCGCATCCACCAGTTGTTCACCTTAGACAATTCCAAGCTGCCGATCGTCGAAACCGTTTCCTATACGAGCCGCGCTCCATGGCTGAAAGGACGCCCCGCATGGATCGCCGATTACGCATCGCATTACGCCACTTCGCGCCATTTCATCGCGAGAAGCCTGAACCGCAAGGCCGATTATTTCACCCAGAAGGTATCTCCGGGGGATAAATTCAACGTCCTCAGAAGGGATAAGAACATCAATTTCCATCTCCTCATCGATGTATCGCGCTGCAAGATGTGGTTTTACTATATCGATCTCGACGCGAATGAAAGGGTTTTGCTCAAGACGTATTCTGTGGGATTGGGGCGGCTGGATTCCAAGTCGGCATCGGGCAGTTTGACCCCAGTTGGCAAATACCAACTCGGAAGCAAAATCGCCATTTATAAGCCGGGAACCATGGGGCTGTTCCAAGATCGCAAAACTGAAATGATTCGGATTTTCGGCACGCGCTGGATGCCTTTCGAAAAAGAACTCGACGGATGCACTCAAACCGCCAAAGGCCTTGGCATCCACGGAGCTCCCTGGATCCAGGATTCCACAGCGGGAACTATCTCGGAAGATCACAGCAAAATCGGCAAATACGACAGCGATGGATGCATTCGCCTCGAAGCCGCCGATATCGAAGAACTTTTCGCAATCATCATCACGCGGCCGACGACTGTCGAGTTAGTCAAGGATTTCCACGAGGCAAAACTTCCGGGGATTGAAAGGACGCCCTCTGAAAAAGGAGTACAGAATTGACCACTTTACCCCATGAAAAGCGGATCGTAGAATTAGAGCAGACGATCGCAAAGCTCAAGGAACAGAATGCTTCGAATCCCCTTTGGAGCGCCGAAGAAATCGCGAAGATGGAAAAGAAGCTCGAGGTTTTAAAGAAGAACGTCTACTCGCAGATTTCAGCATGGGACAGGGTCTCCATCTGCCGTCATCCGCAGCGCCCGCACGCCATCGATTACATCGAGCATATCGTCGAGGATTTCGTCGAACTCAGCGGGGATAGGACATTCGCAGACGACCATTCGATTATCGCCGGCCTTGGAAAAATCGGCGGCCACAAGTTCATGATCATCGGCCAGGAAAAAGGCAAGGATACGGAAAGCCGCCTCGATCGAAATTTTGGAATGCCTCATCCCGAGGGGTACCGCAAGGCTCTCCGATGCATGGAGCTCGCGGCTAAATTCAATCTGCCCGTCGTCACAATGTTGGATACTCCCGGCGCTTACCCCGGCTTGACGGCCGAAGAACGCGGCCAGGGATGGGCGATCGCCCGCAACCTTTGGGAAATGGCCAAGCTTCCCACCCCCATTCTGGTCGTGCTGATCGGAGAAGGATGCTCGGGCGGCGCGCTTGGCATAGGCATCGGCGATGTGATCGGAATGCTGGAGCATTCGTATTATTCGGTGATTTCCCCCGAGGGGTGCGCTTCGATTCTCTGGAAGGACGCTTCTAAGAATGCGACTGCCGCCGCCGCTTTGAAAATGCATGCCGAAGATCTGATCCGGCTCGATGTAATCGACACCATTATTCCGGAGCCTCTCGGCGGCGCTCATAAAGATCCCGCAGCCGCTTTTGGCGCTGTCAAAGCGTTTATCTGCGAGCAATGGGATCTTCTTCAGGATGTTCCAATTGCAGCTCTCTTAGAAAATCGCTACCAAAAATTTCGCAAAATGGGCAAATTTGAGACGCAAGAATTAGTGCAGCCGAACTAAAGTTTTTCAGCTGTTTCAAAGGCGAAGGCTTTAAGAGGGTGTCTGCCAAGTCTGTCGTTTTTGGGTTCTTTTGAGTCCCTTTTTCAAGGCCAAAATAATTCCAGAAATCATAGAAGCTCGCTTTGTGGACGTCCTCTAAGCTGTACTAGCGGCTTATTAAGAGTGTAAATGCGACTATTATTTCGAGCGGCGTTTCGAACCCGCCGCCATTGGCTGTTAGCCGTAGGCACGGTGTTTTC
Organism: Parachlamydiales bacterium; assembly: GCA_963800655.1. Taxonomy (GTDB): domain Bacteria; phylum Chlamydiota; class Chlamydiia; order Chlamydiales; family SM23-39; genus CAWDBT01. The sequence continues at coordinate 333,450 of CAWDBT010000002.1, read as the reverse complement.
CCTGCTATTCGCAACTGTGGCGAGTCAATGCGAGATGTCTGCCATTGGGTTGATGGCTAATACCGGTGCAGATTTTTTCGCTCTGTTTTCTTCTAATGATAAGGAATCGGCGCGCAAAGTCCGGTTGGACGACGTCGTCGCTCGCTGGGATATGATCGACCGCAGCCATGATGGCGCGATCAGCCGCCAGGATGCCGCGACCTATATGTCCCAGCGCAAGGGAGCCAACCCCTTGAGTTCGCTCATGAATCAGATCTCCGCTTCGTTCGACATCGAGCAGAACTTTTCTTTGCTCATCGCGGTGTTGGCGATCGTCGCAATCTTCAAGGCGATCACGTTATTCGCCTCGAGTTATGCGACTCGGCTCCTCTCGATCCGCGTGACGAGGGATCTCCGCCAGCAATTCTTCGAGCACATCCAATCTCTTCCGATGAGTTTTTATCAAAGCTATCATTTGGGGAGTTTGAGTTCGAGAGCCGTCGGAGATGCGGGGCAGATCTCGTCTTCCCTTAATTCCTGTTTGACCAACTATTTGCAAACGCCGTTTACGATTGTTTCCACTCTGGCGACCTGTTTTTATCTTTCGTGGAAACTATCCATGGTGATTTTTTTAGGGCTGCCCCTGATCGTCCTGCCCGTAGTCCTTTTGACTCGGCAAGTGAAACGGATCACGAGGCAAATCCAGAAAAACCAAGAGACGTTTTCTTCGGTTCTGCTCGATTTTCTCGCGGGCGTGCAAACCGTGAAGATATTCGCCATGGAGGCGTTCTCTTTGAGAAAATATAAAGAGCAAAACGACCAAATGGCCTTTTTAGAGAGCCGGAGCGCCAAATACGCGTTGCTCACCCGTCCTCTTCTCCATATGATCGCAACCGCTTGTCTCGCCGTGGTCGTTCTGTTCGGCTTGTATACCCTTCGGATGACCGTGGGCCAGCTGATCATGTTTTGCGGATTGCTCCATCTTTTCTATGAGCCCGTGAAAAAATTCGCCGAAGAACACGCAAATATTCAAAAAGGGGTGGTCGCCGCCGAGAGAATGTTTGAAGTGCTTCAGATCAAGCCTCAAATTAGCGACCGCCCAAAAGCCGTCGATATCCGGAATTTTCAACATTCGATCGAGTTCGACCGCGTCTGGTTCAGATATGGCGATGAGTGGATCATCCAGGATCTAAGTTTTACAGTTCGCAAGGGAGAGACGGTCGCGCTCGTCGGCGCAACAGGCGCCGGCAAATCGACGATCGTGCAGCTTTTGCCGAGGCTTTACGAAGTGCAAAAAGGCGAGATCCGCATCGATGGACATCCGCTGTCGTCTTATACGCAGAAATCCCTGCGGGAGCTCATCGCATTTGTGCCTCAGAGGCCGTTTCTCTTTTACGATACTATAGCCGCAAATATTGCATTCGGACGTCCTTTCAGCCGCACCGAAGTCGTCGAGGCTGCGAAAAAAGCCTACGCGGATGAATTCATCGTCAACCTGCCCAATCAGTACGATGCGCAGATCTCTGAGACGGGAAAGAATCTGTCGGGCGGCCAACAGCAGCGGCTCGCCATTGCGCGGGCGCTCGTCAAACAGGCTCCTATCCTCGTCATGGACGAGGCTACGTCCTCTCTCGATTCGATCAGCGAACACCGGATCAAACAGGCGATCTGCGAACTCCAAGGCGAAGTGACGCAAATTCGATCGCCCATCGCTTCTCGACGATCGAGCACGCCGACCGCATCATCTTTCTCGAGCGAGGGTGTAAGCTCGCAGAGGGATCTTTTCAGAAAATGCTCGAGATCTGTCCGCAGTTCCGCCTCATGTGGGAGACGTCCCGCCGCACTGCTTTAGCTGTGAATTAAATATTTTATTGACTTTGACTTCTCAATGCCGTATCAGCCTAATGCAGTTTAGCGAATTTACGGCGCCTTGCAACATCTCAAGGGAAGTATTCGTCGAGCCATGAGCAAATCATTGTCGAAGGGAAGCGAATGTCCGGCCAGTCCTTAAGCGTATTTCAAGAACAGTTATTGGTATTTTTGCAAAACGACCTCCAAAGAAAAAAAATGGAGGAAGGATGGGATGAGAAGCATCCGATCCCCATATGCGCTCCTATGCGGATCTGATCAGTTTATCGATGCGATCCGCCATTTCGGTTCCCCTCGAGGAATTGACTGCGCAGTACCGCTCTTTGTGCGAGCGGGGGCCGCTTTTTCTCGAGCACAAGCTGCTCGAGACGTTTCCGAAAAAGCCCATGGAGGAACTGGGATTGCCCCCTTTCTCGATTTATCGAGGGCTTCCCAGGCTGCATCTCAAGAGCAACCCCTCCGTTTCCAAGATCTCGCCTTTGTTCTCCCATTTGCCCTCGCTGAAACGGATGGCTTTTGCAAAATCCCTTTTTTCCCTCTATCGCGACCTTCCTCTTCTCGAAGAAGCTCAGATCGGCCTTTTAGCTAAACGCGGTTCCTATGCGGCTTTTGCCATCTCCGAATACATCGAGCAAAAAGCTCCGCGAACCGCTGTGCGGATCGCCTGGCTCGATCGTGGAAAAGACATTTCCGCCGAAGATGCCGAAATGCTCAGCTCGTGCAGCCTTATTTTGGAAGTCGACAGCTCAGATCCTTCGATCCGCAATCGAATCGAAAAAATCTCCCGCATCAATCCGCTTCCCGTTTGGGAGAAGATCGGGGCGTTCGGAACGATTGAAAGAGGCACTCTCAATCCTTCGGGATGGGTGCACGGACGAGGACTGCATTTCTTGGAAAGGGGAATCCTCGCATCCACAGCGCCTCGGGCATCTCAGAAGGAGCCCGATTGGATCGATGCTCTGCGGGGAAATCGCTCCCTTGAGGAATATCGAACAAATACGCGGCTGTTTGCGGCATCCTTTGCGAGCGAAGAGGGGGTATTTATCTTTGTCCATGCCCTGTTGAAAGCCTTCGAACAGGATTCCAAAGACATCGATATCTGCGTATTTAACAGCGCGCCCCTTGTCTCCTATTTTGCCAAAAGAATTCAGGAGCGTCGGGACTTGCTAAAGACATCTCCAGCTATCAAACAGCTCATTTGTTCGATCGGTTCTCAAACCGCTATTCAGAAGATCGGCTCCGAAGGGAAGAATATTCGATTTTTCTGCCCTCAGGCGTTCGGGTGTTCCGATCTTCGCCATCTTATGCAGATCAGCGAGCCGTTTACGGTATGCTCCGACGAAGCGAGCTTTTCGGAAGCCGTGATGGCTCAAAAAATGTTTTTCATCGATCCCCAATCCTTTCCTTGCAGTTTTATAAAAGATTTACTCGCACTCTCTGAAAATCGGATCGCGAAATTCCCCGCGGCGCTGCAAGTTCTCAGAGCTTCTCAATGCCATTTTAAAGCCCCATGCGAGGACGGAGAGCTATATGCCGACGAATCCATATTTCAGCTGTCGGAAGAGGTTCCTTTAGAGGATTTGGCGGAAAGAGCCGGGCGCTGCCTCGATAAGCCCGATGCCCGCGAGGGATTCAAGCAGTTAAGTCATATTTTGATTCAGGAGCATAACTGTTTGGAATTTTTGATCCATTTGATCCAGCGGGGGCTCTGCCACAGGAGCTATCCGTTGGCCGGCCACGAGGAGGAAAAAGAGGTTGAGAAGTTCATCTATGGCCGTCAGCGGCTCGGTTCTGTCATTCAAGCTGTAAATAAGGTTTTGTTTAAATAAACATTGATTCTTACGTTATTGCCTGGTTTTTGGTAGAATATATCTGTAATAAAAATTAGGTGGAACATGTCGAATTGTATTTTTGAAATGTCTTTACAGAGACCCCACGGCGAGTGCGAGCATTGTTTCGAGCCGTTTACCCATGAACAGCGGGCCTGGGTGCATATTAAGAACGGAAAGGAATGGCATCCGGCGCATTTCGCTTGTATAAAGACCTGGCAACAATACAAGGGCGACCAGTGTTCGTGTCAGAGCTGCAGAGTTCTAATCGCCGATGTGATCCCCATCGAAATCAATCCAAATCCAGCCAAGGCCGAGCTAGCCTGGATCGACGAATTGAGCGCTGCCCAAGAAGCCTTGAGTCCTGAAGCTAAAGCAAAACAGACAAATTCCTTGCGCCAAGTGATCCGCCTGTGTATCTCCGGGCGATTTTCAAAATGGCTTGCGCGCTCAGAACAGCCCTCTTCCGATGATGTAAGTCTTCTGCGTCGTGCAAATAAAGAACTCGAGCTGCTCGATAAGAACGATGGACTTGTTCCGGCTTTCGCATCGCTGCGCAATAAGGTCGGCAAGATCCTCTCGCGGGAAAAACAAACCGTACAAGAACCTTTAAATTCTCCAGAGAAAAAAGACTGGATCAGAGATGTTATTGCAGTCCAAGAGTCTTTAGAGCCTCGCCAAAAACATTCGCAAAGCTGGCGATCGCGGAAGGTGATCGCCCTCTGCGCGACCGGAAAGCTCTCAAAATGGCTCGAAGGTGTTGAAAGACCCTCTCAAGAAGACGTTCAATTGCTGCGTGACGCGCGCAAGGAATTCTCGGCGATCGATGGCGATTGCAAGAATCCCCAAAACTTTTCGGAGCTTCGGAAAAATATCACTAAAATCATCGTGAAAGAACAAAACAGAAGATCCGAAGAACAGATGCCGATTCAAACCAAGATTCTCTTGGCTATCGACCGCTGTGCGGCGTGGGTTTTAGGCTGTTTTCTTTCTTAAGCGGGAGTCTACAAAGAGAAGCTTCGGTCGTTTTTGGGTTCTTTTGAGCCTGTTTTCGAATAAAGTTCGAGCTCCTTTTTGTTGTATAGTTATTTTTTTTAGTTCGCCGAGATGTGTTTTTTCTTCCCGTAAATAAACTTCATTTTTTATGATTTTCACCCTATAAAAGAGGTTTACAGTGAAAATCAAATTGTCAAACCCTGTCGATTTTTTAATGTACCGACAGGTTCAAAGTGAAAAGCCTGTTTTCCAGCAGGCTCAAAAAGCGGGCGCTGCTGCCGCCCATGCCTTCGGAAACGCCCTGATGCTCGGATCTCTTGCTGCGGGTTTGATCGCTTTAAAAGAGGGCGGATTTTTAAAACAAGAAAGCAATTCCTCTGCGATCAACCCGAGCGTTTTATCCGGAGCGATTTTCGGTGCGAGCATCGGATTGTGTTCCAATTCATTGCATCTGGCCGGATCGGGAAGAGGAAAACTCATTGAGATCCTCGCTTCGGGCTGTTTAGGGGCTTGCGCCGGCGCTTCGGGAGTCTTGTCATTCTCCTCCACGGATCGACACATCGCTGTTTTAGCAGGGGTTTTTGGATTGGGCTTGGGGCTTTCCGAATCTGCGAGGAGAGCGATGAAGCAGGAACAAGAGGGTTCTGCCGAAGTTAAGGCGTAGCCGCAAGCGCTATCGAAAATGAATTGTTTAAAATTCGAAGCGGGATTATTGACGAGATCAAAAGACCCATGCTGAGAGGGCGTCTAACAGAGGGTGCCTACAAAACAAGGCTTTGTAGACACCCTCTGAGGTTAGCGCCCGCTTGCTGATCGATAGACACCTTTTGAATCCTAGTCAAAGGAGCGTTCGGATGACAAAAATCGGCGAAGAGGGAATCCCTCCCAAGCCCTCTCAAGAACTTTATCAAAAAAATTTGCAGGAACAGATCTATCAATTTAACCGCAACCTCGATGCCTATCAAATGGCGTCGAATCCAAAGGAGCTCGCGGAGCTGAAAAATCTGATGAATCAGCAGATCGAGCTGATACGGAGCGCAGTGAGCGAAATCAAACGCTCCGGCGCCGACAAACAGGCGGAGAAAGTGCGAGGCGATTACGAAAGGTTTTCAAAAGATCCCACGGATCAGAATTATACGGCCTTGCAACAGGACATGGCGACTTTGAAAGAATACAGCCAGCTTCCCCTCGATAGAAAGCAGCATTAGACCTAGTGCCCGACCTTATAAATTTTCATGAGTTGGACTACATCAAAGTCTAACTCATGAAAATTTATAAGGTAGGGTGCTAGTCGAGTAAGCGATGGGGGTGGAGGAAGGAAAACCCGCTCGCTTTGATCTTATGGTTCGAGACCCGTTTATTTCCGAATTGCCAGCTCGCAGCTTCCGCATCCCATTTGATTTTGGGAGCCTTTAATTTTTCTGCAATCGCATCGAACATCTGTTGGCGAGTCGGATGGTCGTCGTCTGCGAGATTATAGACGCCTTCGAAGTGATGCCGCAATGCGTGCTCGACCGCAGCGGCCGCATCATCTCTGTGGAGCATGTTCGTGTAAATAGATCCTTGTCCCGCTGGTTTTTCGCCGCCCAAGGTGTGGAAGCGCGCTGAGAGCTCGCGCCCGGGGCCGTAGATTTCGGCAAAGCGGAGGATGCATACATGCCATCCGAGTTCCTTCAGAGATAAAAACGCTTTCTCGGTATCGATCAAGATTCTTCCCTGATCCGATTTGGCTTTCAGTTCCGACGACTCATCGACCCAAAGCCCATTGTAATCCCCATATACTGCGACGCTGCTGGTATAGATCAATCGGCGGATCATCGTCTTTTTCAGCGCGATCTGCCGGATCATGTTGGCCGTATAAAAATAGGTCGATTCGTATTCCTCGCGGGTATCGGCGGCGGTAGTCACAACGATCACATCGTTATTGACGAGCAAAGGCGAGAGTTCTTCTTCGTTGATTTCCTTCAGGATCACGCATTTCTGCGCGACGCGGGCCAACAGGGGAAGCCGCTCGGGGTGGCGAGTCGTCACAGTGACGTGATGCCCCTTTTTAGTCCAAAGGGCCGCCAGCTCGATTCCTACATATCCCGCATGGATAATCGCAATATTCATGATTTTGCCTGCAATCGGCCGAGCTGAACCCAAGCTTCTTTCAAAGGAGCATTTTCCTTTTTATCCAAGGCTCCATTCTTATCGAGCCATTCGATATAGTCCTTAGGGACGTCGGCGAGGTTTTTTCCCTGGTGTTTTCCAAATGGCATCCGCGAGATGGTTTGCGGCTGGCTGAGCAATTCCAGAATCTTGGGCAGAGGCAGATCGCCGACCATCTTAGAAAATACTTTGTGCAGCACGATCACGTCGTCTAAGGCGCGGTGGGCGCAGTTCGCCTCGATTCCATAAGCCTCTCGTAAAAACTGAAGGCTGTGGCGGGGGAGATCCGGGCGGTATTTTCGAGACCATTTCAACGTGTCCAGAAATGCCCAAGCGGGCATTTTTCGTTCGCAGCGCTGGAATTCGTCTTCCATGAACAGTTTGTCGAACGCTTCGTTGTTATGCGCGATCAGGACGACGTCTCCTTCGCAAAAGGCGACGAAATCATCGATGACGGCGCCGAAGATAGGTGCGTTTTTGACCATATCGTCGGTGATATTGCAGATCGCCGAGGATTCGGGAGGGATCGGCCTTTCGGGATTGATCAATGTGCAAAATGTTTTATTCCGCTCGGGATCGTAGGCGGCCAGTTCGATGACCCTGTCCTTGCCTGGGCGGGTCCCCGTCGTTTCGGTGTCGTAGTAAATCGCTCTCATTGCCGAGCCTGTTTTTTGAATCCTCTCGTGTATACACAAAAGTTTTATTTTTGTGCTATTCGAACTTCAGGGGGGGCAAAGAGCGGCTTCGTCGATCTCGGGAGTTTTGGTATATCGAGGGTTTGTTGGGTCAATGCTGAATCGATTTGAAAAACTTATCCCAAAACCGGCTGAAAAAATGATTGAGATGAGTTCCTAGGCCTTTGAGGAAAGCTTTTCTTTATTGTTTGAATCGGCTATCCTTTCCATAGAAATATTAAGAAATTTAGATATGACAAAGCGATATTTGATTTTAGCCTGTGTGTTTTTCGCGGGTTGCTTTCAGGCCTATACTGAAGACGACGACCTTAGAACTGTGCCCGTGACCAACAATCCTTCGATTATACCGAGTTCCGGCGGGGGAATGGGCGGACCAACCCTTTATTAAAGAGGCCTATGCCTTCTGAAAAGCCATATCACTTTTTTCCATATGATCGAGAGCAGGTGATCCGGGAGATCGGTCGAGAGAAACTCCTCGAACATCTCTCCAAGATGCTCCTCATACGCAATCTCGAGATCCGCGGGGAATCAGCCTATCAGCATGGGAAAGTGGGCGGGTTTTATCACTCTTACATGGGGCAGGAAGCGATCCAGACGGGATGCATCGCTGCCGTAGGGGACAGGCATTGGTTTACTACGACGTATCGATGCCATGCTTTGGCTCTTTTATTAGGCGCCACTCCGAACGAGATCATGGCCGAGCTTTACGGGCGCGAAACGGGCAACGCAAAAGGGCGCGGAGGATCGATGCATTTGTTTGCGCCTCGTCTCCTCGGCGGCCTTGCGATCGTAGGACAGCATATTCCGCTTGCAACCGGAGCCGGTTTTTCGATCAAATATCAAAATCAAAAAGGCCTTGCGTCTTTTTGTTTCGTCGGAGAAGGGGGCGTCGTCCAAGGGGCATTTCACGAATCTTTGAATCTCGCGTCTCTTTGGAACCTGCCTTGCATCTACGTCATCGAGAACAACCGATGGGGGATGGGGACGTCCGTCAAGCGCGCGATCGCAGTCGAACCGCTCGCCGAGACCTTTGCCCAAAGCTATGGGATGAAGTCCTACACGTTGGACGGCATGGATTTCTTCCAATGTTACGCAGGGTTTAAAGACGCTCTTGCCGAAACGCTCAAGACCTCCAAACCCGTTTTAATCGAAGCATTGACCGAGAGGTTCCGCGGCCATTCGATCTCCGATCCCGCCTTGTATCGAAGCAAGGACGATTTGCAAAAAGCCATGGAGCGCGATCCGATTTTACTCTTGAAAAACACTTTGATCGAACGGGGCATGTTGACTGAAGAAGAATTCAAAGAGATGGATCGGCAGCAGCGGGACATTGTGATCGCGGCGATGGAGTTTGCGGAAGAGAGTCCCTGGCCCGATCCGATTTCTTTGGAAGAAGGAGTATTTGCTCCATGAATAGAAGAGGCGAATAATGGGACTGCAGCTCGTAGAGATCCGCGAGGCGTTGCGCCAGGCGATCGATGAGGAGATGGCTCGCGACGAGCGGGTTTTTGTCCTCGGAGAAGAAGTCGGCGAGTTTAACGGCGCCTATAAAGTGACCAAGGGGATGCTCGCCAAGTGGGGTCCCAAGCGGATCCTCGACACTCCGATTGCAGAGAATGGATTCGTCGGGCTTGCCGTTGGAGCGGCCATGACCGGGCTTCGCCCCATCGTCGAATTCATGAGTTGGAATTTTTCGTTCGTCGCGGCCGATCAGCTCATTTCCGGCGCTTCCAAGATGTATTACATGTCCGGCGGCCGTTTTAGCGTTCCCATCGTGTTCCGAGGTTGCAACGGCGCGGCGGCGCAGGTATCTTCTCAGCACTCCCATTGCGTCGAGGCTATTTACGGCAATCTCCCCGGATGGGTCATCCTGGCTCCTGGCAATGCCTACGACGCCAAAGGGCTATTGAAATCGGCCATCCGCTTTAACAATCCGGTGATTTTCCTTGAAAACGAACTCGATTACGGCGACAAAATGGAAATCCCCACCGATGAGTATCTCGTCCCCATCGGCAAGGCGAAGGTGATCCGCGAGGGAAAGCACGTCACGTTAGTCTCTCATTCGCGCATGCTGAAGTTCTGCCGCCAGGCCGCCGAAGAGCTCGCCAAGCGGGGAATCCAGGCTGAAATCATCGATCTGCGCACCATCAAGCCCCTCGATATCGCCACCGTAGCCGCATCCGTTCGCAAGACTCACCGCTGCGTGCTTGTCGAAGAAGGGCATATCTTTGCGGGCATTTCCGCAGAGCTCGGCTTTCAGATCATGGAGCATTGCTTCGACGATCTCGACGCGCCGATGGAAAGAGTATGTCAAAAAGAAACTCCTATGCCATATTCAAAAGTGTTGGAACGGGAAACGCTGCCGAATAAGGAGCGCATCCTGGCCGCCGTAGAACGAGTTCTGGAATAGTTTTAGCAACGCGAGGAAAAGATGGCTTTTACCGTAACGATGCCCAAACTCTCTCCGACCATGGAAGAGGGGATGATCGCAAAATGGCACAAGAAAGTCGGCGACAAAGTCGAATCCGGCGATCTCCTCGTCGAAGTAGCCACCGATAAAGCGACTGTTGAATACAACGCCCTCGACGAAGGGTTTCTCCGAAAAATCCTCGTCTCTGAAAAGCAGATGGCGATCATCAACCAGCCGATCGCGGTATTCAGCGTCGATCCCAACGAGAACATCGAACATTACCAGCCCCAAGGGGTCGCTCCCAAGAAAGCGTCGCAGCCGGCGGTTTCGCCCTCTGCCGATGTGCAGCCCATGGCCAGCACCGCTCCAACCGCGCCCGCGCCCTCTATGCAGCAGCCGAGCTTCACCCCCGAGCCGCCCGTTCAAAATTACGAATTCGAATTCCCCCTGGAAAACGGCTCTCAGCGCATCGCTTCTTCTCCTCTGGCCCGCAAGCTCGCGAAGGAAAAAGGGGTCGATTTAAGCACCGTGAAGGGGTCCGGTCCTCGAGGCCGCGTCGTAAGCCGCGATTTAGATCTCGCCCAGCCCGATCGACCCGTCACTTTTGGCCGCAGGGAATTGCCCGATGCCGCCCCTGGATCGTACGAAGAAATTTCTTTGACGCCTCTTCGCAAAATCGCAGCTCAGCGCCTGCAGCAGTCCAAGAGCTTCATCCCCCATTTCTACATCCGCCAGGAAGTCGACGTAGAACAGCTCATCGCCGTCCGCGAGCAACTCAAGGCGAACAATCTTCAAATTACATTCAACGATTTCGTGATTCGCGCTGCGGCCATCGCTCTACGCGAACACCCCGAAATCAACAGTGGCTTCAACTCGGCTGCCCAAACGATCATTTCCTTCAAGACCATCGATATTTCCTTTGCCGTCTCCGTCGAAGGGGGGCTCATCACGCCGATCATCCGCCACGCCGATTATAAGGATCTCGGAGAGATTTCTTCTCAAGCCAAGGAACTCGCAGCTCGCGCGAAAAGCGGCAAGCTCGAGTCGCAATGAGTATAAAGGCGGCTCGTTTACCATTTCCAATCTCGGCATGTTCGGCATCAGCGAGTTTTCCGCGATCATCAATCCTCCCCAGGCGGCCATCTTAGCCGTCGGAGGCATCGAAGACTGCGTCAGGCTGAAAAACGGCAAGGCGGTTCTTGGCAAACGGATGAACCTCGTCTTGTCCGTCGACCATCGAGTCATCGATGGAGCCGAGGGGGCGAAATTCATGAAGACCCTCCAAAAATATCTCGAAAATCCGGCTATTTTGATCGTGTGAGCTAGACAAACAAGGCCGCTCCAAAGAGCGGCTTTTTTGTTAGCTAAAAAAGAGGGTTACTTCTTTTCCGGGACTAGTTTCGGTATATACGGGGCGTGGCATTCGCCTTTGAGGTGTGCTAGAGCCAGCGTTTTTTCATGAACGCCCAAATAGCGATCAAGCAAATCACAACTGAAAATCCGAAAATGATCAAAAACGAGTGAGGGGATTCCTGCAAAGGAAGGACGACGTTCATCCCATATGCCGAGGCGATCATCGTCGGGATGCTGAAAATGATCGTCAGCGCCGTCAATCGTTTGATCGTCCGGTTGACGTCGTTGGTAAAGATGATCTGATAGGAATCCCGCATGCTCCGGATGCTTTTGACGTTGACTCGGCACAGGTCTTCGGACTGCCGGATCGCGATCATCAAATCCTGCAAGAGATCCAGGTCTTTTTCGTAGAGGTTCATATATCGTTGCGATTCGAGGGTTTCGAGCAAGTTTCTCATCGGAACGAGAGAGGTCAGGTATTGGTTGAGGATCTCTTCGTTTTTCGTCAGCGCGAGGATTGCATTGCTGTCGATCAATGCCGTTGCCGGTTCCTGCAAGAGGATGGAATGCCTAACTCGTTTGATCCCGTTGGTGAATTCTTGTGTGATTCTGAGCAGGATATAGAGGAGGAGCTTGGATTTTTGAGTCGTGGCCAGACTCGTATGGAGTTTGAGGAGGTTTTCAATAATCGGGCTTTGATAGGGAGAAATCGCAATCAAATGCGAATTCGTCAGGACGATGGTCAAAAGTTCCGTATATAAACTTGGCTCGGGCTCTCCGGGATGTCTCGTGAAGAAAATGAGAGACTCCCCCTGCCGTTCGATCCTGGGGATTTCGTATTTATCCAAGCTATCTCGAATATCGGCGATTTCCAAAGAGGTGATCTTGGCGATTTCGGAGAGATCGTCTAATGTCGCTTCTTTGACATAGACCCAGCTTCCCATGCGGAGATCATCGATCTTTTTGAACTCGCTATCCCGGATGGTCTTGAAATACACTTCGATCATGTCTTAGAGCCATGGTTAGAGACGCGGGCGGAAGCGTCAGTCCATTAAATCGGCTTATACAGAAAGAGGAAATATCCTGAAATAACTTTGCAGCAAACGGTTTTTCTATAAGAGCGCGTTTGCAATTTGAGTATCTTCGATAATACGCCGATTCTTCGAGCAGTTTTGGTTTGTTTCTAGCGCTTTTTTATAAAAAAAATTGATGTCGATTAAAATGAAATTTTAACATTTTAAATCGAGTGTTTTTTAATCACGATCTGGATAATCTTTGTTGTTTATCTTGGGGTTGTTATGTTTTTAAAGAAAATTCAAGTAGTTACGATCGCATTTCTGCTGTTTGCAGCTCAGGGGATAGCTCTAGAGCAACCTATGTTGCCGCCCGAGCCTTCATTCCAAATGCCATCGGATGTTTCGAAAAATAATTTTGTCTTCTTAGGAGCGGGTGTTCCCGGGGGCGGGGTCTCTTTTCGGACGCGGGAAAATTGCAGCGGCAGGTCGTGGGATGTGAAAGTTGGGTTTCTTAGCGGATGCTTTCCTACCGTAGCCGTCGATTACAATTTTTTCACTTTTTTCAACGAAAAGCGTCAGTCTGGCTATCTATCTTGGGGGATCGGGGGGGTGTATGGATTCATTCCCTACGTTCCGGTGCGTTGCGGGTATGAATTTAAACACGGTTTTGTCGACGCTGGCTTTAAGGTATTATTGTTTGTTCTTCCGATTCCTGAGATTCGCGCAGGACTGAATCTGGATTTTTAGATATTGCTTTATACCGGAAGTGTTTCATTTCGGTATAAAGCGGCATCTGGGTGTTTTATGCCTGATGGAGTTCGAAATGGCGCCACAAAGCCTCTTCCGCTACCACGTCCAATGAGGTCTCTTGAAATAAGCTAGGATATTTACGATGAGAAACGTCCCTATCAATGCTTTATCGTTGGCGGTAAATTTATGCTCTTCGCAAAACTTTGAAGCCACAAATAAACCAGAGATATTTCGAAAATTGTAATCTGATTGCGTCATGTGTTGATTACAGGCGAGTTTAACAGCCTGTAATGTAAGCACCATAGTCATCATAGATGTAACTAAGGGGTCTACGAAAGAAGTTTTGGCTGCAGTTTCAATCGGTTGAGTCATATGCCTCTATGGGATTGTTCGGAATCTTTTTTTAAAATGATTCATTCCTGTCAGTTTCTTCGGAAAGCCGGATAGGATAAATGGGTTTTTTTTTGTTTGCAAGTTTGTCAGCAAACGGGAATCCAATGATGTGGAGCAGAAGAGGAAAAATCAAACGTCTCTTTAAAGACTTTCGCAAGGGAGAGGGAAAAGGGCTGGCTGAAATAGGGTTATGGCGCGACAAAGCCTCTTTCGACTACCATCTGTTCAACTGAGATTGCCTGTGACAGGAAGAGGCCGAAAAGCTTTGGAGTTGGCAACATGACAAACCCAAAACATAGATGCAATTGTATTTTATTCGCAGGGTCGCCTAAACTACCCTCCCTTTCTCAACGGAAAACAAAACGCGAGTGCGGAAATGACTGCGGGTACTTCTTTATTCGAATGGAGATGTTTTGGTCCTTCTCTTTTGACGCAAAGCGATGATTCGCAAAAAAAATTCTGTGAGGAGAAAGTATCCGAGGTTGCCCGCAAGCCGCTTTCCCAGATTTCGAATGCCAGTTCCATAGAGCGCGCGGTTCCCATAAGCAGTAAATCTCCGGAATTTCGCGGCGACGACGAGGTCAGTCGGCTTGTTTCCAAAGCGGTCGGCAGATTGAGCGATTCTGGGAATAAAAAAAGCGAAGTTGTCGATTCCTCCATCTCGACTGTCAACTTGGATTCTTTTCCCCCTTCTCCATTTATCGTTGAGTCGAGTGTACAAGATTGGCTGAGCCAAGATTCTGTAGCCATAAGCGAATTTCAGATACAACAGCGAACGACCGAGGGTGATTTCGACAAGCAAAATGAATCCACACAGCGTTGGGTTACATCGATTCTGCGAGCCGCTTCTCTCGGAAATCAACGGGATTTGCAACAATTGCTTAGCAGAGTGGCGATCCTTCCGAAGGATGTGTTTTACATTGCAGTCCATAAAGCCGGAAGATCGGGGCATTCAAATTGTCTAAAGGTGTTATTCGAGCATTCGAAGTCGTCTAAAGTCTATTCCTATTATCTCAAGGTCCTGACGGCGAAGTGCGCTTCCAGCATGAACAACATACTGAGATGGCCTACAGAATCTTTAAAATTTGTCAAAGAGCAGTTTTCTTTAGCCAACATTCCGTTTGAGCAAACTGTTGTCCCCGGAGTTCTGCATCCGTTTTCTGAAGCGATCGCTCAAAACGACCAAGAGACTGTGGAATATTTTCTGGCCAATATCAGCGACGTTTCTCAGGACGTTCTAAGCGAAGCTCTCTTCGAAGTGATACGAAGCGAAAGGACGGTGGATTGGTATAAAAAAATTTTACAAGCGATGCCTGAAAATCTCAGTGCGGTTGAAATAGCTAGGTTGCTCCAAATCGCTTCGAAACGCGATGTGAAATATTTGGAGTACTCGCTCGCTCATCCGAGGATCAAATGCAATCTTCGATGGGTTCGCCTCACTAGTATTTTCAATATGAAAGCTCAGGCCGAGCGGGACGGCAGGAGCGCGCATGTAGAGATATTGAATGAGATAAAAGACAACCTGCATAACGAATTCATCTTTGGAATCATCGACAACCACCCGAGATATGTGGAGCACTGTTTTTTGGAAATCAAAGATTTTTCGCCAGATATTTTGATCGAAGCGCTTTTTCAGATAGCCGAGAACCAAAGGCCGCTCAATTGGTTTAAACAAATTCTGGATACAATGCCGAAAATTAAGAATCCGAACCTGATCATTTCTTTGATCAAAGAGATGAGAAATAGCCCCCATGAGTATTTCGAATGTTTGCTTTCCCATCCAAAAATACGATTGGTCCGAACAAGTTAAGCGAGTGTTAGCGGATTTTTCGGGGTTAGATTTTTACTGAAGAATTTCGCAGATGCGCTCTGAAGCACTGTGATCCCTAAAGCGCATTGCAATAAACCAATCCGATCGATTCCAGAGATCAAAGATTCGTAAGTTCCATTTGTCAAACGGATCGCGTAGCAATTAAAATCATTGGGGGAATTCTCGCATAGCCGATTCTGCATGTGAGTTTTATCGGCAAGGACGAGTCCCAAAAGCGCTCTAGTAGCCGCCAAAGCAACGAGATTGCTCAAAAATATAGGGACATGTCCTTTTAGATGCGCTTGAGCGGATCGCAGTGTGTTTGAAATCGCTTGCATATTCACTATGTTGGCGCTACAACCCCCGAAAGATCTCGGGATTGCGGGCGCGTTAAAAACATCAGGGCGTATTTTAGTTGCTTTGTAATTTTTTTGTCTTTATTAAAAATGGTTTATTTCGTATTAAAAAATATTATAAATAAAAAAATCGTTGCATAATTCATTTCGGAGATGGAAAAAGAGCGGATTTCGACCCTCTTAATGCGGCGATCTCAAAAAGGAGTCGTATGTCCGTTAAAGAACCATTGCCGGTTTATCGGGATCGCACGTATGTCCATGCGATGTTGCAGCAGAGTTATGGACATGCGAATATATACGATGGAGCGACGGGAAGCCGGGAAGGATTTGGAAACCTAGCGAATCGAGCGGTGGCTGAGCTCGAATCGATGATGCATGGCGCAGGCGATTTGGATGGGCTATTCGATCGGTGCGTTGCCTTTTGCGCCCAAAAACGCCGCGATTATGCGATCGCTCATGAAGCGTCGCTGGCGGAATGCTTTGGAGCTTCTCGGATAAATTTTTCCGCGATCGCTCATTATTGGACTGCCCTCAGCGGACATTATTCCAAATATGGAACTCGATTTTTTAATTCCATTTTAAAAGGGATAGTTCCTTCGCATGCGTTTGATCCGAATCGGGATCGGCTCGAATTTGCGGTTGAGGATCGATTCATGGGGATTCGGTCGAAGACGGTCTTCCGTCTCCTCGAGCCGGATAAATTGACTGCGATTCGAAATGCGCAGCTCAGGATGTTTCAGAGAGAAGACTTTGAAATAGTGGCCGGAGTTTCCCGCATATCCGAAACATTCAAGATTCAGCAATTCGAAATGTATCAAAAAGATATTCTGAATCCCATTCTCCGCCATTTGGAGGAGAGAGAGCCGATGCCGTGCGAGGCTGATTCTATTTCTCTGTATATTCATGGCGACTCTCTGATGGAACATCGCCCGAATGAAGCCGATCCGGTTTTTTTGACGATGTCCCAATATCTGATGAGGGTAGATGCAAAAATCGAACGTTCAGATGGCGATTCTTTGCAGGTTTGGAAGGCTTCCTTGGACTCGCAAGCCGTTTCAGAAGAAAAGCCTTTTCATCCCGTGTTTTTTATAAGGGATGCAGAGGGTTCTTTGTGGCGAGCTTCGGCTTTTCGAGTTGTGTTGCCTTATGTCGTTCAGCAAGACCCTTTTGATATCGAAAAAACTCTGCGATCGGTTCGAGCGGCATTTGACAAGGCTATGAAATGGACTTCCGAACGACCCGAAGAAGATCTGAAGATTGCGATGGGATTGATCCGCTACCAGTTCGCGCATGCAATGCCGTTTAAGCGAGGAAGCGCGGCGATTGCGGAATGGCTCGAAACAGCGATTTATCGATATCACGGATTCGACCGCTTTCAACAGCCTTGCGATAGGCTGTTGGATCTCGATGCTTTCACCGCTTTTTCACTCAAAGAGTTTATGGAAAATTATCTGGCGCTCGATATCGGACAAAAGTCGAAGCCGCAATCTCGCGGGAACTACCTCTGACTTCAAATCGATTCCAATTCAAAATCATCAGAACTCAGGCCTCGCCTTGCGACGAGGCCGAAATGCTAAATATGAGATGCGAAATAAATTGAAAACATGGAGTGCTCCAGACTGCCGATTCTTCAACTTTTTTCGGTATATCGTATCCCTATGCATATATATTTAACTGTCCGTACGCGTCCTTTTACATGGAGGAGCTTCCTGCTCAATGTCTTTTTTATAATGGATGTCTAAGTTATTTTGCGCATACTCATCGCCCTGCTTCGCCGCTTTCGTCCACCACTCAAGAGCCTTGATGGGATCTTTATCTACGCCCCAACCATTCCGATAGCACTCACCAATATTCACTTGAGCTTTATGATTTCCCTGCTCCGCTGCTTTTTGATACCATTCCACAGCTTTTATATAATTTTGCTTTACGCCTCGGCCAAGGTGATAGTGTAGACCCGCCATAAATTGCGCATCCGCCATCCCCTGATCAGCAGCTTTCTCAAACCATTCCACAGCCTTGAGATCATCTTGCGCCACACCCCTGCCATCTCTGTAACAGGATGCCAAATTATATTGTGCAAATGGGTTCCCAAACATCGCGGCATGCTGATACCAACGCACTGCCTTAGTATCGTTTTTCTCCACACCTTCGCCATGCTCATAACAACAACCTAAATACAGGGAAGCTTCGGTATTATTTCGACTGACGGCTCCCTTCCACCATTTCACAGCGGTTGCGCAGTCCTGAACCACTCCTTTGCCAGAATAATAGCAATCGCCCACTGCGCACCAAAATTCCCCATCATCCAGCCGATCTTGTGCATCACCACATCCTTGGACGGCGGCCTTTTGATACCATTCCATCGCTTTGATAGGATCTTGAGGTACACCATTGCCATTTTCATAACGTTGACCTAACGCATACTGCGCCCAATCGTATCCCTGCGCTGCCATCTTTTGATGTGACTTCACAAATCCTATAAGATCTTTGTCCACAACCTCATTGGAGATATCCACGGGGTTTTGCGACTCATCATACCCTTGTACTGCCGCTTTCCTATACCATTCCACAGCCTTGATATGATCCTCATGATGTTCTGAGCCATCGTAATACTTACCCAATCGAAACTGCGCTTTCGCATACCCTTGATCAAATGGACCTCCATCATTTCTCGGCTCCGCTGATTTCAGATACCGCCCCACGGCCTCGTCATCATCTCGATCGCGCCCTAATGCAAACTGCGCTTTTGCATACCCTTGGGCCGCTGACTTCGTATACCACTCGACAGATTTTGCATGATTTTTATTCTCATAACTCTCTCCCAATTTAAATTGCGCAATCGCATGCCCTTGATTTGCTGCCTTTGTCCATGACAGCACCGCTGCGAGGGGAGGGAACTCGGCGCGTTGCGATTTTCGTAGTATTTTCGATAACGGCTCTCCTTTGCTATATTCAGGTCTATCAATGCCCGTCCACGATGAAAAATTGTCGGAATATTCTTCATAATCTCGACTTGAAGGTTTCCAAAACTGTCGCATAGTTTCCGGAAAATCTAGGTCTCCAAGACCATTTGCGCAACAACAGCCTAAATCATACTGCGCATCAGCATGCCCTTGCTCCGCCGCCAAATGATATAACCTTACGGCCTTGCCATGATCCTTTGGACAACCACCAATGCCATGCATCGCAAACCATCCGGCGACATGACTCGCTACCGGATCTTTTCGCTCTGCGGCACTCAATACTGCCACTTGCCATTTCTCCTGCCACGTCTTTGATATCAAACGACAATTCAAAATATCTTTTGGCCGCATGAAGCTGACGATTTCGGATAAATTATCCAGCGATGATTGAATGACGGGATCTGACACGGTTACCTCTGGTATCGCATATAACTACGGGTGAAGAATCTCTGATCTTCAGAGTCTCGAATCTATAAATTTTTTCTTCCTTAAGACAAAATTTTAGGCTCAACATGACTCGAAAAGAAGGACATCACTCCCTCTATGAAGAAAGACAAGTGCCGCACCCATAACTGGAAAGAATATAACTGAGCGTTGGTAAATCGGCGAAGCATTACTTTTTGGTTCAGCGAGGATTCGATTGCTAACAGGTTCTTTGTCGAGAGAACAGCAAAGTCCGGGCACCAAGGGAATTAGTACATCTTCAGCTTTTGATGGATGGTAGAGAGCTGCTGCTGCGTTTGGAGGAGTGTTGGCTCCAGGTTTTGGACGAGCGCAGGGGGAACCTTTTTTCGCTGCGATACTTCTGTATTCTTGGATACATGTGGATCAAAACCCAAGAAAACAAAGTCGAAAGGACAAACATAAGAACTAATGGTTTTAAATTCACGGTAAAGCTCGAGGTTAAAAATCTGCGCTGAAAATAGAAACCGCCGGGGATTAGTACATCTTCAGCTTTTGGTGGATGGCGGAGAGCTGCTGCTGCGTTTGCAGGAGCGTTTGCTCCAGGTTTTGGACGAGAGCAGGGGGAGCCTTGGCGCGGAAATCGGAGTTGGATAGACGCGATTCGGTGGAGGCGAGCTGCTTGGAGAGTTGTTCGACTTCCTTTTCAAGGCGGGTTTTCTCACGAGCCTTGAGGGATTCGGGGATGGGGATGCAGAGCTTGAGCTGGCCGACGAGGGCGGATGCGCCGGTTCTCGGGAGATCGGCTTCGGAGGAAGCCCAATGGATCGAAGAGGTCGGAGTAAGAGCGGTCAGGATGTTCTGATGCGCTTCGAAGACCTTCCGTTCGGAAACGGGAGCGAAGAGATGGAGTTCGGTTTTCTCCGAAGGCGGAAGTTGCATTTCAGCGCGGATGTTGCGGATGGCATAGACGGCTTTGAAGATCTGCTCAAAGGTGGCCTCGATTTCAAGAGAGATATGAGAGGGATCGAGGACTTTGGGATAGGAAGAGACGATGCAGGCGGCGCTTTGAAGGGCGGTTGCGAGATCCTTTGTGTACGGATCGGCAGAGGGCGAAGCCGAGAGAGTGGGGAAAAGACTCTTCAGAAGCGAAAAGATCTCTTCGGTGATGAAGGGCGCGATGGGATGGATCAGGCGGATCGCGGCGGCAAGGACGATGACGAGGAGTTTTTGTTTGTTTTCGCGCAGAGCCGGCGTTCCGACTTTCCCGAAAAGGACGGGTTTGGTCAATTCGACGTAGAGAGCGCAGAAATCATTCCAGTAAAACTCGTAGGCGCGAGCGGCGGCGCGGTCGAAAGTATAATTGGCAAAGCACTGCTCGAGTTCGCCGATGGTGCGGTTGAGAACGGAGAGCATCCAGCGGTCTTCGAGAGTGAGAAGAGAGAGGTCGAGTCCTCGGCTCAAGGATTTTTCGGAAAGAGCGGGAAGATCTTGGGAGGCTTCGAGGTTCAATAGAACGAAGCGAGCTCCATTCCAGATTTTGTTTGCGAAATTCTTGAACTCTTCAAAGCGACGGCGATCGAGGTCGATTTGCCTTGCATGAGTCACGCTGGAACAAAGGGCCATGCGGAGAGCATCGGTGCCATAGTCGTCGATGATTTCGATGGGGTCGATGACGTTGCCTTTGGACTTGGACATCTTTTCCCATTTGGACTCGACGTTGGATGGCAGCGGTTCGCCGAGGTCGTAGCGCTTTTTATCCGCGGACTTGGCATAGGCGATCGAGCCGTTCGGCAGAACGCTCCAGTACGATTTGCCATAGATGAGGCCATGCAGGAATGTCTCGTGGAAAGGCACCTCGCCCAAGGCGTATTCGCCCATGAGAATCATCCGGGCGACCCAGAAAAAGAGGATGTCGTGTCCGGTGACGAGGACGGAAGTGGGATAGAATTTCTTGAGATCCGGCGTTTTCTCGGGCCAGCCGAGTACGCTGAAAGGCCACAGAGCCGACGAGAACCAAGTGTCGAGGACGTCGGGGTCTTGTTCCCAACGATCGGGATTTTTGGCGACTTCGGGAGGAATGCCTTCGCCGTCATAACAAATGATCCGGCTGCGGTCTGTTTTATCGTACCAAATCGGGATGCGGTGGCCCCACCAGAGTTGGCGGGAGATGCACCAGTCGCGCAAGTTCTCGATCCAGTGCTCATAGGTGTCTTGCCAATGGGGAGGGATCAGCTTGACCCGCTGGCTGCGCACTGCGGAAAGAAGGGGTTCTTTGAACCCGCTCATTCGGACGAACCATTGCTTGGAGAGATAGGGTTGGATCTGGGCTTTTGAGCGATAGGAAATGCCGACGCGCAGAGAATGCGGCTCGATCTTTTCCAAAAGGCCGAGGGCTTTGAGGGAAGAGACGATTTGAGATCGGCCCTCTTCCATGGAGAGTCCTGCGAATTGGCCGCCCTGTTCATTGATGTGTCCGTCGGGAGTCATCATGTTGATGAGGGGAAGTCCATGGCGTTTGCCGACCTCGTGGTCGTTGAGATCGTGGGCAGGGGTGATTTTGACGTGCGCCCGTTCCAAACTTCGGATCGACGAAGGGTCGGCGATGATCGGGAATGGTTCGCTGAGAGAGGGGAAGGGCGATCTGTTTTCCGATCAGATGGCGATAGCGTTCATCTTCGGGATGGACGGCGACGGCGGTGTCTCCGAGCATGGTTTCGGGACGGGTGGTGGCGACGGTGATCGATCCCTTGCCATCGGCAAGAGGATAGCGGATATGCCAGAGGAACGAGGCTTTTTCTTCGTGTTCGACTTCGTCATCGGAGAGAGCTGTTTGAGCGACGGGATCCCAGTTGACGAGGTAATCGCCGCGGTAGATGAGCCCCGCGTCATACATTTTGCGGAACATGATGCGCACGGCGCGGTTGCGCGATCGTCCATGGTGAAGCAAAGGCGCGACCAGTCGCATGAACAGCCGAGTTTTTTAATCTGGCGGAGGATGTGGGTTTCGCTTTCTTCCTTCCATTTCCAGACGTGATCGAGGAATTCTTCCCGCTCAAAATCCTTGCGGCGCTTTTGCGTCTTGGCGAAGAGCTGGCGCTCGACGACGGTTTGGGTCGCGATCCCGGCGTGGTCGGTCCCCGGCACCCAGAGCGCCTCGAATCCCTGCATCCGCTTCAAGCGGATGAGGATGTCCTGCAAAGTGTCTACGAGGGCATGGCCCATGTGCAAAACGCCGGTGACATTCGGAGGAGGGATGACGATGCAGAAAGGAGGTTTGCCGGAAGATGCGTCGGCTTTGAAAAATTCGCCCTGCTCCCAGAAGGAGTACCACTTTTCTTCGACGGATTTCGGATCGTAGGCTTTGGGTAGGGAAGACATAGGATTCCAACTTTCTAAAAAACAAGAAAGTATACAGAAACCCTCCGGCGATCGCAAACAGTTTTCCAGGAGAGATTCCCGAGGATGTTTCTATCGCAAGATGAGACTGTATTGAAATATTTTTTTTGAATCAGCTGCGAATCAGTCGATAGGGCGATCAGAGCCTTTATCCTGCGGGCGCGAGAATTTCCGCGATTTTGCAAAACCGGGGAATCCTTACGCAAGCACTCGCTTTAAATCGGAATGAACTGGCGCCTTACATTTCCAAGCTGCCTATTTCCAATAAATCGGAGATCATGGCGCTGGAAAGCTCTTCTTAGGAAAACGATCGTTAGGAGCGTTTCTTTATTCTATATGAAAGCATAGAAACTCGGCTGGTGGGAGATTCGTTTTCAGGACGCGGCACCCCGTTTTCTTGAGCTTGAAGGGTTTCTCTAGAGATCTTTTCGCTCTTTGCATCGTTGAGAAAAAGATACTCATCTTTCTTAGTTTTTACAGCGGCTGTATAATGCCCGGATTTTGAAGAATCCGCAGAGTGAAATATGCAGCCGTTGAGTTCATATTCAGCTCCGAATATTGATATCGAATCCGAAAGAGAAATAGATGTTAAGTCTTTCTCTATTCCGTCTGAGCTTCTTTGAATCTGAACAAAAATATAAGGGGGAGGGGTTTCTGTTGCGTATTTGGTGCTTGGAGTAACGGGTTGACTCGATATTTCTCCGTTGGTTAAGGAGACGCAATTGCGCTCAGATGTCGGCTCTTTTTTTCCTTCCGAAGAAGTGTAACAGGCAAGAGCTTCTTGAATCCCGGTTGATTCGGCGGAGATTGCTGTAATAGACAATTGCAAGAACGAACGCGGTTCAAGAGGCAGATCATCAGGAGGAATATAGCCCTCTGGGCATTGATGGGTCGTTTTTTTGACAATGATCGGAAAAAGATGCTTCTCAGATGCGGGCGAGACTTCGGTTGCCGCTCTTAAAATTAAATCCAACGCCTCTGCGGGATCGTGCTGTCCGTCGAGGAGTGGAAAATTTTTTGCGATGGCTGCGATCTGAGGTGAATTCTTAGCTTTAATAGCCCAATAAATGTCGACTTGTTGTTCTTCTTTGGGGGTCTTGGGAAGAGGATGTTCGTCAGTAAGGAATGTAGGGTAGTTTCGATCGATTTCGTCAGCCAGTTTGGTGACGGAAGCATAAGCTTCTTGAATCTCGGCGGGAGTTTTTCCGTATGGCGATGCAAGCAACTGGCAAGCGAGGCGCAGTTGTCTAATATCTGCAGTAGGTCGGTTATTCTTATATGCAAGTAAATAATCAGAGACAATTCTGAGACCGGAATTGTCCGGCTGCTGTTGTCCTAGTGCGATCAAGTTTGCGAATAAAGCGGGATGCGACTCCAGCATATGAACCATCGAGGCCAGAAAACAGGTGTTTCCTCGGTTAGGGATTCCATGTGGCTGAGGGGAGAGCGTAACGCGAGTCGGATCTAGCGGTGTGTTGCTCGAGGTTCTTCTAAAAAGACCGCCTGTGAAAAACCAGGATACGGCGTTCCAGATTCTTTGCCAGAGAGAAGGCGGCAAAGGAGGGATATTTGAGGCGCTTAAATGAGAAAACCCTGGTTTTTCAACCGTCATGTTTTGTTCCTTTTCTTTCTATATTTTACCAGATGTCTAGTTTTGTTTAAACCTATCGATCTGTATGTAGAAAATACTTCAAGAATCGGGTTTTTGAAATAGTAAAAATTTTAATTGAGAGCTATTTGACAATCGACGCTTTATGCCAAAGAGCCATGCAGAGGATGCCGTCGACGAGGGCGCCGGCTTCGATGTCGCGGCGGAGCTCTTCTTCCGTTTTGAGGACGGTCTCGATGAACTCAAAGGCGTCGGGGGTGGGCTTGCCTTTGAGATAGGCGTTTTTGGCGCGGAGTAAAAAGAGCTTCTGATTGCACGCAAGCTGGGGCTTAGATACTATGGCCAAGCATGCGGAGAGTTGTCGACATCTTAAGCGACGGTTTCAGATATCGCATTTTTTAACAAAAATCGAGCGTTCTTTGAGGTATGTGATTGAAAAAGAAATGGTTGTTGCAGATTTTATTCTTGGTCATCTGTCAAGTTACTGGATGGGCGGTTGAAAAATTTGATTGGAGCGCA
Organism: Parachlamydiales bacterium; assembly: GCA_963800655.1. Taxonomy (GTDB): domain Bacteria; phylum Chlamydiota; class Chlamydiia; order Chlamydiales; family SM23-39; genus CAWDBT01. The sequence goes on along the minus strand of CAWDBT010000002.1, from coordinate 308,951 downwards.
GTTTTGACTATTCCGCCAGGAACAAACCAAACAACTGGCAATCAAATTCTGCATTTTAAATCCCAAAACAAGCTTTATTCGGAAAATAAGCAAGCTCAATTTTTTGTAGAGAAATATTTGCTCGATGCTGAGTCTGTGACATCGGATGCTGAAGTGTTGAGATATGGATCGGATCATGTAAAGCTTAAGGGGCTTTTCATTGAACTGGGAGTCTGCACTGGAAAAACAATCAACTTCATTGCCGCTTTGAATCCTCATCAAAAAATCTATGGTTTTGATTCTTTTGAAGGGTTGCCAGAAGATTGGGTAAGGGATGACAAAATAATTTCAGCTGGTACATTTGGGTTTAAAAATACTAATTTCCTACCTCCTGTTTTACACAATGTAGAACTCATCAAAGGTTGGTTCAATGACTCTTTAGAGGGTTTCGTAAAAACGCGAGATGCAAAAGAGCCTATCGCATTTCTGCATATCGACAGCGATATCTATTCCTCTGCATCCACGGCTTTTCAAATCCTCGGGTCTAGGATACAGCCGGGCACGATCATAGTTTTCGATGAGTTATACAACTATCCTGGCTATGAAAATCATGAATTTAAGGCTTTTCAAGAATTTTTGAATAAATCTCATTTTGGAGCGCGATATTTAGCGTATAATCGTTTTCATGAGCAAGTAGCTGTAGAAATTGTTGAAAAATGGGAAGTGCTAAACCAATAAGACCCGCAAGAATATCTGATAAAAAAATTGCGCAGGGCAAAGAGACGATCTTTGATTCGATGATAGCTAAGGCAATCCGAATCGCTATAACATCCAGCATGTTTTCTGCCATACATATGTTCAATTTCGGACGACATAATCCATACATTTGTTCTCGGAATCGGCTAAGGAATCTTTAAAGAATCAAAAGCAGGATTCCTCGGAGCGCATATAGGCAATCATGCATTGGCAATGAGCGGGCTATTCTCGAGGTGTTAATGGTTATTTGCAATCGACGCTTTATGCCAAAGAGCCATGCAGAGGATGCCGTCGACGAGGGCTCCGGCTTGGATGTCGCGGCGGAGTTCTTCTTCCGTTTTGAGGACGGTCTCGATGAACTCAAAGGCGTCGGGAGTCGGTTTGCCTTTGAGATAGGCGTTTTTGGCGTGGAGTAAAAAGAGCTTCTGATTGCACAGGCTCGGGATCGGATAGCACGCGCCGATGACGCTCAGATTTTCAGCCCAGTAGCCGGTTTCTTCGAAGAGTTCGCGCCTGCCTCCGGAGATGGGGTCTTCGCCTTCTTCGAGCCGTCCGCCGGGACATCCGAGGAGGAAATTTTTGGCGGGAGGGCGGTATTCCCTGTTGAGGACGAGGCGGCCATCTGCGTCTTCGGCCAGAACGACGGCGGCGTCCCAAGGGAGGAACAGGGACGTATATGATTGCGTTTTCCCGTCGCCTCGTTCGAGCAGCTCTGTGCGCAGATCGAAAAACCCGCTGTAGATGGTCTGGGAGGATCGGACGAGGGGCGGTTTCATGGGGAGGCCGGAGTTAGGGGGATGAGGCGATCCCGGTTGTCTTTTTCTTTCCAATGGCGCGATAAAAGAAATCGAGCTGGCGATGGAGTTCTTTTTTCTCCCACCAAAAAGCCTGCTGGACCCATCCTTTTTGCCCGTTGATGCGGCCGGCGAGGAAATGGCTCGGCAGCGCGGAGGTGGAAGGATATCGGCTGTCGAGGATGCCGGCGAAATGGGCCTGGGCTTTTTCGGGGGAGACGGCTGCATAGAGCCAGCATCCGTAGGCGAAATGGAGCGGGGACGTCTCTTGAATCAGCGCTTCTTTGGGACAGAGTTCAAAGATGCGCTTAGCTTCTTTCCAATCGCGGCGAAGGAGGTAGTGCCAAGCGATGAGTGCGTAGACGGGAATTCCATCGGCGGCAGACCACGGGAGTTTTGCGGCGAGAAGCGCGAGTTTTTCCGCTTTTTTTTCATCGCGTGCGATCAGGGATTTGCGAAGGAGATGGCATAGAAGACGGGCTTCCTTGATGGACGATCCTTCGAATTTTGCGGGAAGGATCCCTTTGAGGGCTGCGCGGAGATAGGTTTTGCCTTGAGGCGATAGGGAATCGGCGTCGATTGCGGCGAGCTGTTTTTCCAGTTCGGCGGTCGCATCGAGTTCGATCAGGCAAAAGAGCGCGTTTTCGATGGCTGCCGAGAGTGGAAGGATTGGATTGGCGGGCCAGATTCGCCGCGATATCGCCGAGGACGGCTGGAGTGGCGAGCCAGAAGGCGAGCTGGATGGCGATCGAAGAGCAGGGATCTTCGAGTTTTTCTAAAAAAGGAAGGACTTCGAGATTGCGCCTGAAGGCTGTCGATGAGGGATTTGGTGTCCTGTGTTTCCAGTAAATCGGGGATATGGCGGATCGCGAGGAGAATGATGCGGTAAGCCGCTTCCCTGGCGGTTTGGGAGCTTTCGTGCATGCGATAAACGATATGATCTTTCAAAATGGGCAGCAGGGGGTGTTTGGGAAATTTGCGAAAGCCAGTTCGAGACACTTGGCTTCTTCCTCGGGATCTCCCATTGCGTCGTAGACGAGCGACTTGCCCAGATATTCCAAGGGAGCGCCGCTAGTGCGGTAAAGGTTGCTGAATTCCTTCAACGCTTTGTCGAGGCATTGCTCCTTGAGTTGTTTTGTCTTTTGCGATTTGCCTTTTTCCAGCAACGCGATGCCGGCGCGAAATAAAGCCTCTCTTCCTTCCTGGCGACCGGGAAACGAATGCCCGATGCGGCGGTATTCCTGGAGGGCGAGGTCGTAGAGGCCATGGCTTAAAAAAGCGTTGGGCACGGCGAGGCAGCGCACGCTGGCATTGTGGCTGGCGTCGAATACGTCGATGGAGTCGATGTCGAAAGAGCTATCTTTATGCAATAACCCCGACATGGGCTCCCGGCAATGGAAGATGGCTCGTGTAAGAGAGGATCAATGTGTTTTCGACATAGAAGCGGATGACGTCTTCGACTTTTTCAAGGCGCAGATTTCGCCATTCGTTTAAGCCGAATGATAGGGGGCGCGGAAGACTTGGACGTTATTTCGATAGAAACGGGCTTCGGTATTGAGTGAGCCATAGGCAGTAGCCCTCTTCGAGCATCCGCCGTTCTTCAAGGAGGCGATGCTCAGCAGAACCCGATGCCGCGGCAATCGGGATGGAGGCGGATTTTAGCTTCGAGCTTGACGTTGCTGGCGAAGCTTTTTTTCGAGATCATCAGCGCGGCCCACTCGGTTTCTTCGAAATCGCTCGTGATGGCGATGTGTTTGGCAACTAGAATATTTTCCTGAAATTGCCAGTCTTGCGGATGAGCTGGATTGAGAGATGCAATCGGAATCCACTCGGCTTTGCCTTCGATGTAATTCTTGATTTCCGCGATCAGCTCTTCGACGCTTTTGTATCTCTCGGCGGGAGAAAAAGCCAGGCACTTGCGGCACACTGTCGCGAGCTGATGGGGGATATCGCGATAAGGGGCGGCTTCGATCGGATCGATGAGACGTTCATTCGCGGCGATTTTACGGAAGGCGGCGAGAGTTTTCCTTTGGAAAGGCAGCTGCAAAGTGAGCATGTAATAAAGCAATACGCCGAGGGCATAAAGATCCGCTTGAGGAGAGGACGATTCGCCGCGGAGCCGCTCCGGGGCCATGTAGGCGAGAGTTCCTGCGATTTTTCCGGGTCGGGTCAAGTCTTTTCCGTCTTCGGGAAGCGAAACCTTTTCGCAATCGCCCTGATTGCGCTCAGTTCTGCGATGAAATCGGCGATGCCCCCAATCTAAGATCATCACTTCGCCGTAACGTCCGACGATGATGTTTTCCGGCTTGATATCGCGGTGGAGAATCCCTTTCGAATGTGTATAGGCGATCGCTTCGCATACCTGAAGAAAAATCCGAGCCAAAGAAGGGATCGGAAGCCCGGCAAATGGCCGATTTGCCCATTGGCATGGCTCTCTTGGGCAAGTCTAAGCAGTTGTCGCAAAGTGTCCCCCTGGACGTAGGGCATCGTGTAATACACTTCGGGAGGCGAGCTTTCGATGTTCAAAATGGGGATAATCGACGGATGGCAGAGCTGGCTCGCCACGCGGGCTTCTCTCAAAAAACGGTTTAGGACGGTCGGGTTTTTTGCAAGATCGGGGCGGATCCGCTTGACCGCGAGCTCGCGTCCGCAGACGGGATCGCGGGCTAGATAGACCTCGCCCATTCCACCGCGGCCGATGCTGCGGAAAATCGCGTAAGGACCTATGGCCTCGGGAGGCGGGGCTAAAGGAGGAGCTGGTTTTTTGCAGGTTTTTCTGATTCATTGCCACTTCTCATCCCATATTTGCCCGTTTGGTGCAAGAGTTCTTTGCCTTTTCAAAGAAAAATGAGTAATATTTGTCCATATGACTCAGCAAAAAATCGTTTTAACCGGAGACCGCCCCACCGGAAAACTCCATCTCGGACACTACGTAGGCTCTTTAGCTGCGCGCGTTAAACTGCAGCATACGCATCGACAATTCGTCATGCTGGCCGATACCCAGGCTCTGACCGATAATGCCGACGATCCGGGCAAAGTGCGCGCCGCCATTTTGGAAGTGGCTCTCGATTATCTCGCGGTCGGAATCGACCCTGCGAAAACGGTGATCTTTCATCCAATCCCTGGTTCCGGCGCTTTCCGAACTTATCATGTATTATTTCAATCTCGTGACATGGAATCGCCTCAAGCACAATCCCACGGTAAAAGTCGGAGATCCAGCAGAAGGGATACGGCGAAAACGTCCCCGCGGGATTCATGGTCTATCCCGATTTCGCAAGCCGCCGACATCACTGCATTTAAAGCGGATTTCGTTCCGGTTGGCGATGACCAGATCCCGATGATCGAACAAACCGTCGAAATCGTTCGCAAATTCAATCGCACGTACAATTGCGCTGTTCTCGTCGAGCCCCAGGCGATCGATTTCCTCGATTGCGCGCCTACCTGGAATCGATGGAAAAGCCAAGATGAGCAAGAGCCTTGGAAACGCCATCTATCTGTCCGACTCTGCCGATGAAGTGGCGAAAAAAGTGAAATCGATGTACACCGATCCGAGCCATCTGCGAGTGGAAGATCCGGGCAAAGTCGAAGGAAATCCCGTCTTCACTTATCTCGACGCATTCGGAGCCGGACAAGGAAAAGATCGCGGAGCTGAAAGCTTCCTATCAAAAGGGCGGTCTCGGAGATTCGATCGTAAAAAAATATCTGCTTGAAGTCTTGCAGGCTTTTTAGAGCCGATCCGGCAAGCGAAGACAGGAAGCTGCTAAAGATATGGGACTGGTATGGGAGACTGTCTTTAAGGGAAGCCAAATTGCGGCGGAAATCGCCGATCCACGCTGCAAGAAGTCAAGGCGGCGATCGGTACGGATTATCGAAAGCGCGTCTAAGAAGCTCGTAGAAGTCTATTCCTCGGTGTTCGATTAAGATTTTGCCGGCAGAAACGAAAACGGTTCTGCTTGTTCGAAGAGCTTCGCTGTATTTCCTGAATAGACTTTTCCTCCCGAGACCGTGAGTTTTTTCACCGGAGCTCCTTCTTTGAAGTCGAGATCTTTTAGATCGACCCAAAATGCGTTCGGACTCATTGCAGAATCGAAAAAATAGACTTTGTTTTTTTGATCCGCGACGGTGCGCCAAATAGTCGAGGAAATATTTGGATGGCCCGGGGTCGTAATTCCCAAAGGAACGCTGACGCTTCTAATCACTCCCAATACGCTAGCCAAGGCTTGATTGACGAAGCTTTTGTTCGGGATTCCTTTGATATAGTGCGGAGAAATCTCTTGGGGAATCGCTTTGATTAGAAATGATGCTCTGGCGAATCGGTCTGCAGCTCGGTTGGTTCCCGGAAGGAAGGTTAAGCCTCCTATCTCTTCCCAATAGGAATTCAAAGCGAGCTGCTTATCGAAGATCGGAGAGTTCGTCATGACTTGGTATTGTTTGCCATGGTGGACGACGAGCTTGCCTCCCACATATTCAAAGATCGCGGAATCTCCGCTCGGATCCGAAATCGATAGATGGAGCTGAGTAGGAGATCCATTGGGAAGAACCGCAGGGCGAACGACAAAAGGCTCTTTGCTGAAATGTTTCACGGCTTCCGATACTGTTGCGAAATGGTCCAATGCGTACTGAGCCCATAAGCTGACGGAGAGAGCGGGGAGCTTTTTATCCGGGTTGCCATATTCGGATTCGACGAGATAGAGGAGATTGGCGACGAGACCCTTTTCATTCATGCCATCGGCTGTGCCGAGATGATATCCAGAGACGATCAAGCTGCCGTATTTGGAAGTCCAAGAGATTGAATTAGATCCTGCAGCGCCATCTCTTTTCATCCCTTTGGGAAAGACCCAAAGATCGGAATATAAATCCTCGGACCAATCCATCGATCTTCCGGTGATGACGATCTCATCCGATCCAATGAACAAGGCTCTCGTGCATCCTTCGATAAAATCCGGAAAAAAGCACGAGGAAAAACCGATGCAAATCGCTAGGAATCTGTAGCACTTCCGAACCATTTTTCCTCCATAGATCGAGAGATTATATAAGGGGTTGTCAATCGCAAACTACTTCAAGAATCGGTTTTCGGCAACGCAAAAAATGGTCGATTTCGACGGTCGCTGGAAGCCAACCAGCTTTCGCGTTGCCGAAAACCGATTCTTGAAGTAGTTTCGGTATACCCCTGTGAAGATTCTCTTTGTAGATGCCTTCTTAGGTAGGCAAAAAACAAAATTATGATTAAAGTCGTTTGCGAAAATTGAGATCTTCGCATAAGCCGCGAGATTCGATGTGGTTTCTATATCCTTTTTGGCGCAGCCCAAAGCCGATCCTTGAAGTAGTTTCGGTATAGAGAGTTTCGATCTGAATTGGGCTTATTCGAGGATCTCAGATGAATGCCTCAATCGGATAAGTGTCTATGGCAAACAGCGTTCCCTCTGCTTCTTTTTCGCCGATCAATTGGATTCAAGAAGAAGCTAGCGATTTTTCGCCTTCATGGCGTAATTCGGCCGTCAGAATTCCAGTACTGCCTCTTTTTTCTGAAACAAACAGCACTCCGATCTCTGAAGAAAATGTTCTACCTTTCCGCCCAAATGTCCCCGCTGATGAAAAATCATTCAGCTCTCCGCATTCCTCTGTTTCTTCAACGCGGGGAGATTTTGGGGACGAAATTCTCGCCGATATGAGCCAGTCTTTCGATCGCCCCGGCCCGTTGCTCGAATCTCTTTCGGAAAATGTCAAAGCGATCGCTGAATCGATGATAAATCGGCTTCATGCCTGGACAACAGATCGCGATTTCCAAGAAATTCGATCGCTGCTAATGCCCTTTTTAAGTCGCGGACCGTCCGGGGAATTAACGCCTCGCCTGATCCAATACTACGATGCAGGAGTGGAGGCTTTTCCAGAGAAAAAACCAATTTATGAAAACGCGAAGGAAATCTATGCGCAAGATCCTGCGCTTGCTTGCTTCGTTTTTCTTTCCTATATTTACAAACATGATAGCCGCATAGCGATGCGCATTTTTTCATCGGCCGATTATTTGGATTCTTGTCGGGGAATTCTTGCGAGGATTCCTTAGGCGCTTCCAAACTATGAGAATGGTTTTTTAGCCTTTCAACAAGGAGTTACTTTTTGTTTTTCTTGAGTTCTTCCAGCTCGCGATTGAGGTCTTCTTCCTTTTCAGGTTCGGTTTTTGGGGTCGGAGTGAGGAATTCCCGGCATAAAATATAGATGGCGCCAAGGACAAAAATGATCGGGAGGAAAAAGCTCCAGGAAATGTCGAATTGGATCGAAATGAAGGTGCCGACGAAGACGAGAAGCGAGACGGCCATGTCGTAGGATCTCCCGGAAAGATACTGCCTCAAGGCTAGGGGCACGCCGACGACGAGCATGATGCCGGGCCACCAAACGTTTGTAAACAGCAGGACGGCTAGTCCCAGCAAAAAGAGAGATGTGGAAAGAGCCTGCGCTCGTTTCGCAGAACAGAGGGGGTGAGCCATGAAGCCTCCAAAAAGTTGTCCTAAAAGTACTTCAAAAAGCCATTCCAGACAACCTTAAATTTTCTGCGCTTATTTGTAACTTCTTTGGTTTCAGCGAGATGAATAACGGTTCTGTTGAGGGTCGATTTTTAATCGATTGGTTCTTAGCCTTTTGTGGGTGTGGTTTTTGGAATTAAAATATTGATAAAAAATCTGTTTTGTTTATATAATCATATTGAGGCTGAAGTAATGCCTTAATAAAAATGGCGGATTTATGAAGAACGCAAATAAAGCTATCTCTTCTATCAAAAAAGACCTCTCTCAGGTCTATGCGATTCGCCGTGATTCTTTTCTAAATTCATATACTCTCTTTTATACATATCGCCTAAGCTGGCGATATCAAACACTAACAAAAATAGTGTTTGGTTAATCGGTCTTAAATAAGACTGATGTTTAGCTTAGGATTTAAAATGATAAAAAATAAAAGAGGAATTTATGAATGTTATATTTACGATTATTCCAGATGAAGCCGCAGCGCCTGAGATGATGGTCGATATTCTTCAGACACTGAAAGAAGTCGAATTTTTATTCGGCCAGACGTTTATCTATCACTATGCTGTGATCGGCAACGGGAAGGGAGTGAACATTTAAGCAGCGCTTTGAGATATCGTCCTGTGTGGGATTGCGAACAGGCCGCGAGCGCTTCGGGTGTTCCTGAGAAAACGACGGTTCCTCCCTGTTCGCCGGCATTCGGCCCGAGATCGATGACATAATCGGCATTTGCGATGACATCGAGGTTGTGTTCGATGAGGACGAGCGTATTTTTTTTGTCGGCAAGGCGATGGAAAATCGCCAGGAGCTTTTGGATGTCTTCGCTATGAAGGCCGACTGTGGGCTCGTCGATGAGATAAAGCGTTTTTCCTATTTCTCGTTTCGAAAGTTCCCGCGACAGTCGGATCCGTTGGGCCTCTCCTCCGGATAAAGAGACGATTTCCTGTCCGAGGCGGACGTATGAGAGCCCGACGTCGATGAGCGTTTGCAGGCGCCGCGCAATCCGAGGGATGGGCGAGAAAAAAATAAGGGCTTCTTCGACGGTCATGTCGAGGATCTGGCCGAAATGTTTTCCTTTATAATAAATTTCGAGAGCGACGGGATTGATGCGGAATCCTTTGCATGCCTCGCAGGGGATTTTCACAGAAGGGAGAAACTGCAGATCGACATTTTTATAGCCGAGTCCGAAGCAAGCGCGGCACATCCCCCGGAGGTTGTTTGGAGAGAAATGCCCGGGTTTAAGCCCTTTGGCGCGCGATGGGGGCAGTTCGGCAAAATGGGAGCGGATGAGGGGTTGGAGTTCGGTATAGGTGCTCACATCGGCTCGGATCGTATGGCCGATGGGGGTTTGGTCGATCGAGATCACATGTTCGAAATCGCCGAGGCCGAAAAACCGCGCGCCGAGATATTCGATCATTTCGGGGGGCTTCGAGAGATTGGCCGCGAGTTCCGCAGCGGGTTTGAGGAGATGGCGCACGAGGGTGGATTTGCCGGATCCGGAAACGCCTGTGAAACAGGTGATGGCGCTTTTTGCAAAGGCGACGTCGATCTGCTTGAGGTTGTGCAAAGAGGCGTTTTCAATGCGGATATCGGGAGAAAAACGGCGGCGTTTGGCGGGAATCGAAATTTGCTTGCGGCCGCTGAGATAGGCGCCTGTCAAAGAGGCGGGATCTTTCATGATTTCAGCAATCGTTCCATGGGCGGTGATTTTGCCGCCGAAACGGCCCGCTTTCGGGCCGAAATCAAATAAATAATCGGCCTGTTTGACGATCAGAGGATCGTGTTCGACGAGTACGAGGGTATTCCCGAGATCGCGGAGTTTTTTCAAAGCGGCCAAGAGGAGATCGCTATTATGCGGATGGAGCCCGATGGTCGGTTCATCGAGGATGTACAGGCAAGAAGAAAGGCCTTCTCCGAGCTGGCTGGCGAGGCGGATCCGCTGCAGTTCTCCGCCGCTTAAGGTAGGAGCTGCCCGGTTTAGCGAGATGTAATGGAGTCCGATTTCGGAGAGAAATCGAAGCGCTTTTTGCAATTGGGAGAGGGTTTCTCCGAGGAGTTCTTGAACGCGCGATGGCAGCGAGATATTTTGTGCAAAGCGCAAGGCGTCTTCAACGCTGAGAGAACAGAGCTTGGGGAGTGTGAGCGAGCCGATGCGGACGGAGCGGGCGAGGGGATTGAGGCGCTCGCCATGGCAGGCGGAGCAGGGGCTTTCGGCCAGAAGAGGAATCAATGCCTGTCGGTAGTCGGGGCGTCCGAAACGAGCGATCCGCGCCATAATGGGGTGGAGTCCGAGCCATCTGAGATCTAGCCCCCCTCGCAGGGAAAACTGCTGCGATTCGGGCGCTCCGTTGAGCAGAAAGGAGAGAGCCGTTTTGGATAGGGCGTTGATCGGAAGAGCGATGTCGATTTTCTGTTTGGCGAAGAGTTTCTCAATGGCATTTTGGACGGTGGAGGTCTCGTAATCTTTGAAAAGAGCGGATAAGACATCTGCGATCGAGCGGCGCATAAAGTCTTTGCGGCTGTCGAGCTTGGCTCCATAAGCGGCTCCAAGGCCGAGGCATTCGAGACACATGCCGGTTTCGGCGTTGAAGGAAAATGTCTGAGGAGTGATCGCCGGATAGGATTGCCCAGTCGATTCAACGGCGAATGAGAGGTTGAAAAAGAGATCTTCGCTTTCTCTTGCGACGATGATGATGCCGTGGGAAAGAGAGGCTGTTTTGTCGATCGCTTCATAGAGGCGTTTTTCGGAAGAGGCGTCGACGACGAGTCGATCGATGACGAGATAAATTTCATTTTTTCGATGGGATTCGTAAGAGATCGGTTCGTCGAGGCGGTAGAAAATCCCATTGAGCCGGATGCGCATATAGCCGTCGCGGCTGAGCCGCGCGACGAAATCCTCGAAGCGCTCTTTTTTCAAGAGTGCGGTTGGGGCGAGGATCTGGATTTTCTCCCCCTGGGGCAAGGAAAGAACGCGTTCGGCGACGGTTTGTTTGCTGATGTGGCGGATCACTTCTCCGGTTTCGGGACAGTAGGCTGTTCCATGATGGGCGTATAAGATCCGAAGGTGGTCGTAAATGCCGGTGAGCGTTCCTACGGTGCTGCGCGGATTGAGGCCTCCGGTTTTTTGTTCGAGCGCGATTGCGGGAGAAAGTCCTTCGATCCGATCGGCTTTCGGCTTGGGGAGCTGTTTGATGGCTTGGCGGGCATAGGCGGGCAGGGTTTCCACATAGCGCCTCTGGCCTTCGGCGTAGAGCGTTTCAAAGGCGAGCGACGATTTTCCCGATCCGGAAGGGCCGGTGAGAACGGTGATTTGATCGCGGGGAATGTTCAGCGGAGATTCCTTGGAGATTGTTTTGCCGCGCATTTTCGATCTCGATGAAGCGGATGGGTTCGACATCGACATGAGAAGGAGGCGAGGGAAGGGGTGCGGCGCGTTCGCAAGACTTCTTTGAGCGCAAGGCCTGTCGGCGTTTTCTTTTTGGCGATTTGTCTCGGGCGTGCCTTCTCCGATGAGAAGTCCGCCTTTGTCTCCGGCGGAGGGGCCGAGATCGATGATCCAATCGGCGGTTTTGACGAGATCCATGTTGTGTTCGATGACTAGGACGGTGCTCCCTTTGTCGACGAGTTCTTGCAAGACCTGGATGAGGCGGTTGATGTCGTGGGCGTGCAGGCCGGTGGTGGGTTCGTCGAGGATATAGAGGGTTTGTTTGGTCGAAGGGCGCACGAGTTCTTTGGCGAGTTTGACGCGCTGAGCCTCTCCGCCGGAGAGCGTGGTCGAAGATTGGCCAAGGGAGAGATATCCTAGGCCGACTTTTTGCAGCACCTCGAGTTTGCGGCGGATCGAGGGAAAAGATTCGAAGAGCTCGAGGGACGCGTCGACGGTCTGCGAGAGGACGTCGTAGATGTTCTTTCCCTTGAAGCGGATGGCGAGGACTTCGGGATCGAATTTCTGCCCTTTGCACTGGGGGCATTCCATCGAAAGCGGGTTCCATGAAATCCATATCGATGCTGACCGATCCGAGCCCGGAGCAATAGGCGCAAGAGCCTTCTTTGACATTGAAGCTGAAATGGCTGGGGGTCAGCCCTCGGACGCGGCTCTCGGGGAGTTCGGAGAAAAGATCGCGGATATCGTCGAGGAGCTTGATATAGGTGGCCGCATTGGAGCGAGGGGTTCGGCCGATCGGGGTTTGATCGACGCTGATGGCTTTGGTCAAGTGATCGAGGCCTTTCATGGCGCGGTGCTTGCCGACAGGGCGGTTTGCCATGTGGAGCTGATTGGCGAGCGCGGGAGAGAGGATCTCCGAGATCAGAGACGATTTTCCCGATCCCGAGACGCCGGTGACGCAGATGAAGCATTGGAGGGGGATGGAAACGTCTATGTTTTGTAGATTGTGGTGCGCCGCTCCGAGAATTTCGATCTTTTCTTTGGACGGGGGGCGTCTTTTTTCGGGAATTTTGATCGCCCGCCGCCCAGCGAGATAATCGCCCGTGAGGGAATCTTTGGCTTTCATCAAATCGAGAACCGATCCTTGGGCGAGGATGTGCCCGCCGAGATCCCCGGCTCCTGGGCCGACGTCTACGATCTGGTCGGCGGCGAGCATGGTTTCGAGGTCGTGTTCGACGACGATGACGGTATTGCCGAGGCTGCGCAGGTGGAGAAGCGTTTGGACGAGTTTATGGTGATCGGCCGGATGCAATCCGATGGAGGGTTCGTCGAGGACGTAGATAGTTCCGACGAGGCTGGCGCCGATCTGCGCGGCGAGCCGGACTCGCTGGGATTCGCCTCCGCTCAGCGTGGGCGAGGTGCGATCCAAAGTCAGATATTGCACCCCGACGCGGATGAGAAATTTGAGCCGTTCGCGAATTTCCTTGATCAACTCCTCTCCGATCAAAGCGTCGAGTTTGGGCAGGCGGAGGGATTCGAAATATTTGAGCGCCTCTTCGAGCGATAAAGAGCAAATGTCGGAGATCCTGCGGCCTCCGATTTGGGACTCTCTCGGATAGGGCTTGATCCTCGCGCCGCGGCATTCGGGGCAGATCGATTCGATCATCAGCTCGCCGATTTTTTTGCGGTAAAGATTGCTTTTCGCGGCGATCAGGCGTTCTTTCGCCTCGTGCAAAACGCCTTTCCACTGTACGAATTCGATCCATTTCGCTTTTGTCTCGGGATGGACGAACGACATTCGGGTCCATTTCGCCTTTGTGCCGTACAGGAAGGCGTCCTTGGCCTCTTTTGAAAGACTTTTCCACGGGGTTTTCACGTTGAAACGATAGAGGCGGGCGAGGTTGTTGTAGATGTTTCCGTAGCGCACGGTTTGATAGGAACTCCCGATGGAGCAGCAGTCCTCGCTGATGCTCAACGAGGGGTCGATGATTTTTTCGAGGTCGAATTCCTGGGTGACGCCGAGTCCCGAACAGACAGGGCACATGCCCGAAGGGTGATTGAACGAAAAATCCTGTGGCTCCAGAGGACCGTAAGAAAGGCCCGATTTCTGGGAGTAGGCATGCTGGGAAAAGAGCGTTTCTTCCTTGCGATCGGGGTCGTAGACGCTGAAAAACCCATTTCCCAGATCGAGCGCTTGGGAGGCGGCTTCCGCGATCCGGGCGCGATTTTCCTCGGATACGCAGATGCGGTCGATGACGAGATCGACGGTATGGGGGGATGTCGGATCGAGTCGTTCGATCTCGGAGAGATCCGCGAACTCGCCGTCGATGCGCACTTTGGTGAATCCCTTTCGCACCAGCTCTGCGAAATCTTCTTTGAATTCGGCTTTTTTTTCCTTGGCAAAGGGGCTTAAAAAGATGAGCTTTGTCTGATCGGGCAGCTGGCGCAGCGTTTCGATGATCTTCTCGCGGCTCTGGGCGGCGACGGGTTCTTTGCTGACGGGGCAATGGGGGATTCCGATCCGCGCGAACAAGACGCGGAGATAGTCGTAAATGCCCGTCATGGTTCCGACGGTCGATCTGGGGGTGCGCCCTGCGAGTTTCTGCTCGATCGCAATGGTAGGGGAGATCCCGGAGATGCTCTCGGCTTTCGGCTTGGGGAGTTCCGCTAAAAACCGCCTCGCATGATGGGAGAGCGATTCGATGTATCGCCGCTGACCTTCGGCATAGATGGTATCGAAGGCCAAAGAGGATTTGCCGGAGCCGGAAACCCCCGTGAACACGATCAGCTGCCCATGCTCTAACGTTAAATTAACGCTTTTGAGATTATGAACGCAGACTTTTTTTAAGACGATCGGATCTCGGCGCATGCAAAAATAGGTGTATTTGATTCCAGTAATAAGCGTTATGATAAAGGGGAAACGCGAAAAAGCAAAAGGTTATTGTTAAGAATTTCAGGATCGGTTCATATAAGGAAAAATGGGATCAGAGGCTATGTTTACCCGGACCAAGATTGTCTGTACGATTGGACCTTCAGTCAATACCCTTGAGAAAATGCTCGAATTGATCGAAGCGGGGATGAACGTCGCCCGGCTGAATTTCAGCCATGGCACTCATGAGGGCCATCTCCAGAATATCAATTTATTGAAGAAGGCCAGGGAGATGAAAAAAGTCCCTTTGGCCATCATGCTCGATACCAAGGGGCCTGAAATCCGAGTCGGGAAGCTGCCCGGAGACGTGTTGCCTTTGCAGGCCGGCATGCGGTTTACTCTCGTCGCCGATGCAGGGGGTGATCCCAAGAAAATTCCGATTCATCCGATCGAGGTGGCCGAGACTGTGTCCCCCGGAATGAAGATCCTCTTCGACGACGGCTATATCATCTCCGAGGTGATTGAAAGAAGGGATCGAGAAATCGAGATCGAGATTCAAAATGCCGGAACTTTGAAGAGCGGCAAAGGGGTCAATATCCCCGATGCTCATCTCAATTTACCCGCGATGACGCCCGCCGATATCGAAGATCTCAAATTCGGTTGCAAGAACGACGTCGATTTGATCGCAGCTTCTTTTATCCGCTCTTCCCAGCATGTACTGGCGATCAAGGAGCTCCTGGCGAAAGAGGGAAAGCCGGACATCCAGGTGATCGCGAAAATCGAAAACAGCCAGGGCGTGGGGAATTTCGACAGCATCGTCCAGGTGGCCGACGGCATCATGATCGCGCGGGGAGATCTCGGCGTCGAGCTGGATTTGGCCCTGGTGCCGAAACTGCAAAAAATGATGATTCGCAAATGCTTTCAAGCTTGCAAACCGGTCGTGACCGCGACGCAGATGCTCGAATCGATGATCTCCAATCCGCGGCCCACCCGAGCGGAGGTTTCGGATGTGGCCAATGCGATTTACGATTCGACTTCCGCCATCATGCTTTCCGGAGAGACCGCTGCCGGGAAATATCCGATCGAGACCGTCCGCAGGATGAAGAGCATCGCACAGGTGGCCGAAGCGGATTTCGACTATCGCCAATTCTTCGATCAGCATTCAAAAGGCGATTACCACGATCTGTCATCCGCGGTAGCGCTCGCAGCCGTAAAGACGGCCTATAGCGCGAACGCGCGCGCGATTTTTGCCTTTACGAGCAGCGGCAATACGGCGAGACTTGTCTCTCGGCTTAGGCCCAAGATGCCGATCGTCGCCATGACGTCGAACATCAAGGTGTATCATCAAATGGCGGCCAACTGGGGCGTCATCCCTCTTTATAATCCCAATTGCCGATCTTCCCAAGAGGCATTCAACGAGATGAGCAAAGCGGCTTTGCATAGAGGGCTCATCGCTTTCGGGGACGTGGTCGTCGTCACTTCGGGATCTCCATTCGGCAAGAAAGGATCGACGAATATGATGGTCGTCGAAAGCATAGGAGAGATCCTGATCCGCGGCTATAAAGGAGTCGGCCCCGAAGTCAAAGGCCGCGTTTCGATCCTCCTTTCCCCTGAAGGGAAAGATCCGGAATCGCTCCGAGGCGCTCTCGTAGTCATTCCCCATTGCGACAATGCGTTTTTGCCGTGCCTGAAGTTTGCCTCGGGAATCATTTTGCAGAACCATCCCGGCGATACGGCTTCGGAAAAATACGCCGCGCTTCTCGCCAAGACATTTGATATCTCAGCGATTTGCCGAGCCGATGGCGCAATGACTTTGCTCGTCGAGGGGGAAGAGGTAACTCTGGATCCCAGGCGCGGCTTGATTTATCGCGGTTCCGAAGAACTCCCGCCTTCTTTGCGAAGTTAAAAATAGTCTTAACTTTGCGCCAATCTCATTTGAGCGAGGATGCTCAGAGCGGCTAAAGGCGCTGTTTCCGCGCGAAGGATATCCGTGTGCAATTTGACGGGATGTCCGTTTTGTTTGAGAAGCGCGGTTTCCGAGGTGGAAAACCCTTTTTCCGGGCCAGTGAGAAATAAGAGCCGGTTTGGAATCGGCGTTTTTAGAAGAAGCGGCGCATTCGGATCGGTATCTCCGAAGTACAAGGGGATTTGAAGGTCGATTAACGCGGAAAGAGACGAATAGACGCTCATTTCCGGAAGATATAGCCGGCCGCATTGTTTCATGGCGGCAACGGTCAAATGGCGCAGCCTTTGGAGTTGGTTGGAAGAGAGATCTTCCTTTTCGGATCCGTCGGCAGGGAACATATAGAGGGCGTCGGCGCCGAGTTCTACGGCTTTCTCGACGAGCCATTCAAAGCGATTCATCCGCATGAGAGAAATGCCCAAGATGGTCGAGCAGGGCGGACGGGGCTCTGAAATTCGATTCAGAATGGACAGCTTGGCAGATTCCTTCGAGGTGGAAACGAGTCGGGCTGAGGCGAGCGAACCTCGGCCGTCGATCAGTTCAACCTCGTCGCCGATCTGAGCGCGGCATACGCGGAGAAGGTGATGGCATTCGGGACCTTCCAAAGAGATTTGAGCCTCGAGAGGGCCGTCGAAATAAAAGCGTTCATGGGGCATCGGAAGCCTCGGGTTGCCAGGTCGTGCCGGGGCGGCAGAGCGACCGAAGGAAAATTTCGGAGAGATTATCTTTCAGATGAGGCGGAAGATGAGGCGCGGCAAGCGCGCGGAGGGTGGGCAGGTCGATCACTTCAAAGACGCTGAACCGCTCGTAATGAGCCGCCAGGGGATAAGACGTGAAGTTAAATACGAGTTTAAATCGATAATCGCAAAGAAGGAGTTCTTCGGGAGTGCGATACGATAAGATTTCATCTGCTTCGATGAAAAGAGCGTCTTTGAACTGAATGGGAGCGAGCAGGAATAAAAAATCGCGGGGATAGATCTTTTTGAGAGTGGAAAGATGCGGGAGCAAGGCATGGAAGGCGGTTGGATCGTCCGGAAGCGCGATGCAGATGCAGTCGTGGCGAAAGCGCTTATAGAGATTATGGGGTGTTTGCTGCTTCCACCGATTGTGCTGCCAGAGCCACTCGCCGGGGGAGTGTTTGATGCTCTCTTGCAGCAAGGGTCAAAGCTTCGTTCATCATGCGGATCACTTCATCTTCCACGGGGCGGTCTGGATTGGGCCAAATCGGATCGGAATAGCGGATCTTATAGCCGCCCTCGACGCGGTGGGTTGTGGCGACGATGATCGGAGAGTGGGTTTTGCAGGCGAGAAGGGCAGGTGCGGTAGACGTCCAGGCTCTCCTCCCGAGAAAAGGGAATGAATATCCGCTGTCCGGCATCCCTTGATCGCCGACGATGCCGAAGAAACGTTCCTTTGCGCAAGAGCTCGCAAGCCTTCTTTGACCGCATTTCGAGGGGAGATGATGCGGCCTCCCTTTTTTTCGCGGATGGATACCACCCAGTTGTAGAGGCGTTTATTTTTGATCGATTTGCCGATCGCAATTCCCTTGCATGCGGCTCGTGCCATCGAGAAACAGAACTTCCCAGTTGGATTGATGGCCGCAAAAGAAAATAATCCCCTTGCCTTGTTTGTAAAGGGCATCGGCGATTTCGGGATTTTCACAGGAAACGACTTTGCGAAAAATCGGCTTTCGCAGCTGAGGCGTGGATATTCCAGAACATTGATGGCGAGATTTTCGAACGATTTTTTCGCAACGCTCCGAAGCTGTTTTTCCGATGTGAGATGCAAATCGCGCGCAAGGGCCAGATTGCTCAGCGCTCGCTTGCGATAGTCCCGCATGAAATAAAAAGCGAGGCGGCCTAGGCCTTTGCCCAATACATGCAGGGTCCGGTAGGAAAGAAATCGACAGGGATAGGTGATCGTTCGAATGAGATAGTAGATCCAGCGCTCGCGATCGATCATATCGGGCCTCCTCCGAGGCAAGAATTGATCAGGCGGGGAATCTGCAGGGAAAAATCGAGGTGTGCGATGCTATTGTCGGATTCGCTGCGAATCCACCATGCGTCTTAGGGCGGTCGAGCGCGATGTTCAAAGAGGCCGCTACCGAATCGGGATTCGGAGAGATTTTCGATGATGATTCCTTTTGAGGGGTCGAGGATTTCAAATCCTCCATTTGAACGAGAAGAAACGACAAAAAGACCCATGGCGAGAGCTTCGACTGTCACATTGGCAAATGGATCGTAGAAAGAGGGGATGGCGAGCGCATCGGCCAATTGGTAAAAAGGACGCACGTTTTTTTGAGATCCAAAGAACTTTACTCGGTTTGTCAATGCCCAGGCGATCCGCTTTTTGTTTATACGAGTCCAGGCGGCGATCCTTGCCGACGATGGAGAGCTGGATGTCTCGGCGTGCGCAGGCGTGCGAATCCTTCGAGTAAGACATCGAGCCCTTTTCTATGGTAGCCATGCCCGATGAATAGAAACTGGTAGAAAGAGGGGTCGAGTCCAGCTTTCGGGCGATTCGCGGTTTTTCTTCAGCCCAACTCTCGAAATCGGGTTGCAGTTCATGCCATTCGACGCCATTGTGGATCACTTCGATTTTCGCAGGATCGGCCTTGTAGTGTTCGAGGATTTGATCTCGAACCATGTGGGAGTTGGCAAAAAGCTTTTGAAGCCTTGGGTTTTCAAAGGCTTGCTTTTCTAAATGGAGGAGATAGAGGTGGGTCGGATGAATCGAATAGAGAAGAGATGCCGGAAAATTCCGGCTGCGTAGAAAAGCGGCATGGACTCCATTGCCGGCGCGCAGATGTGTTTGATAGCGGCTGCGATCCATTCCGAAGACGAGATCGCAAGGATGGGCGCCGAGCCACTCTCCGATAAATCGCTCGCGCCTTTGAATTCGAAACAACGAAGGGCCTCGCCCCGGATCGCAGGAATATGAGGGCAGCGGGGATGGTCGACCAGATTCCCTTTTCCACTCGTAAGGACGGAAACGGATGCTCCTTGATTTAAAAATCCCCGGGCGATTCGAGATGCATATTTTTCCAGCCCCCCCATGGAATTAAGGCAGTCCTTGAGAAATGCGATATGCAGGGGGATGCCTTCGGACATCGAATTCTTGGCCGGTTAAGGGTTCTTGAGCGAAACTGCAATTGTATTGGCCTGAAGTTCGATTTTCAAGTAGAGCTTTCGATCATTTGATGTGAATAGCCGCAGCAGGGGGATGCCTTCGGACATCGAATTCTTGGCCGGTTAAGGGTTCTTGAGCGAAACTGCAATTGTATTGGCCTGAAGTTCGATTTTCAAGTAGAGCTTTCGATCATTTGATGTGAATAGCCGCAGGCGGTTCATATAGCTGCGAAAACGATTGCGCAGCACTTCTTCCCGAATGCGAGGCTGTCCGGCATCCGAGCCATCTACGGACATCGATCTGGCGATATAGCGGTTTTCGAGGTTGTGGTAATCCATGAATTCGAGGATCCAGGAGAGTTGTTCTTGCTCGGTTTTCGGGACGGCCGTAATTACGATCTGCAGCATGTCTTTTACGATATCGAAAAATAATCGACTGACCCCTTGGGCATATAAGGGGATGGAGAGTAGTTTGATCCCGTTTTTTTTGACGATCAGATCGTTAGTGGCCAGAGTGTAGGTTTCCGGATTAATGGTATTGCTGAATTTAAGGGGAAAAAACACCGAGACTGGAAGGGATACTCCGATTGGAATCACTTCCTGGCGCAGAAAATCGATTCTCAAAAATTTCGCCTGAGGATCTTCGATTGGAATCGGCGTTTCAGACAGCATGGGAATATTGAGTTTCTTGAGGGATTCCGGAACGGGAAAGCTGATTTCATCCGATCGATCGCCTGTTTTATGAGATGAAATGGCGTCGAGATCCGCACTGGAAATTTCGCTGAGGTTCAACGTAAGCTTTACACCGCGGGACTTGAGCTGTTGAACCGTCTCTTCCGGCCCTGTGACGGTGACCGAGAGTTGATAGGGCCAAATATCCAGGAATTGATAGCCTTTTGGGGGATCTCCGGTCGGCGGCGCCATGATAACTGGGATGCGCGACGTCACCAAGTTTGTCGGTTTCAAAGGGATTTCAAAAGGAGCGATCCGATCGATCGCTTTGGCGATGTCCAATTCCGGATTGAGACTGACGAGGTTCCTCTTGGTAATTTCGGCCTTTGTCTTGTCTGCGAGATGCTGGGCGTCGATCACGACTTCGAGGTCTTTGTCGGTTAGTTTTTCCAAAGAAGCTTTGTTCCCTGTGAGAGACAGGGTGGGAATGCGGTAGTGCAGAATGCCGCTAGTCTTCATTCCTTCGAATGTTTTTCCAGGAGCCAAATTGATCACGCGCACCTGGATGTTTTCGATTTTCCGATTGGTCGTCATCGAGTAGCTCAGAGCGGTCCAGATCGCGATGGCCAATAGCAAAGAGACCGTTTTTTTCTTCCAGTTTTGAACAAAGAGAAAGATGATCCAGGATTTCATTTTTTCAGCCACTCGAAAAAGTTGAATTTCGTTTCAAAGCTTGGATTCGGCGGAGGGTTGAAAATGCTGCGGACGATGCCCTTCAGTCGATCGATTTTGATTCCGCGGGTGATGATGCCTTCCCGCGCGACGGAGATTTTTCCCGTTTCCTCAGAGACGATGACGATCAAGGCGTCCGTCGCATGGCTGAGGCCCAAGCCCGCCCTGTGGCGCGTGCCCATCGACTTGCCCACTTGGGACGTATCGTCTGCGAGTGGGAGGATGGCCGCCGCGGCGACGATCGTCCGGTCCTTCATGAGCACGGCTCCGTCGTGCAAAGGAGTGTTGGGCGAAAAAAGAGTTTCGAGGAGCTCGGGGGAAAACTCGGCGTTGATGCGGATCGATTTCGATGCATATTCGTCCAGGGTATCTTCGTTTTCCAGGACGATGAGCGCGCCGATTTTTTTTTCGGACATCCGGTGGACTGAGTTGGCAAATGAATCGAGGAATCTGTCGAATTCCGTCATTTCTCTGGAACGGCGGTTCTTGAAGCTGAGTTTTGAGATGGCCGATCTCATCTCCGGCTGGAAGATGATCGGCAAAGCGATGAGCGCCGAATAAGCGATCGAATCGAGAATCCAATTCAGCACCGGCTGGTTCAGCAAATGCAAAATCCCGAGCAGCGAAAAGAAGGCGAGGACGCCGATTCCTAAATCCCTTGATTTCGTATTCCAAAAAAACGAGATGACGCAGTAGATCATCGCAGCGATGATCAGGATTTCCAGAAACGGCATTGTAATCGGGAAAGCGCCCATGGCATTTCATTGAGTTTATCGCACGGAAGTTTATCTGAGAATTCACTTGTTCGCAAACAGGAAAAGTCGAGCGAGTTTTGAAAGGCATTTTTCGAATGATTTTCGGAATTATTTTGGCCGATTTTCAATTCTCGGTTCGGCAGGCATAGCCTGTTTGGTTTGCAATAAAAAATTTGAACGCAAAAAAATGTATCGGGCGGTATCATTCTCTCGATGGATGTCTTGACGCTGTCGCGCATTCAGTTTGCGCTCAATATCGGTTTTCATTATCTCTTTCCGCCGATGAGCATCGGCCTCGGCCTCATGCTCGTATTCCTCGAGGGACTCTATTTAAAAACCAAAGATGAGAAATACCGCGAAATGGCGGTGTTTTGGACGAAGATATTTGCGCTCACATTCGCCATGGGAGTCGCTACGGGACTCGTGCAGACATTTGCGTTCGGGACGAATTGGTCGCGGTTTTCCAGATATGTAGGGGACGTGTTCGGCAGCGCGCTAGCCTCGGAGGGGATCTTTGCTTTTTTTCTCGAATCGGGGTTTTTGGGCGTGATGTTGTTCGGGCAAAACCGGATCGGGCCGAAGCTGCATTATTTTTCGACGATCTGCGTCTGCTTGGGAGCTCATTTCAGCGCGGTATGGATCATCGTCGCCGATTCCTGGATGCATACTCCGGCCGGGTTCCGCATCGAGGCGACTCCGTTGGGGGACAGAGCTGTCATCACTGATTTTTGGCAGATGGTCTTCAATCCTTCAAGCGTCGACCGGCTGGTTCACGTCATTTTAGGGTGCTGGCTGACAGGGGCTTTTTTTGTCATCAGCGCCGCGGCTTATTACATCTTGAAAAAACGGGATCTCTCGATTGCTCGCCCGATGATGCGCTTCGGCCTTCTCGCCGCAGCGGTTCTGCTCGCACTCCAGGTCATATCGGGAGATCGAAGCGGGAAGCTGATCGCCAAATATCAGCCGGCGAAATTAGCGGCGTTCGAGGGACTGTACAAGACTCAGGCGGCGACTCCTGCTTCGATCGCCGGATGGGTCGATTCCAAAGAAGAAAAAGTCTATTCCCTGAAGATCCCCAAACTCCTCAGTTTTTTAATCTACGGCAACGATGATCCCGTCGTCGGACTCGATCGAATTCCCCGCGACGAATGGCCGAACGTCCCGATAGTTTTTCAAGCCTATCACGCCATGCTGCTCTCATGGGGACTCATGGTCGCGGTCGTCGGATGGGGCTTGTGGAACTGGAGGAAGAAAGCGTTCGAAGAGCGGCCGGTGTTGTTAAAAGTCTTGATCGGATCCGTTGTGCTTCCCCACTTGAGCCAGCAGGCAGGGTGGATGGCGGCCGAGATGGGGCGGCAGCCTTGGGTCGTCTGGAAGCTGCTCCGCACGAGCGACGCTGTATCGGTTTCGATCCGGGCGAACCAGGTCTTGGGTTCTATCTTCATGTTCGCTGTCATCTATCTGCTGTTATTCGCCTTATTTTTGTTTTTGCTCGACCGTCAAATTCGGCGCGGGTTGTCCGAAGAGAGCGTGTCGAACGATGAAAAATTGTATCGAGATCCCTACGGAGGCTCTCCATGACCCTCGAGATAGCCTGGTATGGGGTGTTGGGGCTTTCGATGCTGATGTATGCCCTCTTGGATGGGTTTGATCTCGGAGTCGGGATGCTCCACCTCTTTGCAAAAGAAGACGAGGATCGCCGGATTTTTTTGCGAGCGATCGGACCTGTCTGGGATGGAAATGAGGTGTGGATTGTGATCATCATGGGTGGCTTGTTCGCTGGATTTCCCAATGCGTATGCGACGCTGTTTTCCGGATTTTACACCCTTCTCATGTTGTTGATCGCCTCTTTGATCTTTCGCGCCGTTTCGATTGAATTCCGCAGCAAGATGGTATCGATGCGGTGGCGCCGGTTCTGGGATGGAATATTCGCTTTTTCGAGCCTGATCACCGCCTGTGCGATCGGCCTTGTCTTCGGCAATTTGATCGAGGGAGTGCCGATCGATGCCGCCCAGGACTGCTCTTGCTCGCTCGAGCTGTTTTTCCGCCCGTATCCTTTGCTCATAGCTGGTCTCGTCGCGCTGCTTTTTGCGCTACACGGAGCTTTATATCTCTATTTAAAGACGGAAGGAAGGCCGCAGGAGATCGTCTTCAAGCTTATCCGTCCTCTAGCCATCGCTTCGCTTTTCCTGTTTTTATGCATGAGCGCGGTCACTCTCTTCCATTTGCCAAGGATTGCCCAGCCCATTTTCAATAGGCCGATTTTGGGAGTCGCTCCGCTCATGGCCATTCTTTCTCTTGTCGCGATAATCTGCCTGATCGGCCGTCGCCGCGGAGGGTGGGCTTTTATCTCATCTTGCGCTGCGATTGCGTCTCTTCTCTGGCTGTTTCAGATCGGCACATTTCCTCTCATTCTCTATTCCACCGTCAACCCGGACGCCTATAGCCTTACCATTTACAATACGGGATCGTCTGAAGCGACTCTCAAGATCCTGTTGTCGATCGTCGCCATGGGAATTCCTCTCGTATTGGGCTACTGTTGGTGGATTTACAGGATTTTTTGGGGAAAAATTTCAAGCGCTCGCTGAACGCTTTCCATTTGACTTAGATCGCTTAAGGGCGATTCAAATGAAAAGAGTGTGGAACCCAAGGTTTTGTTAAAGAAAAACTTTTTCCGGACGGCATTGCAAAAACGGGATTTTTGGCGGGAGAAGAGATGGCGGCAGGCTTTTCATAACTTCCGTCGTTTTTTCCTTCAATACATCAAATCTCAATCGAGGGGAGTCGCTGGGCTGGATCTCATTAAGAGTTTCGTCTTGGCTGATCCTCGTGCGCCCGTCGGGGATTTGAGGTTGAGGCGGCTGCCAGCGCGACATTTCTTCAAAACTATCGACCGCCATGGAGGCTTGGAGTTTTTCAAAAGCTCCTTCGAATGGAGCGAGTCGGGTTTGAACCCAAGATAAGATGCAGGCCATCGCGCAGTTGCCCCAGGTTTGAGTCGGAAAAGATCCGATCAATGTCTCTTCTGCTCCGGCTTCTTCTTTAAAGCGCTTTCGGATCGCTTGATAAAGGTCGGATAGTTCACAATTCTTTTGGATAAACATTTTCCATAAATTCCGATCCAATAGATCGCTTTTTTTTATATTTTTGAAGCAAAGTGATTTGCGACGACCATTTTCCGTTGTTTGTCCCGCGACCAAGGCGCGTGCAGGGCCAATGTTGGCTGCATCGAAAATGGAAAAACTGAAATGTTGTTCATCCGATCTAGAAATTTCGAATAAAAATGCATGATGAGGGACTGATGTAGAGGCTCCAAGGACAAAGAAACCCGAAACAGGCAAGAGATCGATTTGTTTTTGAATCAGGTTCAAAATCAGGTTGCTTTCGCGGTCAATCAGGTCACGCAAGCGCATTTCTTCATAAGGATTGGTCCAAAGACGCGTTTTATAACGGAAGTCATCGACGCATATTTGAAATCCGGCGGCCAACTCGAGTTTTTCCGAAAGGATTATTAGCGTATCTGTCAATTCGGGACATGGGTAATTCAACGCGAATTTGCGCAAATCAACGGCGATTTCCATAAAAAATTGATGTCGTTTTTCGAAATTAAAAATCGCAAGTTTTTTGGCTTCTTCTTCGCTTTTTGCGGAGAAGATTTTTAACCCGATGAGATGAGATTTCGAATCTTGGGTAGCATGGAAAAATGTCCGATGGTTAGTTTTTCCTTCCATCCAGAAATGAACTGGATTTTTAGTTAAAACGACTGATTTTCGAAAGAGTTCCGCCTGTTCTGCTAAATATTTCGAATGTAATTTTTCAAGTTCGGAAATGTAATGTGATGGGTTAAAAGATGAGTTCGTTCTGTTCGTAATTGTCATTGTGTCTTTACTGTTTATGTTATTAATTTAATTATAAATAAAACGCTGTTTCAGTTAAATGTAATTAATTCTTAATACAAGGTGTGTGAATTAAAGCGCGATCAAAAGAACGGAGTATCCGAAGGCTGCGAGAAAAAAAGTTTTTAGATTATGCGGGTTGTGTGCGGGAAGTTCGTGTCTTAAGACATTCATGATCAGACCTCCTCCGATGAAGGCGCTGACGAGTCCGATCGCGGCCGGCGGTAATACAAAGAGGAGATTTGCGATCCATCCAAGCCATAAGCTAGCGATCAAGATCCATCGGGCCGGATAGCGATAGGCTTTGGGATTGGTTTTGTTTAGAAAATAATCGTTGGCCAGATAGTGGAGGGCGACTGCGAAGGTAAAGAGGGCTAAGGGCTGCACTTCCGGATTGGTCGGATCCGCAACCGCATATCCGATGAGAAAATTAAATAAGGCGTAGCGACCGACGATCATGCGGAAGAATTTGTGTTTTTGATCAGATCTCTTCGGTTCGTCGATGCCGAAAAATAGCAGAAAGCCTGCCAGTGCCATAATATAGGCGTGCTTGGCCAAAAATGGCACGGCGCCGTTGAGAGCTTGAGCGGCCAGGATGTCGGTTTTGCACAGTTTCGGCAAAAGATCCAGAAATACATACGAAAGCGCGATTCCTCCTCCGGCAGAGAGAAGTTTGCCATGAGTCGATCGATTGAGCCGATGGATGAAATGCGTGAAAAGATGCATCGAACTCAAAATTGCGACGGCGCAGAACGAAATCCAAGGGTTATCCATGGGGTTTTCTCACATAAAACATCGCGATCATCGATAAGACGAGCGCGATCGGAAGGCAGGAAAGGGCGATTTGATAGTCTTGTGTTTGATAGACGCGAATGCCATTTACAACGGTTCCGCCCCAATTGTGATCCAAAAGGAATCCGACTAGAGGCTGTACGAGAGCGTCTCCCCAGGAAATCAGACAGTTGGTGAAAGCTGCCGCGGTCGCTTTGGCGGCGGGGCTGTTGAGTTCGATGGCGAGGCTGAAATTGAGCAGCTCCGCAGAGGAAAAAAGCCCTAAAAGAAAGAGCAGGATGTAGACGGCATAGATGGGAATAACGGGAAAATAGACCACCCAAATAAAGCAAAGCAGCGTTCCCAAAATGCCGATTTGAATCACAAGCGTGCGGTTTTTCAGAAGGTCGGAAATCCAACCCACAAGAGGCCCCCCCGCCATCCATCCGGCGAATACCATCGAAATCGCATACCCGGCCGTCTCTTTGCTGACTCCGTAAGCCTCTTGGATGAATGAAAGCCCCCATAGGCCTGCAAATGCAGTCGTCGTCACATAGAATAAAAGCGCGGCGATCCCATTGATCCAAGTGCTGCGATGGGAGATCGCCTGTTTTAGATTTGCCAGCAGGCGGGGTTTTACCTCCTCTTCGGAGAGATCCCATGCGCGCGGATGGACTCTCGATAGCATGGCAAATACGGCGATCCCCAATAAAATTCCAAAGATCCCGAATAGCCCGATGGTTTCTCTCCAGCCGATGCGGTGGATGACCGAAGTCAAAGGCCCCATTCCCGCAGAGGCTCCTAGCATCGCGATCGAATTGGCCGATCCAATGAGGAAAGCTCTCTTGCCCGGGGGGAACCAATGGGAAGAGACGTAGACGAGTGCGACGAAAGCAAATGCGGAAGCTCCGCCGATGAGGAATCGCCCCAGGCAGGCGACGCTTAAATGAGACGCCAAGGCAAATGTCAGAGCGCCGAGTCCGCAGATGATCGAAGCGCAGCTCAAAATAGTTTTCAGCCCATAGCGATCCAAGAGGACTCCGACCGGAAGCTGCATGGGGGCGTATGCGTATAGATAAAATGCGCTGAGAATTCCAATGGAAGCCGCCGTCGCCTGAAAGCTTTGCATTAAGTCGGCGATCATCACTCCGGGAGAGACCCTCAAGAGGAATTCATAGAAATAAAAAGTCGCGGCCAGGATCCATGCGGTCCATCGAGCGAATGCAAGGTTTCGAGTCATAAATTCGATCCGGGAGCGGAGAGGTTCAGATCATGGGGGGTATAACATATAGTAATTTTTTGAGTCTATGAGGGAGGTGTTTTTAAAGAAAAAGCTTATTCCATTAATTGAGTTTTTCGGGAGATGGATCTCAAACCGATTGTTCACAGGCTCAGTGGGTTGTGTTATAATGTTTTGTTATATAAAAAGCTGGTCGCAAGTATTGTTATTAATATTAGTTTTATTATATAATGAATGTTTCGAGTAATATAAAAGGTGGCTTATGTTTAAGATTGAATCTGAAGTAGCTCCTCTCAAAAAAGTTATTCTAAGCAGGCCGGAAGACCCCCTTAAAAGATTGATTCCGGAAGATTGCGGCAGGTTTCTTTTCGACGATATTCTTTATCCGGAAGTCGCCCAAAAAGAACACGATATGTTTGCAGGGCTTCTGCGAGAACATGGCGCAGAGGTGTTTTATCTCGAAGATCTTTTAACGGAAACTCTAGAGAACGACAAGGCCAGAAAATGGATCCTCGATCAGATCGCCCTCAATTTCGATTTGACTTTGAGTTATTTCAAGGGAGTCTATCAACTGCTATGGGAGATGCCTTCCAAACAGCTTTGCTATCACTTAAGAGCCGGACTGACATTTAAGGAAGCGCATACAGGGGTCAGAGGATTGATCGAATATGTGGCGGAACGCGATGATTTTCTTTTAGCTCCTCTTCCGAATCACTATTTTACTCGAGATCCTTCTTGCTGGATCGGCAATGGAGTTTGCATCAACCGCATGCAATACGAAGTGCGGCGCGGCGAATCGCTAAATTTCGCAACGATTTACAAGTTTCATCCGATGTTTACTCAAGAGAAATTTGAGATCTGGCACGACGGCACGGAAAAAGACCGTTTTCCAGTCGAAGGCGGCGATGTCCTCGTCTTGAGCAAGGATTTTGTGATGATCGGCTGCAGCGAACGGACGAATCCGCAGGGAATTGAGACGCTAGCCCATCGGTTATTTATGAAAAATGACGTCAAACGCATTCTCCTCGTCCAGCTTCCGAAAGCGAGATCATGCATGCACCTCGATACGGTCATGACGATGCTCGATGAAAAATCGTTCTGCGTAGCCTTTTCAGATTTTGCACCGCCCGCTTTTACGATTCAACCCGGTCTCAAAGATGGGGACTTAGTCATTTCCGAAGAAAAAAATCTGCTCACGGGGCTGGAGCGAGGTTTAAAACGAAGCGATATCCGGATGATTTGCGTAGGAGACAGCGAGGATTCTATCGTTCAAAAACGCGAGCAATGGACTGATGCAAGCAATCTCTTAGCCGTAGCTCCAGGAGTGGTCGTCGGATATGAGCGCAACCACAAGACAAACAAGCGGCTGCGAGACGAGGGATATAAAATCCTTGAGATCGCCGGCGCAGAGCTGGGTCGGGGCCGAGGCGGCGCCCGCTGCATGAGCTGCCCGATTGAGCGAAAAGGGGTGAACTAATGTCTAAAAAACCAAAAATATTGATGGCCCTTGGCGGCAATGCGCTGATTCAAAGAGGCCAGCCGCTTTCCGAAGAAGTCCAAATGCAAAATATCGCCGAAGCGGCCAGGGTAATTAAAAAACTTTCCGACACCCACCAAATCGTCCTATGCCATGGCAACGGCCCTCAGGTCGGCCTTCTGGCTCTCATGTCGCATGCCTATCCGGACGTAGAGCCTTATTCCCTCGATGTTCTCGTAGCTGAATCGCAGGGGATGATCGGATATATGCTGCAAAATGCGTTGCATAATGAAGGCGTGTCAAAAGTAGTCACTCTTCTCACTCAGGTCGCAGTCGATCCCGCCGATCCCGCGTTTCAAAAACCGACCAAGCCAATCGGGCCGGTCTACGACAAAGCGACAGCTCTTCAGCTTTCCAAAGAAAAAGGGTGGAATATCGCTTCAGATGGGAAATATTATCGCAGAGTGGTCTCTTCGCCAGCCCCAACGGAGATCGTAGAATTCGAAGCGGCCCGCAATCTCATCGATGCGGGATATTTGGTCATTTTATGCGGCGGAGGAGGGATTCCCGTCGTGTGCGGCGAACAAGGCCGCCTCACGGGAACCGAGGCTGTGATCGATAAAGATAAAGCTGCGGCTTTGGCTGCCAGCGCTCTCGATTTAGATATGTTCGTCATTTTGACAGACGTCGACGCAATCTACGTCGGATGGGGAACTCCCGAGCAAAAAGGGATCAAGGCGATTTCTCCCCAAGATCTGAAAAAACTCGACTTTGCCAGCGGTTCGATGGGACCCAAGGTCGAAGCGGCATGCCGTTTTGTCGAAGAAACGGGGAAAACAGCTGTCATCGGAGCCCTTTCCAGGGGAGAGTCTTTGCTTTGCAATGAGTCTGGAACTTTGATCTCCAACGAAATTCCTTCCCCGGTCTATTACTAATCTTTTTAAGTATCTTATTTCGAGCTGGTTGCATTGCTTTGCTCCCAGCTTGAACTTTTTTGTTTTCTATGTTAAAATTAAATTATAATCTTTTGATATTCGGTAGTTTATGGATATAAACCAAGTTGCTATCTGGTCGATAGCCAGATTATTTTCGGTGCATGATTCCGACGATCAAGATGGCGAACTGTCCAAAGATGCCAAGGCGATGGACTTATTATTGCTATTGATTCGACATGTTATAAAAAACATAAAGTTTGCGAAATCTGAAGATTGTGATAAACATAAAGCTGTTGAGTTAGATTCTAATAAATCTTGCGAGATTGGTAAATAGGTTTTAGAGGCTGTCGTTTTTTATTAATAAAAAAACAGGTGTCGAATGGAATCGTGCAACATAGAGTTTCCAGTGCTCTTTTCTATAGATTCTTCTCATTCATTCGTCTTCGGCCTAAGCCCTGAATTGGGCTCATTTTTTAATGTTCAGAAAAATAAGCCGACGCCCTTTCTAAAGGCCGACGGATCTCATTCATCCTACATAATAAGCTCGCGCAAGTAACCACAGGTCATTTCCTGCCAACCATTCCCGAGGCGGCAGCTTTTTTTTGACGGCTTCCTTGTCTTAAAATCCCCTCTATAGGTATAGCCCAAAGAAAGGGCTTTCAGAGGGGATATCTATGCCTATCAATTTGCTCGGACGCAGTTTTTTATCCTTAAACGATTTTTCCTCAAGGGAGATGGAATATCTCCTCGAGCTTTCGATGAATCTCAAAAGAAAGAAGCTCCAGGGGGTC
This sequence comes from Parachlamydiales bacterium, assembly GCA_963800655.1. Lineage (GTDB taxonomy): Bacteria > Chlamydiota > Chlamydiia > Chlamydiales > SM23-39 > CAWDBT01. The sequence continues at coordinate 278,293 of CAWDBT010000002.1, read as the reverse complement.
AAGGGCAATCTCCTCGAAAGAAAAAACATCGTTCTTTTATTCGAAAAGGAATCGACTCGCACTCGCTGCGCATTCGAAGTGGCTGCGTATGACGAGGGAGCCAATATCACCTTTTTGTCTCAAAGCCATATCGGAAAAAAAGAATCCATCGAAGATACCGCCAAAGTTTTGGGGCGCTATTACGATGGGATCGAATTCCGCGGATTTGCGCAAGAGACTGCCGAACTGTTGGCCAAATATGCAGGAGTTCCGGTTTGGAACGGCCTGACGGACACGTATCATCCCACCCAAATTCTAGCGGACTTTCTCACAGTTCGCGAACACATCCGCAAACCTCTGTCGAAAGTGAAATTCGTCTATGTCGGCGATGCGCGGAACAACATGGGGTTGACCCTGATGATCGGCGCTGCCAAAATGGGGATGCATTTTGTGGGGCTTGCGCCAAAGGCGTTGTTTCCCGAAAAGGAGTTCCTCAATCAAGCGCTTGAAATCGCCAAGGAAACCGGAGCTAAAATCGAAATTCTCGACGATATCGATGAGTCTGTCCTCAATGCGGACGTGATTTATACGGACGTATGGGTGTCGATGGGTGAAGAGAGTCAATACGAAGAGAGAATCAAGCTTTTAAAGCCCTATCAGGTCACTCTTTCGATGATGAAAAAAACCAAGAACAAAGATGTCATCTTCCTACACTGTTTGCCTGCATTTCACGATCGCGAGACAAAAGTCGGAGAGGAAATCTATCAAAAATATAAGCTCTCTTCGATGGAAGTGACGGACGAGGTGTTCAGAAGCGCGGCTTCGAAGGTATTCGATCAAGCGGAAAATCGCCTGCATACGATTAAAGCCGTAATGGTTGCGACAATCGGGAAAATTTGAGGTTGAGGAAATGGAAGGGAAAAAACAATTGGGGCTGGCCTCTTTAACGGCTCTTGTGACAGGCGATATGATCGGATCGGGGGTCTTTCTCCTCCCATCGGAAATGGCTCGGCTTGGGAGCCTCAGTTTGATTTCCTGGGTTTTTACGGCGCTTGGAACGATGTTTTTAGCCTTCGTTTTCTCTCGGATGAGCTCGCTTGTGACCAAAACCGGGGGGCCTTATGCCTATGCGAGGGAAGGGCTCGGGAACGTGGTCGGTTTTCAGACGGCCTATTGCTACTGGATCGCAATTTGGGTCGGCAACGCGGCGATTGCGCTGGCCGCCTGCGGCTATCTATCGGTCTTTTTCCCGATATTAAGCCAGCCGATCTACGCCTGCCTCGCATCGATCGCTTTTGTCTGGTTGTTCACCCTGGTCAATTTAGGCGGGATCCATGGAGCCGGCATCGTACAGCTCGTGACGACGGTCTTAAAACTAATCCCTATTTTCTTTATCGGGATCGTCGGTTGGTTCTATTTCAAGCCCGATCTGATCGTTTCTTCCGCCAATGTCAGCGGCGCATCCAGCTACGATTTGATCACTCATGGGGCAACCCTGACTCTCTGGGCGTTTATCGGCGTGGAATCGGCGACTGTTCCCTCGGGATCAGTCAAAAATCCGACGCGGAATATCCCCTTGGCGACGATCATGGGAACTGCGATTGCGGCGATTGCTTATATCGCGAGTTCGACCGTAATCATGGGAATGATTCCAAATGAAGCCTTGCAAACATCTCTGTCTCCTTTTGCGGATGCCGCGCAGATCATTTTCGGAACTTGGGGGAAATGGCTGATCGCAATCGGAGCCATCGTTTCTTGTCTGGGCGCTTTAAATGGATGGATCTTGCTCCAAGGGCAAGTTCCAATGGCCGCTGCAGACGACAATTTATTCCTGAGAATTTTTTCAAGGCGCAATCGGAACGGCGTTCCCGCGCATGGCCTCATCATTACATCCGTTTTGATTAGCGTTCTTTTATTTTTGACCCTCTCGCCCGATTTGGTCAAACAATTCAAGGTCATCATTCTGATGGCGACTTTGGCGAATTTGATCCCCTATCTTTACACACCGGTTTCTGAAATCATCCTGCTGCGCAAAGTCGGTTGGCTTGGATCAAAAGTTTCTGTTTTTGTGGCGATTGCGGCGATTCTTTATTCGTTCTGGGCGATCATGGGCGCCGGAACAGATATTCTATCTTACGGCTCGCTGCTCATACTTTCGAGCGTGCCTTTGTACATCTTTGCCACGCGTTCGGAGTCGAAAGGCTTTTAAAATTTATCACCGACGGCGTAAAACCCAGTCCTTCAGGATTGAGTTTTTACGCCGTCGGTGATAAAAAAATAGATCTTACTTTTCAATCTCGACGGGAATGTAGAAGTCGTCCATAAGAGAATCCGTTAACAGTCTCTAAGATTGGTATGGGCTATCTTGATTTTTTTTATTTAAAAAGGCATGAAGCATGTCATCAAAATCCGATTTTGATTTTTGTTCGGATGTCTGGAGTCGTATATTTGATGCAGAACTTTCTCTAGCGAGCTTTCAGATTTCTCAATCAGCTCGCAGTGGTGCGGAGTCGACGATCATAAGGAAGTGGCAAACAAATGCATCTGATGAAGCGTGTTTGATTAGAACAGCAATGCGTTTAGAAAATCATCAAATAAACCCCAATCCTCTCACAGATAAAAACTTTCCAGAAAATTGCAGAAAAACTCTTGTCAAAATATGCAGCCGAGAAGGAAAAAGAATCGGCTTGAACGATTCTCTATCTATGGCAGTTCCAATCGCTTGCGCCTATGTGGAAAAAGAGCTGAGACAGAGATATGAAAGCGGGTCTGAGAGATGAATGTGCAAGATGGAGATGGGAGTTGTGTCGGTGAAATGTTGGAACTTCATATATACCGAAACCCGCGATTTCAAATCGTTCGCGTGAAGGCGAAAGGTTTTCATCTCCGCGTCGTGCGTCCAAAACCGGTTTTGCAGGTGTCTGGAGCCGTTTGATTTCGTATGATCTCTGCGGTTGGATGAGAAGAGCAGGGAGCGCGAAATATCGTTGCGGATGTACAAGGAAGGTTATCCCCGGCAGGAGACCGACTTTTTTCCTTAGGCGAGCCGGATCCAAAGAAAATTTCGCCGCTTCCCGTGCATTGATTGACGAAGCCTTCCTGAGAAAACAGCCAGGAAAAAATGCCGCTGCCCAATGGCTGCGGTGAAATATTCAGCCCTTCCGTGTAGCCGATGATATTGTTGTTGTCCACTGCGATAGGACCGTCTTCCGGCCTAATGCTGAGATGTTTCACAACTCCTGCTTCACTTCTTATCCAGACTCGGGCGCTCTCTTGAGACGCGTCGATTGGCAAAGACACTTCTACCATCGCATTGCTGGTTCCCCTTAGATTGCCAAAGATCCCCGTGTATACGTCCTGCGTTTTAATCGCCGCGTCCGATGCGATCAAAGCTCCATAACTAAACCAAGCTCTAGAGCCTCTAGCCAGGGAATACTCGCAAATCTGACCGGGAATATCCTCTTCAAAAGCAATCCAGCCGCCGCCTTTGCCGGCTGTAAATAAATTTACGAGAAAGGACTCTCGATCGCTGAACAGCCTGGTGATGCAGCCTGTGATTCCGGGGTAGGCGGTTTGAGTTTCCATGGTCATGTTTTTAGCGGCAAGCATAGCTCCCGGCCGCACATAGAGCGATTTTCCTTGGCATACAGGAGCGACGTATAGCATAGGAGCTGAACAAGCGTTTAAAACCATGGGTTTTTCTCCGAAATGAAGTACAGGGAGTTTGGGTAATTTAAAAATCGGTTGGCAAAGATTTTATTGGGATAGGAACTTTAAAATCAATCGAGAACCAAGGGGTGTCGATGCAGGAAATAGCACGGCCCCTTTGAAGGATCTGTATTAAATTTCAGCTCAGAGGCGACTTATGCAACGATTTCATTTTAAGCGGCAGGGCAGCTGCTGGGCATAGGTTTGCAGAAGCGCGATCGCAATAGAGGGGCATTCCGAAATAGCCGAAAAGAGATGGCTTCTCGAAAGAGCTAATAGGTGAGCGTCCGATTTGCAAATCGCGGTATAGCTCCTCTCCTGTTCATTAAATAAGGATTCATCTCCGAAGTAGTCGCCGGCTCCCAATTCGCAGACGGGCCGCATCCGCTCGTCGAAAATCTGCACAGATCCCTTCACGATCAAATACATGCGGTTTGCCGCTTGCTGATGGACGAAGATTCTCTCGTTGAGGTCGTATTCATCGTGATGGAGCTTTTCCGAAATGGCCAAGAGGAGGTCGAGGTCGAGATCGGCAAAGGGTTTGACTTTCTTCAAAAAGAAAGCTTTTTCAATCAGGCTAAGAGGTTTCATGTTTCGAGCAACTCATAGGCAAAATGGTGAAACGATGGATCGGAAAAACGCAGCTGTTCGCGCAACTCTTCTCTCCAATTGGGCAGTTGCAGCGCCGCTTTCAGACGGGCTGCGATCGCTTTGTCGTAAAGAGAAGGGGAGGATTGCAGGCGGATGAGCAGTTCTCCCAGAGAAATCCTCGAGAGATTTTTATTGTGGCGCAGGCATGCGGCCATTTTTTCTTCCAGGGGCAAGTCGTCGATCAGAGGCGCGATTCGAGCGAAGAGGCCTGGATGGCAGATCTTTTCTAGGCTTTCGATCGCATGGGAGTGGATTTTCGGATTGGGGGAACGCAAGGCTCGCACGAGCAGTTCCGGTTCGTGAAGCGATCCTGCGGTTTTCAGTAGGTGGACGATGAAATCGATCGAGATCTGAAAACCGGTCAAAAGCGTATTCTGGAGCATTTCCAGATTGTATTTCGGATATTGTTTTTGAATTGTATGCCCGAAGTAAAAATAGAAATAGGCTCGGTCGATTTCCACTTTGATCAGAGCTTTGAAATCTTCCTGGATTTCCGGAAGATCCATTCGGCCGAGGATCTTTCCGGCTAAGATTCTGCCTCTTTCAGGCATCGACATATCTTTGATGATCGCTAGAAGAGCTGGACCGATATCCGCATTCATCCGAACGATGAGTCCTTCTACGCGGCGCCGTTCATTCGGGCGGAAATGAACGCTGGCGATCAGCAGGTTTTTGAGAATCGACGCATCGGCCAATTGTCCCAAAGCCTCGATGCAAGAGAGCCTGAAGATATTGTCGCGAGCGGTTTTGATCTGCTCGAGCAGAGCGGGAGCGCGATGGGATAAAGTTCGATCGGCGAGTTTCGCAAAACATCGGGCTGCCGAGCGCTTGACCAAGATCGCGGGGTGCGATAAAAATGCGAAGACCTGACCCTCATGGCGGATGGAGGGGTCTTCCGCCAGGATATCGAGTCCCATGCTGATTTCATCGATATTTTTGGAAGCGAGCAAAAGGTCGGTCTGTTCGTTGGCTAAAAGGCGGGCGGGCGCCGAAGGATAGGAGCGGGTCGATTTTCGAAGGCTTAAAATGGCTGCGCCTCTCATGAGGAGGTCGGGGTGCTCCAAGTCCTCTTCGATTTTTTCGAGATGCGGGAATCCCCGCTTGGCGAGATAGAAATTGGCCCATTTGGAGAATTCGGGGGATTGGCTTTCGACGACCCATCCGGTGATCGCTTTGAGGACCCGCTCGTCGCTGGAGAAGGGGCTTGATTCGAGGAGGCGCAGCAAGTGGATTTTGCTCAGCGTTCCGAATTGCCGGGCGGCTTTCAGGATTTGGGGCAAAGCGGGTGCTTCCTGCAGCGAGAGAAGCGATTCGCAGGCGAGGAGCCGGATGTCTTCTTGGGAGGAGTTGAGCGCGTCGACGATGTCTTTTCTCGCCTCCTTGTGTTCTCGGCGGCTCATCGAAGCCAGCCAGTCTTTTAGCGTTTTCTCCACATGGAGAGCCGTATCCTTGATATTCACGAGGATTGCTTTTGAATATAAAGCGCGCATGACGAGCGCAAGCGCGAGTGCGGCCAATGTGAGGATAAATCCAAGTTTCTTGCTTTGGGATTGAAGCCCGAATAAAAGCAGGGCGCTGAGCAGCATGCCGATGGGCTCGAAAAAAGAGTCGTTGACGATGCGGACTTTCGATTTGAGCTTCGAGGGAACCGCATTTGAGAGGAGATTGAAGGAATTATCCTCGACGGTGAATAAAATCGCCATCCACCGCGATCAGACCCAAGATGGCGATCGCCAAGGAGTCCCAAGCCAGCCAGCCCGAGTAGACGGAGAGAAAAAAGAGAGGGGTGATGAGCATCGCATTGCTCAAGCCCGTCCTTCGGACGAAACGGCTGTAGAAAAAAACTCCCATTAAGATGTTGCAAGCGGAAATCCATGCGCGGCATTTGCCCAAAAATTCCGCGATCGAGCCGTTCGCGGCTCCGCTTGAGGAAATGCCTTGAAAAATCCGGCCAAAGCTCTCCATATAGCTGAATTCGGTAACGGTGAGCAGGATCTGGACGACGAGGCTTAACGAGAGCAGGCAGATCGTAAAAGGAGATCTGAACGATGAGTCGGACGATCGAACCAATACTGCTGCGATCGCCGGAAAAGATCCCGTCGATGCTGTCGTCATGGAGGGCGGGGCCTTTCAAGGCGATATTTCGCGCCTCGGCCAGGGCGAAAGAAGCGAGACGGCCGCTATCGGCAAACACTGCGGATGGCCCGAGAGAATCGAGGGCGATATTGATGAAAGTCCCGGAACAGATGCTCCCGAAAAAGTATGCCGCGCTATAGAGCGAATAGACCCGTTTTGCGTCTTGCAGATCGTGGTATTGGTCGATGAATGTCCAAGAACAGGCGATCAGAACGCCGAAGAGCATTCTGGAGCAGAGCTTGAAGGCGAACCAGAACCAGGAGGGAGGGGTCGCTTGAGCCAAGACGATAGCCGCGAGGGCGCAGACCAGCGCGGCGGATGCGATGGCGACGGTCAGAATCCGATAGGGGCTTGTGATCCTCAGGCAGTAGAGGACGAGGGTCGACATCCCGATCATCACCAGGGCGATCGCCAGATAGGTGTTCGGGAGGAACTGGGCGCCGATTTTTTCCAGGAAGAGGCCGTCGGAGAGCGTTTCGAGGGATGTGATCCCCAAGGCCCAAAAGATCGCCAAGCGGGCAAAGCGCAGCGATTTAATCCCTTCCCCGGGATAAATCCCGAAAGCTTTCTGTAAAAGCCGCTGCATTTTGGGCCTGTCTATCCTCTTCTTTTCTTGGAGCCTCAATTGTACGGCATAGAGAGATTTCTGCTAAGAATAAAGTCCCTGGTTGAGGAAATTCTCTTCGGCAGTGTAAAAATGTTGGTACTTTAAATTTTTCTGCCAGGGGCAGATTTACTGCAAGGAAGGATATGGAAAAACACCCTCTTGTGATCGTCGGGTCGGGGCCTGCCGCGTATTGCGCTGCGATTTACGCAGCCAGAGCCAATCTCTCTCCCGTCCTATTCGAAGGATTTATGTCGGGAGTGGCGGGAGGCCAGCTCATGACGACCACCGAGGTCGAAAATTTCCCGGGATTTCCGGAAGGCATCCTCGGGCCGAAACTTGATGGAGAATTTCCGGAGTCAGGCGGCTCGTTTCGGCACGAAGATCCTCGCCGAGGACGTCGAATCGATCGATTTTTCGAAACGCCCGTTTTTCATCAACGGGTCGACTACAAAACTGTTCGCCGAAGCGGTTATTGTGGCGACGGGGGCGACGGCCAAGCGGCTCGATGTCGAAGGAACCAGGGATGGGGAGTTTTGGCAAAAAGGAGTGACCGCCTGCGCCGTATGCGATGGAGCCGCTCCGATTTTCCGCAATCGGCCTTTATTCGTCATCGGAGGAGGGGATACCGCCGTCGAGGAGGCGATCTTTCTCACGAAATACGCCAGCAGGGTATTCATCGTGCATCGGCGCGATGAGCTCAGGGCTTCGAAGATCATGGCTGACCGAGCTTTAAACCACCCCAAAATCGAGCTCCTATGGAACCGGGTCCTCGAAAAAGTAACGGGCGACAAGGTCGTCAGAAAAGTGTTTTTGAAGAATATTCCACCGGTCAAACGGAGGAGTTCGATGCGGGCGGGGTGTTCTTTGCCATCGGCCATTTGCCCAATACCGCATTTCTGGAAGGGCAGATCGAATTAAACGAGACGGGTTATATTTTGACCCAAGGGCGGACTACCTGTACGAACCTCGAAGGGGTATTTGCAGCAGGGGATGTTCAGGATTGGGTATATCGGCAGGCGATTACGGCTGCGGGCTCGGGCTGCATGGCCGCTCTCGATGCTAAAAATGGCTCAGCGAACAGGGAATTGCTTGATGAAATTTCGATCGGTCGCTCTGGGACTGCTCGCCCTCCCAGGTCTTTGTGGCGCGTTGGAAGTGCAGCCTTGGTTTGGGGATGTCTATGAGTTTCATTTCCTTTCGGCGTATTCCCATAGTTGGTTTCGCAAGGTGCAAGGAGGCCGTCCCCAGCTTCAAAGCCCATTTCATTCGAATGTCTTGGGATTTGGACTTGAATTCTGCCCTTCTGCGGAATGGAGTGTAGACGGCGATTTGCAGTTCGCTTCGACGACGGCTGTAGAACCCTTCCGATTCCGATCCGGCGCAATGCAGCTTCGCTATCTTTGGTTCGACGACGTCGTAGGGGATCCTGTGACTTTTGCCACTGGCGGGAGCATCCGGGCGACTTCTACGAAATCGCTGCGCGATGTGAGCTGTCCATCGCATGCGCAAGCCGATTTTGAATTAAATTTTGCCCTTGGCAAAGAATTCGACGCATCGGAGAGTTGGCGTTGGCGGGTCTGGGGATTCGGCGCGATCGGCCACGCAAATCGAGGCTCTCCCTGGGTTCGGGGGATCGTGGCCGCCGAAACCAATATCAACGATCAGCATCGCTGGGCATTGTATGCGGTTGGGAGCAATGGCTATGGTCGCCATTCCCATATCGATTTGGAAGATTTTCGAAGGGTATGCGAGAATCCGCCAAAAATCGATCGATGTAGGAATTCGCTATGGATGCCGCTTAGGCGTTTGGGGAACTTTGCGCGGGGATTATCAGCGCCGCATTTTAGCAAAAGCATGCCCGCAGCAAACCAATACGTTTATCGTAAGCTATCTGCTTCCGTTTTGTTTTTGAGGCATTCTCTCAGGAGTATATAGAGCTACTGCGGTTGCGTAATCCTTGCTGTGGCTGATCGATACGAGAACGGTCGGCTTTTGAAACCGTTCTTCCAAGGCAGAAGAGAGGTGGACGATGGGCTTTCCGTGGACATCGTTGAGGATTTCTATCTCATGCCACTGGACGTCCGCTCCGAATCCGGTTCCTAGGGCTTTGACAATCGCTTCCTTGGCTGCAAATCGGCCTGCGAAATGAGGAGTCGAATCCTGATGTTTATAGCAATAATCCTGTTCGCGCTGGGTGAACAGGCGGTTTGCGAAGTGGCTGCCATGCCGCTCTAGGCTTTGGCGGATGCGCGAAATCTCGATGATATCAGTGCCGATCCCGCGCACACAGGGCTTATTGGTTGCCGTCATCTTCGTAATCCTGTGGGTAGCCGCCCTCTTCGTCGAGCGCGTTACAGAAAATCATGCGGCCCGAGGAAGTATGTTTCACCGACAATACGAGCGCATCGATCGTTTCTCCGATGAATTCTCCGCCTCCGTTGACGACGACCATCGTGCCGTCATCCAGGTAACCCACGCCCTGCCGGGGTTCTTTTCCATAGCGTTGGATTTTGATCTTGATCTTTTCTCCGGCCTGCATGAGGGGCTTGAGAGCATTCGACAAACTATGGATATTGATGATTCGCACCCCTTCGATGGCAGAGATCTGCACGCGGCTGATATCGGCAGTCAGGATGTTCGCATCCAGCAGCCTAGCCAGTCTCAAAAGTTTGCTCGTCAGGTCTTTTACATCGGGGAAATCGGTATCGTTATAGCGGAGCTCCAGTCCAGGAACCTGTTCGAGTTTTTTGACGACTTCGAGGGTTCTTTTGGCTTTTGTGCGCGAAGCTTCGTCGCCGACTTCGGACTGCGCGTAAATCTCTTTCATTAGAAAGCGGGCGATGACGAGATGATGATCGACCAATCCCGAAGTCGCAAGATCGAGAACGCGGGCATCCGAAAGAACGGATGTGTCCAAAAGCAGATCTTTTTTCTTTTGTGCCATCGCGCTGAATCGCATGAATGGGATGCTGATGTAGAGTTCGTCCGAAGCTCGGAGCACCATGAGAGTTCCCAGGTAGGTGCCGAACAAGAACAAGACGATTTCCAAAGTCTCGAGAATCCGGGGATCCAGATTGATCGACGCCGAAGAGATGTCGAGAACCGCGGAGAGAATCAGCACGAGCGCTTTTCCCATGAGATATCCGACGAATAGGCCGATGATTGCGATGTTGAAAGCGCGCAGATTGAACCTTTTGAAGAGGAAATCCAGGCCGATCAACGCGGCTCCCACGAGGCACCCGATCCCGATCCCTTTGAGGAAATTTTCCGGACAAAAGCCCGTGGGGCAGGTGACCATATACGTCGTGATGAAAAAGACAGAGAGTATGAAAAAGAAAACCCTTGTAAAAGCGACCGCTACATTCATATTTTTCCTATATATAGATGAAAAAACCAGCGCGGAAAGCATCGAGTGCCTTTCAAGATAGCCTCAAATAAACTTATACCTCGCGCGCATACGCAGTGTGGATTGTAATTGTGGAATGTTTTTTTGTCGATCGCTCAAATTCGATCCTTAGAACTTATCTAAACAATCGGTTTTTCTTGGTTTTGCGGGGGCAGCGCGGTCTCTCAGATCCCATCAAGATATTTATTTACTTGGCGGATTTTAGAGAGGGCTTTAGTTTTTCCGCGAGATATGCTATATTTTCCCCACGATTTAAAGAGAGGAAATGTTAAATTCCATAGGCCTCGTTGGATTCCAACATGCCATTGGTTTTAAACGGCTTCCTGAATTTTCGATTTTAGGGAGATTAAATTGCTCTCCAAGGGGAAATAGATGTCTTTAGCGCCGCAAAAATTCCGCGAGATGGTTTTTCAGATGCTTTATTCCTGCGATTATGCGCGGGGAGACGCGGAAGATATCATCGCGATGATGATGGAAGAATTGAAGATCCCCAAAAGCGCCGCCAGAGAAGCCTATGCCAGGGTCCTGGCGATTTTGGATAAGTCGGGTGAAATCGATGAGATCATCGGAAAAACCTCCGTCGGGTATGAATTCGAGCGGATTTCCAGAGTGGAGAAAAATGTTCTCCGGTTGGGAATATTTGAATTGAAATGGGATGCGAGTCTCCCCGGAAAAGTTGCAATTGCAGAGGCTCTGAGGGTGTGCCGCAAATTCGGAACGCCCGAAAGCGCTGGTTTTGTGAATGCGATTTTGGATAATGTATATAGTTCTTCAAAGGAAGGGGTATGTGCATTAGCGAGCGATTCGAGTCCGGGCGAAGTTTAAGCGAACTGTCCACATTCGGCATCGGCGGCGCGATCCGCTGGTATTTCGAAGCGAATACAATCTCCGACGCCCAAGAGTCGATCGAATGGGCTCATAGAGAAAAAACCCCTTATTTCATCTTGGGAAAAGGCTCGAATTGTCTCTTTGACGACAGGGGATTCGATGGGCTTGTCATCCACAATAAAATCGATTTCTGCGAATTTTCGGGAATGGAAATATCGGTTGGCGCCGGCTACAGTTTTTCTCTGCTCGGCTCGCAATCCGCAAGATTCGACCTATCGGGCCTCGAATTCGCTTCCGGCATTCCGGGGAGCGTCGGAGGGGCAGTGTTTATGAATGCCGGGGCCAATGGACGAGAGACGTCCGACTGCCTGCGGGAAGTGGTTTTCTTAACCGAAGAGGGTGCGATTGAGACTTATGCAAGGGCCGATTTGCAATTCGGTTACCGCGCTTCTCCATTTCAAAAGATGAAGGGATGCATCCTGTCCGCCCGATTTGTGTTACAGCCGAGCCGGGAAGCGAGAAAGTCTCAGCTCGAGATCATCTCTCGCCGTTTAAAGACGCAGCCCTATAGGGATAAAAGCGCCGGCTGCGTGTTTTGCAATCCCTCCAAAGAAACTCCCGCGGGGGCTTTGATCGACCGATGCAATTTGAAAGGGCTGAAGGTCGGCGGGGCGGAAGTGTCTTCGGTGCACGCGAATTTCATCGTCAATGCAGGGGGAGCGAGCGCTGCGGATGTGCTGGCTTTAATTGAAATGATTCAGAAACAAGTGTATGACCAAACAGGTATACGGCTTGAGCCGGAACTGCGGCGGATTTCATTTTCATGAAACAGGATTTTAGAGCTGACTTGCACATGCACACGAACTGTTCGGATGGGACAGATGCGCCGCTGGATTTGTTGGATCTAGTCAAAAAAGCCCATCTTTCCGGATTCTCGATTACCGACCACGATACGATTCAGGCGTATTCTCCCGAGTTGTTTGCAAAAGCAGCCGAGCTCGGTCTCCAAGTTCTTCAAGGGGTTGAGATTTCCTCAGAACTCAATGGGACGACGGTTCATATCTTAGGCTATGCATTCGATGGTGCGATTGCGGAGTTTCTGGACAAGGTCGTCGATAGAAGAAAAAAGCGCAATCGCCGGATTTTGGAAAAATTGAAAGCCAAGGGCATCTCCATCGATGAGTCCGAACTAGGTTCGGCGGGTCCTACGCAGGTGATCGGCCGCCCTCATATCGCGCAGGCGATGCTCAGGCACAAGGCCGTTTCTTCGATCCAACAGGCGTACGACCTCTACCTCAAGGACGACGCTTCCTGTTACGCGCCCGGGGGGAAGTTCTCTCCGCAGGAAGTCATCGATGCGATTCATTTGGCCAAGGGCAAGGCTGTACTGGCGCATCCCCATTTTTTCAAGCAGGGACGGCTCGTCAAAGAATTGTTAAAACTGCCGTTCGATGGCTTGGAGTGCTATTACGGGCTCTTGCCGAAAGAAAGGGAAAAACCTTGGGTAGCTATCGCCTCGCAAAAAGGCATTCTCGCAACAGGCGGCTCAGATTATCATGGAGAAGCCCGCTCTGCCTCCCCATTGGGCTGTTCATGGGTCGATGAAGCGACATTCCGCAAGCTCGCCCCATGAATTGCCTCGTCGAAAGATTGTTTTCTTCCATCCATGCCCCTCGCGTCAAACGCGATCTGAATTGCATCAAGAAGATCGACGATTGGCTGGGCTGTTTGCACCGCCGATTCCTTTGCATTCATATCGCGGGAACCAACGGCAAGGGATCGGTCTCTTTAAAAATCGCATCGGGATTGCAGGCATCGGGGAAGAAAGTCGGGTTGTATACATCCCCCCACATCGATTGTTTTCGCGAGAGAATCCGCATTTTATCCCCCGAGGGAGAAGAGGTGATTTCCAAGGAATTCATCGAGGGTTTTTTGCCTGATTTTTTTCGTTTTCTGGATCGAGAAAAACTGGAACCTACATTTTTCGAACAGCTCACTGCCCTTGGACTGGCGTATTTTGCATTTAGAGGGGTCGATGCCGTCGTCTTGGAAACTGGGCTTGGCGGAGCTTGCGATGCGACGAATATCGTCGATCCGATTTTGTCCGTCATCACCTCCATCGATTACGACCATCAGGACGTGTTGGGGCAAACCCTCGAGGAAATCGCCCATGCGAAAGCGGGGATTATCAAGCCCGAAGTTCCCGTTGTGATCGGGCCGCATGCCCGCATTCAGCCCATTTTAGACGCCGCGGGGAGTCGAGCTTTATTCGCCCCTGAGACGAAGGGATTTTACGATCGCGAAAACAGTTCGATCGCCCGCACGGCTCTCGAATTCCTGGGGATTTCGCAAGAGGCGATCTCGATCGGAATCGAAAAAAGGCCGCCTTGCCGCTTCGAAGTCATCGGATGCCGCCCCATCATTTTCGATGCGGCTCATAATCCCAATGGGTTTTCCCGCCTGGCAGAAGCGCTGCATGAGCTCAATCCCAACATCGCTTATCGATTGGCGCTCGCCCTTGGGCGAGGCAAAGACCCGATGCGTTGCATTCAGCCGCTTTTAAAACATGCGATAGAGATCTCTTGCATATGCAACGATCATCCTCGTCTCTACAGCGGAGATGAACTCGCGGATCTCCTGCAGTCCCAAGGGCAGAAGCAGGCGAAACCCGTGCCGTTCAAAGAAATATTTTCGGGGAACATGCCCGTTGTGGTTGCGGGGAGTTTTTTTATTCTGGCGGATGCGAAACGGGCGTTGTCCGGATAGGTTCGCGCCTATTTATGATAAGGAGACCCTCTGGCGATCTCAAGGGCGCGGTAGATTTGCTCTACTAGCACAAGGCGGGCGAGCTGGTGCGTAAAGGTCATCGGGGAGAGGCTCAATCGCCAAGATGCTTTTCGAAGGAGGTTCGCAGAAAACCCATCGGGTCCTCCGATGGAAAATACGAGGCGCGACCCCTGGGTTTCAAAAAGGGATGAGAGTTTTTGACTGAACCTTTCGCTCGTGCAGGCCTCTCCCTTGGGATCGAGGGCGATAAAGCTGCTTTCCTGCATGAGACAGCGCTCCAGCTGCGATTCGGTTTTCGGTTCGATCCAGGTAAATTCCAACCGTCCGATCAGGCGTTTTTCGTATTCGGCCAGGGCTTCCTGGAGCCAGGACTCTTTGCATTTTCCAAATGCGACTACATTGACTTTTAACATTCTTCTGCCATGCTAAGAGGGTGTTAGCAACTTATTAGAGGGCATCTACAAGCCGAGGTTTCTTCTAAAATCTCCTGAAACTCGCTTTATAGTCCCTCTTTAAAAAACTTTGGACGCGGAAATGTTTTACTGGGATCCCAATCCCGACGTCTTCATTATCCCAGGTTTGAACTGGCCGATCAAGTGGTATGGCCTGTTATTCGCTGCCGGATTTGCTGTCGGACTGCTTATTTTTCATCGGATTCTCATGCGCTATTTTGCAGCGAGAGGGTCTTTTCCAAATGCCGCCGAGCTTTCTGCAAAAATATCCGATCAAATCACCCTTTATATCGTCGTCGCTACGATCGCAGGCGCCCGCCTCGGGCATTTTTTATTTTATGAAAAACCCGCCGACTATCTGGCAGATCCTTGGGATTTGCTCAGATTATATAAAGGGGGGTTGGCCAGCCATGGAGCAGCGATCGCCATCCTCATCGCCCTTTGGCTGTTTTCCAGAAAAACAAGGGCGGTCGATTCCAAACTCACGGCTCTAAGGCTTCTCGATTTCGTTTGCGTCCCCGCGGCTTTTGCCGGCGGATGTATTCGCATCGGAAATTTCATCAATCAGGAAATCCTGGGAACGGTATCGAATCTGCCTTGGGCAGTCGTATTCGGGCATCCCGCCGACGGTTCTTTTCCCGCCCCGCGCCATCCCGCGCAGCTCTATGAATCCCTAGTGTACTTTGCGGTCTTTTTTCTCCTCTGGCGGTTGAGTTTTTCCAAGGCCGGATTGCTCAGCAAGGGAAGGCTTTCGGGGCTGTTTTTGATCTTCATCTTCGGGTTTCGACTCCTTTTTGAATGTTTCAAGCTCGAGCAAAGCAGGCTGGTCGCCAAAGCGCCCTTGATCACTATGGGGCAATGGCTCAGCATTCCTTTTATTTTGTTAGGGATCTATCTCTTGGTTCGATCGAGCCGCGACGAGATGGAATAAGAGGGCGGCTACAAAAGTCGACGAAGCCGCTCTTTGTAGACACCCTCTAAGTAATAGCGCCAATTGCTGCAAGGGCGAGTTCTCAATTGAAGAGAACGCGTACAGTATTATATTAAGATTTTTTTTTAAAGAGAATCTGTTAACAGTCTCTTAGATATTTTGAATGAGAAGCGCTCAAAGACGACTTATGTAAATTTTTTATTTTATCGCCGGGGATAAAAAGGATTCTTGACCCTATAAAGAGGGGGCGCGATAATATGCTGAAAACCGAGTTCAGGAGGGTTTGTGAATTATTTGACGATCGCCGGCCATTTGGGAGCCGATCCGGAAGTTCGTTTTACATCTTCCGGCAAAAAAGTGACGACTCTTCGAGTTGCGACGCATGCGAGAAAAGGCGGAACCGACGACACTATTTGGTGGCGGGTGACGATTTGGGGCGAGCAGTTCGATAAAATGATCCCGTATCTGAAAAAGGGAAGCCCAGTGGTGGTCTTCGGAGAGATGCAGAAGCCCGAGATTTTTATGGATCGCGATGGCAAGCCGCAAATTTCATTGAATATGACGGCCAACCACCTTCAGTTCAGCCCATTCGGCAAGCCCGATCGCCCTCAAGATGGGGGAAACCAGGAAGCAGCCGGACCTCAAGCTTCTCCGGGCGCTTATGGAGGCGCGGTGCGCGAGTCGAACGCTTATGCTCCTCAAGGAGCTGCGATGGGTAAAGGACCAGCCTCGATGCCTCAAGGGCAGGGCGAAACGATCGATGACGAAATCCCCTTTTAATCGCGGTTTATGGCTTTTCACATCAGTTCTCAAGGCTCTTTGAAGCCGACCGAATCTTTCGATCTGTTGGTGCTTCCCTTTTGGGAAGGACCTGCCGATGCCGCCGATTTTTCTGCATGGAAGCAGGTCGTTTCGCCGGCTCTTGCCAGCGGAGATTTCCTGGGGAAGTTGGGAGAGGCGCTGGTGATCTATGGATCATCCAGGGTGATGCTGCTCGGACTTGGGAAAAAAGATGTGGCTAATGATGAGTCGTTCAGGCGTTCTTATGCCGCGGCAGTGCGCATTGCCCAAGCGAAAAAAGTGAAATCGCTGCATTTGATAGTCCCCTCAGGGGTTTCTCGCCAGCAGGCGGTTGCGATTGCAGAAGGGATTCATTTGACCAATTATGCGTTTACCAAGCTCAAACACGACTCGCTCAAAGAGAATCCCGTCGTCCTTTTGGAAAAGGCAGTTCTCGTCGGCTTGGACAAGAAATTCGACGAGCTTCTCGAAAAGCAAAGGGTTCTTGCATCCGCCATCCATATGGTGCGGGATTTGGTCAACGGCAATGCGGATGATGTAACTCCGCAGATGCTCGCCGATCAGGCTCGGCTCATGGCGAAGCAGACGAAAGGGCTTCGCGTTTCAGTCTTGGAGCGCAAGGAGATCGAAGAGGAAAAGATGGGGCTTTTGCTCGCTGTCAATCGCGGATCGTCGCTCGATCCACGGTTGATCGTCCTTTCCTATCAAGGAAATCCGGCTTCCAAGGAACATATCGCGCTCATTGGAAAAGGAATCACCTATGATACTGGCGGGCTCGCGCTGAAGCCTGTCGACAATATGGTTTCCATGCGGACGGATATGGCTGGCGCCGCAACTGTGCTCGCCGCTGTCCAAACAGCTGCGGCTTTGAAGCTCAAAGTGAATGTCTCTGCAGTCGTTCCCGCCACGGAAAATGGAATCGACGCCGACAGTTACAAGCTGGGAGACGTCTATCGCTCCATGAGTGGAAAAACGGTCGAGGTCAACAATACGGATGCGGAAGGCAGGCTCGTGCTCGCCGACGCGATGACATATGCGATTTCTCATCTGAAGCCGACGAAGCTCATCGATGTGGCGACGCTCACAGGCGGCATCATCGTCGCGCTCGGAGAAGAGATCGCCGGGGTTTTCTGCAATAATCAGGATTTGGCCGAGTGTTTGCAAACCTCATCGGAAGCGACCGGAGAATTGATCTGCAGGCTACCGCTTCATGCCGAATATAAGGAAATGCTCAAATCGGACAATGCCGATTTGCTCAATTCTGCCGGCAGATGGGCTTCCGCCATGACGGCGGCTCTCTTTTTGCAGGAGTTTTGCGACTCCCTGCCGTGGGCTCATCTCGATATCGCAGGGACTTCTTATTGGACCAAGCCGAAGCATTACAACCCGTCGAAAGCCACTGGGTTCGGGGTTCGTCTATTGGTCGATTTTCTCGAGCGCAGCGCACCATGAATCTCCGATGGCGGCAGCATAGATCCTCCCGACTCGTCGATGCGATCCGCGATCGCATCGGCGATGTCCAGTCCGCCAGGGCGATCAAGCGCTCTTTGGAGGCAA
The DNA here is from genome assembly GCA_963800655.1 of Parachlamydiales bacterium. Lineage (GTDB taxonomy): Bacteria > Chlamydiota > Chlamydiia > Chlamydiales > SM23-39 > CAWDBT01. Next base: position 260,450 of record CAWDBT010000002.1, on the reverse strand, counting down.
ATGGCTGCCGCATCAATGGAAAGGTCGAGCGTTTCGCTTCCGCGACGGTAAATGTCGGAGATGTGGTCGAACTCGCCTCGGATTGGCTCGATCGATCCGATAAAGACGCCATGTCTTGCTCGATTCTGTATGAACATGCCGATTTTTTAGCGATTGATAAACCGGCCGGCGCAGTGTGCAGCGATCCGCAGATGCGGCAGCTATTGAAGCGGCCCGTTTGGCTGGCGCATCGGTTGGATAAAGAGACGACCGGCGTGCTTTTGCTCGGTAAAACAGTAGAGGCATCCCTTCGACTGCAAAAGCTGTTTTCTCAGAGAACCATGGTCAAATCGTATTTGGCGATCGCGGATGGGATTGTCCATCGCAAAGAAGGGGAGATCGCCACTCATTTCATCAAAGATCGCGCTTTTCACGGGCAGACCATTTGGAAATCCAATCCGGAAGGATCGGGGGCGTTTGCCAAGACGAGCTGGAAAACGCTTGCGACAGGACGGGAGGCATCTTTGATTCTTTGCTTGCCGTTTACCGGAAGAACGCATCAGATCCGAGTGCATTTGGCCGAGATCGGCCATCCAATCCTCACGGATCGCCAGTATGCGAGCCGATTTGTTTCGAAATACTCGGCTCATCGCCCTTTGCTCCACGCTTGGAAGATCGAATTTCCCTACGGTTCGGAAACGATTCGCATTCAGGCCGATCTTCCCAAAGATATGCAAGAGGCTCTTTCGATCCTTCAAATTCGAACGGGCATCTGTGATGAAGCTCTTGCAGTTTCTGATCGTTAAAACGTCTTCTTTAGGCGATATCATCCAGGCTTTTTGTGCGCTTGAGTATTTGCACGATCGGGCGAATGCGGCTGCGGTCGACTGGGTCGTGGAGGAAAAATTTGCCGATCTCGTCCGAGCGCATCCCCTGGTTCGAAGAATTATTCCCATAAATCTGAAGCGCGATTGGCCGAGCAGGGAATGGTTGGCCCGCCAATGGCAGGCAGCTCGGATGCTTCGCCAAGTTCGCTATGACGCCGTTTTTGATTTGCAAGGGAACTCCAAGTCCGGATTATGGACGCTTCTGGCTCGATCGAAACAAAAGGTGGGTTTTTCAGCGCCCTGCGTCAGGGAATGGCTGAACCTCCTTGCGACGCGGCAGCGCTTCGGCGTTTCTCTGAACGATCCGATCCGCCGCCAGTATCTGCAGATTTGCCAGAGATATGTCGGAGACGACCGCCCCTTCGAGATCGGGTCTTCGGTCGATTTGCGCATCGAACCGGATGCGGCAGATACTGTTCAAAAGATCGCGGATCGGCTTCCCCAATCCAAACCCCATGTAATGGTTTGTCCCGGGGCGAGATGGATCAATAAGCAGCTTTCGGAAGAGACTTTGATCGAGTTTTTGCAAAGGATCGAGGGGGGGATGGGATGCTTTTTTGTCTTTATTTGGGGATCTCAAAGCGAAAAGCGCCTCGCTATGGCGCTTCAGGAAAGATTTCCCGCCAACGGCCTTGTCATCGACCGATTGGGATTGCCCGCATGGCAGCAACTGATGCGCCGCATGGATCTCGTATTGGCTGTCGATTCAAGCGCGCTGCATTTGTGCGCAACGACGAACACACCTTCTTTTAGCATTTTTGGCCCGACCCGCTCGGAAGTGTTCAAGCCGGATGGATTTCGTCATTTTGCCTATCAGGGGAGTTGTCCATATGGGAAAACATTTGTGAAACAGTGCCCTATATTGCGGAGTTGTCCGACGGGAGCTTGCATTCATTCTCTTCGAGCAGAGGAGCTCTTCAATCGGTTTCAGGCTTGGTGGGAAGCGTTAATAACCCGCTAGAAAATCTTGGATATCGACACGATGTTTTTGCTGAGTTGATTATATAAATGATCCGTTTGATTTTCAGTTTTGTATTAGTTACTTTCTTGACTGGTAGCTTCTGTTTCTCTGAGGAAGGAAAAACCTCTTATTGGAAAGTTCAAAGGAAAGGCGCTAACTTTTTCAATAGAGCGCCAAACGAAGATTGGTTTGTTGCGGCAAAAGAAGCAAAGATTGAATTCGCCCGACTGGCTCCGGATAAATGGCAGAGTGAATCTAGAGATTTTCTATTGGGAAATGCGGATTCTTTTAGAGCTATTTCCGTTGCTGATTTTGAAGCTTTAAAGAACGCTTTAGATCTGGGGCATCGACATCACGTCAAAATCATTATTACCCTTCTTTCTCTTCCAGGGTCTCGTTGGAAGCAAAATAATAACGATCGAGAGGACCTTCGGATTTGGCAAGAGGAAAAGTGGCAAAACCAAGCCGTTCTTTTTTGGAAAGAGCTCGCGAAATTGCTGAAGGATCATCCTGCAATCGTAGGATACAATATTTTAAATGAACCCCATCCGGAACGGTTATTCGGAGTGAGTGATTTTAGAGAGATCGATTTTCAAAAGTGGGATCGGTCTATTCGAGGATCTCTCGCCGATCTCAATCTCTTTTATGAAAAAATCGTCAAGGCAATTCGCGAAGTTGATTCCGACACGCCGATCATTCTCGACGCTGGTTTATACGCGACTCCTTGGGCGATTAGTTATTTAAATCCGATAGAGGAAACGGGCGTCATTTATTCATTTCACATGTATGAGCCGTATGCTTATACCACGAGAAAAATCAATCAAGGGAAATACCAGTATCCAGGCAGTGTCCCTACTCGGCTTGCAGATGCAGAAGAGAACCTCGGAAAAACTTCCTCCAGTTATTGGGATGAAGGAGCGTTGCAAGAATTTTTAGAACCCATTTTCTTATGGCAAAAGAAGTTTCAAATTCCGTCTTCGCAGATTTTAGTTGGGGAGTTTGGTTGCGATCGCACTTCCAAAGGGGCGGAAAAGTATCTCGAGCACCTCATTCGCATTTTTAATGCTCGCGAATGGCATTGGGCATTCTATTCATTTCGAGAAGATTGTTGGGATAGCATGGACTATGAGCTGGGCGCGGGTAGGCTTCCTTGGAGATACTGGGATGCCTTCGAGCAGGGGGCAAGTTTAGATCCTTTTCGGCAGGAGAATCCTCTTTTTGATGTCCTCAAAAAGGAGTTAAAAAAATCTCCCTGAAATCTTCTGAATCGAATTGCACAACTCTCTAATAACGCTTCAGCAGTTGACAGGAAAAGTTAATCTTCCATTGGAGCATGGCATCCTGAACCGTTTGCAGCAAGAGCGAGCGCCTCTCGGAATCTTCCGAACGGAAAATGTAACCGAGAGTGGCGAACTCTTGAATGTATAAAAAAGTCGTTGTCAAATCATAAGATGGAATCCGGAGCTTGGCCACGGCAGCCGGGACATCTTCGCGGAAGGAGGGAGCTGCGGCGCCGATCGCGATGAAAAAGAACTTCCCTTCCGAAGAAGATTTGAGAGTAAAGATTTTTTGTCCGAGATCTTCGGCCAGAACCTTGAGCAGCAGATCGAATAGCGTGCGGAGCGTTTCCGGGGCAAGGACAGTTTGGGCAATGCCGGGGCGCAGGGAATAAAAATAATTCTCGAGCAACACTTCGTGGCTTAATGCAGCCGATGAGAGAATCTTGCGGAGCTGTTCGAGCGCTTCGTCTTGCTTGTGGATCATCCCGCCGTTAAAATCCCTGATCTCTCCTAAAAGAGCGCGGAGTTCTTGGCTAATTTTCTGCCGAGCCCGTTTGAGATCGAGGGAATAGTCTTTTCGGAAGAAAGGGGGTTTTTCTAGAATAGCTCGGAAGATCACGGCTTCCTTGGGGTGGCGTTTTTTCAACGAGCCCGCAGAGCGGATCTCGTCGATTGCAAATCGCACGGAAGATTCCCTGCTTTTCAAAAGCTCTTTAAAAGGGAGGTCGTTTTCTTTTAAAACGCGGACGAGGACGATGAGAAAAGAGATGTCCGCATCGGTTTGTTTTTCATAATGGATGGTGAGTTGAGGCAGATCTCTGAGGAACTTGATCTGTTTGCTCAAGACGACGATATTGCGCAGCACTTCTTCTTCATTGCGGGGCATGAAGATCGGATGAATGACATTTTCGACCTGTCTTTTCAGAACCAGAGGGAGATCCTGCCGAAGTTTGCGCAGTTCTTGAAGGGCGAAGGGGGTTTTGTCCGGTTTTTGAATTTCGAGATAAAAAATCCTGATTTTTTCTTCTCTCCGATCCATGACGTAAGAATCGCTGATCGCCCTGGCGTCCGGCAAACAGCTTTGGATCGCTTCGATCAGATGTTTTTTTTCAAATCGCTCGGTTTCTTTTAAAAGATTCATTCCGATCAGGATGCCGAGGATGGGGTCGCTTCCACTCAAGCGGGTTTTGAGAAGTTTAAAGCTCAGATGCCGTTCCTGAGGGGCGTTTTGGATCGTTTGGAGCAGGGTTTTTTTAAACAGGTAATGGAGAGCGATCAGCTTGCTGATATGGCGCGGATCGCGCATCGTCGCGAAATGGGCGCGGAACTGATCCGTAAAGGCCGGCATTTCATAGAAGAGATCCTGATGGAATTTTTGCGGATGCAAATCGATGAGATTAGAGATGTTTTTTTTGACTTGTCCAAGGGTATCTTCTTCGGTCAGCTTGAGGAGAAACCTCTGCATTTGAGGCTCGCCGATGCGCTCTCCATTTGCGGAAGGGAGGTTCAGAAGGGAAGAGACGTTTTCCCGAATGATGAAATTCCGTTGTTGAGGAGAGAGGCTCTTGAGCGAAGATACATAGCGGGCGTGATACACGGCTAGGATATTGATCTTGGCTTCTTCGATCAGGCGGGAGATGTTTCCTAGGGCGATTGAAACGTCGCCAGAATGGGCGAATCGGAAAAAGTCTTGTTGGAAGTAGAAACGGTGGTTCGGATAATGGATGAATTCGAAATCGACGCTCAATGATCCGATGCAGGGAAGGATTTTTCCGGGCACCAACCACCGGCTGAAGAAATCGGCGATGTAGTGTTGCGCTCCCTCTGTAAAGTCCGATAGGCAAAGCATCCTGACCGCAATCGCCTCTTCGGAATGGGGAACCAACTCGTATTGGAAAATAGGCGTCGAGCGGCTTAAGTGGTAATAAGATGCTTGGAGGTCTTCTTGAGAACTGCAGCTGCGGATGTCCAGCCAAGATGATTCAGGAATGATTTTCTCGATCAATTCTTGACAAGCAACCCAATACTTTTCAAATGAAGGGTCGTTCGTAGATGAAAAAGTAGGGCGGATTCCAAATAAATGATCGGTCTGAAGGGATTCAAAGCAGTCGGGATTCATATGCCATCGCGGGTTTTTTGAAAAAGGTTTCCGTTATACCTAAGGAAGCGATTCGTTAAAAGAAGTTTTACTACATGGCGATCACAATTCCAAAATCGGTTTTTTGAATTGTGAACCGTATAACGGCCAGGATGGATCGTTTTCCGGAGATCATTAGCGTGCTCTGAGAGATCCGCAGGCGCTTTCTCTGTTGTCGGGCTGGATCTTGCAGTATTCAAAGAGGACGCCTCCACAGGGAGTCGCTTTTAGATCCTTGATCTTGGGGTGGGCAAGGCTTGCGCTGCTCCAATGATAAATCGGCGCAAAAGGCATTTCGTCTAATAAAAATCCCTCTGCCGCTTCGATCAGTTCGAGCCTTTCGACGTATTCTTGAGTCAGGGTGGATTGCTGGACGAGTCGAACAAATGTCGGATGGGACCATCCGGGATAGTTTTTTGCATTGGACGCTTCGACGAACCTCTCGAGGATATTGATGGGATCGCCGAACTGGGCGATCCAGAATGTCAAGGCGAGCTCATAATTTTTTTTGTACAATAGGTCGCGGAACGATTTGAATTCAAAGGAATGAATAGAAATATCGAGCCCGAGGGTTTCTTTCCATTGTCTTTGCAGCGCTTGGGCTATTTGCAAATCGAGGTGATTCCCGCCGACGGAAAGCCCGAGGCTGTTCAGCTCTTCCGGGGTTGCCTGAAGTTCTTTTAACGCCTTGTCGAAATAAAGCCGCGCCATTTCCGGATCGAAGTCCTGATAGAAGACCTTATTGCGCCCGCCCATAAGGGAAGGGGGGATGCAGCGGGTGGCGGAGAGTTCCTGTGCTTGCAGGAGGTTTTCGATGAGGTTTTGGCGGTTGATCGACAGAGAAAGCGCTTTGCGCAGGCATTTGTTTTTCAGCAAGGGGTGCGCCGTGTTGAATGAACAAAAAGTAGTCGCTGCGATCGGATTGTAAGAAAGCAATTTCCTCGTCTTTAACTCTTTTAGAGAATCCTGAGGAAGGGGGCAAATTGCGCCTCCGATCCAATCGAGAGATCCTTCTTCGAATAGATTCATAGCAGTCGTCTCGCTGCCGATGATTGCGATATGGATTTCATGAAGCGAGACGCAGTCCGCATTCCAGAAAAGTTCGTTTTTCAAAAGCTCGATTTCAGCATTTGCGCGGGCTTGTCGAACGCAAAATGGGCCGTTGGAAACCAATGGACCCGATTCATTTTGATTCCAACAGCTATACTGCGTTTCCATATGGGATGGAATTGGGAAGAAAGAGGGGAATGCGACCAGCGAAAGAAACCAAGGGGTCGGTCTTTCCAATTCCACTCGCAATGTCAGCGCATCGAGAGCTTTAATTTCGACTTCTTCTAAAGAAGCCAAGCCCTTATATGCTTTTTGGGCATTTTTGATGGGATAAAATAGATAGGCCGAGGAGGAGGGAAAGGAACAAGAGAGCTGCTGCTTCCAGCTCTTTTCAAAATCATAAGCGGTTACAGGCGTGCCATCGGACCATCGGGACGGCTTGAGATGGAACACATAGGTCGACTGATCGGAAGAGAGATCGATTCGATCCGCAACTGCGAGATCCAATCCTCCATCGGGACGCATTCTCGTCAATCCCTCGTAGGTCATGCAAATCAAAGTTCCGGAGAGGAAATCTGCAGATTGCCGCGGATCGATCGTCGATGGATAGGAATGGAAGGCGATTCGAAGCCGATTGGAGGAAATAGGCAAGGGAGGTTTTGAGCATGAAATTCCCGCGCAGAAAAAAATGAGGCAGCAAAAGGCAGCAGACCGCCTTCCGATGAAACTCCATCGCTTTTTAGAAGGGTTTTGATGCCTGTAATTTCGCTTCAAATTCATCGTCCATCTGTATTTTAATATGGTTTAATGAAAACGTTTTAAAATATGCCGCGCGGTTTAGAGGATGTTAGAAAATTCACGCTTTGTCGAGCTTTGGGATTGTTTTGGCCTTTTTTCGAAAAGAGCCATATCGCCAAAGTATGCAACCCTTTCGAATAGAGACAAAAAATCGGCTCAAAAGAACCGAAAAACCGACAGAATGGCTGATTCCCTCTTAGTGGAAATTGTCATTTGTTCAATCGCTACGGTTAGTAAGAAACGACTGAGGTGGATTCATTAAAGCATACGAGCTTCTATTAGAATAGGGTTTTTCTATCGGCGAACCGACTCCACCCGTTTTTTTTGTTTTTTAAGATGATCCGCGAAAAGAGCTCGATAAAGCTAGCAAGCAATTGTGGGATAGGTTTGTTTTTTCAATCAGCTCCGTTTCTCAAGGTATTCAATTTGAAATGCTTTAGGCTCAGAGGGTATCTATAAAGAGAAGCTTCGTCGACGCCTTCTCGTTTAGAACCTGGTTCAAAATCAGCTCGCCTTTTTGGCAGATTCCCGATTCTCGAGGTTGTTTTGGTGGGGTTGTTGTAAATTTCTCGCAGGTTCTTCTTGTTCTCTAAAAAAGATTTGTTATTCTGACAAGAAACTACGCTGGGGACTCGCCATGCAGTATTTGAAGAATTTTTTTTACAACTTCCTGATCGTGTTTTTTGCTAACTATCTCTTGCCGGGGATCGATATCGTCAGCCAAACCAAATTGCCTCATTTAGGCGGGGATTTCTTGGTCGCTGGGGGTCTCGGCTTGCTGGGATCGTTGATTTATCCGGTGATGAAGGTCTTAGATCCGCAAGTCAATCTTCCCAAAATCGGCATGGCGGCTTTAGTCATGTCATTTGCCGCCTATGTGATATTAAAATTCGCGCCTCTTGGAGTTGAAGTCAGAAGCGTCGAAGGGTATTTGCTCGGATCGATCATCGTGTCGATTGGAATCTTTGCGACGAATTATTTCGATATGAAGCGATCGCCAAGAGCATTTAAGTTTGAAGAACCGCCTCGGATGTCTTAAAACCTATCCCGAATGAGGCTTCGTCGATTTCATAAAGCAGGCCCGCATGAGTTCTTTCGTGCGGGTAGTTAGATCTCTTGCGCAACTACACCCTCTAAGCTTCGTCGATTTTTTGACTTTCGCGCCATAAGGGCATTGCGCCGATCGTTCCCAGCAGAAAGCAGATTGTGGAAATGAAATAGAAAAGCCCCGAAGGTCCGATCCACGCCATCCAAACAGGGGCGAGCAGCGGGCCTCCAATCGCTCCGATTCCATAAGAGAGCACGAACCCGCCTGTTGCGGCGACGATCTGCTTCTCTTGAATGTTCTCGCAGGTAAAAGCCATGCTGAGAGGGTACAAGACAAAGGAAAATCCCCCGAAGAGCCAGCAAACCGAGAGGAGCAGCCCCCAGGACATTCCGTCGAAAACGCCGATGAAGAAACTGAAGAGCGCAGATGCAAAACATGCCGTTATCAGGACTTTGCGCCGATTTCCAGAATCGGCCCATTTTCCAAGGGGCCATTGCAGGGAAAGCCCTCCAAATACGATGACGGACATGAACGTGCTGATTTCTCCTAAAGACAATCCCATCGCCTGTCCGTAAGCGGGCCCAAGCCCGTATACGCAGGCGAGCAACATGCCGGAAACCACCCCTCCGAAAAATCCTCGGGGACTAGCCTTGAAGATTTGGGTAAACGAGAGGCGTTCGGTATGTTCGGATTCAGGGGTTCGAAGAGATGCGATCGAAATCGGAAGGATCGCAGCTGCCGAAAGAATGCCCGCCAGACAGTAGGGAATTAAAGACATAGGATCGGCGAGATCCAGAAAAAGCTGCCCGACGGAAAGAGCGGCATAGAAAATGGCGAGATAGAGAGACAATGCCTGACTTCTCGTAGAAGGAGTGCTGAGCATTAAAAACCAGCTCTCAATCACGACAAAAAGACCGCCCATTGCAACTCCTGCGAGAAATCGAACCGCCGCCCAAAAGAGCGGATCGATCCAGAGAGCCGGCGCCAGAATCAAGCAGCAATTCGCTGCGCATAAGGCGACTAGACAGCGCAAATGCCCGATTTTCGCAATCCAGAGAGGCGTTCTCAAAGACCCCAGCAGAATCCCTCCGTAGAAGGCAGACGCTACAAATCCGATCATTTCATTGCTGGCTCCTGCCAATTCCAGGCGAACCGAGATAAAGGTAGTGAATAAGCCGCTTCCTAAAATGATGAGGATCAGGCTGGCGATCGGAGCTAGCAGAATTTTGAGCAATGACAGCATGAGGGAGAGCCTTTAAGTGATGAACTCTTTTTCTTTATGTAACAGGAAAGTTTCGTTTTTAACAACAATTCTTTCGTAATTCGCTTATTAACGCAATCTTGCGAGTGAATTTATTATCATATAAAATATTAATTACATGTTTATTGTTGAATAATAAATTAATTCGTATGGATAATAAAACAAGGACTGGGAGAAGAGGGCGTTATGGCAAAGCTCAAGGAGCAGGGACTTCTAAACATCGAAGACGCGATGGCCAATCTATCCGCGATCGCTGGAATCGATCTGGATAACCCGCCGCGCCTCGGCGTGATTCGAGGGAATATGCTAGTCGCCGATGGGATGGAAATCGGTTCCAGGGAAGTGCTATGGCTGAGCGGAGAGGGGAGCGAAGGTATTCTGGAAATCCTCGATCTGACATTCGATGCCGTCCGCAGGCATTTTGAAGCGCAGATCGCCAATTCGGAGATCGACTGGAAATCCCCCAAAATCCGGAAGGGAATCGCAGCCATGTTCGCGCTCGCAGGGGAAGCTGCGCAAATCATCGATGGGTATCTGGCGCTTCGCATGGGGCGGCCGATGCCGAAAAAAACGATCTCTCGGGCGTCATATCAGCAATTGGAGCATATCTATCGAAGCCAATTGGAAAAAAAGATTTTCGGAGAAGAAGACGAAGTTGCATCCGAAGATCTCGACGGGATGTTCGATCAACCGAAAGCGTTTGGAATTAAAGATTTCGAGGCGATTCGAAAGGATTGGGAATACGAACTGTTTTTCATTAAAAATGAAAGCGGAGAGCCTTATTTCGACCCGAAAATCCTCAGAAACGTCAAACTCTCCTGTGATTTCAGCCTTAGCCAAGAAGGTGATTTTGAAGAAGATCCGCTTCTCCGCGTCCATGCGATTCAAGATCGAGATCTTCAGACATCGGCGCGGCAGATCGCCGATGAATGTAAATTTGAAATCGAAGGTCTCTATCGGGCTAGAAAAGAGATTTCGCAAAATAGCCTGATGGATTATTTAAGCCAGGCTGTCATCGCATTATATTTAGCGTCTAATCCCCGCAATCTCAGCCAAACCTCTTCCGGCAAATCCTGCTTGCAGTATTTTGGCGATTTCCATTTGTTTTTGCGCAGCGCGCTGAGTTCTAGCGAATATCAGAAATTAATCGCTTATCCCGAGGAGTCGAAAGATCCCGCTCTAAAGGCATTGCTCACTTTGACCCATGCGTTGTGCCGAGGTCTGTTTTATCGGCTCGGTGGAGTGAAGCAGGAGGTGATCGGCCTGTTGCATCGCTATATGAGAAAAGGCGAAGAGAAAAACAAAAAACGCGCCATCAAGGGAGAGACGATTTACAATCAATTTCTCATCGACGATGAGAAATTCCGCACGCTTCTCTCTCATTATCCCAATGGGCCTTTGTTTAAAATTCTCGATTTCGTTCGGGAAGAAGATCTCGAGTTGCTCGCTTTCGATCCCCTTGGGCAAGGGAATCTCCCTCAGAGGATTTGCGAGATCTCGGGAAAAGGGACGCGCCTGGCCGTTCTTCGATTCCCATGTCCTATCCGACAGACCCACATTAATAGAGCGGAATTGGCTCCGGAATTCGCGGGATTTTTGCGAAGCTACCCGGGGAAGAAAAAACATTTGATGATCAATTTGCAGGATCGAACCTCTTGGAAAGAAGCGACTCGAAGCCAGGCGATGGAGCAGCTCCAAAAAAATGCAAATTTCAACGATCATTTTGCCGCTCTTACCCTTCCGAAAGCGACGGATTTCTATTGCCAAAGCCAGGAATATCAGAAAGTGGGGAGGGCCGATGAGTTTATCCAACAATTCAAATCGCAAATCGCATCTGCTGAAGAGTGCGGTTTTTTCTTTCCTTTGCAATGGCCGAAAGCGGAGATCGAAGACTTTTCGAATCGGGCTTTGCCATTGATCCACGAGCTATTTTTCGAGTCTAAGAGCAATCTCTCTCGCCGCAATCGAGAGGATTTTATCGAAGTTTTCTACCAGCTTTTTCTCTTAAAGATCATCGAAATGGCAAAACCCGAGTCGATTAGCTTTACGTGCAAAGACGGAATCGATACTGGTGCCGCCGCCGCAGCATCCTTTTTGGGATGGGTATCTTTTTTATCCGGAGATTTTTCAAACCAAAAGGATTTTTTGCGCTGGGTGCTATATGCTCCTGCTCTGCTCATCCGAGAGCGTTGCATCGATTCCGAACGCCTGATGCGAACGCTGTCCCTTTGGGAAACAGTCGGATTGGCCAGCGAGGAAAAAGGATTCGATTTGAGCAAAGCCATCGGCGGCTTATATCAAGCCGGTTGGATAAAAAGCTTGCGCATCGAGTAGGGCATTTATTTGGTGCGTTCCCAAGGGAAAGGAACGGTACTCGGAGGCGGAGGCTGCGTATCGGGTTGCGCGAAGATTTTCAACACTCTGCCTGGAAATTTTCCGCGTGGAATCGCCTGGGCGGTCATAAGCGCGGCGATTCTCGCAATCGCAGGGCCTGTTACAAATTCAGGGTGATTTGTGGATCCGTTGATCGGAATGGCCACTACGGCATTTTCGGAGAGGCCTTCGATCTTAAATGCGCGGTAAAGAGCGTCTGTCGTGAGTCCCAAGACCATGTCGATTCGATCCTTCGCGATATCGATCGTTCCAAAAATGCAAATGTGGAATTGATCTGCGACGAGCGCGTCGAGGCGTTTTGGATGTAGGATGCCTTTTTGGTAGCTGAAAATCAAAGGGGTGAACCAAACCGGCATCGTTTGCGTACGGGAAAGCGGCGCGCTTTTAAGAACGGATGCGATCATCGCCAAAGAACTGCCGTTTTGACAGGAGATTCTCCCTAAATCGAGCGTTCCTTCGCCGATTTCCATTTCTTTTAAACGCAAGGGGAAAACAGGGCAGGAAAAACCGTTCGGCTCGATTCGAAGCGACACGGGTTTTTCAGATCTGACAGCCGTAATGAACAACGGGTTCATGCGGCGCAGGAGCGTTCGGCTAAGCTCCGGGGTTAAATTGACCGAAGCAGTCAAGGGGGATCGCAAAGCGACCGCTCCTTCCGAGATCGTAGCCTGGATGTCAGCCGATGCGTTGGACGCGCGAAGGGAAAGGTCGATAGGGCCGTCCCCGTTTTCGATAGCGGCAGATGCGTTGCCGGACATGAAGGAGCCTAGGCTTTGGAGAACGGTTTCCGGTTTCAATTTCGTTTTTTTCTGCAAAAAATAAGATAGAAAAAGGGATGGAACCGACTGAAGATTGGCTCGAATGGAAAGGCCGAGGAGGGGATCGGCGATATCTTGCAGACGTCCCGTTATAGAGAAAGATCCCATTTGGTTATCTTGGGCAGTTGTTCCAGAACTGTTCAATTCAAGAGATCCCCGCTCGATGCGCAAGCTGGCATCGACTTGAGAAATTTCAATCGGGGGATCTATGGCAAAGGCAATCGAGCCGCCTTCGAGTTGCGCGTTTCCTTTGATTTTTTCAAGTCCTTGCAAATGAAAGATTTTAGGTAAACGCCAAAGGGGGATTTCGACGTCGAGGTTTTGGATCGAAGCCGAGAGTTCCTCCGTTTTGATCCGCAAGCCGGAAAATTCCTGAGGGCCGAACCACGAAAGATGCATGTGATCGGCTTCGAGATCGACTCCCAAGGCAGAGGCAGTCCATTTGACAGCGGTTTGGCGAACGAATGGAATCGAGGCGCATCTAGGTAGGAGGGCGGCGATTCCGAAGAGAATGCAAAGGGGCAGGATCCATTTCAGGCGGCGCATGTCACTCAGGGGGTTTTCTTTCTCCATAGCGCGAAATAGAGAATTCCAGCAATGGATTTGGCGTCGCAGATCATTTTTTGCCCGATCATTTCCAGTGCTTTGTCCAAAGGAACCGAAATTACGTCGATTTGTTCATCTGCGTCGGGAGGGAGTGGATCCAAGACGAGGTCTCGAGCTAAAAAAAGGTGGAGATACTCAGTGCAAAAGCCCGGGGCCGGATAAAATCCCAACAATGGCTCTATGGCGTTTGCTCGAAATCCGGTTTCTTCCCTCAATTCTCTTTCAGCGCAAGAGAGGGGGTCTTCATTGGGATCCAGGGTGCCTGCGGGGAGTTCGAGGAGGATCTTTCCGACCGCCCGCCTCCATTGGCGCACCAGCAGAATTTGCCCAGCGGCGTCGATCGCCAAGATCACAGAGGCTCCTGGATGCTCGACGATTTCAAAGGTTTTGGTATGAGAACCGATTCGATAGGTGTCGAGGCGGAAGCTAAGCGTTTGCCCTCGATGGATCTGGAGGCTTTTCTCAAGGGATTTGCTTTCTCTTTTCTGCTGGAGTTCTGCTTTTTTGCTCATTCGACAGTGACCGACTTAGCCAGGTTGCGGGGCTGGTCGATATCGCAGCCTCGCTCTTTTGCGATATAATACGCCAAAAGCTGGCCGGCGATCGTAGAGGCAAAAGGCGCAAAGGGATCGATCGCAGGCGGCAGCCAGAAGACGTCGTCGGCGATTTTCTCCGCCTCTTTGAATCCCGTGGGGGCAAATGCCAGGATCGGAGCGCCGCGCGCTTTGATTTCCATCAGATTGCCGGCGATTTTATCCTGGGTTTGGCTATTTGCGCAAAAAGCGATGACGGGAAATTTGGGATTGAGCAGAGCAATCGGCCCATGCTTCAATTCTCCGGCCGGATAACTGTTCGCATTGACATAGGAAATTTCTTTGAGCTTCAAGGCGGCTTCGAGGCAAGTGGGAACCATATATCTTCGACCCATGAAGAAGAAATCGTCGAACGAGGCATACTTTTTGGCGAGCGATTGGAGTTTCGGGGCTTGATCCAAGACCTGTTGGATATGGCCGGGGATTTTTTTTAGTTCGGAAAAATACGAACGGAGAACGCCTTCCTCAAGGCCTCTGAGGCGGGCCATATGGAGGGCGAACAAAGCCAGAAGTGCGATTTGGGAAGAAAAAGATTTCGTCGAGCAAACGCTCACTTCCGGGCCCGCCTGTAGGAACAGCGTGTCGTCGGCTTCGCGGCTCAGAGTCGAATTTTTGACATTGCAGATTCCGAGGACTCTGCAGCCCCGTTTTTTCGATTCCCGCATCGCGGCGAGAGTATCCGCCGTTTCTCCGGACTGGCTGATCGCAATGACGAGGGTGTCCGGCGCCAAAAGTAGATTGCGATACCTCGCTTCCGAGGCGATTTCAGCCGAAGAGGGAATGCGGACGAGATCTTCAAAAAAAAGCGTTCCCATCCAGCCTGCATGAGCGGAAGTTCCGCATCCGAGCAGCCAGATATTTTTCACGCTGCGCAATTGCTGGTCGGAAAAGCGCAAGCGATCGAAATAAATAGATCCTTCCTCTTCGTTGAATCGGCCGAATAGAGCTTTCTGCACGGTTGCCGGCTGCTCGAAAATCTCCTTGAGCATGAAGTGTTCAAAACCTTCTTTCGAAGGGGTCTTGAAATCGCTTTCGATTCGCTGCGGTTGTTTGATGACCACCCGCAGCGAAGAATCGAAGACTTCGACGAGGTTCGATCGGATTTGGGCGATTTCATCGTTGCGCAGAAACACCACATTCGCAGCTGTATTTAGAAGGGCGTTTGGATCGGAGGAAATGATCGCTTCCGTCCTCGAATCGTCGAAGCTGATGCAAAGAGGGCTTTCTCTTGCAGCCGCGACGATCTGCCCCGGGTGATCTCGATGGATCAAGGCGAGCGCGAACGATCCCTGCAGCAAGGGGAGCGTTTCTTTCAGAGAATACATCAGATTGCCGCGGTAGAATTTCGCAATCAGATGGACGATGACTTCCGTGTCCGTATCCGAGGAGAATTCCACGCCTTCCCGCTGCAGCTCGGAGCGGAGAGACGCGTAATTTTCGATGATTCCATTGTGGACTAGAGCGAGGCTGGATTTGGCATCGAAATGAGGATGCGCGTTTGCGTTCGTGGGCTTGCCGTGCGTGGCCCAGCGAGTATGGCCGATGGCGAGCTCGAGTTTTAAATCGTGCAGCCTGATTTTTGTTTCAAGGCTCGCAATTTTTCCAGCCTCTTTGCAAAACTCAATTTTCTGATTCCAAAGTCCGGCGATTCCCGCGGAATCATAGCCGCGATATTCGAGTTGCTTGAGTCCGAAGATGCAAATATCGACGGGATCTTTCTTTCCGATATATCCGAAGATGCCGCACATAGTCGCTTTGGGAGTTCAGGATGAATCATCTTTTTAAGGAATGGACGACAGCGTAGCAGATCAGAAGATTTTTTGAATCTTTCTCAATCAAATATTTGTTCATCTGAGAGACGATGCGCGAAGTTATCTCTATGAACTCATCCGCAATATCGAGCGTGTTGCTTCGTCAAAATTCACGAAAATCATCCCAACTCCTCTCCTGTTTTGTAGATTGCGGATAGGGTCGTATCGAAGAATCGACAGAATTGCCAACGCATCTTGAAAACGAAAAAATCTTTCGGACTTATGGGAAAAACGCTTCATTCTTTAAAAAGGATGCAGCTGTTGCGGGTTTTTCATGTGGAAATCCAAAACATGCGCCGAATATGAAAAAGGACACATATGTTTGGAATACAATCTGAAATCATTCGATCTGCTGCATTTGCATTGGCCGGCAGCCTTTTGGCTGCGGCATTCATGGGGTTTTCCTTATTGAAGTCGTATGAAGAATTTCGCAAAGGAATCGAGAAAAAGAGCCGACTTCGGATGTGGATGGCTCTCACCGGGTTCGCATTTATCGTGATTTTCTTCGCAACAATTTTTGCAAAGGCGGCAAAATGAACTTATTTCAGGTCGACGCGGGCGAGGATCGCGAGGAAGAGAGGAAATTCGCCGCGGGCGCGATTTTCCATTTTGGATTTGCTCCCTTCACTTGTTTTATCCGAACACCACTCTTCGAGGGTTTCGATCACAAATCCCGCTTGCGAGAGGAATTTGGCATAATCGCTTAAAGAATGATGGAAAGACAAGGTGGAAGCTGATGTCTCTCCTTTGCTCGGATGCGCTGCGATCGGGATTTTCAGAGGAGATAGATAGCGGTTGATACAGCGGTACTGGATCTGATGCTCTTCATCGATTTCCCATCGAGTTTGGCGCGGGATGCGAAAACAGGGATGGTTGAGGACGAGCAGGAGGCGGCCTTGGGGTTTTAAGTGAAGTCGGGCTTGTTCAATCGCAGCTTGAGCCGGATCCATATTTTGCAAGGAAAGCATGAAACATGCCGAGTCGAAATCTCGCTTGTCAAGTTGAAGGGGAACCGTGGCGTCCCTCGTGAGAAAAGACGCTTGGCGATGTGGATGTTTTTTCTTGGCTTCCGCGATCAGGGAAGTCGATGCATCGACGCCGACGTATTGCATTGTCGGAGGCAATGCGCGCGCCAAGATCCCTTCTCCGCACCCGATATCCAGAAGCGAAGAGCGAGGGTGTTCGGAGACCTGCAAGAGCCGGAGGCTATTGGGAATGAGAATGGACTGGTGGTAATGATGCCCTTTTTTGCCCACGCAGCAAGAATACCAATCCCCTACGGGTTCCCAAGACGTTGGATGAGGTTTTTTGGGGAAACGGGTCATGCATCCTCGGAGGGGGCCGATTGTCTCCAAGAGGCTTTTTTGGCGTTGAAGATCAGATTGGGGATGATGCAGAAAACGGCCATTCCGGCGAGCATGGTTAGCTCGTAATAAGAGACGCTTCCCGTATCGAGCTGGCTCGGAGGTAGAATTCCAACGGTCATCGAGAATAAAGATCCCATTGCGCCGATCGAGGCGACGATCCACATGAGGCGATTGCCTTTCTTGCCGAGGCGATAGGCTCGAAAGACGTTGGGATGCTTATAGCGCAAGCGGATGGCGGCGATGAACATGAGGATGTACATCAGCATGTAGAGGTTGGCAGCCATCGCCATCAAGACCCAATAAGACGAATTGACGCTCGGCATATACAGGAATACTAGAGATAGGATGGAGACGATTATAGCCTGAATGATCAGGATCGCCACGGGCATTTTTGCTTTATTCATCCGGTGGAACAAAGGAGGTAGGTCGCCATCCTGCGCTGTTGCAAGAAGCCCTCTGCTGGGGCCTACGATCCAAGTGCTCAGCATCCCTAGGCCGCCGATGGTCATGACGACTGCGATGGCCGAAACAGCCCAAGGCATTCCGAAAGCATTGAACAAATAGCTGAAAGCCGCCATGCCGCCCGAGGTGAGCTGGATTTCTTTTAGGGGGACGATCGCCGAGATAGCCAAAGATCCAAGAGCCGATAAGAGGATGATTAAAACGCAGGAAAGTAAAATTGCGCGAGGATAGTCCACCCTGGGATTTTTGACGTCTTTTGCATGGACGGCGGTCATTTCAAGACCGGCCACGCCGAAGAAGACGCCGGTCAGGAGCACCAGTTGATTGACCGAGGAAAAATCGGGGAAAAAGGTGTCCCATGAAAATGAAATCTGCACGGGGTGACCGCTTCCCATCCACATAGCCCCGAACAGAAGGATTAGGGCGATGGGAAGGATTGTCCCAAATACGGCGCTTAGCGAGCTGATCCATCCCGAGATTTTCATCCCTAAAAAATTGAGGAACGTAAAAGCCCAGAATGTGCCCAAGATAGTTCCCATGACGTAAAGTTTATTTTGGGCGAGCGCGGGATTGAAAAAATATGAAAAAGTCGCGGCGATAAACGAAAGAATTGTCGGATACCAAACCACATTTTCGATCCATTGGAGCCAGATAGCTAGAAAGCCCCAGCGCGGCCCCAGGCCTTCTTTGACCCAAGTGTAGATTCCGCGGTCGGGCCAGCCGGTCGCGAGCTCAGCCGCTACCAATGCGACGGGGATTAGGAAGCCGATGGAGGCGAAGATGAGGCAAACGATGATCGAAAAGCCGTATTCTGCGAGGACAGGAAAATTTTTAATGTTGCAGATGGCGGATACATTCATGAGCGCGAGCATGGATGCGGTGAGAACTCGGGTCTGTTTCATAGCGAACTTAGAGGGGGTAAAGGATTGAATTATATAACTTTCGAAGAGAGTTGGCAATGGTTTCTAGGTCATTTTCTGAAATTCACCCGCCGAGGCGCCTTCCGTCGAAGTCATTTTTTTCTCGGATGAGGAAATCCCTGATTTCGTTTCGGAATCGATCGCGGTTGTCTTTATCCGTCTGAATGACGCTCAGACAGATCACAAGGCGCGGGTCGATAGAAGAGGACTCTTGGATCGATACAGTCCAAAAATCGCGAAAAATCCGAATGAACGGCCGCCATAGGGTTGCGTGAATTTGAGTCGGATCGCCGGAAGAGAATAAATCAAAACTGGTGCCGAATAGGTTCATCCTAGCGGTTCCGGCGAGATCGCCTGCGGCATCGAATAAGAAATATTCGGCCCAAGGGAGAATCCGGAAAATCTCTTCTTGGAAAGAGCCTAGCAGCCGATGCTCGTTGTCGTAGATATCGAATGCAGCTCCCCACGAGAATAAGCGGCCTTCCGCGACCGCTAGAACGTCGCCGTTTTGATCGGTCAGCTCATACACGGTTCGATAGTGGAAAAATCGGCGCTTAGCCGATGCGATGAACAAATCCTTCGATTCGACGTCAAACGTCGGAGTCAGAGCGAAGAAGCGCTCCTGAACGGTGAATTGCCTAGGCAAAAGATCTGTTTGAGCACATAGAAGAGCCGAAGTGCGGAACAAAAGACAAAATCCGAGCAGAATGAGCTTGTTCGAGGCCATGTTTATTTCGAGTCCGTATCTTCGAAAAGAGGGTGTTTTCTGGCGGGAGGGGCTTCGCCCAAGATCCTCTTTGCTTTTTCGTGCGGGTCTTGCAGCGTCGGCTGAGATGGCGCGCATAAGGAAAATTCTTCGCAGAAATTGGCCGCTTCTCGATCGCGGATGGGATCCGTTCCCGGAATTTGGCAATCATTTGGTTTTCCAACTGCAAAATAACGGCAGTTCTTACAGACGTGCAGATCAAAGCCGCATACCGGACAGACAGCTCGAAACAAAATCCGGCTGCCCAAGGAATCGAGAGAACTTTTGCATTTCCAACAAGCCATTGCAAGCTCCTATTGTTTAAAGCGTTTCCGTTGCGGCTCTACTCAAGACTCGAGGTCGAGCGCGCGACGAAGCCGCTCTTAGTAGACACCCTCTCAGTATTGAAGCGCTCTAATATAATGATTCATATTCGGATTGATCAGAATCGCTTTGTATTTCGAGAAAAAAGACTCGTTTTTCCCCGCGATGATGCTGTCGTCGACAGCCCATCCGCGAAAAAGGGGGAGATCTTCAGGGGCGATCATCCAACAGCTTCCGTCTGTCAGCTGAACGGCGCCTCCATCGAAATTGATCGCAGAAATAAAGCGAGCGCGGGGATTGTTGGCCATCGGCCCTAACGAGAGATCGACGCAGACGCCCGATTGGTCTTTGAGATTCATCATCAGATATTCGGGCCAATCGAGGGATTGCGCCCAGATGGGGTTTTGCATTAAAAAAACGATGTCGCCTGGTTTCCAGGAAAAAACGTTTGAAGATTCATCCGGATCGATGTTCCATGCCGAGCCATCCTCAATTGTGACGGTAGTTTTAAAAGGGCAAATATCGAGGATCCAGTGATGCATGGGATGGTATTTGCAATAGAAGTCCTGAGCTACAGAGACGTTTTTGTGAAAATATCCATAGCCAGATCCCAAAGCTGCATGCGATCCGGAAGGGGTCTCAAGGCAAATCTGCGAGATCGAAGCGCAATGTGCCGAAATCGAACTTTCAAAAAACCCCGCGATCGGAATGCATGCGAACATTAGGTTTTTAACGGACATAGGAAGTTCTCCAATGAGAGGGGAAGGAAAGATAACGATTGTACTTTTTTTTGTAATCAAAAATGCGTAAAGAGAAAAATGCAGGAGAGTCGCGGCAAAAAGGTCATATGAACGGCTTTTTTTGCATAAAAAATTGTCCGAAACGATCTGGAAATGCGAAAAAATTCAAACGCAAGCAGGTTGGGTTTTAGATCCGGCTGGTTTTTGAGAGCCGGAAGGGTTTTTATGTTTAGCGCGGGATTTTGCGCATTCTGGATCGATGGGCATTCGTCTTGCGGCCTAGTTTCTTTCGGAGCGGGGATTTTTCAGATCCGTCGACCGAATGAGCGCATTGCAGAGTTTGAAATCGAATATCAATTTTCCGGCATTCCAAGAAGCCGATCGTTTGCTTTTCTCGAATTGCGGCCGATTATTGGGGCGATGACGACGACTCGGGAAAGCTTTTATCTCTATGGAGGGATCAATTTTGAACTTTCGATTCGGTCCCAAGCTGATTTTAACCCCGGGATTTGCCGCCGGAGGGTATTGGAGAGGACACGGCCGGAATCTGGGGTATCCGATCGAATTTCGAAGCAGTATCGAAGCTTCTTACAGATGCTTAGATGATCGGAGGCTCGGGGTTCGGTTTTATCATTTGTCCAATGCAAGCTTGCTCGTAAGAATCCCGGATCGGAATCTTTGGTTGTTTTTTACAGCATTCCAATAAAAAAGTAGATTTCCTTATATAAAAGATAACTAAACATCAGTCTTTTAAAATAATTATTGACGTTTTTTTAAAAATTATAAAAACTGACGAGTAGGGGTTGGGGGTTCTATGAGTCAGGAATTGCCGTTTGAGCCGTTTCCTTTTATCGAAAATCCTCATCGTCAAACAATTATAAGTTCGATGTTCTCGATTTTGCCGAAAGTCGACTCTCAATGCCGGCTCATTCCTCTTCCGGATGGGGATAAGCTGGCAGTGGAAATCACCGCTTGCAGTTCGTGGAAGCCTTCCGATTGGACGATCGTCATGGTCCATGGGTTATGTGGCTCTCATGAGTCGCCGTATTTGGTTCGCATGGTGAAATCCCTTGAATCGGATCGGGTCCGATGTATTCGCGTCAACATGAGGGGAAGCGGTTCGGGTAGAGGACTCGCCCGCCATATGTATCATGGCGGACGGAGCGATGATATTTTTGAAGTGATCAAATGGGTTAAAGCCGAAACTCCCGATTCGCCTATCCTCGTCATGGGGTTTTCCATCGGCGGGAACCTGGTTCTTAAAATGGCAGGAGAGCTGGGAACTTTAGCAGATCGGTTTTTCTCGGGGGTGATCGCAATTAGCCCCCCGGCGGATCTTTACTCGAGCGTTATTTTGATCGATCATCCCGACAACTCGATTTACGAGAAGTATTTTCTCAAAATGATGAGGGCGGATGTGGAATACAGGCATAATAAATTCAAGGAGTTGCCTCCTGTTTCTTTGCCGCGCGATTTGAAATTTTATGAGTTCGACCAGCTTTATACGGCGCCGCAATATGGTTTTGCCGATGCCCGCGATTATTACGAAAAATGCAGCGCTGCGCCGTTGATTTCTCAAATTTCCGTGCCGTGCAGAATTTTGCTCGCCGAAGACGATCCCATTGTTTCTCCTTGGACGCTGGAACGCTATAAGCTCTCTAGCAGCGTCAAGGTTTTCAAAACGAAAAAGGGGGGGCATATGGGCTATTTAGGGAATAATGGCGATGGAAAAGGGATTTATTGGCTGGATTCAAAACTGAGAGAGTGGATTAAGGATATGACGGGGCTTTAGTTGCTCCGCGAGCGGAAAATTGTTTATTGAGAGATCTCACGGCCAAGATCCAGAATAAAACAGTGCAGGCGATCAGGGGAAGCAAGCAGTGGGTGATCGATAGAACGGATCCTGTTCCTGCGATTTGAATCAAAGCGATTTGAATCCAAGCGGCGCCCGATTTTCCAAGGCGCGCGCCCACGACGTCGATCGCGGCTTTCCCTTTGACTTTTGATTCTTGATCCAATGGGATATAGGACATTTCCTTTGTGGCGTCGAACATGGCGTATTTGCACACCTTGCCCGAGACATTTTGAAATGCGCCTAGCAGCACGACCAGCATCAAAGGCGAGATGCCCAGTATAGTCGTATAGCTTGCGATCCAATCCTGATTCAAGAAAAGGGTCAAGAAGATCAAGGCTCCCGAGCCTACGACAATAGGGGTGATTTGCGCGCATAAATGCCAGCCGAGCAGCCGGATGAACATCCCGCTCAGCAGCGTTGTGATGACAAACGAGCAGATGCCGACCGAAGAGCTGACGGTAGCCATAAAGCTTTGATAGGAGCCGGTATCCGGATAGGCGAGCTTGAGATTCGCTTTCCAAGTCACTTCGACGAGATTCATCGTCAATCCATATCCCACCACCATCGTTGCGATGCAAAGGAGATATTTTGAGTTTAAAATGAATTTAATGCTTTCCCGTAAAGAGAGCTTGGTTTTTTCTTCTAAGGTGTTCGTGTGTTCTTCCGGATTATAAAAGCGCTTATCCGTCAGGACGTAACGGGTCAGCCACCAGTGCAGAGCCATGATCGCAAGGCCGAATACGACCACGTGGCAAACTAAAAATTTCAGAGCGATGGGGAATCTATTCCCTGAGAATGCCTTTATATAGGAAGCGACGAGGGGGCCTGCGAAAATCTGTGCCAGGTCTCCTCCCGCGATGAAGAGGTTGTAGTAGCGCTTTGCATCGTTGAATTTCGAGATCTGATTGACAAATCCCCAGAAGAGCAGGAAGATGACGATTCCGCCCCACAATTCCGCCGTGACGAAGAAAAGCGATTGGATCCAGTTGCGGTAAATCGCCACCCAATGCGCATTTTTAGGACCGAGAAAAGAGAGGAGCGCATCGGCGGATGCATGGGGGGATAATTCGTCTAGATTGGGGTATAGGAAAAAACCGTAAAGGGCGACAAAGGAGATGAAAAAGACGATGATCCCGTAAAATAAGGAGGTTCGTTTGAAGATATTGGTCAGTTTCGAATAGAGGAGAGTTGCGGCCAAAGCGATGGGCAGTACGATCCATCCTTTTAAGATGGGGATGACTTCTGCGCCGCCGCCTTTAGCTGTGACGACGAATCCGTCTTTCATCGATGTGAGGATCCCATACGTCGATGAAATAAAAAATTTCATCAATAGAATGGGGATGATTTTTTTTAGTTCGAACGTATGAATGGGCCAGAGGCGTTCGCGCCATTTCCCAAACGGTCTAGAAGCTTCCGCTGTCATCGACAAATACTTAGTTCCAAATCCTCATGATTTATACCCGATCTCGGATATAAAAGATACTGCCTTTTGGGTTTAAAATAATTACTTTGTGGTTTTCGGCCATCGGGAAGGGATGGGTGATAAATTTTTTTCTCCGCATTGCGGATGGGGTCGTGCATGGAGGGTGTTTGCAATTTCATCCTCTTACTAGTGGGGCTCGCGAGTCTCCAATATAGCCATTTCGAAGATTTTCAAGATCAAAAATTCTGGTTTCTTTATACTCGCTGCCTTTTTAGTTGAATCGCTGAAAATGTGCGTAAATCAACCGGATTTGGGCAGTTCGAAAGGCGTTTCAAAATAAGAGGGTGTCTACAAAGAGCGGCTTTGTCGATTTTTGTAGACACCCTCTAAAGGGTGCAAATTCGTCAGGAGCGGGGGAGAAGTTCTTATGGGCGTGTCTAAATTAGGGATCGAGAAAGGTTCTTCTGATCTTTCCAACTTGGAAATTGAAAAAATAGTTTCGGAGCATTTTGACGAAGTCATTCAGCGCGTCGGGAAGCTTTTTTCTCAAATCGTCGGCAATGAATCAAGCGATATAGAGGTGAGCTGGTTCAATGATTCTTGCGGAACCGATTTGAAATCCACTGTATCCGGAAGGGAGCGGTTTTTCGAGCCGGTCATCCCCATTTATTCCGAAGATGGGAAGAAAAAAGTGCTCATAGATAGTTGTGGGCTGAGCGCCTATTTAGGGGTTGCTCCATCCGAACTCGAAGCTTGGCGCGATCAAGGGAACTTAGCCGAAAGAATCGATCAGAGATGCCGTCAGATCGCATCGACCCATTTGCCGATCGAGTTTGCCAAGACGAAATTGGGAGATATTCTCAAGCATCCAGTGTTTCCGTCCCAATGCGAAATAAACGATGTCGCAGCTTGCAGAGAATCGAATGGCAGGATCGTCCTGTTCCATCCGCAGAGGGGGCTCTGTTGGGATCTGTTTGGGCAAAAACCAATTTTCAAATGGCGGGGAAAGATCGGCGGAAGAACGGTTCAAGTCGTTCCCGGCCACGTATTTTACCATCTCAAGGCGGGGCCTATGAGATACGGAAAAGGCGCCTATAAGGTGTGCAAGCTGGCTCAGGATCTGTTTTCGCAGAAGTTCGTCGCCCGATTATCGGCAAAATATGTCCATGGGTTCTACGAAATGCAGCGCCAGACCAAGGTGGGTATGGAGGTTTTGAAAAGGCTTCAAGGGACCCCCGGAGTCGTCGAGCAATATGCCGCTGTGGAAGCTGAAAATAAGAAGCACGAATTGGGGATTGTCATTTATCAGAGGTATTACCGCCATGGAGACTTGAAAAAGGCGATGGACAAACACCGCTTTTCGAGTCTGCAGAAAGCTGAGATTTCTGAAACTTTGCTCACAGCATTGGCGAAGATGCACGAGAAGAGGATCTATCATCGCGATTTAAAGCTGGGAAATGTTCTTGTGGATCAGTCCGATCTGGATCCAAAGCGCTTTGATGTCGCGATTTCCGATTTCGATATGGCTTCCGTAGAGGGGAAAGATTTGAAAGTCGGGTGCGGAACTCTAGAACTTTATGCTCCGGAGCGGATGGCGATGCATTTGGTCAAAGATTTCTCCGAAGTGACCGAACAGAGTTTGGAGATGAACGACGTTTGGGGGATGGGCATGATTTTGCATGCTCTTTTACTTCGGAAGATATCCATCGGAAATGCCCGATCGCAACTATAAGGAAACGCTCGAGAAATTTGCCGCTTTGGCTGGAATCGAGGGGAGTTTCTGCCTGCCGCCTGTTGCCAAAGAGGAGGAAGACAGTTCCTTGTGGGGATTCTGGCCGTTCCATCGAACGACTCGCAAAGAAGAGTCTTCCCTTACCCCAAATGAAAGGATCAAAGTCGTCATTTGGCATATGCTTCAGTTCGATCCGGCGAATCGGATTACAGCCGCCGAAGCGCTTGCTGAAATTCGAACTGTTTTGGGAGTTCTCAAAGAGGAGGCGGCGAGAAAAGAAGCCGAGGCTCGAGTCAATTTAGAGAGGCTCAAGATGGAAGCTGAGAGAGAGGCTGTTGATGGTGTAGCGGAGGTTTGATCCCCGAGCAATGCGAAATACGTGTCCGAGATGACTGTCGCAGCCTCGGCATAACACTTCGTACCGGCGTAAAGGAAGGCTGAAATCCTCTTTAATCCAAATATGGCGCTGAACAATCGGGGAATGGAAATTCAGCCACCCGTTGCGCAAGTCGGATTTTTGCGACGAATGGAATAGGGCGAGTCCGCATCCTGCGCATCGGTAAGTCCCTGAGGCTTCGATGTCGATCAAATCCCCGGAAAAAGGGCGTTCCGTCGCCTTTTTTCTCATGACGCAATAGCGTTCCCGTCCCAGAAGAGAGCGCCACTCGCTTTCTTCGCGAACGACTTTTTCCCCATTCCATAATAAGCCGGCCGCTATGATGAGCCAAAGAGCCATATTGTTATAGACCATTCCTGATTGTTTCATATATATCCAGGCATGCGTTAATGTATATCGAAACTGCTCTGGCGAGTAGTTTCGGTTTGATCTGAATAGGCATCGAGGCTTTGCTGGCAGATCAAAAAAAAGAGAAGATGCTGTTCAAAAAAGGAAGCGTCCATGATCCAAGCTGAGATTCAAACAAAGGCTTCGCCCGAATCCGTGTGGCAGGCATGGGAAAGAGCGCATCGGATGGAAGAGGGGTTTCATCCCGGACAAACGGGAACCCTTCGCGCGGGATCGAAAAAAGGATTTTCCTATCGGATTTTAGACGTGCAAAAAGGGAAGGGTTTTTCCATTCTTTGGAAAACATTTTTCGTCAGACTGGTCTTTTCTCACGCAGTCGCGCCTTGTGAGAGAGGCTCTCGGATTTCCTATTCCGTCGACATTCGCGGATTATTCGCATGGCCGATGCGATGGTTTTTAAGCGAAAAAATCAGAAAGAACCTAGAACTCGTTTTAAAATCCTTGGCCGCCCAGCTCGATCGGGCTTGAGAGCTCGAGACAGTTGCATATAGCCGCCGAAGTGTTTTCAGCGGCATCCAAGCGAATGCCCGTCGATCTGAAATACGTTAAAACCTAGCTGTCAGCCCTCCGCGCAAAATGGGAGCTGGCCAAAGGGAATTGCCGGGGAGGAATCCCTGGGTTTTCGCGCCGAATTCGAGCTCGATTCCGATATTCGCTTTCCAGTGTTTTTCCAACACGATCGAGCCGGCAGCTCCGAGATCCATTTCGCGCAGCCTGTCTTCGGAATAAATCGGATGCGCGGGCCGAGGTTTTTCGGTCTGAATCCAGGGATACACTCCGGGGCTGAATAAAAGCCGCGGCTGCCTCCAGGCATCGAAGCGAATCCCGACATTCCATCGCTCCAATTCGAATAAAAAGGGGCAGAACACTCCGAGTCCGAAATAGGTATTGTCCGCATGGTTTCCCGCCTTGAGATACCCGTAAAAGAAATGCCCGTCGAGCGAGACGTAGTTTTCCAGGAATATTTCCGGGCCGAATGGGGTGAGTCCCAAGCGAGCTCCGGGCAGATAGCCGGCTTCGCCGATTGGAATCATCGGGATGTCGGCATCCAGCCCCGAGCTGAGATATTTGATCCAGGCAAATGCAGAGTACACCGTAAACGGATCTAAAATATTGACCCAGGAGAGGGTTTTTAAGCGCCCTTGGCTGAGGTGGTCCTGCGGATAAGTGAAGTTCAGCCAGGCCAAATAAGACTTGATATCGTGGGAGGAATCTTTTTCATCGTTCGGTAAATCGACGAGATTGAGCGAGCCGATATATAAGGAAAGATCGTGCTGGGCAAAGAGGTATAGCACGCTCTGTTTAGCATCTATTTTTCTAGGTTGAAGCCATTTGAATTTTGTCAGGTTCGCCAGGATTGCCGTGGCTTCGACTCCTGCGCTTGAAATCGCGGATTCTTCCATAGCGCTGACGTTGTTGCCTATTCTATAAGAGGTCGACCCTCCGCCGTATCCATAAGGCGGTGGCGTCCCCAGATGGAATCCATTGATCTTGGCTCGGCTCGGCCCCAGATCGAAGATCCGATACCCGTGTCCGAACACTTCGTGCTGGATGAGCATGGCTTCATAATTCAAAGGGAGCCAGATGCAAATGAGTTCGAGAAGCCTTTCGATTCTCGATCGAGGATCTTTGCATCCGGCGCTCAGATTTTCCGGAAGGATGCGAGTTTCCGCCCATTCCAAAAATCGATGTGCGATCAGCAGATCTTCTCCGCCGGCATATGGGGAAAGCGGTTGGATGTCGACCAGCAAGGAGTAGGCCGGCGGTTCTTTTTTCTCCGGCAGGGGAATAGGACGGGGGAGAAAGTTTGAAGAAGCCGGATTAGCGGCTGCGTTGGATATTAAACAGGACGAGATCAGCAAGGCGGTTTTTAAGGCATTCATGGTTCAGTTCCGTTGAAGACAGTCGAATGGCGTATATTATAGGAGAAGGATCTTGGACTTGCAAATCTTTCTGTGTTAATATATTTATACCAAGTTGAGCCGAAATACCCTTTGGCGGCCTTTTTAGCTAAGCGAAAAAGGCGTGGAGCTCGAGGTGGTTCAAATGCGTTTCTGCTATATTGCGGATGCGCTATAGATTTAAAATTGTCCGAAACCGATCGCTGAAGTAGGTCGCGGATGGAATCGGGACAGGTGTAATAGTATGCGATGTATTGGCTATTGTACTGCGGCGAGCTATGATATCCCGCGGCTTTTTCAGTTTCTTCAGGTGTCCGGGAGTTCTCAGATCTTTCGCGATGCGATTCACACACAGCCAAAAGATGAGAAGGGCGTCAAAAGAGACATCTTTTATTTCATCTATGGGGTGGTGGTTTTTTGGGGGTTTACCGATGAAGAGGAAAAACAGCAGCTGACTATTTTGAAAAGGTTTGAAAAAGAGCCGTTGCCGCGCGCTGAAATCGATGAGTTCAGCTTTTCCTATGGCGATAAAATGAAGATCGAAGACGATGAGATCGTACTGCAGAAAAAAGACCCATTGACGAAGCTTTCGATTTCATATGCAATCGGCCAATCGGTCAAGCTGACTGTTTTTGAAGAGGTGATTTTACGCACGATCGAACATTCGAAGCAAATTCCGAAAAACCTCGCCATAAGAGGAAAAATCCCTCTCTCGCGCAAAGAGACGTCTCAAAAGATGGGAGAGCTGTTTTTAGAGCGCAATTACATCAATTTGCATTCGGAAATCCTGGATACTCCCGAGTTTTTCTGGAGCCATGCCGATTTGGAGCCTTTTTATCGGCGCGTAGCGCATTATCTGGACGTCAATAAAAGAGTCGATCTGCTGAATCGACGGCTCAATCTTCTGCACGAGCTGTTTGAAATCCTAAGCAATGAAATTAATCATCAGCAGAGCTCGAGACTCGAATGGACGATTATCATTTTGATTCTAATCGAAATCGTGCTCGCGCTTCTGCGAGATTTATTCCACCTCATCTAAACTGCGAAAGCGCCCTCTATATTGCAAGAGGGCAACGCGCGCGGTTTTTCAGCGGGCTTTCTCGATGCGAAATGCGATTATTCGACGTGCTTTACGTGGATGGCTTCGATTCCTTTGGGACCTAAGATCTTTTCGAACTCGACCCGCTGTCCGTCTCGCAATTCATGGCCTGCGACTTCTTCAATCCCCGATGCCTTTACATAGATGTCCCGACTGCCGTCATCCGGAATGATAAAACCGAACCCTTTGTCCTGGTCGTACCAGCGAATGATTCCCCGTTCCCGCGCCATGCAAACTCCTTTAAGGCGAACAGCGCCTCAAGGAGGCGAGATCAGCCCTTTTCCTTTCCGGATAGCACATTTTCCCCTTCTGATCTAGCGACTAAAATAGCGCAGCAGCTATCGCTGAATACATTTACGGTCGTTCGGCACATATCGAGAAGTCGGTCTACGGCGATAAAAAGGCCGATTCCTTCGGGAGGAAGGCCGATGACTTTCAGGATTACAATGACGGCGATGAGCCCTCCGGAAGGAACTCCGGCGATGCCCATCGAGGTGACCAGCGCGATCAAGACGATGAGAAATTGGGAGGTAAAAGACAGGTCGAGTCCATAAGCTTGGGCGATGAACATCGCCGCAACGCATTCATAGAGCGCGGAGCCAGCCATATTTACCGTGGCTCCCAAGGGGACCACCAAGCTGCAAATCCGGTTTGATACGCCGGCTCGCTTTTCCACGCATTCGATCGTAATCGGCAGCGTCGCCGAAGAAGAGCTCGTCGAAAAAGCCGTGATCAAAGCGGGCGACATGGCTTTGAAATGAGCGATTGGAGAGACCTTTGCGATCAATTTGAGCAGCAAAGGCAATCCGATAAACATGAATACGGCGAGGCTTAGGATCACTGTGGTCGCAAATAAAGCCAAAGAGCTGATCGAACCGATGCCGGAAGAGGCGAATACTTTGGCGACCAAGCAAAACACTCCGTAGGGCAGCACATTCATCAGGATCTGCGTGATCTTGAGCATCGTTTGAAAAATTCCCTGCCAGAAAGTCATCAGCAGCGCGGAGGCTTGAGATTCGATTTTGGATAGCGCATAGCCGAAGAATAAGCTGAAGAAGATGATGCCGAGCATCTGTCCTTGAGAAAACGCGAGGATGATGTTCGAGGGGACGATTTGCAGTAGGAGAGCGAACAAAGTCTGCATTTGCGGTTGGGCGATTTGCGGTTTGGCCAGATGGTTCTGAGCCGCCGCTTCGGCTCCCGCGGTGGAATGCGAAATTCCCGGGGAGAAAAGATTGACAAAGAACAGCCCGATCAGAATTGCAAAAAGGCTGGTCCCCAGATAAAAGGCGAATGTTTTAGCCCCGAGACGGCCGAAGGATTTCTCATTTCCAATCCGAGCGACCCCGGTGATGATCGAGGAAGAGACGATGGGGACGACGACGAGCATGAACGCATTGATAAACATTCCGCCCGCGACATCGAGAAGGGAATAGTAGGGAATCCCAAAAAGCGTTTTATCCTGTCCCGCCCAAGTTCCAAATAGCACAGCCGAAGCGATAGCGAGAAGAATCGGCCAAGGACTTTTATGTGTTTTTGCCATGTCGTTCTAAAAAATAAAATTTCAAGAAGTTTCGAACCGAATCCGCTTCTTAAACAAATTTTGAAGCAGTTTTTGTGTAAGTATAAGTCGATCATCTTGAATATACCAGGGATTTTTCAGAACGAGCCCGACCTACTCGAATTGAAGTGAAATCTCAATTTCTCGAATAAGGTCAATCCAGGAATTCAAACGCGCTTACCGAAGAGATGTTGTGTCTTTCAAACCACCCCTGGGGAACTTCAAGGGCATAGAGGGCTGGTTTGTCGCTTCGATAAAACTCGGTTTCGGGGGCGCGGGTAGGAGCCATATGGGCGATATTGATCAAACGCCTGTGTTCGTCAAAAAAAGCAATGCTCAATGGAAGCGGGGTGTTTTTCATCCAAAAGGACAAGATCTCGGGCTTGTCGTAAATGAAAAGCATTCCGGCCCCTTCTGGCAGATGCATCCGGTACATGAGGCCTTTTTGCCTTTGCTCGGGAGTCGATGAGATTTCGACATTGAGCACCTCGGACTGCAGTCGGATCCTTTGCCGTTGAATCTCATCCGCGAAAGATGTATTCGAGAGAAGGACTGCCGCAAAAAGACATTTGTATAAAAAAAATCTCGCGAAATTCACATGCCCTCTAAGGACAGTTGAAAATTCAGCTTTCGAGCTATGCGGAAATTGGCTGGCGGCAAAAGACATAAACCAATCGATATTAGAAGCCTGAACCGCTTTAGATCCGTCGATTCGATGGGGTTCTCCATGCTCGAAATTTCGAATCATAGGATGAGAAAATATTTGCTTAACATCGGTGTTTTAGACTATAGCCCAAAGAAAGACGGTCTGAAAAGAGTTTTTAAAGTGGATTGTTGTCGGCTGCGTTGGAATTTGCTTTTTTTGTCGGGGATAGCGGGGTCTGCCTTTGCCGTCATGCCCGCCTACGATATCCCCGATGCCCCTTGGATGACAGGTACCTTGCTTTCCCCGTCGGGTCGAGTGACGAAGGGCGGACATGTGGGGTTCGAGCAATATTGTTATTTGAACTCTGCGGATAGCAAGTATGATTCCGACTGGAAAAAGATCGAATCTCAAAGATCGATCTGGGATGCCACCTTGGAATCTTCTCTTACGGTGGGTCTGACGGGATGGGCCGAATGTTATCTCAACAGTTTTTGGCACTATACATCGGTTGGAGGAGCTCAGTCTTACGAATTGGGAGATGCGAAATTCGGGATAGGGATCCAGTTGGTCGAAGAGTCCCAAGAGGACTACTGGCCTTCGATCAAGCTGACCATAGCGGAAACTTTCCCCACAGGAAAATACGATTTTTTTGATCCCCAGGCCTTGGGATCTGATGCTGGCGGCTTTGGGCGTTATTCGACAAAAGCGCAGCTCGCAATTTCGAGGCTCATTCGCCTCAGCGGCATTTATTGGCTGAACCTGCGGTTGGCCGCGAATTATAATTTTCCCGCTTCGACACATGTCCAGGGTTTGAACACATTTGGCGGAGCCCTCGATACCGATGGCTGGATTTCCCAAGGGCAGTGGATGGAAGCCTTTTTCGGACTGCAGCTGACTTTGGCTCAAAGGTGGACGTTTTCATTCGATGCCCTTGCGATATATGAGAAGCCAATCCGATTCAAGGGATATCCTGGGTTTATCGCTCCCAATGTCCCCGCGGTCTTTCCCCATCATTGCTCTGCCAGTTACAGCATTGCTCCGGCTCTGGAATACAACTGGAGCCAACAGGTGGGAATCATCGGGGGCGTGTGGTTTTCGATTGCAGGGAAAAATTCGCTTGCATTTACAAATGGCGTAATCGCATTAAATTTTTCGTATTAATTTAAAATATTTACCACGTGTTTTTACAAAAATATTTAGTTTATTTAAGTAATTTCGCTGATTGTGTATAATATTAATGTATAAAATTGAAAAACCGGAGAATTGCCGTGAAAAAGTTTTATTCTATGACCCTAGCTTCCCTTCTCGCTTGGGGGGGATTCGCCGTTGGCCATGCCGAGCCCATTCAGCAAATTCAGCCGTCAGGACAGGAAGAACAGGTCAAGCAAGCGAAGAAAGAGACCGGAGAGGAAGTAGTCGGGACGATTCGAAAAGCCTTTGAATCGGGCGACTACAAGTCGTTTCTGGCCGATCTCGATGCATCCTATCGAAAAGCGCTTTCAGACAGTCGATTCAATGAATTCTTAAAAATGCGGGAAATGCCTCCGGCCGATGAGCAGTTGGATAAAGCCGCGGCTCAATTCGAGACACTTCATCGGGACCTGGTATCACAAAGGGATAGCCAGCTATTAGCGGCTTGCGAAGGCCAAGGGGATTCTTTGACTTGCGCAAGAATCAAATCGGCGACCCGGCAGATTCCGGAAGATCAGGTAGATGCATTGAAATATATCTCGAGCCTTCGCTTTAAAACTCCCCAAGCTGCGGCTTCTCAAGAAGAAAAGCAGCTCATCGACATCGATCTCGCTTCGGAATACAAGATCGTTCAGCTCGATTCCCAGTATGCGGCAAAACCGTTTGCGGATCGGGTGCAAAAGCACATGGTTGTCAAAATGGACATGCTGAAGCAAATGCAGGAAGCGTCCCAGAGTTTTTCAGATCCTGCCTTGAAGGCAAAAGTCGAGCTGGCAGCCAAGGGATTCGACACATGGCAAGAGCGCAATTGGGATATGCATGAGCTAGCTAAAGAGGCGAAAACGCCTGCTAACGAACTGGATAAGAAAGTCGGATCGATCTTAGCCGATTATAAAAACAAAAAAGACGATTTGTATCAGAAAGAATTTATTGAAAAAGCAAACCCGCAGTAATGCAAAAGCCGCTCCGTTCGGAGCGGCTTTCTTTTTTGCCCAAGATAGGACTCGAACCTACACACCTTGCGGCACCAGAACCTAAATCTGGCGTGTCTACCAATTTCACCACTTGGGCGCGATGAATACGAGTATTCTAATCTAGAAAATCGATCGTTCTCAAGTATTAAAATAGCGGTCGCCGAAATCCCCCAGTCCGGGGACGATGAATTTATGCCTATTTAAGACGGGATCTGTAGCGGCGGCGATCAAGCGGGTATCGGGGAATTTTTCGCGGATTTGATCGGCTCCTTCCCGGGAGGCGATGATCGAGACGATGGTCGATCGATCCAGGCGGGCTCCGGCTCGGTGGACCTTCGATAGAGCCAGTTCCATCGTCCCCGCGGTTGCGAGCATCGGGTCCAAAATAATTACCCGGCTTTTCGCAGACAACTTGGGCAGGTTTTCGTAATAAAGACCGGGCAGAGCGGTCGATTCATCCCTTCGGATTCCTAAAAAGCCGATCGCAGCCTCGGCAAACAGCTCTTGAAATGCGCCGAGCATGGCGAGTCCGGATCGAAGGACGGGGATCAATACTATAGGATCTTCGAGAACCGCACCCTCGGTTTCTTCAAGGGGAGTGTGTGTTTTGACTTTGTTCAAAGGCAAAAAAGCTGCCGCTTGGGCGGCGAGCAGGCGGGAAATGCCTGCGGAAGCATTTCGAAATTCGCTTAAAGAAGAGGTTTTTTCTCTCAGGATTGTTAGAAAATGATCGATCATAGGCAATGTTCTCGAGTTATACCGAAACTACCTCAAGAATCGGTTTTCGGCAACGCGAAAGCTGCGGTTCTTGAGGTAGTTTCGGTATAAGAAGGTGTCTGCAAAGAGAGGGTTTTTCGGTCCCTTTTCCAAAATCCCGCTCTCTTGTCAAAATTACTTTAAAGATTGATTTCCAGTAGTTAAAAATCGACGCGATCCTTTGGTTTTTTGTTGGTTTTTTTCTTCGAAAGCAGTAGCATCTTTCTTCTTTTGTCAAAAAAGAGAAGTTTTTTAGAGCCGCAGAAGCTGCTCCTTTGAAAGTCGAAACATTCGCAGGCCCAAGAGAGTTTATTTATGAGCGCACCGCTGGTGGACTTGTCAAATCCCGTCAATAGAGCATCGAAAAACTCGCTGGTTTACTTAGGAGTTTCCGGGGCTATCACATTGGGCGGGGCGATCTATACCGGCTATGCTTCGAATGCCGCAAACGCGCTGATCGGAGTCGCGATCACCGGCATGGGCTGCTATCTTTTAAAAGATCGCGTGAAAGCGATTTGGCAAGAATTTAAGAATGGGATGGATCAGCATTCTTTTTCCAATCACCATGTTGCAGAACTCGCGGCGGGGACTTTGGGTGCGCTTGTGCTGCAAAACGGCGTTATGTCCGGGAGTTTGAACACGGGCATCGTGGGATTGGGAGCGATGGCTGCGGGATATGGGCTGTTCTATTATTTTCAAGACTCGGTTTCCTGGGTTGGATTCGCCGCAAATAGCGGAGTCATCAACAAGCTGTCTCCGCATCATCTCGCGCATCCTGCGGAAATTTACGAAAAATTCAAAGCTCAGCAAAGCGGAAAAAATAAGGACGCGGATCCGAAAGAGACGCAGATCGCATTCCGCTCTGTCGAAGCCGCGTTATTTGCGAAATTGTTTACATCCGACCATGTTAGAAGGCATCCGCACGAATTTGAAGGCCGGAGCATCGAGGATATTCGAAAGCTATATCCGGGAAGGGGTCCGCAGAATTGGACGAACTGCACCCTGTCCGGGTTGGCAGCTAGGGAATATGAGGATCCCGAGAAGAACTGGTTTCGAACGAAACGGAAGCTGAGGCGCGAACTGCGCGGGTTGTTATATCAAAAATATGGAATCGGAGCCGAAAAACTTTCGACTGAGCAAAAAGAACTTCGCAAGTCTCTCATCGCCATTCCGGAAGGAAAGATCTCGTATGTCGCGGATCGCGATACGTTTTTGATTGGAAGTGATGATGGGGAATCTCTCGTCGCTTCAAAACTCATCGAAAGTATTTTAGCGGATTGCCAGCGTTTGATTAAAGAAGGGCGAACTCAGGAGAGAGCCTTTTTGGAAGATTTCAAACGCAGAGCTGAAGAAGATGTTAAAAATCTCCGCCCGAGCGAGAATTTGGCTCTTCGTCGAAGAATGCCGAGCCAACCCACCGTCAAAATAGATGATGAACCCGGAGACTCAGAGAATTCGCCGCTTCTCGCGCCTCGGTTTAAAGACAGACCTCCTCAAAAATCGCTACCCCAGGCGGAAGATAGCAGACGACCTCAGACTGAGGAAATGCTTGTTCCTTAAAGCGGTGCAGAATGAGTTGGAATATAAATTTCTTTGGCAAATCCATTGAGTCCAATAGCTGTTCGCAATTTTTGAAACGGCAAGCCGCGATGTTCAAAAAATTTACAAAAACAAAACCCCACCGAGTTTTATTATGGTAACCGCGCTGAAAGAACCCATCAGTACTCCGAAATATTTATTGGCTACGTGCGGCTTAGCCGTCATAGGGGGGGTAGTTTTGCACACAGCTTCCCATCCGATGCATTATGCACTCGGGGTAGGCGCCCTCGGCGGAGGGGGGTATTTGATTTGGGACAATCTCCAGCCAGTTCTACGAGAGGCTGCCAATGCCTGCACGCAGCGATCGCTGGCCAATAAGCATGTCGTGGCTCTGGCCGCTGGATCTTTGGGGGTGGCTTTTGGACAAGCCGCCGTCGTTTCTGGAGACATCGTTACTACGGCGATCTCAATAGGCGCATGCGCTTTATCCATTTGGGGAATCATGACGACCAAGCGGGATCTCTCTTGGACCGGAGTCTCCGATGCAAGCGGTTCGATCGATTTGATCTCTCCCCACCATCTTTCTCGACATTGGGTGCTTTCTAAAAAAATCGGCTCTGACAAAGGAGAGTCCATTACGCTCTATTCCCTGGAAGCCGCTTTGTTTACCGCATTATTTTCTTCCGAATTCGTACTAAAGAATGCGAATCTATTCGAAGGGAAAAATCTTAAAGAGATTAGAAATCTTTATCCAAAAGAACAAAACGAGGGAGGCGCGGTTAGATATGTATTCGCGAATCCAGAATTTGAGATTAATCTGAAAGCAAGCGAAATCAAAGCGAATTGGAATGCCAATAAAAGATTGGCTCGGCTAGCTCTCAAAGAGCTGTTATTTGAAAAATATGGCATTGGCCTTTCCGAATTATCTCCCTCTCAACAGAGTTTTAGAACGGCGTTGACGAGGATTCAAGCGGAAAATCTCGATTATAAGCCCGATACTAGCGATAATTTTTTGATCGGATCCGATGATAACGAATCTCTTGTGAGTTCGAAAACCGTTGCGGCTCTCTTGCAGCAATGCCGCGATTTAATTCGGCAAGGAAGGACTCAGGAAAGAGAGCACCTGGAAATTTTGCAAAGAGAACTCGGACGGGATTCTGCAAAAAAAACGGACGCGTCCGCTTTAAAAAAGAGAGTTAAATTTTAAGGGTTCTCTTTGTAGACACCCTCTTAGCGAGAAGCTCCATTTTCATAAACCGGATGGACTGCGAATCCTGTCTCTCGGATGGAGAAAATAGCTTCCGCGATCATCTTCCACGGGGCTCTTTGGTCGATATGGAGTAGCACTTCCGTCATTTTTTTATCGGGCGGGAGAGCTCCGATTTGATGTTGATGGATGATCTCTTGGCGGATCGCCTCGGTATTTTCCATCGGATATTCTTGAAATTCCGTCAGCCATTTGTACTGTCCGTTTGCCGAAATGCAGATGTTGATCTGATGTTTGGCCGAGGCCGTCGAAGCTTTTTCGTTCCCATTTACCGAAGCGAGAGAGATGTCCGAATCGAATAAGGCGGCGCGGGACATCGCAAGAGTAGCAAACAGGGCGAGCATTAAAAATAAAAAGTCGATCATCGGAGCGAGGTTGAAGGGGTGTCCTAGCTTGAGGTCATCGTGGGGAATGAGATCCATGTCAGTTCCTTCGGGGTTAAAGGAGAGCCGTCTTTAAAATTTGCCGGCCGAGCCGATTTGCGTGCTCAAGCGGACGGCTTCCGTTTCGACCAAGCTTAGATTTTTGATCAGGCGGTATTTCAACGTCGCGGCCAGCCCCATAGAGAGGATGGAAACCAGCAAGCCGGCGACTGTCGTTCCGATCGCAATCCCCAAACCGTCGAAAAAGGCGTTGATGCTTTCAATCGAACGATTGATGTCGTAAAACGCGTAGAACATTCCGATCACCGTTCCCAAAAGGCCGAGCATTGGAGCGACAATGACGATGTCGTTCAATAGAGAAAGTCTTTGCCAAAAAGGAGTGGCAGAGCGCTTGCCTTCCGATTTCATCGTTTCAATCACGACTTGAGGACCGAATTTTCTCGCCTGAAGTCCCGAGCTGACGATCGACGACAAAAGGCCGGGGGATTTGCGGCAGGCTTCCAATGCACCTGAATAGTTCTCTTCGCCAAGGAGTCCTGCGAGTTCATCGACGAAAGATTTGGAAAGGAGATTCTTGGGGCGGAACGTCGCTATCGTATAGAGCCAGACTGCGACAGCCGAACTCGACATAAGCAGCAAAATGGAGTAGATAAAGGGGGATGTTGTGAATACTTTTTTTAAATCCAGGGTTTGAGGCTTTCTCGCAGCAGCCAGGACTTTAGATTGGGCAGGGGGCGTGGGTTCTTCGGCAAATACGGGATTGACGAACGCAAAGGAGAACATCAGCAATAGCATACGCAGGATTTTCATATAGAGGCTCCATTTCAAACAGGCGCAACGCGCAAGGCCTCACAATAGCAATATCCCTTGCAATCGCGCAAGGAGGAAAATCCAAATAGGCAAGACGGGGGCATTTGTGTTATTATCCAGGGCTTTATATGAAAAATGCCTCGGATTTCCACATTCCATTCGCATGGGACGATCGGCGTCCAATCATTTGGGAAAAATGCCTGTATGTTCCAAGTAATTATTTGAAACACGGGGATTTTCGGTTCGATTGGAACGACCCTTTGTTGTTTTCAAAAGAGCAGCCGCTCGCCGTAGAGTATTGCAGCGGCAATGGCGAATGGATCGCTGAACGCGCCAGGGAGCGCCCCGAAATAAACTGGGTCGCTGTCGAAAGAGATTTCGATAGAGCTCGGAAAATTTGGCTTAGAATTTTCCGAGACGGCCTATCCAATCTGTGCCTGGTTTTCGGAGAAGCCCTGGTGTTTTCATCCCATTATCTTTTCGATGCGAGCGTTTGCGAAGCATATGTGAATTTCCCCGATCCCTGGCCGAGAAGAAGGCATGCCAAACATCGCCTCATTCAAGGCGATTTTGTAGGACAGCTCCATCGGATTTTAAAGCCGGGGACAGGCGTATGGATTGCGACCGACGACGTCGCTTATAGCGAACAGGCGATCGAGTGTTTTTTAAAAAGCGGCCGGTGGGAAAGCCCCTATGCGCCGCTCCACTACATTTCCGAGCTGCCCGAATTCGGCGTTTCTTATTTTCAGGATCTCTGGACTAAAAAGAATCGCTCGATCCGCTACCATAGGTTCATCCATGCGTAAAGCGAATGCCATTTGTTTGCCATGCGATTTGCGCTCGGATCTCGACTGGAAAAAGCAGTTGGAAGATGCTGAAAAAACGACGGAAAAGCTCTTATGGGAGCTGGATTTCTGTTTTCAGAACATCGAGCTTCCCTTTGATGAAACCTTGATGCTTGAGTCGATGTCTCAGGCGGTCCTTCATTTTTGCGATGCAGTGCTGCCTTCTTTTGAGAAACGGACGTCGGGGGTCTCATTCTATCGAGGGCCGCTGGATGTTGCAGACGGGTTTCGGTGGAGCGAACGGCTTTTGCAGCAATTTTCCGAGGGAGGATCCGATTCGACTCGCAGCAGAAGGCTGTTTTGCCTCGATCGATATGCGGAAGTATTTCGATTGCTGGCGAGCCATTTGCCGGATGAGATCCCTGCGCGACTATCGTTTGACGCAACGGGGATTCCCTGTGCCGAAGCGATCGAGCTGCTCTCGAAGGAGCGCTTTGAACATTTCGAGCTTTTCATAGACAACATGCAGACAGCTATCGGCTGGGCGGATTGCCAAGGGATAGTCCAGGGGCACGAGACCCTTGGAATTTGCATGCCTTCCGATCGGAGCTGCACGCGGTCTCTTCTCGATCGGTTCGAATTTGCGATCGATCGATTGAAAAAAGCAGGGTCCCCGTTTCGGGTGGTTCACGAAACCTTTTTAGCCGAACAATGGGACGGACTCGATCGGATCGTCGTTTTTTCAGACGCCTTGTCTTCCCAAGGGAAACGCAAATTGATGGGATTTGCCGCCGCGGGAGGCATTGTGGTTTCGGAAGGGGAGGCAGTCGGAATTTGCGAGGAGATTTCTTTGGGGGAGTTTTTGAGGGAAATTCGGGGCAGAGGGATTTGAACCCCCGACCTACTGGTCCCAAACCAGTCGCGCTAGCCAAACTGCGCTATGCCCCGAAGTAAATTGTGGCCATATCTTACCTCAGATGGGGTATTTCAGGATAGGGTCTTTGAGTTTTCGAGCGGAGTTCGTGAGTATTGAAAGGCTTTTCCTCCTCTTGGGGCATGGGATTGCAAACGACCTTATATTTCTAATATTGGGTCATTTGCGATCGTAAAAGCCAAATAGCTTTCGCGTTGCCGAAAACCGCTTCTTCAGGTAGTTTCGGTATACATACGGGAACAGCCTCGGCGCGTCTGTGTTGATGGCCGATTGGGAAGTTTAATTTTGAATCCGCCTAACATATAGAGGAATCGATTCTATGAAAGGAAAAAGCGTAGATCTTCTGAGCCGTTTGGCGAAAAACCCGATCGATTTAACGGCCAAAGGCGTTCTTTCCCCGTTGAGGATCGAGGAGATGCGGGCATCTGCCGTCGGATTCGAGCTCCTTTACGCAACTGAAAGAGTTTCTCCCGAAGTCATGGAGGGGTTGTTTGAGTTGGCCAAAGAAACGTCTGTGCTGAAGAAAATGGAGGCGATGCAATCGGGAGAGGTGATCAATAGCATCAAAGGCGTCGAATCGGAACAGCGCGCAGTTCTTCATACGGCGATGAGGGATCAATTCGAGCAGCATCAAACCGCGGCGCCGGCGAGAGCTGCGGCGGTCGCCGCTGCCAAAGAACTCGACAAATTGGAGAGGTTTTTAAAACACATCGATCGGGATCAGAAATTTACCGATTTGATCCAAATCGGCATCGGAGGATCCGATCTAGGGCCGAGAGCGCTCTATCTCGCCCTTTTGCCGTTTTGCAAGCCGAATAGAAGAGTTCATTTTATTTCGAATGTCGATCCGGACGATGCAAATGCCGTCTTGAGCCAAGTCGATTTATCGAAAACCCTGGTCGTGGTCGTCTCTAAATCGGGAACTACTTTGGAGACCCTGACGAATGAAGAGATCGTCCGCAGCCATTTGATAAAAAAAGGGCTGTCGCCGAAGGAGCATTTGATCGCGGTGACGGGAGAGAAAAGCCCGATGGATGACCCGAGCCGCTATCTAGCCTCTTTTTACATCTGGGACTATGTGGGAGGCAGATACTCGGCGACTTCCATGGTCGGCGGAGTGATGTTGGGATTCGCCTTGGGGTTCGGGGCTTTTAAAGAAATTCTTCGAGGAGCGCATGCGATGGATCTCCATGCGAGAACGTCGTCGATGCAGGGCAATCTCCCCCTGATTTCGGCGTTGCTCGGCATTTGGAACCGCAATTTTCTCCATTACCCCACCGTTGCGATCGTTCCCTATTCGCAAGCGCTCATTCGATTTCCCGCCCACTTGCAACAGCTCGATATGGAATCGAATGGCAAGAGGATCGGTCGCGAAGGGCATTTAGTGGATTTTTCGACCGGGCCTGTCATTTGGGGCGAGGTGGGAACCAACGGCCAGCATTCATTTTACCAGCTCATCCATCAGGGAACGGATGTCATCCCCGTCGAATTCATCGGGTTTCGCAAGAGCCAGCGCGCGAACGATCTCGAAGTGCAGGGCACTACGTCGCAAGAAAAGCTCTTGGCCAACCTCTTCGCCCAATCGCTCGCGTTGGCCTTGGGGCAGAAAAATTCCAATTTAAACAAGGATTTTCCGGGAAATCGTCCGAATCGAATTTTGCTCTCGGATCGCCTCGATCCATTTACCTTGGGAGCTCTTCTCTCTTATTACGAGCATAAGGTTGCGTTCCAGGGATTCATTTGGAATATCAATTCTTTCGACCAAGAGGGAGTGCAGCTCGGAAAAACCTTAGCCGTGCAAATTTTAAAATTATTCGCCGGCAAGCGCGGGGAAAAACTTTCCGCTTCGTTTCCGTTAGGCGAAGCCTATATCAATTTTCTAAAATGAGACCATTCGCTCGGCTTCGTCGATGCGCTCTAAATGGGCTGATGTTTTGATGCGACGGAACCCGCATGGATGGCGAGCACGTGCGCCGAAGGCCATGCGCAATCGGTCTCCGGGGTAGTGACGAATACTTGGCCGAGATGTTCGAGCGTGTTGCGGAAAAGCATTTGTCGTTCGACGTCTAAATGGAGCTGAAAATCATCTACTCCGAGAATCGGCGGGGCTTCGATCTGTTTTTCCAGGCGTCGCCATTCTGCGAGTCTAAGAGCTGCAATCGCCGTTCTTTTTTGACCTTCGCTGGCGAATAAGCGGGTCGGCTTCTGATCGAGGCGGATGGAAAAGTCATCTCGATGAGGCCCTGATAAAGTCGCTCCGAATTGTTTTTCTCTAAACCTGCTTTTCTTCAAATGGTCGAGATAGGACTGTCCTAAAGGGAGGCGGGTCGGTTGGGAGGGCTGATAGGCCGTATCGATGAGTTCCTTCGACAGCATGGGGCAAGTTGTTTGGAGTTCGAGGTTGAGCGTTTCCAGCAATTCTTTGCGTTTTTCAAACAGATAGACCGCTGAAACGGCCATTTCTTGCTCCCAGCAATCGATACCCTCCTGCGCCGGCGTTCTGAGAAGGGTATTTCTTTGCTTGACGGCCCGCCAGAATCGGAGGAGGTGGTGGACGTAAAGGGGATCGCTCTGAGCCAGGTGCAAGTTGAGAAAGCGGCGGCGAGAGGAGGGGGAACCTGCGATTAAATCGATATCGTGGGGCGCATAGAGAACCGAAGGCAGCAGGCCGAGGAGGGGCTGGAAAGAGGAATACTGCATTCCGTTGTATTCCATGCGTTTTATTTGGCCGTTAAACGAGATCCGAAGGATCTGAACGACTCGATGGCGCAAAATCTGCGCCTCGATAAAGAAAAAGGAAGTTCCCTCCCGGATGAGCTCTGATAAATGAGCCGTTCGAAAAGAACGGCCCGTGCTCAAAAGGACGATGGCTTCCAGAAGATTGGTCTTGCCTTGGGCATTTTGCCCGCAGAACACGTTCAGGCGGGCGCCGAAGTCGATATGAGCTTCCGCGAAATTGCGGAAGTTTCTCAGATAGAGACTCTGGAGTTTCATTGCGCTGCGAGTGCGGCTGCAGGAGAGGGATTTCCTGCATCGCTTAAACGCATGGGCATGAGGACGAATTGAGCGTGGGTCGAGTCTGTGATCAAGCCGGGGTTATGCGGATCGGTCAACCCGATTTGAACCGTCTCGTCTTTGCTATGGCGCAAGATGTCGAGCAGATAAAAAGGATTGAAAGCGATCTCAAGCCGAGGCCCGGAGAAATCGACAGGCATGCTGACGCGGCCCTCGCCGATTTCAGAACTCATCGCAGAGAGATGCAGCTGGCTCGTTTCAAACGTAAACCGAACCGAGTTGCTGGTTTCCGAGGTAAATAGGGAGACCTGGCGGAGGAGGGACATCAGCTCTTCCCGATGGATCGAAAACTGGTAGGTGAGCTTGGAGGGGATCACCCGTTCGACATCGGGGAATTGGCCGGATAAAAGTTTTGTGATGAGCACCATATGGCCGCATTCCAGAGCGATTTTATCCGAGGCCAGGATCAAAGTCGCTTGCGCTTCGCCTTCGTCGAGGGTTTTGATCATCTCTTCGACGGCTTTCAATGGGATGACATACGTTCCTCTCACGGAAGGATCGGCCGCAACGGAAGAGACCGATTTCGCAAGCCGTTTTCCGTCGGTTCCGATAAAGGTCGCCTGTTGGGCGTTGATCTGCACTTGGACTCCGTTCAGGGTATAGCGGCTGTCTTCGCGCGCGGCGGCAAATGCGGTCTTTGAGAGCATTTCTCGCAGTTGCGAGCCGGAAAATCCCACCTCGGGAGATCCTTTCAGATCGGGAAGAGCGGGGAATTCCGCCTTGTTCATACCGTTGATCTTGAAGATCGAGGTGCCGGTCGTAATTTCTGCGATCTCGTTCGTTTGAGTCGAGATTTTGACTTGGGGCGAGGTGAGTTCTCTTACGAGTTGGAAAAAGCGGCGGGCCGGCAAGGCGATCGAGCCTTCCTCAATTACTTTGGCATCCATATAGCATCGCATGCTGACCATGAGGTCTGTGCCGCTGATCACGATCTGATCGTCGATCGCTTCGATCAGAACGTTTGCCAGGATAGGGATGGATGGCTTTGCCGCAACAATACTTTGCATTTTCCCGATCAGATTGACAAGGTCGCCTTTTGCGATAACCGCTTTCATCGAATGGACTCCTCAAATGCATGAAAAGATAAAACCATAGAAGAGAAGCGGCTGTCTGTCAAGAACTGAGTTGAGAATTCGTTTAAAATAAGAGCGCGTCTGCAAAATGAGGTTTCGTCGATTTCCGATTCGCATTTCGGAGGGGGAGCATATATGAAAATTGATGCGACTTTGAACTGAGAATCGAAAATCGGCTCAAAAGCTCCTCAAATCGCCTGAAACTCATATTGCAGACGCGCTTAAGAGGCCGACTTAACGATCCTCATCTTTCAGCGCTCGCTGGATGGAGCGGAGATCTTCTTTTTCTTTCAGGGAAGCGCGTTTGTCGTGGGCTTTTTTCCCTTTTGCGGTTGCGATCTTGACTTTGATGATTCCCTTTTTGTTGAAATACATGGCCAAGGGGATGATCAAAAGGCCTTTTTCCTGCATCTGTCTTTTGAGGTAGT
Organism: Parachlamydiales bacterium; assembly: GCA_963800655.1. Classification (GTDB taxonomy): domain Bacteria; phylum Chlamydiota; class Chlamydiia; order Chlamydiales; family SM23-39; genus CAWDBT01. Next base: position 216,032 of record CAWDBT010000002.1, on the reverse strand, counting down.
CGATTTCGCGGTGGTGCATGAGCAGTTTCCGCTCTCGTTTTTCCTCGTGATTATGGATGTTGCCGAAGGAATAAGGCGCGATGCTGCCATTGAGCAGCCAAAGAGCTCCTTTTCTGATGTCGACATAGGCGTCTTGCAGAGAGCCGCCGTGGTTTCTGAGGGATTTGATCTCAGTTCCGAGCAAAGCGATTCCCGCCTCGAAAGTCTCGAGGATTTCATAGTCGTGAAAAGCGCGTCGGTTCGAGACGAGATCAGCCATGTTTTTTTAACAGCCCGAAAGCGAAAAGCAATGCGAGCCCTCCCCAAAAAATAGATTCGATTTCCGCTCCATGCCCTTGGGGCAGGGTAAAAATTTGTGCAATTGCAGTCCATCCGAGCTTAATCCCGATCCATCCTATGATGAGATGAGCCGCTGTTTCAAGCCGCGGGAATCTCGTCATGAGCTTGTTGAAACCCACCGCGGCAAAGCGGATTGCGAGCAAGCCGATCGCGATGCCTACGTAGACGATCCATAATTTTGGATGGATCGAGGCTCCCGATGGAATCGGCCCGATAAAGGCGACTGCAGCGAGGAGGGAATCCAAGGCGAACATCAGGTCGAAAATTTCGATCAGGAACACCGTTGCCCAAAAACTGCGGCGTTTTTGCAAAAAAGACAAGGGCGAATGAGAATTTTTGAAAAAATAGGCCGCAGAAAGATAGATCAAATAACCGGCTCCCAACAGCTGGATCCACAGGAATTGAAGCAAATGAAAGGCTGCGAATAGCGCCGCGGCGCGCAATGCGATGGTCGATATGAGACCTATGAAGAGAGCTCGCGCTCTTTGCGCCTCGGGAAGCGAACGGCCGATAAGCCCGAGGACGATCGCATTGTCGGCAGACAGAAGGATTTCTAAACAACCAAGGAATGCGACTCGGCCGAGATCAAAAAGGGCGAACGTTTGGCCAAACATAAGGGAAGTCCTATCGGATCAGCTCTCAAAAAAGATTCGTCCTAGGGGAGTTACGCAAAAACATTCCCGTCCGTCCAACGATCCTTTCGCAGTCATTCCAAGTTCAAAGAGCCAATCGAAAATGGCGGTTTTGATCAGAATTTTCTCTTCATCGGTATATTGAGGAGTGGCAAATTTCCAATGCTTACCATTGCGTTTCAGGGTGATCGTTGAATTTTCAGTCAGAGGAACGAGGACTCCCTGGATAAAATCATCGAACAACACCCATCCTCGATCGAGGACGCGTTTGATGGATTTTTCAGCTTCTCGAAGATGCTTTTCCAAGGCCAGCGCCGAAGGGTGGCTTGCGTTGGAGAGACGATTCAGCGGATGCCGATGTAAATAGAGAGACCGATTTTCGAGGTTCAAATCGAGCCAATCCTTAGATGTGTCCAACGGCTGGAGCTTTCCTTGTGCGATTTCAGCAAACCTGATCATAAGGAGTTTTTCGAGAAGCCTCGCCGCATATTTTTCGCTTTTCGGAGGAAGTTTGCAAATGGAGGCGATGGAGGAAGCCAAAGAAGGGGGAGAGGGCCCGTTCCCGTCCATTGTTCAAGAGGGATCGGCTTTTTTTTGGCAGCGGTTAGAATCGAACCCAGATCTTCGATAAAGGCAAAATCGCTTTGATGGCAGCGCTCGATGGAAGCCGCATTCCCGATGGGGGAAGGAGCTGTTTGGCGGAGAAACATCTGGTATTCCCTCCACTCGTGCAAAGGTGTGACGGATTCGATCCAGTGGTCTTCTTCTTTGCTATATGTGACAAAGCATCCGAAATGGAACTCGAGCTGAAGCATCAGCTGCTCGAAATCCCTCCGAGCGAGGTTATATTTGGAGATGAGATCCGAGGTCGAAACCCGCAGTTCGGGGGAATTCAACACATCTTCTAGGATGGAGTGTAGAACTGGATCGGAAAAATTGAGTTCCGATAGATATCTCTGGTAGATTTGCGGGGTGAGCAGATATTTTTCGATGATGGATTCAAAGATATTGTTGCTGGATCTGGGAATGGCGTACCAGCTCGGAAGGATGTGGATCGGGATCAGCTTGAGAAGTCCTTGCAAAAACTCCATATCCGGCTTGAATTGATCTGAAAAACGGCAGATTTGAACCTCGAAATATTTCCTACGGTCTTTGTCGACCAAAATCGAATCCCCGGAAACTTGGATCAGCCCGGCCTGAGAGAGCCGTTGCAAGATCGCATCCAAATCCGCTTCAGAACACCCCAAGGAGCGGACGAGCTTTTTGGCTGAAATTTTCAAAGGGCTGAATAAGATTTCCTCAAGAACTTCGTAATCAAAGGCGGAGAAATCGGATAGAATGATGCGGCTTTCGATGTCTTGCTGAAAGTTATAATCTGCGAGGTGGATTTTGTTTTTCTTTATCGAACTGAGTTCGAGCATAAGAGATTCTCCGGATGGGCTTTACTATAGCTCACGGGTCTCTTTGGCGTAAAGGTTTCTTAATTTTTCAAAATATTCCAGCCGCTTTTTCATATCCCGTTCGAAACCCCGCTCAATTGGTCGATAGAAATTTTTTCGCCCGAGTTCATAAGGGAAATATTCTTGTCCTGAAAAGCCCGTCGGCGTGTCGTGGTCGTAAATGTACCCCTTGCCGTACCCGAGTTCTTTCATCAGAGAGGTCGGTGCATTCAAGATTACAGCCGGGGGATTGAGATGTCCTGTGCGACCGGCCTCTTCCTTGGCTGCTGAAAAAGCGGTGTAAACCGCATTGCTTTTGGGGCTCAATGCCAGATAGACGGCTATTTGAGCCAAGGCGAGCTCTCCTTCCGGAGACCCTAAGGTCTCGTAAGCCTGCCTCGCCGCGATCGCAAGGGGAAGGGCCTGGGGATCGGCCAGACCGATATCTTCCGACGCCATGCGGATCATTCGCCGCGCGATGAATAGAGGATCTTCTCCGGCTTCGAGCATTCGGGCCAGCCAGTAAAGCGTCGCATCGGGATCCGACCCTCGGACGGATTTATGGAGGGCGGAAATGAGATTGTGATGGCCTTCTTGATGTTTGTCGTAAAGGGAGGGGCGTTTTTGCACGAGTCTTGAGACTGTGGCCAGATCGCCGTTTTGCAGGTTCGCAGCCTCCACATTCTCGACCAGATTTAGGAGATAGCGACCGTCTCCTTGCGCCAGTTCTACGATCAGTTTTTTGGAAGCTGTATCGACGGGGAGCGGGCCGATCAATTCCTCATAGCGGGAGAGAATTTTTTCTAGATGCTCGGAGCCAAGTCCCTTCAGGCATAAAACTCGCATCCGCGACAATAAGGCGTTATTCAGTACAAACGAGGGATTTTCCGTCGTAGCTCCGACTAAAATAAGAGATCCGTCTTCCAAAAAGGGCAAAAAGAGATCCTGCTGAGCGCGGTTGAATCGGTGGATCTCATCGATAAAGAGCATGGTATGTCTGAAAATCAGGGGAGTCGACTGGTTTTCTTTTAAGAGCTTTTTTAACTCTTGAGAACTCTGAAAGACAGCGCTCGATTCCACAAATGGGAGATGAAAAGCGCCTGCATAAAGGCGGGCGAGAGTCGTTTTTCCACAGCCGGGAGGTCCATACAGCAATAGAGAATGGGGAGTGCCCTGTTTGATGATCAGATCGAGATAGCCGCCTTTCGCAGTCAGGTGTTCCTGACCGACGATTTCCGAAAGGGTTTTCGGCCGCAATCTTTCTGCCAAAGGGGTGTTCATCTCTTAGGCTCGTCTTTAGAAGGTTTTAAAATCCAACTCGAGATAGGTTGTGGTTCGAAATATATCGGATACTGGCTTAATGATCAATCTCTTGTAAAAATGAAGCGGTTTAAAATGCGGGTTAGTTTTCTGTGTTTTTCCTGGTTTGAATCTAATTTTTTTGTTTTTTCGGATTATCTTTGGTTTAAAAATTTTTTTTAAGCTAAAGAACTTGGGGAAAAATGCCTTCTCAGATAATTGTGGGGCGATTTTTTAAATTAATGAATTTCTTGAAATTTGACTAATTTTTAATAATAAGTTTGAAATTTTTAGTAAAAAAAATTATATTTAGAATTGTAAGGCGAATGCGGAGTTGCGGGTGTACCCGCCGATGTTGAGGTTGGAAGGCGAACCTTTCCCTCATTCGGAAACAGTCTCCGGTCTCTTTACGCTTTAAGGAGGATTAAACCATGCTGAAACGTAAAAAAGCTGCCGGCAAACGCAAAGTCGCTCGCCGAAGCAAAGCGAAAAAAGTTCGCAAAACCAAAACAAAAACAAAAGCACGCAAAGCTCGCAAAGTTCATCACAAAAAAGCGAAAAAAAGCCATAAAAAAAAAGCAAAACGTCGTAAACATGCCGGCGTTGCTTCCCTAATGGCTGTTCAAGAGTAAGCGGCTAACGTTTAAATATTAAGAAATCGAGCAGTGCCTCAAGGCTTGCTCGATTTTTTTTTGAATATCCCTTCCGATATGAATTCTTCGATCGGCAATCGGGAGCTGGGCTTTTCTTTCTTTTGCAACTCTTCCGACAAAGTTTCTTTGGGAGCTCTTTTCCCGATCACGAACATCGCCAATAGATCGTAATCATCGGGGATCTTCATAAGGGTTTTCGCCCTTGTATAATCAAATCCTTCAATTCCATGGACGACTAGTCCGCGGCTTGCCCCTTCAAGGCAGAGATTTTCCCATGCCGCTCCGGTGTCAAAGGCATGGGTGATCGAGGGCTTGTTGTTATATGTAAATAGTTTATGCGAGGCGATTGCGCCGAGAACAGCGGCTTTGGCAGCCCACAGTTGGTTAAAAGGAACCAGCAGATCTAAAAAGGCGAAAAAATTGGGCGTATTTGCAGAGGCATAGATGAAATGCCAGGGCTGATTATTATAGGAAGAAGGAGCCCATCTCGCGGCTTCAAATAAGGAGAAGAGCTCGTTTTGAGACAGTGCTTCTCCAGACATCGCCCGAGGCGACCAGCGGGATAGAATCAAGGGAATCACCGGGTGATCCGGCTTTCGAAATTCCGAGATTTCCTTCTGGCCGTCTTTATTCATAGATCGCTCTCATATTGCGCCACCCCGTGGGGTTTCCATTCATCCTTTTTGCTCGCATAAATCCAAAATGGGATTGCACACATCGATAAAATGCCGAGGATCAAAAAGGATTCATAAAAAACAAGGCTGCCCACCTCGATTTGGGAAGGCGGGACAAACCCGATGAAAAAGGCGAAAATAGAACTGAGAGTCCCCAAGCTCGCCACGAACCAGATCCCCGGCATTTTATAGGGGATTCGGTAGGCTCTTACAACATGCGGATGGCTATAGCGCAGTTTCAAAGCGGAAAGGAACATGAAAACGTACATGATCAGATAGAGCTGAGCCGACATGGCGCTTAGAATCCAAAAGGCGCTGCTTGCAGAAGGCATGAATAAAAACACAAAAGATACGATCGTGACGATAGCCGCCTGGAAAAACAGCAAATTGGAAGGAATCCCGAAGCGGTTCAGCCGTTGGAATGCAGGAGGGAGGTCCCCATGTCTCGAAGTCGCGTGGAGCGCTCGCACGGGACCGATGATCCATGCGTTGAGTTCGGCGATGGCTCCGACGATGATCATCAAAGCGATAGGGATCAAAAATGGGGCTAAGGCATAATGATTTAAAAACACAAAAAACGTCTCGATCAATCCTCCGACCAAACTGATTTCATGTGGCGGAATAATCAGAGCGATCGATAAAGCGCCCGCTACATAAAGGATAAAGGCGATTCCCGCCGCGATCAAAATAGCTCTCGGGAAATTCTTTTGGGGGTTTTGCACTTCTTTCGCGTAAACCGCAGACACTTCGAGTCCGCCGAAGGCCAGAAAGAGTCCAGCCAGGAATACGATATTCTGGATGTCGTCCATCTGGGGGATTAACGAAGCCGCGGTAAAGGGGATTTGCAGCGGTTCGCCGCGCAAAATCCAAAACAGTCCGAATCCAACGACGAGAAGGCCGGGAACTACTGTACCCGCAATGACGCCGAGGGCGCTGAACCAGCTCGACGGCTTGAGTCCGAGGCAGTTGAAAAGCGTAATTCCCCAAAACCCTCCCAAAATGACAGAGATGAGGTAGACTTTATTTTCCGCAAGGGAAGGGCAAACCGCATAGGCGAACGTCGAAGCCGAAAAAGAAAGGATGGCAGGAAACCAGGTGACGTTGTGAATCCATTGCGTCCAAACCGCAAAAAACCCCCATTTGGGGCCGAAGGCTTCCCTGACCCAAACGTAGATCCCGCCAGTCCTCGACCATCCCGTCGCCAGTTCCGCGGAGATGAGAGCGCACGGGAACAAAAATACAAAAGCGACGAGGCAGTATAAGAAGATGGAGCCATATCCATAGGTGGCGACAATCGGGAGATTGCGCAAAGACGCCATCACTGCCAGGTTGAGCATGGCGAGCAAAAAAACATTTACAAATCGACGGGGATGAGCTGTGGATTCCAAGAAAAGCCTCGATCAGGATTTTTAGCCCAGTATACTCATGGGTTTTGAAAGGATAAAGCTGAAATTTCCGGTTTTTTCAGATTCGATCGATTTTTTTGAAGAATTGTTGAGAGGGTGTTTACAAAGAGAAGCTTCTCTTTGTAGACACCCTCTGAGAAAACGAGTATAGTAGATTCCCTATGAATACTCTAAAGATCGCAGCGGATCCTTTATTGTCGGATTCTGATTTACAAACGATTATAAGCCTGCTTAAGCGGGGAAGCCTCGTGGCTATCCCAACGGAAACGGTATACGGATTGGCTGCGGATCTCTTTTGCGAACGAGCGATTCAAGAAATTTATTCAGTCAAGGGGCGTCCCCGGGACAATCCCTTGATCGCCCATGTCTTCGATCTAGACCAAGCCCTTGGCTTAATCCTCGATCCGCCGCCTCTATTTTTCAAATTAGCGGAGAAATTTTGGCCGGGGCCCTTGACGATGGTCGTGCGGCGCCGACCCGGCGTAGCCGAATATGCCGCAGTCCGCCTCCCCACGATTGCCGTGCGGATGCCGAAGCACCCTTGCATTAGGCAAATTATCTCGGGTTTAAAGGCGCCTCTGGCAGCGCCTTCGGCGAATTTATCCGGGCGGCCTAGCGCGACCTGTGCAGATCATGCAATGGAGGATTTCTCTGGGAAGATCGCCGCGGTCGTAGATGGAGGGAATGCCGATTGCGGGATTGAATCTACGGTCGTTGGCTTGTTTGGAGAAAAACCCGTGTTGCTCAGGCCTGGAGCGATTGGAAGAGAGGAGCTTGAGATCGGAATCGGAATGTGCCTCGAGGAGCCTTTGAAAACAGGTCCCGTGTTATCGCCAGGCATGAAATATCGCCACTATGCTCCCAAAGCAAAGGTTCATCTCGTCGAAACAAAAGAGGCTTTTGAGATTCTTTTGCGATCTCATTCGGTCTATGCAGCGCCTTCGATTTGCTCGCAGAATCTGTATGCGCAGCTTCGGAAGGCCGATCAGCTCGGCTTTTCGGAGATCGCGATTTATCTCGACGAAAAGATCCAATCGAACGAGGCTTTGATGAATCGCCTTGAGCGCGCCGCTCGCGGTTAATCATTTCGAGACCGTTTAGCGCACAATGGGAAAATCGACGAAGCCTCGCTTTGTGGACGCCTTCTCAATCGAATAGGGTTTCCCATTCGCCTGCGATCTTTTTCCAAGTGAATTTTTCCAGGATAAACTCCTTCATTTTAGCTCTTTCTTCCAATCGAATTTCAGGAGCCTTATGGAGAGCTTGCAGCAGCAAAGGGAGATAATCTTCAGCTCGAGTGCATTTGTATCCGTGCAAAACAGTTTCCGATAGAGCGGATCCCTCGAGGATAACGGGGATCGCCCCTGCGAATTGAGCGCGCAGTCCCGTGATGCAAAACGTTTCCTGGGCGATGCAGGGATATGTCCACAGAGAGGCCCGGCTATACGCGGCGTTTAATTCCTCATGGCCTACTCTTCCGTGTTCTATAACTCCGGGAAGTTCCTTGGCCTTCTTTCGCATGGAAGACTCTAGTTCCTGCGACAAAAGTCCGTAGTGCTGCCATCCGTAATAAATATCCAGCGTCGCTTGGGGAAATTCCGCTTTTACGCAGGGCCAGATATTCAGTAGGATTTCCAAGCCACGGGCATAATTCGATCCATAAATGCACGAATAGGGATTGATCTCTGCCTGCCGGATCGGAAATGAATCGGGATTCAGCCCATTGCCAAAAATGCTCTGAAATTTTGCGCAACACGGATGGACTTGCGACCAATTCTCTTTTTGCCATTTTGAAATCCATAAAATGCCGTCGAATGCCGTAAGCTGCTGCTGCGTGCAATAAGGACTGGCAGTATCGTGAGGCCAGAAATAGATTCGATTTGCAACCGCTTTTAAATGAAGGCCGAATTCTGGAGTTCGCCAACAGATCGCAATATCTAGTTTGCTGTTAAATGGATAGGGAGATTTTATATCCAGAAACTGAGGATTGGACTCATTTCTCCGATAAGGTGAATTTGCAGGCGGTTCTCCGAAGACGAATACCTTATAGCCGAGGCGAACTAATTCTTCGGCGATATAGATGACGGCTTCTTCGGAACCCGTGATTCCCGATTTCAAAATGTCCGGATCCCAACGGGGCAGATTCGGATGTTTTGGGGCAAAAATTCCAATTGTTTTCTGTGTTTTCATAATCCATTTTTTTAGTTAAAAGTTTGATCCCACTTTTGGGCGATGGAGTGCCAGGTGAATTCGCTTAAGACAAATGTTCCCATGCGTTTTCTGGTTTGCAACGAGATGTTGCCGGCGTCTTTGAAAGCCGACCGAAGGGTTTCAAAATAGCTTTGGGAGTCCCTACAGGTATAGCCGTGGCGAACGGTTTCCCAAAGGGCGTAGTTTTTAATGACGATAGGGACAGCTCCAGAGAGTTGCGCTCGGAGGGCTGTGATGCAAAATACTTCGGGAAATGTGCAGGGGTAGGTCCAAAACGATGCTCTGGCATAAGCTCGATTGAGCTCGATGTGCCCTACTTTTCCATGATCTACAACTCCGGAGAGAGAATCTATTTTATAACGGAGCCGTTTTGCGAGATCGGGGAGCCTGATATTTAGGTGGTGCATCCCGGAATAAATATCCAGTGTCGCCCGAGGGAATTCCTCTTTTATCTTCGGCCAAAGATCGAGCAGGATTTCCAGCCCTCTGTCATAGCTCGATCCATAAATACAAGAGTGAGGATTGTTTCGAGGGCGGATTGGCTCGAATTGAGCGGGTTCGATTCCGTTCCCGAAAATGGAGTCGAATTTGCAAAAGATCGGGTTCTGCCTTGCGAAATAATCCTTTTGCCAGCGGGAAAGCCAAAACACGCCGTCATATACTTCCAGATGCTCTCTGGGAGATTCAATGAGGTTTGTGTCGTGTGGCCATAGGTATAATTTTTTCACAAAAGGCCTTACGACCTTTCCGAGATTGTGATTGCGCCAAGCGATGCCGATATCCAAGGTTTCCGAAGGATAAAATGTTTGGTCGACAAATCGGGGGTTTGCGTCTAAGGAGGAATGCACGGAATCGAGGGGAGGGGATCCGATTACGAGCACTTTGTAATTCATCCTCGCCAAATGCTGCGCCATATAGATCACAGCTTCTTCCGACCCGCCGATTCCCGTATGGATTGAATCGGGATCCCATGGGGGAGAGCCCTGCACCATCTCCATTGTGAAAATGGCGACTGTTTTTTGGCGACTCATGGGATCTATCCTTGTCTTTGAAATATTCGGTCCCATTTCTGCGCGATGGTTTTCCAAGTGAATTCTTCATTGATAAACGCCTGCATCTGCTTGCGGCTTTCAAGGGAAATCTCGGGGGCATTTTTCAAAGCTTCTCGAAACATGGGGAGAAAATCTTTGAGATCTTCGCATCGATAGCCGTAGCGAACGGTTTCCCTAAGAGCGTAATGTTGGAGGACTACTGGGACGACCCCTGAGAATTGAGCGCGCAAAGCGGTGATGCAAAAAACTTCCGGAATGATGCATGGATACGGCCAAAGAGATGCTTTTGCATAGGCGCAATTCAGTTCCTCATGCCCGACTTGTCCGCGATCGACCACTCCTTTGAGCGAAGACATTTTTCTGCGAAGTTTTCTTTCTAGATCCGGCCGTCCGACCTTGAGATAAGAGGTGCCGTAGTAAATATCCAGGGTGGCTCGAGGGAATTCACCGATGATTTCCGGCCAAGCGTCCAATAGGATTTCAAGTCCTCTGTCATAACTCGATCCATAAATGCAGGAATAGGGATTTTCTTTTTCAGCCACAGGGGAAAATAATTCTGGATCGATGCCGTTTCCGAGAATCTTGGAATACTTTGAAAATCCGGGGTTTTTCTGAAGGAAATAATCCTTTTGCCATTTCGATTGCCAAAAGACGTCATCGTAGGCGTCGATTTGTTCTTTGGTAAAGGTTAAATCTACCGCGTCGTGAGGCCATAGATAGATCTTTTTTGCAAGGCGCTTCACTTCCAAGCCCATCTCTGAGCGGCGCCATACGATACCGATGTCGAAAGGCTTTTCGAAGAAGTTTTTTTCTCTCATATCGATGAATCGCGGATTCGATGAAGAAGAAAGGTAAGGTGAATCCGAAGGCGGATAGCCGATGACGTAGACCTTATAATTGAGCTGGGCGAGGTGTTTTGCCATGTAAATCACGGCTTCTTCCGATCCGCCTACGCCTTTCTTGACGGAATCCAAATCCCATGGGCGCATCCCCGTGACAATGCTTGTAAAAATTGCGATTGTTTTTTGACTCATTTTATCGATTTCTCCAAAATAGTTTTTCTTTCGAGAAGCGATTCGCGGATATACTGGGGAACTGCGCGATTTGCCAATAAGGAGATAGTTCCTTCAAGGGCTTCTTTGTAGCGATGAATCAGATAGGCGAATTCCGAATATTGCCAAAGAGATCCATAGTCGTAGATCCAGCTCTCCGTAAAAAAAGAATCTCCTCGTTCGGAAAGAGATAGAGAATGTTTTGAGATTAAATAGCCTAAAAATGGCGATTTTTCTTATAAGTGAAATAGTTCGCCATGCGGTAGAGAGGTTCCCGCTGCAGGGGACGGCATGAATGCGCTTTGCAATAGCTCTCGACAGGATCGAGTCCGAGCGATTCCTGCAATATTCCAATCCGATGCCATGAAAAAGCCGTTTCGAGAAAGTCCCCCTCCATTTCGGTTCGCTTTAGATACCATTTCCAATGCTTCCTGAGGCATTTTGAGGTTGTCATATGTCCCGGCAAATGGAATGCGTATCGGCCATTATCGGGCTCTTTCAGAAGTGCGGCTTCAAGAGTTTTCGCATCGTCTAGGAGTTTGTTTGGGTTTTGAGATCGACGGCCGTCTGTAAAAGTTCCGTTTATGACGACGTTTTTAAAAAACAGCCGCCTGTTTTCAGAGAGCACTGTGAGCTCTTCGTGCAAAACTCCCTGCCATATCCAGTCGAGATCAGTACGATGAGCAAAATTCTCTGGTTTTCCAAATTTCCATGTCGATAACTGCAGGAATAAAAATCTTTTTCCAGAACTGGCATCTGGAAATCAGAAGAAAACACCGCGGTTTCATCCGCATCGATAAATAGGAGATAATCCCCTCGATCTTTGGCCAAAAAGAGAGCTTCATTTCGATTGGTGGCGAAATCCACCCAGGGCCGTTCGTGAAGCTCTCCCGGGATGTCTTTGAAGAAAGACGGATCGTTTCTTGGGTCGAATCGGTCGATCCCGTATCTACGATCACCCAATAATCGATCAGATGCTTGACGGATTGTAAGCATCGCTCAATGACCGGTCTTTCGTTTTTTACAATCATATTGAGGCAGATCTTCTTTTTCATTCTGTTTTCTTTGGTTTTGTATTTTTTAATTTAAATTATATCGGAATATTAAAGTCAATTTTATTAAAAATCGTTCGTTTTTGAATTTTTCGATAAAAAACCGAAAGGATTGATTGGTAGATATGCATTTGCTTCCGCTCCGGCTTTGGGGTATACTGAGGTGTGTCTATAAAGCGGGGTTTCGGCTGAATCGGGTCGATAGAACCCAAAAATCGCCAGAAACTCGCTTTGCAAACGCGATTTGAAGATGTTTATCGGGTTTTTGTATGAGTCAAAAAATTGTAGAGCCGTCTGAAATTTTTACCGGCAGGGAAGAGCCTTTTCACGCACAAGCTGCAAAAGCCAATCCTATGATGCGGTTTGTCGCGCGGTTTTTTGATTACGCCTTATTTTTCGCATGCCTTCGACTGCCGATCTTTTCGACGACTTTGTTCGCATCGGAGCATTGGATCGCCCTCGAATTTTTGGCTTGGGTTCCGATAGAAACGCTCTTGCTCGCAACTGTGGGAACGACTTTGGGCAAGAGGCTATTGAATATCCGCCTTCAAAAAGGACAAAAAAATCGGCTTCCCTTCGCATCTTCGCTGCGCCGAAGCGTGTTCGTCTGGATCAAGGGGCTAGGCCTAGGGCTCGTCGGGCTGAATATCATTTGCCTCGTGAACGCCTATTACCGATTGATGGCGACGCATCGGACGAGTTGGGATCGCGACGAGGGGATTTTCGTCTCTCATAAAGCGGTTCCCAAATGGCGTTTTTATCTGACAGCCGCTCTCATGGCCGCTGGAATGATCTATTATTTGACCTGGAAAGGCAGCGCATTGTGAGCCTGCTGGTCAATTGTCAGAATTTGCGAAAATCCTTTGGGACGAGATCTCTATTTAAGCAGCTCAATCTCAGCATTTTTTCTCGCGACCGAATCGGCCTGATCGGCCCGAATGGATCGGGAAAATCGACGTTATTGAAAATTCTCGCCGGACAAGAGGCCTCCGATGAAGGGATCGTATCTGTCAAACGGGGGATTTCGATTGGATATGTTCCGCAAAGCTGCGAATTTCCCAAACAGTCTCTGAAATCTATTCTTTTGGAGGCATGCGGGCACCGATCCGAGATCCCATCGTATGAACAGGAGAGGCTTGCCGACGAATGGCTAACCAGGTTTGGATTTTCAGATCCAAATGTCATGGCGGCCGATTTATCGGGAGGATGGAAAAAACGACTGAGTTTTGCCCAAGCATTTATTTCCAGCCCGGATATTTTGCTGCTCGATGAACCCACGAATCACCTCGATTTGGAATCGATCCTTTGGCTCGAGTCGATTTTAAAGAGGCATGCGCAAACGTATGTGCTCGTCAGCCACGACCGGTATTTTCTGCAAAATACGGTCAATCGAGTCGTCGAGATCGATAAAGTTTATGCATCGGGATTATTTGCCATCGAAGGTTCTTATAGCCAATTTTTAGCAAAAAAAGAAGAGTTCTTGCTCGGCCAAATGCAGCAAGAGCGCTCAGCTGCATCCAAGATGCGGCATGAAATAGAGTGGGCCAAGCAATCTCCCAAAGCTCGCACGACAAAATCTCGAGCGCGGCTTGAAAATGCAGAGCAGCTCGAACAGAATTTCCAGGATATTCGAGAGCGCAACCGCCAAAGAAGGGCCGATATTTCATTTGCCGCAACAGAACGGGAAACCCGGAAATTGCTCGCCGCTAAAAATATCGCCAAGTCGATCCAAGGGCGCGAGCTGTTTAGCAAACTCGATTTGACTCTGTCTCCCAAGACGCGACTCGGCCTCATGGGGCCGAATGGATCGGGAAAAACGACGCTTCTTCGGATTCTCGCGGGGCAGATTCAGCCCGATCAAGGGACGATCAAACAGGCCGACGATCTCAAGATCGTCTATTTCGACCAACACCGCTTAGAGCTTTCCGGAGATCTCACGCTTCGAGAAGCGCTTTCCCCCACAGGGGAATATGTCGAGTTTAGAGGTCAAAGAATCCACGTCAATGGTTGGTGCAAGAGATTTTTATTTTCTCCTGACCTGCTCGATCTCCGCCTTCGCTATTTGTCCGGAGGGGAAAAAGCGCGCATTGCAATCGCGCATTTAATGCTTCAGCCGGCGGATCTTTTATTGCTAGACGAACCGACGAACGATTTGGATATTCCAACATTGGAGGCTCTCGAGGAGACGCTTCTCGAATTCCCCGGGGCGATCGTGCTGATCACCCATGACCGCTGCATGATGGATCGGGTTTGCAACGACCTCCTCTCTTTGAATCCAGGGGGAAAAGTTCAATTTTATGCCGATTACGCGCAATGGGCAGCGGCTCGTCCAGCATCTCTTCATTTAGAGGCGCAGATTGAAAAACAAGTCGCCTTACAGCCGAAGGACTCCAGCCCGAAAAAACTCACCTATTTGGAAAAAAAGGAATACGAGCAAATCGAAGGCCGCATCGCGGCCCTCGAACAAAAACTATGTGAGTTAAATCGGTCTTTAGAAAGCGAAGAAGCTCTGAAAGATTCTTCGCGGCTGCATTCGATTTGCCAAGAGATCGAAATCGCGCAGACGCAAATCGAACAGCTCTATCTCCGTTGGCACGAGCTCGACGAAAAGTCTCACTGATCCAACAGTTGTTCCTGGGCGAGAATCCGACCCAGCGTGTCCAGCATTAAGGCGACGGGCGGCGACCAATCTAGGGCTTCTCCAACGGTTTCCACCGAAAATCCTTCGGGAAGAATTCTTTTGAAAATCAGATGCTGATATTGGATGTAGGGCTGGTTGGAAACGACCAGGCACGAGCCTTTTTCGGGAGATGTGCCGAGCCAAGCTCCAATTGTATCCACCGTAGTCGGCCGGTTATTGCCCGGAGCGGGTTCCGCATTGATAAACTGGATTTCGATCTGATCCATGCCAAGGGGAGCGGGGTGTTTTTTGCAAACCCATTGAAATGCGTCGAACTCGGTTTGAATAGAAGCATCTCCGATTCGTTTTTTTTCGGACTCCTGGAGATTTCGCTTGCCGCTTAAGCAAACGATCTTCGAAAACCGGATTCCTTTTTCCCAAAGCCGGCATGCAGAGGCCCATCTTTGTTCCATCCGGCTTGCGAGCGCGCCTGGAATCAGAACATAGTCATATGTTTCGGCAACAGGAAGAACATCTCCGACCAGTCCCGCCTCTTCGAATAAAGGCCATAGCTGATCTCTCTTGTCTTCGCAGCGGCGATCGAATTCCCATCGCTCCTTGCCTTGCTGAACCCACAATTGTTGAGTTTCTTGCGGATCGGCGATTTCAAGTGCGGAAAAAATTTTTTTCCGAGCTTCATCTCTTAAAGAATGATCCGCCCGAGCCGCGGACAAAGAGAAAAACGATAAAAAACAGAATAGAAAAAAACGAGTTGAAAATCTAAACATATTCATATCTCCTGAAAAAAACTGGGATTCAGGTATAATGAATTTTATGCATTTGAGCAAGGGGTTTTATGAAGCAATGGATTCAAGATCACCGATCTGCAGCAAAATTGCTGGGATGCGCGGCAATCGGGATTTTAATTTGGATTCTTCCCCATCCGCAGGGTCTGACGCAGCAGGCATGGCATATGTTCGCCGTATTTTTTGCGACGATTCTAGCGATCATTTTAAAACCGTACCCGATGAGCGTGATCTCGATTCTCGGACTGACTGCGGCGATCTCTACAGGGCTGCTCTCCCTGGAAGATGCGTGCAATGGATTTGGAAGCGAAATCGTATGGTTGATCGTCTTCGCGTTTTTCATCGCACGAGGATTTATCTCGACAGGACTTGGGAACCGGGTCGCTTATTCCGTGATGAAAACCCTGGGGAAAAATAGTCTAGGACTCGGATATGGGATGGTCGCCACCGATTTGCTGCTCGCTCCTTGCATTCCAAGCGTCACGGCAAGGGCGGGGGGGGTGCTGTATCCGATTGTCAAAAGCTTAGCCGAAGTGTTTACCGGCAAATCGCACGATCCGAAGATGGGCGCATTCTTGGCGATTTGCGCTTATCAGGCGACTGCTGTGACCGGAGCCATGTTTCTCACCGCAATGGCGGGAAATCCTTTGATCGTCCGCCTCGCCCAAGGATATAATATTTCGATTTCATGGACTTCTTGGTGCACCGCTGCGATTGTGCCCGGATTGATCTCTTTACTCATTTTTCCATGGGTTATCTATAAACTCTGGACCCCCACGATCCGCCATACTCCCCATGCCAGGGAAATGGCTAGCGACAAGCTTCGCCTCATGGGAGCGATGTCTCTTCAAGAAAAAATAATGGGACTGACGTTCGTCCTTTTGATCGTTTTATGGATCGCCGGTCCTTTTATCCACATGAAGGCAACGACGGCTGCAATGATCGGCGTATCGATTCTCCTGTTGACCGGCATTTTAAAATGGAAGGATGCCCTTGAAGAAACCGCGGCCTGGGATACTTTGATCTGGTTTGCGACTCTCGTGACTCTCGCTTGTCAATTGAATAAAACGGGATTTTCAACGTGGTTTAGCCAATACGTAGTGGGGCATATCTCTGGCTTTCATTGGTCGTGCGGTTTTTTGATTTTGGCCTTGATTTACTATTACAGCCATTATTTCTTTGCGAGCGCCGTCGCTCATATCGGAGCCATGTTCGCTCCTTTTTTAGCCGTGGCGATCGCCTTGGGAACTCCGCCCGAACTCGCCGCATTGTCATTGGGATTTTTCAGCAACCTTTTCACCGGATTGACCCACTATGGATCGGGCGCAGCTCCAATTTTATTCGGCAGCGGATACGTCTCTGTAAATCAGTGGTGGAAGGCCGGAGCCGTCTGCAGCATTATATTTATCGCTTGCTGGATTCTAGTCGGGGGATTCTGGTGGAAAATTCTCGGCCTATGGTGAGCGAAGTGGTTTTATGTTGTTGATAGATCCTTGGGCTTCTCGCGGCCTTGTCTCTTGCGGTTTTAAACAGGCCTTCCGAGTCATGTCTTTCAACGTTCGATCCGATGAAGGCGATTCGCGATATCACTGGGGACTTCGCAAACGCCACGTTCTCACCACCATTCTTGCGAATCTTCCCGATTTAATCGGGCTTCAGGAGCCATTGAAGAACCAGGTGCGCGATCTCCAGGAGGGACTCGCCGATTTCGGCCGGTTTAGCGTCGGATTGAACGATGCCTGCGAAGAGGGTATGCACAACCCCGTATTGTTTCGAAAAACCCGATTTATCCCCTTGGATTTCGGGTTGTTTTATCTGTCGGAAACTCCCCAAATTCCTAGCCGCAGCTGGAACTCCCGATTTTTCAGGGGAGTCACTTGGGCAAAGCTATTCGACAAGGTTTGCAGCAAGCCGTTTTTTCTATTCAATACTCATTTCGACTACCATTCTCGATTGGCTCGGGACGAAAGTTCGATGCTTTTGAGAGAAAAAATAGGATCGATCGCTCAGGATCGCCCGTTTGTTGTCACAGGGGATTTCAATTTATTTCCGCAGCTCGGAGGGGATTCGACTTATCGATTGCTCACGGAAGATAGCATCTCCGGCCGACCTTTAGTCGACGCGCAAAAAGTCTCCCTTTTTCCCCATCGAGGCCCAACGGGGAGCTGGTCCGGATTTAAAGAAGCCGGCCAGCCCGGGATTAAGCCTGATTATGTTTTTGTCGATCGGCAGATCCGCGTCTATTCCCATGCCATCGTCGCGGACACATTCGAGGGGAGATTTCCTTCCGATCATTTGCCGGTTTTTGCCGATCTTTCGATTTCCTGAATGCCCAAGACAATCCGAAAAATACTTGCTATGTAAATTTTTTCTTGCTCTTAATTCTTTCGATTAGGTAAAACAGCTCCCTATTTTTACAAAAAGGGGAATGAAATGACTGTGTTTGTAAATGCGGGATTTCCTGTTTTTTATCGAAATACATCGGATGCATTGCGGTTTTTTTCCGCAAATCTTTCAAAGTGTTCTTTTTCGGAAGTGTTTTTTAGCTCGACCGGGATCGGCGCTTTATATTATCTAGGCAAAGATTTTGCAGGACTCGGACTCGCTCAGAGAACAATCGATGCGCTTCGGGAAGAAGACGAACATCTCGATGATTTTCAAAAGCGCATCGCATCCGCAGGAGTCGATCTGTGCGAAAGCAGTTCGGTAGGAGTCAGATGGTCTCTTCTCGCCAAGGTATGCTATGTCGCAGGAATGGCTCTGGCTATTGCGGGAAGTTATTGGTCTATTCCCGGATTAGCTCCGACAGGGCTTGCCTGTATGGGGATTTCAGCAGTGGGGCTCCTCGTAAAAGCGGGGTTTGATTCTATCGATCAATCCGTCGAAAAAAGCGCGGCTCAGTTGGCAGATACCTGTGATCGCAAGTACGCAGAGCAAGCTTGGTAAAAGAAGGAATAGAAGATGGCGAATTCCGTGGTTAATCTAGCGATTTCGGATGCGAGGAAATTTGCTCATGAAATTCTTCGCCCCCAACCTACAGAGGAGGGAGCTCCCTCATCTGAAATGCATGTGATCCACCACTATCCCTATATCGGTTCTTGCGATTGGGGATATCCGAGGGCGATCTATTTTGGAGATCGCCTGCCTTCTGGATCGCATTCGACTTCATCTGAAACGAGTTCGAAAAAGAAGAAAGGAAACGACAAAATAGAAGCTCTGATTGCACTGACTATTCTCGCTGTAGTGGCGGTAGGGGTCGCTAGCAGCTCGATTGGCAGAGAGCTGGGCAGGATATCGAATGTACGCCTTCAGAAAAGACAGCTCGCTGAACATAAATTTACCGTCCTTGAATCTCGAGATCCCGAACGAAAGAAAGGATTAGAAGTATTAAAGATCGAAGAAGAAATCCTAACCTCCTTGCAAACAAAAGCGGAAATGGGGATCGCGACCAAAGGGTTGTTGGCGAGCTCCTTGACTATCGCTGCGATAGGGGGGTGGGTGCTCGGATTTGGAATGTGGACTGGAGCGGCTTTGGCTTGCTCCGCCTTATCGGGCGCAGCCGCTTTAGTTCGCTGGGGATATGAAGATGCCGACTCGAGCATTCGTCAAAAAGCATTCCGCCTTCTTCGCTCGGTCGAGGAAATAGACGGAATCGCCATGAAAGAGTCGTCAAAAGTATCTGAAATTGAGGCGGTTAAGGCGTAGTTTGGGGGTAAATTGCGCAGCAATCGGCATTCATATATGCTCTGTGGGATTAAATCGTCTTAGGGAGGAAGGTTGAAACGGCCCTTCTGGCGGGAATATATCCCCAAATCCTATCTTTGTTTATCGCAAGCGTATGGCTGGCAATCTTTTCGCAAAGATTGCCTAGCCGGCATCACCGTCGGCGTCATCGCGCTTCCTTTGGCCATGGCGTTTGCGATTGCTTCCGGAGTTCCGCCCGAACGGGGACTCTTTACCGCGATCATAGCCGGATTTCTCATTTCAGCTCTTGGCGGAAGCAGGGTGCAAATCGGCGGCCCGACCGGAGCGTTTGTCGTGATCATTTACGATATCATCGCCCGCAATGGATATGAAGGATTAGCGATCTGCACATTGCTTGCCGCCGTGTTTTTGGTGGCAATGGGGCTTTGCCGCGCGGGTTCCTGCATCAAATATGTACCGCATCCTTTGATTACCGGCTTTACCACGGGAATTGCTACGATTATTTTCTCTTGCCAGATCAAAGATTTTTTAGGGCTGTCTTTGGAGAAAGTTCCCGCGTCTTTTGTCGGGAAATGGACGGCATATATCAAAGCTTTTCCTTCGATTGATCCATGGACGGCAGGCTTGGGAGCGGGCACCTTGGGTGTGATTTTGATCATCCGCCGTTTTTTTCCTCGCATTCCTTGGGGTATCGCTGCAATCGTCTTGGCGACATCCGTTTGTTCTTTAGCTCATTTGCCGGTAGACACGATTGCGAGCCGATTCGGAGATTTGCCTCGCATGCTTCCTGTTCCAAGTCTGCCCGTATTTTCGATTCCCGACGGAAAATGGATTGAATATCTCTTAGACGCCTTGGCGATCGCTTGTTTAGGCGGGATCGAATCGCTTCTTTCCGCAGCGATTGCCGATGGAATGATGGGGACAAAACATAAATCCAATTGTGAACTCGTCGGGCAAGGCCTGGCCAATTTTGCCTCCGTGATTTTTGGGGGAATTCCAGCGACAGGAGCGATTGCGCGCACTGCCGCCAATGTGAAAACCGGGGCTGTCACTCCAATAGCCGGAATGATTCACGCTTTGGCTCTATTTTTCATCATTTTAGCCTTGGCCCCGATTGCGAGCCAAATTCCTTTGGCGGGATTAGCCGCCATATTGATTATGGTCGCTTGGAATATGAGCGAGATCGAGCATTTCATCCAATTGCTCAAAGCGCCTTTTAGCGATTGCGGCATTTTGTTAACGGCGTTCTTTTTGACCGTATTCGTCGACATTACAGTCGCAATTATTTTCGGAATGGGTCTCTCTTCCTTTTTGTTTATGAGGCGCATGAGCCAATCTTCCCGAGCGGTTCCCGTTCCTCCCTTGGTTTCTTCACTTCCTAAACCGCATATCGTCGAAATCTTCGAAATGACAGGGCCGCTCTTTTTCGGCGCGACAGATATGCTGCGAGATCTGACTTTAGCTACGCCCGCTCCAAAAGCTCTGATCTTGAAGATGAACAGAGTATCCATGGTGGATGCATCCGGAGCAAAAGCCCTCAAAGAGTTTTTCCATCGCTGCCGCAAACACGGGACGCGTCTGATTTTATCAGATTTGTCCGAACCGGCAAAAAAAGATTTGCGCCATTTCCATTTTGATGAACATCTAGGCCCTGCCAATATCTTTTCCGATTTCGAGCAGGCGCTTTTATCAGCCGAACGGGTTGATAATTAAGCGTTTTATCCGCTATGATTTATACCGAAACCGCTTTGATAATTGAATTTGAGCGATGCGAAGCCGCTCTTTGTAGACACACTCTTAGAACGCATGGCCTTCGAATCGAGAGACTTCAGCTAGGTTTCATATCTTCAACGTATCGCGATAATTTTTGAGGAGACAATGCGACTGTTTAAAAAACTTTTTGGATGGGCCATAATGGGGTGTATGTTATTTGCAGTAGAAGGCACAGCAATGAATCGATCTGAACCAAAACCTTTAGTCATCATTCTTTTAGGACCTCCGGGAGCCGGCAAGGGAACCCACGCCGCTCCGTTGAGCGGAAAATTGGGATTGCCTCATATCTCCACCGGAGATCTCTTCAGGGAAAATATCAGGAATGCCACGCCTCTCGGCCAGAAAGTCAAAAGTTTTATGGATAGCGGGAACCTCGTTCCCGATGAACTCGTGCTCGATATGTTATTCGACCGGATCCTGCAGCCCGATTGCGCCAAGGGATATATCCTCGATGGATTTCCCCGAACGCTGGCGCAAGCCAAAGCATTGGATGCGCGGCTCGGCAATCAGAATCGGGTCGTCGCCTTGAACTTTAACATTCCGGATGAAGACCTCATTCCAAGAATTACCGGGCGACTCATCTGCAAAGGCTGCAAGAAGCCCTATCACAAGATGTTCGATCCTCCTGCAAAGCAGGGCATTTGCGATGTATGCGGAAGCTCTCTCTATACGCGCGATGATGATACCGAAGAAGTCGTGCGCAAAAGACTTGTGATCTATCATGCAGAAACACAGCCTTTAATCGATTATTACGCCGCGAAAAAGATCGTCAAAGAGATCGATAGCAAAAACGCCAAAGAACGCGTTTTTCAGGATGTGCTCGCAGCACTTCCCGACGGCGTTAAAAAGATCTAAGCGATCGAAAGATGAAAAGTCTTTCCCGTTTTGATCGAATTGCAGACAGCGCAATTTTTAATTGTGCTGTCTAAGATTTTTTTCACCATTTCCGCATCGGAAGCGCCCAGGATATCGATAAACACGTCTGCATGAGCCATCCAGAAGCAAGATTCCGAAGGGTTTTTATCCGCCGTGAGTTCAGCTCTGCATCGAATTTCTTTGAAAGAAATCCCCGCCTTTTCGCACCCAACCTTAAATGTTCCAATGAGACAGCTCAGAAGAGCTAAGGCAAACAAATCCTCCGGCGAATAGGCTCCGCCCGGCCCCATGCATTCAGGGGGAATCGCACAGGGGATAGGAGGGAGATTGCCCGCCTGCGCTTTCCAGGGCGACTGAATGCCGGCTCCGGCGATCGTCTGAACCTCGAATTTCATCGGGAATTTCACCATATAAGCCTCATTTAAACTTTTTATGACCTATAACATGTTTAGTTTTTTTTACCAAACACATCGATTTGTGAGTTTTTATTTTTTTGCATGTATAATAGTTAAATTTAACAGGACTTCAAAAACGACCGAAAAACGATGTGGATAGACCTCAACCCAGTTATTGACTAAATGCACCGATCTCCTTAGAATAAGAGCGCTTAAAAAATTGAGAGATCTCATGTATTCTGGGGGCATTCACACAATAAATAACCACAATCCAACGACTTCTCTAGGTCTTCCTCAAAAATTTCACTTGCTAGGCGAATCCGTAAAAGCCCTAGGTCTTTTGGCTTTATCCTTTTTTAAATGCCGCGGAGATGTCCAGCTCCAAAAGGAATTCGATAAAGAAATCACGAAGATCCATAAAGACGATCCCAATCTCGACTTCCACACTAAAGCAGGATATGTTTTTTCCGATTATATCGCCGATCCCATAAATGATTATGTGATCTCTCCGGTTCAGACGACATGGAAAGTGGCTGGCTATACGGGAACGCAAGGTCTGTTAGCTTTAGGAGGGATACTCGCGCTGCTATTTCTTTATAGATCTCGAGCGAAAGTCGTCGTAAATAACGTGCAGCCGCCTCAACCCGTCACTGTTTACTTAGTCAAAAACTCCGATGGAAATTTAGAATTTGTTAACACCGCGTGCGGAACGTCGCTTCCGCGACGAGATGAAGAACCAAGAATTCGTCTCGCCGATCTACCGGATTAATAAAAAGTTTGTGAAAACAAACGCTTCCTCCGATTAGAATGCTTCTTTTGCGATGGGGTGTTCCTTGGAGCAAGCCTTTTTTCTCCCAGTGCCAAAATATTGTCAAACCTGGAATCAGTTCGATTCCGGATATCCCTCCCAAATGCATTTAGATCCAGATGAACATCTCTGGCCCGATTTGTTGGAAGAGTTATCCCGCCATCGCATCGGTTGGCCTCAGGTCTTAGAACATTTGCGCAAGTCTTCCGATCCACATAAGCATCCTTTGGCGAAGCTTTCCACGGCCAAAGAAAAGCAAACCCTTTTGCATTTGGCCGTTCTAGACGAACAATCGGATTGCATTGAACTATTGGTTCAAGAGGGGAGTTTGCTGGAAAGAAGAAATGGCTTTGGTTTAACCCCTCTGGAATTGGCCAAGTTTCTCTACAAGAAAAAGAGTTTGTCTAAATTATCGCCAAAAGTTTTATCTGAGTCCTTTCTCGGACATGCCAAAGTAAAAGTTGATCGCGAAGAAAAGCTCGACGCGCATGATCTTCAGTATGTTTCTCATCCAGTTTTTGAAAGCTCTGAGATTTTGCAGGAGATCATGGAATATAGTTTAAAAGCGAAGGGAAAAAATCAGATTTCCAATCACCGGATTTGGATGGGCATTTATTTCGATGACGAGCTGAACCGCGATAAACATCCGCTGGTATCGATTCGCTGGATCGATGAGCAGATCGGATTCGGAGTATTTGCCGAGGATCGGATTTTTTCCAGCTCATTTATCGGGGAATACACGGGATTGATCCAACCGAGGAAAAAGCACCATATCTGCGAATCGAATTTTTGTTTCCGTTATACCGCGTGGCAACTCGGGAAAAAGCAATATGTCATCGATGCCGAGCAGATGGGAAACTTCACCCGTTTTATCAATCATAGCGATAACCCGAACGCAGCCCTGATCAGTGCCTTTTGGCGCGGCATTCCCCGATTGGTCTTTGTCGCTCTGAGGGATATTCCAGCCGGGTCTCAGATCACTTTCGATTACGGGGAAACGTTTTGGAAGCAGTCCCGGATGAAATCCGTACAGCTGTCTTGACGTATGTTTTCAATCGAAAAGCACGGGATTGCCTCAAATCTTTCTCTAGCTGAACTGGAGGAACAGTTTGGATTTCGATACGTTCCCAAAATTCAATTCGCAAATCCCTCGATATTCTTAAAGTGCGTAAAAAAGACGGAAAAACTTCAGCAAAAAGGCGCTCTAGATTTTGAGCAAAAATGGCTTGGAGCTTATTTTCGCAACGAATTACAGAAAACTCCTTTGATCGAGACGATCTCTTCGTTTACGACGATTAGCTGGATCGGAGAGGACATCGGATGGGGGCTCATCGCGCAGCGAGATATTTCCCGCATGCAATACATCGGGGAATATACAGGGTTTTTCAGAAAAAGGATTCGCCTCGATGTCAAAAATTCTTATTGCTTTGGATATAGCATTTCGCCCGAAGAAGAGACTCCCTATGTGATCGATGCAAGAGATCAAGGAGGCCTTGTTCGCCTGATCAATCACAGCTCAAAGCCCAACCTTGCCAGCGCACTCGCAACGGTCGATCATTTCAGCCATGTAATTTTCTTTGCCAACCGGAACATATCGAAAGGGGAGCAGCTTTCCTATGATTACGGCGAAGATTATTGGAAGCTCCGGAGCAGGCCTAAGGAGTTTTAGAAAAAGCAGATTTTTCATGCGCTTCTACCGGAATCAGACTCCAGCCGATGCCATAAAGGATTCCCAGGGGCAGGAATCCCGTGAGCATCCCCAAAGCGATTGCACTCAGTCGAAGAATGGATGGATCAATGTGAAACCTTTTTCCCATCGCACTACAAATGCCCGCTAACACGTAATCTTTTTTAGAGCGGAATAAATAGCGGCGAGAAGAATCCTGAGCGCCGCTGGGATCTTCGGGAATTAAAGCTCCTGCAATCACATAGAGAAGCAATAGGGGGAATATAGCGGTTGCTATGCAAAGAATCGAAAAGAGAAGACGCACAGCAGCCGGATCTGTTTTTATATACGCGGCAACTCCCCCGCAAATTCCCGCTCCGATGCGATCGGTTTTGGATCGATAAAGCTTGCGCATGCTGTAAAGTTAAATCTTAAGTCGCTTATCCTACTGAAAGCTTCTTTTTCAAGCCATAGCAATGCCAAAACTTCTTCAAGAATCCTTTAAGCCGAAGTTGAAATCCCATGTTTTCAACGCGGAGAGGAAAAGATCATTCGGGGCAAAATGCGAAGTTTTGCGGATCGAGATTGGCCAAATCCCGATTTTTCGGGTATAGTAGGGGCTATTTTTCAGCGCGAGATGCAAATGAATAATCCACATTTCTCCCATCGGCCCAAGGATCGCTGGCCATCAAAAGACCATTTGGTGATGGGCGTACATGCGATTCGCGAGATATTGCGGCATGCGCCTGATAGGATTTTAAAAATTTATTGTTCGATCTCGCATCTTGCAATCGATCGCAAACACGAGCTTCTGAGAGAATGCGAGGCGCGAAAGATCCCTATTTCCAATGTGACAGAGACACAGCTCGAGCAAATGACGGGATCCGATTCGCACCAATCTTTTGCCGCGCACATACAGGGAAGGGATCTTCGGGATCTCAAGGAATTTTTACAAAAGGCCGAATCGGAAGAGCGCGTTTTTGTTTTAATGCTCGATCAAATTTTCGATCCGCAAAATTTTGGAGCGCTATTGCGTTCCGCGGAGTGTTTTGGAGTAGATGCCGTCATTTGGTCCAAGAATCGAGGTTGCGATATTACCCCTGTCGTCGCCAAGGCGAGCTGCGGCGCCAGCGAACTTTTGCCTTTGATCAAAATCTCCAACTTGGCGGATGCAGTCGACAAATTTAAAAAGGCCGGATTTGAAATCACAGCCACGATTGCAGATCCAAAAGCAGAACCTCTGTCTTCTTTTGAATATGCTCCTAAAACCGTTCTGATTTTAGGGTCGGAAGGGGAGGGGATTCAGCCTTTGTTGATCAAAAAAGCAGATCGATTTGTCTATATTCCTCTGCAAGGGAAAATCGAATCTTTAAATGTCGCCCAGGCTGCCGCGATCTTTTTGTTTAGACAGGCAGTGCAAAAATAAAGAGGAACCTCTATTGATTTGCGCTGGGCCATGTCAGAGATAGAGTGGCCAGCCCTTTCAAAGAGAGCCAAGCATCGATATCGGTTTCTATGGTTTGAGCTCGGGAAATCACCTCTGAAAGTTCGGGATAGGTTTTGGACAGCTCGGCCTGTTCGATCAAATCATTAATTTCATTATAAAAGTGGTCGTCTTCATCCAGAAGACCTTTATCGATGCATTCGCTCAGCACGGCGCGAATTGCATCGAGATTATCGATGACGGAGTTCCTATCGCTTGTAAATTTGGATTTTCCCGTCGGCATAAGAGAGTATCCTGTTCATTTTTAGTTGCTTATAAAAAAGCGACCGAATGGTTTGGTTTCAATCGCTGTCTCAAAAGATATAAATTGTTTTTTAATTAAAAAGTATCTGAAAACGTGGTATCCTGCTTGGCAAAAACCGATGGTTGAACCATGTCTGCCGGGATAGATACTATTTCTTTTAGTCCGAATCAATCTGTGATCCAGCAGAAGTGCGATTTATTTTGCTCGAAGATAGAAGACAACTCGCCGCTAGCTCAAGGAGTGGCTGCTTTTTGCCAAGCTGCGGTCAATCACCAATATAGCGCGATGACCCGGCTCGGCGGTCTATTGGTTCAGCAAGCGCAGGAAATCAATCGAGATCCTGCTGTGCAAGAACAAGAAAAAACAGCCGGAGCCGTGGAAGCCCATGTCCTGGGAATTCTACAAGAGATGACCCCGGTTCTGGAGATTCTCGGACGGGCGTATCAAAAGCTCGAGCTGGAAGCCGTAAAAATCGCCATCCGAAGAAATCCCAATTTTTCTCCGATGGAGATCTCCTTGGCAATTCCTGAGGCTCGGAAATCCATCCAGAATTTGCATATCATCGAAGCACTAGCCCTCCATCTCGATGAGTTTAATCAAGCTGCAGCTGGTAATGACCGCGCACAGGCGATTGCGATCGCCGCTAAAATTCGCGCATTCAAACCATCGATTTCCTCCGACATGCCGCAAACAAACGCGTTTTATTCGCTCTGTGAAAAGCGGATTGAAATTCTCAATGCAGATAATGACTGGGGGCAATTGAAAACTGGGTTCCTCTTACTCGGTGGCTTTCTCGCATTTATCTTTCTGATTCCCCCCGCGATCTCGGCCTGCACTCAATTAGGGGCGAGAGGTCTGGAAGCGATGGGATTGCCCAAGCAGGAGGTCCTCAATGCAGGACTGTCCTATTATCTGATCAGCGGGCTCTATAGCGCATATCAAGCTGCGCGCACGAAAAAAGCCGCTTCTTTCATCTTCTCGGTCTTTATGTTCGATCAAGCGCGCCGGATGGCGATGCTAGCCGATCCCGCTCTTTTGCGAGCATAATACCCTTATCAGCCTCAGTGTCAGGTTAGCTGTTGGATCAGCTCTCCGATTAAGATCATCACAGCGCAAATCATTAAAAAACCCAACATCGCCTTGCCTCCTGGAAGCTGCAGATTGCGGGGGTAGTGTTTTACATATCGCCCAATCCATGCCAAAAGGGGAGGCATCAACCCGAATAGAATGGCGCAGCTCACTCCCCCAGCGTAACCGAGCGCCGTGAGAAATACATGGGGATAGAGCAGGGCAATCGCCGTCGGGATGCCGAAAACCGCTAGGATCAGCTCGATTTTTCCCCATCCTCGTTTTTTGATTTTCAAGCCATCGGCAAGGAAATCGAAAAACGATAAAGCTAAGGGAACAAAAGACGTGGTAAGGGCAAAGAAGGCAAACGCCTTTCCAATCGAAAGGATCGCTGGGTTATGAATCGATGCTTCTAAAGGGACTATGGCGCTCTGTCCCAGCTCTGTGGCTTTTGCGAGCTCATCGGAGGGAACAATCCCTAAGATGAGAATTTCCCAAATCAAGTAGACGACGAGGGGGATGGAAGATCCGATCCAGATCGCTTTGCGGATTTTAGGGACATTCCTCTCCATATATGTCATGAGCGTTGGGATAATGACTTGGAAGGTGAATGCCGTGAATAAAATCGGGAATGCGATCCATGCTTTTTCCCAATTCGCATATGTCAAAAGAGCGGGATCGACACTCGTCCATGAGAAAAAAATAAATGCGCAATACAATATGGCCACTCCGGAGATGAGAATAAGGTTAATCCGATCGACAGAATGCGTTCCCAGATAGACGATTGGAACCGCCGCCGCTACATAAAGAACGGCTGTAAATTTCTCCAAACCAAACGAACCGATCAAATCGTGAAAAATGGCTCCTCCGCCCACTACATGGGAGACCATGACCGTGATGAAAAGAAATAAATAGCCGATCCAAAACATATATCGTCCGATCGGACCCAAAAGGCGGTCGGCCATCGAGATGAAGCTGGTGTCCGGGGGCATCCACAGGCAGATTTCGACGATGAGAAGAGCCGAACACACCATGAAGATCCAGCAGCATAGATAGCTGATCGCGGATGGAACAAATCCGGCGACTCCTGTGACAACGGGAAGAGCCAGCATTCCCACGCCAATCGTCGTGCCTGCGATGAGCAGAGATCCTCCGACCAAATGCCCGAGCGAGTGAAAAATTTTCACAAAAATCCTTTATTTTTACTGAGTATAAAAAGGAATTTATTTAAAGGGTAGCCTCCGAGGGGATCTCCCGTATGTCTTCTGTGAGGAGGCATTCCAGAACATCGTCTCCAGGCCAATAGATGTGGGTAGGGGATTGCTTTTGCACAATTCCGTCTTCTTCTGCGACGATTGCTTCTTCTTTTGATAGATCGCTTGGATTGAGCAGAGAGTACAAGACATCGCCTTTTTCATAAGATTCGCCTATCGATTTGTTGAACAGGACAAATCCTCCATCCGGCGCTTTATAGGTTTTCAATTTCGAGTAGAACATGGGCTTTGCCTTGCTTTTTTTAGAAAAGCTCGTCGCATCAAAATAAGACAAAATCCTCAATATCGCATCTGCGATCATATCGGTGTGATTCTCGTCATACGAATCATGGCTTCCGCATTCAAAAGTGATGTTGGGTATTTGATGGGAGGCGGCCTGTCCGAGAAGCGAATCGCGATATTTACTCAGCTTTTCTTCGTTGTTGAAATCCAGGAAAAAGGTGTATTCGATCTGAGAGATTCTTGCGTACTGCAAGTCGCGATAAGCCCCGACGATTCCGAATGGCGTGCTATTTCTAGATGTATGGAGGTCGATGATGAAGTCGTAGTTTTTGGCCTCTTCAAACAGCGCATGAGCCATTCGCTCTCCAAGGGAACCGTTTTTCGATCCGGGAAAATTCCTATTCCAGTCCTTACCCATATAGAAATCGAATTTGCCATTCGTTGAAAAATACGTCCTTTGATACCACGCGGGGGGATTGGCTATGGGGACAAGCGCGACTTCGCCCGAATCTAGGTGGTTTTTCAGATAATCGTATAGGCGTTTAATAATCCAAACTGTTACTTCGCCTCCATGCATCCCTGCTTGGATATAAATTTTTTTGCCTGGTTTTGCGCTGGTTAACTTGATAAGGCGTATATCAAGGTCGCTGCCATCTAGAAATCTTCCGACGTGTTTGCTTATTTTTTGTTCCTGAACAGCCATCGCTGCCTCTCTTTGGGTTAGGACTTTGAACTCATTTTGGAAAGACTATAGCCGATCGCTTGTCAATCGAGAAAGCGCGTTGCTTTTGGATTCGATAGGAGATGTGCTTGATATGAACTTGAGGTCGATGATAAAGACGATGAAAAACTGATTGAGGGGGTGTTCATGAAAAACGCAGGCTGCATTGAGATCGAGGGATTCAAGCTGAGATATCTCGCGGAAGGAACGGGTCGGGACGCTTTGATCATCGGCAGCTCCGTCTATTATCATCGCAGTTTTTCTCAAAACCTTCGGAAATTTCTCCGTATCCACTTTGTCGATTATCGGGGATTCGCCGAAGGTCCCGAAAAAGAGGTGACTTTTGAGACCTTGCTCGACGATCTCGAATGTTGCAGGCAGAAGCTCGGCTTGAATCAATGCATTGTCATCGGCCATTCAGCCCACGGCCTTTTAGCTCTCGAATATGCTAAAAAATACGAAAAACATGTCTCTCATGTCGTCATCATCGGAATGCCACCTCACATGAAACCGAATCACATCGCAATGGCTCAGAATAATTGGGATGAGTCCGTGTGTCCGGAGAGAAAAGCCGCGTTTGAAAGGAATTTGAAGCGAATGCCGGACGAAAAACTGAATGCGCTTCCGAGAGATCAGTGGTTTCTCCAAATGAATTTTCGCAACGTTCCGAAAACCTGGTATGATTACAATTTCGACTCAACGCCGCTTTGGCAAGGGGTCAAACCGAACATCCGCGTTCTCGATCAAATGTACCTCAGATTTGTCCGAGAAATCGATGTTTCTCAAGGACTGGAGTCCTTGAATCTTCCGGTTTTGCTCGTCTATGGCCGCTTTGAATTTGCGGTAGCTCCCGTGCAGTCTTGGGATCCTTTGCGACCCAAGTTCAAAGATTTAACCGTCCGCATCTTTGGAAAAAGCGCGCATTCGCCCCAATATGAAGAATCCGAGCTCTTTGATGCCGAGCTGCTGCAGTGGCTGAAAAGATCCGCGATAAGCGGTTCCCGCCCCTAGGTTAAAAAATTAAAATATCTCTTCTCATTTTCGTTTAAGACTCAACATGTTAAAACCTTTTCGAGAAGAGAAAAACATGTCTAACGATCTTTGCAACATAAACATCAAGCTGATCGGGCTGATCATTGCAACACCCATCATGGGTTGGGTAATAATGACCTGCGCCGAATCTTTTGAGAGGACGTGGAAAACCGGCAATCGGAAAAAGAAATGGGCGGCATCGTGCGGAGTATTCCTAATTTTGGCAATTATTGGCGGCTGGTTGCTGTAGTCGTTCTACTTTCGGGTAAGCGGCCAGCGCCTAGAAAAACTTTACGATTTCGAGGTCGAGGGGAGGGGAATTTGTAAAATGTGGGATGGATGCATTTGGATGAAATGGGCATCGATGGCCTTCATAATCCGAACCTGTCCCTGAAAAGCCAGCTTGGGAAGGGCTTCTTCTAAGGGCAGCCATTCATAGGCGTCGTGTTCTGTCGGAGAAAGCCGAACGTCGGCGTCCGGGGAAACGAAAGCCACGAATGCCGGGGCGAATACGATTTCATTGGTCTGGGGAAGGTAAAAGCTCTCGATCGCATCGGCGCTATAGAACCGCTCTGGGATCAATCCTGTTTCTTCTTCCATCTCCCGCAATCCAGCTTGCCAAGCCGGTTCTGCGGGCTCGATCCTTCCCGTGACCATCTGCCAGGTTCCTTGGAGATAATCGCCGCAGCGCCGCAGCAGGAGATGTTCGGCGCGGCCGGTCTTGATTCGGACGATATAAACAAGGACGCATTTAGGATGGCAGGTCATCAGGCCATGATACAGGGAAGCGGAGCTTTCGGGCAAGAGCCCAGCCAAGTTAAATACAACATAACATGTATTATCAGACGTTACCAATCAAGCCGAAGCACGACCCTTCGCCTCCCAAAATGGTCAAAATATCCCTACATCTCGTCTTCGAACCAATGAATCCGCGTAGTTACAAATGCTCCGAAGGCTTGACACAGATCCGTGGTCCGCCTGCAGATCCTCTGATTGGCAAGCTGCTCGATCATTTCTACGGCAGTCGAATCCATTGGAGATAGCTGCGAGACGTCATGGCGCTCTTTAAAATCTGTTACGGCTTGTTTTAAATGATTTAAAGCATCCGAGCCGCTGATAGACAGTTCGTTTTTCGCTATATGCAGTAAAAAATCATAGGACTGTTCTAATTCGCCAAATCCCGCTGAAGAATTTTTTGATGAAAAACTGACGCCAGTCGCAGACATGTTCCTCCGGCTTTTTCTGATTAAAGAATATCTTGGGCAAACAGAATAGCATTTAACCGATTTTTTTGAATCGGTTTAATCGTCCAAAGACCTCAAAAAAAATAGATTCGAGCTGCGAGGATAAAATGAAAAAAAATAATTGAAAAAACATGAAATTGAAATTCAAAACAAATAGATGCATAATGACGCAAAAAATAAACGAGCTTATTAATTATGGCGCCAATCTCTTTACTTTCCCTTGGCGAGAGCGAAATAGCCAAGAGCACATTCTCTAGGGCATCCGAAGGAAGTTCTGGCTTTACATTTCTTGTAACATCTCCCGCGCTCCATTCAACGACGACCCAAAAAGTTCTCAATCTAGTTCTGAAATGGGAAAATCCCGCCCTCGCTGACAACGAATGCGAAACGACTGCAGCCATGGGGGTGTTCGGATTTAAAGTGCCTGAAATTAAGACTATCGAGGATAAAAAGCTTTATAAAAGCTGTTCTGGAAAAGCCCAACCGCTTTGCCACGCCGCTCGTTTAGATTATTCCTCAATGAAATTATTACTCATGGATCGCTTGCATGGAGCAAATCTGAAACAAACCCTAGAAAACGGCACATTTGAACGCCTTCCCGCGGAGGATTTGAGAAGAATCTTTTTTGAATTGGGACAAGGATCTGTGATCGATGTGTTTTTGGGCAACAACGACAGAGTTTTGAGACCTAACCAAGGGCTGATGAATTCGGGAAACATTATCCTCAATATCGACGATGGAAAATTAGTCGATCGGATTGGATGGATCGACTCAACATCTCAATTATTGCCCACGAACATGGCGAATTCTTCAGAAGATGTTGTCCAAGATCTTTCTTTGGATTTTCTCCTTGAGGGTCATCAAACAGAATCCGAGATAAAAAAAGTTCTCTCCCCTCCCCTTCCAAAGACTTCCTCTCCCATGCCTGAGTCTGAAAGTTTCAGCGAGACGCGGCTAAAACTTTTGCAGGAAGATCGGGCCACATTCATTCATTGGCTTTTCGATTCAATTTTCAAGGAAATCCAAAGAATAAAAAGCTCTTTTACATTCCAAAACGAGTCCTGCTTGATAGAATCTTTAGGAGAAGGAGTGGAAAAAGGCATGGCTCTTTTGCGCGATCGGACTATCCAAGAGCAGTTTAAATCTCGCGCACCGAACCTGCATTCAGCAACTCGCAAACATTACGAATTGGTTTCGACGTATGCGCTCGAGTTCTTCGCGCCAAATTCGACCACTGCTAAATCGGGAATTGAACAGCGAGAACCGTCACGTTATCCAACCCCATTTCAATCGCTGAGCGCATCAAACGATTCGCAACCAGATCGGTAGAAGATGTTTCGATAATTTGAACGATTTCATTTTCCGAAATAGCATCTCTGAGTCCATCGCATGCTAAAACGAGAAGATCCCCGGGAAGTAAATGATGCGCGGTGACCTTCGGTTTATGACTGATCGCGCTCGATCGGCCGGAAACATTCTTATTGCGATTTGCATCGCCGATCGATCGACTGACATTGAGGCATCCCATAGGAGTCACATAATACATTCGTTTGGCTTCCGCCTGATTTTTCCATAAAATGCCTTTACATCCATCTTCCAAGACGACTCCGGTTCTCGCTAATTCTTTCGGATGCGCCCAATTGCGAATACAAGAAAGTGGGATCGATCGCATTTGTCCCTCGATCTTTCTATAAATATTCGCTTCGCAATCTCCTAAAGTCGCTGTATATACAAGGCGATGAACTAAATCGACGAAACAAATAACCGCAACTGTTCCACAATCGTTCCATTCCTCCTTCGCGCACACTTCCAAGTGAATTTCTTCGATAAGAGAGATCATCGCCTGACGCGCATCGCCATGATGCGCTTGTAGAGATGAAGAAAATCGACTGCAAAATGCGGCGCTGGCGTATTCAGCGACTTCTTTTCCTCCGTGGCCGTCGCATACGCCCAAAACAACCCCTTGGGAAATTTCCTGAAAAAAATGAGCATCTTCCATGCATGGCCGCGATCCCTGGCCTTCCGCTGAGAAATGAAGGCATTGCAACGGAGGATGTTTTTCAATCGCAAGACTTTGTTTGTTTACAGACGCGCATTGTCCGATTGAAATATAACATGTTCCAGTGTGGTCGCATTCGATCGCTTCGATGGAGTTTTTCCACATTTTTGCAATAGAAATTTCCAAAGAATTGTCGCGTTGACCGTCTTTCGACTTCATTTGATCTGCATTCGGTTTTGAATCAATAAGTGTGTTTGTGCAAGGTGTCATCAGAATTTTCCAGATTAAAAAAATAAGCGACGATTTTAGTTAATTTAAAAATTAAATGCAATTTTATTCCAAGGTAATCGGCTTGCTAACCGGCTGATCAAATAGGATGTAGCTTGGCACAACTTCGCTAGTTCAGTCTTCGTCGGATAAATAGTTTGGGCATTTTACGAAAGATCGAAGAATATGGCACAACACACTTTAATCTAGCAATGCCTTCAATAAGGACCAGCGCTTGGAGGCATTTTTCTGGGGCGCCTCTCCTAAGATCCAATAATTGGATTGCTCTTTTGAGAATCCATCCTGCTCTTTGAGAGATATCCAATTATTCAAAAAGCTGATGAATTCAAACGCATGGTTTTTTACCGGGTAAGCAAAATATCGCTTGCCCAACAAGCCGTTGTAATCGACTACGGTGAACCCAGGATGGGTCAGACACCAAATCAAGGCGGGAACCTGAGATAAAATCCAGGCATCGGCTTGCCCTTCGACGAGCTCTTCCATGCCGCCCGGCTGGAGCCGAGCTTTGGGAAAATGACGAGCCAAGACTTCTTTGTAAATGCCTAATGCCCCGATCAGCAATCCCGGAGCATTCTCCACTCGATCCAAATGAGTGAAGTAATTGCGCTTTTTAATGGGAACGACCAAGACGTTGTCTTGTTCCGCATAGTAATGGGTAAAATCCATTTCCTGGATCCGATCCTCGTCCATTAAAATCGCACTCATGGCTATATCATATAAATGATCGGAGAGCTGCGATCCCATCTGTTCTAGGTCGAGGGGAATGAATTCGAGTTTGCAATCGAGATCTCTGGCCAATTCATAGGCAAATGCGATATCGTATCCCACCAGCTCGCCATTGTTGTTGAAGTAGCAATAGGGAATGTTTTCAGGATCGTATCCGACTCGAAGAATCCCCGTCCGCAAGATCATTTCAAGCGGATCCATCTCTTCATCTACGTTTTGCCTAGGTTCTACGGCTTCTCCAGGTAGATAAATTTTGGCCGAAACCGGAGTTTGAATGGTTTGGCTTATCTGTAGATTCATGAACAAATTGCGATAATTATCCTCTAGACGAAGGTGCGGCTTGATTAAAAAGACGATCCCAATCGAGACCAAAACGCCTAAAATACATCGGGTTAAAAGGTATTTCCATTTGATTTGCAATTTTCCATAGTAGGAAAACAAAACCAGCAGAGCAAAGACGAGGACGCCCGCCGTGCTTAATAAAACCTGAAAATTCAAGGTGATCGAGGATGTTTGTTCGAAAAGCTGCAATGCAGCATCCGGGAACTCCAATTGATCGATCAAAAACGATACGGCATTGATCGATGTCGCAGATGAACCGATCGAAAGCGGAATCGTCAAAAAAGATAAGGCGGCTGTTTCAGAAATGCTAAATGGATGCCGATAAAAAAACGAAATGAAAAAGATGAAAAACAAGATCATGCAATTGCCGATTTGCCCAAATGCATAAGAAATCGGCACGACCGTTTGCGAGATCTCGTGAAATTTCTTCTGTTCGATTGCGTAGCGCTGCTCCGTCTCCTTGAGATATTCGTTTAAAAAAGGAATGGCGATCGAAGGCATGCCAGTTGCAAACGAAAGCAGGCATACCGTGCGAATCGCCTTCAGCCCTTCGGAAAATCGAATCGGCGTCAGCCCCGAAAGAAGAACAGGAAGAATCCAAAGGGTTAACACGAGAGTGGCGAATATAAAAGCTATGACATAAAACTCGAGCTTTGCGAGGTCTGCGAACTCTACAGTGCCTGTGATAACGGCGATATGGGCAAAAGCTCCGATCGGCGATACAATCGCAATCCAAACGAGAATTTTTTCGATGATTTGGTTCGTCTTTTCGACGAGGCCTAAAATGGGTTCTTTTTGCTGGAGATGCATCAAAGCGAGCCCTACGATCACTCCAAAAACCGCAATAGCCGGAACGACATTGTTCGCTAAATCATAGATGGGATTTTCCGGAACGATGTAGGAGAGGAGTTTGTTCGCAATGCTTTCCTGGGCTCGGTTGCCTGTCTGTCCTGCAATCATCGATCCATATTGAGGCTCCGGAATGAGGTAGCTGAGAAGAAAGAGAGCTGCAAACATCGCTCCCCAGAGCAAAACCCAAAATGCCCACCCCTTTTTAAATAGAGTTTTTCCGGTCTCGGGAGACATAGACCCCAGCCCGTGGATAATCGATAAGCAGATATAGGGCAAAACGACCATTTGCAAAAGCATGTCGAAAAGACTGCTCACAGGAGTTAGAATATGCGTCAACGGGCCGAAAAAGAAGCCGGCGAGAATGCCCAGCAAAACCGCCACAACTGCATGGCACCCGATATTCTTTTGCATGCCTACCAATCGTTAAAATTCTCGTCCTGAGCATCTTCAAGCATTCTTCGGTCTTTATCGCCGAGTTTTTCATCTTTGGAAGAGTCGGGAGCATCCTTGGTCTGTTTTTTCTGCTTGGCGCTCTCGTCTTTTGACTTCTGTTTTGCATTCGTATTTGAGTTTTTTAGATTTTTAGACTGAGAATCGGCAGGCGAATCTTTAGCCGAAAACATAATGGAAGAAGACGTCGGCTTCAGAAGCTGCTCTGTTTTTCGATCTTCTTCATCCGGTTTGGCTGGAGCTGCCGGAGTCGATGGTTTTTCTTCCGCAGATCTCTCAACAAGCCAATTATAATAGTCATAGCCGACCCCCAGAAAAATCCCATCCTTGAAAATCAACGGAGTGAGATTGCGGGGCTGCAACCTGCCTTGATCGAGAACGGTTCCTCTTGTGACGTAAAACCATACGTCATAACAGCCATCCCCTACGACAATTTGCTCTTCGCTATTCGGATAGCTCATAATCCGGAAGACTTCTTCTTCATGCATCCCGATTTGCAAGTCTTTTATTTTATAAACATTCCTAGTGGCTTCTGTATTAGTTCCTAGCGTGTTATTGTATAGACAACCGCTTGTGGCGCTCAACAAAGCTAACAAAAAGATGCGCATGAATATCCCTGCTAAAAATACACTCTATTTTCAAGCACATAGCGAATCTTTAATTGGCTGTCAATGAGAGGGTGTCTATAAAGAGCAGCTTCGTCGATTTTTGGGATTGGTTAGGACTACCCTATTATGAACGATCAATCGAGATCAGAGGGATCTTCCGAATGATCGAATTCATCATCGCGATCCGGCTGTTGCTCATGTAAGAACAATTTGCGCTTTCTGCGTTTGGGGGCAAAAGAGGATTGCGAAGACTGATAAGATGCAAAAAAGGGAACGGGAAAAACTGCCTGAAACGGCGATGAGTCGCCTTGGGAAGGCTTTGGGACAATTGAATGAAGGGCCAGATCCGTCTTTTCGGGTTTAGAAGGCTCAGGCTGGATCGCGCTGGCAGATCGAGATGCTTCTCGGATCGATCCTGAGGAAGCCGTTTCAGATTCAAGCGGTCTCTGCGCTCCTAAAAACCTTTGGAAATTCAGATCTTCGGATTCAAATTTCGGGCGATGCGCTGAAATCAAAGGCTGCAATGCAAAAATCCTTTCCCTCAAACGGTTGAAAAGAATCGTTTCGATATGAGGTCGGGTAAAAACAGGTTCGCTTCGGTTTTCGGTAGAGAAAGGATTTGATGCAAAATTTTGCTGATATACGGCCTGTTTTTCTAAAGATTTCATTGCCGTCGAGTCCATTTTTGGATTTGAATTTACCGCAATGAATCGCCCCTCCCCTGCATCCTCAATCTCTTGCGCCATCGGCGGGACATTTCCTTTATCTTCCTCTATCTGAGTCTTATCAATATCGCGAGGTGGGTTTCGTCGAAAAATCTCTCGCCGCTCTATCGGGGCTTCGATTTCCAAAGGAAAGGGCAGAGCCTCGATTTCAATCGATTGCCGAGGATGTGCAGAAATTGGACGAGGATGATAAATATGCTTTTTTCCAGATAAAGAATCCTTGGGAGGCGAAATGGGATTTTGTGCGCTTTGAAAAATCGAGCTGAGGCTTTTTGAAAATGTGCTAAATTGCTGAAAACACAAGAGCAATTGAAGCAATCCCTGATAAGGACTTTTTTCACTTGGAATGTTTGTCATTTGCTAAAATGATACTTATAGAGCACTTAAAACACAATTCCATTCTTATTCAATACGCCAAACGTATTTAAACAGAACAAACTAGTAAATTATTGCTTTCACCCATTCTTGAGCTGAAATGTGCGCATCTGAAGTATTTTAAAATAAATAATTTAAGCAGTAAATGCGAATTCAAAAAATATTGACTAGCCG
This sequence comes from Parachlamydiales bacterium, assembly GCA_963800655.1. GTDB lineage: Bacteria > Chlamydiota > Chlamydiia > Chlamydiales > SM23-39 > CAWDBT01. The sequence goes on along the minus strand of CAWDBT010000002.1, from coordinate 177,726 downwards.
AAATCACCTGATTCTAAAACGGTCCTCTCGCTAGGAAAGCTTGACTCCTCCTGACAGAACGGATAATAGAAGGCTGTATAAGAGGGCGTCTACAAAGAGCGGCTTCGTCGATTGACGCTTCTCTTTATAGACACGCTCTAAGGGGATTCTTTAAATTCAAATGGAATGGCATGAAATCGGCCTGATTTTGCTCGCGGGCCTATTAGCCGGGTTCTTGGCGGGCTTATTGGGGATTGGAGGGGGATTAGTCACAGTTCCCGCTCTTTATTACATCCTCAAAGACAGCGATTTTCCGGTCGATCGGCTGATGCAAATCGCCGTGGCTACTTCCTTGGCTGCTACGATTGCAACGACATTTATTGCCAGTTGGAGCCATGCCAGAAAAGGAGCTGTCGATTTCAAAGTTCTCCGGATGTATGTAGGCGGATTGCTCATCGGATGTATTTGCGGTGCTATTTTGGGACAAATTTTAGACAGCTCTCTGATAAAAAAAATATTTGGGATCATGGCGATTTCAATCGGGATCTATTTTCTTTGCTTCCCCTCTCCCCGCTTTTTTTTATCCGCATCCCCCAATCCAACTCTGAATTTTTTCGGAATCGCCATCGGAAATCTCTCCAGCCTGCTCGGAATCGGAGGCGGAGTTTTCTCGGTTCCCCTCTTGCTCGGATATGGATTAACCGCTAGGCAAGCAGTCGGCATCTCTTCCATGGCGACTCTTTGCACTGTATGGGTCGGATCCGCAGCGTATTTAATGCTGGCATGGAGAGAACCGGCTTATCCCCATACGTTCGGATATATTTATCTCCCCGCGCTCTGCCTCATCGCGGCGGGATCGGTTTTTACAGCTTATTTCGGCGCGAAAGCCGCGCATTTCGTTTCGCAGCCCGTTTTAAAGCGCCTATTTGGCACAGTCTCGATATTCACAGGTTTTAGCATGGTGATGATATGATAAATGAACTGTCTCAATTGATCAGCATTCCAGTGATGCCGATCGCCCTTTTTCCGGTAACCGGACTTCTCTGCCTGGTGTTTTATAATAGGTCTAGTTCGATTCACGCCAGAATTCGAGCGCACCAGAAAGAGCTCCGAGAATTATATCTCGCAGAAAAAGACTCCCAGCGCATCAAAGAAATGATCGAATTGCTTAATTCCGAGATCGCGCATTTGAAAAAACGGAGCCGGCGCATCGGTTTTTCATTATTTTGCCTACTCTGTTCAGTGATTTTATTCAGCCTGTGCTCTTTTTTGATCGTCGTAAGCTTGGTATACCCGCCACTGCTTTATGCGGGCATCTTTTTTTGGCTGTTAGGGCCTCTATTGATCTGTACGGGGTTGGTCTCTGGACTTTTCGAATTGATTCGTTCGTTCACCCAGTCTCTCGATGATGAATAAGAGGGATTTTTGACGAAAAGTTTCGAAGAATCAATCCCAGCGGCGGGGCCGTTTTTTCTTAGAAACGTCTTGTTTAACCTGGAAATCGATTTCGGCGTCATCAAACCAAGCGACGAACACTTGAAAAAATTTCTTACCCTGTTCTAGAATGAACCGATCTCTGCCTGTTGTTACAGACCACACGTAACCACAGAGGAGAAGAGACACCCAGAAAATTCTTTTCATATGCTTCGCCGTAAATTGGGAAGTTAATTGAATCATTTTTTATTTTCAAACAATCCTTCTAAACCTTTAGCAATTCACTAATCTTCAAAGATCGTGTAGAGCAATGTCTCGAAGGAACTCAGCATTCTTTTTTCGCTTTTTCGCAAATTTTTGGGAAACTTTCCTCCAAATATTGCCGGATATTTTCCGGTAAAGATGGATTCGCGAGGAGTTTCCGGGATATGTTATAGGACTCATCGTATTTGCCGATATAAAAAGAGCTTCTCGCAATCAAAAGCTTGATCCCCCATTCATACATCCATCGCTGCACGAAAACAGTATCCGAGGAAAGGGGCATCGTCTCTGCTGATTTTGCCATTGTATACGACAGGAAGTGATGCTCTTTTTTTAGCAAATGATCGGCGATAAAAAAAATCGGCTCGATGCGAGATGGGCGAAGTTGATAAGCTTGGCCATAGCTGTTGATTAAAATATGAGATGGATAATTCAGCTTCTCCTGAATTTCCCCGATTCGGAGCTGAGAGAGAAACCGCTCTTCATCCCATCCATTCATAGCCACCCGTTTTTGATAAGCTTTGAGAGCCGGCTCCCATTGCTCGGAGTAGAAATAGGACTGACCGAGATAAAAGACATATCGAGAATTTTCGGGATCGGTTTTCAGAGCTCTTTCGAAAATAGCGGCGTCTTTCATCGCTCGATTTGATTCCCGCGAATGACAGCCTTGTTGATGATAGATGTAGGTCGCTCCGGAAATCATCGCTCCGGCTTTAGCTTGAAAATTTATGAGATTCTCATGCAGTACGCCTTCCCACTTCCATCCCGGCATATTTTTCAAAAGAAATACCCGGCGACTATTGATCTGCCCGGCAATGGTTAAAATTTCATAAAAATCTTTTTTTAATGTCGGCATGCAAAACCGATCTGCAAAGACGATTTCATCGTCCGCATCGATATGCATCAGATAGTCCCCTTTGCCTTGCGCGAAAGCCAATACCTCGTTGCGATTATGCGCAAAATCGACCCAAGGGCGCTCATGTAATTCGCCAGGAATCTCCGCTAAGCATTCCCGAATCAGCGATTGGGTTCCATCCGTGGATCCGGTATCGGCTATGACCCAATAATGAATATGGTGTTTGATCGATTGAAGACATCTCCTAATTACAGAGCTTTCATTTTTCACAATCATCATCAAACAGATCTTTTGCATTTTAAATCCAATTTTCTTTTTATATTTAAAACTAAACAGATTTTATTTCAAATAATTTCTAAAAATCGTTTATAAAATCAACTCAAAAAGAACTCTAGAATTACTTGAATTGCAGACAGACTCTTATCCCATTATTCCTGGGATAGGTTTTTAAGTCGTTTGACTCGAAGGATCTCGATAATATTTATGAAATAGGACGCTGACTGCGGCCAGCCAAACGATAAATATGACGATCGCGAGATAATTGGCGAATTGAAAGACCGCGGATCCCGCGATGAATTGAATCCCGATCAGAAGAACCGAAGCGAATGCTTTTGAAGTCCTGTGACCAAAGACGTCGATGATCGCTTTGGCCCTGAATTTTTCATCTGTTTTTAAAGGGACGAACAACATCTCCCGAATGATGTTGAAAAATGAAAAATCCAGGGATTTTATGAGCACGTAAAGAAAGGCCGCCATCGCAAATCCAGGCGCGATCCACTCCCCTGCCATCGCCGTGCAAAGAAGGGTCGGGACGAGAAAATGAGAGCGCTTCAAGCCGAGAATGCGAACCAGGAAAATGCTACCCGCGAGTTGAGCGCACATGCTGATGACATGGACGAGACCGATCAGCCATCCGCAATAAGCGGTGCGAATGTCTTTCACGGGAAATTCGATTTCGAGTTGATGGTTGAAGCGATACTCGACAAATGCAACGGAGATTTGCATGCAGGCGACCAGCAGCAGCACTCCCAGGAGATATGGACTTTTGGCTAAAGAGGCAAAAGCTCCGCCTTCCGAAGCTTTAGGGCTTAATGCAGGGCAGTCCTCGGATCGATAGATCTGATAATAGAACAACACGATGAGGGCATAAATCGGAATCGAACAAAGCAGGAGTTTTTCAGACCCAAAGCTGATGGCATAGTAATATGGAATAAAGCAACCCGCGACAGAGCCTAGGGTTCCCGCGGCGAAAATAAGGCCGTAGAGTCCTGTCCCCTTGGAGATAAAGCCCGAATTGTGGAGTTGCGACCATAGCTGCTTAAACATCAAAAGAATATAGATGTCTTTCAAACAGAAATGGATAAAACTTAATTTTGGAAATATCGGGATGAGAACCGCCGAAATGCCATTCAATCCGGCAATCGCGGCGCTGATCGCAAATAGCATGTTAAATGCGCCGATTCTCGGCAAGAATCGGTTATAAGAGCACACGATGAGAAAATTCAGCGGCACTGTAGCGAGCCAGACGAAGGGAATGGTCTCGGCCGAAAATGCATTTAAAAAGATCGACTGGCTGACGGGACGAACGATCGAGTACTCCCCTGCGATCAAAAAATTCGTCAGCATGGCGAACAGCACGAAGAGGGATTGAGAACGGGTCAAGGATCGGATTTCTGTGAGGAAAGAGGCCATGCGCTAGGGAGCCCATGATTCTAAAAAGTCCATCATCGCCAAGTCGTAATCCGGGGCGATGTAGACCCAATTCGCATGTGGCTCGGGAACCTTGATGAGCAAATCCGAGCACTCGCGGGCATTTTGAACGATGACATGCCTGCGGGATACGGGAAAATTAAAGTTTTCAACGACCGCGCACTTTTTGCAAAATTCCCAGAAAATCGCCCGATCCGGAATTTTTTGATCTTTTTTAAATTTCACAAGATCCTTTTCCACCATTGCGCTCGGCAATGTGATGGCGCGAAAGCGGTGCTGTCGATAGAACACGCTTTCGGCATCCAAATGCCCCTTCATCTTGGGATCGCGGGCGGCTTGATTGAGAGAGCAGATCACATCTGCATCGCTCAAAGAGAGAAAATCTTCTACGCGCTGCAAAGCGCCCGCGGGGAAATTCTCGAGCATAAAGCGGCGCAAATGAAAATTGTAGGCCTTCACGGAAGAGTATTGATAGACTCTCCTATGCATGAAATGGCGGGCTAGCAAAAGAGCCTCGCAAGCCTCTAGTCCGTTTTCGTCGATTCCAAGCTTGAGCTCTTCTCCACCCTTCTCGCCGCTGGGCAAAATTCTCAGAGTCTCCATGAGCTGGTGATAATCGAACAATCCATAGGCGACTCCGGTGCTCTTGGCGTCCCTTAGAAGATAATCGATCCGGTCTGCGCCGAAAAAATCGCCGGTGATGATTTCAGAAACAATCCTCTCCCAAGGTGAAAAGGTTCCTTTGCCTAGGGATAGCCACTTCTTTTCTCCGACGGAAATCTTTTTGATATCTTCGACGATATCGCGGTCGATCAGCTCTTCCAGATAAGCAGGCGCATTGCGAAGCTGATTCCAAACGGGAGCCATCATGGGGCTATCGATGATTTTGAGAGTCCATTGTTCATGGCCTCCGGAAGCGCCCAAAAGATCGGCTTCTGCGGCATGGGAAAATGGAAGATGTCCCAGATCGTGGCAAAGGGCAGCCATCCGGAGCACCCTGCGCCAATAGAGATAGTCGGCAGAGCCCTTCCGAGGGACGAAATGGAATACGTCGGGGCGAACGGATCTGCAGATTTTCTCGAACATTTGAGTCGCCAGCGCCATCACGCCGATCGAATGCTCGAATCGGGTATGGGTCGCGCCGGGATAGACGAGATAAGCGATCCCCAGCTGATGGATATAATGGAGCCTCTGGAATGGCTGGGAATCGATCAGCGCTTTTTCGAACTCGTCAAAAGGGATGAACCCATGTAGCGAATCATAGATTTTTTTATCTGAATAAAGAAAATCCTTTACCATCTGGCCTTCGCGTTGAGAGTCTTCCATTATCCTCGAGATGAATGTTTAATACAATAAACAGAACCCCAACCGTCGATGTCTCAAGCGGTTTTCTGCCAAAAAATTTGAATGCACCCTCAGCTTCGCGAAGCGTGGATAGAGCGAAGCTATTTCAACTGGCATACTCTTTTAGATCGCAGATCGCTGCTCAAAATTCAAGTGTTTTTTTAACAACGCATTCGATTGAAAAATAAGAGATTATTTTCATATGCTCTTCGAAGATTTTTAAAAAAAATGACAAATTATGACCATCACGCCTATCGTTAGCACATCGCCTGCGACAATAGAGGCTGTTGCGCAGCCAAAACTTGCAATATCGCGTCCTGTCCAGCTAATTGCAACGCGGGTTTTCCACCCGCAATCCCCTACAATGCAATCCGATCAGCCCACCGCTTGCGCATTCAAATCCCCAATTCTGGTGCAAAGATCTCCGGATTCTACCGGAATCCCCAGTTTTTTAAAAACGCCGAAAGGCAGAGGATCCTTCGGAAGTCCCGCAGGAAGCACCCCGCTGCGCTCGCCGATTGGGTTATTTGAGTCTATTGAAGAAAGAATGAAAGCCCTATAAAACTTTATACCGAACCAAACCAACAAAATAAGGATTTTTATGTCGACTATTTCAAATTATTATCACCAAAACCAGAATGATCCAATTCCGTCATATGTTTCACAACCGACAGAGTATTTTCGCCACGACCCTTATTCTTTTGAACATTCCTATATTATTCTTCTCAATTCTCCATCGCAATCTCAACCGAAGACCTTGCATAACCGCGTGAGTTATCCGGCGCAATGAGTTCTTAACAAACCGTTTTGTAAATGAACGAGTGATGAGCTGTACATCACAGTCGACTGCAGGGGGCTCCCCCCCCTGCGCGTCGGCTGCTATGCCGACTAATTTATCCGGAGATCGTTATCCTTAAATTCGAGGCCGCTCTCGGCAAGACTGGTCAAGTCCTAGATGAAATCAAACGAAGCTCTGCCGCGGGTTGAAAAAGTCACTTCGGCAGATACGCATCGGTTACCTGAATAAATTCCGCTTTTCTCTGTAACTCCTTGATGTTCCTAGCCCCTCCATAGGTAAGACCGCTTCGAAGACCTCCCAACAGGTCGGCTAGCAACTCTTCCGCGCTCCCGGAAACAGCTCCCCAGAAATCGACTCCTTCGGCAACGGTTTTCTCTTTGAGTCCCCCGTAAAATTCATTTTGAAAATCGGCGCTAGCCTGTCCCCTGAACTTGGCTTCGAGTTTCGAGGGGTCTTCGGGACGCGCGCGTTTCGGAGCTGCGCTTTCCTTCGTCATGGCGAATAACTTGCCGATCATCACTGTGCTGGCTCCGGCGGCAAGGGCGAGCACTACATCTCGACTCGATCGGATGCCCCCGTCTGCGATGAGAGGAACGCGGAGTTTTTCAGCCACTCTTGCGCAATCGAGAACCGCGGTAAACTGGGGAACGCCGAATCCCGTGACCATTCTCGTCGTACAAGCAGCTCCTGGGCCGATTCCCACTTTGACCGCATCGGCTCCGGCATTGACGAGATCGTGGTAAGCCATCGATGTGCAAACATTCCCTGCGATCACATCTTTTTCCGGATGGGTGCGCTTTAATTCTTGAATGTAGCGGAACATCCGGTCCGAATGCCCATGGGCCACATCGATGCAGACTCCTGCGGCGCCAAGATCGAGGAGTTTGCGGGTTTCATCGAGGTGAAGAATGCCGCACGAGATAAATACTTTTCCCTCGAACAGCTTGACCCAGCGCTTTTGCTCTTCTAATGGAGCGAAGCGATGAAAAATAGGACAAGATCCTTGTTCAATCAGGATTTTAGCGAGCTCTTCGCCGATCACGGTGTCCATATTCGCCGCTAAAATAGGGATATCGAGTTTTCGGTTTTTCGTAAGCCAGCTTTCCAAAGAAGGTTCTGTCCTCGAGGGGACATTATTGAATTGGGGAACTAGAGCAACGTCGTCATAGGTCAGGCCGAGCCGCATGGATTGCGCCTTGATGTTTCTTTCAGTATATACCTCAGTTGGCTCTGTAAAGAAACTGAAAAAAGCGGTTTTTCAGTTTCTTTGCGCCCCCTGGTTTGCTATGATGCGGAAGATATCTTTCGATCTAAATCGGATTATTTGTGTTCAGCGCGTGCATTTTAGCAAAAAACTCTGAGGCTACGCTCCCCTCCACTCTGGCGTCTCTTTGCGATTGCTCCGAAGTGCTTTTGGTAGACACTGGATCTCGAGACCGGACACTGGAGATCGCACGGAGCTTTCCCAATGTGTCTATTCGGGAAACCCCCTTCACTGGGTTTGGGGAGTTGCGCAACCTAGCTGCCGAATGGGCAAAATACGACTGGATTTTGGCGATCGATACGGATGAGGTGCTTTCCAAAGAACTGCGAGAAGAGCTTTTCAATCTATCCCTCGATCCAAATTGCGTTTATGCGATCAATCGGCACAACTACTACAACAAAAAAAAGATCCTGGGCTGCGGATGGCATCCCGAACGATGCGTGCGCCTTTACCATCGGGATAAAACGGCTTTTTCAAATCGGGCGGTTCACGAAAAAATCATCCCGGGCGACCTCAAAATCATCGAGCTAAAATCCCCCATTTACCACACTCCCTATCGCTCGACCTCGGATTTCTTAGCGAAAATGCAGCATTATTCCGATTTATTCGCTAAAGAATTCCGCGGAAAAAAACGGGCTACCTTCGCTACTGCTTTGGGGCACGGCATCTGGGCATTTTTAAAAAGCTACCTCCTGAAGCGGGGAATTTTTTGCGGCAAGGAAGGGTTTCTAATTTCGCTTTACAATGCAAATACAGCTTTTTACAAGTATCTGAAATTGGCGGAAGCAAATCAAACGCTCTCTAGATGAGCCTTTCTCATTTCTCAAGCGTTAAGCCATACCTAAACTCATCCGGAATTTGAATAAACGCCACTCCAGCTACTTCTTCGATATGAGCGAGCGTCGTGCGAAAGCTCTCTAAAGAAATTTGGCGTTCGATCGATGCGTTCGGCAGCAGATAGGCAAAAATGGCCGCGAGCTGTTTTGCATTTTCAGCGAAAATGACTTTGCAAAAATGAGTCGGCACAGCGACTCGATGCTCTCCCAGAACTTCATAATGAAGGACCGTTTTCCCGCCCTCTTCGGAAGGGATGAACAAGGGCATGGTAATGATGTGGAGCTGTTCGAAACTAACGGAAAGCTCTCTGACATATTTTTCGAGCCTCGCCCAAGCTCCGCGATTCAGAGAAGGTTCTTGAGGGCTGGCATTTGAGAGAAAAAAGGTCTCGGCCGCCGCCGAAGAGGTGCTTCGACAATCAGCAAAGGGGCACAGGTGCCCCCTTTCAAACTTTTTTCCCTTATAATCATTGTTTTGAGCTCGGAGATGGTCGGGAATACTCGGGTCTTGCTTAAATGAAAGCCCTTGGCGTTTTGCAGTCTGTCCTTCAAAAGAGTCGGAACAAATATTCTCATAGACCCAAATCGCATTCTTGGTACGGCCATCGTATAGCAATTCATAGGCGTCGCGTTTGATGCGAAATGAACTTTCCGGAAGATATTGATTGGATTCAGCCGGGGTAACCAGCAGGAAAAAAGCAAGTCCCGCACCGAATACACTCGCTTTTGCTTTCATCCTCGCTCTGGTTTGCTGCTTTGAAGCTATCTCTGTATTGGAAAATCGACGAAGCCGCTCTTTGTTCTCGAATACAAAATACGAGAATTAAAAAAAATGAAAAACCAATAAAAGACAGGACCTATCTGCGCATTGCAGACATACCGAAACTACTTGAAGAATCGATATAGATTCTCCTCTTAGAGATGAATTTGCTATACCGAAACTACTTCAAGAAGCGGATTGTTTCAGAGACATCCTTTTTGCTTCGTCTCTGCGGGAATAATAAAGGATCAAAAAGTTGCTGCTTACGATTACAGCAGCTCCGATTAGAGTGCAAACATCCGGAGTTTTATACCACCAAAAGAAATCCAGAGCCACGACCCAAAAAAACGTCGAATAATCGATCGGCGCGAGAATCGATGCCTGGGCATAGCGGAGCGCTTGGGCGATTGCATATTGGCCGGCTGCAGTCAAGGCGCCTACGATGGCAAAAAGCCCCCAATCGGCCCAAGGCATTGGAGTCCAGGCCGTGAGAAGAATGCAAGGAACCATCGCGATCATCATCACGACATTCGGATAAATCGCGATCGCCAAACTATGCTCCGTCGCAGCGAGCCTTCTCATTAAAATTTTATTTAAAGCGCCCAAGAAGGTCGCAAAGAGAATGAGAAGCGCAGCGACCTGGAAAAGCCCAGACCCAGGGCGCATGGCGATCACGACGCCGATCATCCCTATTGCGACGGCAAACCATCTTTCCTTTCCTACATTTTCTTTCAGCATCAGAGCGCTCAGGACAATCATAAAGAAAGGCGAGGTATAGCTGAGGGTATAAATCTCCGTGAGGGATCCTAGGTAAAAGGCATACATAAACGAAAGGGTATAAATGAGATTGACTGCAAGGCGGATCAAATGGCTAGAGATCTGCGCAGTCGCCAGAATTTTTTTAGGCCCCCCCTGGAAAAAAGTCGCACACAATAAGGGAGCAAACCGCATCAGCGCGCGAAGGAATGTCGTTTGATAAATGCTATAGGAATCCATGAAATGCTTGATAAATGCATCTGAGATGGGATAGAGAGCCAACCCCGCGATCATTAAAACCACGCCGAGGGCGGTTCGGTTTTGCAAATTTCTCCCGCAATTCATAGAAATGGACATAGCCTTCCTTAAAAATTTTATACTCAGCCGGATCAAAACGGCGGATTCCTAGATGGCATCCAATATGGAGGGACTCAGCAAAATAAGGTTGTGCCGTTTGGCCGACAAAAGCTTGCTTTGGAGGCGCTCTCTAGAGAAAGCCCATTGGGTAGAAGTATAAGCGTTTTGCTGAAATATAGTAAAGTTTGACTGGCCGAAAGTTAATTTGTTAAATCAAAATCATTTTAACAAAAATTAATAAGCTCCATTTTGAGAAAAAATTATATAGATTGTTTTAATAATGATCCGCAAATCAAGTCGCAATGAATGCCGATCGACATAGAGCTCTTCCAAACGGATCCGTTCTTCATAGGACAGATCATTCCTTCCGGAAATAACCCAAATATTGGTCATTCCAGGTCGCATCGAGAGAATTTTTTTTTGCCTGTCCCCGAGGTACTTGGAAACCTCGAATTCCGTCAAAGGGCGAGGTCCGACGACGCTCATCTCTCCCCGCAATACATTCCAAAATTGGGGCAATTCGTCAAAAGACGTTTTTCGAAGCCATTTTCCCACATAAGTAACTCGGGGATCGCTTTTTAATTTAAAAAAAAGATTCCATTCAGACAAATACCCGGGATTATTGGATAAGAGCGACGGCAACAGAACCTCGGCTTCTGGATGCATGGTTCTGAACTTCCAACATCGGAACCGTTGGCCATGTTTTCCGATCCGCCAACAGGAATAAAACACGGGTCCTCGGGATGTGCATCGAATCGCGAGAGCGATCAAAAAAAATATAGGAAATCCCACAAGGAGAATTGACGAACTGAACAACAGATCAAAAAAACGCTTACTAAACCCATTCATTTTTCTAAAATTACGAAAAAATGCATTTTATCCCAAGTTTTTTTGGAGATGTTAACGGTTTTATCAGAAAAAAGAACGGCCGCCTTTCGAAATCAGCTCGAATGAAAAGGCGGCCGTTTTTATCCAAAAGAATTCGATTAAAATCGATTAATGCTCTTGTGCTTTGGCTTTTTTGAGCTCATCGATCTCTTTCTCCTGGCCGATGCAATCGGATAGAGTTTTTTCGATGATTTCCTGAGAAAGCTTTCCATCCGCCGTTCCCAATTTTTTATTGGCGATCATGTTCAGCATCTTGAATATCCCTCGACCAGTAAACCCATCGATTTCCCTCGCAATTGCCTCGACTTGTTTATCCGCAAAAAACTGAGTTCGATCTTTCTGCGTAAAAAATTGTGGAATATACGATTTAAGGATCGCTGTCCGTTCGGGTTCCGCTGGAGGTCCGATATGGATTTTGTAATCCATGCGCGAAAGCACAGCTTCATCGAGATCTTCCATCCGGTTCGTCGCGAGAATCAGCATGAATCGCTTGCTTTGCGTTCCAGTTCGGTTTAGAAACGCGTTCTGCAGTTCTAAAAGCTCTGCCGTCATGGTTTTTGAAGATCGATCTCGGCAAAGGCTTTCGGCTTCATCGATGAATAAAATCCAGGGGCGGGACGACCAGGGGCGCCAAGACCGGCTGACTTTATTCATCAGATTATTCAACTCGGTGACATGCTCGCCTCTTTTGACATACTGAGCCAAATCTCCGCCCGACATTTTTACATAGCTCAAGCCGGACTGGCGGGCGATCCATTCGCTGATCATGGTTTTCCCCGTTCCTCCGGGTCCATAGAACAGAACGTTTTGGAAATACCCTCCGTGCTTGCGCAAATTCTCGACCGACTTGATCAAATCGCTCAGCCTGCTTGAAATTTCTGGGCTATAGATCGGAGTCGCAGGCGTCTTTCTCCCCAGGGATGCAATTCTCTCTGTAATCGGAGAAAGCATATGGAGCTGTTTGACTTCGGTTGCAAGCTTTGGACGGCCGATATTATGTTTCAATCGCTCATAAGTATATCGAATAATGAGAGGCGTTGCAGTCGTGGCGGCTATTCCCCCCAATATATAGGGAAATTGATTCCAAAAAAACTCGCTTTGCATTTTTCCGAAAATATTTCGTATCATTTCGACAGCGCCATTGCCTATGCCTTTTGAAGCTTCCTTCCAAAAACCCCCGACCTCTTGGCCGAAGAGCTCTCCCTTGCTTCCTAAATCGAGTCCCTCTAGAAACTCATCTGTCCCTTTGGATATTTCTTGTCCGAGCGTTCCTCCCATGCGATTGATATGGGATTTTTTTAAAGCATCGTTAATAGATTCGCCCGTTTTCTCTATCGTTTGCTTAAACGTCTTGGAAATCACTTCAGAAATGATTTCCGGCGTTTTCGACATCACATCGGGCATCGATTCGCTAATTTTAGAGATCGAATTAACAATCCATTCGGGCGCTTTAGATGCGATATAGTATCCTCCATATCCAAACGCGCTCAGTCCCCCCATCAACCCTATTCCTGTCCGAATTCGCATAAAACGCCCCTATTTCCTAATCCTTAAAGAGAAAATCAAAAATACTACACTAATTATCTTAAAAAACAATAACAATAAATTTTTTGAGTTGATTTTTATATAATAAAACCAAAATACTCTAAGAGCATTTTCCAGCAAGGCTAGAAAAATGAATCCGCTTTTTTCCCTCACTCGGTTTTCCAATCCGACGAAACCGATTTTTTGTCTTCGGCAAGCCCCCTTTGACAACAGCCTTGATTCCGCATCTTGCCTTGTCGAGCAAAAACCGGGTTGGATTCGATCGATCTGGAATTGGAGTGGGGGTGAAAATTTTTCCAGCGCGGCTTATTTTGGCAAAAAGAGGCAATATTCGAAATCGATTGAACAACTGGGAATCGGCGTTTTAAAAAGCGCAATCATTGCCGGCGCGGCTTATGGAGTGTATCGTTGGCTTAAAAAAGATTCTATTTCTTCTTATGAATTGCTTCGACAAGCCGAACTCGATTCAGAGAAAACGACCGACTCGGGGTTGCCGGCTTCTGTAAGAAATTTAACAGATAAGCTCTATGCCGAGCACAAACAATATTCCCACTTCCCTAAAAGCGCGAAAGATTTTTTTGAATCCCATTTGAATCGGGATAAGCCCGTTTCCTGCGCAATCTCCGCCCATTTTTTCAAAACAGCGCAACATCACGGCGGCTCGATTTTCGGAGCCCCCGCAGAATCCGACGCTTCCGCAGAAAGGATGTTTTTCAACATTTGCACAAAGCAGGAAGAAACATCTAAGGCATGCATCTCGGTTTTAGACGAAGCAGTAGGAACCAAACTCGAATCGCCGACCCAGGAAACGCTCGATCTGGAGATGAGCCTACTCAATCGCTGCCGCAACAATCGAAATGATTTTTGTGTCTCGTTATTCGATCGAGCTAAGACGCATTCGATCGAACTAAAATCCACCGCTACAGTGCTCTCTCTGCTGAACAAAGCGTCTTCCTGGGACATGCCTGAAAATCAACGGTTTGTCAAAGCCGCCATCCCAATTCTATCAAACGCGCTTGAAACTGCTAAAAAAGATGCCCATGCATGCGGCGAAGCCAAGGGTGGCAATAAGGAGTTCGAACAGCATTGCTTGGATCTAGGCGGAATGTTTGAAAAACTCACCTACTTCGACAACCCAAAATATTATTTTAATTTGAAAGCCGCTGAAACTGATAAAAAACTACAAGAACTCATCCAATCATCGGGTCTGATTGTGGCAAAAACATGTCATAAATTAAAAGATCCGACAGTCTGCAAGGAGTTTGTTCAATCCGCCTGCCAGACTTCCTTAGATTATGGATTGGCAAAAGAAGCTTTCGCGCTGTCCCAACAAAGCGACAGTGGCTGTCAAATTTCATATCCGAGATTGATGACTGCCATTTTTTCCTCCACGGATCAAGCAAAGAAAGCTGCGTTTTTCGATCAGCTCTATTCTTGGATCGGACAAAAAAAACTGCCCGATGAAGCCCTTGCCGTTGTCGCTATCGACAAGTTATTTGAAATCGGACGTTCAGATTCTGATTCTTGGGCTTACCACTATGGATCCTGTTTCAAATCACAAACAACCATGGCTCGGATTCTAGCTACGAAATTCATCGAATTTAAAACGGGAACGGCTGCATCCGGAAATAAAAACCTTTGCTACGAATACACGCCGGGAATATTTGAACGCGGCTACACCTCGTATTCGTATGCGAATTCGGTCGACGAAAACGCATGGAATGCATTCAAGAAGCAACACGGGTATTCGATTCCTCAGGGAAATTTTTTCACTAGACTTTTCGGCTGATATCGAAATCTAAATCCACGGCAATTTCGATTCTAATCGACGAAGCCCAGCCTTGTAGACACCTTCTGAATCCATCTCACTAATTTCTCTAGCTAAACTTCGATATTAAAAAACAAGCATTTCAAAACAACCCACCTATTTGATAAGATAGATCTATGAATTTCAATCAAAAACACATTCCCAAAATAGATTGTATAGAAATCTCTTCCTATTCTCTCCGATGGCCTGAGATTTTTGAAAAAGAGGCCGCTGAGATTCGGATCGCTTTAGGAAATAACTGCATCGAGCTTCATCATTTTGGGTCGACGTCGATTCCGAATTTGAGCGCAAAGCCCAAAATCGATATTTTATCAGTCGTAAAGACATTTTCAGAGATAAATGCAGCTGCCCTCGAGCGCCTTGAATTTGAAAATCGGGGAGAAGTGATTCCCTCGGGACGGTATTTTTCTAAAAAAACACCACCGGTTCATTTGCATTTGTTCGAAGAAGGCAATCCCCTGATTTCGCAAAATTTGGCATTCCGCGATTGGCTCCGCTCCCATCCGGAAGATCGGATAGCTTATGAGAATCTCAAGCGGGATTTAGCTACTCGATATCACCGAGACGACGGGATGGCTTATTGCCGCGCAAAAACGGATTTCATCAGAGCCATTCTCGCAAAGAAAGATCCTGTAAAGCATTAATTTTACTAGGTCAATTTTAAATCCCAGAATGAATCTCGAAATCAAAGACTAGAAAGAAACAGCAAGCGATTGAATATGAGAATGACGGTAGCCG
Organism: Parachlamydiales bacterium; assembly: GCA_963800655.1. Classification (GTDB taxonomy): domain Bacteria; phylum Chlamydiota; class Chlamydiia; order Chlamydiales; family SM23-39; genus CAWDBT01. The sequence goes on along the minus strand of CAWDBT010000002.1, from coordinate 162,371 downwards.
GACTTGAACCAGCGACACGCGGATTATGATTCCGCTGCTCTACCGACTGAGCTATACCGCCAAGGAAGTGTAAAATTAGCGGGGGTAGGACTCGAACCTACGACCTTTGGGTTATGAGCCCAACGAGCTAACCCCTGCTCCACCCCGCGATAGATAAGATGCGAGTGATCTTAGCATGACAAGTGATTTATCCCAAATCTTTTTCCTTTTTGAACAAAAACGGAGCCAATTTCTCTAGAGATGCGAGTGCTTTTGAGGCCACCCTGGAAGGCGAAAAAACAGCTCTTTTCACATGTTCCCTGGATCGAGAGGGATCGCCGAGGCATTGGCGAATGGCACCCGGCAACTCCGAAGGCGTGGCTACTTGCCTCCCCACGCCGGCTCCTTGCACAAGAGAGGCTAGCTCGGCTTGCGCTTGCATATACGGCCCGAAGAAAACGGGGCAGCCAAACAGGCAGGGTTCCAGGACGTTATGCCCCCCTGTTTTAGAAGAAAAGCTGCCGGCTAGGATCGCGAGGCGGCTGACTGCGTAGCAAAGAGGGAGCTGCCCCATGGCATCGACGAGGACAACCGATTCTTTTTGCCTCGCATCGTTCCAGCGGCAAAAGGGAAGTTGCAGGTCTCGAATCGCAGCAGCCGCTTCTTCGAATCTCTCGGGATGTCTCGGTGCGAGAAACACGACCAGATCCGGATGGGAAACCCACAAGGGTCGCAAGCTCTCGAGGAGCTCTTTTTCTTCGGGTCGATGAGTACATGCAATCGAAATGACGATTTGCTTCGAAGAGAGCGCAAATCGCTTTCGGATCGCTTCCGGATCGACCGAAGGAGCTTCGAGATCGAGCTTGAGGTTGCCGCCGATTTCAATGGGCTTTTGAACAAGCGAGGCGAGCCGAGAGCGATGCTCTTCATTTTGCGCCGAGATCAAATCGAGAGCGCCGAAAATCTGGCGGGCTGCCCAGCGAATGCGCGAAAATCTCTTGGCGGAGCGCTCGGAGATTTTTCCGCTCAAAAGAGCCGTTTTGACGCCGTATCGCTTCGCCTGGCGCAAAAGATTCGGCCACAGATCCCCTTCGATGAAAATCAACATTTCGGGTTTGAAAGAACGGATCCATCGGCGCATGACAAAAGAAAAGTCAAGGGGCAGATAGCGGATGGCGCAATGTTGCCCGAAGAGCCTTTTTGCCTCTTCTCGCCCCGTGACGGTCGCTGTTGTGAGAAGGAGTTCGAGCTGCGGCTCTTTCGCCAAGAGCGCATCGACCAGGGGTTTGGCGGCCTTCATTTCGCCGACCGAAACCGCGTGGATCCAGATTCCCCTTCCGAGTCCTTTCGGCGGATAACAGCCCAAACGGCTTTTTAGAGGCGGGTATTTTTTGGAAAAACGCAGAGCCTGCCATAATAAGCGAGGCGCTGCGCCGCATGCAAAACAGAGACAGCCGACATCCCACAGCAAACTGCGGATCATTTGACGACGATGTTGAGCAGTTTGTCAGGGACATAGATGACCTTTGCGATCGTACCCTGCAAATACTTGGCCACTTCCGGCTGAGCCTTGGCGAACTCCATCAATTCTCCCTCGGATTTCCCCCTCGGCAGATCGAATCGACCGCGCAGCTTGCCGTTGATTTGCACGACATAGGTGGCTTGATCGTCGATGAGATATGCGGGATCGACGGCGGGAATCGGATGATAGGCCAACAGCTCTTTTTCTTTCAGAAGCTCCCACAGCTCTTCGGAAATATGAGGGGCGAAGGGATATAGCATCTGCACTGCCATTTTCAAGACGGGGCGCGGATAGGATGGCAGATCGGTAAATGCGTTTAAAAACTCCATCATATGGGCAATCGCCGTATTGAACTGCATGGAATCGATATCCTTTACGACGGCATCGACGAGGCGGTGTCCTAACTTGAGAGCTTCGATGGAACATTCATCGCATGTTTTTTCTGAAACGACCAATTCGAACATCCGATTTAAAAAGCGCTTGCAGCCGCTCACCGCATCGGTGTTCCATACTTTTTCCTTATCGAAAGGCCCCATGAACATTTCATACAGCCTTAGGGAATCGGCTCCGAACTCTTCGATGATTTCATCGGGAGACACGCCGTTGAGCTTCGATTTGGACATCTTTTCCATCTGAACTAGAAGAGGCCCCTCCCCTTCCCTCGTATAAAATGCGCCGTCTTTCTCCACGACGTCTTCAAAAGACGCATAGCCGCCGCCGGGTTTCTTAAACGACCGCGACGTGACCAAGCCCTGATTTCGCAACGTCATGAAGGGCTCGGGAGAATGCACGAGGCCGAGATCGAACAGAACCTTATGCCAAAACCGGGCGTAGAGCAAATGGAGCACGGCGTGTTCGACGCCTCCGACATAGACGTCGACCGGAAGCCAGTATTTTTCGGATTCGCGGCTCCATGCCTCCCGATCGTTTGCGGGATCGGCAAAGCGAAGGTAATACCAGCAGGATCCGGCCCATTGGGGCATGGTGTTGGATTCCCTGAGCGCTTTTTTTCCGGTTTTGGGATCGACGACTTCGATCCAGGAGCGGACTTTGGCCAAGGGGCTTTCCCCGGAAGCCGCGGGCTTGAAATCCTCTAAAGCGGGAGGCATCAAGGGCAGTTCGTCCAACCCGAGCGCTCTCATGGTTCCGTCTTCGAAATGGAGGATCGGGATCGGCTCGCCCCAGTAGCGCTGTCGGGAAAACAGCCAGTCGCGGAGCTTGTAATGCACGGTTCGCTTGCCTTTGGAGTGGCGCTCGAGCCATGCGATCATCGCCTCTTTCGCGCCCTGCATCGACAGCCCGTTGAGCGCCAAATCCCCGTGCGAACTGCAGATCGACCGATCCGTCCAGCGTCCAGCAAGCGCGACCTGCGAGGACGTCTTCTTTTGAAATCGACCCTCGCCAAGGGACAGATCGGGATCGTAAACGGAGCAAATGGGCAATCCGCTGGGATTGGGCAAATTCAAAATCGCGTTCATCGTGGGCGGGAACGGCCATGACGGCGCCTGTTCCATATCCCATGAGGACGTAATCGGCAATCCAGATCGGAATTCTCTTATGAGTGACGGGATGCAGCGCATAAGCCCCGGTCCAAACGCCGGTTTTTTCTTTCGCGAGGTCGGTTCGCTCCAAATCGTTTTTGGCAGCCGGTCTTTGCGATATAGTCTTCGACCGCTTGTTTTTGACTGCGAGTGGTGATTTGCCGGATCAGCGGATGCTCGGGCGCGAGTACGAGATAGGTAGCTCCGCACAAGGTATCGGGGCGCGTGGTGAATACGGCGATCGGTTCTTGGGAGCTCTCTTCGACAAACGAGATCAAAGCCCCTTCGCTGCGGCCGATCCAGTTGCTCTGCAGTTTTTTCAAATGATCGGGCCAATCGAGCAGATCGAGATCGGCAAGAAGCCGATCGGCATAAGCGGTGATCCGCAAAATCCATTGCTTCAGCGGCCGCCTTTCAACGGGATAGCCCCCTTCTTTGGACTTGCCGTTTTCCACCTCTTCATTGGCGAGAACCGTGCCGAGCGCGGGACAGAAATTGACATTTACTTCCGCTTCATAGGCCAGCCCCTTTTCAAAGAGTTTGGTGAAAATCCATTGGGTCCATTTGTAATAGCTCGGATCGCTGGTGGCGATTTCCCGATCCCAGTCATAGCTGAATCCAAGCGATTCGAGCTGGCGGCGATAGGTGTCGATATTGATCTTGGTCGTTTTGGCAGGATGGGTGCCGGTGCGGATGGCGTATTGTTCCGCCGGCAGGCCGAAACTATCCCATCCCATTGGATGGAGGACGTTGAATCCCCTTTGTCGTTTATAGCGGGCCAAAATATCGGTTCCCGTGTATCCCGTGACGTGGCCGACGTGAAGGCCCGGCGCCCGAAGGATAGGGAAACATGTCTAAAATATAATATTTTGGCTTTGAATGATCGATTTGACGCTTTGAAAATTTTCTTTTCTTTCCAAATGCGCTGCCATTTTTTTTCAATCGCAGCGAGGATCGTATTTTGGTTTTTGCATACACGCCTGTTTGCTAAGAGTTCGCCGGCTTCCATTTTCCATGGAGCTGGATCAATTCGATGAGTTTTCGGTCTGCTTCCGATCATCGGGAATGTCTTTCTGAACGCAAGTTTTCCCCACGTATAGATCGACCATTCCCGATCTTCGATCCGACATATCCGAAGTCGGCATCCGCCATTTCGCCCGGGCCGTTGACAATGCATCCCATGATCGCGATTTTAACGCCGCTCAAATGCCCCGTTTGAGCTCTGATTCTGCGCGAAGTTTCCTGAAGATCGAATAGCGTCCTGCCGCAACCGGGACATGAGATGTATTCGGTTTTCGTCTGCCCATACAAGAGCCTTGAAGAGATTGAAACTCAACTTTCTTCGGTCGGACAAAGGAATCGGAGCGTCGATACAAACGCCATCGATCAAGCGATCCGACAACAGCGCGCCGATTTCCGCTCCGGCTCGGATCAGAATCTCTTCAAAAGCCCCTGCATAAGAAGCGTCGAGAACCACCGGAATCTCGATATGTCCTCTCTTTCAAATCTTCGACGAAGCGCCGCGTTTCATGGAGATAGCTCTCCTTCGGCCTGAACAATGCCCAGGAAAATTGCCTCGGAGACAAGCTTTCGGCATTTCGGATCGAATCGACGTCTAGAATGCGAATGCCGGCTTCTTTTAACGCCTTGATGAGAGGAGAGATTGGAATCTTCCTGAACGAGCAACGCATCGGGAGCGCCCTCGTGTTTGATCACCTTTCCGCCCTCGGCACTGGAACAATCGAGATCGCTTCAAAAAGTCCCGTTGGAGAATTCTTCCGAAGACACTCTTAAAATGACGCATCCATCTGGATGGAAGGGCGTTTTTTACGGCTGCTTTTCCGCTCCGTCGATAGATCGATCGGTGCTTTTCGAAAGGCACCGAAGTTCTGCGGCGATATTCTTCAAAAAACGCAATCAATCGGCGGCAAGGATCGATTTCCGCACAGGGATCCTCCGTCAGGGAAACGCGAATCGTATCCCCGATTCCGTCCAAAAGAAGAGACGCCTATCCCAATGGCCGATTTAATCCGGCCGTCCTCCCCTTCTCCCGCCTCGGTTACGCCGAGTGGATCGGGTAATCCCAGCCCAAATGGATCATTTTTGCGCTCAGAAGGCGATACGCGCGGATCATCACGGAAGGATTGCTGGATTTCATGGAAAAAACGATGTCGTGATAATCGCATTTGCGGCATATGCGGGCAAACTCAAGAGCCGACTCCACCATCCCTTTCGGGTTATTCCATATCGGCTCATGATCCGATCCGATAGAGAGCCGTGATTGACCCCGATCCTCATTGACTTTTGCAATCGTTTGCACAGTTCGATGAAAGGTAACCAAATTCTCTCCCAATCGCAAAATTCGCTTGCATAAAACGCATCATCATAATCGATTTGTTTAAAAGACGCCCTATGATCTGACTAATTTCCCGGATTGATCCGGATCTTGTCGACGAAATGAGCCACTATCACGGCCGCAGGAGGATAAAAATGGATGTCCGCGACAAGAGGGATATCGATAACCCTTGAACTAATAATTGATTTTTAATCGCCTCGCACGCCAGGCTTCTTTTTTCCCTTGCACCGTCACCCGCGCGATTTCACATCCCGCATCGGCCAAGCGCATAATTTGCAATACGCAAGCGGATACGTCCGATGTTTTTGCCGTCGCCATCGACTGAATCCTGATCGGATTCGTCCCGCCTATTCCGACGGTTGCCAACAAGACTTCTTGGGTTTTTCGCCGAATCGGTCTGGCAAATCGATTTACAGTATGGGATCATGAGGAAAATTTTATCTATCGCTCTGATTTTATTCAACTTTTGTAAAAACCTGAAATTTCCTACCCCTCTTGAGATCCCCCTTTTAGTTCGTTAAAGCAATACAATTACACCGATTCTTAAGGTAGTTTCGGCATAAGCCCCGACAATAAAACATTTTAACTAAAAAAATTTGAAAAAACCTTTTTTTTTGACTAGACTTATGCCGCCAAAAATTAGGGAGGTAAAAAATGCCGATCAATGCACTGAATAGGATGTCGCGAGAGCAAGTGACCAATGAATTGAGTGAAACGCCGCGAGATCTAGCGCTTCGTATTTATGACTACCTCGGGAGAGACCCCTCATTCCTTAAAGCATATCTATCATCGATCTATCCGCGTGAAATAGAAGTTCTCCAATCACAGCTAGACCCCACAACAAAATTCGTCGCCGATCAATATCGTACTTCGAGCTTATTCCAAACATTCTTTCCTCATGCATTAGGAAATCAGAACGATTCGCAACTCATATGCGACGTGTCGAATGCTTTTAACGCCCAATTGACAGTTTCTCGAGCCTCTATCTCGCGAGGATCTCATCCATATTCTTTTGAGAAAGCTTGGAAAGATGAAAACCTACTGAAGTTTTTTGATGGTTTTAAACATAAGTTGCCTCCAATTTCAGGACCATCCTTTGAAGACCGATTTTCGCCACAGACTCGCGCCATTGACATTCGGACTTGGATGTCTTCCAACAAGTCCATCTTAGCAAGGATAAAAAAATTAGATTTCAGCAATAAAAACCTGCGAGAGCTTCCCGAAGAAATCCGTTTCTTTTCAAACCTAGAGCATCTCGACTTAAGCAACAATGAACTACACACATTGCCCGCAGCAATCGGCGAACTTTCGCATTTACAAACACTCGATGTCAGCAACAACAAGCTGAATGACTTACCTGCCGAACTTGGGGATCTTTTTAATTTGGAAATCCTCGATCTAAGCGCTAATGTTCTGCAAAATTTGCCGCCTGAGATAAGAAATTTAAGCAACCTGAAAGACCTGATTTTAAACGACAATAAACTAAAATCATTGCCCGTCGAAATTTGCGAGCTACCAAACCTGGAAAACCTCCATTTGAGTAGAAATTCCTTACAAAGCTTACCGGATGAACTCGCGAATTTGAAGCAATTGAAGTCGCTCGGATGTCGAGGCAATCCTTTCAAGAGAGTCGAAGCAGGAGAAATTTTGCGCCAAACTGCAAAAAGCGCCGATACTCGGATGCAATCCGCTGACGATGGCTCGATTGGAGACGAAAATTCGCACTCCGATGCAAAAACGCGTTCCGGATTTCAACTGGATGCCCCAGGCCGCTATTGGGAAGCCGTAGCCCAAGGAGATCGGGATTACATGGATCTCTATTTCAATGAAAACCCAGGTTTTTTCAAACGCAGTTTGGCAGATCTCGTTCTCTACCCGAATGTAAAAAGACCCCCCGAGCTTGTAAAGCTCCTCTGCGAAAAGGCCACAGACCTCATGAATCGCGATAAAACCCTAGAAAATCCGTTTTGTTTAAGCCCGGATGATCTCGTTTTCCAAACTAACGACCTTGATAAGGTTGAGCTTTACACAAAAATCATTTTTGACTTGGCAGTAAACCGAGGTGTTTTTTGTTCCTCCGATGAACAGGAGCGACTTGCGACTCTCGGATTGGATTACATCGACTCCTATTTTAACAATCCGACAATTGTAGCGTTTTCATTGGGAGCTGTTTATTACGGTCTTTCTACAAATAATGCCCAAGAAGCGCTCGATTGGGCCCTCCTCTGCATGCGAAGACACTCCGATGTCGCTGTTAATCACATGGCAATTCAAATCTTCTCCGCAGCATCAACCCTTATGCCAACTTTAAATGAATTTTATAAAAACAAGTTATTCCGAAATCAACAAAAAGTTTCTTCAGCTCAGACCTTTAAAGACGACAGTTTTTTTCAAAAAAAAGCATTCTCTTCTATCACCAGCTTCCACAGCTCAGAAACCCATCAGCAGATTATTGATCAATTAACGGACAAACTAAGTCAATTTTCCGATGATGAACACTTATTTCTAGAAATCGCTAAAAATTCGGACGCATTAGCAACCAGCGCGACAACTCTCGGAGGAGATTATAAGAGATTGACCGATAACCTCTGTCGCTTACCCCTTGCCGCTGCTCGTCAAAATCACGATTTGGCGCGATGGATTTGCAGAGTCTTGGATAAAGTAGGACATCCATCCCATCTTCCTTTTTTAAACGAGCTGATGTCGGATGTAGAATTGACAAAAGACATTTTTGTAAACCGAGTGATTTGCAAAGCTGTTTTTGGGATTTGTTCGAATTTTAAAAACGCGAAAATAGAGCCCTTGTTAAAGACTTCCCTTGCTTATTCGCTTACGAAGATGATGGTTTTAGATCCCTGTAAACAAGACCCTGCTACACAGTCATTTGCTTGCGCAGCGCTATTCTATCTCATCGAGCCAAGCACAGTTCTAACTGCGCTTGATCCCATTTTAAACGCTATGGAAACTCACGCTCAAGATAGACCTGTAATTCATATGGCGCTACAAACCTTGGCTTCGATCGTCAACCTTGCTTCTCCTGATTTTTTAAAATACCATCGAGAAAATATTTATAAACTTGTCAAACAGATTACTAATGATCATTTATCCGATCCATTTATTCAAACCAAGGCAGCTCCCATTCTCAAAAAATTATCTTCCAACGGACAAAAAGGATAGTAAAACCACTTCGAAAAGCGGTCTTTTTAAGCGATCTGCCGGATCTCGGCTTGCCGTTTTGAGCGGGCCGCGATCCACTCCAGAGAAGACTGAAACCCCTCTGTTTCGGCGAGCATTCGATGCACTCGCTCGGCGAGATCGAGACGCCCATTTTTTTCCAACACGCGCGCGACCGAAAAGGCGCTGATTCCCATTAAAGACGCAGGCTCATCATCGTCTTCGTCGGAGCCTATGTTTTCCGCAAATTGTATACATAGCGGCAATGCGAAAGAAGCCGAGTTGGCGTTAAGGTAGAGATGCGCGAGCATCAATCGAGCGGTTTGATCGACGCGGCTCCATTCCCTTAAATCTCCTTCGGGACAAGGTTCCCTCGGGGCAACTCCCTTTTGAAAAACTCTCAGCATTTGGGAGTTTGCCTTAGAGAGGCAGTACCATTCACGGCAGCCGTGGGTATCGCAAAAAGAATCCCACAGAAGCGGGACGTTCAGTAAATCGGTCGATGCGATCACAGTTCTTGGAGCCGCTGCATCGGCCAGATGCTGCGCAAATCCGTTTGCAGTCAAACAGGCGAGCAAAAAAATGGATGCGTTGGCGGGCAGTTTTGAAAAGGTCGCAGGATTGAGATCGGCGCTGTGATACCAATTGCTCATCTCCTCTCCCAGCCCAAACTTCATCCCCTTGCTATATCCATGCGAAGTAATAACCAACGAGTCGATCGGCAAGCCAAAAGATGCGCCCTTCTCAATTGCCGCTAAAATATCCGAATGGTGTTTGATAAACTCGAGGACGACGTGATGGGTTTTATCCAAATCCGAATAGATTCTTGAAATCGCTTGTTGCGAAATCGCTCCATTATGGTCCGATACGGAATGCACGATCACGACGACGTCTTTTTTTCGTGGATTGAAATGACTGAAATTTTCCCTTAAAAAATGAAGCCAATCGGGAATAGAGGCAGAGCTGTTTACACTCATGTTTCCCTCGATTATTTTATATTTATTTTAACCCGGCGAACCTATGCATTTTCATCTCTATACCGCTTATTAAAAATTCTTTTACTTGAGGATCGGTCGTAAATTGAGCGACTGCTGTGAGAATCAGAGATTCCATATCGCCGGTTCCTTCTGGCTTTTCTCGATAATCGATCAACGCAATTGTTTTTCGATCTTTTCGAATGCGCAAGTTATCCGGTTTTAAATCGATTTCAATTTTTCTTTTCCAAGCTGTTTCCAGAAGTCTTTTTATTTGCTCGAGACTATCTATTTGTTCAGGATTTTGCCTGATGTCCTCTAAAGACGCTTTTTTATTCCATGGCAGCTTGAATTCATGAGGGATATACTCCATCACATAAAACCCACATCCTTTTTGAACATCCTCTGGATTCAGAATTTGAGCTATAGGAAGAACATCAGAGGGACACCCCTGATACGCGTCCAACAGGACGGAATACTGACGGAGAACATATTCGGAAGTAGTTTCCGGCAGCTTCAAAATATGGTCTGTAGTCATGATGCAAAAATCGCGGGGCATTTTGACGATGGCGAATTCATCCGAGATTCTGGAGTCATAATCCGCAGATCGGATTTTGGCAACGACGTTAAATTGCCCCCCGGTATTAGTAGCTGTATTTAAAACTTCCAGAGGAATGGGGTTGCTGGTCTCTTTAGATGGGATCCAAACAATTCCGATACTTTGATATTTCAATGCTTCTCGCACAAATGGATGAGAAGGATAATCGCGAAATTCTCTTTGCCCTCTTTTAGGAGTTTGGCAGACCCCATTATTCGGCCTAAAAGACGGGATGAATTCTTTTCCGGAAGTTCCAAAAGGAGGAATTTGCAGATCTCGAACCCATTCTCTCAAAGAATCCGAAGAAATGGTCGGGCGATCGCTTGATTTCTCTGGAGTTCTAACTGGAGTTCTAACTGGAGTTCTCATCGGAATATGGCGTGGGGTTCCTACTTGCGCCAATGTTTCGAGATCGAAACCATCTTGAGAACAAGCGGCGGCTTCCACCCTACGAGCCAAATCGGCCAGACCAGGCGCTAGATCGCGCTCGACAGTAACTGATTTTCTAGGGGGCGTAACAGATCCTATTTGATCAAAGGCAGGCTGCCATTCGCTAGGCGCCCTAGAGCCGCCCCTGGTTCTCGGCGGAGTATGGGATGGAATTCCTTCTTGTCCAAATGTTAGGAGATCTTCGAAAGCCCATTGAGGAAGCGCAGCTTCTTCTACCCTACGGGCTAGCCCGTCCAGCCCTGACAAATCCTCCCGATTCTCCAACGATTCTTTAGGAGACGTACCAAATAGATTAACGCGCGTAGACATCTGAGCCTCATTATATTTTTTACTTAATAACTATATTACAATATTAACTACTTTTAAGCCAATTAAACAATTAACTATACAATTAATTATATAGAAACTTGTTGAATAAAAACTTGCGCTTCCCCCCAGGGAAATCTTCCGATCAAGGAGGTTTTTAACACAAGCCTTTTATTATAAATAGGTTCAGACAATGTAATCACCAGACTTCCGCGTTTTAGACGGGATATATCGATCGAGTCTTCATCTGGATGGAACGTATAGAGATAGATCGCGGTAGCCTCCTCGAGAGAAGCCCCCGCGATTCTGGATTGAAGAAAAGAAACGTCCGAAAACCCCATCCAGTTGGCCAAGCGAGACGCTTTTTGAATAAAATAAGGAACTCTATCGATGCCGACGGTCGGGCACCCAATCCAAAGTTTGGTCCAGAAACAGATCCTCCCCCTGCCGCATCCAAGGTCATAAAACACATCTTTTGAAGAGAGGTTCGCCGCCTTGGCGATCTTCGCCCAGGTCGTCAGCGGGGTTTCTCCGTAAACATGCACTTCTCTTTCCCCCAAGCGTTCCATCTCAGCGCGGCAAATCGAAAAAGGATTTCGCCAAAGATATGAAAGGCCTAATACCAAATCGACCCATGCAAAATGAAAATTTCGATAAAAATGGAAAATGACCAAAAATTGTTCGCGCCATAAAAATAGGCGCGTTTTCCAAAATAAAAAACTCGTCATGAATCGGGCTCACCAATTGATTCGAATGCCCGGCTCGATCGGCAAAAAAGAATGAAACGGAACTTTATATTGCTGCATAGCGAGATAAAGGTCATAGGGAGGGCGCCTCGGTTCTTCTTCCGAGAGGACGAATGTACTCCAATGCATTCCAAGGCTGAGTTTCGATCGGACGTCGCAATGGATGAGAACGGCCTCGAAAGGACAAATATGCACGGGCTGCATGAATGGCTTGGGGATATATACCCCGATCGGGATCAGACTTAGGTCGATTGCGGGCCATGACAGGCCGATCTCTTTGAATTGAACGGGATTATAACCGGTGTCTCCGGCGAAGTAAAAGATTTTATCCCCGCACTCCACTACATAACCGCACCAAAGGGTCCGATCTCGATCCCATAGAGATCTGCCGGAAAAATGCTGGGCGGGGACTGCTGTAATCCTGCATTTGGGAGAGAGTTCATGAGTCTCCCCCCACCCCAGTTCGACGACGCGGCTGAATCCTCTCCGATCGAACCATTTTTTCACTCCGGTCGGAACAATCCACTTTGCAGCCGGGGATCGAGAGAGAAGCGTTTGGGCGCTCTTTGCATCGAGATGATCGTAGTGATTGTGGCTGAGCAGCACGCAGTCGATCTGCGGCAAAGCTTCCAGGGCGATCGCCGGATTCCGCGTCCGTTCGAACATGGAAAAGCGAATCGGCGAACAGTGGGAGCTAAAGAGAGGATCGGTTAAAAAAGACAGCCCAGCTATCTGCACCAGATAGGTGCTGTGATTGATCCAGACCGCTGACGGCTTCCCTTCGATCCAAAAAGGCGGTTGGGCTGGATAGACGAAATCCGAAGGAACGACAGGCCGTGGAGTAGGTTCGTCGTAATAGCCTGAGCGCCATAAAACCAAATCCCAAAGCCCTCTTCTGGAGTTTTCGAGATATGGATTGATGAATCGGCCGTTAATTCTTTTTGGATTCTGCCATTTCACAGCGCCCCAAAATAAAAAAGATTTTTTCAGAAACAAAACCAACCAATATAAAACAAATAATTATAGCGCAACTATTTCAAAAAAAAGCAGACCCCTCTCACTTGCACCCCTCGACAAAACATAGATGCGCTGATATACTTTCGATCAAACTCGGTTTCGCTCGGATTTCTTTATACCGAAAGCATTTGAAGAATCGGTATAACTCTCATCTCTTTTGAACAAAAAGGGAGATAAAACAAACCCAAACGACCCCGAAAAAGCCCCTTTTTATATGAACACGTCTTCTTTGACACGCCACCCTGAAGGAAGCATTCGAGAACTGCTCTCGATCGGGTTCCCGCTGATGATTTCCTCTTTTGCTTGGCTTTTGATGATTTTTACCGATCGGCTCTTTCTCGCGCGGTATTCCATAGACGCCCTCAACGCATCGGCCATCGCCGGAACGCTGGCATGGGCGGTCATGGGCGGAATCGGCATGATCACAGCGATGTCGGAGGTGTTTGTCGCCCAATATAATGGAGCCAAGCAATACGAAAAGATCGGGGTCCCCGTCTGGCAAATGATTTGGGCATCTCTTTTATCCTATGTCGTCTTCGCTCCTCTGGCCTTTTTTTCCTCTGAAATTTTTGCCGGCAATCCCAATGGCGCGCTCGAAGCTGAGTTTTTCTTTTGGCTGATGCTCTTCGGGCCGAGCTATGCATTGATGACTGCATTCTCGGGGTTTTTCATCGGGCGCGGCAAAACGAAAATCCTGATCGCGATCGCTTTGATCGCCAACGGAATCAACATCATTTTGGATCGAATTTTGATCTTTGGAATCGATCCTTACGTCCCGGAAATGGGCGTCACGGGAGCTGCGATCGCCACTTGCCTCGGAAACGTTTTTCAAACAGCCGTTCTGGCCGTTTTGTTCTGGAAAAAAGAATATAGGGTTCAGTTCGGAACTGGGCGCTGGAAAATCTGCGCTTCCGAAATGTTTAAATGCTGCAAGGTCGGTCTTCCCCAGGGGATTTTTTATGGGCTAGAGGTGTTTGGCTGGGCGATTTTCTACTGGATGATGACTTCGATGAGCAAAACGCACATTACGATTTCGAGCGTTTGCCAGAGCATCCTGATCCTGATTTCGTTTTTCTTCGACGGCTTAAGCCGCGCGATCGCGGCGATTGCGGGAAATTGCATCGGAAGCCGCCGCTATGACAGGATCAACCGGATTCTTCGCTCGGGTTTCATCTTGCAGATCGGATTTTGCATCGCCGTATCGGGGATTTTTCTCATCGATTTAAAGACTTTGCTGAACCTGCTTTTCTTCGAACATTTCGATCCCTCGGCGCTCGGCTCCGCCTCGATCCATGAATCGATTAGAATTTGCCTCGGATTTGCGATCGCTTATTTCTTCTTCGAGGGCATAAGGTGGGTCTTTTCCGGCATTTTGGTCGCAGCGGGCGACACCTTGTTTCTCCTTGCGGCGGGAGGAATCTCGGTTTGGGTCGGGCTGCTCGCCCCGTTGTATTTCTTCATCGTGCAAGCGAACCGCCCCGTCGAGGACGCCTGGTTTTTAGCCTTGATTTACAGCGCTGTGGTCGCGGCGATCTATGGGCTGAGATTTAGACAGGGCGCCTGGAAAACGATCAATCTGCTGCCTCAGGCGGCCGGTCAGCTCAATGAAAGGGAAACGGGAATCGAATCGGTGAGTTCCGAAGATCCGAAAAACTGAATCGGCCCATTCGATCGATAGGAATCTTCAAGAGCCCACTTCTTCCTCTCTAAAGCAAAATGGCGGAACGCCTTCCCATTGAGGTCGACGAGCGCTTTGCGGATCACCGGTTTTTCCTCATTCAAGCGAGTCTCGAGATGCATGAGCTGCACGATCGGAATCGCCTTGGGCTGCCAATGCTCGACCGATTTTTTGAGGTGCTTGATCGCAAGAGTCACCCCTGTGAGCCGTTCTTTGACAGCCAGGGCGGCCAGCCTTCCGAGCGAATAGCAGTAATTGGCGTCGAAATTGGATGGCGCCGCAGATCTCCCTTCATATCCAAAGAAATGGTGAAGCGGATTGAATCCAAAGCCCTTTTTCTTCAATTCCGTTTTGACCAGATCCAAGATGAGCTGCTCGGTTTCGATTTGGGAGACGTGAACGTTGCCGTTGGGATCGCGCTCGAGCAGAAGCTGCTCCTGAAATCTCTTGGGCAGAGACGAAAAAATCGCGGAAGCCTCCGGGTCGAGATGAGCGACGGCCTCATAGGGGTTCATGTTTTTAGCCAAAAGGCGATTGATGGCCGATATGAGCAGGTTGAACTCGGGAAGAAATTCGATGAGCCCCTCGGGAATTAGAATCACCCCGTAGTCTTTTCCCTCTTCTTTGCGCCGGATCACCAAATTGACAATCGAATGGACGATCGATTCCAGAGTTTGCTTTTCCTCGCCGATTAGGGCGAGATTGGGTTGGCAAGCCAATGCGCACTCAAGGGCGATATGGGAAGCCGTTCTTCCCATCAGGCGGATAAAATGGTAATAGCGCTTTGCAGACAAGGCGTCCTTTCCGATATTTCCGATGAGCTCGGAATAGATTTTGCACGCGGTGTCGAATCCGAATGAAATCTCGATGTCTTCGCTGCGCAGATCCCCATCGATGGTTTTGGGCACTCCGATCACTCTGCAACCGACTCGATGCTCGAGAAAATACTCGGCGAGCACCGCGGCCAGGGTGTTGGACCCGTCGCCGCCGATGATGACAATCGCATCGAGATTGTTTTCCTTTACAGTCCTGGCAATCGCCTCGAGGCTGGAGCATCCCTTTTTGTCTTCGATCTTGCTGCGCACCGAGCCGATCAGATCGAACCCGCCTTGATTGCGGTAGAGATCGACGAGGTCTTTTGTCAGATTCTTATGTCGGTTTTCCACCAATCCACAAGGTCCATCGATGAATCCGATCAATCGACTTTTCGGGTCGATCTCTTTTAAAGCATCCCACAACCCCGCGATCACATTGTGGCCGCCGGGAGCCGGACCTCCGGAAAACAACACCCCTGCCGACAGCCTCGCTTTAGGCAACCCGGGTTTTTTCTCCAGGATATGAGCCTTAAAGTTGTGAGTATGAGGAAACAGTGATTTCATCGAAGCGGAAATAGAGGCGTCGACGGAGATATCTCGAAACGAAGCTCCTTGCAGATCGGCTAGAATCTCAGGCGTTTTCGGAAGATAGGATTGCCGCTGTTCTTGCAGGACGCTTAGCATACGAACTCTTTGGGGTTCACTTATCTCAGATCTCAGATTACGGCTCGAATTTCAAGCTTTTTCCTCGGGGCATCCTTTTTTATCAAGAGCGATTCAGAGGGGTGCTCTGCGCCGAATTCGACACATGCGACTGATCGAAAAAACGTTAAGATTCGCGTCGAGCCATTTCGAAGCCTCGCGCAATCGGAGCGAATTGCCGATTAATCAAATGTTTGCGATCATCTAAGGGAAATTTACAGCTTAAGGCAGCTATATGTCGTGTGATTCTATAAGGCATTCATTCCATCCCTCCTGCTTGCAGGAGCACTTGACCATAGCCATCACTTGTCCGAAGTGCGATTCACTCGTGTGTTGGACTGGAGAGAACCCCGGGAACAAAATCCAACGCTCTCCATCTATATTTTCTCTCGACCGCCTGGAACGCTCCACAGAAGCGGTGTTCAAAAAATATCCTCCTTCTCAAGCCCTGTGCAGCCTCTGCGAACGCCCTTTAAATGAAGGGGGACAAGAAGCGATCGGGCATTCTTTTTCGACTGCTCCTGAACCGTTAAATCTGAGTTTTCGCTTCGGCTCAGAGGTTGTTCGATGATCGTCTGCATCATTCCGGCGAGATTCAACAGCTCCCGTTTTTTGGGAAAGCTGCTTGCGGAAGCCGGCGGGAAAACCGTGCTGCAAAGAACCCATGAATGCGCACTGAAGTCTCGAAAGATCGACGAGTTGTATATCGCAACCGACGACGAACGGATCGCATCCCATGCCAAATCATTTGGAGGGAATGTGATTTTCACTTCTTCGGAATGCAAAAACGGAACCGAGCGCCTCTCCGAAGCGATCCGGAATGAACCTCGCTTGCAGCAGGCGTCCGCAATCGTCAATCTGCAAGGGGATCACCCTTGCACATCGCCGGAAACCCTCGATGCGCTCGCCTCTTTATTGGACGATCCCTTGGCCGATGTCGGAACGGCTGTTTGCGCAATCCGAAGCAGGGAGGATTTTGAGTCCCCCCATGTGGTCAAATGCGTCATGGACGGCAAGGGTTACGCCCTGTATTTCAGCAGATCGCCGATCCCCTATAGCAACAAAAAATTAGAAATCCCCCGTGGATTCCAACATATTGGCCTATACGCATATAGGCCGTCTTTTCTTTTAAAAATCGGATCTTTGTGCGATACAGATTTACAACGATCCGAAGATCTGGAACAATTGAAGTTTCTGGAATTGGGCTACCGGATCCGAGTCGCTCTCGTAGAGGACGAAGCGCTGGGAGTCGATACCCCTAAGGATCTTGAGAAACTGAAGAAATTATTGCTATGTCAATGAAATATATCTTTATAACGGGCGGAGTCGTTTCCTCCCTGGGCAAAGGACTCACATCGGCCGCGATCGGACATATTTTGGAATCGCGAGGCCTGAAAATCTCGATGCTGAAATTCGATCCCTATTTGAACGTCGACCCGGGGACGATGAACCCTTTCCAGCACGGCGAGGTGTATGTCACGGACGACGGCGGCGAGACGGATCTCGATCTCGGGCATTATTACCGCTTTACCAATTCCCCGCTTTCTCGCCTGTCGAACGCCACTTCAGGGCAGATCTACGATACCGTCATCAAGCGCGAACGCCGGGGCGACTACTTGGGGAAAACGGTTCAGGTCATCCCCCATGTTACGGATGAGATCAAATCGAGAATCCTCGCGTGCGCAAATCAGGAAAAAGAGACTCAAGTCGTCCTCATCGAAGTGGGCGGCACTGTAGGAGATATCGAATCCCAGCCGTTTTTGGAAGCGATCCGGCAGTTTCGCTATGAGCGCCCGAAAGATTGCATCAACATCCACCTCACCTATGTCCCCCTGTTAAAAGCCGCGGGAGAGGTAAAGACCAAGCCGACCCAGCACTCGGTTCAAATGCTGAGGGAAATCGGCATCGTTCCCGATATGATCCTGTGCCGATGCGAAAACGCTTTATCCGAAGATATCAAGGCCAAGATCTCCCTCTTTTGCAACGTCCCCCACGAAGCGGTGATCGATGAAAAAGATGTGGCTCAGAGCATTTACGAAGTGCCGCTCGACATCCATCGCCAGAAAATCGACGAGATGATCTGCCGCATGCTCGATCTCCATGCGCCGCCCGCCGATCTGCGCAAATGGGAGGCGATGCTCAAAACCGTTTTGAATCCGAAGAAGAAAGTTCGCATCGGCATCGTCGGAAAATACATGGAGCATCAGGACGCCTATAAATCGGTGTTCGAGGCATTGCACCACGGCGCAATCGCATCGAATGTCTCCCTCGAAATCTGTAGATTTGAATCGGATCGAATCGTGGAAAACGGCTCGGTCGAAGCTGCGATCGCAGGCTGCGACGGCTATTTGGTTCCCGGAGGGTTCGGAGAACGGGGCTGGGAGGGAAAAGTTCTCACCGCTCAATATTGCCGCACTAAAAACATCCCCTATTTGGGCCTATGCCTCGGGATGCAAGTCATGATCGTCGAATTCGCGCGAAACGTACTCGGTCTCAAAGAAGCCCATTCGACCGAGGTCAACGTCAATACGCCCGATCCCGTCATCTCGATGCTGAGCGAGCAGAAAAACATTCAGAACCTCGGCGGAACCATGCGCCTAGGATCTTATCCCTGCGATTTGAAAGAGGGGTCTTTGGCCTATCTCGCCTATGGGAAGAAGCTCATTCGGGAACGCCACCGCCACCGCTATGAGTTCAACAATGACTACAAAAAGGCCTTCGAGGAAAAGGGAATGGTCTTTTCCGGGACCCTCGACAAGGGATCTCTTTGCGAAATCTCCGAAATCCCCAGCCATCCCTGGATGCTCGGCGTGCAATTCCATCCCGAATTCAAATCGAAACCCCTGGATCCCCATCCGCTGTTTCGAGAATTCATCAAAGCTGTGTGCCATGCCTCGAATCGCAGCCGTTGATTACGGAAAAAAAAGGATCGGGCTGGCCATTTCGGATGAAAACCGCTCGATCGCCCTTCCCCTTAAGCTTGTCTCAGCGGGAAAAACTCTCGAGGAAAGCGCCGCAAATGTCCTCTCGGAGCTGGCTCGTTTCAACCCAAATCTGGAAAAAATCCTCGTCGGCCTCCCTTTGCTCATGAATGGCAAGAGAGGAGAAATGGCCGATCTCGCAGAGCGCTTCGCCGCCTTGCTCGCCTCGAAAACACAAGCCTCCGTCGAATGCGTCGACGAGCGGCTGTCTACCGCGCAGGCCGAAAGGGTTTTGAAAGACGAAATGCATCTGAATCGAAAACAACGAGGCGGCCTCGTCGACTGCGCAGCGGCCGCTGTCATTTTACAAGCTTATTTGGACAAAACAGCATGAACCCACTGGAAGAATCGGGCAGATCGCTGCACAATATCGACCCTTGCGTTTTGGTGATTTTCGGAGCCACCGGCGATTTGACCGGGCGCAAATTGGCGCCCGCGCTTTATAACTTAGGGAGAGAAGGTCTCCTGCCGGCCAATTTCGCCTGCGTCGGATTTGCGCGCCGCGAAAAAACGAGCGAACAGTTCCGCGACGAACTGAAAAAGGACATCGATTCTTTTTCCCGAACCAAGCCGATCGACGATTTATTCTGGCAAACATTTCAACAGCAGATTTTCTACCATCGCTCCGAATTCGATTCCGACGAGGGCTATAAGCGCCTAGCCGCATTTTTAGCCCAGCTCGATGCGCGGCTCGGCACCCGCGGCAACCGCGTATTTTATTTGTCCGTCCCTCCAAAATATTTCCCCGGCATCGTCGAGAAGCTAAGTCAATTCGGCCTGATCTACGATCCAAATAAAGTCAAAGACAAGTGGTCTCGCGTCATTATCGAAAAACCATTCGGCCACGACGCCTCATCGGCTTTCGACCTCCAATCGAAAATTCAGACTTATCTGCACGAAACCCAAACCTATCGAATCGACCACTACCTCGGAAAAGAAACCGTTCAAAACCTCCTTGTCTTCCGATTTGCAAATGCCATTTTCGAATCGCTTTGGAACAATCGGCATATCGATCACGTCCAAATCACAGTCGCCGAAGAACTCGGAATTGGAACGCGCGGGGCATTTTTCGAAGAGCAAGGCATGCTGCGCGATATCGTCCAAAACCACATGATGCAGCTCTTATCCTTGGTCGCGATGGAGCCGCCCGTCAATCTGACGGCTTCCGCCATCCACGATGAAAAAGTCAAAGTTCTGCAATCGATCCGCCCTTTAAATCCATGCCGACTTCGAACAGGAGGCTGTGCGAGGCCAATACGCCGCCTGGATTCATCAACGGGGAAAAAACGGTCGGCTATCGCCAGGAAAACAATGTAAATCCCTCTTCGAATGTCGAAACATTCGCAGCGCTTCGGCTCTTTATCGACAATTGGCGCTGGGCCGGAGTTCCCTTTTATCTTCGCGCAGGAAAAAGGCTTCCTAAAAGAGCGACGGAAATCGCCATCATGTTCAAAGACGCTCCCGGCGTCCTCTTCCAGATAGGCGGGCGAAAGCACGACCCGAACGTCCTGGCGATCCGGATTCAACCAGACGAAGGCATTGCGATGAAGATCAACTGCAAAGTTCCCGGACCGAGCAGTCCGATCCAGCCGGTCAAAATGGATTTCCGCTACGGCTCCTATTTTGGAAAAGGCGCTCCCGAGGCGTATGAACGGCTGATCTGGGATTGCATCTTGGGAGACAGCACTCTGTTCGCCCGATCGGACGAAGTCAGCACTTCCTGGGACATTCTGACGCCTCTTTTGGATTACTGGGCGAAAACGCCGGCGGAACACTTCCCGAACTACCCTTGCGGCACTTGGGGTCCTGCCGCTGCCGATCAGATGATGGCAAAAGACGGTAGAACCTGGCGTATTTTATAAGAGGCATCGATGTCTATCACCCAACAACTCGTCGCGCCAAGTCAAATTGAAAGCGAACTGCTTAAAATTTGGTCTGCATTGGCAAAGGCCGATAAAACGCAGAGCCTGTCTGTTCAATTTAATCGTATTCAATCGGCTCTCGGAAAGAACCGATTATGTCCGCAGCATTGTCCAATCGATCGCGGACAAATTCCCTTGCCGCGTTCTCTTCGTCTCCCACGATGCCGATCCAGAAAAAAACTATCTCAAAACCGCGGTTTCGGTCGTCGTTTCCTCTCAAGAAAGCTCTACCGCTTGCGATCATATCGATATCGGCGCCGCCGGAACTGATTGGGAGAGGGTTCCCTATGTCATCTTGCCGCATATCGTCCCGGATCTGCCGGTCTATCTCCTCTGGACTGAAACCCCTTCGGGCGAGCATCCTCTGTTCAATCCTTTAGTCAAATTGGCGACCCGCGTCATTTTCGATTCGGAATCCGCAGATCACCTCTCCGATTTCGCCTCCGAGCTCCTCTCGGTCAAAGAGGACAAATCCAGCGGACATCGCCGATCTCAACTGGGCGCGTCTCGAAGGATGGAGAGAACTGCTCGCCTCGACTTTTGAAGATCCGAAGAAATTGCAAGATCTCTATGAAGCCAAAACGCTGCACATCACGTTCAATGCGCGAACAACCGAGTTTTTCTGCCATTTGAAAATCCAGTCGATCTACCTCGTTTTCTGGCTTTCCTCGCGGCTTGGCTGGCATTCTGAAAGAGGTTCGAAAAAAAAAGCAGCTCTCTTCACCTATATTTCCATTCCGGTCTCGAAGTGATCGTCGATTCCGCCGTTTGGGAAAATCTGGGACCCGGGAATATCATCGCGACTGAAATGAATACCTCAAGAACGGCGCCCATTATCAGTTCAGGCGCAATCAACAGAAATCTCCCATCATGTAACCGTTCAGATCTCCACCGCCTTCGCACTGCGATCTCCCCTATCAGTTCGTGTTGGGAAAAACCGCGAGAGGACAATCTCTCGTTGCAAGAAGTATTCCATAAGGGCACGAGTCTTTTTTTCATCGAGACTCTTCGCCGAATCAAAGCCTTTGATCAAACGATCTATGCTGAAGCGATACGATGAACGGCGCAATCTGGCGATCTTAGGCGATTTGGATGACAGCGATTCAGTTCGCGGCCAGAGCATTGGATCGAATGCGCTGAGCAGCGATCGAACAAAAGGGGAAATTTTCCGTAGCTCTTTCGGGAGGATCGACTCCCCAACCCGTCTTTAAACTTCATTTCCTCCGCATCATCGATCTGTTCGACTGGTCGAAAGTATGGCTCTTTTGGAGCGATGAACGGGCCGTTTTGCCGACTCACCCGACAGCAACTATCGCGCTGCGATGGAAAGCGGCTTTGCCATCTTGCCGATCCCTTCCGGCCAAATATTCAGGATGAAAGCCGAATCCCATATCGAAAGCGAAGCACTTCTTACGAACAAAAATTCGACTCTGCTTAAGACGAACATTTATTCGATCTGGTGATGCTGGGAATCGGAGACGATGGACATACGGCATCCCTATTTCCTCATACAACTGCTTTGGAGATTTCGATCGCCTGGTCGCCGCCAATTACGTCTCATCCCAAAGCGTTGGCGCATGACTCTGACATTCCCTTGCATCAACGAAAGCCGCCTCGCCGTGATCTATGTCTTCGGAGTCTCTAAAAGCGAAATCCTAAAGAAAATTCTTCAAGCCTCCGTTTCATCTCCATGGCCTGCGAGCCGAATTGGAACGCCTCGAAACCCATCCCTCTGGATTTTAGACCGTTTTTCTTCTCAAAAACTGATTTGAAAAGAAGACGCTCTCTTAAGAGACCTAAATCCACATATCTGATAAACTTAAGCCGAAAATTTGCTTGAAAAGGCCTATTTGGAATCTATCCCCGATTTAATCGTCGCCGGCGCAGGTCCTGCCGGTATTTTCGCTGCGATCTCGGCTAAAACCCGGTTTCCCCAGGCTTCCGTGATCGTCCTCGAAAAAACGCGATCTCCCTTGGCCAAAATCCTCGTGTCCGGAGGAGGTCGGTGCAACGCGACCCATGCGAACTTCGATCCCGCGAAATTAGCTTCCTGCTATCCCCGCGGCCATAAAGAACTCATCGGCGCTTTCCATCGCTTTCAACCTCGCGATATGATCGACTGGTTTCAATCCAGAGGCGTGCCCTTGAAAACCGAACGCGATGGGCGCATGTTTCCGACGACGGATTCCTCTCAAACCATCTTCGATTGTTTACTCGACGAAGCCAAACGGCTCGAAATCGAAATACGCCTCAACCAATCGATTCTCGACCTGGAAAAAGAGAGCGATTGCTTCAAACTCTTTTTTGCGGACGGTCAAACTCTGCGCTGCCGCAAGTTTTTGATCGCCACGGGAAGCTCGCGCCAAGGCCATGCTTGGTCGCACAAGCTGGGCCATCGAATTTCCCCTCCCGTCCCCTCTTTATTCACTTTGAATATCCCCGATTTTTCTTTAGGGCATTTAAGCGGATCGTCGGTTCAGGATGCCAAACTTGCGATCCCGGGCTTCCCTTTTTCGCAAAGAGGCCCTCTACTAATCACTCATTTCGGATTCAGCGGTCCCTGTGCACTGAAACTATCCGCCTGGAATGCGCGCCATTTATTTGAATCCGACTACAAAAAAGAACTCATCGTCGATTGGCATCCAGCTTCGAACAGCAGCCGATCGACCGAATCTCTCATTTCAGCCAAAGAAATCACGCCCAACAAGCTCCTCGGATCGGACAATTCTTTCGATCTGCCAAGAAATCTTTGGAAATCGCTCGCGGGATCTCTGGCCAACCTACCCTACCGAAACATCTCAAATAAAGATTTAAAGATCTTAGCTTCGCGGATCCATCGGGATCTCTATGCAATCGACGGAAAAGCCCTCCATAAAGAAGAGTTTGTCACCTGCGGCGGTGTGGTTCTTTCCGAAATTTATTTTAAAACGATGGAAAGCAAGGTTTGCCCAGGGCTTTTCTTTGCAGGAGAAGTCCTCGACATCGACGGCATCACCGGCGGTTTTAATTTCCAAAATGCCTGGACCACCGGTTTTATCGCCGGCACAAGCTCTTTAACCCCGAAAACCGACTCAAAAAATTGCTGAGATAGGTTCGAGTTCCTTTTATTCGTTCTTAGCTGTATAATTTCCACCGATTTTTCAACCAATATTCGAGGAGAAGATTCCTATGACAAACGCAATCACAGGCCAGCAGCCGACAACCCTACCGACCTCGGTTTCTCAAGGGCGCTTTCAACATTTTGCTTACACACATCGCCGACTGGATGAGTGGCAAAATACCTCTCTGGGTGGCTTGATCTGCAAAGTCGTGCAAGTCGTCCCTCTGCTGTTATTAGCCGTTGAACAGTTGAAAAACTGTGGGATTTTTATCGCCAATCGCGCAATCGATCTAGCCAATTATTGCTGCAAACCACGGCAACCTACGTACATCTTCCACAACATCCCCTCCAGGGAGCTGGAAAGATCCGCACCTCTTCCGATCGTTAGAGAAGATGCCGCTATAATCCCTCCTCTAGCGATCCGAGCGGAAGAACCTGCGGCCCCGGACCAACCTCAGCTCCCGTCTACGCCTGTTCTCGCTTCTCCTAATCGAGAAACTTCGATCGGCGAAACGCTTCCCGCCCGAGAAGAAACAGTTGCGCAACCTCGAGATTTGCGCGAAGAAGAGGTCTATGGGCTTTTAGAATTATTGAACCGGATCGAAGCCGAAGGCGTGCAAGAAGGTCCGAGAGTCGGACTGGAACCCGATGCTGCAGATGCGCATCAAGAGTCCTCACCTGTCGTCGATCGACAATCTCAAACAAGCTCCTGGTTTACAAAAGCCAGAACCTTGACCGCTTTAGCAGCCGGTGCAATCGCAATGGGCGCCGCATGGCAGATGAATTACTTGCAGTCGATTCCTGGATTCAGAAACTAAGCGATTTTTCATGGAGGCCGCAGCAAAACGGCCTCTTTTTTAACAAAAGATTTCAACCTTTGATGCGGATCAAAATGGCAGTTTGCTCTCTATGATAATTTTAGGCATCGAAAGCACCTGCGACGAAACCGCAGCCGCCATCGTACGGGATGGAAAAACCATCTTGGGACAATCGATTGCGTCATCGGCAAATCTACATGCTCTCTACGGAGGAGTCTTCCCCGAGCTCGCCTGCCGCCGCCACATCGACGCCATCATCCCCGTCATAGCTTCTGCTTGCAAAGAGGCTGGCGTTTCTTTTCTGGAGATCGATGCGATTGCAGTCGCAAGAGGCCCTGGACTGATCGGAGCTTTATTGATCGGCCTGCAAGCGGCAAAAGGCCTCGCCATCGCCTGGAACAAGCCGTTGATCGGCATCAACCACGTCGAAGCCCACCTCTACGCCTCCATGATGGATGCGGAGCCGCCTTTTCCAGCCCTTGGATTTGTGTTGTCGGGCGGACACACCTTGATGCTCAAGGTTTCGAACATCGGCAGCTATGAACTTTTAAGCACGACAGTCGACGACGCCATCGGCGAAGCGTTCGATAAAGTCGCATCCCAATTGGGATTGCCTTATCCAGGAGGCCCGCACGTGGAAAGCCTCGCCGCTGTCGGAGATTCTAAAAAATATCCATTCACTCTCCCTCAAGTAAAAAAATCCCCCTTGGCCTTCTCATTCAGCGGCCTCAAAACCGCCGTCGCCAACGCCTTGCAAAAAATAGAGGGAAACAGCGCCGAATTTCCCCACATAGCGGCGAGTTTTCAGGAAACGGCTTTCGGCTCTTTGCTTCAAAAAGCTTCTTTAGCCTTTGACACAGGATCCTACAGATCCATTCTCCTC
This sequence comes from Parachlamydiales bacterium, assembly GCA_963800655.1. Lineage (GTDB taxonomy): Bacteria > Chlamydiota > Chlamydiia > Chlamydiales > SM23-39 > CAWDBT01. The sequence goes on along the minus strand of CAWDBT010000002.1, from coordinate 136,809 downwards.
GGGGGAGGCGTTTCGAATAATCGCCGCCTGAGGGAATTGTTTCGGGCCGGATTCCCCAACACTCCCATTTTCTGGCCTCCGCCCGGCCTCTCCCTCGATAATGCCGCGATGATCGCAGGGCTTGCCCATCACCGCCTCCAGCAAAAAGGACCGGATCCGATGGATTTGGACGCGGTCGCCAGGCTTCCCTTTTGGATCGAGAACTCATAACTCAGTCCCATCCGGGTTCATAATTTTTTATTAAAAAATCAGCGGTTGAAAAAAAGAGGGAACGCCGCTATAATCCTTCCTTAAATTTCACATTGGGTTTCGACATGGCGAAAGGCGCTCGAGAAAACATCAAAATGAAAAGCACCGAATCGGATGAATGCTACTGGACTGTAAAAAACAAGCGCAATACGACAGAGCGCATCGAGCTGAAAAAGTACGATAAATCGCTCCGCCGACACGTCGTCTTTAAAGAAGCGAAATAAGCATTCGTCGCCCTGCTCTCTTTCGATGATCTAGATATACAACGGAGGTGTTGTGTTTGAATTAAAGATAGCCCTCCGTTATCTCATTCCCAGAAAAAAATCTCTTTCTACAGCTCTGATTTCGCTTCTTTCGGTCGCAGTCATTTCTGTAGTCGTTTGGCTCGTTCTGGTTTTTTTGTCCGTCACCGCGGGTATCGAGAGGAATTGGCTGAACAAGCTCACCTCATTGCATGCGCCTGTTAGAATCACCCCGACTGATGATTACTATCGATCCTACTATTACCGAATCGACTCGTTGGCCGCCTCTTCGAATTATACCCTCAAGACGATCGGAGAAAAAGCGCGCGCGCTTGCAACCGATCCGTACTCCCCTTCCCTCGATGCGGAAATCCCCCCTTTCTGGCCGCATCCCGATCTATCCGCCGATGGGCGCGTGAGCGATCCGGTCAAAGGCCTTCTATCCGCGCTCGAAAAAGAGGGAGTCCTGCATCAAGACTATGAAATCAGCGGAGCTCTTCTTAGACTACCTCTCGTCCGATCCAACAACGGCTCGACCCTATCGCAGATGTCCTATCTCCTCTCCCTAACCGATCAAAACCCGCAGTTTTCTTCTCTTCTGCTTCCCCCGACCCAAGAGGACTTCGACGCCCTTGCCAAAACGTTCGGATCCGATCCCGACCGCCTCGCCGCGATCGAGAAGTATTCGAAACAAATCCATTTTGAAAACCTTCCCCTCGAGCCGCTGCCTTGGGCGATCGATCTCGCAGGCACCTGCCGCCTTCCAAAATATGACTCGGCTCAACCCGCTCTTCTACCGAAATCCTATAGAGATCTAGGCCTGCGGCTCGGGGACAAAGGAACCCTTCATTTTGCAGCGCAAGGATCCCTATCCGCTCAGGAACACAAAATTGCGATCCAAATCGCCGGTTTTTACGACCCCGGTCTTTTTTCGGTTGGCGGGCGCTGCTTGATCGTTCCGCAGGAAGTCACGCGAACGATCCACTCCTCTTCTCAAATTTTTTCTCCGGACGGAACCCCTGCAAATGGCGTATTCGTCTGGGATCAAAGCGGCAAAGACGCTCAGAATTTGAAAGAGCGGATCGAGAGCTCTCTCAAAGACGCAAATCTCTCCTCTTTTTGGAAAGTCGCCACTTATAAAGATTACGAATTTTCCAAAGAGCTCTTCCTTCAATTCCGCAGCGATAGAACCCTCTTTCTTTTCATCGCCGTGCTCATCCTGCTGGTGGCTTGCTGCAATATCATTTCCCTGCTGGTTCTGCTCGTCAACGACAAGCGGCGCGAGATCGCGATTCTCCAAGCGATGGGAGCTTCCTGGAAAAGCATCGCGGCGATCTTCGGATTTTGCGGATTTGCCACGGGCCTTCTCAGCTCTCTGATCGGAGTCGGAGCTGCGATCTTGACGCTGCACCATCTGGATTCTATCGTAGCCATTTTAAGCGCCTGCCAAGGCCACGCTGCATTTCAACCCGCTTTTTTCGGACATGCTCTGCCAAATGAGCTGAGCAGAGAAGCTCTTCTTTTCGTCCTCATAGCCACCCCGCTTCTCTCCTTGGGAGCCGGATTGATTCCCGCTCTGCGGGCGATGCGGATTCACATCGCGACAGCCCTGAGGGATGCATGATCGTACTCGAAGCTGAAAACCTGCAAAAATCGTATTTCGATCCCAAGTCGATCGACGTCATTAAAAACGTGTCTCTCACAGTGCATAGCGGAGAATCGATTGCGATTTGCGGCAGATCGGGCGAAGGGAAAACTACCCTGCTCCACCTATTGGGAACCCTCGAAAAACCCGATAAGGGCCAAGTTCGAATCAAAGGCGCTCTCGCGTCATTTAGAAACGTCTGCGAGATTCGAAGACGACACATCGGGTTTATTTTTCAATCTTTCAATCTCTTGGAAGATTTTACTGCTCTTGAAAACGTTCTAATGCCGTTTTTGATCAGCAATTCGCTGGGTTCGACCTCTTCGCAGATCAGAGATCGGGCTCTTTGCGCCTTGTCGGATGTAGGCGTAGCCGACCGCGCGGCCCATCCCGCGAAACTTCTCTCCGGAGGAGAGCGCCAAAGAGTCGCTCTCGCAAGAGCTCTTTTTTTAGATCCCTCGATCATTTTCGCAGACGAACCCTCCGGCAATCTGGACAAGGCGAATGCAGAAAAAATCAAAGAACTGCTCTTTCACTGCGTGCGGCAAAAAGGGAAAAGCCTAGTTATAGCCACGCATGATCCCTCGCTGGCCGCCTTATGCGATCGGCGCTATCTTTTAGAAGAAGGCTTGCTCAAGCAAATCTTATCGTAAAAATCGATCGGTCTCTAAATTCATTATTTTTTTATCCCCCACAGCGCTCGCTATTCAACATTTGACACAAGATCTCCCGTCTTTAAATAATCTTTAAGGCTTGTGAAAAAACAAAAAAAAACAGATTCTTAACATTTCGTTAATTTAAAGGAACTTTCTATGAGCGCTTCGAGCAGTTTAAATCCAACAACAAATTTTAATCCAGCCGCCTTCAACAATCCATTAACTAATGCAATCAAAATTATTGTAATCTCAACACTGATACCAAACACAAATGCATTTAGCATCAATGAATTTGGAGGAAATATTTGGGGCGCGACAAAAAATGTAGGAGCTGCCATTTTAACCGGCACAGGAACAGCTCTTCAAAAAACAGGACAAATCATAGGAAACTCTATAGTTGCGATCGCGACACCAATTGCTCAAGCAACAGGTATTTCTCAAGTGATTGAAAAAATAGAAAATATAGCAACTGAAGTACTTCTAGTCGGTTGTAATTCGGTAATTACAGTTGGAGCTGCTGCTAGCTCTGCGATCATAGGACGAATCTTACATCCTGCTTGCGAAGCAGCTACGAATAATTATGCAAAACATTGTCAAATACCAGAATTATTTGACAAAATAACAAATCCGGATATGGTTGCTGAATCTAAAATAGCTTATCAAAAAATCTGCACAGTTACAGGTCTACAAATGGCCGCAGCTTGTGGAGCAGAAGTCGCTGCATACATCACATCTGGAGCAATTCTCGTTAAAAACTTCTATCCAGGACTTTTCCCGGGAGATGGCACAGCAAAAGCAATTGGAACTTTCGGAATTACACATTATTTATTAAATCCCGCATGCGCAGAATCTTATGTTGAATTCAAAGCCAGAAATTGTTGCGCAGATGTTTTCGAAAACGATTTTGTTTGCAATGCCATTTTTGCCAAAGTTGTCGCTACCTGTGGCGCTATGACCGCTGGCTATATCAAAGCAGGACAACTCCTATTAACATGATAAAGGACACTTTAATGACTTCAATCTCTAACATTCAGCATTTAAGTAAAAGCCCCGCAATTTCCGAACAAAACATAAAAAAAAACAACAACTCTCTCTCCACAATCAAAACATTCGCTTTAATCGGAATAACCTGGGCGGTTTTGGAATGCATACGAAGAATGAATCACGCCGATTGTTTACAAACAACCGATAGAATGAATCAATATTGCAATCAAAACGCCACATCCGAAGTCCCTTGTGTAGGGAATAAAATTCTGTACGGTTTGCTCTGCCCGGTAGATTGGGCGTTCAGCAGCGTCGGTTCGCTTGCCATAACCATCGCTTGTTTAGTCAAGTCAAAAGACTTAATCCTCAATTCCGGAAAATTCCAAGCCCGACGAGAAGAGCTTGCTATGCACGGCTACTTCAAACACATTCCAGACTCGATTGAAAAACCAAAAACAAAAGTTTCGTCTCCTCCAGGCAAATAAGAACGGATCTCTTCTCATGGCGTTATCGCATTAACGCCATGCCTTTTCTTGTTTTGCCTAGCTCGTCATTTTCTCAAATTCATGCCCAACCGAGGTTCATTTCAAAAGAGGCATGCCCAAGCATTTCGCGTGATTTCTGAAGTCGAAAAATCGGCTCATTTGAATAGAATTCTTCAGAGGGGATGAGATCCGTTCTTTTACACGGAATGCTAAATCTTTGACAGGATCGAATGAATGCGATAGACTTTCTCAGCGTTTAATTTTGAAGGCTTTCACTGAAATCAATTAATGTCAGTCAAAATTCGAATCAAAATGCCGCGATTTTCGTTCCCAAAAAAATAAAATCAGCGAAATCGAGACCCGGATAAAAATAATCGCCGCAATCGGACTAACTTGGGTGGTATCCGAACTCATAAAAAAACGCCTTTTGAGCTCTTGTTTGACGGCAATTGATTCCAAGGAGACGTATTGCTCAGACCCTTCAACAGATGGCTTTCTTTGCTGGATAAGCAAAGCTAACTATCTCACAAGCTGTTCGGCGGAGTGGGTTCGCAACATCGCTGAAACTGTTGGCTACGTCATCGCAGGAGTTTTTTATTTCAACCTGCTCCAAGATTTACCCCTTAATGACTCAATGCACCAAGCTGGACAAAAAGATCCCGCCCTTGATAAGAATTCCATCGACAAAGCAAAGGCAAAAATTTAGTCCTCTGCTAGGCAAATAAGAAATGGGATAGCGCTAAGGCGGCAAAGCCATAACAAGCGAGCCATTTCTTATTTGCCTAGCGAATGAATCTGAAAAATAGTTCAATTTTTCCCCTCAAACACATGCAGGACAATTCCTGTTTGCATCCCAAGAGTCTATCCCCATAATTGCTTTCGATCCTTCGGCCGCCGCGCAGAAAAACATATTTCTAGAAAAACAACCTATGCCCCTTGGTTACGCAAAAGGTCTCCCGTTTCTGATTATTTCTGAAGTCGAAAAATCGACTCATTTGATACGGTGGCTTTTGGGACGAGTTTGCCCCTCTATGAAAAAAAAAATCAGAGCTGGATAAATCCTTTCTCTTTTAAAATGGCGCTGCCGAATCGACAGCACAGCTTTGCTCGCTTGACATTAGGAGTTTAAATGCAAATCGCAATGATCGGAACCGGATACGTAGGGCTAGTCACTGGCGCCTGTTTTGCGGAGATGGGGCATCGCGTCGCATGCCTCGACATCGACCGCGAAAAGATAGAGCGATTAAAAAAAGGGGAAATCCCTATCTTCGAACCGGGACTTGAAGAACTCGTCAAACGAAACTTAGCGCAAGGGCGACTTTTCTTCACGGATGATTATGCAGAGGCTATCGCATTCGGAAAAGTTTGCTTTATCGCAGTTCCCACTCCTTCGAGCGCCGACGGTTCCTGCGATTTGAGCTATGTGAGAGCCGCTGCGCGCAGGATCGGAGAGCTGATGGCTTCGCCGAGGATCGTGGTGAATAAATCGACCGTGCCTGTGGGAACAGCGGCTGAAGTCAGAAGCCTTATCAAGGAAGCCCTGATTAAAAGAGGAGTTGCGATTCCCTTCGACGTGGTATCGAATCCGGAGTTCCTCAAAGAAGGCGCTGCGGTTCAGGATTGTCTCAAGCCGGATCGGATCGTCATCGGAGCCGACCGGATCGAATCGGCGAGAATTCTCAAAAAAATCTACTCTCCTTTCGTCGTCTCCCACGATCGGATCATCCGAATGGATACCGTCTCCGCCGAGATGACGAAATACGCTGCGAACGCGATGCTAGCCACGCGGATTTCCTTCATGAACGAAATTGCAAGCATCTGTAAAAAAGTCGGAGCCAATGTAAACGAAGTGAGAAAAGGAATTGGATCGGACTCGAGAATCGGCTACAGCTTTTTATATCCCGGCGTGGGATATGGGGGATCTTGCTTTCCCAAAGATGTCCGCGCGCTCATTTTCAAGGCGAAAGAAATCGGCTGCGCCCCTCTCTTGCTCGAAGCGGTCGAACAAGTCAATGTCAAACAGAAAAAACTCCTCGGACAAAAAGTCGCGCGCTATTTCTCCTCAAGAGGCGGGGTCAAAGGAAAAACGATCGCGATCTGGGGACTCTCCTTTAAACCGGACACCGACGATATGAGAGAAGCCCCCTCGCTGATTTTTATCGAAGATTTGCTCGCGCAAGGCGCCGTTTTGCGCCTCTATGACCCCGTCGCCATCCCAAACGCTAAAAAACTCTTGGGCAATCGCCCAAACATCTCTTGGTGCAGCAGCGAGTTCGAAGCCGCAAACGGCTCCGATGCCATCGCGCTCTTGACGGAGTGGAAACAGTTCCGCCTGGTAAACTTCAACCCGATTCTGGCTGAAATGAAAGGCTCCGCATTTTTCGATGGAAGAAATCAATACAAGCCGAAAGAGATGAAAAAAAAAGGGTTCGACTATATCGCAATCGGACAGCCCGACTTGATACGATCTCCATGAAATTCGAAAAAGATCTCTTCTTGGCACCGATCGAGCGGTATCTGGACGAATCGATCCGTTCGACGTTCAATCCTTCCGCTCCCCTATTCGAAGCGATGCGCTATGCGCTGCTCGGCCCCGGCAAACGCCTACGCCCTCTTCTCGCTCTCGCTTCCTTTACAGGGCTTTCGAACGGCGGACCGGATGCTTTTCACTTGGCGATTCCCCCTGCCTGCGCGATCGAAATGATCCACGCCTATTCGCTCATCCACGACGACCTTCCATGCATGGATGACGATGATTGGCGCCGCGGAAGAAAGGCCGTCCATCGGGAATTTTCGGAAGGATTAGCGCTTCTCGCAGGAGATGCCTTGCAAACGCTCTCTTTTGAAACCCTCGCGAATGCGCCTCGATTGCCCGACGAAATGAAAATACAACTCATCCGCTACCTTTCCGCCCGATCAGGCAAAGATGGAATGGCAGAAGGACAGGCAATCGATATTCTCTCGGGAGAGTCGCAGCTTTCTTTGGATGCGCTGATTTCGATGCACCAAAAAAAGACCGGAGATCTCTTGAGCTGCTGTTTGGAATTCGGAGCAATCCTTGCGAATCGAGCTGAATTTCTCAAACAACTGCGCTCGATCGGATTATCCTTAGGGCTTGCCTATCAATTGCGAGACGACCTCGAAGATACAGCTCCTTCGAGCGCCTCCGCTGTAGCCGTTTTAGGAGCGCCGCATGTCAAAATACTGCTCGAAGAGACCTTGTCGAAAATGAAAAAAGAACTTTTACGCCTGCCCGATCGAGGGGAATCGATTGAATCGCTCATTTCCCCGCTTTTTTTCTAATAATTTTTATGATACACGGTATGTTTTAACCACCCTATTTGAGGAGTCCCATCTATGCAAGAGCCGATTCTCGTAACCGGAGGCGCCGGCTATATCGGCAGCCACGCATGCAAAGCTCTTGCAAAACATGGATTTTTCCCCGTCGCGTACGACAACCTTTCGACAGGACATGCCTATGCGGTGAAGTGGGGGCCTTTGGTGGAAGCCGACCTCAACGATCGAGCCAAACTCGACCAGGCTCTTTCCTTTTATAAGCCGAAAGCTGTCCTGCATTTTGCAGCAAACGCGATCGCTATCGAATCGATGCTCGATCCTGCGAAATATTACCGCAACAACGTCGGCAGCACGCTGAATCTCCTCGAATCCATGCGCTCGCACGGCGTGTTCAACCTCGTGTTTTCCAGCACATGCGCGACGTATGGCAATCCCCGCTTTACCCCGCTGAATGAAGAGCACCCCCAAGCGCCGATCAATCCATATGGCCGCACGAAACTGATCATCGAGCAGATGCTGGATGATTTTGAAAGCGCTTACGGCCTCCGCTCGGTTAAGCTGCGCTACTTCAATGCCGCAGGCGCAGATCTAGACATGCAGATTGGAGAAGACCATCTCCCCGAAACCCATTTGATCCCGTCGATCATTCAAACGGCGCTGGGGATCAAAGATGAAATTTTCGTCTATGGCACCGATTTTCCGACCGCGGACGGCAGCGCAGTCAGGGATTACATCCACGTCCAGGATCTGGCCGACGCCCACGTGCTCGCCCTTCAATATCTGCTCGCCAAGCAAAAGAGCATTGCCGTAAACCTGGGAACGGGAACCGGACACTCGGTTCTGCAAATCGTCGATGCCGTTCAGAAATACTGCAACAAGCCCTTGCCCGTAAGGATCGAACCGAGGCGGCAAGGAGATCCGGCTTATCTCGTCGCTTCTGTGGAAAAAGCCAAGCAGATTTTTAACTGGAGCCCTAAATCCTCCGACCTATCTACACTGATCGATTCGTCTTGGAAATGGCATCGACTGCTCCAGGAGCATGGATCGATTCTCAAAGATGCTCTCCATAGGCTCGATGCAAAACAACCCTCTCTTTCATAACGATGAAAAAAAGCCCTCTCTGGCTCGGCTTCGCTCTGGCCTCTTCGATGGCGATGATGCAAAGCGCCTTGTTTCCGGCGGTCGCATTTTCAGCGTATGCCCCTTTTTTGGCTCTCACATGCCTTTGCGCTTCCTACCATAAAGCCCTTTGGATCGCATCTCTTTGCGGACTCTGGATGGATCTGCTCAGCGCCGGCCCCTTTGGAACTTACGCGTTGAACTTTCTGCTTGCAACCGCACTGCTCCATCGGCTCAGGATTTGGTTTTTTCAGGACAAACCCCTGCTCCTTTGCGTGTATACAGCTTTGATTTCTTCTGTCCTCATGCCCTTGCAAATGGCGCTTCTTTTTCTTTTTGACAGAAGAGCTCCGTATGCCGGACAATGGGCTCTATTCGACATGGCGGCGATGCCGCTCTTAGACGCGGCCTACGCGTTTTTTTGGTTTATCGGCCCATTAATGCTCTGGGATTGGGGCTGGGAACAATGGCAACTCTGGAGATTGAAACACAATGAAGCCAAATGAGTCCTTTCATAAGCTGACCCTGATCGGCATCGACGCAGCCCTGCAGGCCGGCAACCTGCTTCGCAAAGGATATGGCAGCCATCTTTCGATTCAATCGAAAGAAGGCAAGCACAACCTCGTCACAGAGTATGATTACCTCTCTGAAAAATCGATCATCGATTTCCTCAAGTCCCACCATCCCTCCTCTCGATTTCTCGCCGAAGAAAGCGGCCAGGCGGGAGACCTCTCTTCCTCGGTATTGTGGATTATCGATCCATTGGACGGCACCGTCAATTTCGCACATCAGATCCCCGAGTTTTCGATCAGCATCGCCGCCTATAAAGACAACGGCCTCGTCGCCGGGATCATCTACCAGCCTTTGACCAACGAGTTATTCGTCGCAGAAAAAGGAACGGGGGCCTTTCTGAATGGCAATCCGATCCGGGTATCGAATACCAAACTCCTCGACGAATCTCTTATCGTATCCGAGTTCCCCTACAACCTCGCGGACAATCCCCATCGCAGCATCGAGCAACTCGACAGCGTCCTGCGCAGGGGGATTTCGACGCGCCGCCTTGGAACCGAAGCGCTCGAGCTCGCCTATGTCGCAGCGGGCCGTTTCGATGCGCTTTTCGAAGCCGGACTGAATGCATGGGACCGATCCGCCGGAATTCTTCTGATCGAAGAGGCCGGAGGAAAAATTTCCGATTGGAAAGGCCGCCGCTTCGATCTGTTCGAAAGCCAGACATTATTGGCGACCAACGGCCATATCCACCAACCGCTACTCTCAGTATTTGCCGGCACATGAATTTGATCGATGGAAAAAAAATCGCTTCGGAAATTTTAGACGAACTGGCTCAAAAAATTTCTTCCTTCCCAAGAAAAATCGGCCTCTCCGTGTTGCTCGTGGGAAAAAACGCCGCTTCGGAGACCTATGTCCGGATGAAGCAAAAAGCCTGCGCCCGCATCGGCATCCGCTCATTAGTGGAACAGCTCCCCGATTCGATTTCCCCAAGCGATCTCCTCTTGAGAATCGACGCCTTGAACCGAGATCCCGAAACCGATGGCATCCTCGTCCAACTGCCGCTTCCCGACTCGTTAGATCCGCAAACCATCACGAGGGCCATCGACCCGGCAAAAGATGTCGATGGGTTCCATCCTGTGAATGTAGGCAGGATGCTTCTCGGAGAAGAAGGTGGGTTTTTACCCTGCACTCCCCTCGGCATTAAAGTCTTGCTCGAACGGGCAAAGATCGACGTCGAAGGAAAACACGTCGTCATCGTCGGCAGAAGCAATATCGTCGGCAAGCCCCTGGCAGCCATCCTCGTTCAAAAACAGCCCGGGTGCAATGCCACCGTCACGATCGCCCACCGATTTTCTCAGCACCTCTCTTCGATCACTAGAACCGCGGACATCTTAGTCGCGGCGATCGGCCAACCCCGTTTCATCAAAGGGAATATGCTGAAACCCGGATGCATCGCCATCGATGTCGGCATCAACCGGATCGAAGACCTCGAGGGCAAGCCGGCAATCGTCGGCGACATCGATTTCGAATCGGCGGCGACGATCGCAGCTCAAATCACCCCCGTTCCCGGAGGAGTCGGCCCCATGACCATCGCCATGCTCATGCAAAATACTTATGAAAGCGCTTTGCGAAGAGGAGTTCGCCCATGAGATGTTTTTATTGGCCGGGAGTTCTATTCGCTTTAGTCTGCCTTAGCGGATGTCGCAATTCTCTTCCGCAAGACCCAAAGCTCTGCTCTCATTTTCAGGGAAAGGCAATGACGATGCCCTACCATGTCATCGTAGGACACCCCCTTTCTTCGATTCAAGAACAGGATGCCCTGACCGCGATCGAATCGTCCTTTGCCATGATCGATGAGACATTCAACAATTGGAACCCCGCTTCGGAACTTTCACGCATCAATAATGCCCCCGCGTTTGAAGATCTTCAGGTATCCAAGCCCCTCATGGAAGTCCTTTAGTACTTGCGACCGGATCGCCAAATTGAGCGGAAGCCGCTTCGACCCTACGGTAGAACCTCTCAATCGCCTTTGGCGCAAAGCTTTTGAAGCTCATACCGTCCCTTCCCCCGAAAGCCAGCAGGAGGTTGCCGAGGCGATCGGGTGGCATCACATTTCCCTCGGCAAGGAGACCCTGAGAAAACTACACCCTTTTGTTCAAATCGATCTCTGCGGAATCATCAAGGGATATTGCGTCGATCAAATCACCCAACGCCTCAGTGAAAAGGGATATGAAAATGTATTTGTCGAATGGGCTGGAGATATTCGCGCTACAGGCCGTCGATCCTTCCGGAACCCCTTGGGTCGTATCGATGAATCCGTCCTTTCAGATGGACGGCAAGCCGATCTCTCCTATCCCTCTTTCAAATCTAGCCCTGTCGACGAGCGGCGATTACCAACAGTCCGAATGGCATCTAAAAACGCCGGACGGAAAAGATCATTATCACTTCCATATCATCGACCCGCTTCAAGCCCAGCCCCTCGAAAAAACCAATTTCTCCATCGCAGCGGCTATTGTCAGCGCATCGACCTGCATGCTCGCCGATGCCCTCGGTACGGCAGCGATGGTTTTCCCCACCCGCAATGAAGCTGAGAAATGGGCTCAAGAAGTCGTCGAACTATACCCCGAAGCAAGCTTTTGGATTTTGGCCTATGATATCAAACCGAACCAATCCCGTTAAGAGGCGCAAGCCCAATACGATCTTTTTCGATATCGGAAATGTCCTGGTCTTTTTTAGCCACGAACAAATGTTTTCCCAACTCTCGGCTTGCACTGGGATCTCGATCGATGATCTCAAATATAAAACCGTTCATGAAAATTTGGGAATTCTCTATGAATCGGGCCAAATAACGACCGAAGAACTCTATCAAACGCTAAAACGCGCCGGCTCCAAAATTTTTTCCATCGAAGAGATGAAGCATGCTTTGGCAGATATATTCACGCCGAATTACGACTTATGGCCGATCGTCGAAAAGCTCAAACAAACTGGCTCTAAGCTCGTATTGATTTCGAATACAAACGAATGCCATTTCGAACACCTCCTTTCTCACTACTCGATCTTACAACACTTCGACGCATTCATTCTGTCCCACAAAGTCGGAGCCTGCAAGCCCGATCCGCAAGATCTTTGAAACCGCGCTCAAACATGCCGAGGGAAAGACGTTTTATACAGATGATATCCCCCTATATATCGAAGCCGGAAGATCCGCGGGACTCGACGCCGAGGTATTCACAGACACGGCCTCTTTGGAGGCCCATTTAAAACACCGCTCCTTGCTCGTTTGAGTAAGTTGCCCTTTCGAGCCAGTCTGCATTTCAGTTCGAGGGGCATTCGATGTCGCCCAAGGTTTCTTTTAGGCGACATACTCATTCTTTTTCGTCTAAATAAAAACATAACAGATTCTAAGAAAACCGCTTACGACACAAACCCGACCGCTTGCGAGACATCTTATACCGAAACTACTTCAAGAATCGGTATAACTTAACAATAAAACCCAATTGACTATATTGGGCGTTTAACTGAATTTCTTTTCCATCCAGGCGAGGGCGGCTTCCAAGTGATCGTCGGGAATCGCGCGGCAGTATTCTCCATCGAAGGGAACCGCGTGCCCGATCCGATCGATGAGAACGCACCTCAAGACGCCTCCGGATCTGCGTTTATCGAGCAAAAACGCCTCGTAGACATCTTTTCTGCGATAGCCCTGGGGAAGCTTTAAAGGAAAACCCTTTTCTCGATAGAGCGCTTCGATGCGCTCCATCTCTTTCTCTTTCAAATACCCGAGCCGCACGCTTAAATACGATTCCACCAAACATCCCATCGCGACTGCAAGGCCGTGGGGAATCGAATAGTGCGAGACGATCTCGATGGCGTTTCCGATGACGTGGCCGAATATGAGGACGCGCCGAACCCCGTGTTCAAACGGATCCTGCTCGATGACATCGACCTCGCTCCTTGCCACGCGAACGATCAGCTCGTCGATCAAATGTTCTTTTTTTTCATGCCTCTCGGCAAGCTCCCAAATCCCTGCGTCATAAACCAGCCCCATTTTGAGAACTTCCGCCATGCCGTTGCCGATTTCTTTTGCAGGAAGAGATTTGAGCAAATCGAGATCTTCGATGATCGCCCGGGGATAATAGAAATTGCCGATCTGATTCTTTCCATACGGAGTATTGACGCCGGTTTTATTCCCAATCGCTCCGTCGACCATCGCGAGAAGCGATGTGGGAATTAACACAAGAGGAACCCCGCGCAGATAGGTCGATGCGACAAAGCCCGCGACGTCGAGGGCGATTCCCCCTCCCATCCCCAATATAACCGTATCTGCGCCGTACCCTTTTTCAAAAAGTTCGTCTTCGAGCCTCTGCTTCGTCTCTCGAGTCTTTTCCTCTTCCCTGCCGATCAGAGTGAACAAATCCGCCTTGATGTGCTTCGCCAATGCTTCTCCATAAATGCTTTTCAGCCCTGCATCGCAGATCAGCGCCCGCCGATGGCCGATTTTCGCGCATAGTTCGATGAGAAAATCCCCTTTTAACAGCCCTCTTCCGATGTAAAGATCTATGACGGGCGGTTTGGATTTTGGACAAATGCTCAGCTTTTCCATAGGGGCGGACTCTCATTTTTCAAAGAAGTTCAACTCCTCTATATAGCTCTCCTGTTGTTTATACTAAAACTATTTAAAACCCGATTTTTGAAGTTGTTTCTGCATAGAGTTTTGTGATAAAGTCACGAGTTTTTACCGCATGGTGCTTTGTGTCCCATTTTGTGCTCGAGCTGAAAAAGGTGTCTAAAACCTATGGCGTCTGCCGGGCCTTATCCAATATCCATCTCGGCGTATCCCCGGGAGACGTCTACGGGATCATCGGGCATAGCGGCGCAGGCAAGACGACCCTGTTGCGATGCATGAGCTCGATGGAAACGCCCACGGAAGGCGAGGTTCTGTTTAAAGGAATTTCTTTAAAAACAGCCCGAACGAAATCGCTTCGAGCGATTCGCCGCGAAATGGGGATGATCTTCCAGCATTTCAACTTGCTCAACTCGAGAACTGCGAGAGAAAACATCGCCTATCCCCTAGAAATCGCAAACGTTCCGCGCATAGAGCGGGAGCGCAGGGTGGACGAGCTGCTCGAACGGGTGCGTCTATCGGATAAACAACATGTTTATCCCGCGTTCTTAAGCGGCGGACAAAAGCAAAGGGTCGGAATCGCCCGCGCGCTCGCTTGCAACCCGAGCATTTTGTTTTGCGATGAGGCGACATCTTCTCTCGACCCAAGCGCCACCCAGCAGGTTCTTCAGCTGTTAAAAACCCTCAAAGACCAGCTCGGATTGACGATCGTTTTGATCACCCATGAAATGGATGTCGTAAGGCAGATCTGCACGAAAGTCGCCGTTCTCGACCAAGGGATGATCGTCGAGCAAGGCTCTGTGGTCAACGTCTTTTCCAATCCTCAAAGCGATATTGCGCGCAAATTCCTTCAGCAAACAGCGCACGAAATTCCCTTTGAAGCCCTCCATCTGGGCAAAAAACTCTACCGCCTTGGATTCCACGGACAAGCGGCAAAAGAACCCGTCATCTCCTCGATGATCCGGCAATTCAATGTCGATGCCAACATCCTTCAGGGATGGCTGGACTATGTACAAGGGGAAACCGTGGGCAATTTGCTGATCGAACTCCTCGGCAGCGAACAGAACATCTCTCATGCGCTAGCCTATCTTCGCTCGCGCAACGTCCGCTGCGAAACCGTGGAGAAACCATGAGCGAACAGATTTTATACACCCTGCCTCTAGAAACATGGAATACCATTTACATGGTCTTCGCCTCTGCCTTTTTGGCCTCGCTTTGCGGACTGCCTTTGGCGATTCTCCTATTCCTTCTTTCGAAACAGGGGATGAAATCCAATCCCGCCCTCTATCGCATCCTCAACGGACTCGTCAATGCAGGGCGATCGTTTCCATTCGCCATCCTGATGATCTCCGTAATCCCGCTCACCCGTTGGATCGTCGGAACCAGCCTCGGCACGACGGCATCGATCGTCCCCTTGACGATCGCCGCCATTCCCTTTGCCGCGCGGCTGTTCGAAGATTCGATTTCACAAGTCGACCGCCACGTCGTGGATGCAGCCCTGATGATGGGATCGACGACTCGCCAAATCGTATACAAGGTCTTGCTTCCCGAAGCGCTTCCCTCTCTGATCTCCTCAATTACGCTGCTCATCGTCACATTGGTGGGCTATAGCGCCATGGCCGGCATGGCCGGAGGCGGAGGATTGGGAAAAGTCGCCATTCAATACGGCTATATGAGGTTCGACCTTTCCGTCATGATTGCAACGGTTTGCATTTTGATCGTCCTGGTCCAGGTCATTCAGATGATCGGCCATGCGCTCGTCAAAAAAATCAACCTTAAGCGAGGCATCGTCCACCCATGAAGAATCTCTCTTTCCTCCTCTATGCATGTTCGTTATTGGCCATTTCTGGATGCAAAACGAGCGAAAAGCAACATTCAGTTCCGCTAAAGGTCGCTGCAACCGCAATCCCCCATGCGGAAATTCTAGACTCCGTGAAACCCGACTTGGAAAAAGAACACATCGACCTCGAAATCATCATCGTAGACGACTTTAACATCCCGAATAGAAGCCTTGCGGAAAAAGAAGTCGACGCGAACTATTTCCAACACCGCGCTTTCCTCGATTCCCAGACCAAACAGTTCGGCTACTGCCTAACTCCGATTGCCGCTATTCATACGGAACCCCTCGTTCTCTATTCAAAGAAATACGCATCGATCAAGGCAATCCCCTCCGGATCGAACATCAACATTCCAAACGACCCGACAAACGAGGCGCGGGCTTTGAAATTGCTGGAAGCAGCGGGACTGATCTCTCTTAAATCCCGCACCGCGGAATATCCCACTATCCACGATATTCAAAAGAACCCCCGCAAGTTCCGAATCGTCGAAGTCGATGCTGCAATGCTCCCAAGAACCTTGGACGATGCGGCCGCTTCGGTAATTCCCACCAATTTCGCCTTGCAGGGCGGCTTGGATCTGGCAAAGGAAACCCTCTTTAAAGAACCGGATCCATCCCCATATGCCAACTTGCTCGTAGTCCGATGCGGCGATGAAAATCGGCCTGAAATCATCCGCCTTAAAGAAGCCCTTTTATCTTCTAAAACACAAGAATTCATCCGAACTACCTACGGAGGAGCCGTCCTTCCCGCAGGGAATAAGAGCGCGCCTGGAAATTGAGGGTTCATCGATAAAGTAATTATTAAGAGAAGTCTATCGAATAGGTTCACAGGTTCGAAAAAAATAATTTTACGTTTTTTAAAATTATTTTTGAGCTATACTGGAGCTACGCCATTGCAGACTCTAAATCGACTGCTCCCTCTCGTACTCCCATTGAAAAAGCGCCATCATTTTGGCCGACTGATCTCGTCCGATACAGGCATCACTCCTATGCCCGAGCAGTATTAATATGAACAAAATCGAAAACCAAGTATACTAGTCGTCGAATGCCAAGAAAAAACCCTAATTCCAAACAGCTTCGGCTCGAGCGCAATTTCGCAAAAGCCATTTTACAATATATTTCAGGCCGCCGCTACAGCCCGCTTACAGCAGAAGAGCTTCAATCCCAATTGGGAATTCCCGAGAATCTCAAAAAAGTCTTTCTAAAAGCACTGGATTCACTGGTCAAAGAGCAAGTCCTTTCGATCCAAAGAGAGCGTTATCTTTTAAACCGCAAGAAAACCAATCTAGCCACTGGGCCGATTAGCGTCCATGCGGTCAAAGGATTCGGATTTGTCAAATCCGGAGATAAAAAAGAAATTTTCATCCCAAGGCACGCGACCTCTGGAGCCGTCGATGGCGATACCGTAGAAGTAGAGATCACCGATATCACGACCAAAGGGCCGGAAGGCCGCGTGATCGCAATTCTCAAGCGGAGCCGAACCCATCTCGGAGCTACAATTGTAGAAAAATCCGAAGATCGCTTCATCGCCTACGCGCCTTTGCTCGGCACAAAAAAAACCGTATTGGTGCGCCCCTGCAAAAAAATTCCCCTCGAACCCGGCGACAGGATCATCTGCCAAGTTCTCGACTGGACAAATGAAGAAGAAGCCGTCGATGCGCAAGTCGTCCGCAAAATCGGCCATATTTCCGATCCATCTTGCGACATCCCTGCTGCTATCGAAGAATTCGAGCTGCCCAAAGAGTTTACAAAAGAAGCGATCGAAGAAGCAGAAGCCTTCGGCACGCGGGTTTCAGATAAAAGCCGCCTCGATCTCACCGAATTGGAATGCGTGACGATCGATCCCGCCACGGCAAAGGATTTCGACGATGCGATTTCTTTGACCAAAACGGAAGACGGCCTCTACTGCCTCGGCGTCCATATCGCCGATGCCGCCTGGTATGTCAAGGCGGGTTCAGAGCTGGATAGCCAAGCCTACCTCCGCTGCAATTCGACGTACTTTCCAGGCTTTTGCCTGCCGATGCTCCCCGAAGCCCTTTCGAACGGACTTTGCAGTTTAAAACCCAATGTGAAGAGATTGGCGATCTCCGTACTCGCAAAATTCGATCAAAACGGCGATCTCCTCGAATATTCGATCGAGCGATCGATCATCCGAAGCCGGAAGCGATTCAGTTACGAAGAAGCCTTCGCCATCTTGGAAAAAGCGCAGAAAAGCTCTTACCTGCCCTTGCTAGAAACCATGGTAGAGCTATGCCATCTCTTCAAGAAAAAACGGATGGATCGAGGCAGTATCGATTTCGCCATGTCGGAAGGCGTCGTCGTCGTAGATCCATCGGGCGTCCCCCAAAAGATCAAAATCGTCGAATACGATATCACCCATCAAATGATCGAAGAGTTCATGCTGAAGGCCAATGAACTAGTCGCGATCCACCTCTCGAAATCCAAGCCCCAGCTGATCTACCGCATCCACGAAGAGCCATCCGTAGAGACGTTCGAAGACTTCTACAGTTACGCGCGAGCTCTCGGCTTTTCCCTGGCCGATAAACCGACTCATATCGATATCCAAAAACTATTCGCGCAAGCGAAGAATTCGCCGTTGGCTCCCCAGCTCTCCGTCAGCTTCATCCGAAGTATGAAACTCGCTTGTTATTCGCCCGATAATATCGGCCACTACGGACTCGCACTGGAGCATTACTGCCATTTCACAAGTCCAATCCGCCGCTATAGCGACCTCATCATCCAGCGCCTCCTCTGCAACGAAGAAAATCCCGATTGCGATCTGACTGAAATCGCGCGGACCTGCTCGGAAAAAGAAAGGATCTCGTTTCGAGCTGAAAGCTCGGTCGTCCTATTGAAAAAACTCAGGCTTGCAGCCGCTTTCCATGCGGAAAATCCCGAACATACCTATATCGGCACTGTGACCCGCGTCAAACCATTCGGTCTGTTTTTTGAGATTCCGGAATTTGCCCTCGAAGGATCGATCCATGTTTCGGAAATCGGGCGGGAATTTTTCGAATACAACCCCCATACTCTCGCATTCAGAGGCACGCGCAGCGGAAAAACGTTCAGCTGCGGCTCTCCTATTTACTTGCGGCTTTCCCATATCGACTTAATCCGACAGCAATCCAAATGGATCATTATGTCCCCGCCTTCGGATCCTCGAAGCGCCCAATCGAAATGACCCCTCTTCCCCTCTCTTTTTTATGCGGGACTCGATGTGATCGCAATCGCAAAAAGCCTGCTAGGAAAAGCCATTTTCACCCGCTTCGGCGATCTGACAGGCGGGATCATCCTGGAAACAGAGGCCTATGCCGGCGTCTCCGATCGAGCTAGTCACGCGTTCAATGGACGAAAAACGGAGCGCAATCAAGCGATGTATGGCGCTCCAGGCACAGCGTACGTCTATCTTTGCTATGGCATCCATTCCCTTCTCAATGCCGTCACCGGCCCCGAAGGCACTCCACATGCCGTATTGATCCGAGCCCTCCAGCCCATTTGCGGCATCGAAACCATGCTCCAGAGGAGAAAAAAAGCCCCCCGCGATATCGCTTCCCTTTGCCATGGACCCGGAGCTTTGACACAGGCCCTCGGCATCTCTCTTTTACAAAACAAACAGCCGCTGACCTCATGGCCTCTCATCATTTGCGATGGAGGATGGGCGACTGCCGAAACATCGATTGAAGCCGGTCCGAGAATCGGGGTCGACTATGCGGGAAGCGACGCTCTTCTCCCTTACCGATTCCGACTTCGCTCTACCAAATAATCCTCTCAATCGCGATGATGAGGAGGATGAAGAAGTACTTCCTGGCAGGCCTTGTCACTCTCCTTCCCTTGGCATTGACGATTGCTGTCGTCAAATACCTCGTCATTTTCTTGACCAAGCCGTTCATGGGAGCCGTAACCCATCTGCTCAGCTTTCTTCCGATGCCCCATATCGGCCTCGTTTCGTCAGAGCAGCTCATCCGGTGGATTAGCGAAATCCTCATCCTCGTCAGCCTTTTTTTCCTCATCATCGGCCTGGGAATCCTCGCACGCTGGTTCTTTTTTACTGCGATGATGAAATTCGGAGATATCCTCATTCATAAAATTCCCATCGTCAATAAAGTCTATAAGACCGCGAAGGAAATCATCCATGCGCTCTTTGCAAGCGGAAAAAATTCCTTCCAGGAAGTCGTCATGGTGCCCTTTCCGAACCAACGCACCTATGTCCTCGGCCTAGTCACCCATCCCTCCCCGGATACCTGTTCGAGCGCCGCTGGAAATGAAATGATTTCCGTCTTTCTTCCTTCGACGCCCAATCCGACGACGGGATATTTGGTCATGCGCCCGAAATCCGAGCTGATCGTACTCGACATGAGCACCGAAGATGCGATTAAATACGTCGTTTCCTGCGGAGCCGTGCTCCCGAAACGCTCAAAGGAGACTTCGTGAGGAAATATTTCTTCGCCGGCCTCATCGCTTTGCTTCCGATCGTACTGACATTTATGATCGTTGCGTTTTTAATCGATTTTTTTACTAATCCGTTCCTTCCGACTGTCACATCCATCATCGAATCGATCGAACAGGCGCTGGGATTCACCATTCCATCCGGCGTAGCCAAATTCTTCTCTCGTCTGCTCGCCTTGCTCCTGATTTGTTCCTTCATCCTCCTCCTCGGCGCGATCGCCAGATGGTTTTTCATCCGCAATATCTTAGAGCTGGCAGATACCGTATTTTTAAGAATCCCGATTGTCAGAACGATTTATAAAGGGAGCCGCGACATCTTCTCTGCTATTTTTTCCCAAGGGAAAAAGAACGCGTTCCAAAGACCCGTGCTGCTGCCTTTTCCCGACAAACCGACTTACAGCCTTGGATTTCTTTCGGGCAGCGTTCCGAAAACCTGTCAAGCACACGCCAAAGAACCCCTAGTCTCTGTCTTCGCCCCGACCGCGCCGCATCCGATTTCCGGGCTCGTTCTCCTCGTGCCGAAACAAGACATTCTGGAAATTGACATGACCAATGAAGATGCTCTAAAATTCCTGGTATCTTGCGGGGTCATCTCCACTTATGAAAAACATGATCCATCCTGATCTTCCCCGGCCGCGAGTCGTTTTTTTTCAAGTCCGCAGCCCAAGCGATAAGATCGCCAGAATCGCTCAAACGGCCGAGTCTCATTTTTCCCAAAGGGAGCGGCTGCTGCTCTTGGCAGAAGAAGATAAAGCCCTCGCCTTCGTCGACGAACTCCTCTGGAAATACCCCGGGGAAAGTTTTTTGCCACATGCAATCGTCGAAGCCGATTGCGAAGATTGGATCGCCCTGTCCAAGATCAAAAAAAATTTCAATCAGGCAAAGGTCGTCTTCAACCTCTGTCCCACCCCTCTATTTTTAGATTGCCATTTAAGAATTATCTATGACTTCGACGACGCCTCCTCCTCTCAGAAGAAGGCGCTCTCTCAAATCCGCTTCGAAGCCTATAAACAGGCGAATTTTACAATCGAATCCAGAAATTAGTACCCGACCTTAGATATTTTTACGGGTTATACCGAAACTACTTCAAGAATCGGTTTTGGACTGCATCAAAGCCCAACTCATGAAAATATATCTAAGGCCCGGCATTAGATCATTTATTCGGTACAAAACCCCTTTTTTTCAAAATCCATGCGTGGTAAAGTAGATTCCCTCTATGAAACCGCATGTCGAAATCATTTCTCCAGTGGGATCTTTTGCCGCCCTTCAGGCCGCGATCCAGGCAAAAGCCGACCTGGTGTATTTCGGGATCGACCGACTGAACATGCGCTCTAGATCGAGTGCCAACTTTTCATTGGAAGATGTCCCTGAAATCGTCCGGATCTGCCGAAAAGCCGGCATCAAATCCTGCCTGACCCTCAACAGCGTCGTTTATAACGATGATCTTCCCGAAGCAAGACTCATCTGCGATGCGGTAAAAAAAGCAGGGGTCTTTTCAGTCATCGCCTGCGATCTCGCTATCATCGGATACGCCGCCTCAATCGGCCTTCCCGTACATATCTCGACCCAAGCCAACGTCAGCAATATCGAGGCGGTTCGCTTTTTTGCAAAATTTTCCGACGTCATCGTCCTGGCTCGAGAACTCACTCTCGAACAGATCGCATCGATTTGCCGGACAATCGACGAAGAAAACCTGTGCGGCCCCAGTGGAAACAAGGTAAAAATTGAAATTTTCGTCCATGGAGCCCTTTGCGTCAGCATCTCCGGAAAATGCTACATGAGCCTGGCGCGGCACAATGCTTCGGCAAATCGAGGGGAATGCCTCCAAGTATGCCGCAGAAAATATCGCGTCATCGATGAGACGACCCAAGAAGAGCTGGTCTTGGACAATCAATATGTAATGTCGCCCAAAGACCTTTGTACAATTGAATTTTTGGATCAAATCGTCGCATCCGGCGTATCCATTTTAAAAATCGAAGGGAGAAGCCGCTCTCCCGAATACGTCGCAACCGTCACCGAGGTCTATAAAGAAGCTCTCGAACACGCGCTCCAAGGCGCCTATAGCGCGGATAAAATCCAAAACTGGCTCGCCAGGCTGGACTCCGTGTTCCACCGCGGTTTTTGGTCGGGGGGATATTACCTGGGCAAACACCTCGGAGAATGGAGCGGCTCTTACGGCTCCCAAGCGTCCTTGCAAAAAACCTATGCCGGAAAAATCATCAATTATTATTCTAAAATTTCCGTCGCCGAATGCCTTTTGGAAGCTGAAAATCTATCTATCGGCGATGAAATCCTGATCGTCGGAGATAAAACAGGGGTGGCTAGGGGAACCGTCTCAAGCCTATGTTCGGCCGAAAAAGACCCCATTTCAAAAGGGGAAAAAGGCTCCGTCGTCACATTCGCATTCCCCAAGAAACTGCGGAAAAACGACCGCGTCTATGTGATGTCCTCGAGAAGCGCCGACGCAAAAACTTTATTTTAATTTCAGCCGTTGATCATATTGGGCAAAAAATCTATAATCAATGGCTTAAATCGCATTGGAGAATCACAATGACGCGCATCAGCAAACAAGGCCGTGACCGAAACGTTTCATTTCGCCGTCCGCGCCCACCTTCAAAAAAAACAGGTCCAAAACGGGATAACCTTCCTTTTGGCTATCGCATGCATGAAAATGCAGTCCCTGTCGAATCGACCCCTACGCGTTTCATCCCCAAAATTTCTTAACCCAGGCAAGGCAGTCCCATGACCAGGCATAATAGCTACGGAAAATCGAGCAAAACCGCCAAAAAGCGAAACGTACTGAAGAGATTCGAGCGAGTCGACATGCTTCGCAAGCTCGGCAAATGGGTGGATGGAAAAAACACGAAAGTGACCGGCCTTCCCAAAACGCCGTCCGCTTAAGGCAGTGGATTTTTCTCCCCTTTCCATTCGGATCTCAAATACGCAAAAAGATCTCAGGATCTCCTCGGCTGGCCTCCGCGCCCTTGTCGAGGAGGTTCTTAAATTCACAGCTACTTCCTGCAGAGAAGTCTCTATCTGTTTTGTCAGCAAGAGGCGCATCGGCCAGCTCCATGAGCGGTTTTTCTCAGACCCCTCTCCGACCGATTGCATTTCCTGCCCTATCGATTCAGAAGTGCTCGGAGAAGTATTTGTCTGCCCTAAGGTCGCAATCGAATACGCCCGAGATCATGCTCTCGACCCGTATGAAGAAACGGCCCTTTACGTCATCCACGGGCTTTTGCATCTCCTCGGATATGACGATTTAGAGCCGTCTGAAAAAAGAACCATGCGCAAAAAAGAGAAACAGTGTATGGCTCATATAAAAAGATTGTCGATTTCCCTTCGGCCCGCATGATCTCAACAGCTCTACTCCGCAGCCCTTTAGTTCCTTTCCTGCTCCTGTTTGCCGGATTTATTTTAAGCGCCTTCAGCACTGCGATCATCAATCTCGGCCGTTTGAAATCAAAAGAACTCCTCCACAAGTCGATGTTCTTTTTCCGCCCGTTTCTCCGCCGGCTGTTTCCACGGCATGAATGGGATGCCCTCCACGCTGCGATCGGCCTGAGCAAAAGCATCTACCAATTGCTTTACGCATTGAGCGGCTTTTTCTTTATGGCCACCACCGTTCCTTTGTTCCGCGAATTGCTCGACCAAGCCCCGTCCGAACACGATTTTGCCCCTCTCGTTTTAGCCGCCGTCACTTTGCTGGTTTCCTCTTTGCTCTGCGATTTTCTCGCCCGTCTGATCGCGAGCATTTGGCCGCGCCAATCGCTCAAAGGCTGCGCTCCATTCGCATCCATTTATCTCTCGATCGCTTTCCCCTTGGTCTTCCTGATGCTTTACGCCACTCGCGGAATCGTTCGAAAAACCCAAGCTGCTGAAGAAATCGCCGAAGCGATGCCGAGCCGGGCGCAGCTCAAGGAACTCATCCGCGAATCCGAACTGCATCACCATTTGGACTCTTTCGACCAGAAGCTCATCTCGTCTTTCGTGCATTTTAAAGAGCGCGTCGTCAAAGAAATCATGGTCCCCAGAGTCGATATCTTCAGCTTGCCTGCGGAAACGACGATCCGGGAAGCCGTCGACGCCGTCTCAAAGGAAGGCTATAGCCGAATCCCCATTTACAGGGACTCTCTCGATCAGATCGTCGGCGTCGTGCTGTATAAAGATCTTCTGAAATTTTATGCGCAAACCCATAAAGACGAGGCATTCGAAGCCTCGATCGAGTCGATCTCGAAACCCGTGCTCTACGCCCCTGAAAATAAACGAATCGCCCAGCTGCTGCAGGAATTTCGCAACAAGCAAATCCACATGGCGATCGTCGTCGATGAATATGGGGGAACCGAAGGGATCGCTACGATCGAAGATATTCTCGAAGAACTCGTGGGAGAAATCGAAGACGAATACGACATCGGCACGGATCAGCAGTTCTGGGCGCTGCCCGCAGGAGGCTGGGTCGTCGATGCCAAAATGAGCATTCTCGATATCGAAGAACAGCTCGGAATCCGGATTCCGGAGAATCCCGAATACGAAACCATCGGCGGTTACGTGTTCCACTGCGCAGGGACAATTCCCGCAAAAGGCTGGCGCATGCTGCACGATGCCTTCGATCTGGAAGTCATCAGCTCAAACGAGCGCTCTTTGAAAAAAATTAAAATCATTCCCCATCCCGTTTCCGAAGACTAAGGGTATCCTCTGAATTAGCGAGCCTCTATTGACCTGAAAATTATTTTTTCCTAGCATCTTGCCGTTTTTATCCGTATGAACAAGGCATCGCGTATGAATCGTTCTATATTCTTTTTTATCTATTCAAAATATAAATGGCTTGAAGAACGCTTTCACATCGTTTTTTTTCGATCGACGCTTTTGAAAAACGGTCTCCAATCCGAACGGAACTTTCGTCGGAAATTTGCAGCGATTGCATGCGCTCTAAGCCTTTCGATTTCTTCGCTTTTATGCGCGAGTTGGGAATCGTCTTTTCCATCTGAAGACCCCGTTTTTTTTCACGGCGTCCATGTGATCGAAGGAACGCTGCATCTGGCCATATGCGACTTAACGGCCGAAGGCGCAAAAAGCATCCCATTCATCCGGCGCTATGCCAGCGAAAGCTCCGAATCTTCGGGCCAGTCGGGCTGGCAGATCTTCCCCCAGATCTGTTTAATGATCGACCCCCTATCCGATGGCAGTGGATTTTTCGCATCTGCATGGGATTCCAACGGATCCCCTCTGCTTTATGCCGGAAAATCCGATCTAGAAAAGGGATCGTCTCTATCCCCGCTCCATCCAAATGGATCTCAACTCCAGATTGTCCCGAGCGAGCACACGGCTAAAATACTCTCGCCCGATCGAGGGAAAAAGATCTATCGGAAATTCAACTCGCCCGAGGCGATCGAAGGGCATTATCTCCTCGCCGAGGAAATCCGACCGGATGGGAACAGCTCGATCTATTCCTACGACGATGAGGGGCATTTAACCGCCATAGAGATCAAGAATCCGACGAAAACCAAGACTTGGGCCAGACTCGACATCAAAGCTTCTGAAAACGCCTTAGAAGCGGCATCGAACCAAGCGAGCGTATCCTATTCTTTTCTTTCCTGCGATCGAGGAAGCTCGTTGATCTCCGTGCGAAATGAGCCCCTTGAATACGACCCTTTATCCGGAAACCTGGTCTCTTGTAAAACGCCGGAAGGGCCATTGCGCATCTCTTATTTTTCCAATCGAATGGATCTCGATCTCGATCGCAAAGTTCAATCCATCGAATGGGAGGATCCAAACCATCCGGGACAGAGCCAATCCGCCTCTTTTTCATATCGCGCCAATGAAACAGATGTGAGAACGCCCGAGGGGCTGCTCAGGCGCTATCGCCACGATGGATCCAAACTGATCTCCATCGATTATTTCGATGAAACCGATTCTCTTTTGCGATCCGAAAGATTTTTTTGGGACGCATCGCGACTCAGATGCCGCGCATTATGCGACGGCAACGGCATGGCTGTTTTTGCCACAACCTTTTCCTATGATTCGATTGGAAACCCAATCGAAACCGCGATTTGGGGCAACCTGACCGGAGAAGCTCCTCCCCTCTTTTCCATAGAGGATTCCGGACGGCCGACAAGTGCCGAATCTTTCGGCAAATCCTACCGCTATGTCCCCGGCTCTTCCCTGATCCAAGAGGAATCGGAAGAAGGAGGACTCATCTATCGATATGAATACCTCGAAGGGACGAATTTGCTCGCCTGCAAAAGAACCTGCAGCAAAGATCAAACGCTGCTGAGGGAATTCTATTTCTATGACGAAGACCACTTTCCCATCCTTCAAATCTTCGACGATGGATCGGCAGCTGATCCATTCGATCTAAGCCGCGTGTCCACCCGGCTCATCCGCCGTTTTTCATTCGATCCGCAGAGCGGACTTAAAATCGCCGACGCCCATTCCTATTTCGATCCGGCCTCCTATCGAGAGATCCCCTTAAAAACCATTCGATATACCTACTCAGCTCCCAATCATCGCCTCATTCGGGAATCCGTCGAAGACGCCAAAGGAACCTTGCGCTATTGGATCGACTTCTCATACGACTTTGCGGGCTGCCTCATAAAAAAAAGCGATTCGCTGGGGAGAAATCTCCTAGCAGAACTCCCTTCTCAAGATTCTGCTTGCGCTCCGAAAGAACTCCTCGACGCGTTTGGACGATGCAGGCAAAAAATGCTTCCCCGAATGCGCGACGAAGAAGAAAAAGAGCATGTTCCGACCATATCTTTTTCGTATGACCTGATGGATAACTGCATCGCCCAAATCCCTTCGGATGGATCTCCTTCTTCTACCCTCTATAATATTCGCCGCCAGCCCATTGAAATCACAGATGCTTCGGGATCTGTAACCGAGATGTACTATGACAAAGCGGGCTGCCTGAAAAAACAGATCTCTCCGGATCGCAGCGCAATCCATTATTTTTACGACCCCTTCCACAGAGTTCTCGCAAAAAAATTCTATTCCCCGTCCCAATCCCTCATCCGGGAAGAACTCTATTCCTACAGCTCCTTGCATTTAGAATCGGTCGTCGACGGCCAAGGATCTCAAGTGAGCTATCGCTACGATAGCGCGGGAAGAAAAATCGAAGAGATTTCTCCTGACGGACGATGCTCGTTCTCCTACGATGATCTCGGCTTTTTGAAAAAGGCCTCCCGCGGCGATATCTCCCGGATTCAATTGTTCGATCCCCTTGGACAGGTGCTCGAGGAGTGGGTCGAGTCGCCCGATGGAGGCAAGCAACACCACGTATTGTTTTCTTACGATGCGCAAGGGAGGAAAACCGTCATCCAAAAAACAGGCGGCGTCAAAGATCTGCTCTCTTACGACGACAAGGGACGCATCCTAAAACACATCGATTCCCTTGGAAATGCGACTCTTTTTCTCTATGACGAAACAGAAAAAGACGAGTTCGGCCAGCCCATTTTGAAAAAAACGTCGATCGATCCGCTCGGAAGAAAGACGATTGAAACCTATGACGCGAGCAATCGCTTGAGCGCACTGGAAAAAACAGATGCGCAAGGAGTCATTCTATTTCGGGAACGCAGATCGTACAATCCGCAGGGACTCTTGACTAAACAGTCGTTTGCCCGCTATCGAAATGGCGTTTATTGCAAAGAACAATCGGTTCGCTTTTTCTACGATAAAGCCGGCCGCCTTTCCAAAACGGTTGAAAACGATCGAAAAATCTCAGAAACCGTATGCGACTCTCAGGGGCGTTTAGTCAAAAAAACCCTTCCCAACGGAGTTGAGCTCTCATATACATACGATGCGTTGGGACGCCTCGCCGAACTTCAAAGTTCGGACGGTACCGTGCATTACCGCTATAGCTACGATCAAAAAGACAATCCCATCGCGATCGAAGATTTGGTTTCTCATTTGCGCCTGGAGCAGTCCTTCGATGCCTCGGGACGCCTCATTCGGGAAACCAACGGCTTCGGCTTTGCCTATTCCTGGGAATACGATTCATTAGGCCGCAAATCGCGTTTTTTTCTTCCGGATGGATCTTCGATCGCTTACCGATATAAAGGAACCTGCCTTGCATCCATCGAGCGCTTCGACCCGTCGAACCGCTCTCTCTACCGACATTCTTATCTGGCATTCGATGTCAATGGGCAACCGACTGAAGAAGAAAGCATTTTTTCTGGAGAGATCCTGCGGACGGCCACGGATCTTCTCGGGCGCCCGATCGAGCGAACGACTCCCTGGCTTTCCGAGCGGGCTCGCTACGATGCTGCCGGACGCATTTGCCAAACGAGCGATTCCTTGGATGGCTTTGCCGCCTATCGATACGACGATCTCGATCAGCTCCTCGAACATTCGACCGGTTTCGATTCGCTCGAACATCCAATGGGCGCTTCCATCGGCCCTTGCGGCGAACTCCTTTCCCTTCCCGGGCTCGAGCAGGCGTTTGATGCAAATGGATGTCCCATTCACCGCACCCTCGACGGCCAATCCATCCTCTACGAATACGATGCACTCGCAAGGCTGACTGCAGTGATCCGCCCGGGGGAGAAAAAAACTTCCTATCTTTACGATCCGCTATCGAGGCTCCTCGCCAAAGATTCTTTTGCATGGGAAAATAAACAATGGGTCTTGCTCGAGCGCAAGCTTTATCTCTACGATCAGACTGCAGAGATCGGAACAGCCTTGGCCGATCGCTCAATTTGCGAACTCAAAATCATAGGTTCTGGTTCCAAAAGAGACATCGGCTCTGCAATCGCCCTCGAGATTGATGGCGCGCCATTTCTTCCTCTGCACGATTTTTCCGGAAATATCATTGGATTGGTCGGAAGCGATCGACGACTCCAGCGATTCCAGCGCATCGATCCATTTGGAAAAACATCTTCCCCAAACATTGCTCCCTGGAGTTTTTGTTCAAAACGGGTCGAAGACGACATGGCCTTTTTCGGCCGGCGATTCTACGATTTAGCCACTCAAAGATGGCTCACCCCCGATCCCGCCGGATTTTTCGACGGTCCGAATCTCTACTCCTTCGTACATAACAATCCCTTAAACCGATTCGATGCCTCCGGTCTCTCTTCCGATATGCCGATTAGAATCGATCTACCGATCGCCGCCCTGTCCGATCCGATCGATTTTACAAATGTCTTCAGTTGCGCGGGAACTATCGGAGGGATGGAAGTCAATTGGGTCGTATCATGCCAATTTTTAGATCGCATCCGGCCGACTTCCGATGAACTGCAAACCGGAGTCATCAATCTCGCCGACCATCTCGCCGAACTCACCCCGGATCAAGGCAATTCGATCGGTCTTCTCACCTATCAAAACGGGATCAATACCCCGCTGAAAAAATTCGTTCGATCCTGCCGCGAGATCGCCGCAAAAGCCTCTGAAGGAACTTTGCTCATCGGCCTACATCACAAGACGAATGGATTTTTCTGGGATCTGCTCCGCCTGATGAAAGAGATTTCCGCATCGGAAACACCCCTTATCCAGCAAACCCGTCAGTTCATGGCCTCGTTTGCCTCTCGACTCCACGAAATCAACCCCCAAGGGCTTTGGGGCCAAATCCTGCATAGCGAAGGAGGCGCTGTCGTGAGGCGCGCAATCGAAGGCATGGCCGATTCCTGCCGAGACCTTCTCAAACAACACCTGTGTATTTACGCCTTGGGACCCGTCCTCGCGATTCCCGAACATTATGCCCATTCCGCCGTCAATGTGTATTCGAAGTTCGATCTCTTCGGCCTGGGAGGCTGTCTCTTCGGCCTCGGGGGATATGCGATGGCTTCCAATGCATATGGCTCAGGGGACTGCCGCATCGAGCTGCTTTCCAGCGGTTCGCGATGGTTCGAATGCTCCCTGTGGTTCATCGACCACGCCTTCCTGGGGGCGACCTATGACAACGCCCTCGACGGGCAAATCGCCAAGTGGCGCGAAAGATACGGTCTCTACAATGGAAAAATCCGATGACTCATTTTGACAAATAATTTTTATCACCGATGGCGTAAAATCCCAGGATTTTGCGATCGCAAAACAAGCTGTATTATATTAATAAAAAGAGCTTTGAGATCTCAAAGCCGCGGAAATTTTTCGCCTTAGCCAAATGCCCGACGATTTATGATAAACCGAATCAAACCAATCCTTTGGCACTTTGGCTCTTGCCCGTTTGCCGATTTTTCATGTATTGTTGGTAGTTTCTATTAAAAGTTGGGTTTTTTCATGAGACGATCGATTTGCAGCTGCGAGCCTAGTTTTGCCTTAGCCGGCGATATCGCTACTTGGAGATTCATCTATACCACAGCAGCGGCGTTGCCCAAAGGGACGAAATTCCGCTTCGATCTCCAAAGCAAAGGCAGGCCGATCGATTGGCAAATTCCAAGCGCCAATCTCAAGGAAAAGGCAAATGTGATCTGGGCCGAGATCCCAGGCTCAAAACCTTTGGCCGCGCACGTTCTCGATGCCTTTGACCGGCTCTTATGAATTCACCCTTCCGGTAGAGCTCAAACCCGGAGAAACATTCACAGTAGCCCTAGGTTCTTTGGACGGCAGCGCTTCAAAAGGCAATGCCTGCCAAAAAGTCACCCAGCGCAGGCGTCCTTTTCAGCTTTTTATCGATCCGAAAGGCAAAGGCGATTACAAGGAATCCGAAGTTTTTGCACTCGATATCCGCGGAAACGTATTAAAAAATTTACGCGTCATCGTCCCTTCATTAGTCTCCAGAAATAAGAGATTCGACGTCATCGTGCGCTTCGAGGATATCCACGGCAACCTCACTTCAAATGCTCCGGAAGGAACCCTGATCGACCTATCCTATGAACACTTGCGCGAAAACTTAAACTGGAAACTCTTCGTCCCTGAAACGGGCTTCATTTCCTTGCCCAACCTCTATTTTAATGAAGCGGGACTCTATCGAATCCAATTGCGCAATTTAAAAACGCAAGACATCTTCTATTCCCCGCCGATCAAGTGCTTATCCGAGAATGCAAACAGCTTGTATTGGGGGCTTTTGCACGGAGAATCCGATCGAATCGACTCTAAAGAAAACATCGAATCCTTTCTTCGGTACGCCCGCGATGAAAAATCATTTCAGTTCATCGCCATTTCTCCTTTCGATAGCGAGGAAGAAACGCCGAATGATGCATGGAAGACCATGTCGCAGCAAGTCGCTGAATTCAACGAAGACGAGCGCTTTGTCGCTTTACTCGGCTTCCAATGGCTGGGAGAACCCAAGACCGAAGGGATCCGCCATTTCATCCATACCAAAGACACCAAGCCAATCCTGCGCCGCAAAGACACCAAGCACAACTCTTTGAAAAAACTCTACAAAACGCACAATCCCAAAGATCTAATCGCCATTCCCTCGTTCACGGCGGGAAAAACCACCTTGTTCGATTTCAGCGATTTTAATCCCGAATACGAACGAGTCGTGGAGATCTACAACGCTTGGGGCTCGTCCGAATGCACAGCGAAGGAAGGCAACCGTTTTCCCATCGAAGGCGGCAAAAAGGAGATCGCGGAAGCCCCTGAGGGAACCCTGCAAAAAGCGCTGAACTCCGGGAAACGGTTCGGTTTTGTCGCAGGTGGCTACGACGATCGCGGCCCCTATGAAGGATTGTTCGACTCCGACCAAGTCCAATACCAAGCTGGACTGACCGCAATTTTATCGAAGGAGCATACGCGAGCTTCTTTGCTGGAAGCTCTCCATCAACGATCCTGCTATGCGACCACAGGAGAAAAAATCATCCTCGGCTTCCATATCGCCGGACAGCCCATGGGCTCGGAACTCGAGACCAAAGCCCGTCCCGGACTCGAATTCAACCGACACATCACTGGATATGCGATTGGAACCCAGCCTCTCACAGAAGCCGTCATCATTCGGAACGGAAAAGTCTGGCGTTCGCTGGAAATCAAAGACGGCAAAGCCGAATTTGAAGTCGACGACACCGATCTTTTAAGCCAGATCGCCCTCGAGCCAAAAGGAGAGCAACTCCCTTTCGCCTATTATTATTTGCGAATCGCTCAAAACGATGGCCACGCTGCTTGGAGCTCTCCGATCTGGGTCGAACTCAACTCCAAGATCGATCCCAGCCGCCGCCCTCGCAAGAAATAAGACAAGGGGTCTATTTCGCGCAGCGAATCTGAGTTTTGGATCAAAACTCAGGTTCGAGAGTATACACGGAAACTATTTCAAAAAATCGGTTTTGTAGCTGCACTAAATCCCCGCGATCGAATCATCGCGAGGATTTTTAAACCTATTGAATTTAGGCCTGATCTACCGCAGACTTTTTAAGCTGAAGCTGCAAGATCGTCTCCAACATTCCGGCGAGAAGATACGGATCTTTTTGAGACTCCTGTTGCCCTAATTCGACGTAGCGCTGATGGATGCCGCCGGAACTCCGCCAGATTTGGTTGAGCATGCGATCTTTTAAGGGGAGCGGAGCTTTTTTCCGATCTCTTCAAACATCTGCTTTTGCAATATAGACGGAACCCGTTGCAAAAATTCCTCTCGAACTTGTTCAGGAGACAATTCTTTGGCCTTGAGCTGCTTCAGCAAAAGCTGTTCGACAGACAGAGGATCTTCTGTTTCTCGATTCGCATCGCCTCTGCAACAAAACATGCCTTTTGCCAAAGAGATGATTCTATCGGCCAGATATTGAACGGATCTCTCTACATATCCGGGAGCTTCCGGGATCGGAAGATTTGAAGGGGAATTCGACGCTTGAATGGAATTTGCCATAGTTGCCCAATAATTTCGGCGTAGAGTATACTCGTTGTGGGCTTTTTATGAAAAAACTTATCTTAGGATCGCAATCCCCGCGCCGCTTTGAAATCCTCAATTTCTTTTCTGTTCCCTTTGAACAGATCGCTCCGGATTTCGATGAAACTCAGGTTTCTTTTTGCGGAAATCCCGCGGCTTTCGTGCGCGAAGTCGCCGAAAGAAAAGCACTTTGCCTCGCCTCGCGCTATCCAAAAGACATCATCCTGACGGCCGACACGGTCGTCTATCGGAATGGCCGTTTATTCATGAAACCGGAAACTCTCGATGAAGCGGCGGGAATGCTGAGCGAACTCTCTGGGAAGGAGCACTCGGTCTTCACAGGCGTTTGCGCCATCAGTCCCGCAGGGCATTTTATCGAATCCGAAGAATCCAAGGTATATTTCCATCCCCTGACCCCTGCTCAAATCCGCGCTTACCACTCTACATTCAATCCTTTAGATAAAGCGGGAGCCTATGCGATCCAAAAAGGCGGCTGCGTCATTGTCAAAAGAATCGAAGGCTGCTATTACAATATCATGGGGCTGCCGTTGAACGCGACCCGCAGTTTGCTGCTCAAGGCCGGGGTAGATCTATGGAATTTCTTAAAAACCTGACATTCATCGCTTCCGGCATTCTGATGGCGGGAGCTCCGGTTTCGCTGCCTGCGCAAGCGGAACCGATCATCCATTCCATTTACATGATGCAAAGCGGAGAGGTTTTCCAAGCGATCGACCGCTATCAGGCCTATGCAAAAAAACATGCAAGACAGGAATTCAACGCTTTGCAACAAATGGGCCTCGTCCTCTTAAAGCAAGGCATTCAGAGTGAAAACCCTCAAGTATTCATGATGGCCTTGTTCGGAGCGGGTCTTTCCGGATCCGCAGGAGCTTTGGAAATCCTGGAAAAAGGGCTCTTGCACCCCGATCCGCAAATCCAAATGCTCGCGCTGCATTTCATCGCGAAGATCGACGACGACCGGACGGATGAACTTCTCAGCCGAGCCATGACATCCGATTTTCTCTCTACCCGTATGGAAGCGAGCTTTTACATGGCTCACAAAAAACATCCCCATGCGGTCGGGCAGATCGAAGGCCTGATGCATCGCTTACCGCCTTTTTTCAAACCCTTTTTCCCCTCTTTATTCGCCCTCATCGGGACGAGCGATGCGACGCAAGTCTTGAAAAAACTCGCCGATGACATCGATCCCCAGGTGAGAATCGAATCGATCCTGAATATCGCACGCCTCGGCCGCGACGATCTTCTCCCAATGGTGAGAAAACGCCTGACCCATACCCATATCGCAGAGCTCGAAGCCACCCTATTTGCAATCGGAGCCTTAAAAGACAGCTCCTCTTTGCCCAAGCTCAAAAAATTGGCGCAATCCCCTTCTGAAAACATCAAAATCGCCGCGATCGCGGCTCTGAACGCCCTCGGCGATCGATCGCAAATCTTTACCCTCGATGCCCTTGCGCAAACCGGACACCTCCATGCGATCGCTCTTGCAGGAGCGCTCCCGGGCCTCGAAGAAACGCTCGCAACGCAGTCGCTTTCCTCAGATCTCGCAATCCGCATCAATGCCTCCGTCGCTCTTCTCCAGCGACGGGATCCGAGATGTTTAAAAGGCATCAAAGAAATCCTCATCAAGGATTCCCGCGATTTGGCATTTCAGCTCTTTCCTTCGCTTGGACGCACGATGACGATATGGAAAGCCATCCCATCCGCCGAACTCCGCGATAAAGATCCCATGATCGATCTAAGCCTCTCCCTATCCCTTCGCGAACACCTCCTTCAGGAAAGCGCCAACCTTCCCCCCGATCTCTTTTTGCAGCTCGTCAAAGAGCTGTTTATCAAACAGCAATTCGACCTGATCCCCACAGCGACCGCTCTTTTGGAAAATCTTCGAACGCCCGAAGCGATCGCCCTATTGAAAGAAGGAAGCCGCACGCAAACGGCTCCCCTCCTCCGCGGCTATTGTCAGCTCAGTCTGTTTCGGCTCAACGAAGAAGGCCCCTACGAAACAGCGATCAAGAATTGGGTGATGCGCCAAAAAGAAGTGGAATTCATCCACCTGCGCCCCATGCTCCCCTGGAAAATGCGCCTCGATCCATCCAATTACACCCTCACTCCGGAAGAAACCTCTCGCCTTTTAGTCGAATCCTTTGTCGCCATCGCCTCTCGCCAGGATGAAAAAAACATCGACTTTCTTCTAGACGCCATCAAACTCGGCCATCCTCAAAACCGCTATCCTCTATTCGGCCTGCTCATGCGCGCCACCGAATAAATCCGATTATTTGAGCCTCATCTACGAATCATCCAGCTTGCCATATGAAATTGCAGATATGAGAACCCATCCCACTAAGGGAGTTTTTTCGCTTGGGAGATATTGCACCGTCGTAGAAGAAAATAGCCTGAATCCGACGACTGTTGTATGATACGAAAGATTCGATTACCATTGACCTCGCTATGAAGCCAGCTTCCTTTACCGCCAAGATCGATTTATCCCTCGCCCCTAAGCTCGAAGAAGACCTGCGCAGCCAGGAATTCGAGCTGACGCGCCCCCCGTATACCATCTTTTCCGCCAAAAAAAAGGGAGTGAGCTGCACGTTATACGAATCGGGCAGCCTCGTCGTGCAGGGAAAAGAAATGCAGGCTTTCATCGAGTTCTACCTGGAACCGGAAATCCTGAAGGAATTCCGCTTTTCCCATCCGCAGACGGGTCTGGATTTAACCCCCAGGATCGGCATGGACGAAGCGGGAAAAGGCGACTTTTTCGGCCCTCTTTGCGTCGCAGCCTTGTACGCGGATGGAGACGGCATACTCAAACTCCAGCAGATGGGCGTGAAGGACAGCAAACAATTTTCCGATGAATCCATCCTCAAGCTTGCGAAAAAAATCCGAGCTGCTTACCCCTACACCGTGATCCGGCTCTTCCCTCAAAAATACAACGAGCTCTATGGGAAATTCAAAAACCTCAACCGCCTGCTCGGCTGGGCGCACAGCGCCGCTTTAGGGGATCTAAGCCAAAAAACCCAGTGCCGCAAAGCCATTTTGGATCAATTCGCATCAAAGCACGTCGTCGAAACTGCCCTGAAGCAAAAAAAGCTCGACATCGATCTCGAGCAAAGAGTGCGGGGAGAAGAAGATCTCGTGGTCGCCGCGGCCTCGATCCTGGCAAGAGCGGGGTTTTTAGAAGGGCTCGAAATGCTGTCGCAAGAATATTCCATGAAGCTTCCTAAGGGCGCTTCCCATGCGGTCGTACAAATGGGGCGGAAGCTCGTGGCGAAATTCGACGCTTCGATTCTGGAAAAAGTCGCTAAAATCCACTTCAAAACTACGGATCAAGTCCTTGATCGAAACTCTGCGGATTGAACACCTCGTTTTAGTCAAACGCGCCGAGATTTCCTTCGGGAGCGGACTCAACGTCCTGACCGGGGAAACCGGAGCCGGGAAAGTCGGCGATCATCGCAGCTATCCGCTTGCTCTCCGGAGAAAAGGCGGATCCCCAGCTGATTCGCAAAGGATCTTCATGGGCCTCGGTCGAAGGAGTCATCCGCTTTTCCTCATTCGATCGCCTCAATGCCATTCTGGAAGAAGAAGGGTTGGAAGCCGTTCCTTCTTCGCAGTCCTGCGCCGTCCGAAGAGAACTTTCGGCCCAAGGGAAAAGCCGTGCGTTTTTCAACGACCGGCAAGTAAGCCTATCCTGTCTCAAACGCCTCCTTTCCGAAGCGATTGAAATTGTCGATCAAGATAGCGCCGAGAGGCTGTTTTCCCCTTCGATCCGCCTCGAACTCCTCGATCTTTGGGCTCATCTCGCCCCCAAGGGATTTGCAGAACGCTTCGCGAAAGAAACAGCTCTCGAGCCTCCGACTCTTGGGGATGAAAAGCGATCTCTCGAAAAGTGATTCGGCTCTTCTCCGCCTTCAGAGCGATCTCGAAGAAATCGAACGCGTCTCTTTGCGCCAAGGCGAAGATGAGAGCCTCTCTAGCGAGCATTTCCGCCTCACCCATGCGGAGCGACTGGCCGAACAGTTATTTCATATCGATCAAGCACTGAACCGCGAAACCTTTCCCCTCGCAAAAGAACTGCGCAAGATCTCCTGTCTGCTCGAGCAGCAATTCTCATTCGACGCCTCTTTAAAAGAAGCTGCCCGAACTCCTCCGCACAGCCTCGATCGAAACCCATGAAGCGAGCCAAAGCGTCCAGCGATTTTTATCGCGCCTTGAAACCGATCCCTCCCGCCTTCAGGAAGTCGAGCAAAGGATCTCCGCGATCGAAAAACTGAAAAAACGATTTGGAAGCTCTTTCGATGAAATCGAAGCCGCCAAATGCCGTATTCAGGAAAAGATCTCTCATTTCCAACAGCTCGGGCAAGCGGCCGAAACCGCAGAAGAAGAACTCTCCTTATTGCGAAAAGACAATCGAAACATCTCGGCTGCTATTTCTGAAAAAGGCGCTCCGCAGCCTCCGAACTTCAATCCCTCGTTCAAAACGAGCTGCGCTCTTTAAACCTACCCCATGCGCGCTTCGAAATCAGTATTAAACCAAAAGAACTCGGACCCGATGGCCAGGATGCGGTCGATTTCCTCTTCAGCGCCAATCCGGGCCAGACAGCCCTTCCCATCGAACAATGCGCCAGCGGCGGAGAAAAGTCCCGCGTATTGCTTGCGATGAAAATCCTTCTCGCCAAAAAAGAAAAACACTCCTGTCTGATCTTCGATGAGATCGACAGCAATGTCGGCGGACAAACCGCGGCCATTTTAGGGCAAAAACTCCAAACCCTCTCAGGGATCGGACAGATCATCTGCATCACCCACTTCGTCCAGGTAGCGCGCTCTGCGAATCATCATTTCCTCGTAAATAAGGCGATCATGGGAGATTCTTCAGAAACCCAGATTTGCAAGCTAAATAGAGCACAGCTCGCCGCCGAATACGACCGAATGACGGGAAAAACGCATTTTTAACGCCCTCTCTCAAAAAAAATATATTTTAGAGGGCGGGCCGTGTCCGCAAAGAGACAAGTAATTACCATCATTTGTCTATCGCCGGAAGGTTGAAAAAACAAGCTGCCCTTTCGGTTGAATAAATAATCGGTTTTCCCTAGGATGTCGGTTTGACCCGGCGAGTTTTTGTATGCATCGTCTCTATTTTGGATGTTTGTTTGCTATTCTCGGCGGCTGCATTTACGGCCAAGAAAAATCCTATTGGGATTATCATCCTCTGCATGTCGGCGTCCAATCCCTTCGAGTAGGAAAAGCGGATTGTGAAGACGATTATCCGGGTCATTTGTATTTTCGCAAAACCAACGCCTTTGCGAGTCTTTTAGTCCCGGTTGATCCGAAAAACTATTATTTTCCCCGCATTGAATTCAATTCGTGACCTTTGATTGGAATAAAAACCCCAAATTCCATGAAACTGATTTCAATTATATGCAGTTCGGGCTTATGTTCTACTCAATTCTTTAGAAAGATGGCGCTGGATCGCCCGCTTTGACTACAATTTGCAAATCGAACATATGTCCCAGCCCAGCGAATATGGCCTTTTTTCCTGGCTTTTCTGGGGAGCTTATGAGCTAAATTCCGAATGGCATTACCATGTAGGAGTTCTTGGATATGCAGGCCTTGAAGGAGATACGATCTATCCGCTGATCGGTTTCGATTATACTCCAAATGAAAAATGGTTCTTTCAAGCGATTTTTCCCATGCTTTACTCCGTCGAATACAAGCTTTCGAGCAAATGGACCTTGGCAATCAAAGGCCGTCCTCTCAAAGAACGACTGCGTGCGGGATCCAAAGAACCCCAGCCCCGATCGGTTTTCAATTACTCGACAATGAGCGCCGAACTCAATGCGAAATATAACTATAGAAACAGCTTTTCTCTAGAGCTTTATTGCGGATGTAATTTCGGTGGAAAATT
The DNA here is from genome assembly GCA_963800655.1 of Parachlamydiales bacterium. Lineage (GTDB taxonomy): Bacteria > Chlamydiota > Chlamydiia > Chlamydiales > SM23-39 > CAWDBT01. Next base: position 98,056 of record CAWDBT010000002.1, on the reverse strand, counting down.
TTACATAAAAAATGAACATGGCCATAATGCCATATATGTTCCGATCGGCGCCGCCCCCTATGTTGGCTTTAGCATCGATTACGCTATTTGAAACTTTTCAGCGAGTCTCCCCTTCTCCATCGAGAATTTTAACTCTTTGATCGCCTTGCGGCCGCCCATGCCGATTGCCGAAAGCGACGATTTTTTTCTCGAAAAAAAATGCCATTGGCTTTGCCAGAAAACCACTTATCAACGCCGCGCAAGCCGCGCGATGCTCCTGAAAAAACGAACTGCATGACGGCGATTCGGCATGTCCTTCCTCATTTGTCCTTCCGCTGCGACTGGATCGGCAATTTGCCGAGAAGACTTTTCAGAACGTCATTGGATGATTCAACAGATACTCCGGAAGAACTCCAAACGGGGGATTTACTATTTTTAAAGGAAAAAAGGGGAAACGACTGACCACGCATGTAGGGCTTTACATTGGGAAAATCAGATTTTTCATAGTTCCTGGCAACGAAAGGAGGGCATCGATCGCCTCCTTGCAGGATCTATTCGAGGATTATTGCCAAGCGCGAACATCGATGCGATTCTCTCTTATACCTCGATCGCCACAGGCAAATGCCGCGCGAACCGATCTACTAACAGACCATCTTCTTCTGGTCGACCGCTTTGCGGAACGACCGGCCCAGGAAAACAGCCGTCACCAACCACAGTACAAGCAGCGGGAATCCCAAAACAGCCGCTCAAAATCAAATAGTAAGACCGGCCTATGATCGATCCAAATGTCGATTGCAAGGGGAGCGAACATCATGTTGAAAATCGAACCGGCTTCTTTTGATGCGCGAGAACCGAACGTCTCAATCCAAGCCTGCGCCTTAAATCGCACATCGGGAGTAGTCGGAATATAGAGCTGCTTTAAAGCTGGGCCATTCAACGCATAGTTGATCGCCTTGGATCCGACCATTAAGATGAATAAGAACGATAAGCTGTCAATCGATAAAAACCCAAAAAGAGCGACTCCGACGATGACAGGCATCGCAGCCAAAGCCACCCCGATTCCCAAAAATCTCGTGATATTGCTGATGCCGAGGAGCAAGCAACCCAAAGAAACAATGTTGACGCTCGATCCGTAAACGCTTAGGTAATGTGTCAAAGCGACGCCGGAATACTGAGTTCCAGCCAACACCTTGAAGTTGAAATCGAAAATCGTAACTACAACTTCATAGATGAAGTTGACGGCAAAAATACCCAGCAAGTACCGGTGTTTGAGCAATAACCGAAGCCCTTCCAAAAATCCGGTTTCCTGCTTAGCTTCCTCAGTCTCTTCATTTTTCCCATGGAACGATTTCAGAAGCTCGGCCGGGGTTTTTTTCAGAAAATGACGAACCATCGGAATGATGAGCAAGATCAAAGCCCCTAAAATCACCATCGACAGCACATCGGTTTTCAGCCCGATTCGGTGGGGCAACCCTCCGATGCTATATGGACAGATGATCCCCCCCATTTGCCCGATAGCTACGACGAAGGGAAATCCCCTTTTTGCAGAGGTGGGGCTGGTCGTATCCGCGGCAAATGCCCAAAAGAGGGCGACCATGAGCGATCCGAAGCTTTCGACGAAAATATACCAAACGTAACCGAGAACCCTGGTGCCCATCAAAGACCAGAATCCGCGAGCGGCGATTTCTTCAACCGGACCCTGTGCGGCAGCCATTCCCAAGCTAAAGAGCAGAACCATGAGTCCATAAAATGCAGGGAAAATCGACAGCATTTTCTCCCGCGAAGTCTTTTCCAGCAGCTTTGTATAAAACATGACCAATGGAAGAAGGGTTAACACCGATACAGTCTTGGCATAAGGGAGCTGGAGCCGATCGACTAACTGGATGAAAATCGCATCTTTTAAGGGGCGAAGCGTCCAATATACGCCGATGATCATCGCAAAAATAACGCCCATCAGGACGAATTTTTTAAATTCTTCCTTTTCAAAATTTCCGAAATTAAATCGGCAAATTTTTTGAAAAAACCCCAATATTTTCTCTGACGCGCTCAAACCCCACCTCGCTCAAAATATAAAACTCTTCTCTCACTTTCTTTTCAGCGCCTATGATTGCGCCTGGATCAACTGAAACGACTTGAAGAATTTTTGAAAAACCGCTTCTTCGAAATGCTGCTTGCGACCTTCCATGGCGATCAGATACAGCTTGCTCCCCACCATGACGGCAAATCCCCGGAAATAATTCTTGCCGCTTTGAACGAGGAATGTCAGCGCTGGAGATCCCGACATATCGAGGAGTTCCGCAAAAACGAGCTGATTTTCCGGATGCTGGCCGATAATCCCTCTCAAAAGGCCTTCGAGACCCGCAGTCTCATGTCCTTTCGCAAGAGGAGCTGGATATTGAGCGACCAACAGCAGACAAACGCCCCGATCTAAATAAGGAGCCAAATACACATCGTACGACAACCGCATTCCGGCTTCGTTCACTTTAAAGCTTTGCTCGATCATTTGAGGAAGCGCGGGAAATGAAATTCTGCAATCTCCGGAACGGGCCTGGACTTCCTTCCAAGAATCGCCTTCTTCGGCATGCGCGACGCTTCTAAAAAATACATGAGCCGCAAAAAGGGCAAAAACAAGCACCCACAATCTGATCTTTTTTGTTATTTCCCGACTCATGGATTCCCCTTATTCAAAATATTGAGAAAATAAGTACATCTCCTGGAACCGAACTGCCGCAGTGGGAACGCTCACCGTTCCTTGGGTCAGATAGATAAAGGCAAGGCCGATCACAAATATGACGGCGGCAACCGCGACGGCTCCCAAAATCACGTTTCCGATCGCTTTTAAAACAGAAAACTGCTGAACTTCGGCAAGAGCTTGCAAGTAAATCACTAACGACCAAATCGAAAGAGCGGCTTTTCCTAGGACGATCAAGAACAATGCGATGGCAGAAAAACCGGTGACCATGATCTCAGGCGATCCGCCGGAAATCACAATCTGCGGAAAGAAAACCCAAAGAAGCCCCCAAAGAAATAAAGACCCTATCAAAGGTACGCAAGACCATGCATAGGCTGCGCGAGCGGCTTGAAAATCCGCCTTCCCTTTGAAGATTTTCCCGACCCATACGATGACATAACTCCAGATCGCAAAAATCGCATAGCCCCAAACCGCCGCTAGAGCGATCATGGCTACAATCCAGATCGAAAAACTGATCTTTGAATGAAAGGAAATGGATTGGTAATTTCCGACCAAGGAAGCTAAACCGTAAATAAATGCAAGAAGCCACAACGAACGTTTCGGGTTTTCTTGCACAATCGATCGGATTGTTTCTCGAGGACGAGTCCAAATTGTCAACCATGGATTTTGACCGAACACGGAACCCTCCCTTAAAAACAAATTTATTGTTTAATTTACTTTTATAATAAAAAAAGTATTTTTACAACAAACAACGACTTACGTTTCCAAACAAACAGAAACAAAACAGTCTCTATATCTGTAAAAAATAGGGATTTGCGAAAAAAAACAAACCCGAGGTTTCCGGTCAAAGAACAGGTGGGCGAGGAACTCTTTTGAACCGACATCCGGAAATCGGCGTATCTAATTCAAAATAGGAGATTTGCAAAAACAGACCCCAAAAAAACAACTAGATCGACGAACCTATCCCGCTTTCTCAAAAACACAACTGCGGATATCCGAAACCGATTCTCAAAGCGGGATCAATGCGAATGCTTAGGATTTAATGTCTGTATCGCCGTCGCTATCTTCGTCTTCGCCGACATCGGACAGCTCTTCGTCGTCTTCGAAGAGAAATTCTCCGATTTCTTCCTCATCATTTTCTGCAACAATGCTCTGCTCCATCAGAAAAAGGTCTTCTTCCTCATTGGGTTCCAACGAAGAAAAGGGCGAGGCTGCAAGAAAAAGCATGGTTATGGCAAGCATATATTCCCCTTTAAAGGCCGACTATCGGCCTGATTTAAGATCGACTTTGAGAATCGCTTTCGAACATCAAAAACCGAGATCGGACGATTAAAAAAATTCGAGATCGCCATGTAAATCCTCGGAAACGAGACAAAGCCGATTTCTAAAGTCGCTTTAGTATAATCATGGTTTGGAAGCGCTGTCAAGAATCAGAAAGTGTCTGCAAAGAGAGCTTTTGTCGATTTTCGGATTCTTCGAAGCTTCTTTGAGATAGATTCAGGTTTGACCAGAGGATTAGCAAGAGAGCGTCTATAAAGCGAGTTTAGGAAATTTTCAAAAACCGTCGCTTTATAGACGCCCTCTCAATTAAAAAACCACACTCCGGCATGCCAGCGCGAATACTCTTCCGCCTTTAAGATGGAGAGCATTCGCATGGCTTCTCTCGGGTTAGTGCTTGTTGCAACCGCAGGAAGATCCCGAACATCCGCAGGAAGATCCGCCGCTTTTGGAACAGCCTTTGCATAAACAAATCAACCCGAAGACGCCGCTGACGCCGACTAGCGCATAAATGAGCCTTGCAGCAGAGGAACCCACGCCAAAAATTCCATCCACCAAATTATACCCAAGAGCGACAAGCCCCCAATTCAAGGCTCCGACGATCATCAGCAATCGCACAATAAAACGAATGATATTCATGGGTTTCCTCCATTAGGTTCCCTACCTGGACTATAATAAATTTTCGAATCTCTGTCATCGATTATTTACAAAGCTGCTGGTCAACTAGGAGACATAATGGGTACCGCTCGCAAAAAGGGCGTCTATAAACCGAAGTTTTCTTTGCCTCCCAGAAAATTCGAACGCGGTTTCTTAATCAATCATTGACAAATAAAATGTTTATTCTAAGATTTTCCCCAAATGCAAGAACCCACCCCCATTCCCCGATGATTTGGCAGTTTTGGTTTCTTTTAACGCCTCGGTTGCTCGCGAAATCCGCGGTCAATCGGCTTTCAACAGGGATGCAAGACGGTTTTTTCAAAATTTTCTACTTAGAAACTTAGGAGCTTACATGTTTCGATTCATTGTCGAGTTGATGTCTTTTGCCTTTTTTTGCGGATGCGCCTTGCAAGCAAATCCCATCCCTCCCTTCGACGAGCTTTTTGCGAAGGACCAGGAAGTAATGGCTCAATACCAGCAGGGACAGCCTTGGGGACTTTCGATCGCGATCGACCTGCATGGCTGCGATCCATTTTTGATCCGCGATGAAAATTCCATTCGCACCTTTCTCGTCGAACTCGTCGATTTTTTAGATATGAAGCGATTCGGCGATCCTGTCATTCAAAACTTTGGAGCAGATCCTCGCGTCGCGGGCTATTCTGCGATTCAGCTGATCGAAACTTCTTGCGTCACAGCTCATTTCGCCAATGAGACAAACTCGGCTTTTATCGATATTTTCAGCTGCAAAAGCTATGCGCCTTATGCAGCGGCCTTATTTTGTAAAAAATTTTTTAAAGCCGATGAAATTTTCGTCCCTCAAGTGACCATGCGCAATAACCCCATCAAATCGCTAGAACCCAAATGCGATGAAGAGATTGGGTTGAACAGGCAGCAGGCCCCTTGATCCTCTAGAAAAGCAGTCCCCTGATGGCTTCGCCCGCTTGCGCGCAAATGGCTTTGACATTGGGGGATCTCCCTTGTATACTGAATCACTTTCAGCAAAAAAGTTATGTCCAGTTTTGATTCGCAAATGCTTTCGAACCTAAAGGCTCTTTGCCGGATTGAATGCACCCCAGAAGAAGAGCGGGACATTCTCAATTCCCTTTCGCGCGTCCTCGAGTACGTCCATCTATTGGACGACATCGACACCACCGATGTTCCTCCTTGCAGCTATGTCCTGCAGGGAATGCTGAAAACCGTATGGCGGGAAGATGAGCCGAAAGACCTTCTTTCGCGGCAGCAGTTTTTAGCCAATGCGCCGGAACAAATCGGCGGCATGATCCGCGTTCCCCCCGTTTTAAAGGACTTATGAAAAGACCTTTGCACCATCTAAGCGCCTTGGAATTAAGAGATGCATTTATCGACGGATCGATTAAGGCGATCGATATCGCCGGCCATTTTTTACGCCGCATCGAAACGCACTCAAAAAATCTCGGAGCCTTTTTATCCGTCTTTCAAGATAGAGCGCTGGCCAAAGCGGAAGCCCTCGATCGAAAGAGATCTCAAAACAAGCCCCTTGGAAAACTGGCGGGCATCCCTATCTCTCTAAAAGACAACATGCATGTGGCAGGAGAGATCACTACCTGCGGATCCAAGTTTCTGAAAAATTACAAAGCCCCTTTTGACGCCTCGGTCTCCCGTTTTCTCGAAAACGACGACGCGATCATTTTCGGAAAGACGAACATGGACGAGTTCGCCATGGGATCTTCTTCGGAAAATTCGGCCTATTTTCCCATCCGCAACCCCTGGGATCTCGACCGCGTTCCCGGAGGCTCTTCGGGCGGATCGGCTTCGGCTGTGGCCGCTGGACTGTCTCTGATCGCAACGGGCAGCGATACCGGCGGATCGATCCGCCAGCCGGCTGCTTTTTGTGGAATCGCCGGTTTTAAGCCGACCTATGGCCGCGTTTCCCGATACGGCTTGGTCGCCTTCGGCTCTTCGCTCGATCAGATCGGCCCTATGGCGACTTCGGTCCAGGACATCGGTCTGGCGATGGAGACAATCGGCCGCCACTGCCCCTCGGATTCGACGAGCCTCGATCTGCCTGCGGAGTCTTACCTCGACAACTTGCGACCCTCTCTGGAAGGCATTTCTTTCGGAGTTCCGTGGAGTTTTCTAGAAAATCTCAAGCCCGAGGCTCGATCCAATTTCATGGACGCCATCGGCGTATTGAAATCTCTCGGCGCGACGATCGTCGATATCGATTTAGCCGTTTGCAAATATTCGATTGCCGTCTATTACATCTTAGCGACTGCAGAAGCCTCGACCAACTTGGCCCGCTTCGACGGAATCCGCTACGGAATCAGAGCGCCGGAAGCTAAAACTCTGGATGAGATCTACGATCTCTCCCGCGAACATGGCTTTGGCCCCGAGGTCAAGAAGCGGATCATGCTCGGCACCTACGTCCTTTCCGCCGGATATCAGGATGCTTTTTATCGAAAGGCTCAAAAAATGCGAACGCTCCTCATCCGCGCGTTCGATCGAGCTTTTGAAACTTGCGACGCCGTAGCGATCCCGACAGCTCCTTCTTCGGCGTTTCGCATGGGATCGATCCATGATCCCGTCGAGATGTACCTGCAGGATATCTTTACGATTCCGGCAAACCTCGCCGGCCTTCCGGCGATCAGCGTTCCCTCGGGATTCGACAGCGCCCATCTCCCGTTGGGCTTGCAAATCGTCGGCCCGCAACTCCACGACGTCTCCGTCGTCCGTTATGCCTATGCTTATGAACAAGCGGCTAAAATTCCCCGTAAAATCCCCGCGGCATTCGAGGCTCCATGAAAGACCACCTTCTGGATTTATGGGAACCCGTCATCGGCCTGGAAATCCACGTCCAGCTCAATACCAAGTCCAAGTTGTTCAGCTCCGCTCCCAACCGATTTGGGGATGAACCCAACGCGAACATCTCGGTCGTCTGCACCGGACAACCCGGAGCGCTTCCCGTCCTGAATCGCGAAGCCGTGCGCAAAGCGGTGCAGTTCGGCCTAGCGGTCGACGCCAAGGTCAATCTCGTCAGCCGATTCGACCGAAAATCCTATTTTTACCCCGATTCGCCCCGCAATTTCCAAATCACCCAGTTCGAGCGCCCCATCATCGTCGGAGGGACATTGGCCGCGGACGTCGAAGGGGTTTCCAAGATATTTTCCATCAACCGGGCTCATCTCGAAGACGACTCCGGAACCATCAAGCATTTCAGCACTTTTTCAGGCGTCGACTACAACCGAGCCGGAGCGCCTCTATTGGAAATCGTCTCCGAACCCTGCATCCATTCGGCCAAAGAAGCCTCGGCCTATGCGATGGCGATTCGCGCCATCATGCTCTATCTCGACGCTTCCGACTGCAATATGGAAGAAGGCTCTCTGCGGATCGACACCAACGTATCGGTTCGCTTGAAAGGAGAAAAAGACTTTCGGCCTAAAATCGAAATCAAGAACATCAATTCTTTTTCGTTTATGGAAATGGCGATCGAAGGAGAAATCCGGCGCCAGGTCGCTCTGTATACAGCACATCCAACTATGCCGCATCGAGAACTGCTTCCCTCCGGAACCTATCGCTGGGATGCCGATCGCAAAGAAATCTTCCTCATGCGAAAAAAAGAAACCGCCGAAGACTACCGCTATTTTCCGGAACCCGATCTCGTGCCGCTCGTCCTTACGCAGGAATACGTCGACAAAATCCGCGATTGCCTGCCGGAACTGCCCCACGATCGATTCCGCCGCTACACAGCGCAGCTCGGCCTGTCCGAATATTCCGCAAGCGTGCTCATCAATGACAAACCCCTTTGCGACTATTTCGAAGAAGCACTCAGCTCTTGCCCGAATGCCCGCCTTCTTTGCAATTGGCTGACGATTGAATTTGCCGGCCGTTTGAAAGATTCGGGAAATACCCTCTCTTCTATCGGAATTTTGCCGAACCACGTGTCGAGCCTCGTTCGAATGATCGATGAACAGAAAATCACCGGCCGGATCGCGAAAAGCGTCGCCGACGATATGATGAAACAGCCGGGAACCGATCCCGAACTCATCGTCCAGCGCAATCCCGATTATCGCCCGATGAGCGATGCATCCGACATCGACCCCCTCGTCGAAAAAGTCCTCGCCGAAAACCCCCAATCGGTCGCCGACTATCGAGCCGGCAGGGAAAAGGCGTTCGCTTTCCTCGTCGGCCAGGTGATGAAGCTCACCAAAGGCAAAGCGTCTCCTCAAGTCGTCAACGATTTGCTCCGTCGAAAAATCGAAGAACTCTCTAGCTTTAATAACGCTCCATCTCAGATGCGATCGGGAATGCACATCATCGCGCCACATTAGCTCAAAAGCCACCAGCCTCGCACCGCAGTAGCCAGATATCCTGGGAATGCCTGAGGCTGTCCTTGGAGATTGTTTCCCCATACGTTAAAGTCGGTTCTGTTCGTCCCCTGAGTCTGCATGCCATACATCCTCCACGTCCCTCCACCAGTCGCCGATTCAGGACGCAATTGAACCCAAAACAGAATTCCCGGCGTAATTGACGCGGGGGTCTGAAAAGAAAGGATATTCGTCCCCAGCGTTGGAACAAAAGAAGCCGTCCTCGCCAACATCGTACTTTTATCATTTCTCCAAATCGATAAATTAAATGAATTTGAAGTTCCAATGCTCGTCCAATACGTTTCTATTTCAACAATATTGCCAGTAAAACTTCCGATAAATGAACTGCAAAATGAAGAGGTATTCGGCTCAACCCCTATCCCATTTACAGAACCCCAAGGAAAGCTCTCTACAGTATTCGTCAACGAAGAAGTCGAAGCTATTCTAATCGCCGTGCCCGTTGGCGTAACGACAATCCCCTGGTCGCCCAAAATAGATCCGACAACAGGTCTTGTGCCGGTTCCTATCAAAACATATCCGAACGTATCAAGATAAGGAATATTCATCGCATTGTTTGTCATAAATCTCGATCTTTGAAAAGCGTTAAATTCTAAATTTTTAAAATTACATAAAGGCATATTCAAAAAAGACGAATAAGCCTTTAAGCGTGTCTTTGAAGCTGAACCTATCCCAGTAATATTTTTCGTCGAGTTTTGGATTATTTCGATCGTTTTTCGATTTAAAAGAACCGAAAAATCTACTGAAACTTATTACTGAGATAAGTTCTTCAACCGAAATAAAACCACACCCGTTTTGATGATCCAGCACTAATTGTGTTCGGGGGCACAGAAGATCCGCCTTGCTCTGTTTTCTCTCGGTTAAAGCTCAGATCATTCGTCGCTTGAGTATTCCCGTAAACGTTCCACGTTCCAGGATCTCCGACATCTTTTGTAGGTCGCAACTCCACCCAAAAAAGGCTTCCTGCCGTCATAGATCCTATTATATTAAAATTCAGTAACATTTACGCCAAGCACAGGAACAAACGGGAGAGTTTCCGCGATCTTCGTAGTTTCATCACTCGCCCACATCGATAAAATAAAAGTATTTCCAGAACTGGGCGTAACAGTTTCCCAATATGTTGCAATTTTACTAACCGATCCGTCAAAGACTCCAAAAACAGACGAACAGAAAGTTATATTTTGACAAGGAATCTGATCCTGGTTCATCGCTCCCCAAGAATTCGTCCCGAGACCATTTACCAATGTAGACGTCGATGAAACCGTAATTGCCGTTCCAGATGAGTCAACCACAACACTCATGGTCCCCAAAATGGGTCCGATAACAGGTGTTGTTCCGGTTCCGATTAAAATATATCCAAACTTGTCGAGATATGGAATATTGATAGCATTGTTTTTCATAATTTTTATTCACCATAAAAATAGAATTGAGAATGAAACCAACAGAAAGACTGTTTTTCGATCTATTCTCTGCAATCATTCATTTTTCATAAAAGGACATTATCAATTTCATGTCTCTTCGATTTTTCGGACGATTTTAATCCGATTCTTTTTCTATTTGAACGAGCCACATACTTTTTAGATATTTATTATTTCAAAAACAGTCCGAAACAATTCAAAAACCCGATGAAGCTTGAAATTGCCACTAACCCACTGGTCAAGCAGGAGACAAAAGGCATCCGCAAGGCGAAGCAACTGCAAAACAAGTTTCGACTCGCGACCTGAGCGAGAAATCTATTCTTAAAAAAGATTTCGAGCGAAAACTGAAAATGACAGAGCCATAGCAAGCTATCTGTCTCCTATTTGATTCAGAGGTTAATAATATTTTCTCAAGAGTGCGCTCGATCAAAATAATCTCGAAAAACCGAAAAAATTTCTTTTTCTGAACATCATTTAAAGGAAATCCTTCATAAACAATAAAACCAGACTCGATTCATTGAGGCTGTAAATGTACCGTCATTAGGCGCCAGCGGCGTGCTTCCTTGAGACGCAGACTGAATATTAAAGTTTATATCCTGAGTCGCAAGATCTTTAATTCCATAAACATTCCAACCGCCTCCGCTAGAAGTCGGGCGCAATTCAATCCAAAATGTCGTTCCGCTCACGATCGGCGCTGTTACACTGATCGCAGCCGTATTAAGACCCGCTATCGGAGTAAACGAGGCAGTCTGGCCGATTTTCGAAGCTTTATCCGCCTTCCAAATGGAAATGACAAATGAATTTCCAGTCCCCACCGCTCCCCAGAATGTTCGAATCTGTTTAACCGCTCCATTAAACATTCCGAAAACCGATGAACAAAAAGTTGTCGCGCTGCAATCAATCAAAAATGGAGAACTAGCTTCGCCCCAAATAAATGTGTCGAGATAGTTCTGATATGATGATGTAGTCGATAACGAGATTGCCGTACCGGACGGCGTCACTGTTATTCCCGTTCCTCCAAGAAGCGGCCCAACAATAGGAGCCGTCCCATTTCCTATTAATAAATAACTGGGAGTATCGAGATATGGGATGTTAGTTGCATTATTTCTCATGTCCACTTCAATTTAAAAATTAATAGAAAACCAATTTCAAACAATCGCGTCGATAAAAACCAGAAGACTTTTTAGACTTAAAACAAATCTTCTAGATTATAATAGTTATTTCACCTGCTTTTGAGATTCTTTTCCTAAGAGATTGTCTACAAAGAGAAGCTTCAGTCGTTTTTGGGTTCTTTTAAGCCTTTTTTCGATTCTTTTTATATGAATCTGATAAAAAAAATCTCAACGACACCCAAAACATCCCCGAAAACCGACAAAGGTAATTACAAAATAACTTTCAGATCCAACCGAACTATAATTTGTAACAACAAAATACAGGCGTTTTAATAATTTAAATAAATCAATTCGAATATATCGCGCAACCAAAAAAAATAAACCTCATCTAAAAAAATCAGCAGCGAGAAAACAGTCTCCTATTCGCCTAGCGGTTTAGAGGATGTCTCTGGCGTTCCTAACAAAACCCTTGACGGGTCAATTGTTTTTTCCTAAAAGCCTCTTATGGATAGAGGCTTTATGCAAAGGGCGGTTTTCGCTCTCTCGATCTCTCTGCTTGTTGGCGCTTGCACGCGCGATGCGTCGAATCCATTTGGATTGACTCCGGATTCTCCTTTTTCGTCCTGGTCGTGCATGACGGGGAGCCGTCTGGTGTCGTCGAAACTCTGCCCCCCTCTGGTTCCCCCGTCGTTTGGAAAGGAAGAGCTTTCATTAGCCGAACTGATCGACATCGGATTACAGAACAATCCGGCTACTAAAGAGACCTGGGCACAAGCGCGAGCCGCTGCAGGAGAATACGGGCAATCGCTCAGCCCCTATTATCCGAATTTCGAATTCGACGGCTCTTATACAAGGCTGAGAGCTACATTCGACGTTCCGGGGCCGATCGCGCCTTACTATGAGACGATCGCAAAGCCCGAACTGAGGGTCTGCTATACTCTGCTGGATTTTGGACAGAGGAGCAGCGCCGCCGAAGGCGCCCGCCAAGCTCTTTATTACGCCGATCTCATGCATAACCAGCAGCTTCAGGCGCTTCTCCAACTCATCATGAACGACTATTACAATTACCTGTATCAACTCGAAAATCTGCAGGGAATCCAGCTCAATTTCGAAAACGCCCAAGAGAGTTTGGCGGCGGCGAACCATCGCTTCGATCTAGGCCTCTCAGCGCTCGGAGATGTCGCGCAAGCACGCACGCAGTTTTTACAAAGCCGGATCAATCTGACCAATCAAAAACAAGCCGTCGAGAATAGTTTCGCCAAACTCGCAGCCGATTTGGGCCTTCCGGCCAACGTTCCGTTCAAAGTTCAACCGATCCCCGCAGACTTCTCCGGGGAACCTCTTCTGCAGGAAGTGGCCGTCCTCGTGGAAAAAGCGCAATCCCAAAGACAGGATTTTTTAGCGGCGCAGGCAAATGTCTACTCCAAAAGAGCTTTGGTAGATCGCGCAAAAGCAGAAGTTCGCCCTGTCGTAGACGGAATATTCAATCTCGGCCGCAACTACTACAGCGGGGGCAGGCATGAAGACTACCACTTCTTGGCCGCCGTAAGACTTTCGTTTCCCATCTTCAATGGATTTTACTATCGAAATGGAATCCGAGTCGCCGAGGCGAACCTGGAACAAGCCAAAGCGCGGATGATCCAAACCGAACTCGGGATTGTCCAGGACATTACGACCGCGCATATGAGCGTGAAGACCTCTTCTCAGAATCTAAAAGACTCTCTGGAATATCTCGAATCCGCGCAAATGGAATTCGACATCGCCCTGCATAACTACCAGGCGGGAACCGGAACGATCCTGGACGTTCTTTCAGCGCAAAGCTCGTTAGCCGATGCGAGGATGAAACGAGCCGGAGCCCATTACGAGTGGTTCTCCTCTCTTGCCGCGATCGCCTATGCGACGGGATCTCTTTGCAATTCGGATTGCGGAGAGTCATGTTTATAAAAAAGAACTTCCTTTTCTTGGCTCTTTTACTCCTCAGCTGCTCGAAAACCGTTCGAGAAACCCCTGTTCCTTCTTTCCCCGTGCGCCTGTCGGTAGCTGAGGAAAAATCGATTCCCATCTTTCTGGAAACCCTCGGCCATATCGAGCCGATGAACCAGGTTCAAATCCGCTCTCGCATCGAAGGCCAGATCATGAGCCTGCATTTCAAGGAGGGCTCTGAAGTCGCTAAAGGAGATCTTCTCTTCACCATCGACCCAAGGCCCTACGAGGCCGCTGCCCAAAAAGCAAAAGCTTCGCTCGAAGAAAATATCGCCAAAGCGACCTTGGCCGAAGAACATCTCAAGCGCTATGCCTCGCTCGTGAAAAAAGAATACATCTCCCAGCTCGATTACGAAGCGATCCAAATGGACTACGCGGCGGCCAATGCCCTTGTGCGACAAAACCAGGCCGATCTCGATGCGGCGCTCCTCAATCTCGATTACTGCCGCATCCGATCCCCCATCCAGGGCATGACCGGCATCCTCCAGATCGACGAAGGCAATTTGGTGCGCCCCGATAACGCAACGCCTTTGATCTCAATCAAACAAATCGCCCCGATTTACGCGGTCTTTTCCATTCCGGAAATCCGCTTGCCCGACGTTCAGACCGCCTCCCGTAAAAAGCACCTTTCCGTCTTGGCCGCATTCGAAAACTCCTCGCAACCCCCAATCGAAGGCACATTGAATCTCATCGACAACGCCGTCGATCCTGCGACCGGGATGATCAAGTTAAGAGCTCTTTTTTCCAACGAAACGCGCATCCTATGGCCCGGCCAATTCGTCCGCATGCGGCTCATCCTAGACACCCTCGATCGCGCGATCTGCATCCCTTATGCGGCGATCCAGCACACTCTTTCCGGCCCGGTCGTCTATTGCGTGACGCCCGATAGCACCGTCCAAATCCGCCCCGTCTCGCTGGGACAGAGGGATGGCGACCAAGTGATCGTGCTCGAAGGACTCAAAGCCGGCGAAACGATCGCGATCGACGGACAAATCAATTTATATGAAGGCGCCCGGGTCTATACTCCGGAAGAACGAAGAAGCCGTTAAGCAATGGATCTGCGCGAATCGGTATAATATGACAACCCGATTTTCCGTTGATTCGGCGCGCTGAAATGATTTACTTTGTTGTTGAACGGCTCCTAAAGGATCGATCCCCTTGAACCTGTCCAAATCCTTTGTCAAACGCCCCGTCATGACCACCTTGGTCATGGCTGCGATCCTGTTCTTCGGGTGTTTTTCCTATCGCGCTTTGCCAGTCAGCGACTTGCCCAACATCGATTTTCCGACGATCCAGGTATCTGCGAGCTATCCCGGAGCCAGCCCCGAGATCATGGCGAACGCCATCGCATCTCCCCTCGAACAGCACTTCATGACCATCGACGGCATCCAGGCGATCTTTTCGTCCAGCAATACGGGCTATACCTACATCGTCCTTCAATTCGGACTCGATAAGGACATCGATGCGGCAGCCATGGACGTACAGGCGCAAATCAGCCATTCCCTGCCCCAGCTGCCCAGCGATCTTCCCTATCAGCCGACCTATGAGAAACTCAACCCATCCTCTTTGCCGATCCTCTATTTCGCCGTTTCCTGCCCTTCGATGACGATGGGCCGCCTGTACGACTACGCCAAAACATTCGTCGGCCAACGCCTGTCGATGATCGAGGGAGTCTCTAAAGTCGGAACCTACGGCTCTCCTTACGCAGTACGGGTGCAAGTCGATCCGCAACAGCTCGCCGCCAAAAACATCGGCATCGACCAAGTCGCGCAAGCGGTGCGAAGAGGCAACGTAGAAAATCCAACGGGAACGCTATTCGGCTCTCAAAGCGATTTTACCATCGACGTCGACGGCCAGATCCGCCGAGCGGATGGATACGGCGAACTCATCTTAAAAAATGAAGACGGCAGCCTCGTCAAAATCCATCAGATCGGGCGCGCGATCGACAGCATGCAGGACGATAAGTTCTTCATGCGCTATCTCACATCTGAAAAAAACAAAGAGGCGATCATCCTGTCGGTGCAGCGGCAGCCGGGAGCCAACTCCGTAGCCGTCATCGACAAAGTCCATGCGATCCTCGACCAGCTCCGCCCGCAGCTTCCCCCTAGCCTCGACATCTCCTGCATTTACGACCAATCCAAGACGATCCGAGAATCGATCCAAGATGTCGAACTCGCCCTGCTCGTCGCATTCGGACTCGTCATCCTGATCATCTTCCTCTCTTTGGGAAAGCCCTCTTACACCTTCATCCCCGCAGTCGCCTTGCCGCTTGCGATCCTCGGGACCCTTCCCGTCATGTACCTGTGCGGCTTTACGCTCGACATCCTCTCCTTGCTCGCCATCACGCTATCCATCGGCTTTTTAGTCGACGACGCCATCGTCGTTCTGGAAAACTCCGTGCGGCATGCGGAGCTGGGACTAACGCCTTTGGAAGCTTCTCTCAAAGGCTCCAAGGAAATCAGCTCGACGATCCTCTCGATCACTCTTTGCCTTGCGGCGGCATTCATCCCGATGATTTTTATGGGAGGCGTCGTCGGCAGGCTCTTTCGCGAATTCGCCGTCACGATCGCCAGCGCCGTGCTCATCTCGGGATTTATTTCTCTTTCGCTCACCCCTATGCTCGCCAGCCGATGGATCCAATCCGGAGCTAAAAAAGCCCCCAATCTCATCGAACGCTGGTCTCTTTTCGTCCATGAAACGCTGTTGGCTCTTTATACCCCCTGTCTCAAATGGGCTTTGAGCCATCCGAAGTTCGTCCTCGGAACCGGAGCGGCGAGCCTCATCGCCTCGCTCGCTCTCTTCCTCTTCATTCCCAAAGACTTCCTCCCTCCCGACGACGTGGGTTTTCTCGAGGGATTTACGCTCTCGCGCGACGGCACATCTCCGCATCTCATGAAGGAGTACCACGACGAGGTCAACGAGATCGTCAGAAAGCATCCCGCCGTCGAATCGCTCATTTCGATCAGCTCGTATACGAACCCCAATGAAGGACTTCTGTTCATCCAGCTCAAACCCTATAAACAGCGCGCCGGCATGCACCGCGTGATGAAACAACTCTCTTCCAAACTCGAGCGCATCCCGGGCATCAACGTCTATCTCTCCCCCATCCCACTCGTCAATCTGTCGGTCGGAACCAATATCCAAGCGCTCTATCAATACGCCCTCACATCCCTCAACCGCGAACTCCTCTATCAAAGCGCCGGTAAACTCCAAGCTCTCATGCAAAGCGATCCCCACTTCACCCAGATTTCCAGCAATCTCCGGATGAACCAACCCCAATGGGCGCTCTCGATCCGCCGAGACAGAGCCTCCGATCTCAACGTCTCGGCAGCCCAGATCCAAAGCGTGTTCAGCTATGCCTATTCCGCCGGAAAAGTCTCGACCATCAACTCCGACATCAATCAGTACGACGTCATCGTCGAAACGCTCCCCGCTTTCTATCGCGATCCGACCGTTCTCTCCAAATTATACGTCCGCTCGGATACAAACGCCCTCGTCCCCCTGTCTGAAATCCTCGAAGCCAAAGAGACCGTCGGCCCTCTCACCGTCAACCATATCGACGGCCTTCCTTCCGTGACCCTCTCGTTCAACCTCGAAGAACACATCTCCCTCGGCAACGCGCTCAAGCAGCTCAAGAGTTTTTCCAAAGAGGCGCTGCCTCCTCAAGTCTTCAGCAAAGTGCATGGAACAGCGGAGGTCTTTTCTTCCTCTTTTGCGAATATCGCCGTCTTATTCATCGTCGCCGTCTTCGTGATCTACACGATCCTCGGAATCCTCTACGAAAGCTTCATCCATCCGCTCACCGTGATGAGCTCGCTGCCCCCGGCCCTCCTCGGAGGTCTAGCCTCTCTCTACCTCTTCCGCGAACCCCTTTCGATCTATTCCTTCGTCGGACTCATTTTGCTGATTGGAATCGTGCTGAAAAACGGCATTTTGATCGTCGATTTCGCCATTGCCAAGCGAAACGAGCTCTCTTCATTCGACGCGATTGTAGAAGCATGCCGCACCCGCCTCAGGCCGATCCTCATGACGACAGCCGCGGCTTTCA
This sequence comes from Parachlamydiales bacterium, assembly GCA_963800655.1. GTDB lineage: Bacteria > Chlamydiota > Chlamydiia > Chlamydiales > SM23-39 > CAWDBT01. The sequence goes on along the minus strand of CAWDBT010000002.1, from coordinate 80,528 downwards.
TGGGCGCCCTTCCGATCGCGCTCGGCATCGGAGGACCCATGGCTCAAAATCACAAAGGCCTCGGCCTTGCGATCGCAGGCGGCCTTCTCTTCTCTCAATTGCTGACGTTATTTTTGACGCCCGTGCTCTACAACGCGTTCGACTCTTTCTTCAAGACTTCTAAGGCCGCGGATGAAACGCCTTGAAAGCCGCCTTCAGCCGGGTATTGGCGACATGGGTATAGCGATCCGTCGTCCCGATGTCTTCATGCCCGAGCATCTCTTGGATCAATCGCAAATCGGCCCCGTTTTCGAGCAGATGGGTCGCGAAAGAATGCCTGAGCGTATGAGGAGAAATAGACTTTTTGATCCCCGCCGACTTCGCATAGGCGCGGATTCTCGCCCATACGCAAATCCGGCTCAGCGCTTTTCCTTGCTGTGAAATAAATAAGGGATCTCCCCCTTCCGCCTTCCCGCGGAAATGCAATAGATAGCGATCGACCGCGTCGATCGCTTTTTTGCCAACCGGGATCATCCTTTCTTTTTTGCCTTTGCCCTGAACCTTGACGAACGTGTCGCTTAGATCGTGGATCTTTAACGAACACAGCTCGGACACCCTCATCCCGGTCGCATACAGCAGCTCGAAGACCGCCCGATCTCTCGCCCCGATGAAGTCGGCGTCTTTCGGCTCTTTTAAAAGCTTTTCCACCTCTTCGACCGTCATCACCTCGGGGATGAGCTGCCAAATCTTAGGCGTTTCGAAATAGCGCCCGGGATCGCTCTGAATCTGTCCCTCTTTCTTTAAAAACCGCAGCAAGACCTTGACCGCAACCAGCATGCGGCACACGCTCGATCCCGCATATCCCGTCTGCTTCAAATGCCCCAGAAAGCCATAGACCGCCGCGCTATCCGCCTCGGCAAATACTCCCACCCCTTTTCCCCTGAGAAAAGATGCGAATAAACGAACGTCTCTGCCATAAGCTTCAATCGTATTTTGGGAAAGCCCCTTTTCGACTCTTAGATAATCGAGAAAATCCGAGATTCCTGTATCGAGCGCATCCATATCTACTGTATACAGGAATAAAGACGCCTTGCGCCAGAAAATGTTGAAAAGGGTCTACAAAGTTAACGTCTGCTACTTTCCTAGCGCGTCTTGGCCGGTGAGATTTTGCAGAACTTGACAAGCTGAAAATCAATTTGCAAATTTGATCTTAGAAACTGTGAACGGATTTTTAATTAGTTTCGGCGTACCGATAGGAGAATTTTAAGTTTTCTTTATGACGCACTAACAGATTTGGGTTCAAACCTTGAAAGACTTTTTAATTCTGATTCAAGATCTCTTTTCAAATCACTCAACCTTCTATTCGATTCATCTAATTCTTTTTGAATTTCTATTTTTTTCAACTTCCATTCTTCCAATTCTCTATCCAAAAAGATCTTTTGAGAACTATTTATTTTGATTTTTGGAGCGTCGTTATCTCTCTCTCCTGACCTCTCTACCCCAGCCATCGTTATCGATCGAGCTTGGATAATGGCAGCATACAGATCAGAGCAACGCTTCAGAACAACAAACAACTCCTCGTTTTCTTTGGCTGGGCAAGGCTTGCAATTCGTCAAATTTCCATGGCAATCCACTTTTGCAGCATAGCTTTCCGCTGGTTTGGTGGATTGCATATTCTTAGGAAAACAATCTAAAGCCGATTTGTCTTCGGGAGCAATCACCAACGCGACATCTACATCTTTTGCCTTCTCGTCTTGCCGAAGTTCAATTCCAACCCGATTCGAATCGACATCCTTCCGGATTCTCTTTAGATCTTCAAAAATTTTCGAAGCCACTTCTTTGATGTTCTGCAATTGTTTCTCATCAAAGCCGTCCAAATGGCCTGCCCAAATACAAATATCGCGCCACTCTCCTGCGACCCAAAAAGCGTTCCTAATGGCTACGCCGCCGGGAATTGTATCTAGTTTTACTCCGATAAGAGCTGTCATGCTTAATCCCTTGCCTATTTCAGAGTAGAGCATCTCTCTCTGCTGTTAATGACTGAACCTTTTGATCAGCTTCTTGCATAGCTTGAGCCAACTGATTTTTTCTCGATGTTTCTTTCTCAATCTCATGCCCAAGTTTGAGAATTCTACCCTGCTTTATCGCATATTCTTCGATTTCGTTTCGCTGGCTTTGTTCTTCACTCTTAGTTTTAAAAAGCTCGTAAAGAAAGACGTTATCCCAAGTCGTTTTAAAATGATCCTGAATGTCTTCTTTTATCGATTCAAAAATTTCTTTGGAAATTTCACGAGGCATCAAAAGAACGCATTCAGCCGAATTTAATTTCTCTAACATATCCCGTTGAATTTCCTGCAAAGCCTCTTTTTTCGCGCCTAATTCTAATTCATCGAATCTATCTGGAATCTTTTGAGAAGTCGCGACAATCGCTTGAAAGAGAGCTTCTCGGATTTGATCTTTCTTTTCCGTGCAGATCGTTTCCCATAACCTAGGATCTCTCGCGTTTATTTTTTCTGCAGCATCCTTGAGCAAGCCGATTCGATCTTCAAAATCAACATCTAGTTTTAAAGCTTCTATACTTGCATCAACCATACCCTGTACGCATTGCAAATGCGCTTCATTCAGACCGGCATTTGCAATCCTTTGCCATTCGGTTTGGTTCGTCAAATGAACAAAAGTGTCGAGTTTTTGCATGAACTTGTCGTATTGATCCCAATCCTCGATCCGATTTAAATCTGCTATCAATTTTTCAGATAACTGATCATACGCTGTCGCTCCATCTATTGGATCGAGCCAATTTCTCGATATAAATTCGTTTAAAAGCTCGATGCTCGATCGATACGATTCTTGGCGATTCACAACATCGAGAAGACAGTTCTTTGCATGTTGAGAAGATACAGTAAAAACATCGCCTTCACCGATGAGACCTTCTAACATTTGATTCGTCTGGCCTTCGATTGCGAAATGAATGTCTTCGATTTCACTACTATCTGTTATCGCTTTTGCACTCGCGAATGCATTCCGCTGCCAGCATATCCTCTGGATTTCGGTAGCGCATTCCCCCATCCCTCTTTGAAATTCATCGGCTTTTTGTTCAGCCGAGCCTTCTAGGTGCTCAGCCTGTTCGATTGCGGCATTAAATATCTCGTCGATCGATTTTTGTCGCTTTGATTCCTCAGGAAATGTTTTGAGCCGGCAGTCCTTATCGACGTATCGGCTTACAAATGCCTCTGTCCGCAATTGAATGACAGAGCGATTCGCCCAAGGATAGAACTCATCGCATAAGTTGAGTTTGTATCCCATCCATCTGCCGAAATCTAGAATGCAACAGCCAAGCCAAACAGCCAATTCACTCGGTTTTCCCAAAAAATGCGCTTTGGCATATGTCGATGCGAATCCCGTTCGCAAATTCGCTTGTCCATTAAGCTCGTTAAGATGTCCTGTCATGACCAACCTTTTATTTATTTTAAAATAAAATTATTTTAATTTCTTGAACTGATTAATTCGTCGATCTGTCGCAAACTGGCTCTGTGCGAAGCCTCTTGTTTTTGCAATTGTTCGACAGCTTGCAAATGACCCATATACTTCTCTATCAGAAGCTCCTGATTTCCCCGAGCTATCTGTTCAGCGATTTCTAATTCAGCAATTTCACGATGAAGACAAACAACCTTAAAACCTTTCTGCTCATCGATTACTGATTTAGAAAATATGCAACGTGCGACTAATCCATCATAAAGATCTCTTGCAATATAGAGAGGCGTGCGTTCTAGGACATCTATGTTTCGGTTGTTAAGATCTCCCAAATAAGAAGGTTTTGTCAAAATGAAAAGATCCACAATCGCATTGTGACGAGCGTCGTAAATCTCCTGAATTTTCCTCTCTACCTCAGGGATTTTACTCAAAGTCATCTCATCTATATTAGGAAATTCATGAGCTTTCTCAATCGCTTGAAAAATCTTCTGTGTTATCTCTTCCTTGTTTTCCATAACCACAGAACGAACACATGGATTATTTATTCCGAATCTAATCGCCTCTTTTAATAAATCCAGCTTAGAATTGAAGCTGAGATTCTCATTTCCCAACATAGTTATAGCGTCGCTCAGTATTTCTTGTGCGCGAACCTTTCTACACTCTGCAAACTCGAGAGAAAATCGTTTTCTGCGTTCTGTTCCCATGTTTGTCATTAAGGCTTCAGCATCTTCAGTCCATTTTTTGTATTCGACCCAATCTATGGGAGTTTGGCTCAAAACCTCTTGAGCCAAGCATTCGAATTTCCGATCGATTTCTTGTGCATTGAAGTTCTGCCCGTTAAATTTCGCTTTTTCAAAAGCTGCTAAATGCTCGGCATGGGATTTAACCGTTTCCTGTTTGTCGATGAGTTGAATCCACCGATCCCTAAGCTGCTCGGGAGAAAATGCAAGCAATGGGATAGTTGCCGTCGAAACCCGAGGGCTAGGTAAGAAATCTCTTTCCCGGTCGGACAAGAGTTCTATGGGTAAAAATATATTTTTTTCACAGGCTGCGCTTGTCATCGCCTGAGTAAGAATTTCGTTATTACGGCCTCTAAAATCTGCGACTTGGTTGGACTGTCCTAATGCATGTCCTCGCGCATTCTGTGCGAGCTTATATCGCGTGTTGGCTCTCCTTCGGACGTAATCATTGACTGCGTTTGCACACTCTTTCATCGCCTTTTCGACTTCAGCAATCTTATCGGTTGGACTTTCTTTTTTCTCAGCTGCTTTGAAGGCCGCGTCGAATATGCCTTCGACCATTTGCTGGCGGTTATCTGCGTTTTTTTGCTCATTTAGAGAACCGTCCATGCTTTCATCGAAATAGCGCTCGACGAATTTCTCGGTTTTGATCTGAACCACCGTGTAATTCGCCCAAGAATAAGACTCCTTGCACTGACCTAGCCAATGCCCCACCCATCTTCCAAAATCCAAGATGGAAAAGATAAATTGAGCACCCAGCGTCAATGCCCGGCCAAAATTGTGGGCTTCCGCATACCGCGCCGCATACCCTGCTCGTAAACTTACAAAATCTGTTGGATTTGCTAGATCTGCGTGAATCGAATTGGGAGCGTTTCCTCCCGATACAGTAGTTGGACTTCCTGCAGGACTTGCCATAACGACCTATTATTAAATTTTTAATTACTTAGTTTATTTCTTCTTAAAATCAGCAGTCTAGCCATTCTGAGTCTAAAAATTGGCTAGAAACTAACATCTAATTACATCAATCCCTGAGTAACTATTATCGCTCTTTTTAACTATAACGGTCAATAATTAAACAAGTTTTTTAATTTTAAAAATTTTAATTGACATTTAAATTAATCTATAAGGATAGCCACATTTTATGATTCGCTGGTATAATACAGGCAAATAATAGGTGGTAATATAAATGAGGCATTTATGCGCTCCAATAAAAACAAATATCTCGCATCCCTGGAAACTCGCCTGGACTTCCTCGAAACAGAGCTGTCCGGCTTGAACGAGCTGCTCATTCAAGTGGGCTTCTCAGAGGGAATCAAGACATTGAGGGAATCGGCTGTCGAACTCCTGGCTCATCCAGAGATCGAACACCCCTTCGAAGCTTAATTCCTTAGAGCGCACGTCTACAAATGGGGGTTTGAGCCTTTCAGCCCCCTTGCCAAGCGCTAGGATCGCCGCCTCCTCAGGGATGCGGCGATCCCCCCATGAAAAATCGATTTTCCCGATCCAGATTTCAGCCCCGTCCATCGATTCAAAGATGGTTGCTATTTTCATCGCGGCTGGATAAACTTGTCCTTTTATTGTGCGGTAAATGTTATGGCCAAGTTATTTTTTGAAGACACCCAGAAAGAAGTGGAACTCGCCGACGGATCTCCGATCGCAGACGCATGCGAACAAGCAGGGGTTCCCTTTGCCTGTACGGAAGGGGTTTGCGGAACCTGCGTCATCGAGGTGACAAAAGGGCTCGAAAACCTGTCCGCGTTTACGGAAGCCGAAGCGGATTTCCTGGGCGATAGCGGCTCCGAACGCCTCGCCTGCCAATGCAAAATCAAACACGGCCTTGTTAAAATAAAGTTTTAACCCCAAGGGTTTTATGCGCAATCCAATCCATGGAAAAATGACGATCGACGAGCTCTTTGCTCAATTCCCCGGCAAAAGCGAGAAACTCGCCCAGGAACTCCTCAAGACCGGTATGAACTGCGTCGGATGCTGCGCTTCGACCTGGGAAACGATCGAGGAAGGCATGGAAGGCCATGGATTCGGCTCCAAAGAGACCGAAGCGCTTCTGACCCGTCTGAATGCAATTGCGGCCGAAAAAGAAGACCTGACGTCGATTTCCCTCACGGAGAAAGCCGCCAAAAAATACCTTTCCATCCTGGCCGAAGAGGGCAAGATGGGCTGGGGGCTTCGCTTCAGCGAAAAAGCGGCCGGATGCAGCGGCCTGGAATATTCCCTCGAATTTTCCGAATCCGCCCGTCAAGACGATGCCGTTTTCGAATCCTTTGGGGTGAAGATCCACGTTCAAAAAAAATCTTTAAACCGACTCCTGGGGTCGATCATCGATTACGTAGACGGCCTTCAAGGTTCCGGATTTAAGATTTCCAATCCCAACGTTAAAAAGTCCTGCGGCTGCGGAAATTCACACAATTACTAATTCCTTTCCTATGAGAACGCGGGAATTTTCGGGAAGATTTTAAAGGTGCATGGCGAAGCTTGAGTCGACAGCGTCGCGAGCGAGGAGTGCGATTTAAAAGATAAAGATTCCGAAAAGACCAGGTTCTAGAGGACAATGAGTTTCACAATACCCTCTCCGTCCCCGAAGAGAAACTCATTTATCTGTAGGAGGAAATTTAATATTTTAGGCATAGTCTTTTCACAAAATCTCACGGCGTATTTCGTTGAGACCAATTTAATGCTCTAAAAAGGGAAGAAAAAGATGGCCACTCCTCGCATAAACGAATCTTCTGACTGTTCATGCTATCGGGCATTTTTCAAGGCTCGATCGGAACGATCTATGCGTATTGAGAACATTTGCAAATTAGCCGAGAAATTAATCCCTCTTTCACACCCCCAAAAAAACAGACGCTAAGCTATTTTGTATGCAAAATCCCGAAGCACTCACCCGATATCGTTCGGGAAGTCTTGGGGAATTCGCTTGGCTTACCGGCTCTTTCGCTTTGGTTTTTGTCTTTCTCAATTTAATCGGTTTTGTCGATCGGATTTTCCTCGCTAGACACTCCCTTGAAAGCCTCGAAATCTGCGCTAGTGCAGCCAGCTTATTGGTCGTCTTTCAAGTCTTCTTCATGAGAATGGCCCATACGACTCAAGTCTTCGTTGGAGGACATCTGGGAGCAAATCGCCCGGAGCTCGTAGGCCCATGCATTTGGCAGTCGATCTGGTTTTCTCTTTTCTCGATCATTGCGGCAGTACCCCTAGGCTGGTTCATCGCCCCTTGGTTTTTCTCCGGCATGCCCATTGAACGGCTCGGATTATCGTATTTCTATACTCTCCTTTGGGCAAACTTTTTATTTCCCCTCGGCACCTCATTGTCCTCATTTTATTTAAGCCGAGGACGCGTCAAAATCGTCCTCGCCTCTACAATCGGATGTTTCATCGTCCATATCGGCCTCGATGCCGCTATGATCTTCGGCGTCAAAGGGTATTGGCCATCTTGGGGAGCGATAGGATCGGCATGGAGCCTTGCGATTGTACAATTCGGATTTTGCGCATTCTTATTCGCAGATTTTTTGAGAAAAGACAATCGGCGCATCTATCGAACTGGCGACTGGAAGCCAGATTGGAATTCTTTTGGCTATCTGCTCAAACTAGGAATCCCGCGGTCAGTTAGCGCCCTGGTCAATATGGCAACCATCGCTGCGATTACGCAAATCATGATCGTCAAAGGCGGAGAATATGCAGCCGTCATGGCATTCGGATCGAGCATCCTAGTTCTAACACAAAGCTTAGCAGCGGGATTTATGCAGGCGGGAAGCTGCGCCGGCGCCTATGCGATAGGAACAAAATCACAGCCTCTATTTTGGCAAGTTTATAGATCGGGATGTCTCTTGATTGTCCTATATGGAGCGCTCCTATCTCTCCCTTGTATTTTCTTCCCAAATATTTTGATCGCTCTGTTTTTTAAACATCCCCCTTCCCCCATTCTGTATGAACTCTTGAGATATTCCTGCATCTGTCTCTGGATCAATATCCTATTGCAAGGCTGGGCCGCTCTTGTGAGCGGCATGCTGATCGCCGCCCGCGAGGCATTTTTTCATATGGTTCTCAATTTGACTCTCGGATGGATGCTCTTCTATTTTCCGACCTATTTCAGCATTCAGCTTGTACATTGTCCGCCCTATACATTCTTTCTATGCGTCGCGTTGGGAAATCTCGGAATTGGATGGGGATATCGCATGCGACTGCGCCGCGAGCGTTGGAGAACCGCCTAAAACAATCTGAGACCGTTGCATAAGTCCAATTCACTCTACAAAGAGCGTTCGGTCTCTTTTTCCCTCGATAAATCTCCTGCATGAATTGGCTCTGAAGGCATCCGCTTCCTTCTAAAATAGGCACTGCTAAATTCTCCATCTCCACCGGGTCCGCAATCTAAGACGAGATTTTTGCTCTTGATATAAGACCGAGATTCATCGAATAACGGAATGACAGGCAGCTCTTCGATTAAAATCTTTTCAGCTTCAGCTAAATATGCCATCCTGCGCTTTGCATCTTTTTCCTGGTCGGCACTTTGCAAAACCCTCTTATAATCCTCATGCTCCCATTGGAAAAATTTGTCATTGGAATGGCGGAAGATATTTAATGTAGCCATCGGATCATTGATTGAAATGCGCCAATGCATAAGCCCCACCTCAAAATTTCCACTGGATATGCGCTGAAATAAATCATCCCAAGAACACCCTTCGGTTTTGCAAGCAATATTTAAAGAGTTCTTCCATTGTTGTTGAATCGCAGCGGCTGTCTTTCTTCTGATCTCTTGGTTATGGGAAATTATCGTAAATGAAGGAAACTCTTTCGAATCAATCCCGAGCTCTTGCAAACCGCGAATAAACAATGCCATTGCACATTCTTCAGATACTTCCTCCTGTCCGCTACAGACATATTGGCGAACGTGTGCCGGCAAGGGACTGAAAGCTGGCGTTCCATCATATTCCAGATGTTTAACGAGCTTTTCTCGCATCAATGCCGCTGCGAGAGCTTTGCGAATATGGATATTATTAAAGGGAACCTTGCGAGTATTCAAAACAATCCAGGAAACGGCTTCTGAGCAAATCGCCCGAGCAGAAATATTAGAATGAGGGATTGATGGAATCCTAGAGGGTATAGGACCTCGAACCCAATCCACTTCTCCTTTTTTAAATAATTCTATAGCAGTAGAAATATTCGCTTTTACGATCAGGATGTGGTCCAGCTTGATCCTTCGAGAATCCCAATAGAAAGGATTCCTGACAAACTCGCAGCGCTCCTTGCCATTTTTCTTGAGTTGGAACGGCCCGTTGCAAGGGTAACTTTCGCCCTCCTGGAACGGCCATTGAGGATACAGACTATCGATCCGTTGATGCACGGGAAAGCAGAGGGAATGCGCGGTAATTTCTAAAAAATAAGGACACGGATGCTCCAGCTCTACTCTCAAAGTATTTGCATCAGGCGCCTGAATCCCGATATCTTCAATCCCTACTCGAGCCTCTTTGACTGCCTTCGCATTTTTAATCGGATATAATAGATACCCATACGACGAAAAAAAGTTCGGCGAGAGAATTTTTTTCCAGGAGTAAACAAAATCATGGGCTGTCACTTTGTCGCCGTTGTTCCAAAAAGCCCGCCTCAGGGTAAAAAGATAGATTGTTCCATCGGCAGAAATCTCTATTTTCTCCGCTAAGGCGCATTCGGGCTTTTTGTCCCGCCCCATCCGAGTCAATCCTTCGAACATCAGTCTCAATACCCTTCCGGAAAGATTGTCCCCTCCGATGCGAGGATCTAAAGACAAGGGAAGCGCCCGCTCGGTAAGGCGCAAGGATTGAAAACTAGCCGCTTTTTTCCGCCATCTTGAGATTTGACAGTGCAAAATTCGCCGAAATTGAAACCGTTCGGTTTTCCGATGCGAATAGTAAAGATACCCTAAAATATGCGACCCTTCGTGGACTAAAGAAACTATGCCTAAATCTTCGAAAATCCATTGCTCGTCTTTGAGAGCTCCCGCAAAATACTGCTTAAATGAGGCGTCTTCCGCTCGAATCATTGCGAGCACAAATCCTTCTTTATCGAGCGTCTGAATCCGGATGTCTTTTTCTCTGGAAAGTCGTTGTTTCAGAATCTTGAGAAACATCCGAAAAAAAACCCTCAGCGCGCTTAAAGGGAGCAGCGCCTGAATATGGCCAGGCGAAATCGCCTGGAAAAAGCGCTCGAGCAAATCGGGATCTTTCTTGGCGATTTTGGGGAAACTGCGCTTAAATTCTTCAAATCGGTCGTGCTCTTGAGCAAACACACCTCCATTATAGTCGCGCACCTTTCCGATCGCCTGTTGAAGCAAAGAAACCACGTCGTGGCGGGCTTGGTACAGATTGACCGAGAGATCCAGCCGTAAAAAAGAAGAATCGATGGGAAGCCGGAGTTGAAAAATGCTCGCCTCTACATTCCGAAACACATTTGTTCGATCCACAATGAACCGCAAGGGCAACGAAGCGAAGCATTTGGAAAGAAGCGGCGTAGATTTCCCAATGGTTCGCGCGAGAATGATTTTAAAAGATAAATACTCCGGGGTTTGAGCAGCAAAAAAAATCATCGTCTGGGGAAGTGCAGGGGCTGCTCTCAGCTCCCTTTTCAAAAGAGCTAGATTTTTGACAGCCTCTTCTTCCCGATGGAGATCGAATGAAATGAGCCCCGTTCGCTCGACCCGTTTTGCAAGTTCTTCAGGAAGAGCCTGGGCGAGCTGTTTTTTCTCTTTTAAAGAAAATCCGGCTCCATCCTTTTTGATGATCTCCAAATATAGAACCGGAACCGGATCGCCATAGGATTGGCAAGCGTAAAACGACCGTTTGAGAACCTCGACATGGGGACATATAGAGAGAATCGCGGTGCTCATATGCCTTTCTCGAAACCTCTCGCCCTCGTCATCCTGTAAAGATATTCCAACCAAGATCCCGAGAACCGGCTGGATTTGAAACGGAAAAATCAACTGCGTGTGAATCAGCCGAGTGATTACATGTCTTTTATGGGGAGCAAAATATAATCCTCGATTCAAGGACTTTCTCATCAAATATGATGAACAAAACATCCTCGCGAGATGACAAACGCTTCTCGGCTGAGCAAATGATTCCTCGAGATGTCCGACAAAATGGCATAATTCTCGATAGACGTCTTTTTCAAATCGCTCCGGCCAGCGTTTGAACGCACGAGAGATTTCTTTATATAAAGGCTCTACCTTACTCTGGTAGAAGACCGGAGAGAGCCAGCTTCCGAAAAAAGAATTTGTTAGCAAGCCTCACCTCTCGTCTGCCGGTTGTTTAGAGCGAGAAACTCTACTAAAACCTTATATTTGAATCTATAGGCTCTATTGGCCTCGATTTTTTCTATTGAAAAAATGCCTTCCGTTGTAAACTCGCTGCGCTGGACGCTATTGTTGCGCCCCAAGAAGGGGGCAAAAAATTAAGCGTGCGCTTTAAAAAAATATTTTACAGAATAATCGCTCTTGCGATAGCTAGTAACTCATGGGCGATTTGCAATTAGCATGAACTTAAGCGGCACAGAGAGGGTTTTTCGACCTCGATGCGCCGATGCCAATCTAAGCGGGAATTATGAAAAGCGAAAGGCTGAAAAAACTGGAGTCGGAACTCGAAGACCTCGAACAATGGATGGGGCTTGGCCTCGTTCCAAAAAAGGACATCGAAAAACATAAGGAAGAGATCCGCTCTTTGAAAACCAAGATCGATGAAGAAAAAAATCGCCTTCGCTTCCTTAAGGAAAACGACGAACTCGAAGAATACGTCACCCCCAAGCGCTCTCAGGCCAGGCAGGCCTATGCCGAACCCCATACGCTGCCGGACATGGAAATCAATGAAAACATGACGGACGCAGGCCTCGATATGGAAACGGAGTCCTATGAGATGGAGACCGTGACCGAAGAGGAAACCGAAGAGGGCAGCGGCGGCGGCGCAGGGACGGAAGAAGAGGCGACCATCTCCGACGAAGAAGAAGATGAAGATCCGTTTTCGGATCGCAATCGCTGGAAACGCGGCATCCTCGAAGATCCCGATCGCGATAATTGGTAATTTTTAGACCTCTTGCGCAACTAAGCTTCAATCGTTTTTGTGGTTCTTTTGCTCCGATTTTCAATTCTTTTTGCAAGGGTTGCATTAGCTTCGCATACTACCCTCGCAAAGAAGCCGCTCTTTGTAGACACCCTCTTAGTGATGACAGAGGTCTTTTGATCAGCCTTTATTTCCATATCCCCTTTTGCTCTAAAAAATGTCCCTATTGCCATTTTTATACTGTTCCGAATGCCCCTCACTTGCAAAAAGCCCTTGCATTCGGCTTCGAACGGGAATGGGATCTAAGGCTTCCGGAGTTACGGGGCAAGACGATCGCTTCGATCTATTTCGGCGGCGGAACGCCCGCTTTGTTCGACCACGAAGAACTGCATCGGATTCTGAAACGGATCGAGGCTTCCTGCCAACTCGCCCCCGGCTGCGAAATCACGATCGAGGCGAATCCGGAACATGCAACGCTACATGCGCTTGAAACATTTCGCTCGATCGGGATCAATCGGCTGAGTTTGGGCGCGCAGTCGTTCGATGACGACTCTCTTCAGACGCTTGGAAGGAACCATTCCGCCGCGCGGTGCAGGGAAGCGATCGCGCAAGCTCGACAAGCCGGATTCGACAATATTTCGATCGATTTAATGTACGATCTCCCACGCCAAAGCAAGGAAAGCTGGAAGACTACTCTTTTACAAATCGAATCGCTGCCTATCGAACATGTTTCCTTATACAATCTGACGCTGGAGCCGCACACGGTCTTTTTCAAATATAAAGACAGGATCGAGCGAGACCTCCCTTCGCCCGAACTCTCGCTCGAGCTGCTCAATTCGGCGGTGGAATCCTTGGAATCCTTCGGGTTCTTGCGGTATGAGATTTCGGCTTTTGCAAAACCTGGCAAACACTCGGTTCATAATCTCGGATATTGGACCGGACGGGCATTTTTGGGCTTCGGCCCTTCGGCATTCAGCTACTGGAATGGAAAGAGATTCCGCAATCAGGCTAATCTGCTTCGCTACCGCCGCTGCCTTGAAGAAGGGACGTCCTGTGTCGATTTCGAAGAGGAGCTTCGCTATCCCGAAAGCTTTAAAGAGCTTCTAGCTGTTCGATTGCGCCTTGCAGAAGGGGCCTTTGTCGACTCTGAGAAAGCGCCGCAGGATACGATCGACACTCTCGATCGCCTGCAAAACGCGGGCTATCTAAAAAAAGAAAACAGCATCTGGCGGCTCACCGCGCGAGGGATGCTGTTTTACGATACTGTCGCTGCAGAGATCGTCTAATTCATTAAGCTACGTTCAGAACTTTGATCATGAATCGCAGGTTTTTTCCAGCGAGCGGATGATTGAAATCGAGAACTGCCTTTTGATTTTTTACTTCATGGACGCGGATGGGATAGACGCCTCCGGCGGGATCCTGTATGCCTAATATAGCGCCTGAATAGCGGAACTGCTCCGGAATCGAACTGAGATCGACTTCTTTGAAAGCCTCCGAGACGATCGGTCCATACGCTTCTTCCGCTTGTAAAAAAACTTCTTTCGTATCGCCGACTGAGAGATCGATCAACGCGAGTTCCAGCGCTGGGAATACCTGCTGCTGTCCGATCGTAAACACGAGGGGATCATCCCCTACATTGGTATCGATCTGCATGCCGTCTTCTAAAAAAACCGTATATTCGACCGCTACTTTTTTTCCTTTTTGGATCATGAACTCCTCATGGGTTTCGGCCAAGCGCGATATCGACTCGGAATGTTCCTTTCGAGAGAAAAACAAAACTCGAGCCGTCAAGGCATCTTTAGAGGGTGTCTGCAAAGAGCGGCTTCGTCGATTTTTGCAGACACCCTCTTAACCCTACCCTTAGAGGATCGGCTAATCGATGTCAAATAAAAGAAATACGGCTCTTTCTTTTTCGATCGGAATTGGATGTTTTTTCCACTCCTTTACTTTCCGAGTCACCGCCCGCTCCCGATCGGTCGTCAAATCGAATGCGATCGAAAGCCAAGTGTCGGAATCCAGCGTTTGAAGGATTGTTTCCGCCATTTTTGATGAGCGATAAGGAGTCTCGATCCAAATCTGAGGGGCATTGTCCTCGCGCGAGCGCTTTTCGAGCCGTTTGAGCGCTTGCTGCAAGGCGATCGGCTCGCGCGGCAAATATCCGTGGAAGGAAAACCTCTGGCCGCCGAGACCGGAAAGCTGCAGAGCCATGAGGATGGAAGACGGGCCGGCGAATGTGCGGACGGCGATGTTGCGCGCATGGGCGCGCAGAACCAACGGCGCTCCGGGATCGGCGATGCAAGGAAGCCCTGCATCTGAAATCAACCCCCAAATCTCTCCTCTCGCCATTGGTTCGAGCAATTCGTCGAGCTCGGAAACAGGCGTGTGTTCGTTGAGCTCTCGAATCGGCATCGCGGAAAACTGCGCATGCGAAAGAAATCGGCGCAAGAATTTGCGCCCATTTTTTTCATGTTCGGCGATGAGTCCTTGTAATGACAGCACTGCCTCGCCAATGCTTTGAGGCAAAAAAGCTTCGTGAGTCAACTCTTCATCGAGCAGATTGGGCAACAGAAGCAGCCGACCCTTACTTGGAGACATGCATGAGCCTCAGGCGCAAGACGTCCAGCAAGAGCTCGGAAGAAATCGAGCCGCTTTTGGACATCATCTCGATCTCGAACAAGATCTCTATGCCCTTGCGAAAATAGGAAGAGGAAAGCCTTTGGCATCCCTGGGCTTTTTTCTCGAGCGCTTTCGGCCAGACCTTCGGAAAATAGTCGCCCCACTTGGAAAAAGGAATCTTCCCCTCGGCCAAAGCGTGCATTTTAGCCCCGATCTGCATCTGCTGGCGCACAGCGGATAAGAAGACATGGAAAAAGGATGGGTCATGGAGATCCGCGGCATGCGGCTGAAATGTCTTTTCCCAAACGAGGTCTTCGGCGACTGTCCATGCGGCGGCCATGCGGCTTTCGGAACAGATCTTTTGCACGTCCTGCAATTCGATCGACATGCGATCGGCGGCATAGCACAGGAGTTTGTCCATTTCATGAGAGGCCAAAGCGGCGTTGCGATCGAGATGCTCCATCATCCAGGCGACTGCTTCAGGGGCTATTTTCTTTCCCGCTTTATGGACTTGTTCCAACAGAGTTTCGCGCCATCGCTTTTCTTTGTCCCAGGGCTTTTCTTCGGTCAAATCCAATACCGCGCCGTGCTGTTCGATCCAGGGCGCATGGATCTTTTGTTTAGAAGTTAAGATCAAACAGCCAAAAGAAAGCGGCTCTTTCAAACGAACGGAAAGGCTCTCGATGAGTTTTTTATCAACTTCCTCGACGACGACGGCGGGTTCGGGGCCGAGCAGCGTCGGCGAATTGAGAGCATCGAATACCGCGGCCAGGCTGGCCTGGGCTCCTTGCATTCGGATGGGAATCGCATCGGGAGGAAGCGAGCGGGACAACACCGCATCGACGGCCTGTCTTCTCTCGAAATCATCGCCGATTGCGATCAAGTAAAGCCGCGGGAGTCCGCGGGGAACAAGCCCCGCCAAATGCTTTTCAAAGGTCTTGCTATTCGTGCAGCGCAAGGATTCTCTCCAAGAGTTAGGGACATCCCCATTCGAAATGGACTTCCTGTTTGACTTCGGGATGAAGGCTGTAATGCACAGGGCACTGCATAGCCGCCTGCTCGAGTTTCTTGCGGACGTCTTCAGAGGGTTTTACCGGGATGCAGAAACGCACGGAAATCCGCGCGATCCGCCGCGAAGGAGCCGAGGCCATCTCCTTTTCCACAGATGCTTTCGCCCCTTTTTAGCTCGACTCCAAGCCTTCGAGCCATGAGCCCCATCATCGTGAGCATGCAGCTTCCGACGCTCACTGCGACCAGATCGGTTGGAGAAAACGCCTCTCCCTTGCCTTGATTATCTTTGGGCGCGTCCGTTTGGATCTTCACCCCGCTTTCATGTTCGCATTCAGTGCGCAAATCCCCTAAGTACCGAATTCTATATTCCATGGCCTTTTCTCCCAAAAAGACCACTTTAAACGATTTCATAAAAATTTGTGAAAGACAGATATTCCGGCTCTGTGGCAAAATTTTTTTTAACAATTGCACTTTAGGATATTATGAGCGGAATGTTGGATCTGTTTTTCTTTGGAGACCTCGGCCCCTGCGATCCCAAGATCGAAGAGCGCAAGCCGATTCTCGCTGCATTAAGCGTTGCGAAACTCGCGATGCGAGTCTCTGCGTTCGGGCTGTCCGTGCTTTCTCTATCGGCTCCTTGGGTTCTTTGTCCCATTCTTCTCTCCGCTGCTTATTTGCAGTTCGAATGGTCTTTGATTCTATCGAACGCCCATAAAATGCTGCAGGATCCCTCTATAGAAATTCTTTACATTTTAAAGACGTCTCAATGCGTCAAACAACTGCTGCAATGGGCGCCGCTCACCCGTCGGCTTCCCGAAATCGCGCTGTATATTTGATCATTTCGGATTCGATTTTCTCGACGCGCCTCTTTCTCGTTTCTACCGAGGCGCTCTAGGGTCTTACACTCATTAAAAGGCCCTTGATTATTTTTAGATAGAGCGCTAAAATCCCGTGCCATGGCTCTTTTTAAAAAGAAACCTCCCGCTCCTCCAAAATCGGTCTCTCTTGAGGGAATTGTTCACGAACGAATTTTGACCGCCGAAGGCTGGCGTCGTCGAATGAACAAAATTAAAGAATCGGGGAAGGCGAAGACGAAGCCTCCTCAGAAATCCTCCTGAAGCCGGCGAATCAAAAGCCCTACGGGATGCTTTTGCCTTTTTTGGATGGATTCCTTCATTTCAATCAAATGAACGTACACAAAACCAGAATCGTTCAGAGGGTGTCTACAAAGAGCGGCTTCGTCGATTTTTTTAGACACCCTCTCAACTCGTTATGACTGTATTGAAGTTCGTTCCCATTTTTTCTTCGAGATCAAATCCGCAGCCATTCCGTCGGATTCGGTAAAAAAATCAAATTTACCTTCTCTCCTTCATGCCAGGGTCGCAGCCACCCTCCTTTTCATAACCGCAAAACAATGTTTCGCAAAACGCTGGTTATAAACCACATACAAACGCACCCGTTTGCTTCGAAAAAAGGACATCCGTAATGATTGAGGATCAGAAGCTTAACAACCAACCTTAGTCATTCAAAACAACAACACAGCCTCTTTTTGTATTATTAAATAAAAAAATAGACTTTAGTTTATAATAGATATAAGAGGTGGCTTTTATGATAATAACTACCAAAACATGTCTTAATTGTGCCGATTTAACCCAGGCAAATCATGCTGGATGCGACAACTGCATGAAAGCCAACGCTTTAGCAATATTCCAGAAAATGACGGACATGAAAATCCGCCTCGAGAATTCGAAATCAGACTCAAACTCCAAAGAACCCATCAAATTTACGATTCTCTCGATTCCAAACTTGAGAGAACTAAGAATTCAATTTATGCTTAATTTTAATAGAGAGATGAAGCATTACCTTCACAAAAAAGGCACCGCAAAAAATAAATCCCTTTCTTATAAAGTTCTTTCCGCATGTGGATCAGAACAAAGAAATTTGCTCGGCAAAATATTTCCCGGGTCTGTTCGCGGCGGATTGACTTGCCGTTCGTTTGCCGATGATTTAAAAGCATACGCCGTCGGGAAGTCTTCTCAAGAGTCTTTTCAACTAAAATCGATTGCGGCAAATTTAATCGCAGCGGGAAATCAACAAGATTTGCTAATTACTATCCTTGCAATGGGCGGAGCTGGAATGGTGCCGCAGGAATTCGCTATCGATCTGATCGATGAATATGTGATCATTCCTTTCCAACATTCTATCGAGACTCTTCCAGAGGGCCAACGGATTCTGATTCATGGAGGAAATCTGCTTCATTCAGTCGTTTATGAAATTGTTCGAAGAGACGATGGTTTCTTTAATTTTTCGATTTTCGATACGAGCTTATCTCCCTTTCCTAAGGGATTTGAAATGGTTTTTCAAAAGATTTCTCCCTCATCAATACGAGATCGGCGATTTTTGCTAACTTTGTTTCATCCTCAAGCTGGACTTTCCCCCGACGGAAGCCTTTCTGAATTCGAAACGACAACCATGGAACCGATCTATAAAACTATTGAAACGCATTTGCAGAAAACGGCCAGCGAAGAAGCTCGTTTTAATAACCAAACCTGGGGTTCTTGCGGCGCAAGCAGCATCTTGGCCTTTCTAGAAACCCGCCTCCCTCATCGGGTTTTTGAGGAATTTCAAAAATATCTCAATGAATCCAGCGTAAAAAAACTAACCCTTCAGGAAGCCGCAGCTCCTTCTCTATTCACTTCGGCATTTAAAACTTTGATGAATTGGGAAAACGGAAATTATTAAAGGCTCCGTTGAAAGTCAAAACCTATATGGCGCTTTTGCCTTTTTCCTGGGCGATCACTTCCTGCGCCAGATTCCGATAATCATGGGCTCCATTCGACGACGAATCGTATGAAGTAATCGGCTTGCAATGAAGCGGCGCTTCTGCCAAGCGGATATTTTCGCGGATCGATGCTCGATAAACTTTCCCTTCAAAGCGGCTGCAGAGCTGCGAGACGATTTCCTGGGAATGCTTAGTTCTCTGATCGACTCGGCAAGGGAGAATCCCTGCGATTTCAAGGGCGGGATTGAGCCGCTGTTTGACGAGATTGATCGTCTTCAAAAGCTGAACCAGTCCATGGAGCGCCATGACATGAGTTTCGACGGGAATCAAAACCTCTTCGGATGCGGTCAGCGCATTCAGGGATAACACCCCAAGGGTCGGCGGGCAATCGATGAGCGCGTAATCCCATGCGGAGCCGAGCTTGGAGATCCTGTCTTTCAAGACCATTTCGGCAGCGACTGTGTTGGCCAAAGCTTTTTCCATTCCGGCCAATAAGGAAGAAGCCGGAACGATCTCTAAATTATCCCACGAAGTTTTCGAAATCGCTTTGCTCAAACAACATTCTTCCGCAAGCGCATCATATAGGGCCTTTCCCTGTTCTTTAAAGCCATACCAAAGCGATGCGGACGCCTGGGGATCGAGATCGATCAGTAAAATTTTCTTTCCAGCCTCCGCCAAGGATGCTGCGAGATTCACGGCTGTAGTCGTCTTCCCCGATCCGCCTTTTTGATTTACGATTGCTATCGTCCTCATAGATCTCCTTTTCCCGTTCGAGATGGGTCGGCAAACATCGATTTGTAGACACCCTCTCAGCCGCTTTGGGGCATTTTTGTATATAACGAAAGAATTTCTGCTTATCAAGTAAATGTTTCATTCCCCCTTGCTCTCGCAAATTCCCGAGCAATTTTCTTCAGATTTGAAAAATCCTATGGTATACTGGATCAATCAAACCCGAGGTGTATATGCTCAATCTCAACTTAAAAGGAAAACGGGCTTTTATCGCAGGAATCGGCGATGACAACGGCTTCGGATGGGCGATCGCAAAAGCCCTTTATGAAGCGGGCGCTGAAATCCTCATCGGCACTTGGGCGCCTATTGTAAAAATATTCACGATGTCCTGGGAAAACGGCAAATTCGATGAATCTCGCAAACTGGTCGATGGCCGGATGTTCGAATACAAAAAACTCTACCCGCTCGACGCCGCTTTCGATCGGCTCGAAGACGTCCCCGAAGAGATCCGGCAGAATAAGCGTTATAGCGGATTGACCGGATATACGATTGCGGATGTCGCAGCCCAAGTCGAAAAAGACTTCGGCAAGATCGATATTTTAGTTCATTCTCTGGCAAATGCCCCGGAAGTCACCAAGAACCTGCTCGACACGTCCCGCCAGGGCTACCTCGCTGCGATGAGCGCTTCTGCCTATTCGTTCGTGAGCCTGCTCAAGCATTTCGGCCCGATTCTCCAAGGGGGCTCAGCCCTATCTCTATCGTATATCGCCTCCAACCGCGCCGTTCCAAAATACGGAGGCGGCATGAGTTCCGCCAAAGCCGCTCTTGAAAGCGACACGAGGACGCTCGCCTGGGAAGCAGGTCGCAAATGGAATATCCGCGTCAATGCGATTTCCGCAGGCCCTTTGCGCAGCCGTGCAGCCAAAGCCATCGGCATGATCGACGATATGATCGCCTATTCGAAAGCGAATGCGCCGCTGGTAAAAGACCTATCGGCCGAGGAAGTGGCTTTCGCAGCGGCTTTCCTACTCTCTCCCTTGGCTTCGGCAATTACGGGAGACGTATTGTATGTCGACAACGGTCTTCACGCGATGGGAATGGCTGTGGACAGTTCTTCATTAATCGAGGCCAAGCAGCAGAACTAAGGCGGTGTCTACACATTTTGTAGAATTACGGCTTTTGAAGTAGTTTCGGTATCAACTCTGTCGAATCGAAAGCTCGACCGAAACCGCTGCATCGGACTCTCGCTTGATGGTCGATAGAGAAATTTTCCAATCGAAGGCTTCGTATTCCAAAGAGCCGCGAGCCGCTAGCTGGAAGGGGCGGTTCGCACGGCTGATCTGTCCGAAAAATTCTCCGCGATGAGTTTGGAAGTTGAGTTCGATTGCGATCGAGCCGGTTTGGATCTTTACACTCTGCCCCGGATGAAACGCGGTCGCTTTCACGCCATCGACAAGGATGGATGTCTCCGGCGAAAGATTGCAAAATAGCGCGGTTTCGACGACGCTCGAGCGAGCGGACGGCATCTCTTCGGTAAATAACACATCCATTCGAGCGCCATTCTCTCTTTTTTCAATACAGCCCCGCGCATTCAGGAAGCTAGCTGCAAGGCTGTGGATCTGCCGCCCTCCCCACAATAGCCGTAAGGCGATCGATTCCTCCGCCTTGGCCTCGAACTGCTCGGCAAAACTCAAAGCTGTTTCAGGCGTTTGGACGACGCTCCAGCTTCCGACGGTTCCCGACCACAGGCTGAGTTTTTCCCGCATGGGCAAAAGGCAAGCCAAAGAAAACTGAGAGGCATGGATATCCTGGAGCTTCGGCTGGTCTGCAAAAGCCCACCATTCCAGAAGCGCGGACGCCGGTTGCGATCCGAGCTGCGATTCCCTCGGAGATGGACCGGCATAGACCCCGAGGTTCGGATGGATCAATCGGGAGATCTCTTCGGTCGGCTCTCCTGCTATCTGCCGAGTGACGAGCTCCTCGAACCAATCGGCGGAATTCATATGGACAGCCGAAGAGATGGGCTGTTTGATCAGCGCGAGATACCTTCTCTCCCACAATGGATCGAAAGGCCGCTCGATTCTCCTTCGGCGGGACGCTTCGAGAAGGAGGTCTAAAGATCGCTGTAATTTCGCCTTGAACTCTTCTCCGAGCACGCGGGAAAATTCCCCCAGAATCCGCATCAGGACGGGAGCGATTTTCAGGGGCTGGACTGGATTGCGGCATCTCGGAAAATCGTGCAGGTAGATCGGGAAATTCCCCGCCCAGGGCTGGCCTTCCGGAGACTGAAATGGCAGAAGCCGCTCGACGAGCTCCTTTCCCTCCCCGATTCCCTCGATTGTCTTTTGCCGCATCAGGGCAAGGGCGAAGCAGAAATTTTCATAAATGGGAATGGCGTCAGACCCGATTTCATCCCCAAACGCATGGATCATCTGAGTGCGCGGGCTTTTACAGGACTTTCCCAAAGCGAGCGGACGGCTATGCATATCGATACCCGATCGCAGATTGCAATCCGGCTATAATCCCCTGCTCGGACGCGGGGGGTGCGATGACGTGGGCGAGTTCGAGCAGCTCTTTCGGCGCATTCGCCATTGCTATTTTGACATCGGCGGCTTTGAGAAGGCTGAGATCGTTGTAATCGTCTCCGGCGGCGATCAAACGGCCGGGTAGGCCGAACTCCCCGATAGCGCGCTTAAGCGAGCTGCCTTTTGAAACGGAAAAGTCGGTTGCAAGCAAGAGACACTCATCCCGTTTAAACGAATCGTGCACGACGGAGACTTCGAAAAGCCCGGTCTCGATCAAACGACGAGCTGCCAGTCGCATATCGGGTTCGGATCCAAAGCTTTTGAGGAGCTGCACTTCGGCGCAAGGGATCTCGCAAAAATCTCCGACTGCGCACCATGTCTCGGTCTGTCTATTCCAAAATTTTTGCAAATAACTGAGCTGTTCGCCGCAGTAGCGATCGGGGCGCCAATAACACCAGTAGTCATTTTTCGCCTCGGCATATGCGAAGAAATCTCCAGAGATGCCCTCGAATGCCGCGGAGGCCTTTTGGAGATGGGCGACTGGAATGCCTTGGGAAAATAAGCTGCGATGCATTGGCATTTCAAATGCGCAAGCCCCGTTTTGAATGACTAGCAGATAGGGAAAATCAAAAGCTTCCAGCGCCAAGAGCGCGGATCGAAACGAACGACCCGTCACAATTGCGATCCT
Source organism: Parachlamydiales bacterium (assembly GCA_963800655.1). GTDB lineage: Bacteria > Chlamydiota > Chlamydiia > Chlamydiales > SM23-39 > CAWDBT01. The sequence goes on along the minus strand of CAWDBT010000002.1, from coordinate 57,948 downwards.
CCACCCCTGCTCTGTGCATGTCTTTAAATAAGAAACGACGGCCGCAGGCGTGCTTTTCCCGTAGTTGGCGATCGTTCCGTCGATATCGAGGGCGATCCATCCCAAAAAATGTTTACTATCTTTGCAAGCATTCATGGCTCTAGCATATCAGATCGCCGCCGGATGGGAAAGGCTCTTTGAGAAAAAAATTCCCTTAGCTATCCTTGGTCTCGGCCTTGCAAATGGCAAGGCAGAGATCAATCCATTTTTCCAAAGGCATTATCCCATGCATGACAGAATCCTCCGAATCCTGGCAGCGGCGTCTTCCGACCTCGATCTAGACCAACTTCCCCCAGGGGATTTCGCTCCGGGCGACTATGGCTCGGCATTCGTCAAAATGTTTCTTACCCTGATCGCCCTGATCCTTCTTTTGATCGCCTCTTATTGGCTTATTCGGAAACTTGTGCAATCGAGGCTTCAGCGAGGCGTTGGGTTGCGCGCAATTCAAATCCTTGAAAAACGGATGATCAGCCCGAAGTCTATGCTTTATTTGATCGAAGTAGATGGCCAAAAGGTGCTGCTTTCGGAATCGCATCTGGAAGTGAGAAAAATCGAGAGCATCAAGGGGAAGGAAGAAACCATTCCACTTGCATCTCGCGAGTGTTGAGAGGGCCCAAAGATTGAAAGCACGGGGCGAGATAGAAGGGATCAGCGCATGCATAGGCGCGGCATCTCTGCCAAAGATTCGCCCCGCGTTCTACCTGAACCAGCGGCGCATTTTTCCAATGTCCTTCGATCCGAGCCACGTATTTCCTTCCGGGAAAAGGGCGAATGACTCCATACAAGGCGGCCGATTGCATCGCGAGCATATAAAAAGGAGCCCTGACGATTTCCTTGATGGCGAAAATCATTTTAGAAGGAGCTTGGATTGCGATCCCATAGAGGAGTTTGTGGCAAGCCAGGGGATTCAATAGATAGCCGCCCAGCGCCGCAAGACAGTCTTCAAAGATAAAAGAGGCCCTTGGATCGCTAAAAATACGATTCTAGCCGCCGTATAAACGGGAAGGACGGCGACGATCGCCAAACATTTGATCCGAATGGCATTCGGGGAGTCGAGCCGATACCTGCTAAAATGAGCTCCGACTTCGATCGCTTCCCATTTTCCGCGATCCCCATTTTTCATTTGGACAAAAGCGTAACCCCATCCTTGCGGCAGAGATCCGTAGAGATTCGCTGGAGAAATCGATTGCGCCGAAGACATTGCCATGGGTGATTTATCGCTCAATAAGATCTAAAGATACCAAAAAGCGCTGCTGTTCAACGCCTATAATGCGCACTCTAGATCCCCTTTCGATCAAACCCGATTGAGAAAGAGCGGGGAATTCATTTCCTTCGATTTGAATGATCCCTGCCGGATTGAGATCGGAAACTACCTCAGCGGGCTTTCCGGTCATCCCATTGCACACCTGCTCGCATAAAGCATGTTTTAAACCCGAGCGCGAATGTTCTTTTTTTACATGCCATAAAGCGAGTCGAATGCTAGCAAACAACGCCAAGAGAAGACACGCCGTGAAAGCGACCATCGGCAGCACATGGGGATTTTCAATATAAAAATGCAATAGACTGGCCAAGAGCAAAAGCGTTCCTCCGATCGCCATGATGGCGCTCGGCAAAAAAAACTCGAGATAGATCAACAAAAGACCAGTGATGACTAAAATCGCTACCATATATTCCTGATACAGTTTAACAAGAATTTTTTATCTTTGAAGCCCCTTACATCCTTGCGGCGAACCGCAGGGAGCGTCTTTCCAGAGGAACCTGATTTTTTAGACACACTCACATGAAAGCACACTACTTCAAAACCCAAAAACTTTCGTTAAACCACATCAGTGTATCTATTGGCATGCTTAAAAAAAAGTTCTAAAAAAAATTCCACAAAAGCAATCCGCTAGGCGTGAAATTCGACATCAAACGGATCCTTGACGAGGCCTTGCCGAATCGGGCAATATCGCACCAATGGGGCTTGGTGTGACGAGAATCCATCTTTTCCTTTCCGCCTGCATCTTATCTGGGTATCCTCTTGGAGTCCGAGCGGATAAACTCCGCTATGACGTCGAATTCCACGGAGCTCCAAACAAAGCGATTCTCCAGGCGATCTCCGATTCATCCACGCTCGTCTCTTTAACCGATCGGCCCCCGGCTTCCACAAACGGCCTCGTATACAGGACGAATGCCGATATCCCGCAAATGCTCAACGTCCTCAAAGCATATGCGTATTACGACGCGGATATCTCCTACCGGATCGATCCTACGACCAGAGGATGGAAAGTGAGCGTCTTCATCCATCCGGGCCAGCAATATTCCCTCGGCTCGTACGGGATCTTCCAGGGGGATTGCTCGAAGAGATTTTCCCTGCCTCAATGCCCTTGCCTTTCCCCTGAGAATCTGGGCCTTTCGATCGGAGCGCCGGCCATTTCTTCGGCAATCGTCAATGCCGAAACATCCATTCTCAACCAACTCTCATATTGCGGCTATCCGCTCGCCTCGATAGATCAAAGGCGCATCATCGTAGATATGGAAAAAAAAGAAGTCGACGCCGCGGCCTGCGTGCAAGAAGGCCCTCTGGCAAAATTCGGTCCGATCACTTTTTTTGGTCTCAAAAACGTCTCTCCTCGCTTTATCGAACACAAAATAGCCTGGAAAGAGGGCGAGATTTTCAACATGTGCCTCATCGATGAAACGCAGTCGAGGCTTTTAAAAAGCGATTTGTTTAGCACGGTTTTAGTCGCCTATTCGAATGCGGTGGATGAAATCGGCGAACTCCCCATGAAAGTGCGGCTGACCGAGTCGAAACACAAGAGCATCAGCCTCGGCGCGTTCTATGCGACGGCGGACGGACCCGGAGGGTCGATCGCCTGGACGAACCGCAACGTGCGCGGCCTCGGGGAAAAGCTCAGCCTCGAGACGCAAGGATCCGCCCGGTTGGTATCGGGAACTTTGATCTACCGGAAACCGGATTTTCTTCGCTTCGATCAGAATCTCAGCCTTCTCGGCCAAGCGAGTTATGAGGATATCCGCCCTTACCGCGCGCTTACCTATCGCGAGTCCAATCGAATCGAACGGATCATCGACGAGCGGCGTAGGTTCTCTATTGGGCTAAAAGGGGAATACATCGACGTACAGGATAGCGCCAACGATGGACATTTCTTTCTGATCGGCCTCCCTGTATTCGGCGCTTATTCGACGGCGAACTCCCCTCTCGACCCGACATCCGGAGGCTCGGTTTTATATTATCTGACCCCTTATCAAAGTCTAGACGAACCCGAGCAGCATTTCGTCAAACAACAACTCGTCGGGAATCTCTACATCCCTTTGACGAACGAAAAAAAACTCGTGCTTGCGCTCCATGCGGAATTCGGATCGATCGCAGGGGCGGCCCAAGAAGACATCCCCTTGCCTAAACTCTTTTTAGGCGGATCGGAAAGCGATCTGCGAGGCTATACCTACAAGACAGTCAGCCCGCTCAATGAAAACGGGAAGCCCTTGGGCGGACGTTCGGCGATTTATACCACGGCAGAATTGCGATTCCGCGCGACGAAATCGATCGGCCTCGTCTCTTTTGCCGATTTCGGGACAGTGACTCTGGAAGAGTGGCCTCAGTTCGACGCGAAATGGTATAAATCCGTTGGGTTGGGACTCCGCTATTTCACATTTTTCGGTCCCCTGAGATTCGATATCGGTTTTCCTCTCGACCGCAGGAAACCGCTGGATTACAAATACAAAATATACGCGAGCATCGGACAATGTTTTTAAGCAAATTTTCACGCCGCCTTGCCTATGCGATCGGCATTATTTTCTTTGTTCTTTTCGCCTTCATAGGGGCATTTTTCCTCGCAATGCATACGCCATGGGGCAAGGAAAAGCTGGCCTCATTTGCGGCAAAGGCGCTTGTGCAAAGCGGTTGGCGGGTTGAAATCGGCCAAATCGAAGGGACGCTTCCGAAGGAAGTGTTTCTTCGCAAAATCTCCTTGATTTCTCCCCGAGGCGACGAGATTTTAATCGAATCCTTGGACGCAAAACTCTCCTTGCTCAGGCTGTTGAAACGAGAAATCGCTTTTAAAACCGTCCATGCGCAAGGAATCCATTGGAACCTCCCGAAAACCGCTGAAACAATCTCGACAGCAACCGCTGTCCGCTCGGCTCCAAGCCAGGCTCTCCCCTTTTCATTTGTTCTGTCGCAATTCGAACTCACAAATGTCTACCTCCCTCATCAGGAAGAAAAACCGTTTAATTTTTCCGGATCTTTGATAATTGGACGCCGATATCGAATGGGCAATCTGCGGCTCTCTGCCTCCTTGCGAGAGCAGCCCGAGGCTGTTGCGCGATTGTCGCTATTCATCAAATCGAACCGACAGATGCAATGCACTCTCGATACAGAACAGCTACCTTTCGACGTCCTCGCGCCTTGGATCTCTTTGCCTTTAGAAGGCAGCTGGAGCATCCATGCGATCGCCCAAGGTTTTCTCGATGGACTCGAGCCTTTTAAAAGCAGTTTGAAAGGACAGCTCAACAGCTCTGTCCAAATAGACAAAACTTTAGCGCTCCCCGCTTTCGAACCCCTTCTTTTGGGAGCTTGGTCGGCTCGGTCCGCTTTTGAGCGCAGCTCCGATGGCGTCTGGAAGTTTTCCAATCTAAAAGCGGCAGGCGATCATTTAACCGTCCAAGGGTCGGGCGATATTGAATCCCTCCAATCGATCGGGCCTCTATCTTTTCGCGCAGAATTGGATAGCCTTCAATCGGTCAAACTGCTCCCGATCGAAGGAAAATGGAATATCGACCTTCATTCTCAGGATGGAAAGACCTATTCGATCGCAGCAGCCGCTCCCCTTGCATCGTGGCATAAAATATCAGCGGAAAATGCCGTCGTCCGCGCTCAGGGAACTTTCGGCGCATCGGAATGGATCGGATCTTGCTCCGGAGCAGCGACCTTCGGCAGCCAGCGGTTGCAAGGAAAATCGGATTTTTCTTATGTCCCGAGCCATTCTCTAAATCTCGAACAGCTCGAAATTTTCTCGGAAGCCGCTCAGGCGGAGGGACAGCTCCAGATCTTTTCTTCCCATCTCGTCCAAGGAACTCTGAAGGCCGCGATCAAGAACTTGCACGAATGGCTCCCCTCTTCGTCCTTTTATGGCTCTCTCGAAGGGGTTGCGCAGTTGGCTATTTTAGAAAATGCCCCAGAGCAATCGGTTCTTCTCGAGTGCTCGGGAAAAAACCTCTTTTTCGATGCTCTTTCAATCGAAGAATCTTCTCTTCGCGCCGCCCTGTCGGGATCTTGGGAATCGCCTCGAGGAACGATCCTTCTCGAGGGATCTAAAGCCCATTTCAAGGATGTCTTCCTGGAAACCGTTTCCTTCGACGGAACTTTAAACGAAGTTTCTTCTCCATTCGCTTGCGTTGCCAAAGGCGAATGGAAAGAACCGTTCGCCCTCTCATTGAATGGCACCTGGGAGACCGAAAGCGGGTCGTTGAATTTTTCGTTGGATTCAGCGACAGGTTCGGTCTTAAATCGCCCTGTCTCTTTGGAATCCCCCGCCTCTTTGCAAATCAGCCCGCCGGATTTCCGCTTGGAAAACTTGCGCGTTTTAGTCGGAGGAGCTCGCCTCGAAGCTTCCGCCATCCGAGTAGATGGAGAAACCGACGCGAGCCTATCTCTCAAGCATTTTCCCCTCGATTTCCTTTCGATCAACCCCCTTTCTATCGACGTAGCCGGATCGGTCGATCTCACCGCAGATCTCAGTTCGAAAAACAACTCTCTACAAGGTTCTTTAAAAGCGCAAATCGCCGATCTCGAAATCATCGATGCGGTCAAAAGCGAGGCCGTTCATGGAGTGGGAACGCTGAGCGCCTTTTTGAAAAACAGCCGGATCGCCCTCGACGCCGATCTCGCGATCGAAGACGCACCTCTTTTGCAGATCGCCGCGGATCTCCCCATTGCCATCGACTCTCAATCGGGCAAAATCCATTTAGCTCTCCGAGAGTCCGCAGAAGCTAAATTGAACTACGACGGGAAAATCGAAGATATCCTCGATTTCTTCGACCTCGGAACGCAAAGGCTCGAAGGGAAATGCCTCTGCGATCTCTCCCTTTCCGGCTCGCTCGAAACCCCCGCCCTCAAAGGAGCTTGCACGCTCGCAAACGGGCGCTATGAAAACTATTACTGCGGCATGCAACTGGAAGACCTCTCGTGGAATCTCGAGGGAAGGGGGTCTTCCCTCATCCTGACATCGCTGGATGCGCGAGATATCCGCCATAAAGGAACCGTATCCCTTATCGGCGAAATCCTAATGAAGATCGGAGAAAGGCTCCCCTTTGCTTTTGATGGAAGCTTCTATCGCTTGACAATCGCCGATACCAGTGCGATTCAGGCGGAAGCCGAAGGCTTGCTCCATATCTCTGGAAATCTCGATTCGATGAAGATCAGCGGGGACGCTCAAATCCTGGAAAGCGACATCGGCATTCCCGACAGGATTCCCCAATCTTTGCCGACATTGCAAGTAACTTATATCAATGTTTCAAAGCCGATGCAGTCCGCTCCTCCTGTCAGAGGACGGCGCTATCCAGTGTTCTTCGACATCTCGGTTCGCGCTCCCGATTCGGTGTTTTTATCGGGCAGGGGCCTTGTATCCGAATGGAAAGGGGCGTTCCACCTCGGCGGATCCGCTCATGCTTTGCAAGCCAAAGGCTCTTTAGAAATGCTCAGCGGCGCGTTTCATTTTTCAGGACGGACGTTTGAACTGACAGAGGGGACGATCTCTCTTTCAGGGCAGCCTTCTGAAATTCCACAAATCCGTCTCTCTGCGCGCATGACCTTGCAAAACCTGTCGATCACAGCTCGATTAGCCGGCCCTCTGAATGCTCCGGAGATCTCATTCCAATCCTCTCCACCTCTTCCGATGGGTTCGATCCTCTCCTATCTCTTGTTTGGACAGGAGCTGTCCGACATCAATGCCTTTCAGGCCGCCCAGCTCATCACTTCTCTCGCAGCTCTCAGCGGCGAACAGGCGGATCTCTTGGAACATACCCGCAAATCCCTCGGCGTGGATCGGCTCCGCATCATCGCAGCCCCGGCACGAGGCGAAGACGCCGAACAAAAACTCGCCGTTCAGATCGGAAAATACGTCACTCGAGGCGTTTTGGTATCTGTCAGCCAGGGAACCGAGGAAAACAGCACGAATCTCAGCATCGAAGTCGATCTCACCAATGGGTTTATTTTCCAAGCGGAATCGATCCAGGAACAGGAGCAAGGCAAATTCACCTTGAAATGGAATCTTAATTATTAATTAACATGATGCAACAACACCAAAAGAGACGATTGAGATAAGCTCACGAAGCAGGTCGGTGCTCGGGATCCGTTTTAACGAGTTCCTCCAGAGTTTCTGCCTCACAAAGTCTCAAAAATCGCCTCTGGCCCTCTCTCACTTTAACTATGAGTTCTCCAATGCTCAGACAATCCAGGACATTCGGATCCCAAAAACAGCATGGATAAAAACCATCATCCATTAACAATTTATTGAAAAGAAGTATTCCGAAAGTGCGTATATTCCCGTCGAAAAATGGATGGATTTGATCTAGATTCTGCACGAGAAGAATACTTGCAATTAATTTTTCTTCGTCATTTCTTTTTGGCGTATCTCGATAGATTTGAATAAGTCTATTTACACCTGCTCTTACCGCCTCGGAGTTATTCGGTCGCGTTCTGATCTCCGGGTTTCTTCCTTTTGACGTCTGATTAGGATTGGAAAGAAGCATCTTAAAGAGATTCTGTGTCTCACCCTCTTCTGGAGTTGTCTGACATTCATAAACAGGACACTTATGTTTTTTCATTAGCTCTTCAAATCCTGCTTGAGAATAATTTTCGTCCCGTTTGAGAACAAAACCAGTTGAATTAGTCTGAGTGCGATATCCTTTGTCAAGAGGTCTCCCCGTTTTGGAATCTAAAACACCCTCGACTGCCTTATCATGCAGCATTTCGATCGTATCGGCAGTGATCGCTTTCATCTCTTGCTGAGAATAGCGGAATGCCTCCATCATCGCTGCCATGTATCCCGGTTCTTTCTCATCAAAGCAGCGGGAAAAAGAACCCGAACTTTGAGCCATTTCCCAGCGATTTGCATCAATAAACAAATAGCATAATCGATCGCATGGAAGCAGGGGTTTTTCGCTTTCTTTATTGCGGACACTGCCAAAAATTCTCTCCTGCGGTATTCTTTCAGCAGTCGGGGTACAGAGAGGAGTGCTCCACGAAAAACTCTCGATAGAGGAAGATGCGCTCATTGTGGAACGAGACAAAGATTCGACACACCTGAATTCCGCACACCTGCAATAAATAATAAACACACGGTCGAAGACTCCTACGCAGGGCCTCTCTTGAGCTTCAGAAACCATAGAAAGCATCGACTCAGAGCAAGGGGGAATAGCCATATTAAAAACCCGTTTTTTAATTTAATTATAACAAAAAAACCAACAATAATCAAACAATAAACAAACTAACAAAAAAAGAAACAATTAAATTTTTAATATAAAAATGTATTTTACAAAACAAACTTTCGAGCTTCCAATAAAAGCTTATTTTGAATACAATTGTCTCTTATGAAGCTCCCAATTAGAGGGTGTTTACGAAGAAAAGCTTCGTCGACACCCTCTTAAAAAACCCGGAAGATTTGTAGTCCTCGTTGAAATAAGTTTTTTCATGTTTTTCGATTGGTTTGGGGCTGGACGTAAAAAGATTTTTATAATTCAGAAAAAATTGGAAAAATGAAATTGAACACCGCGGAAAAAAAATGACATCTTCGACGATTCGAGTCTCAGAAAAAACCACAGATTCTTTCTACGCCCTATCTAACCCATCTATTTCCAATTTGGAAATGAGAGTCCATTCCTTAATGAAAGATATCCCTTGCAATTCTTTTAAAACCATTTCGCAAGAACAGCTCTGGAAGCTTCTCTTTATGGAAAGAGATCGCCTTGCGGATGGCAAGTATGCTTATGAAAAAGAAGAACCTGGCTATTTAAACGGAATGCTGGCCGGATATTTATTTATGCTCGAAACTCTCCACCATCCCCTTACGCCTGAACTCTATGAACAACTGCACGATGCGGCGATTAGAGGGGTATCCTCAAGGGAAGAACCATCCGGAATTCCCGAGGGATTTGCTAAATATTCGGATGGCAAGGAAGCCTTTCAACTGCATTGGGGAAGCACCGTCTCCGCAGATGGCGTTAGAGAGTTGTCGGAACGTTATAAAAGCTATCGATATCAAGATTCTCAGAACTACGATACCCACGAATTCTTAAAAGAAGCGCTGGATCCGCCAAAAAAAACCATTGACTTAACAGGGAGAAATCCTTCTTTTATTCGATTAAAACCTAGGCGACCGGAAACCTGTCGAGCCAATGTGGCCGCTTGCATTCAAGTCTATGAGGCTAGACCAAAGATCACGCAAAAACAAAAACTTTCGGCGATTGCACGACTCTGTCAAGATTTAGATCAGCTCCATGTTTTTGTGGATGGAAATATCCGAACCACAGGGATTTTACTCGCGAATCGATTGCTCCTTCAACAAGGGCTTTCTCCTTGCGTCATGCAGGACGTAAATCAACTCGATTGCCTTTCAGAAGCCGAACTGGTGATTCGGCTGCAAGAAGGGCAAGATTTTTTCCAAACTCTGATTCACCCCGATGATAGAGCTACCGCTGCAGACATCCTTTTAAACACATTCCCTCAGAACTCTTCTCGTGTTTGAGTCTTGCTACGGCTTGTAGAACTGCATCTCGATGGCCGAAGGCGGTCAAGCGAATGAAATTTTCTCCTTGCGAGCCGAACCCAAGGCCGGGGGTGGTCAAGATATGAAATTGTTGGAGCATGCGCTGAAACACGTCCCATGATTTTTGCCCTTTGAATCTCACCCAAAGATAGGGGGCGTTCGTCCCTCCGAAAACCTCCAAGCCCCAAGCCAAAAACGCTTCCTTGATCAACCTGGCATTTTCCAAATAATATTCGGTCATGCGCGCCACCTCTCGCATTCCATTTTCTTCGAGGACTGCGAAACCTCCTCGCTGGGAAATATTGGATGCCCCATTGAATACAGTCGATGTGATCCGGTTCCAATCGGCTCTCACGGAAGATCCGTCGTCGTATTTCAATTCTTCGGGAACCACGGTCCAGCCGAGCCGAATCCCCGTAAAACCCGCGAGCTTGGAAAAAGATCCGACCTCGATTGCCACCCGTTTCGCCCCTTCGATTTCGAAGATCGATTTCGGCAAAGAAGGGTCGAGAATATAATTCGCATAGGCTGAATCGTAAATGATCAGCGAGCGATGAGCCGTTGCAAATTCGACCAGTTGTTTCAATTGAGCTCTCGTAGCCGCCGCACCGGTCGGGTTGTTGGGCGAGCAAAAGTAAATCAGATCCGTCTTTGGGATTTGATTTAAATCGGGGAAAAACCCGTTTTCCGGAGAGCAGGGCATGAACGCGATCCGTTTGACTCCCTGGATCAAGCTTCCGTCTATATAAACGGGATACGCAGGATCCTGCACGGCAATCGAGATCTCGCCGCCGAAGAGCATCTGGAGCCGTCCGAGATCGCATTTGGCGCCATCCGAAACGAATACCTCTTCCGGCGCGACCAGATCGCGGTAAATGACAGATGCGATTTTTGCCCTGAGCGCTTTGGAGCCCTGTTCGGGGCCGTAGCCCGAATATCCCTCTGCCGTTCCCAATTCGAGGGAAGCTTTCGCCAAGGCGGCTGCGATCTCTTGAGGGATCGGCTCGGTCGTATCGCCGATTCCAAGGCTGATCAAAGAAGCCTGAGGATGCTGCTCTAAAAACTGCTGTTTTCTCAGGTTGATTTCCGGAAATAGATAGTTCGCCTTCAATAAGGCCATATTCGCATTGCGCTTCATGTTTCAAACCTCGGCATCGATGTGTGTTTCACAAGATCTTCAAATGTTTCTCTCTCGCGGATGAGAGCGGCATCTCCCTTGCAAACGAGAACTTCCGCAGCCCGCGGCTGGCTGTTGTATTGGGAGCTCATGGAAAACCCGTAGGCTCCTGTATTGAGAAAAGCGAGCAAATCGCCGACGGCGATTTTGGAAGAGAGAAATCGATCTTTTGCGAACATGTCCGAACTCTCGCAGATCTGTCCTACGACATTGACCGGATGGTCGCTTGGGGCGTTTAGATCGTTGGCATACAGGATTTGATGATAGGCTCCATATAAGGCAGGGCGCAAGAGCGTATGCATCCCCGCGTCGAGGCCGACGAATTTCTTGTATGCGTTCTTGATCGAGGTCACGCGGGCGAGCAGGATGCCCGCATCGCAAACCAGATAGCGGCCCGGTTCGTGAATCAGCCAGGGCTCTCCCATTCGATAGGCCGTGAGTTTTTCCCTCAATTTTTTTACGACCCGCTTGGCGACTTCTCCGACATCGAGTTCCTCGTCTTCCGGACGATAGGGAACCCCTAACGAACCTCCGATATCGATGAAATCGAATGAAATGCCCAGTTTCTGAGCGATCGGTCCGGCGATGTCGAGCAATTTCTCGACGATCTCTTCGAAATAGTCCAGCGACAGGATGTTCGAGCCGGTCATCATGTGGATGCCGAATTTTTTCACCCCGAGGCGTTTGGCCATCCTATAAGCCCTTTCAACATCGCGTTCGATAATGCCGAACTTGGCGTCCGGCCCCGCGAAGACGAGCCCCTCTCTTCCGACCCCTCCGATTCCCGGATTGATCCGCAAAGAGAGAAACTCAGGGACTGAAAACCGCGAAAGCCTTTCGATCTGGCTCACATCTTCCAGATTGAGCCTCACCCCTTGCTCGGCAGCCCATTTCAAGTCTTTATCGGCATTATAGACCCCTGAGTAAAGGATGTTTTCCGAAGCGATCCCCGCTTTTTTTGCGAGCAGGATTTCGGGGATGCAGGAAGCGTCCGCTCCGGCGCCTTCCTCGCCTAGCACGCGCACAATCGCCGGATTGTTGTTCGCTTTGACCGCATAGTAAATCCTGAACTTCGGATACTGAGATTTGTAGGCAGCCAGGAGCCTTCGATAATTACTCTGAATGCGGCTGCGGCTATATGCATACAGAGGGGTTCCGAACCGATCGGCCAAATCACAGACGTCGCACCCATCGAAAAACAACCGGCCGTTTCGGTTTTCGATCTCCGCGACCGATTTCCACAAGAGCCTATTCATCGCGCTGCCTCCAGATATCCCTGTTTCAAGAGCATTTCCGCGTTGAGGATTCCCCCGCCCGCGGCTCCTCTGACTGTGTTATGCGACAAAGCGGCGAAGCGATAGCCGAGCACGGGACACCGCCTCAGACGTCCGACGGTCGCGCTCATCGAATTCCCCGCATTCCGATCCTTGCGCGGCTGAGGGCGATCCGCTTCTTGCCGATAAATAATTGGATGAATCGGCGCGGACGGAAGCTGCCATGTTTGCGGAAGCCCTTGAAAATCCTCCCATAGAGACAGGATTTCCGCCTCAGAGGTTTCTTTCTCGAACTGCACCGATACGCAGGCGAGGTGTCCGTCGACGACGGGAACCCGATTGCAATGCGCTGAAATGGAAATGCCCTCCGCATCGCAAATGCGATTCCCTTCGATTCTCCCCCAAATTTTTAAAGGCTCCTGCTCCGATTTTTCCTCTTCTCCGGGAATATGCGGAACGACGTTGTCCAAAATATCCCAGCCGCTGATCCCCGGATATCCGGCTCCGCTGATCGCCTGAAGAGTGGCGACGATCATCCGTTTGACTCCAAATCGCCGATGGAGCGGCTCCAACGGGATCATGTAGCTTTGCAAGGAGCAGTTGGGTTTGACAGCGATAAATCCCTTGTCCCAGCCGCGCGTTTTTCTTTGGATGTCGATGATTTTCGCATGATCCGAATTGACCTCGGGAATGAGGACCGGCACATCGGCAAACCGCCGATGGTGCGATGCGTTGGAAATGACCGGAAGGCCGTTTGCCGCATATATTTCCTCATGGATTTTCGCCCCCTCGTTGCTCATGGAAGAAAATACAAACGAGCAAGACTCCTTTGCACGGCCGATCTCATCGATTCGAAAGACCTGCATCTTCGCGATCCGATCGGGAATCGGGGCGGCCATATGCCATCTCCCTAAAACAGCTTCTCCGTAGCTCCTGCCGGCCGATTGCTCTGAAGAAGCGAGGAACTGCACTTCGAACCATGGATGATCCGACAAGAGATGCACATATTGCTGGCCGACCATGCCGGTCGCACCTAAAATGCCCACGGGAATTTTTTTCATGATCCTCTCGATCAGGAGCCGTTAAACAAGAAAGTAAACCATTTTCACCGGACCAAATCAATCGAAAAGGGGGTAGCATTCGTTAGCGACAACCCCATTTTCGATCGTCGATTTTAGGCGGTTTCTCACAGATCAAATGGTTTTATTTTTTCGTTTAACGGCTCCTAAAGAAGGGTCGAGTTTACAAAATCGGCGTAGGCAATGCAACCATCTCAAACGATAGCTCTCTTGCGCAACTAAAGAGCGCATCGATTTTCGATGCGGATTGGAATTGGGATGAAATAATCTAAAAATCGACGATCCCTTAGTTGCGCAAGAGGTCTAATATGGAAAAGAATCTCGGCGATTGTTACAGTTTTTACAATGACCCGGCATGCCGATCGACCGGAGAAAACCGTTTTTACGCATGCCTGCGCTTAACCTTGAGGTTTCTCATGCGCCTTTTGATCCGTTTGGTTCCCCTCGCATTGTCCTTAACTGTCCTTTCCTGCTCCAGCACGGGAAGCGATATGGCCCGATTCCATGAAGATGGACGAGCGAAGCCGGCCGTCGCCGTAGCGTCCATGATCGACACCACTTCTTTCGAAGCTCCTTGGAGCCTGTCCGAAGAATTCACGTCGAATATCATCAACCGGATCGCCCAAAAAGGGACGATCTACGTATCCGCTAAAGACGATCTCTCCTATACGGAAAATCCCTTCACCGGAGATCTCTCCTGGATGAAGTTTGAATTCCCGGATCATGAATTCGCGGTCTTTTTGGAACTCGTCGAACACGACAATGTCCCAGTCGCCAAAAATAAAAAGAAAGTCGCCGAAGTTCCTTTCGAGACTTCGATCAGTTTGAAGATGGCTGCGAAATTGCGCGTCGTCGACCTTCGAGGAGCCGCGCCCAAAGTCGTCCTCCAAGAGCTGGTCCGCGATTCCTATTTCATCCCGAAAACGATGGTCCCCACCGATTATTCGACCGTCATGTGGGGCTGCGATGACTACAATCATTCCCCCATGGGGCTTGCGCACGCTGAATTCGTTCAGGAAATCGCAAACCGCGTCAGCGAATATATCCATCTAGCGAAAAGTCGATGACATCGCAGGGAGCGGACATTCAAGGAGTTGTTTTTTTTGCGCTGGCCACAGCGATCGCCAGTTTCATCGGCTTGCGCAAAGGCTTCTTTTCCGCTCCTCCCTTTCCCCGGCAGCATCTCCCGACTTTTTTACTCGTCGCCGGCGCTTTTGGCATTTATTTCATAACCAGCCTGATCGTTCCTCATTTCCTCGTCAAATTCTGGTCATTCGGAGCTTTGAGCATCCCTGAGGTACGCGTCCAAGCTCTCTCCTGGGTTTCTTTCCTCACTTCTTCGGCTATCCTCGCCGGCTTGCTCGCCTTCTTTTTCTCGATTTACCCTCCGATCCGAAAAAGCATTTGGCAGCCCGGTCCTCATGCCGATTTCAAATCCGACGCCCTGCTCGCATTGGCCGCCTGGCTGATCTCGATGCCCGCCGTCCTATTGAGCAGCCACCTCCTCGAACTCCTCTTGTACTTTTTTTTCGGCCAGATCCAACTGCCGGATCAAATCGCCGTCCTTTTTCTCAAGATGACCCTTGGATACCCTTTTTATTTCTTCCAGACCTCTTTTACGATCGCCATTTTAGCCCCCATCGTCGAAGAACTGCTCTTTCGAGGCTTTTTGCAAAGCTATCTGCGGCGTTATTTCAATTCGCTTCCCGCCATCTGCCTTTCGTCCGCTTGCTTTGCCATTTTCCACTTCTCCCGAGAGCAGGGGCTGGGGAATCTCCCTATTTTAGGCTCTTTATTTATCTTCGCTCTATTTTTAGGATTTTTGTACGAGCGCCAGGGATCTTTGAGATCCCCGATCCTGCTTCACGGACTCTTCAACGCCCTCAGCATTGCGAACCTCTATTTTTTAGGAATCGACCCATGATCAACCGCATCTCCACTCTTCTCCTCGCCGCTTTTTCCGCTGCCGCTCAGCCCATTTGCGCAAGCGAGCCGCCCCCGCATCCGACTTGCGCATTCGCACTCGATGCGTGGCGCTTTTGCCCGCCTCAGGAAAATTGGATTTTTTCTCCCGCATCTGCGTCCGCATGTCTTTCGATGGCTCTTGCCGGAGCCTCTGGAACGACGCAAAGCGAACTTTCCAAAGCACTTCACTCCGACGGATCTGAAACTTCATGGATCGCCAATCTTTCCCATCGGCCAAGCCATTCGGGCGATTACGAAATGCGACTGGCTCAAGGCGTTTGGATTCGAAAGGATTCTCCCATCCTTCCGGATTTTGAAAGCCGTCTAAAAACTGATTTCCTCGCGCGAATCGAATCGGCCGACTTTTCTCCTTCGACTGTCGAAGAGATCAACGCCTGGGTTTCGGATTGCACGAAACAAAAAATCCGCTCGCTCCTATCGCCCTCGGATCTCGATCCTTCGAGCCGACTCGTCTTGGCGAATGCCCTTTATTTCAAGGGGGGCTGGGACTGTGAGTTTCCCGCTGCCAATACCCGCAACGCGCAATTTTTTCCGAGCGATTCCCAACCGCGCCTATGCTCCATGATGAGCCAAACGAATATATTCCCCTATTATGAAAACGATCTTTTGCAAGCGGTTCTCTTGCCCATCAGAAAAGCGCCCGCTTCTCCCGTCTCTCCAGCCTGTTTGATGATCCTGCCGAAAGGAACTTCCCTAGAGCTCACCCCGTCTCTTCTCGAGGAAACGCTCCAATCCATGAGCCATCGAAACATCCGCCTAGAGATCCCTCGATTCACTGTCGAGCTCCAATGCGATCTCAAAAATCTTCTAGAGAAACAAGGCTGCTCCGCTCCCTTTTCGATGTCCGCCGATTTTTCAGGAATCGATGGCAGCTCCGATCTCTATATCGGCAAAGCCATCCAAAAGACTTTTTTTTCCTTTGAGGAAGGAGGTATCGAAGCTGCCGCCGCATCGGCCGCCATCATTTGCTGCAAAAGCGCCGCCATCTCCGATCAGCAGACCATCGAGTTCATCGCAAACCGCCCCTTTCAATTTCTCCTGCTCGATCGCAATTCTCAAGCCTGCCTATTCGCAGGTTCAATCAGAAATCCATCCGAGTAACATGAGGTTTGGCACATGCCTGTAGATCTCCACATCTGCGGCTTATCCGATATCGGAACTTCCCGCCTCACAAACCAGGACGTATGGGCAGCGCAAGAGGATCTCGGTTTTTTTGTCCTAGCGGACGGGATGGGAGGGAGAAAAGCCGGGGATATCGCCGCCCGCATGACAGTGCTCTCCCTTTGCGATTCCATTCGAAGCCTCTCTGAAAAAACCAATTGCTTCGAGTCCGGAGTCGACATTAGCAAGGCCCTTCGGTATGCGATCGAACAGACAAACAAGCGGGTTTATCGAATGAGCCACGAATCGGAAAGCCTATCCGGAATGGGATCCACTCTATGCTGCATTCTTTGGACTGACGCAGCCGTTCACTACGCCCATGTAGGCGACAGCAGGATTTACCGATATCGAGACGGCCAGCTCCAATCTCTCACAAAGGATCATTCGCTTTTTGCCAAATGGCTCTCGCAAAAAACTCCTTCTCAACCATCTCCTCCGAAACATATCATCACCAGAGCGATCGGCATCCACGGTCATTCGAACCCGGAAGTCGGTTCTTGCGAAGCTCTCCCCGGCGATCTTTTTCTCCTATGCTCCGATGGACTCACCGATACTCTCGAACTCGAGGATATCCAAGAAATTCTTCACCATCCCTCTTCTTTACAGAAAGCGGCTGCAACTCTGATCGACTGCGCGAAAAATATGGGAAGCCACGATAATATCACAGTTCTGATGGTCCAACTGCAAAAAGAGGGAGTAACTTCGAATGGACTTCATCTATCTCGACAATAATGCGACTACCCAAGTCGATCCGAGAGTCGTCTGCGCGATCGCGGCCGAGCTGAATGCCCCTGCCGGCAACCCCTCGAGCATCCACCATTTTGGACGAACCTCAAAAGCTCTTCTATCTCAAGCGAGATCGAATGTCGCCTCATTTCTACAAGCGCGATCCGAAGAACTCATCTTTACCTCAGGCGGAACCGAGAGCATGAACCTGCTCATCTCAGGTTATGCACGGAGCCGCAAAGGCCGCATCATCACCACCCGGATCGAACATAGCTGCGTTTATGAATCCATTCAGAAGCAGGGACTTCCCATCGATTATCTGCCAGTCGATGCAACAGGAGCGCCCGCGCCCAGTTCCCTTGAAGAAGCGATCCGCCCCGATACGCTGGCGATCGTTCTCAGCGCAGCCAATGGCGAAACAGGGGTGAAGATCGATCTGAAAGAAATCTCCGAAATCGCCGATCGACATCGAATCCCGCTCGTCCTCGATGCCGTCGCCTTCATCGGCAAAGAACTTTGGACGCCTTACCCTGGCATCTCGGCAATCGGGTTCAGCGCGCATAAATTTCATGGCCCCAAAGGAATCGGAGCCATATGGAGCCGCCCGCATTTTCAACTCTCTCCATTATTTTACGGCGGTCCCCAAGAGTTTCAAAAACGCCCTGGCACGGAAAATCTCCCCGGCATCCTCGGCCTTTCCGAAGCGATCTCCCTCCTCGCGGCATCGCAAGCTTCGATTTCCGCGCATCTCCAAATGCTTCGAGATCGATTTGAAGAGATCCTCCTCGGCGAAATCCCCGACGTCTCCATCAATGGAACGCATACCCGCATTCCGAATGTATCCAACCTCGCCTTCCATGGCGTCGATGGCGAATCCCTGCTCATGCATCTGGACCGCGCACATATCGCCGCCAGCCACGGCTCGGCCTGTTCGTCGGGAGCACTCGAACCTTCCCGCGTATTACTCCAGATGGGCCTCGATTACCGCATCGCCAGATCCTCCCTCCGTTTTTCCTTCAGCCGGATGAATTCCCTAAAAGAAATCGAACAGGCCGCCGACCGGATCAAAACGATCGCCATTAAACTTCGTTGAAATTGTGTCGAAAAGCAAAGGCATGTTTTTTAATTAAAAGAACTATGCTCTCTTAAGCGCCCTATATCCTCCGAATAAATCGGACGACCCAAAATTCCCCGCTCCATGAAAGCCCATACATCCCAAGGAGCGCTATTCGCCGTGGCTCGAAATATTTTACGCATGCGCTCAGAGAGTTCCCTTTTATGAGGAAATTTCTTTTTTATGCATTCCAAAGGAGACTTTATATTTGAGCTCTTTTCCGATTGAGATTTTGCAAAGCTCGAATCGCACAAAGGACTCGATGTCGAAGGAGTCATTGTTTGATCGCGATTCAAATTTTCCATCCACATTAGACACTGCTTAATCGGATTGCACAAATCTTTCTCCAACTCGGGATCCATCATTTGCTGGCGCAGTTTCCGTTCAAGAGCGCACAGAAGCGGTCTTAAGGGGATGCGCTCCTCTCTCACTTTGTCCAACAATCGTTTTTCGACCCGGTCATTTTTTTGAACTGCAGCGGCAATCAAAGCGCCCGCCAATACTTCGGCAGTGAGTTGTTTTGACAGAAACATCTCTATCGCATACCAATATCCGAGAGCAATCGCTAAATTAAACACGCTGATTTGCAATGTTTCGCTATTCATCACAGGATGTTTATCGAGCATTTCGAGAACATCCAAGCGGTTTTGTTGGATCGCGCTCATTGCGATTTCAAAACACACGGATTCCTGCAATGCAGCGGATTGCAGAATCTTCTCCACTTCCTTCCATCTCCCCCCGATCGCGCATTGGCGAACTTTCCGCTCATCTACAGACAACCCCGAATTTGGAATAGAGCTGCCTACATCGCTTGATCGAATATCCGAAAGAGAATTGGAAAGCACAGAGGTTCCTGCGAAATGCGATTTCTTCGCAAGTAGATCCAATTCTTCGGTCTTTTTTCGATTGCTTCCTCTCGCCCTGCAATGGGCGAATGTTGTAAAGGGTCCCACATCGCTCAACCAATTGCTCATGCCCCGTCTCCTCGATCCTATTCCGCCAATTGTTTTGCTGGATTATTTCGAGCGTCATTTCATCCAAGAAAAAATCGAAAAAAGTCTAGTTAAACGAAAAACTAAATGCAATTAAAAATATTTTTTAACCACAAACAATCTCATTTAATAACAACCCGATTTTCTCCCATGATGCCGAAAGAACGCTTCCTTCGATGCAATAAGGGGGCATAAAATAGAGAGCATTTCCCAACGGCCGGATCAGAAGTTCTTCTTGAAGAGCTCGAACTGCGAGCGAACGGAGTTTAAAAGATCCATAATCGGTCTCGGGAGATCCGATATTGACAGCTGCGA
Source organism: Parachlamydiales bacterium (assembly GCA_963800655.1). Taxonomy (GTDB): domain Bacteria; phylum Chlamydiota; class Chlamydiia; order Chlamydiales; family SM23-39; genus CAWDBT01. The sequence continues at coordinate 38,321 of CAWDBT010000002.1, read as the reverse complement.
TCGTCAGACAAGTATCAGTCCCCGTGACAAACAATCCCATGCTCCCTCTTGGTAATTCAGCTCAAAAACCGATATCGTTTAAAAAATTCGCATCAAAAAGGTTTTCCTAAAGTCCATTTTTTTGCAAAACTCTTTTCCTAGAGCAATGATGCTCGGAAAGAGGCGTTCGAAAAAAATGTCAGGGCTTCCAAGAATCGCTTCCTGGTCCACATTGTTTCAACCTAGTTCGCTCGCCTCTTCCACATCGTCTGAATCTAGTTCGTCCGACCGTTCCGATTCCTCTGAAGCACCTCCCTTATCTGCGCGAACATTGCAGATGCTTGAAGACTCATTTGAGAAAACTCCAGGAAAACGTTCCTCGCATATACGAGCATGGCAACAAGAATCCGAGCTTGCAGCTCAGCCGAATCCGGATCGACTCGGTTCGGTAACTCAATCTTCTAGAAAATCCCCGAAGCCGAATCGAGATGAATTTGGAATTGAACTGATCGAGTTATGGTCTCATCCTCATTCTTATTTGCAAAAATGGTTTTCCACAGATGAAAAAGTTTTCGACCAAGCCTTTCTTCTGATCCATCATCTACGCAATCTAGAAGAGATCTCTGAAAAACCAGAAGAACTCCCTTGGCTGATTTCTTCCTTAAAAGACCTCCTGAAATCTCCTTCTGCTCCATTTGATTGGGACTTTATCCAGCATTGCAACGAGAATCCAAAATTTAAACAGATAGACTTCCCGATTCGCAGTCTGCTAGAACTGCATCGCCCCCGCCCCTGCCTCGTTTCATTGATTTTGCTCGCTTATTTGCACAAACTCGATCCGAATGAATTCGACGCTTGTTTGGAAAATTCAAAAGAGCTCTTCGACCTTTGCGAGAGATCATTTCACTCGGATAAATATACCTCGTCGAGATCTTCGCCGGCTCCTCAAGACCCTTCGTGATTCTTTTCTAAAATTACGCAATGCAAAATCCGATATTCAGCCGAGACGCCCTGCGGGCATTCGGCCATCAAGGCAAAAGATGCACGAGGTAATCCATCCGATATACACGCGCCGACTTTCTTCCGTGAGCGAAAAAATTCGACAGGCGAAGAGAACCTTTCGGTTTCAATCCGCTCTTCAAAAAGGAGCAAACGGATATCGGGCAGATTGCGCAATTTGATCGGAGCTTTGAGGCTTAATCGAGGCTCTTGACCGCGACCGCCTTGGCTCCCCGAAGGGTGGTTTCCAAAACGGTGAATTCAAACGCCCCGATGAGCCTGGACTCCCCTTTTTCCGGGAGATGTCCGAGATTGCGGACGATTAGATCGCTGACGGTCTCTTGCGGAGCAGCGTGGAAATCGGCGTGGAATTCCCGATTGAACTGCTCGACGAGCAAAGAGCCGGAAATCGTCCGATCGACGTGGATGCGGCCTTTGTCGGTTTCCGCCAGGGAATATTGCTCGGGGCCAAAGAGAGCGTCGATGATTTGATCGAGGGTCAAAATCCCTAAGGCGTGCCCTCCCGGATCGAGAATGACCGCGACCGTCTGGTTGTTGTTCTTAAATTGCTCCAGGATTTGAAGGAGAGATGCGTCCTGGGTGACGAACCAGGGCGGCCTTGCTGCATCGACGACTTTTTTTGTCGAATCGAGTCGCAGCAGATCGCGCAAATGGACAATCGAGACGATGTTTTGCGGATGGCGCGCATAGACTGCGAAAAAGGGCGCGTAGCGGATCGAGATCTGCTGTCTTATTTCGCCCACAAGGGCATTCGAAGGAATCAGCCTGATCGAGTGCAAAGGAAGCATCGATTGCTTGGCGAGCAGATTCTTCATTTGAAAGACATTGGCGACGATGGCGTTGAGATCTTTTTTTGTTTCATCGCCCTCTTCAAAAGCTTTTTGCACTTCCTCTCTCGAGAGAAACAGAGGTCCTTCGCTCGATTTGCCCAAAAGGCAGTGAGTTCCCTTGGCCATCATATCGAAAAGCCACACGATCGGACTGAGCACCTTGGAAATAACCAGCATGATCGGAGCCAAAGAGAGCGCCAAAGGCTCCGGATGCAGCCTCGCCGCGAACATCGGGACGAGCTCTCCGAATAGGATCACCAAAACCGCCTGGCTCAAGGGAGCTAGATCCGGATGAAATCCCAGAGCTTCGTAAAACCGCCTCGAGCATTCCGAGCCCACTTGCAAAGAAGCGGTCAGGCCGATGAGCGTCGTTCCAAACAGCCTGGACGGCTTGCGGATAAACTCGTTCAACCAGATCGCCCTTCTCGATCCAATCGATGCGAGATACTCGAGGCGGATCTTGTTAAAAGAGACGCAGGCCATCTCGAACAAAGCGAAAATCCCCTGAAACACAATACAGGCGAGCGAGAGGCATAAAAAGGAAAACCACGACTCATCCATGGTCGAACGCCCTCCGTTTTTTTACGGATGGAACCTTGCGCACATAAATCCTTCGGATCCGGTTCGGATCTGCCGCGAGCACATAAAAAAGAAACTCATCGGTCACATATTTCGTTCCGGCCGGAGGAATATCCTCGAGTTGTTCGATCAGCCAGCCGCCGAGCGTAACGGCCTGTCCTTGAGGTTTTAATGGTATTCCGAACAGATCTTCGAACTCCTGGATTTCGAGCTTGCCGCTGGCGATCAAGACATCGGAACCCGAGCGGGTGTAGAGGCTTTTCTCATCGCGCCGATCTGCGATTTCTCCGACGACCGTTTCGATCAGATCTTCTTGCGTGATCAACCCACAAACGGATCCATATTCATCGACTACGATCGCCATGTCCTCTCCGATCTCTCGCAACGCCTGCAAAAGAGCCCATCCGCGCATCGATTCCGGAACGTAATAGGGCTTCCGAAGAATCGCTCGGACATCCTCGCTCGCTTTGATCTGCTCCTGATGCAGGAAAAATCTCCTCGTCGAAAGGATTCCAAGAACCAGGTCGAGCTGGCCGTCGCAGACGGGAATCCTCGTGCATTGCTGATCTACGAATAAAGAGACCAATTGGGAAAGTGGCTCGTGAATGTCGAAGAATAGAACTTCTTCTCTGGGCCGCATGAGTTCTTTCACAGTAGCTTCCTTTAAATCGAGCGTTCCTTCGATCAATTCGGCTTCATGCTTGGTCAAAATGCCGCTTTTAAGGGATGTTTTGACAACGTGGCGCAGCTCATCTGCGGACACATCCTTCTCGTCCGGCAAAAAACAAAAAATCATCCGCGATAACAGTCCTGCGAATGTATTGAGCCTGGATCGAATCGGCCTGAAGGCATTCATCAGCCAATAAATCGGACGCGCCGCATAAGGGGCGATCGCGGCATTGTTCGGCAAAGCGATCGACTTGGGCAGCACTTCTCCGAATACCAGCGTGAGGACGAGCGGGACGCCTACTTTCAGCATCCAGTTGGGGAACTGATCGAAAATGCTCGAAACCGTATTTTGAATCAGAAGATTCGAAACCACGTTGAACATCAGGATTGTCACGAGCACATCCCGCGGGCGATCCATCAAATGAGCCACCAACCTCCGACCCGGATCCTTTGAGCTCCTATATAAACGCAAAGAGAGCGGCGAAAGAGAAAATAGAGATGTTTCCGTCAAAGATAGAAACGCCGACGTACCGACCAAGCAAAAAAGGGCTGCAACCAGCAGGGTTTCAGACAAAACTCGCCTCCGAAATCGCAGCGCGGCGGGAAATTACTTCTTGAAATGAACTTTGACCCAGCCTTCGGGAACGACGCCGAGTTCTTTCATGAGGATCATCTCGACCCAAGCGGGATCGGATTCTGATTGCAGGCGAAGCTGGAGATCTTCTTGCTCCTGAGAAGCCAAAAGTTTCTCTTTCTCCATTTCCTGCAACCGGAATGAGACCTCTTCGAGCGCTGCATCCCGACGGCTCGCCGCATGGCAGTACCAGGTGGTGCAAAAGAGGCAAAAACCTCCGATCCACCAGAATCGATTCATCAGATTTCCGGACGCCGCATTGGAAATATTTTTCTTGTGAATCGATCCGCCGCGAGACATCCCTGCGCCTTTTTGATTTAGCCGTTATTTGAATTATCAAGAGGCGGCAATTTTTTATCAAATGCGCGGACAAGTAATCTCCAATTGATTCATATACTTACCCTTGCGATCCAAATAAGAAACCTCGCACACCTCTTTCGCCTCTAAAAAAAGCACTTGGGCAAGCCCTTCCCCCGCATAAATTTTCGCCGGAAGGGGTGTCGTGTTCGAAATCTCTAAAGTAACAGTTCCTTCCCACTCGGGTTCGAAAGGAGTCACATTCACGATAATTCCGCAACGGGCATAGGTCGATTTGCCAATGCAAAGGGTCAAAATATTCCGCGGGATCCGGAAATATTCGATGCTGCGGGCGAGCGCAAATGAATTGGGAGGAATGATGCAAGTCGGCCCTTTGATATCCACAAATGCATCGTCGCGGAAATGCTTTGGATCGACGATTGAATTATAGACATTGGTAAAGACTTTGAATTCATCCGCCACTCGCAAATCATACCCATAGCTCGACAGTCCGAAACTGACGATTTTTTGTCCGTCCGCCGTTCGAACCTGCCGATCCGCAAACGGTTCGATCATTTTGTGTTCCAAAGCCATTTTTCGAATCCATCGATCAGACTGCAGCATAAGATCCCCATGATTGTGTGTATTTGCGATCTGGTATAGCGTTTGAATTCGTTTTCCTGCTAGAGTTTTTATATACGGAACCCATACGAGGCCCGCGCATATGGCCGATGAATTCATCGAATCTTCCTGGTCGCAGCCCGACCATCCCTTCGAGCTGTCTCTGCGCCCGCAATCCCTCACCGAATTTTCCGGGCAGGAGTCTGTGCGCAAAAGACTCGACATCGTCCTTTCGGCCGCGCGCTCGCGCAGCGAGCCGATGGGGCATTGCCTGTTCTCCGGCCCGCCGGGCCTGGGAAAAACCACGCTCGCCCACATCGTCGCGAAAACCATGGGATCGAACCTCGTCGTCACTTCGGGGCCTTCCGTTGAAAAGCCCGGCGATCTAGCGGGGCTTCTGACCAACCTCAAGCAAGGCGATGTCCTGTTCATCGACGAAATCCACCGCCTTTCCAAAGTCGCCGAGGAATACCTCTATCCCGCCATGGAAGATTTCGCGCTCGACCTCATGATCGACAGCGGGCCGAACGCGAGGAGCGTGCAAGTCAAGCTGAATCCATTTACCCTCATCGGCGCCACTACGAGATCTGGATTGCTGAGCGCTCCGATGCGCTCGCGGTTCGCCCTCCATTTAAGACTCGATTACTACGCCCCCGAAACTCTCCAAGGCATCGTACAACGCTCCGCCGATCTATTGCATTGCGGCATCGATGCGCCAGCTTGTCTTTTAATCGCCCGCCGATCCCGCGGCACTCCCCGTATCGCAAATAACCTCTTGCGCTGGGTTCGGGATTTCGCCCATGCCCACGGGGCGAAAACCATCGGAGTGAAGACGGCGGAAGACGCCCTCGAAATGCTTGCGATCGATGAGGCGGGACTCGAGGAAATGGACAAAAAAATATTAACCGTTATCATGGATCATCACGAAGGCGGGCCTGTCGGCCTCGGAAATTTGGCCGCCGCCGTTGGAGAAGAACCACATACGCTCGAAGAAGTATACGAGCCATTTTTAATCCTGCAGGGATTCTTGAAAAGAACGCCCCGCGGACGAGAGGCGACCGCGCTCGCCTATAAGCACCTGGGTCGAAAGATCCAAAAGAGAAACATGGAGTAAAAACACTATGCGAACAATTTCCGCCATCATCGCTTTGGCCCTTTGCGGTGGATCCCTTACGACAGCTTGGGCCGGCCCTGGCTCGACTGAAAACACCCTTGAAAAAATAGCCGAGCCGACAGCTCCTCGCGCGATTCGAATTTTATTGGAGCGCGACGCAACCCAAGCTCTATTGGAAGTCAAGGGACCTTATTTCCTCTTCAATCCGCACGATGGAACCAAAGTCGCCTCTGGCCTGCTCGGCAAGAGATTCATGGCTCATACCGTAGAATCGGGGCTGAAATGGGGCGAGGAGTTCCCCGGAATTTTCCAATTGCTCGTTCACCCGCGCTCTGAAGAAACTTCCATCTTCGTCAATGGCATTCAATACAGCGGCAGCATTGCGATTTACGCGGTCGGCGACCGAATCAACGTCGTCAATGAAATCGACATCGAAAGCTATGTGAAAGCCCACTTGGCCGCCCAAGTCTCTTCCCCTCTTGAAAGCGAAGTTCTCTCCGCGATGGCGATCCTCGCCCGCACAAACGCTTACTATATGGCTCTGCGCCACCAGGACGTCTATTGGCACATCCCCGCCTCTGACGCCCATTATTTGGGCTGCGCCTTGATCGGGCCGAATTCCGCGATTGAAAAAGCAGTCGATTCCACCCGGCATTTGATCCTGGTGAACTCGCTGAACGGCAAATCGCTTCCTTTTGCAGCCGCATGGACCGAACATAGCGCGGGGAAAACGGCCTCGTATCAAGCGATGTTCCGCAAAGACGTCCTCGCCCCTGCCATCGGCGCCGACGCCCCGCACGCAGCTCTGGATCGAAAAGAGGCGAAATGGACTTATTCGATTCCCAAAAAGACGCTCGCCCAGCTCCTGCACATCCCGCAGATCAAGCATATCGAGCTGTTTTCAGACTCCAACTCCAATAAAGTATATGGAATCCGCATCAAAGACGGCGAGCAAAGCCATGATTTCGATTTCTTCTCTTTACAGGAGAAACTTGGAAAACACCATCTGGCTAGCAGCGATTTCACCGTCTCTTTGAAAGACGATTCCATCCTGTTCACCGGTTTTGGAAAGGGACACGGAGTCGGCCTTTGCCTCTATTCCGCCTCTGCAATGGCGCAAAATGGCGAAAATGCGATGAAGATCCTATCGAAATTTTATCCGGATACCTATTTGCTGAACTTAAACGCCCTTCCTCAGAGGTCTGACAAAGGGGTTTATTGAAAACTTCCGATCGAATGAGTCCGCTTGCTAAAAAGCGGATTCATTCGATAAACTCTATGCTTTTCACCGGGGAATTCGCAGAACGAGCTTTCCGAACTAGGTCAGGACCGGAAGGTAGCATCCTTAAGGAACCGGCTTTTGCTGCGAGCCACTCTCCGGTGATTTTTCTTCTTTTCTAAAGAGATCTTCCTGAACGAGGCAGTATCGCCTCAATGCGCTTTCCAAATCGATGTTTGATGCTTCCGCTTCGGCCGCGAGCTTCCATAGGTCTTTTCCAATCGCCTCTTCGGATCTAGCCTCTTGGATTTCCCGAGGCGCCAATCGACTTTTGATTCTCCTGAGCTTGCGAACCACTTTTTGAGTTCGGGCAAGCGCCGATAGAGAAGGCGGGATGCCATCCAAAATCGAAGTCCTGACCTGATTGCCCCGCTCTTGTTTTTTGATCCGCTCCCAGTTTTGGACGATTCCCTCTATGGAGGAATCTTCCGTTTCACCGAATACATGCGGATGTCGGCGAATGATCTTTTCAGCGGCGACAGCAATCGCTTCATTGATAGAAAATAATTTCTTTGCTTCGGCAACTTTAGCAATAAAAATTAAAACATATAAGACATCGCCCAGCTCCTCCACGATCTTGTCGCTCTCGCCCAAATCGATCGCTTCGAGGAGCTCATGGACTTCTTCCAACAAATAGGGCTGAAGGGTGAATAGCGTCTGCTCTCGATCCCAGGGACATCCATTCGGACTCAGCAGCCGATCGGCTATTTCCACTAATCCGTCAAAATTTTTCATATAGCATCTCCATAGAACCCATCGACTCAAAAAATGATAGGGATAGGTTCCTTAAAGAATACCATAGGGCCAGCGGCGTGTCTATATACCGAGTTCCCAGCGATTTTTTGGAAACTTCACTTCACAGCCACATCCTCTAAGAATCAAAAATATCGCTTAAAATCCAAAAAAAGCCTATCCTTCTTCTCGAATTTATTCAACTCTTGATATTAATTTTTAAAAACAAAAACGCGGTTTAATTATTAACCAATGAATGATATAATTATCACACAAAACAAACCCGCGGGATATAAATGACCATTTACAGCGTTTGCTCAACTGTTAAATCCCTTGCGATGGCTCCCGTTAAAGGGCTGAGATGCCTCTCCTCTTTTGCTCAGAGAACCATTGGATTGCAAAAAACGGATGCCCCTTCCCTTGCAGGCCGCGCGGATTTAGAGCCGCAGGAAACCGCTCTACCCGTTACAGCCCTAGCCGTTCCCCAGATCCAACGCAGTTCTTCCTCTCTTTCCTTCCACTCTTGCGAAAGCGCATCCTCGTCGTCATCCCGCTTGTCTGCGCCGATGCAAATTCGAGATGTCGCCCTGACCAATCCTTTGAACCCGGTGGAGTCCAATGTGGAGGATTCCCGCAAACATCATCCTTCAAACGCCAAAGAACTCACCGACTTAGCGGTCAAAAACTTTAGTGAAAACGCCTCTCGGCTCACGACTATTTATTTCTTTGAGCCCTCGATTCCTTATAAAGAACGGCTGGAAATCCTCAGCAAGGCTCAAAAATCGCCCGACACCCCTCTCATCGATGTCTTTTTTGCACATAAAGCCGGCAAGATCTCGATCTTTGGAAAGATGAAAGCCTATTTCTGGTATTTCATCGGCTATCAATCCGGATTATTTCCCAATTTTATCCAAACCTTTGCGAACTCAGTCATCGGGAAGCTCCGAGCCGGCGCAGCCGAAAAAGATGGCAGCTCTCTTAGAAAATTCATCCTCACATTTTTAGAACGGGCGGATTCATTTCTTGGAACCTATCAAAAAGGCCTGAACGCCTTTGCCAATTGCGAACCGACCTTTGATAAAGACGGCAAAGAAGTCGGCGGCGGCCGTAAAGAGATCATGGCAGAGACTCTTAAAAAATTGCAGGGCAAGGAAAGTCTCTCCGAGATTTGCCGCTGCTTCACAGGGGTTCTCGTCGATGAGTTTCTTCCCCCCGTCTCGCTCTTCGCAGGATGGAAAGAGCATAAATCCCTTCCGATCCGTTGGCTAGGATACGTCCTCATTCCGCCCATCCAAGCCCTGATCAATCGAATCGCGCGCAAACAGCTTTCCGAATCCCAGCTCATTGAATCCATGGTGACATCCAGCATCGAAGCGACGGATAGCAGCAACACAGCTTTCGACGTAGCGATTAAGAAAGGAATCGTCGGCCAACTCGAAAAGCTCAAAGAAGAACTCGATCATCCTTCCGCTTCTCCTTTGGCTGCAGACAAAGATCAACTCATGGATTTTCCGGATCTATCCCGCGTCGTTCAAACCCTGATTCAAGTGCTCAAACTCGAATCCTATCAGGAGCGCACGGCCCTAAAACTGAAACTGCAAGAGCACCCATCCTTGGCATCGGCTCCCTATCAGACAGCTCTTGCTGAATTGGTCTCTCCATCGATCTCTGCTTCCGCCATCGAAGGTTGCCGCGCCTTATTCACCTATCTCGCCAATCCGAAAAATTCCGAGGACTGCTTTTACAACCTATTCTCTCTGGCGAATTCCGCATTTGAACCGGGCTCCAGCGATGAGTTCTATCAAACCGAATCCCAAAACCTCCAAGCGAAGATGGAAAAAATCGCCAAGGAGATCTTTACAAAATTCATCCGCCAATCTGTACACGAACGCCTCCAAGGGCCGGACGACGCTAAAACGGAAACAATCGCCGCCCAGCTCACCTTAGATCTGCAGGATTCATTTGAGACATCTTTCAATGAACTCGAACAGAAATTTCAAGAAATTGAACGCCGCAAGCTCACATGTGAAGAGGCGATCGGGGAGTTTAAAAATGCCCTGAGAGAAATTCGTTCGGCCTGCGAACAAAAAAACCAAATGCTGCTGAATCTCCCCGAGGAAAACGTCCCGACTCCATTGAAAGCGAGCATTGAGAAAACGTACGCCAATGCTTTGGAAACCCTCGACTTCCTGCTGCAAGCCGCTTCGGATACAGAACAGCTGCAGGCCGTTCTTACGAAAACCCGCTCGATGCAGAAAGAATTGCTCGAGATCAGATCGCAACTGGATCTAATCGCTTCGCAACCTTCTTTTACGGATATTTCAAAAGCCCTAGCCAAAGCCAAGCAAGCTCAGCTCGATCTATTGAAAACATCCGGAGAAGAAGCCGAAAAATTGACCGCTCCTTTAGAAATCCTGCAACAGCTCCACGATGCGCGCATCTCCGACGCCCGCACTGAAAGCATCCTGAACCAACTCCTCCATTTGCATGCCTCTCTTTCAGCGCCCGTTGATAAACCCGCGAAAATGGTTCTCGATGAAAAACTAGACACTCTTCGAAAAATAAAATTTCAATGCAACTCCCTATACGATATGAAAGAGGCCTCGAACGCATCCTTCCCGATTGAAAAAGAGACTCTCTCCCGTTGTATTTCAGCAATCGAACAATCCCTCATTAAACGCGAATCGATCGCCACTCCCCTCGGAGAGCTGAAGGGATCGCTCGACGACCTGTCGGCCTTCCATGCGGCGCAACAAAAACAAACTTCAGAGCGCTTCGAATCGGCTCGATCCAACCTTGCGCAAACCCTGCGCGACAGAACGGTTCTCGAACTCGATCCGACGATAGATATCTGGGAAAACCAACTCGATCTATACTGCGATTATATCAAATCAGAACTGGATCAGCTGAGAGTGCTCTCCGAAATTGCTGCGATTGAAAAAGACAAAGCCCATCTGAAACGAGCGCTTCAGAGAGCCGGAGGCTGGCGGACTCAGATCCTTTGGGGATCGGCAGCTGCTCTTGCCGCAACGACCTTCGGAGGCATTGCCGGAGCGGCTTCCCTGGGAGCTTATCTATTGGGCGGGATTTCCGGCGCAAGCCTTGTCGCGATCCCCGCCGCGACTGCAGGACTCGCCGGTTCGACCACATTCGCCCTGGGCAATGCGGCCTTCTATTCCGGAAAGATTCCATCTGCTCTCAGCGATAACCACGTTCTTCCCGAAGTTAGATCGATCTTCGACAACCTCTATGGATTCTTAAGGCAACCGAGCGTATGGGAGTCTTTAGTGACGCAGTCGCTCCTTTCGATCAATCACGCCTATCGAAAAAAACCCTGATCGAGATCCTAAGAAGAGATTAGACGCCTTACGAAACGACGGCTTGCTGACCCTGGATAGAAATCTGCACCCAGCTATCTTGCAAAGAGATGCGAACTTTTTGCTGGCGCTTGGCAGTCCGTGGCCATGTATCGCCCGTTCCCAGGGACACTTCCCATACGAGGTCATACGTTCCCGGAGGTGCTTCCAAGCCCGCTCCTCCGCGAAATCCGCTGATATCGGCTGGTTTAAGGGGGATCTGCCGTCCGTCGAAGCTCACTGACAGAACCTTGTTGCCTCCGAGCTCTGGCTCGTCATAGATCTCGATTTGCACCTTGATCAGACGCCCCTTGGACGATGGCCCGACAGGTCCTAAATACGTATTTTGCGCATACGACGCGCTCGGTTGGAACATCGCAAGCGACGCCAACAGGAACATCGCCGTCGAAAAGAGTATCCGCACTATGCCCTGAGCCATATATCGGCATCAAAACAGGAGTCCTCTTTTCCTGCAAGCTTCAGAATCCAATCAGGCTTCGTGCAGCAGTATCAATATATCCACTCGGAGATCTTTTGAGCGACTTTGGAAGAGAATATCAAAGAGACATGGCCTATGCAGTCGACGATGTAAGAATCCGCGGACTCCTTTATCCAGGCCGAATGTTGAGGGATCACCAATTCGTCGGTTCGCGTCGCGATGTGGTAGAATTTTACCTCTGTTTGATTCGCGATTTTCGGATTGAGAGCTTCGATAAAATGAGACTTTGGTTTCATTTCCTTGCAGCAGCGGCCGATGCCGAGATTGGCCATCCAAGTGCCGCGAAGAGGAGAACCAATCGTAATGACCGAAGAGACCGTGTTCTTTGGGGCTAGAAACAAAGCGTAATAAGAGCTGGCCAACCCTCCCATCGAGTGCCCGACTAAAATGAGATCCGATCGACTCTCTTCTCGGCGGATCTTCTGGGCGATCGCAGAGATTTTTCTCGCGTACGATTCGATCGAATCGAATGGATATCCCAGATCGATCGTATAAATGCGGCCGCAAGATCTTTCGACGAGCCGTTTCTTTAAAAAATGCCAGACCGATCCGCTATTGCAATATCCATGCACCAATAAAATGGGCTTTCCCTGTCCGATTGGATCTGTTTTGACAAAACCCAGGCGCGCGCCGATATACAAGATCAGAAGCCATAGGAATGCTCCGATTTCGATTGCTTGCGCATAGATCCAGCAGAGCGCTCGCTTCATCGAGATCCCATCCGTAGATATTGTTCGAGAATGTCTCGATGATCTTCCGGCAAACATTCCCATGGAATTTCATCGAAAGGGGCGGCCCAGGCGCTTTGGAGCAGCTCGGGATCTGCGATAGGCGCTCCGTGCGCATGCCCGAGACAGACGGGCTGCACGAGATGCGAGTTGCAGCGATATTCGATCACGCAAAAATCCAATACGTCCAAGCCGAGCATTTCCTTCATCCGATGCCTAAGGCTGCTCTCGATCGGACTCTCTTCCGAAAGCCGGGCTTCGGGCAATCCGAACGAGGGCGGATCTCCGATCTTTTGGACGAGTACGATTCCTTTTCCATAGGGAACGTTCTCTACTTCGATGATCGCAATCCCCGTCGAATCCTCTGCTAAAAGAATCGACCAAGATGCGAAAATAGCAAAAATCCATGCGCATTTCATAAAAAAATCCTCAAACAATGCCCTGATCCCTGTAAAATCAAAGGAAAACTTTGCGCACCCAGCAGATAGCAACTTCCTTTCTCCTGACAAAACACGACTTGGAATGAAGCGGGATTCGCTTCGATCCGATCTCCCTCGGAATACTCCATGAACTCCACTTTGAAATGAGGCAAAGCAGAGACGAGTGAACGCTTAGGCGAGATCGGAATTCGCCTGAATGCGATCGGAATCGGCGACTTTGAAAGACCCATGCATGCGATCGCCTTTTCGATGTGAAGAGGTCTTGGCGCGCCGGACGAATCTTTGCGGCCCCAGTCGAACAGCCTATAGGTCGTATTCGAATTCTGCTGAATTTCCAATAACAACGTTCCTCCGAGAATGGCGTGGGGGCATCCTCCGGGCACAAACAACGCCTCATCTGCTTGCATTTCGATGCGATGAAACAGCTCGGCGACTTCAGCTCCATCTGCAGAGAAAGCAGCCTCTTCTAAAGATTCTCCATGTCGCTTCAATCCCGCCAGTACAGCTCCTTTTTCCAACATGTACCAAAGTTCGCTTTTCGCTTCTCCGCCGACTTTCGGCGCGCTCGCTTCACATGGATGCACTTGAATGCTGAGCGGCTCTTTGGCGTCGATCAATTTGACGAGGATTGGAAAAGTTTTCCGTCCCTTGCCGAGAAGTTCCTCTCCGAACCGTTCCACGAGCTCGGACAGACCCCATCCTTTAAATGGGCCTGAATGGACGCGGCTCATTCCCTCGGGGCGATCTGAGGCGAGCCAAACTTCAGCGCATCGATCGGGAGCTGAAAAATGGGGGTATAATTCTTTCAGCCGCGTCCCTCCCCAGAGATATGTTTGAAATGCGGGCTCCAAGACAAAAGGTTCCAAAACGGCCATCCCGCAAAATCTCCCTAGATCTACTATCGGGTTACCCGACCAGATCCGTTGCAAAAATTACTTTAAAAATGAGTTTTTGAGCAATCAAGGAAACCGAAAAGCAAGAATCTATTCAAATCGCAAAGACACTTCAGCAAATCTCGCGAAACAGGAGGTTGTCCGGATTTTTTTCGATCGCCTCGCTAAATGAGCGGAGCGATTTTTTAATCGCCCTCAAGGCCGCTGAATCCACTAATGGCAAATTCTCAACCTTTCCATTTTCCAAAGCTGTCATCGCATCGGACAATCTAAGTGAATGCGGATCGCGAGCGAGAAGATAGGATCTGTTGAGTTCTTTCGATGCAATCGGAGCGAGGAGATTGACTCGAACGAGGTCTTCCAAAAGATCGGAGGCAATCGAGCGGGGAATTTTATAGGCATTGGCCAAGAGTTCGATATCGATCGAAGGCTTGCCCTTTAAAAATCCTTCGACGCCGATCTGCACGATCCATAGAGATAGGAGGAGCTTATAGCGATCGCTCAAATGCTCTTTGGCATGCTCGAACTCGCACATTTCATGCGTTTGAGAAGCGAAGCTGATTTCCGCTCCGAGAAGGAGCAAAAACCAGTTGATCTGCACCCAGATTAAAAATAGAGGCAGCGCGGCAAAGCTCCCATAAATCGCCCCATATCGGCTCAATTGGGTTTGAAAATAAATATATCCCCACTGGACGAGAAGATACGCGATGCCGGAAAAAATGCCCCCGGCCAAAGCGGCGGAAATCCTCACATGCGTATTCGGAAGGAACAAATAAATAAAGCTGAACAGCAAGGAGGAAAATCCATAGGGGATCAGTTTGACCACATAGAGAACCCAAACAGAAATTCCCGAATTTAATCCGATTGAATCGAGAAGCGACTCGGCGGAATGGACGAGATAGACAGCCGCTCCGCTCGAGAGAAGAAAGAAGATCGGAGCGATGAAAATCACCGCGAAATAGTCGCTGAAAAGGCGCCTCCAGCTGCGCATCTTTCGGACGCCCCAAATGTAATTCAAAGAGCTTTCCATGCTGCTGAGCAACTGGGTCACGCTCCAGAATAAAACGATGGCGCCGATTGCTGCCAATACGCCCCCTTTCGTCTGCTCCAGCAAGCGATCCGAAAAAGCGAAGATCTCGGTCAATGCCACCTGCTGCTCGGGAAGTCTTTCCAAAAGCTGCTGTTTTAAATAACCCTCGAATCCGAATCCGGCGGCAATCGCCAAAACCATCGCGACTACAGGCACGATCGACATGAGGGAATAGTAAGTCAACGAAGACGCTCGAAGCGTGCATTTATCTCGAAAAAACCCCCGAACGGCTAAAGCGCCAACCCGAAGAGCTTTTAAACCAAAGAGCTTCCACCCTTTTTCTTCCTTCAGGGATCTATCCAGAAGATCTCTATAAAATATATTTTTTAATCTTTGCAGCATATCCATAATCTATACCGAACATCTTTTTATCCTGTATACCAAAACCGCTTCAAAAATCGACCTAATGCAAGACCGACAGCAGTTCGCCACCCCTGCCGAATCGTTAATAATCAACAACTTAGATTCGCTCGCAACCAAATAAAAAACGGATCAAAAACACTTTTGAACCAAAACAAAAATAATGATATAATAAACTATTTCAACAATGAGGCTAACATGTCCATGTTAACAATAAACAAACTAGCCCCCGATGAATGCTGCCCTTTATGTCTGGAGAATTTTCAAGAAACACACGAAGCTATTTCCTTGCACACCGAGATCGATAAGATCTCCCAAGGACACTTGCTCCACACTTCCTGTTGGGAAAAAACTCAATACATGCGCTCGTGCATGACCTGCAAACAACCGATTTCGCCAGCTCGAGTCCATTTGATTCAAAAAGAAGGCTCTATTTATGCAGATCGGGCAATGGAACCGATCGCATTGCCGAAAGAACTTCCCCCTATGGTGAAGGCAGTGGCGGCAATCGCCACTTTTGCATCGATTTCATTCGCCAGCGCTTCGGCTTTTTATCCGTTTTCCCATGCCTTGTGGGCAGGTATCGGCGCAGGCGGATTCTTGACCATCTATGCTATTTCGACCACTCTTGATTAATTCGGATCTTTCGGGAATCGATCGCTCCACCCATCTCGTTAGACTTTTCATAAATGCCCTCCACTCTCCTTCCTGGCCTTCTTTCGAGCAAGAAGAGGGATCCATCGTATAGCGGCCGAAATCGAGTTCGATCACCCGCTCATCTAAAAAACCTAAGTTTTGCATGAATGACGAGTCGGTATTGCAAATCCCCAGCGAGAGCCGTTTCCGGATGAGCTCGAAGCAAGATGCGATCCGTGCGGAAAACAGATCGGGATCTCCTCTCGCTTCGAAAAGCGCCTGCTCCAAAGGAATCGCCTTCCTTTGAAGGACGAACCGATATCGATCTAATGGAACCCTCCATCTCCGGCCAGCAGGCCCGTGCAAATCCACCTCGGGCAACATATTTTCAGTGAGATTGAGATGAGCATAAGCAATCTCCGTCAAAGAGGAATCGTGTTCCGCCGCGATTCGATAAGCTTCCAATGTATTCAATGCCATTTGCCTTCGGTACTCGATGGATTTCTTAGGAGGAATTCCGAACAGCCTATTGAATAGCTTTGGATGCCATTGATTAAAGAAAAGCAATTTAAGCACATATCGATTGTCTGCGCTGGAAAATACGTATGCTTGATTCCCCTTGCCTAAATAATAAAATTTTTGAGCTAAAACCCCTCGAACCGACTCCAGGGGAGCGACCGAAACTTTCCACGCCTCTTGAAAAGGCAAGGAACTCTTGCAGCGAGATATTCGGCAGGAATGGGTCAGGTATTTATAAGCACCCGGCAATTCGAGGGCACCGACAACTAATACCGAGAGAGCGCAAATGCGCAATACCTTCATGGTTCGAACCGACTTAAAGGAGCTTTTTTAGCTATTTCATCCTGAAACCACTGGCAAAGATCCGGATTGTTTTCTTTTTTCAACCAACGAAGCATCGGATCGCTGATATCATTCCAGGAAAAGGCTGCGTCGAATGGATAATACGTTCCGATATCGATACGGAAGACCTTTTTTCCCTCGCAACCAAAGTTCCTCTGAGGCCCTGAAAAATCCTTGCATATCAGCCCTTTTTTTGTCTCTCGTTCGATCAATTCCAAAAACCCGGAAAGCAACTCTTGGGCATCGGAAAAACTGGACCTTCGGATCGCCGATTCTAAATACTCCATTTTTCTTTGAAGAACAAAAACGACCGAATCCAAAGAAATCTTAAATGGCCGCCCCATGCGGTCGCATAAGCGGAATCCAGAGGGAATTTCTCGGATCTTTTCCCCTAAATGAATACACAGCCCTCCGGTTTCATCCATCAGGCGTTCCCTAGTTCTTCGCAAACTTGGCATAACAGATTTTTCCGATTGCTCTATCTGCCCAATTGTCGAAAGCTTTGGTTTGCACAGCTTGTCCTTGCGAGGAATTTTTAATACAAATCGATTGTCCTCGCTAAAAAACACATAGGATTGTCGACCTTTCGTCTTATAGATATATCGTTGATCGAGCGCTTGAAAGGACAACCCATCGAGCTCAAGCGATTCTGCTTCGGGAGCTGTTCTTTGGAATTGATGAATACCGACCCCTATGACCCTGTTCCATCCCCTTGGGGCAAATAAAAAAACTGAAGCCACAGCTATAACTGCAATTAAGCGGACGAATAAAAAAAGACACATCTCTTATCCTTTTGAAATCATCATCTCATCGAACATATTTTCAAAGCGATTCAACATATCTGCGTCTAGTTGCCCCAGCCATAATCGCATCGTCCGAACTCCTTCGTGCATGGCCTGTTCATAGACCTGTTCTGGAGGAAGATGGGGCTTTCGATAAAAACTTCCAATATCGATTTGGGTCGCTTTGCCATCGGCATAGCCGAAATTCTCCAAAAAAGAAGCGTCCCGATCAAAAATCCCCAAACGAGCTTTCGCTGAAAGAATATCCAAAAAAGCTCGGAGAATCCGTTTTGCTTCGTCGATTTTTCCGCTTCGCAAAGCCTGCAAGAATTGAGGCATCATCAAAGGTTTTTTTTTCTGCAGAATAAAAACGGCTTTATTGAGATCGATCTGAAAAGATCGCCCCATCCGATCGCGGATCTCGCAGCATTTGGGCAAGTGCTCCGTCTTTGCAAAATGATAGTAGAAAACACCCGTGTATTCTGAGAGTTCTTCAGATGAAATCCTAAAGCTTTCGAGTTCGCGCAAACGCTTCTCGCTCCTTCTCTTAAAAATGGGGCGTTTTATCCGCGCGAAATAAGAAGATGGCATCGCTTTCCAAAAAAATGAGAGCTTATACCAATCGCAACGGAGGAATTTGAGTACGATGCGTCCATCGAGGCTCTCGAAGGCATAGCACTGCCTTCCTTTGCCCAAATATCGATAAGGACCTTTGTAGAGCGCCTCGGAAATAGCTCTGTGCCTTGCGCTTGCATCGGATTCTTCGATTGATGGAAATCTGAGCCGATTCACGCTGAACCCATCTTTGGCAAAATACCAAAGCCGCCCGGCAAATCCGAGCGCAATCCCCAACAGAGCTAAGGCCAAGATGCGACGCATGAAATTCTTTAGACTCATATAGGCAATCTTTTCCCCAAAACACTATAACATCTGTTAAAAAATTTGCAATCACCGGAGTCCGGAAAACTAAGAGAGTGTTAGCGCCCTCTAGAGCCGATTCGACAGCTCTTGCGGGCAAAAATTCAATTGATATACATTGATTTTCTTAATGCCGTTGGAAAATCGGCGGCGTAACACGACAGGGAGAATCATCCATATGTTCGCAAAAATAGGTATTTTGCTCGCCTCTGCCGCGGCTTCTCTGCCCGCTTTTCAAAAGGATCTGGCGCCAATCCCCCATCGGCTCCCACTGCGCTCCGACACGATTGCATCCGCTCTTGAAAACCCCATTCTCGCGGGAATCGTAAAAATCCCTCCCGGAGGAATCAAACCGCCTCAAGGCGACACATCCTATGACGAGCTGGACTGTTCGGACTCGGACAAAGAAAAAATCGGCTATATCCTCACGACTATGGCGGCCAATGGCAAGCTCACCTTGCTGCTGACCTATAAAAAAGACCTCGAAAAAGCGGGAAATGAGATCGGACATGTCCATCCCCTGAAATTTCTGGGGGTCACATTTTCAAATCCGAAGTTATCTCAGGCTATGAAAGAAATCCGCCACGATTATTTTAAGTGGCGCGGATTTGCGGATGGAATCAAACCCAGCTTGACCAACCAGGCGACTCAAAATAAACTCCTGCCCTATCTCGATGATTTTTCCAAAGAAATCAACCGTCCGGCGGCGCGGATAAAACCCTTTTTAGAAAATAAAGATTGGGATGGCATGCTCGATTTCCTATTGGACTCCATACCTTCAGCTGAATAATCCGATCCTCATCCTCTCGGAGATCCCCGAGAGGATGAGGATAGCGCCATAGTTTTTTCTTAAAAAAATCATTGAGTTCTTTCAAGATAAGTCGTCTTCCAGCTATCCTTTTGCAGTTATTTTAGCCCTCTTTTGAGCACATCTAAAGATGGCTGAAATATCCATCCTATTGAGGGCTGCGTCTAAAAGGGGCTTTTACATGCGCGCGATATTCATCGGATTGATTTTGCTGATTGGAAAAGGAACTGTTCCCTTGGATGCCCAACCCGTTTCTCACCAACAGCCTTGCTGTCCATTTTGCAACGCCGAGGTGTTGAAATCCCAAGCTTTCTACGAAGATGATCTCGTCTACGCCCTCTATACGCATAAGCCAATGTGCGAGGGCCACTGCCTGATCATTCCCAAGCGCCATGTCGAGCGCTTTGAAATGCTTTCCGAAGAAGAGTTTGCCCATATGGGAAAAACAATCCAAAAGGTCCATCGGGCAGTTCGCTCCGTTTTCAACACTCCGGCTTCTTATCTATTGCTACAAAAAAATGGGCGCGAGGCTGGGCAAAGCGTCCCCCATGTCCATATCCACTACATCCCGAGAAAAAGCGATTCCGGCCTGAATTTCATCTTTCAGATGTACCGGGCCAACTACTGCAAGCCGTTGAATCTCGAAACTTTGCAAAAAATCATCCAGCCGCTCAAGGAGGCCGTCCAATGAATTTACGCGCTTTTGCCTTTATGGCATGTTCGATTTGCTCCATCCTGCACGCTGAGATCTCGTCATTCGACGACGAAGACATCCGCTCCATGCGCTCGGAAGACCCGGTGATTTTCCTCACCTTTCCCGCTGAATACGCCTTTACACAGGCTTTTCAACAGGCTAAAGAACTCGGCTATCGTTTTTTTTCGCTCATTTTTTTTGAATGCAAAATTGGCAATTACGAAACAAAATCGCATTTCAAACCGCTCGATTCTTCAGGAACCGTTCTCCATTACGAGGACAAGTGGATCAAGGTCGAGCTGATGGGCTATTGGGATCGACCCCGAGATCCCGACGCCTTTGATATCGAAGCCTATGAGATCCTCCTAGATCTCTCAGATGAGAAAAATGAAGAATAATCCCCATTTCCCCTCTTTACAACGATTCCCGCACAGGTGCAGTATGATGTATGCGGGAATTTTTTTTGGGATTTCTTCATGACATCGATCACCGGCCATATTGAATCCATCGTCTATGTTCAGCCTGAAAACGGATTTACAGTAGCCCGTCTAAGAGAGGCCAAAAAAAAAGACTCGACCGTCATCGTCGGGGTTCTTCCCTCTATTCAGCCGGGCGAAACCGTCACCTGCCAAGGCGATTGGAAAATGCATCCTTCTCATGGACGGCAGTTCGAGGTGAGCGATTGCCAGGTCGAAATCCCTTGCGATCTGGTGGGAATCCAGAAATATCTCGAATCAGGTCTCGTCAAAGGCGTGGGGCCGGTATTTGCAAAAAAAATCGTAGACCGCTTCGGCCTTCAAACGCTTAAAGTCATCGACGAAACCCCTCATAAATTGCACGAAATCGCCGGCCTTGGAGAAAAAAAGATCAACAAGATCGCCGAATGCTGGCAGCAGCAGCGCTCGATCCGCGAGGTCATGATCTTCCTTCGCTCCCATGGGGTAAGCCCCGCGTATGCGCAGAAAATCTTTAAAGCGTATGGGGACTCCAGCATTGAAAAGGTGAAGCAAAATCCTTATCAGCTGGCCAAGGATATCTTCGGGATCGGGTTTAAAACTGCCGATGCCTTAGCCCAAAAGCTCGGATTGCCTCTGCATTCGTCCCACCGCATTTCGGCGGGGATTCAGTTCCTCCTCTGGGAGCTGACGACTGAAGGCCACACCTGCTATCCCGCAAAGGATTTGGTTATAGGCGCAAAAACGATGCTCGAAGTCGATCTGGAGCTCATCGAAAAAGAGCTGGCAGACCTCGTGGAAAAAAAAGAGCTGATCCAAGAGATCTTGAACGAAGAGCCGACGATCTGGCTCAAGACGTTTTTTGCGTATGAGCAATCGAGTTCCCGCGATATGAAGCGCCTGGCTTCGGCTCCTCAAGCGCTCCGATCCATCGACGTCGAAAGAGCCTGCTCGTGGGTGCAAAACCAACTGAGAATCCACTTTGCCCCCCAGCAGGAAGAAGCCGTTAAAAAGGCTCTGAGCGACAAAGTTCACATCATCACCGGCGGCCCTGGAACGGGAAAAAGCACGATCACCAAGGCCATCCTGGCGATCAGCGCGAAATTGACCGATAAAATCCTCCTGGCAGCGCCGACTGGGCGCGCAGCAAAACGGCTCTCCGAAATCACTCATCGAAAAGCTTTCACCCTTCACGCCATGCTCGAATGGGATCCCCTGACCGGCGGCTTCAAAAGATCTAAAGACAACCCTCTCTCCTGCGATCTGATCATCATCGATGAAGCGAGCATGATCGATACGCCCCTCTTTTTCTCCTTGCTCCGCGCCATACCGTCGCATGCCCGAGTCATTTTCGTAGGAGATATCGACCAGCTCCCGAGCGTCGGCCCCGGAACCGTCTTGCGCGATCTCATCTCCTCCGAAGTCATCGGAGTCACCAGGCTGACTGAAATTTTCAGGCAAGCCAAGGGATCGAAAATCATCACCAACGCCCACCTCATCAACCATGGGGAATTTCCCGAACTCTTGTCTTCCGAGCAAAGCGATTTTCAGTTTCTGGAAGCCGATGCCCCCGAAGAGATCAAGCAAAAGATCCTCCACCTCGTATCCGTCGAAATCCCGCAGAGGTATGGATTCCATCCCTCGGAAGACATCCAGGTTCTCTCGCCCATGAAACGCGGCGTCATCGGCATCGAAATGCTCAACGACGCCCTTCAGTCATTGCTCAACCCTTCCGATCGCCCTTTTTTCCGAGCCGGCCGCAAATTCCACCTGCATGACAAAGTGATGCAGATCCGCAACAACTACAACAAGAAGGTCTATAACGGCGATATCGGAAAGATCCAGTCGGTCGACCTGGAAGAACAGGAACTCACCGTTTTATTCGACGACAAGGAGATCCCCTATGAATTTTCCGAACTCGATGAGCTCGTCCTAGCCTATGCGGCTTCAGTTCACAAATACCAAGGAAGCGAATGCCCCTGCATCGTCCTTCCCATCCACACGACCCATTTCAAACTGCTCCATCGCAATCTGCTCTATACCGGCGTTACCCGTGGGAAAAAGCTCGTCTACCTCGTTGGATCCAAAAAAGCGATCGCGATCGCCGTGAAAAACGATCAAATCCACAAGCGCCACACAGGGCTTGAAAAAGCTTTAAGAACCGCTCCCGACGCTAAAAAACCCAACGCCGAACAACTCGAGTTTGTCTAGAAAAGGAGTTTATGAATTCAAAAAATAAATGGCTTGGCCTC
This sequence comes from Parachlamydiales bacterium, assembly GCA_963800655.1. Classification (GTDB taxonomy): domain Bacteria; phylum Chlamydiota; class Chlamydiia; order Chlamydiales; family SM23-39; genus CAWDBT01. The sequence continues at coordinate 15,795 of CAWDBT010000002.1, read as the reverse complement.
GCAGCCATTCTCCCCTCGGTCGCCATGAACTTTTTGGACCAAACCATCCTTCCCGTAGCACTGCCAGCCATTAGAGAAAGTCTGGAAGCGAGTGCGACCCAACTCCAATGGACCGTCAACTCTTATTTGTTAGCGCTAACGACATTCCTCTTGGCCGCAGGAAAATGGGGCGATCGGATCGGGCTTCGGAATGCGTTCTCGATCGGGATTTCTTTATTCGGGATCTCTTCGGCACTTTGCGCTTTGAGTCCAAACATCGCATGCCTCATCGCCGCGCGCAGTCTGCAAGGATTGGGAGCCGCGATTATGCTCCCTGCTCAAACCGCGCTCGTCGCCCTCTTGTTCCCCCCTCATCAAAGAGGCCGGGCTACCGGACTCATCGTCAGCATCGGCTCGTTATTTCTCGTTTTAGGCCCATTTTTAGGAGGATATTTAACGCAAATTCTCTCATGGCATTGGATTTTCCTCATCAATCTGCCGATCGCGATCCTGGGAATCGGCATGATCTTCTTGTTTCTTCCGCATGTCCAACCGACGAACGCATCTATCGACCGCCTCGGATTCCTCTTGTTTTTGTCTATGATCGTCCCACTCATCGTCTTCTTGATGAACGCGGAAAGTTGGGGTTGGACGTCTTTCAAGGCATTGTTGTGCGCGTCGATCTCCGCCGTTTCTTGCATTCTTTTGCTGCAAAGAGAAAAAACAAGTCCGCGGCCGTTTCTAGAACTGTCTTTATTTAAAAATCCATTGTATACAGCTTCCTGCATCACGATGTTCGCCATCCAATTCATTTTTATGGCCACAGTGTTTCAAACGATTTATTTCGAGGATATCCTTGGATATTCCCCTACGAAAACCGGACTTTTGATTTCTGTATCGGGCGCTCCCATATTGTTCTCTTCGCCCGTGGCCGGTTATTTATCCGATAAATTCGGATCCAAGGTTCCAATCGCCATCGGCCATTTGCTGCTCATCTTTTATTTTTTCTGGTTTTCCTTTTTTAGCTTGCCTTCGCTGACACAACTTCTGATTCCCCTGCTCGCATTTGGAATCGGGGTCAATTTCATCTTCACCCCTTCTGTTTCTACGGTGATGTCTTCCGTATGCCAAAAGAAGCTAGGGATCGCTTTTGGAATGCTGTTTACCTGCCGCATGGGAGCGGCGACACTCGGCCTCAGCGCAATCCATGCGGCGATTTTATCCATCCTGAATAAAAAATCCCCCATTCTCGGCGTTCGCCAAGCCACGATTATGAGCTTTTCCTGGGTGTGTTTCGGATTGGGATGCCTAGTCATTTTGGCCTTTGCCGGTTCTTATCTCTTGCATTCGAGAAAATCAAAGCACAAATGCCCCGATTTACCCGCCGAAGGCTGGGACTAAGAAGCTCTTTACTGGGATGAGGCCGCGTTGGATAGGTCGCTTCGGAGTCAAAGCTCGCTCGTTTTCCAGCTAATCGGATATATCGATTTGTCAAAATTGGCGGAAATAGAAAAGTCATCACATCCAAGATGTCTATTAGGAAATAGAACTTCCCGGGGGCAACTGCTGGATCTGGGGCAGTTCGAGCGCAGCGCCGCTTTCTCCGGCGAGGACCATGCCTCGGCTCTCGACCCCCATGATCGTGGCGGGCGCGAGGTTTGCGACGATGACGAGCTTCTTCCCAATGAGCTGCTCTGGCTCGAAATGAAGCGCGATTCCAGAGACGATCGTTCGCTGTTCGAATCCGAGGTCGACGAGGAGTTTGAGGAGTTTTTTCGATTTAGCCACTTTCTCTGCTGCGAGGACTTGGCCGACGCGCAAATCGATCGCTTCGAATTGAGGAAAGGAAATCGGAGCCTTTAAAGGCTCAAAAGAAACGGGTTCAGGCATAGCCGGTTTACTCTGTTTAGCGCGGCCGAGTTTTTCTATTTGCTCGAGGATTTCCGCGTCTTCGATTTTTCTGAATAAGACTTCGGGTTGCGAGAGGATTTGCCCTGGGGACAATTCGCTTCGAACGATCGCATCCCACCGCTGCTCCGCTAAAATTCCTTTGCATCCAATCATCTGCCAGATTTTCTGAGCTGTTTCGGGGATGATCGGAGAAGCCATTAAAGCAAGGGCGCGGATGCAGCGCAAACTCAAGGCGATGCATGTATCGAGAGCTTCCTTCTTCGAGGGATCTTTCGCCAAGACCCAAGGCTTTTTCGCGTCGAAATACCCGTTCGCCGTTTGCGCGAGTTCCATGAGGATTTGGCATGCTTTGCGCAAATGATAGCACCCGAACGCCTCGGCCATGCTCTCTTGAAGAACAGCGATGCGCTCGAAGAACGCCCGATCGGCGGAATCGAGATCGCCAAGGGCAGGCACCTTGCCGCCGCAATGCTGATGCGAAAATACCAGGACGCGATGAACCAAATTGCCGAGTTTGCCCAAAAGCTCTGCATTGCAGCGCATTTGAAAATCCTTCCAGCTGAATTCCGAATCGGAGGTTTCAGGAGCGTTTGCTGCAATCGCATAGCGGATCTGATCGGCGGAATATTTGGTGAAAAATTCTTTGAGATCGATATACCAGCCGTCCGACTTGGAAAACTGACGGCCTTCGAGGAGATAAAATTCATTCGCAGGGAGGTCGTCGGGCAATTTATAGGGAAATCCTGCCCCATCAGCATCGCGGGGAAAAACACGGCGTGGAAGGGAATGTTGTCCTTGCCGATAAACTCCACCAATTTCGTTTGTGTCGTTCAGCCAAAAGTCTTTCCAGGCATCGGGTTTGCCGATTTGCTCGGCCCATTCCTGGGCGGCGCTGATATAGCCGATCGGCGCATCGAACCAGACGTAAAAGACTTTTCCGGGATATCCGGGAACGGGAACGCCCCAATCGGAGTCCCGGGTGATGGCGCGCGGCTTTAAATCGTCGACGTATCCCATCGCGAAGCGAACGACATTTTCTTTCCACTTCTTGGAAAGAAGCCATTCTTTTAAGCGATCCTTGAATAGATCGAAGCGCAGATACAAATGCTTGCTCGGGCGAAGGATTAAAGGCGATCCGGTCAATTTCGAACGGGGCTTTTTCAAATCGGTCGCTTCATAAGAGCTAGCGCATTTTTGGCACTCGTCCCCCCTCGCTTCCTGAATAACCGCATTTAGGGCAAGTGCCGACGACATAGCGATCCGCCAAAAATCTCTTCTCCGCCTCGGAATAGAGGTGGTTTTCCGTTCTTTTCTTCGATCAAGCCCTTTTTTCTGCAAAACCTTAAAAAATTCCTGAGTCGTCGCGATAATGGCCCGGCCAGGTGGTTCGGCTATAGTGGTCGAAGGAAAAATGAAGCTGTCTGAAAAAATCTCGATTGATCTTATGAAATAGATCGACGTGCTCTTTGGGCGACGCCCGGCCATTTCCGCGCTAAGGGTGATCGCCACTCCATGCTCGTCCGAACCGCAAAGATATAGCACGCCATTCCCTTGCAATCCCTCGAATCGGGCATAGCAATCGCCCGGCAAATACGCCCCTGCGATATGGCCGAAATGGAGCGGCCCATTCGCATAAGGAAGGGCGGATGTAATTAAAATATTGCGGGGCATTACTTCGCCGATTTTGCGGCATTGGATCTCATCCGCTCGAAGTCTCGATCGCCTCGAGGATCTCCCCCAACGTCGATTGGGTTCCGGAAAGGATGATGTTTCTCGCAATATTAATGGAAAAATTGCAGAGATCAAAGTTATTCTTGAACTTCTTTCTCAACCGTTCGGTAGTTAATGAATCATACTTCATAAGTCTTCAATTGGTAAAAAAATATCTTGATTGATGGGATCGGTTTCTCGGCATTGCAGCAATGATGATCTATGCGGCTGTTTTGCTCAAGGGTTATCTTGAAGAAAACGGCCTTACCCGATGCTCTTCGGCGATCAAAATCGACCGGAGGGCTTCGTACGCCACTTGGAGATGGTCGTTGACGATGTGGTAATCATATTTTTGAGCCGCTTCGATCTCTTTTTGCGCCCAGGAAAGCCTCTCTTCGATCGATTCCTTCGTCTCGGATCTGCGATGTAACCAGCCTGCTTCGCAATTCCTCAAAATCCGGCGGACTGATAAAGATAAATACGGCCTCGATCTTGCCCATCAGCTGCAAAGCCCCTTGCGTATCGATGATCAAGACGACATGCTTGCCTTTGCGCACCAACTCTTCGATGTCTTTGCCAGAAGTGCCGTAATAATGGCCGAAGACGCGGGCGTATTCGAGGAAGTCGCTCTGCTTGATTTTTTCCTCGAATTCCTCCTCACTGACAAAATGGTAGTCTTTCCCGTCTTCTTCCTTGGGACGAATTTTTCGCGTCGTATAGGAGACGCTTTCGACGATGCGATCGAATTCCTCGCATAGCATCCGCACGAGGGTCGTTTTTCCCGTCCCCGCAGGTGCGCTGATGATAAATACCAGTCCTCTATTCAGTGTCCCCGGCGAATTGTGTCGCATAGCTTTATTCGATGTTTTGAATTTGTTCGCGGATTTTTTCCAATTCGCTCTTGGCTTCTATGACCAGGCGGGCAATTCCAGCATCGGACGCCTTCGAGCCGATCGTATTGATTTCGCGGCCGATTTCCTGGACGAGAAACTCCAATTTGCGGCCTGCGGGTCCTTGCTCTTTTTTGAGGACGTCCCGAAACTGCTCGAAATGCGAATGCAGCCTTGCGATTTCTTCGGAAATGTCCACCTTCTCGGCAAAAAAAGCGACTTCTCTTGCAAGCCTATCATCTAGCTCGGAGGAAGGCTCTAGCACCTCTAGGATCTTCTCTTTGAGCTTTTGACGAAGCTTGGCCGCCGCATTGGGAGATGCCTGCTGAATCGAACGGATCTGCTGTTCGATCGCATCGAGACGAGCTCCGATATCGGAGGCCATGGCTCTGCCTTCCTTTTGCTTCATCGCAACCAATGCGTTTAAAGCCTCTTCGATGCATTCCTTTAGCGCGGGTAGATACTGCTCATCCGCATTGTCGTTTTCCGCACCGGAAGTCTGGCGAGCAAAAAGGGAAGATCTACATCTTTTTCATCGCAGCCTGCGGCGCGAGCTACGCCGAGCCCATGCATTTTTAAGCCGTTTTAAAAGCGCCCGCTCGGGCAAAAGAGAACACAAGAGTCTCTTCATTCAGCGATAAAAACACTCGGAGATTGATTTGCCCCCGCGAGATCGATTCGGAAATGCGCTTGCGAATTTCGAGCTCTCGGCGCTGCAGCTCCTTAGGAAAAGAACAGTTGATCTCCAGATACTTGCGATTGACCGACTGAATCTCGACGACCAGCCTGCCCAAGGAAAATTCACGTAATGCACGGCCAAATCCCGTCATGCTCACAAGCATAAAGCTCGCCTCGATTTCAATGGTTCGAAACTCTCCCGATGGATGGGGCAAGGACCAAGCCTCGCGATCGCATCCAAGTGCTGCGGCGTCCCATATCCCTTATGGACTTCAAAACCGTATCCAGGCCATTTGCAAGCCTCTTCGTCCATCATGCGGTCCCGAACGACCTTAGCCAAAACCGACGCCGCCGCAATCGAGACCGAATGAGCATCCCCTTTGACGATCGGCTCGCAAGGACAATCGAACTGCGGAGCGCGATTGCCATCGACTAAGACATAGTCGGGCTTTGCAGCTAGCTTGGATACGGCGATTTGCATCGCCTCGAACGTGGCTCGGAGGATATTGATCTCATCGATTCGGCGGGGCGAAACAATGCCGATGGCAAAGACCACCTGGGGGTCTTGCGAAAGCTGGGCGTAAAGAGCCTCGCGCTCTTCGGGCGCAAGCTGCTTGCTGTCGTTGAGTTTGAAAAAAAAACTTCCCTCGGAAAGGATGCAGGCGGCTGCGACCACCGGCCCTGCCAATGGGCCGCGTCCGACTTCGTCGACTCCCGCGATTTTCAAATATCCCCGATTGCGCAGCGCAGTTTCATGGACAGACATGAGAGTAAACCGCTTTCGTTCGCTATCTTCGGTGCAAAGGCGTTTTCCCATCTGAAATTCCGCATTTCATGACGAGAGAGTACTTTGCAAAGTTTTTTTTTAAAAGAAAAAAGACTCGAAGCGTTTCAACATGACGATTGAAACGCTTCGGATTCGATTTAAGCTTGAGGAGCTTCGCCAGCCGAGGTTTCTTCGGTTTCCTTGGCGATGAATTGCTCGCGCAGCTTTGTAGCTTTTCCGGAACGGCCTCTGAGGTAATACAGCTTCGCTTTCCGCGCTTTTCCGGAGCGAATCACTTCGATTCCGGCGATTCGCGGGCTATGGAGGAGAAATACGCGATCCATGCTCGATCCATAGGCGTTGCGGTAAATAGTGAAGGTCTCGGAAAGACCTGTTCCCTTTTTCGCGATCACAACTCCTAAAAAGGCCTGGAGGCGTTCTTTTTCACCTTCAAAAATGCGCGTCTGCACGCGTACGGTATCTCCGATGCTGAACTTCGGGGCATCCTTCTTTAGATATGCTTTTTCAAGCTCTTCAATCAATGGATTGCGGCTCACTGATAATCTCCTTTCACTAATTCGGGTCTGACCCGGAGTGTTTTTTTCATAGCTTCTTTATGGCGCCATTTCTGGATATCTGCATGGTGGCCCTGGCGCAACACAGGCGGCACCTCCATCCCCTCGAACATCTCCGGGCGCGTGTAATGAGGCGCATCGAAGATCCCGTTTTCAAACGAATCCTGGCCGGCGGCATCGGGATGGCCCAATACTCCGGGGACAAAGCGGAGAACCGCATCGACGAGGACGATCGCAGCGGCGCAGCCATTTGTCAATACGTAGTCGCCGATGCTGATTTCCTCATGCACTTCCCGCTGCAAAACCCGCTCGTCGATCCCTTCGTAATGGCCGCAGAGCAACACTAAATGCTCTTTCAACGCCAATTCCTTGCACTTCGCCGCGCTGAGCAAGCTCCCTTGCGGCGACAGATGGATCACATGCGACTTTTCAGTCTTCACACTGCGAACCGCCCGAGCAGTCGGCTCGGGACACAACACCATTCCGGGTCCGCCGCCAAAAGGGCGGTCGTCAACCCTGCGGTTTTTGTTCACAGCGAAATCGCGGATATCCGTCTGCCGGATTTCGACATGCCCGCTTTGCCTCGCCCTTTTGATCATGCTGACGTCAAAGGGCCCCTGAAAATATTCCGGGAACAACGAGAGAATGTCGATCAGCATGATTTATTTCGCCGCTCGGCGCTTTGCCCTTGCTTTCACTTGTTTTGCCACTTTCTTCTCCGACAGTTTTTGCACGACTTCGGGAGAAACTCGTTTCACAAGCGATTTTACGCGGTCGCTGATCTGAGCTCCTGCATCGAGCCAATACTGTAAGCGATCTAGGTCCACTTGGAGATTTTTATCTTCTTCGGCAAAAGGATTGTACCAGCCGAGCATTTCGATATATTCCCCGTCGCGCGGGTTGCGGGCATCAGTGACCACAAGCCGGAATGATTGCCGACTATTGGCACCTTGCTGTCTCATGCGAATGATTAACGCCATGTTCAAATCCTCATATTTTTGGGGGCCAGCCCATATTCATCATATCTTTCATGCCCATCTTCCGAGCTTGCGCCTTCATATTGGGCATATCCTTTAAAAGCTGCTTCACCCGTTTGAATCCCTTGACCATCCGGTTGACTGCATCTAGATCTACTCCGCTTCCCTTCGCGATTCGCTTGCGCCGAGTCGTGGTCAATTCATCTTTTTCACACCTTTCGCCTGGAGTCATCGAAAGGATCATCGCTTCGAGCCGCCCGAACTCCTTCTCCGAGAAATCGAGATCCCCCAGCGAAGACGCTCCGGGGAGCATTTTCAAAATGCTCTTGAACGACCCCATTTTCTTCACCATGGACATCTGCTTGAGATAATCCTCATAGGTAAAGGAAGCCTTTCGCAGCTTCTTTTCGAGTTCTTCGGATTGCTTTTCGTCAAACGCTTCCTGCGCTTTTTTGACGAGATTAATCACGTCGCCCATTCCGAGAATGCGATCCGCCATCGATCGGGGATGAAAGACCTGCAAATCGCCGATCTTCTCGCCGATTCCCTCGAATTTCAACGGCTTCTTCGTCACCTCGCGAATCGAAATCGCAGCGCCCGCGCGGGCATTGCCATCGAGCATCGTGAGAATCGCCCCGGTGATTTGCACCCGCTTATCGAACTCCGCCGCTGTGCGAACCGCATCCTGTCCCGTCGTCGCATTCGCCACGAACAGGATTTCGCGAGGATCGAGCAGCGCTTTCAAGCTTTCGAGTTCCTTCATCAATTCATCGTCCAGATGCAGCCGTCCAGCCGTATCGACGATGAGAACGTCATAACTATCGGCTTTTGCTTTTTCATAGGCCAGGCCGAGCCACCTTCAGCACATCGGTTTCGCTTGGCTGCACAACACCGGAATCTGAATCGAATGCCCCAATTTCTGGAGCTGGTCGATCGCGGCAGGGCGCTGTAAATCGCAGGCCGCCATGAGAATTTTCTTATGGCTATGCGCCTTTTGAATATGGGCCGCGAGTTTGGCGCAAGCTCGTCGTCTTTCCCGATCCCTGAAGTCCGCACAGCATGACGACCGAGACCTTTCCCGTTCAGATCCAAGGAAGTCTCTTCGCTGCCCATAAATGCCGTCAGTTCATCGTGCACCAGCTTGATGAACTGCTGGCTCGGCGATACCGAGCGAAGTACGGCTTCGCCAAGGGCTTTTTCCTTCACCCGTTTGACAAACTCGCCCGCCACTGAATAATTGACGTCGGCATCGAGCAAAGCCAGGCGCACCTGGCGCACAGCATCCGCTATGTTCTCTTCCGTAAGCGTCTTATGCCCTTTGAGGCGCGCGAACACGGATTGAAATTTTTCAGTCAATTCTTGAAACATTTTCTTTCAGGCGGAAAACAACCATTTTACTGAGACAGGATATAGGAAAAAATCATTCGACTTCAAGGAAAAAGAAGCGATCGAGTCCTGCCCAGTCTTTTAAAACCCTTTGACTGCGCCAAGGCGAAGCGGAAAAAATTTCTTGCACTGCAGCTCCCTGAGCGGCGCCGATCTCAAAAAAAACCTTTGCCCGCGGGTTCAAATAATGGGGCAAATCTCTAGCCAGCCTCTCGTAAATTTCCGTCCCCCGCTCCCCCGAAACCAGAGCCAGCTTCGGCTCGAAATCGCGCACCGAGCGATCGATTTCCCGCATATTCTTTTGTCGAAAGGTAAGGCGGATTGCAGATGACAAAATCGGCCTTTCGACCCGCGAACGGCTCCAGGAGATCTCCCTGCAGGCATTCCACCGACAATTCATTTTTCAAGGCATTGCTCTCAGCCCTTCGGATCGCTTCCACACTGAGATCCCCCAAGAAACTCGAAGAGAGGGGCACGACTTTTTGATTCGCAAGCCAATACAGCCCGACCCTGTGCAAAGATCCCAAAGCGATTGACTTCCGCCAGAGTCGGCAGGATCTCCTTGAGAGCGAGATCGACTAAAATTTCGGTTTCCTGCCTAGGAATCAGCACATCCGGGCCAACCTCGATACGGCAGCCGAAAAATTCGATTTCCCCTATGGCATATTCGAGGGGCTCTCCCCTCGATCTGCGTTTAGAAGCTCTCTCATGCAAGACAGCTCGGTTTCGATCAAAGGGCGGTCGTATTGCATGTACAGTTCGATCCGCTTGCATTTGAGAAGGGAAGCTAAAAGCAGTTCCACAGACAGGCGGGGGCGATCGACGGAACGCTCGGTCAAAAATTGAATGGAGACTTGAAGGATTTCGCCGAGAGTTTTCACTGGGCTTTGATCTTTTCTTGATAAAAATACGCCACCAAAGGGGTCGTCAAATCATCCAAATCCCCTTCCATCACGCGGTCGAGTTTATATAGAGTGAGATCGATCCGGTGATCGGTCACCCGGTTTTGAGGAAAATTATAGGTTCGAATTCTCTCGGAGCGATCTCCGCTTCCGACCTGGGTCGATCGAAGAACCGACATTTCCTGTTCGCTTTTGCGGCGCATTTCTTCAGCGATCTTTGCGCCTAGCATCCGCAGGGCTTTTTCGCGGTTTTTATGCTGGCTCCGCTCTTCCTGACAAGCGACCACAGTGCCGGTCGGCAAGTGGGTAATCCTAACGGCCGAATCGGTCGTATTGACGTGCTGGCCTCCAGCGCCTGAGGATCGATACGTGTCGATCTTCAAATCCTTTTCATCGATTTGAATTTTCTCGTCATCGGATGGCTCGAGAAGGACTGCGACTGTAATCGCCGAAGTGTGGATCCTGCCTTGCGTTTCAGTATCCGGCACGCGCTGAACCCGATGAGTACCAGCCTCGTATTGCATCAAGCGAAATACATGATGTCCCGAAAAAGACATGATGTATTCCTTGTAGCCGCCGAGATCGGAGGCAGAAGTGGACAAAACCTCGATCTTCCACCCCTTGTTCTCGGCGTAATTGCGGTACATCCGAGCGCAATCAGCCACGAACAGAGCAGCCTCGTCCCCGCCCGTCCCGGCGCGGATCTCGAGGATGATATTGCGGCTGTCGCGAGGATCGGGGGGAACGAGAAGATTGAGAATTTTCTTAGTCGAAGCTTCTTCCTGAGCGTCCAACAAAAGCAGCTCTTCGCGAGCCATCTGCAAGATCTCCGGATCGCTTTCGGCATCGAGAAGCGCCCGATTATCGGCTTTCTGCTTTCGAATGCGCTCTAAAACATCCCAAGCTTCGCGCAGCTCCGAGAGCTGAGCGTGTTCCTGAGTGAGTTGGCGATAGGTTTTTTGATCGGAAACGGCATCGGGAAGGCCCAGCAACCGCTCGACTTCTTGCAGCCTTTGCAGTAGGCGCTGAACCTTTTCTTCCATGAAATGCCCAAATCCAAGCTAGACTAAAACTCTAGCGGCAAAGTTATTTTTTCTTCGCTTTCGCTTTGGTCTTGTTCGCTTCTTCTTGCTTTTCGTGATCCTTTTTTTCCTGCTCGCGCTTACGCTGGTATTTCTTCATGAATTTATCCATGCGTCCTTCGGCGTCGACGAATTGGTTCGCCTTGGTGAAAAAGGGATGGGAAGCAGAAGATACAGGAACCCGAACGACCGGATAATCCTTGCCTTCGTATGTATCTTTTTCTTTCGGCTGCAGCGTGCTGCCGATCAAAAATTTCGCTCCCGTGGAAGAATCGACAAAGAGAACTTCCTGATATGGGGGGTGGATTTTTTCTTTCATGATGCTCCTGAATGGGGTGCAATTTTATCTGAGACAGTATAACGTGAAGCTAGTATAAAAACAAGTTTCCGAGGGAAGAATTTTTACCAAATGCCTCAAATGACCCTGAGACCTCTTCAAGCGCTCTTAGTCTCCTTGGCCATCGGCGGCATTCTCACGGGGGTATTTTTTGAACAAACCCTCCCGTGGATCGCCTTGTCCCTCCCCTCCCTTAACCCGGAGCCGATCTGGGGATGGCAGCTCCTGACCTATCCCTTTGCCCTGGGAACCCCGATCGAATGGACGCCCCTGCTGAGGCTGGCGGTGAAATTAGCCCTCCTCTGGTTCGTCGGAAAGAGGCTCCTTTTGGCAAAAGGATCAAAATTTTTCTTTATTTTGTGGATAGGCGCTACGATCGCCTGCGGATCTTCCGCGCTTTTGGCGATGACCCGACACCCCGGACTGCTTTCGGGCTGTTCCTGCATTCTTTTTTCCCTATTCGCCGTTTGGGGCTACTTCAACCTAGCAACCTCTGTCGAGCTTTTTCCGCGGATGAACATTCGAGCCGTCTGGCTCCTGTTGGCTCTATTCGGCGCAGACTGCCTCTTGCGCTTTCTTCACAAAGAATTCGCGCAGCTCGCAGCGAATATGGCCGGCGTCCTATTCGGCTGGACCTATCTGCAAATCTCCTTTCTCTTCCCAATCAAAGCCAACAAGCTCTTTTCTCGCTCGAAAATCTACGATATTCGATCGGGAAAGAAAATTTTAAACGATGATCAATTCATCGACGAAATGCTCGCCCGCATCTCCCTTCATGGAGAGCAATCCCTTACCCCTGAAGAAAAAGAGCGGATGCGCAAAATTTCGGAAAAACGGCGCCTCAATGGACGATAGCGCAGCCGAAACCGCTTTTTGAAGGGGTTTACACCTATAAAACAGATCCGCTCGAAGAGGCTATTTTCGCCTTTCGCTGTTTTTGAAAAAACACCTTCATAAGAGAAGCCGCCTCATCGCATAGGATGCCGGAAGACACCTCCACGCGATGAATGGGGTGATTTTCCTTTAAGAGATCGATCCAGCTCCCATTGGCTCCAACCCGAAGATCAGGAGCAGCCCAAACGAGCCTTTTGAGGCGGGAAGCGATCATCGCGCCGGCGCACATGGCGCAAGGCTCTAGAGTGCAATATAGCACTGCTCCATTGAGCCGCCAATTCCCCATGGCTGCAGCCCCTGCCGTTAAACAAATCATTTCGGCGTGGGCTGTCGCATCCTGTAAAAGTTCCACCTGATTCGATCCACGCGCGATGACCTTCCCATCGACTACGAGGACGGCGCCGACGGGAACCTCATCGCGATCGAATGCCTTGCGGGCTTCCTTTAAAGCCTCGCGCATGAACATCTCGTCCAAAGGGCCGTTCATCGAGGCGCAAGGCTCAATTTCTGCTGCATCGAGCGAATCTGTTTTTTCAACGCTTCGACGTCGATCGCATATTTGCGCTGCACCCCATTTAAGCGATCCTCGTATTTCTCCTGCAGGCGGCGCGTCTCTCGCTCATATCGCGTCTTGAGCTGTTCCAGGGATTCCTTTTCCGCGGCATGGGACTCCTGTTCCTTCAGGAATTCCTGCTCGGAAACAGCTTCTTTGCGCATCCGCTCGAATATCGTTTCGGGAAACACAACCGAATTGAGGGCCGAGAATAAATAAACGGTTAAAGCCCCAAAAGAAGCCGCAGCCCCTTCGAGCACCTGCATCGATTCGCTTTCGGTCAAGGAGGAGATCTCCTGGAAATTCGAATTGATTTTAGCCAGGCGGTCGGCGAAATGGCGATAGACATCCCCGTGCTTGAATACCCAACGGTTGATCGCCCACTCGACCAGCTCCTCTTGATCCCCCTTGAGCAATTCCCGCTCATAAACGGAAAAAATTTCCTCGATATCGAGGCGGTTTAGAGGGCGGCTTCCAAAATGGGTTTTATAAAAAACCTTATCGACAGCCAAATGGTCGTTTTTGATATCTTTTCTAATCGCATGCAAAATCTGCCCCATCCAAGGCTGCAGGGAAATAAAAGGATTCTTTTTCATGGTAGCCGGCTCCGGATTAAAAATTTTAAAATCTCCTCCATTCAGATGGAAGAAACATCAATTCCTGAATTTGTTTTCGCACCACTTTAGCAGGTTCTCCGCAGAAACCGCAAGATCCCTTGCAAGTATATGCTTTTTCGGTTAGAATCTTCGTATAAATATCTCAACCTCACTACGGAGAACTTCCTCCCATGTCGTTAGATAAAGGTACCAAGGAAGAAATCACCAAAAAATTTCAATTGCACGAGAAAGATACTGGTTCTGCGGATGTCCAAATCGCGATCCTTACTGAACGCATTGCCGAACTGACCGAGCATCTGAAGCTGGCTCCAAAAGACCACAGCTCCCGGCTCGCCCTATTGAAACTCGTCGGCCAACGCCGCAAACTTCTCGACTATCTCAATTCAACGGACACCAAGCGCTATCAAAACTTGATTGTCCGATTGAATTTGAGAAAATAATTCTCGCCGCGCACTGGAGAGTTCTCTCTTCCAGTGCTTGCAGGAAATGGAGCCGGCCGGAGCGATAGAGAACAGAAACAAGCCCTCCTCTTTCGAATCTAGGTCTTCTTTCTGATTTCTATCCTTTCGTTCCTTCCTCGAGTCAAACCTAACCTAAGAAAGGAATCCATGAAAAAAGACACCATCACCATTTCACGTCGGCGACAAAACCACTCAAACTCGAAACAGGCAAAATCGCCCGTCAAGCCAATGGCTCCGTCATGCTCCGCTGCGAAGACACCGTCGTTTTCGCCACGGCCTGCGCATCTCCTACTGCCGGCGAAGGAATCGATTTTCTTCCCCTTCGAGTCGACTATCAGGAAAAATTCTCATCCGTCGGCCGCACGGCCGGTGGATTCATTAAACGCGAAGGACGCCCCGCCGAGCGCGAAATTCTCGTCAGCCGCCTGATCGACCGCCCGCTGCGCCCGATGTTCGAAGAAGGCTATCATAACGAAGTTCAAGTCCTCTCCTACGTCCTCTCTTACGACGGAATCAATCAGCCCGACGTCCTTGCGATTTGCGCCGCTTCCGCGGCTCTCGTCTTGAGCGATATCCCTCTCGTCAAACCGATCGGCGCCGTCCGCGTCGGCATGATCGACGAGCGATTCATCATCAACCCGACTTTTGAAGAGATGAAAACTTCCAAACTCGACCTCGTCTTGGCCGGAACCGAAGATGCGATCTTGATGATCGAGGGATTCTGCGACTTCTTGACAGAAGAACAAGTCTATCGCAGCGATCGAAGAAGGGCATGAGGCGATCCGGGAGATCTGCTTAAAACTATCTGAATGGCGCGAGAGAATCGGCCAACCGAAGAAAAGAGATACCCTCCGACCGACTCCCCAGGAAGTCATCGACGCCGTCGATGCCGCCTCTGCCAAAAAACTCGGCGAAGCTCTGCGCATTTCCGCAAAATCCGAGCGCGAAGAAGCCGTGGCTCTGATCCAGAAAGAAATGGCCAATGCGCTTCTTCCGCCAGACGGATGCCAAGTTTCAAAAAACCGACGTGATGATCGCGTTCAAAAACTTGCAATCCAAACTGATGCGCAGCATGATCCTCGATGAAAAACGCAGGATCGACGGCCGCGGTCTCAAAGAGATCCGCAAAATCGATATCGAACAATCGATTCTCCCTCGCACGCATGGCAGCTCTCTATTCACTCGAGGAGAAACCCAGACGATCGCCGTTTGCACCTTGGCGGCGGAAGCAATGCTCAGCGCTTCGAAGATCTGCACGGCGAAGGCACCCAACGCTTTTATCTGCAGTATTTCTTCCCTCCCTTTTCGGTCGGCGAAGTCGGCCGGATGGGCGCCCCGGGCCGCCGCGAAATCGGCCACGGCAAATTAGCCGAACGCGCACTCAGCGCCATTCTTCCCAGACAGGAAGACTTCCCCTACGTCATCCGCATCGAATCGAATATCACCGAATCGAACGGCTCCTCCTCGATGGCCTCCGTTTGCGGCGGCTGTTTGGCTTTGATGGATGCGGGCGTTCCCGTTAAGCGCCCTGTTTCCGGAATCGCCATGGGCCTCGTTCTGGAAGACAACCGCCATGCCATCCTCTCCGATATCCTCGGAGCCGAAGATGCACTTGGGGACATGGACTTTAAAATCACCGGCGATGAACATGGAATCACAGCATTCCAGATGGATATCAAGGTCGAAGGCATCACTCATGCGATCATGAGGGAAGCTCTCGCCCAAGCGAAAGAAGGCCGCATCCACATTCTGAAGGCAATGCTAGCCGCTTGTCCTCAGGCGAAAGCGCAGATGTCCTCTTATGCTCCGCGAATCGAAGTCATGCAGATCAAGCCCAGCAAGATCGGCGTCGTCATCGGTCCTGGCGGCAAACAAATCCGTGCGATCATCGAAGAGACCGGCGTTCAAATCGACATCGACGACAACGGCCTTGTCAGCATTGCATCGACCAATGCCGAAGCGATGGAAAAGGCGAAAAAAATCGTCCATAACCTGACGGCCGAAGTAGAAATCGGAAAGATCTATAAAGGGCCGATCACTTCGATCGTTCCCTTTGGCTTCTTCGTCGAGATCTTCG
>CAWDBT010000001.1:0-119357 GCA_963800655.1 Parachlamydiales bacterium | reverse complement strand
GTCGTCCGTCAGAAGGTGAACATCTCCACCACTTTGTGCAGCCCCTTCACCAGCAAATCGACCTCTTCCTTGGTGTTGTAGAGGTAGAAGCTGGCGCGGGCGCTGGCCGGGATGTTGAAGCGCTCGTGCAGCGGCTGAGCGCAATGGTGACCCGCCCGGACGGCAATGCCCAGGTTATCGAGCACTGCGGCGATGTCGTGCGGATGGGCGGCGTCCAGCGTGAAGGCCACCAGCCCGCCGCGCTTGTCGGCGCTCGGCCCCAGGATGCGCAGCCCTTTGACCTCCGGCAGCCGCTGCATCGCGTACGCGGTCAGCTCGCGCTCGGCCTGATGGATGGCATCCATGCCGACCTGGCTCAGATAATCCACGGCCGCGCCGAGGCCGATGGCCTGCGCGATGGCCGGGGTGCCGGCCTCGAACTTCCACGGCAGCTCGCTGGACTTGAACCCGCTCAGATGCACCTCGCGGATCATGTCGCCCCCGCCCATGAAGGGCGGCATGGCGTTGAGCAGCTCGCGGCGGCCCCACAGCACGCCGATGCCCGTGGGCCCCAGCATCTTGTGGCCGGAGAACGCCAGGAAATCGACGTCCAGCGCCTGCGCGTCCACGGGCATGTGCGGCACGGCCTGGCACGCGTCGAGCAGCACCAGCGCGCCGACCTTGTGCGCCGCCTGCGTCAGCTCCTTCACGGGATTGATCGTGCCGACGACGTTCGACATGTACGTGAAACCGAACAGCTTGGTGCGCGGTGTCAGCAGCTTGTTGAGGTTATCCAGGATCAGCGTGCCATCATCGGCGACGCGCACGAAGTCCAGCTCGATCCCCCGCTCGGCAGCGAGGATCTGCCACGGGCACGATGTTGGAGTGGTGCTCCATCTCGGTCAGCAGGACGCGATCGCCGCGCTTGAGGTTGGCGCGGCCCCAGCTATACGCCACCACGTTGAGCGCCTCGCTGGCGTTGCGCGTCCAGATCACTTCCTTCGGGCACGTCGCGTTGATGAAAGTCGAAACCTTCGCGCGCGCGCCCTCATACTGGGCGGTGGCTTCCTCGCTGAGCGTGTGCACGCCGCGGTGGACGTTGGCGTTGGTCTGCTCGTAATAGCGCGTCAGCGTGTCGATGACCGACCGTGGCTTCTGCGATGTCGCCGCGTTGTCCAGGTAGACCAGCGGCAGGCCGTGGACCCGCCGTTGCAGGATCGGAAAGTCGGCGCGGATCGTCTCAACATGTTCAAGCGCCGTAGTTGGCGCGATGCTCGTTGTGTTCACAGGTACCTCTGAATCGTCATGCCCGTGTCACCACTGTCCGGCGTATTCGACTCGGAAAGGCCCAAGTTGGTGGGTTGAATAGACCCAATGCAGTTCGACCAACTGCCGCATGTGGAGCAGGTCGTGCGCCACCCACGATGCCAGCAGATCGCCCGCCGTGATCGATCCCCAGGGCGCCTCGTAGCTGCTCTGCCAGTTCGGGGATTCAAGCGACTTAAGCCAGCTCATCGACTGGTCGCGCTCCCGCAGGAACCCGGTCACAGTCTGCTCGAAATCCTGCTCGTTGTATTGTCGTTGGAGCACCCACCCACCGGATCGATGCCCGGCCATGCCTGATCGGGCTGATGGAGCACATGATCGAGGCGGCGCCGAAAATCGTCGCGCTCCTCGTCATAAAGATGGTGCATGACTTCCAGCATCGACCAGGCGTCCGCAGCTCGGTTTCCAGCGCGCCTGTTCGAGGGAAACGCCGCCGACCAGGCTGTGGATCATCGTTGCGTGATTGGCAAGTTGCTGAATTGTATAGCCGAGATCCATCTCTATTCAGCCTTCCTGTGGCGCAGCTGCCGCACCGCTTCCTTCGTCGTATTCAGCCCCAGCGTCGCGCACTTGAGCCGGGTGCCGGCGATCTCGCGGCCCAGGATGTCCAGGATGACATCGGACGAAGTGGACTCGACATCGGCCAGGGTTTTCCCGGTGAACATCTCGGTGACGATGGAGCACGCGGCCTGGCTGATGGTGCATCCCTCGCCCTCGAACGAGATGTCGGTGATGCGTCCGTCGCCATCTACCCTCAGGTAGAAAGTGACAACGTCACCGCAGCCGGGGTTGCCGCCCTTCTGTACGACCGATGCGTCTGCCAGCGGCCCGTAGTGTCGTGGGCTCTCATAGTGATCCAGTATGAAGTCGATCTGTGCTTGGCGATCCACGATGCTGCGCTCCTTTCAGGTTCACATGCAGCGGTTAGTATAGCGCGGTCAGTGCGGGCGTGCAAGGCTGGAAGCTAAGAAGTACTGAGAAGCTGAGATGTACTTGGATACTCGGCTGCGGTTACTCGCTACTCATCTTCTAGCTTCCACTTCACTTCTCGATCGGCACGCCCACCAGGTTGCCCCACTCCGTCCAACTGCCGTCGTAGTTCCGCACGTTCGGGTAGCCCAGCAGATACTTGAGCACGAACCAGGTGTGGCTCGACCGCTCGCCGATGCGGCAATAGGCGATGATGCTGGCGCTGGGATCGAGGCCCTGCTCCTGCTCGTAGAGCTGACGCAACTGCTCGGCGGTCTTGAACGTGCCGTCCTCCGGATTGGCCGCCTTCGCCCAGGGGACACTCACGGCGCCCTTGATGTGGCCGGTGCGCAGCGAGCCTTCCTGCGGGTAGCCATCCATGTGGAAGAGCTGCCCACTGTATTCGCCGGGGCTGCGGACGTCGACCAGCGGCAGGCCGGCCTGCGTGTGCTTCAGCACATCGTCGCGGTAGGCACGGATCTTGTAATCCGTCCGATCAGGCGCATGGTAGGAGGTGATGGGGACGCTCGGCACATCTTTGGTCAAAGGCCGGCCTTCCTTTTCCCATTTCAGCCGGCCGCCGTCCATGACTGCCGTTTTCGTATGGCTGAACAGCTCGAAGATCCAGAGCGCGTAGCAGGCCCACCAGTTGCTCTTGTCGCCGTAGAAGACGACCAGCGTGTCGTTACTGATACCGTTGCGCGACATCAAGCTCCCGAACTGCTCGCGATTCAGGTAGTCGCGCGTGATCGGATCGTTCAAGTCGGCGATCCAGTCGATCTGCACCGCGCCGGGGACGTGCCCCGCGAGTAGAGCAGGATGTCCTCGTTGGATTCGACGATGCGCACCTTCGGATCGTCCAGATGCTCGGCGACCCATTGGGTGCTCACGAGTTTATCGGGATGGACGTAACCCTTGTCAGACATAGCGGTTCCTTTCGGATCAGACCAAGGACCAAAGACATAGACCAAAAGCGGATCGCCTTCTCCGTCCTTCGTCCTTGCTCCTTCGTCTTTGGTCACAACCCCAGCTTCCGCGCGATCTCGCCTTCCAGCTTGCTCTTCACGCCCTCGACGGGGATGCGGTCGATCACTTCCTCGAAGAAGCCCTGGATGATCATGCGTTCGGCATTCGAGCGATCGATGCCGCGCGCCATCAGGTAAAACGTGTACTCGTCGGGGATCTGACCGGCGGTGGCGCCGTGCGTGCAGCGCACATCATCGGCCTCGATCTCGAGCCCGGGATGCTGTCGGCGCGGGCCGTCTTGCTCAGCATCAGATTGCGGTTAGCCTGATAGGCGTTGGTTTTCTGCGCGCTCGGGTAGACTTTGACGTAGCCCTGATACACCGATCGCGCCCGATCCTTCAGCGCGCCCTTGAAGAGCAGATCGCTCGTGGCGTTCGGCGCTCGATGAAGCTGGTTCGTGTGGTGATCGAGATGCTGTCGGCCGCCGGGGAAGTACAGCCCCAGCAGTTCGCCGTGGCTGCCCGGCCCGTTCAGCTCCATATTGATCCAATTCTTGCTCAACCGGCTGCCCCACGAGCCGATGAAGTAACGCAGCAGGCTATCGCGGCTGAGCTGCATCCGCTGCGTGCTGAAATTCCACGCGCTGTCGGCCAGGTTCTGGAGATGCAGATAGTGCACCTGGCTGTTTGCGCCGGGCAGCAGCTCGACGACGCTGTTGGTCATGCCGTCCGCAGCGCCCACGAAATCCTCGACCAACGTCACGGCTGCGCCTTCTTCGGTCACGACGACCGTGTGATGCATGCCCGCCAGCTTGCCGGCGCTTTGGCCGATGACCGCCTGGAGCGGCTGCTCGATGACCACGTTGCGCGGCACGTAGACGAATGTGCCACTGTTCCACAGCGCGTAGTTGAGCGCGCTGAACTTGTTTTCGTCCGTCGCGACGACGCTGTTGAACGCCCGCTGCACCAGCTCGGGATGCTCGCGCGCCGCGCTGTGCAGGTCGCTGAAGATCACGCCGCGGGCGCGCAGGCTTGGATCTAGCTCGTACTTGAGCGTTGCGCCGTCAACGATGGCCAGTGTGCCGATACTGTCGATCTCGGCGAGGCTCTTCTCGACCTCGGCCGGGATGGCAGCGGATTGCGGGGCGCCCGTGAGCGTCTGGTAGTCATCCAGCTTGAAGCCGGTCAGTTTCGTGCGCCGCCAGGTCTCCTCGTTGCCGGTAGGCCAGGGGATCTCCTCAAAGAAGCGCCAGGCCTTCCGCCGCAGATCGAGCATCCAGGCGGGATCGTTCTTCGCTTGGGAGATGGCCTCGACGGTAGAAACGGCGCCTATGGTGGGTGTTTGTGTTGTCATTGTCATATCCGTAGAACCCTAGCCAATCGATCCTTCCATCTGCAACTGGATCAGCCGGTTCATCTCGACGGCGTATTCCATCGGCAATTCTTTGACCATCGGCTCGATGAAGCCGGAGACGATCATGGCGCTGGCCTCGTCTTCGCTCAGGCCGCGGCTCTGGAGATAGAAAAGCTGCTCCTCGCCGATCTTGCTGACCGATGCCTCGTGGCCGACGGTGACATCATCCTCGTCGATCTCAATGTATGGGTAGGTGTCCGACCGGCTCCGCTCGTCCAGCAGCAGCGCGTCGCAAACGACGTTGGATTTGGCGCCGTGCGCGCCCTTGCCGACCTTCAGCAGGCCGCGATAGCTTGCCCGGCCGCCACCCTTGCTGATCGACTTCGAGATGAGCTGGCTGGACGTGTTCGGCGCAGCGTGCACGAGCTTGCCGCCGGTATCCAGGTGCTGGCCCGGTACCGGCAAACGCCATCGAGAGGATCTGGCCGTGCGCGCCATCGCCGAGCATATAGACCGACGGATACTTCATCGTCACCTTAGAGCCCAGGTTCGCGTCCACCCACTCCATCGTCGCGCCCTCGTAGGCCAGGGCGCGCTGGGTCACCAGGTTGTACACATTGGTCGACCAGTTTTGGATGGTGGTGTAGCGGCAGCGGGCGCCCTTGCGCACGATGATTTCGATCACGCCGCTGTGCAGCGAGTCAGTGGAATAGCTCGGCGCGGTGCAGCCTTCGACGTAGTGTATGCTGGCGCCCTCGTCCACGATGATCAGCGTACGCTCGAATTGACCCATGCTCTGGGCGTTGATGCGGAAGTACGCCTGAAGCGGGATGTCGAGATGGACGCCCTTGGGCACGTAGACGAACGAACCGCCCGACCACGCCGCCGTGTTCAGCGCGGCGTAGATGTTGTCGGTGGATGGGACGACCGTGCCGAAATACTCGCGATAGATCTCCTCGTGCTCGCGCAGCCCGCTGTCGCTGTCCACGAAGATCACGCCCTGCTTCTCCCACTCTTGTTTGAGCGAGTGGTAGACCGCTTCAGATTCATATTGCGCGCCCGCGCCGGCCAGGAATTTGCGCTCGGCTTCCGGGATGCCCAGCTTGTCGAACGTCTCTTTGATGTCCTTGGGCAGATCCTCCCAGTTGCGGCCCTGGCTTTCCACGGGCTTGATGTAGTAGTAGATGTCCTGGTAGTCGATGGCGCTCAGATCAGCACCCCAGATTGGGATCGGCTTGGCGAAGAAGATGTCGAGCGCCTGGTGACGCAGATCGCTCATCCACTGCGGCTCGTTCTTCATCCGGCTGATCTGCTCGATGATGTCGTGATCAAGCCCTTTACGCGCCTTGAAAACGTAGTTCTCAGGCTGGCTCCAACCGTATTTGTAATCGCTCTTGACGTTTTCGAGCGTCTGGCGATCGGTGTCTGTAGCGGCCATGTTTCCTCCGATTTCGGATTTCGAATGCGGATTTCGGATTGACCCTGGCAACCGTCAAATCCGTAATCCGCAATCCGCAATCTGTAGTTACGCCGTCTCCTTGCCCTGTCAATCGGCGCGCCGAACTGCTGCTTGATCCAGTCGTAGCCCTTTGGCTTCCAGCTCGAGCGCCAGTTCCGGGCCGCCGGACAGCACGATGCGGCCGTTGTAGAACACGTGCACGAAGTCAGGCTTGATGTAGTCCAGCAACCGCTGATAGTGCGTGATCAGCAACGCGCCCATGTCGGGGCCGATCAGGCTGTTCACCCCTTCGGCGACCACACGCAGCGCGTCGATATCCAGCCCCGAATCGGTTTCGTCGAGCACCGCGATCTTCGGTTCGAGCATCGCCATCTGCAGAATCTCGGCGCGTTTCTTCTCGCCGCCGGAGAACCCGTCGTTCAGGTAGCGGCGGGCGAACGCTGCATCGACGTGCAGCTTGTTCATCTTCTCGGTGAGTTCCTTGCGAAAGTCGCGCATCGGCATCAGCTCAGAGCCGATGGGCTTGGAGCTGCCGCCTTCGGCCACCGAGCGCTTGGCCTTGTCGGTGTAGCCGCGCACTGCGCTGACTGCCTGGCGCAGAAAGTTCGCCATGCTCACGCCAGGGATGGCGGTCGGGTACTGGAACGCCAGGAACAGGCCCGCCTTGGCGCGCTCATCAGGCGCCAGTCCGAGGATGCTCTCGCCGTTCAGCAGGATATCGCCGCCGGTGATCTGGTAGTGCGGATGGCCGGCGATGGTGTAGGCCAGCGTGCTCTTGCCGGAGCCGTTCGGCCCCATCAGCGCGTGCACTTCGCCCTGGCGGATGGTCAGGTTGACGCCCTGCAAAATCGGCTTGCCTTCGACGGTGGCATGCAGGTCTTTGATCGCGAGTTCGGCAGGCATGAATCTTATCTCCTTGAGGTTGCGTGTTGTGTTGAGAATCTAAGGTAATGGGGATAGGCAATGAGGAACGACGTTGATACCCTGGTTCCTCGTCACTCAATTCCCAGCCCTAAGCCTCGATCTTGAATTGGCATCCGTGATGCCCGTCCAGCGTGCAGGACACAAGCTCTACCGGCTGCTTCACAGCGTGAGCGATCATGTCCTCTTCCATGCCGCAGATCGCTCGATTCTCACGAGCCAGCTCGTAGTACGGGCAGGTGTACTCATGAAAGACGATGCCATCCGGCTCGAAGGTTAGTTCGGCCATGATCCCCTTGGCATTGAGCAGTTCGGTCAGTTTTGTCGCGCGTTCAGGGGAGGAAAGGCCGGCGAGTTGCCCCTCATACTGCGCTGCCATCCGTTGCCCCATGCGTCCAAGCAACTCCTGCACCTTGCCCGGACCTTCGCTGATCAGGATTTCGCGCAGGAGCGAGTTGGTGAACTCATCGTAGTGATGCGGAAAGAGCGATCGCCCCCGGGGCGTCAGTGAGTAGACGTGCTTGGGCCGGCCGCGGCCGGCGCGCTCAAGCTCCTGCTGGATGTAACCATCGGCGAGCAAACCGGAAATCTGCTGCCGCACCGCTGTGGCAGTGACCCCCAGGCTGATTTCCAGTTCCTTAATCGTGACAGCACCCTGGCGCTGCAAGATGCTGAGCACTTGGCCTGCCGGACTGCCGGTCAATACGGACGGAATCATGCTGCTCACCTCGAATCTATCGCTCCACGCTCAACCAGGGAGATGCTATCACATAATCGCATTTTAGCCAAATTCATATGTGTAATATACCAATAATCGGGCGGTGGAGACAGTAGCCGAGGTTCCGATCTGGAAGGAATCAATTGGGGAGGGGTGGAAACAGGAAGGGCGAGACGCGACTGCCGGGTCACTTGCTCTCGCCCAGGTCTACTCCGGCACGATGAGAATGAGAATAAGAGGGGAAGAGCTTCAGTCGCCTAGCTCGATCAGACTCAGGGGCATCGGGCAGACCGTAACGGGCTGCCGGCGCGCACTTCCAGACGTCTGGCCTCGGACACGATGGCCGGTGCTCATAGAGGGCTTTCTGTGTGAGATTCGTGTGGGTGGATTGCATGACCTTCCTCCCTATTCTCGGGTGCGGACTGGGACGAGTTGGCGACGGAGCATCATGAACATGCCTGCGGCGCCAAGCGCAGCCATGACGGCGGCCGCCGACACGATCGGGAGGCCGCTCGTCGCGATCGGGGCGGCTGTGAACGTCTGCATCGTAACGGCGCTCGGCCCGCAGTTGGATTCTGGCGAGAGGTCAATCGGCTGCGCCCCGCCACCGGCGTGAAGATAGACGTGGATGGGATCGTTCGCCCCCAGCCCTTGCAGCAGTCACAATGAACTTCTCGGCTGTGCCATTCCACGTTGCACTTGGAGGCTGGAATTTGATGGCGTTTCCAGGCACCTGGCCCCCGGCAGGGACCGATACACTGTATTGGTATCCGGTGAGCGGCCCCACGTATCTGCTGCCATTGGCTGGACTGCTAATCTGAGTCGGCGGATGGGAAACCGAATGCCACGTAGGACGCATCCTTGCAGAGTGGTGTGACGGTGAACGTCAAAGTCGTCGTCTCTCCGCTGCGCTGTGTGTGGATGCGGACGTCCCAACAGGGGTCTTTGGTGGGGAAGATCAGTTCCTTATGAACTGCGCTAGGAGAGACCGCATCCATCCAGGCGCGGAAGGGGCAGCAGACAGATGGGTCAATGCCACCGAATTCGGAGCGCAAAGTGGCCCGTAGGTCTCCTTATTGGTGAGTGCTGTCTGGCCCGCCATGAGGTCGTAGGTGGCTGGACACGCCAACCATCCGGCGCCTCGCATGACCAGCGTAATGCTCTTTGTCTCGTAGTCGGCCATGCTCGGCGTCTCGATCCCAAGGATGCCATTCGTTTCCGTCACGATCTTCACGCCGTTAGAACTCTCGACGATCACTCGCAGAAGCTGCGCCGTACACGTATGTAGAACGATTTTGGTGATTGCTGGCGCCCGCGCTACGCAACTCGTAGCGGAAATGGGTCTCAGTGCCCTGGGCGTCTGAGGCAAGGTTGATGAAATAGAGCCCTTTGCCTGGTGCGGGGTCGGGGGCTGCATAAACGGCGCTCGTTACTAGGAGCGTGATCAAGACCACGAGAAATGGTGACGTGAATCGCATCTGCGTCTTCTCAGATAGTTGATAACGTGTGTTCGTTGTACACAGTCTCGCTGCCGCGGCTCCTGGAAGTGTCAGCGCCGGGTGCGCCTTTCACTATTCCAGAACTTCAGATTCGCAGAAAGTATACGCGCAGGGCATTACAAGGTGCATTACCCGGTCAAGATCAGATCTCAGCGGCTCATCGGCGATCGGTTTCCCCTTACTGCCCCAAGGCAAAGACGAGCGGCCGCTCTGGCGGGGAGCTGAGAGTTCCAGGCGGCCGCTCGTCGATCTGAGATTAGCGTGTCTAGCCAGCGGAAATGGTTAGTTCTTCTTTGCCAGCGCCTCGATCACCTCGCTCGGTTGCAGCGCCTCGTGACCAACCAGGATCGGGCGCAGGTATTGGCCTGTGTACGACCTCTCGACGCGCGCCACGCGCTCAGGCGTGCCCTCGGCGATGACCCAGCCACCGGCTTCGCCGCCTTCCGGCCCCAGATCGATCAGCCAGTCGGCGCACTTGATCACATCCAGGTTGTGCTCGATCACCACGACCGTGTTGCCCTGATCGACAAGTCGTTGCAGCACTGTCAGCAGCTTGAGCACGTCGTCGAAGTGCAGACCGGTGGTTGGCTCGTCCAGAATATAGAGGGTCTTGCCGGTGGCGCGGCGGCTCAGCTCCTTGCTGAGCTTGACGCGTTGCGCCTCGCCGCCCGAGAGGGTGGTGGCCGGCTGACCGAGCTTGACGTAGCCCAGGCCGACTTCCTGCAGGGTGGTGAGCTTGGTGCGAATGCCGGGGATGTGCTGGAAGAACTCCAGCCCCTCGTCCACCGTCATCTCCAGCACGTCGGCGATGCTCTTTCCCTTGTATTTGATCTCCAGCGCCTCTCGGTTATAGCGATGGCCGTGACACACCTCGCACGGCACGTACACGTCGGGCAGGAACTGCATCTCGATGCGGATAATGCCGTCGCCCTGGCACGCCTCGCAGCGGCCGCCCTTGACGTTGAAGCTGAAACGCCCTGCTTTGTAGCCGCGCATCTTGGCCTCGGGCAGCGCGGCGAAAAGATCGCGGATGTCGGTGAACAGGTTGGTGTAGGTCGCCGGATTCGAGCGTGGGGTGCGGCCGATGGGCGACTGGTCGATGTCGACCACCTTGTCGAGGTTCTCGATTCCTTCGATGCCGCCGTGCTTGCCCGGCCGGTCCTTCGCCCGATACATGCGCTGGTTCAGCGCCTTGTAGAGCACCTCGTTGACCAGGCTCGACTTGCCGCTGCCGCTGACGCCGGTAACGCAGATCAGCTTGCCGAGCGGGAAGCGCACGTCTACATGTTTCAGGTTGTTCTCGGTCGCGTCGCGCACGAGCAGATAGTCGCCGTTGCCGGGGCGGCGTTCGGCGGGGATGTCGATCTGCTTCTCGCCGCGCAGATACTGCGCGGTCAGGCTGTCGGAGCAGTGCATGAAGTCGTCGGTCGGCGCGGAGCAGACCACGTAGCCGCCGAGTTCGCCGGCGCCCGGCCCCATGTCGACGATCCAATCGGCCGCGCGCATCGTCTCCTCGTCGTGCTCGATGACGAGGACCGTGTTGCCCAGGTCGCGCAGATCGAGCAGGGTGCGGATCAGCCGGCCGTTGTCGCGCTGATGCAGGCCGATGCTCGGCTCATCCAGGATGTAGAGCACGCCCATGAGCTGCGAGCCGATCTGCGTCGCCAGCCGGATGCGCTGCGCCTCGCCGCCGGAGAGGGTCGCCGCCATCCGGTCGAGGGTCAGGTAGTCCAGCCCGACATCCACGAGGAAGCGCATGCGCGCGTGGAGCTCCTTCAGGATCTGCCGGGCGATGGTCGCAGTCGCGCTGGTTGAGCGGCGAGCCGGGCGGAACCTGCTCGGCAGAGCCGATCTTGTGAGCGTGGGGCGCGAGTCGTGAGGCGCGTGCGGCGTCCCCACACTGTCTCCCATTCGCTGTTTCCCATTCGCTCTCAATCGCCCGCCAGCCGCTCGATCCAGCGCACCGCCGCCGTCACTGAGAGATGGCTCGCTTCGTCGATGTTGCGGTCGGTGATAGTGACCGCCAACGCCTCCGGGCGCAGACGCTTGCCGCCGCACGTGGGGCAGGGCCGGCTGGTCATGTAGCGCTCCAACTCGCTCCGGATGTAATCGGATGTGGTTTCCCGATAGCGGCGCTGCAAGTTGGGGATCACCCCCTCATAGTTGGTCTGGAAGCTGCGGTCGTGACCCTCATTGTTGACATAATTTACAGTGATCGTCTCACCCTTTTTTCCGCCGTACATATTTCTTCATTGACCTGAATCGAAAGGCCAAGTTTCTGCACGGGGGACTTGGCAGCCAAAAAACCCTGTACCTGTTCGAGTTCGTCTCGATGTTCCTCTAAAAACGCCCCGATGTCCCGCTTTGGCACGACGAGTCCGGGATGCAGCGGCAATCGCCCCCGGTTCTGCTTTTTCATGTAAAATCCCTGTCCCTTCAGATAGACCCATTCGTCGAAGTCGATCGCCTCATCGAATTGTTCGGGGAATTCGAGTTCGGCATTGAACGCCAGGTTTCCTTCTTCATCGAAGAAATAGGTCAGATGGGCTTCCAGGCTGCCGAAATGCGTCTGAAACCCTGGGAATTGATGCAACCAGTGTCGATGCCGGCTGATGAAATCGGCCACCTGATTTTTTGGAATGATCGTCTTCGACTCCGCGAACATCAGTTCTTCGATGCGCCAAAATCCCGAGGCGGGCAAATAGCTCCAGGGGAAAAAACAGGCGGCTTTCGGATCGTCGAAATCGGCGGGATCGAACAAATAAAGCTGAATGTGCAGAGATCCTTGCGGATCGAAAGACAACAGATACCGGGCTAAAGCCGGCTCCAAATGAATCGGCGCGTCTATCCAGTCGGCGATCGCCTCGGCAGAGCGATCCAGCAATGCTCCGATATCCGGCCCTTCGACGACCGATTTTCCTCCCATCGGATCGATCCGAGCCCGATAAAATCCCCGGTTTTCCACATAGATCCAATCGCCGACCGCAATCCCCTCCGGCACTGCGAGCGGGGCCTCGTTCCGGATGCCGGATGCGATGAGCCGCCGCGCCGTCGGCGTCGTAATGGATTTTCTGCGGCCCCTCGCGATTCGCCTCAAATACTTTCAGCGGGGATTTCACCCCGGAAAAGGAAGGAATCAGCCAGGCGAGCTGCGGCTCGGACACATAGAAAACAGCGCGAAGATCGTCGAACTGTAAAAGGATTTCATGCGGGAGCTTTCCCTCCTCGCAAGAAAAGGCGATCTCATAGGCGTCTTGGCGATCCGACAGCCACATGAGCCACTTGGCCAGATCGCACCAAAACGAAAGCTCATAGCGGAGCTGATGGCTCGCCTTGCCCTCTCTCCACTGCAAGATCTCTTCGGGATCGAGATTGGAAAATTTAATCGAGGTCTCTTCGGTCTCCGCCACCCGTTTGGCGACGATCTTTTCGAGATTTTTTTGCATCGCTCCTTCGGGAGCCTCGATCAGAAATAGCTGTTTTTTCGTATTCGATTCGCAGCAGTAGCTCCCCTTTTTCCTGCGGATCAGGCAATCGATCTCATAGCCATGCCGGCGGCTGGCCATCTGGCACAGCCTATTCCATAGGGATTTTCGGAAGCGCACATGCCATGGCTCTTGGCCTTCCCGCACGATCCACATCCAGGCCGCCGCCAGATGAGGACACCCCCTCCCCGCTTCCGATACTTTGCACGAACAGAAGCCGTCGATGAAAGAGCCATCGTCTTTGATCTGTAGAAAAGGAAAGAATTTCTGCCTTCCGTCGGGGATCTCGAGCTGATATGTCCCGCGGGAAAACATCGGCTCGGCAGCCAACCCGCTCTTGAGCAGTTTTGCCGCTTGAGTGCGGTATTCTTCGACGAAGCCGGGGCGGATCATCCGAGAGCTTTCCTTATAGACCTTCTTCTCATTGTACCTTCCCGAGAATTTTCGTGCTATTTTGAAGAAGATCAATTTTTTTCTAGGCGGAATATAAGATTTCCGTTACAAGCTTTCGAAAAATTTTATCACTTAAGCTTATGAAAACGGCTACGAAAACCATCCAACAAGGAAGAAAAAAATGTCTAGTCCACGCATAAATGAGTTATCTACCCCACCATTCCTTCGCGCTTTAATCGAATCGCAAACTAATGGCAAAAAATCTAGAACGACGGAAGCAGTTGAAACCATCGCCAGATCCAATTTCTTGAATCTCGCAACCCTTCCGAAAAAATAGGGATTTAAGGGATCGATGGCAAAGCAACTAGGCTGGAACATTATTTAGCTCTTGAGCTTTCCCATTTTAAACGCCTCTATTGCATCGTCCAGCCATGAAGCCACTTGCCACCCTCTCAAAATACCCCTCCGGGAGCATTCGGGAATTCGCTTGGCTTACGGGATCGTTCGCTCTGGTTTTTCTCTTTCTCAATCTGATGGGATTTGTCGATCGCATTTTCTTGGCCAGGCATTCCCTCGAAAGCCTGGAAATCTGCGTCAGCGCCACCAGCTTGATCGCAGTCTTTCAAATGTTCTGCATGAGAATCGCGCACACGACTCAAATCTTCATTGGAGAGCGCCAGGGAGCCAAGCGCCTGGAATCGATGGGGCCTTGCGTCTGGCAATCGATCTGGTTTTCTCTTTTTTCGACGATCGCGATCGTTCCTATCGGGTGGATCATAGGCCCCCGATTTTTCGCAGGCACCCATGTCGAAGAGTTAGGGCTTTCCTATTTTTACATCCTCCTCTGGATGAATTTCTTATTTCCCCTTGGCGCCTCGTTGTCTTCCTTTTATTTAGGCAGAGGGCATTCGAAAATCGTCCTTATCTGCACAATCCTCTGTTGTTTCCTCCATATCGGCCTCGATGCCGCCTTGATCTTTGGCTTAAACGGATATTGGCCGCCTCTAGGCGCCTTGGGATCGGCATGGGCACTGGCCTTTACCCAGCTTGGATTCTGTGCATTCTTATTTGCAGATTTTTTGAAAAAGGAAAACCGGCGCATTTATCGCACCGATGTTTGGATGCCCGATTGGAATGCACTGAAGTATTCGCTTAGAATAGGCATGCCTCGATCGATAAGCGCCCTTGGCAACCTGGGAATATTGGCGGTAATTACGAAGATTATGATCGGCAAAGGCGGAGAATATGCAATTGCAATGGCCTTTGGATCGAGTATCCTCGTCCTAACGCAAAGCTTGGCAACCGGGTTTGCGCAAGCGGCGAGCTGCGCTGGCGCATACGCCCTCGGCACTCAATCTTGGCCTTTATTCTGGAAAGTCTATAAATCTGGAGGCATGCTGGTTCTTTTTTATGGAGTTTTTCTCACTCTGCCCTGCCTCTTCTTTCCGAATATCCCTATCGCTCTTTTTTTTAAAGAACCCCCTTCCCCGCTATTGTATGAACTCTTGAGTCTCTCCTGTATTTGTCTCTGGCTTACTCTTCTCGCTCAAGGCTTCATGGCAATTGCTGGAGGCATGTTAACAGCCAATCGAGATACCCTCTTCCATATGCTCTTTAATTTGACCATAGGCTGGATGCTTTATTATTTTCCGACGTATTTCGCGATTGAAATCTCGCTCTGGCCGCCATTTACATTTTTCTTATGCGTAGCATTCGCCTGTTTTGGACATGCCCTGGGATATTACATCCGCCTTCGCAGGGAATATCAAAAAACATTCCGACCGAAAGAAATTTACTAAAATCATTTCGACATTTCTTCAAAATAAGCGCTCGAAAAATCCGCATTCACATTAAATCCAGAATCTAAAACAAGATTTTTATTCTTAAAATACAATCGATGTTCATCGAAAAGAGGAATCACAGGAACTTCTTCGATCAAAATTTTTTCAGCCGCCGCAAAATATGCCGATCGACGCTCTGCATCGTATTCTTGATCGGCATTCTGCAATAATTTCTGATAACCAATATGCTCCCAATTAGAAAATGAGTTGGTTGAATAGCGGAAAATATTCAACGTCGCCATTGGGTGATTGATTGAAATACACCAATATGCAAGAGCTATTTCAAAATTTCCATTGGATATGCGCTGGAACAAGTCCTCCCAAGAATAGCCCTCCGTTCTGCAAGAGATATTTAAAGAATCACTCCATTGTTGTTGGATAGCAGCGGTCGTCCTCCTTCTAATCTCCTGATTATGAGAAATAATCGTAAATGGAGGAATTTCAGACGGATGGAGTTTCAATTCTTCCAATCCTCGGGC
The DNA here is from genome assembly GCA_963800655.1 of Parachlamydiales bacterium. Lineage (GTDB taxonomy): Bacteria > Chlamydiota > Chlamydiia > Chlamydiales > SM23-39 > CAWDBT01. Next base: position 103,969 of record CAWDBT010000001.1, on the reverse strand, counting down.
AAACAACAACTTTGCCTGTTCTTTTGGTTTTTCGATTCTTCCCCTATCCATACATTTCCGATGCTGCGCCAGCATGGGGCTAAAAGCAGAAGCGCCTGGATATCCCAGACTCCTTGAGAGTTCTTCCCGCACCAAGCCTGCTGCGAGAGCTCTGCGAATGTTCACATTATTAAATGGAATTTTCTTGGTATTGATAAAAAGCCAGGCAACAGCTGCTGTTGGGATTTTCTGCGCAGATGTGTCGAAACCTTTGCGAAGCAATGCAGGACGAGAAGAGATTGGACATCTCACTAAATCGACCTGACCTTTTTTAAATAGCTCCATGGCGACAGGGCCGCTTGCCTGAACAATTAAGATTTGATCTAACTTAACCCTCCGGAATTCCCAATAAAAAGGATTTTTAACAAGTTCGTAATGTCCTTTTCCGTTTCTCTCCAGCTGAAAAGGTCCATTGCAAACATATCCCTCGCCTTCCCGACAAGGCCATTGAGGATTTAAGATATCTATGCGTTCATTTACAGGAAAACAAAGGGCATGCGCCGTGATTTCTAAAAAATAAGGACAGGGATGTTCCAGTTCTACTCTCAAAGTATTCACATCGACGACTTCAATCCCAATATCCTCAATCCCTATCTTTCCTTCCTTAACTGCCTTCGCATTTTTAATCGGATATAATAAATATCCGTAGCGAGAGAAAAAATTCGGAGAAAGAATTTTTTTCCAGGCATAGGAGAAATCTTGCGCCGTCACTCTATCGCCGTTGTTCCAAAAGGCTCGCCTCAAGATAAAAAGATAGCTTTTCCCATCGGGGGAAATCTCTATTTTTTCCGCGAGCGCGCATTCCGGTTTCTTGTCTCGCCCCATCCGAGTCAGGCCTTCAAACAGCAATCCCAATATTCTTTCTGCAATATTATCTCCACTGATCCGGGGATCGAGCGAAACGGGAAGGTCTTGCTCAGTGAGCCGCACAGATTGGAAACTGGCGGCTTTTTTCTGCCAGCTTCGAACTTGATCGCGCAGAATTTGCCGGAAACGGCTGCGATCCGATTGCCGATGGGAATAATACAGATACCCTAAGATATGAGATCCTTCATGAACCAGAGAAATTGTGGCGAGATCCTCGCCGATCCAATCTTCGTCCTTGAGAGCTCCCGCGAGATGCTGTTTAAAGGAAGAACCTTCCGTGCGGATCATCGCCTCAAAAAAGCATTCCCTGTCCCTAAATTGAAACCGCAGGTCTTCTTTCTTGGTGAGATTTTCCTTGAGAATCTTTTGGAACATGCAAAAGAAACTTCTCAGAGCGCTTAAAGGGAGCAACGCCTGCATATGGCCGGGCGAAATCGCATGGAAAAAGCGATCGAGCAAATCGGGATCTTTCTTGGCGATTCTGGGAAAACTGCGTTTAAATTCCTCAAATCGGTCGCGCTCCTGGGCGAATACCCCTCCATTATAGTCGCGCACCTTGCCGATCGCCTGTTGAAGCAATGAGACTATGTCGTGGCGAGCTTGGTACAGATTGACGGACAGATCGGCGCGCAAAAAAGAAGAATCGATGGGAAGCCGGAGCTGGAAAATGCTCGCCTCCACATTCCGAAACACATTCGTTCGATCCACAATGAACCGCAAGGGCAGCGACGCGAAGCATTTGGCAAGGGGCAGCATCGCTTTCCGAATGGTTCGCGCGAGAATGATTTTAAAAGATAGATACTGGGGAGTTTGGGCAGCGAAAAAAATCATCGCCTGGGGGAGATCGGGAGCTGCGCTCAGCTCTTTTTTCAAAAGAGCTAGGTTCTTGACGGCCTCTTCTTCCCGATGGAGATCGAATGAAATAAGTCCCGTTCGCTCGACCCGTTTTGCAAGCTCTTCAGGAAGAGCCCGGGCGAGCTGTTTTTTCTCTTTTAAAGAAAACCTGGATCCATCCTTTTTGACGATCTCCAAATATAGAACGGGGATTGGATCGCCATACGATTGATACGCGTAAAAAGACCCCTTTAGAATCTCTGCCTGCGGACAGGCGGCGAGAATCGCCGCGCCCATATGCCTTTCTCGAAATCGCTCGCCCTCGTCGTCCTGCAAGGATATCGCGGCCAAGATCCCGAGAGCCGGCTGAGATTGGAATGGGAAGACGAGCTCGGTTTGGATCAATCTCGCTTTCACATGTCTTTTGTAAGGCGCAAAATAGAGGGCTCGGCTCAGCGATTTCCGCATGAGATAAGAAGAACAGAAAAGCCTGGCGAGATGCCGAACGTCCCTCGGCCGGGTAAACGGTCCGTCGAGATGCCCGATGAAATGGCACAATTCTCCGGAGAGGTCTTTTTCAAATCGCTCCGGCCATCGTTTTAACGGACGCGAGATTTCCTTGCACAAAGGCTCTATCTTTTCGCGGTAAAAAACCGGGGAATTCAAGCTTCCGAAAAGAGACTCCGCTAGCAAGCCGATGGGATGCATAGAGCTCCTCTTCTAATAGTTATTTTGAGCGACGAACTCTACTAAAAACTTATATTTGAAGCTATAAGGAAGACGAACATCTAGCCGATGCAGCAAGAAACCGGTTCTTGAGCCGGCAATGTTCCTTCGAAAACTTTGACGGCAGGGCCTGTCATCGAGGCTCTCCGTTTGTCGGAGCTGAGATTGATCTCGAGATCGCCTCCGGCAAAGGAAATGCGGATCGGATTCTCCCAGCCGAAGAGACGCGCTCCAATCGCTCCGACTGCGGTTCCGCCGGTTCCGCAAGCGAGCGTTTCCCCTTCGACACCCCGCTCATACGTCCGGACGCGAACGCGTCCATCGGGCAACCGGCAGGCGATATTGACATTCGCTCCTTTGGGGGCAAAACAGGGATGGAAGCGCAAAAACGGACCGAGCTGCACAAGGGAAATGCCCTCGATATCATCGACGAATACGACGGCATGAGGCACGCCGCTGTCGATGTAATGGACTCGCAGGCTCTCTTCCCCTCGGGAAATGGTCAGATTCGGGCGGAAATCCCTCATCTCTCCCATATCGACGACGATCCCGGAAGAAGAATAGCCGGCGTGAAGAATGCGCCCCCCCACCGAGATCTTCCGCTCGATCCTGGGGAGTCCGAGATCCCCTAAAAACGCCATGAGGCAGCGAAGGCCGTTGCCGCACCCTTCAGCTTCCGAACCGTCGCTGTTCAAAATGCGCATCCTCGCATCGGCCTCGGGGTCGTTTTGAAGCAGGATGATGCCATCTGCGCCGATCCCTAAGCGGCGGTCGCAAAGGCGGCGGATCCGCAAGGCGTCCCGGATGGGGAATCGAAGGCGGCGATCGTCGATCAAGATGAAATCGTTTCCGGCGCCTTCGTATTTGACAAATGAAAAACTCATGCTTTTGCTAAAAAGGCCTCGACGTCTTTCATGGAGCTGACGATTTTATCGAGGAGACCGAACTGAAGGGCCTCTTCTGCGCTCATCCAGTTGTCGCGGTCGATCGCTTTCTCAATCGCTTTGGAATCCTTTCCGGTCGCCGCCGCGTAGATTTCGACGATCATCGCGCGGGTTTTGAGCATTTCCTTCGCTTGAATTTCGAGGTCGGTGGCCTGGCCGCGAATCACCCCGCCGATCAGCGGTTGGTGGATCATGATCCTCGCATTTTTTGTGGCGAGCCTGCCCCCTTTTCGCGAGCTCAATGAAAGAAGAGATCCCATGGAGGCCGCAAGGCCCGTGACGAGCGTCACCACAGGAGATGAAATCATCTTGATCTGATCCCAGATCGCAAACCCTGAATCGACCGATCCGCCCGGGGAATTGATCACGAATAAAATGGGCTTTCCCGGCGCGACGTGGTCGAGATACCACAACTTGCGGATGATGTCCTTGGCGGAATCGCTATCGACGGCATCGGACAGGAATATGCGCCGTTTTTCCAAAAGAGCCGTTTCAATTTTATCATTGATGCCCTTCGGCAGCTTCTCGGATGTTTTTTCTTCTGTCATGAAAGACTCCTCTTGGCTTTATTCTAATTGTCTCTGCTTTTTCAATTTTCGTCGACGATCAGTTCTGGATATAAAGGAAACCGAGAGAGCAAAGCGCCGACTTCCTCTCGAGCCTCGCGCAAGGCGGATGGCTCGATTTTCACCTTCGCCCTCGATGGTTCGCCGGTTTTTTCCACGATCTCGGGACGAGTTTTCCGCAGCAGTTTTGCAATCGCCGAGGCGATCTCGCGCATTTCAGGCGGCTTCATCCCCAGCGTCGTCACCGCCGGCGTTCCGATGCGAACGCCCGAGGTATACCAAGGGCCGTTGACGTCGAATGGAATGGAATTTCGATTGACGGTGAGCTTCGCCTCGCGAAGAGCTGCTTCCGCCTGCCGTCCGGTGAGCTGGAAGCTCGAAGCCACGTCCATGATCAGCAAATGATTATCGGTTCCATTCGTCAGGAGCTTGACCCCTTCTTCCATCAGGGCTTCTGCGAGGGCTTTGGAGTTGGCGACGATCTCGTGCGCATAGACGGAAAACTGGGGGGAAGCCGCTTCCTTGAATGCGACCGCTTTTGCCGCCATGATATGCGGCAGAGGACCTCCCAAGACGAGCGGACATCCCTTGTCGACAGCTTCTCTGAACTCCTGTTTGCAGAGCACCAGGCCGCCGCGAGGCCCTCTCAACGTCTTGTGAGTCGTCGAAGTGACGATGTCCGCAAAGGGAACCGGATTGTAATTTCCGGTCATCGCTTTGCCCGCCACAAGCCCTGCGAAATGAGCCATGTCCACCATCAGCACCGCGCCCACGCTGTCGGCGATCTCGCGCATCTTGGCGAAATCGATCAGCCTCGGATAGGCCGAATAGCCAGCGATCAACACCAAGGGTTTTTCCCTCAGGGCGATCTCTTGGATTTTCGCGTAATCGAGCAGTCCAGTCGCCGGATCGACGTCGTAAGAGACCGCCTGCATGATCTTCGAGGAAATGTTGTGCCTGTAGCCATGGGTCAAATGCCCTCCGGAACCGAGCGACATCCCCATCATTTTTTGACTCAGCAGCACCTTGCGGACCTTCTCGTACTCCTCAGGGGTCAGCTCGTCGAGCGTCTTTTTCCCGAGCGCCTCGATTTCTTTCGATTGGATTCTTTGGACTAAAATCGCCCAGAATGCGACCAGATTGGCATCGGCTCCCGAATGCGGCTGCACGTAGGCGTGCTCGGCTCCAAAAATTTTCTTCGCATAAGCGATCGCCTGGCCTTCGATGGCGTCGACGTTCTCGCATCCCGCATAAAATCGGTGTTCAAAAAATCCCTCGCTGTATTTATCCGTGAGCAAATTCCCCATCGCCAGCTGTACCGGCAGAGAACAAAAGTTCTCCGAAGCGATCAGCTTGAGATGCGATCGTTGATCCCTCAATTCCTTCGCGATGCTCGCTGCGATTTCCGGGAAAGACTCTCCGACCGCATCGAGCGCTGCTAGAAATGCAATCGCTCCGGAAGACCTCTCCTTTTCCGGCACCCGATGGAAATAATTTTTTAAAAAAGAAGATCCGCAAACCTTCGATTTGTCTTCAGCCGCCAGCATCTTTCGCTCTCCGTTGCAAAAAAATCAGAATACAAGGCGCGAGCTTGCATTTCAACAACCACGGCTCAATGATTTTCTATAAACAAAACAAGTCGCTCACATCGAGCGCCTTAAAACAGAATTCCAAAGGGAAGGATCCCATTTTGCAAACTTCTTGAGGTTTTCTATTCCTTTTCGCTAAAGTATTCGCAGGTGTTTTTACTCCAGGTGTATTCCCATGCTGTCAGAATTGAAGGTCATCCTAGAAATTCAGGAACTCGACATGAAGATGATCCGCCTCATGCGTTTGAAAAAGGAGCGCATGAAAGAACTGCAGCACATCGAAAGCCTGCGCAGGGATCTCCGACAACAGCAAGTGGATAAAGAAGCGGAACTCTCCGAACTTTCCCGCACCATCACCAATCAAGAAACGAAAATTCAGGAAATCCAGGAACGCGTTAAAAAGCTGGAAAGCCGTCAGAGCAGCGTCAAGAAAGTCGACGAATTCAACGCCCTGACCCACGAGATGACCCAAGCCGAGCGCGAAAAAATCGCGGCCGAGCAGCTCGCCAGCGATCTAATCGACAAACGAGCCTTGGAAGAAGAAATTTTAGAAAAGATCAAATCGAGCCTTCGCGAATCGGAAGAGAGCAGCCGAAACCTCGAAGCCGAAATCGCCAACAGCATCCACCTGATCAATCAAGAGGGTCAGCAGCTCAAGCATTCCAGGGACGTTCTTGCAAAAACGGCCGACACGGAAGTCCTCCGCGTCTACGAGCAGCTCTTGAACAACAAAAAAGACAGAGTCGTCGTGCCAACTCGAAAACCGCACCTGCAGCGGCTGCCATATCGCGCTCACCGCCCAGCACGAAAACCTCGTGCGCAAAGGAGAGCGCCTGATCTTTTGCGAGCATTGTTCCCGCATCCACTACTGGCAGGACGCCCAGCCCGTAGTAGAAGGCGAAGCAGCGCCTACCAAGACGCCGCCGCCGGAAGCAACCCAACGCATAAAACCATTTCTTGCCGGGAGGCAAGGCCATCGCTGTCCTTGGCAAATACCTTGCTAAGGGGCAGAGGAAAGTCTGGACTTCACAGGAGAGGATACCAGTGAAAGGCTGGGGGCCGCAAGGCTACGGAAAGTGTAACAGAAAATACACCGCCGGCAGATTTGCCGGACAGGCTGAAAATGCCGATCTCGTGGATCGGCCGCATCCGAGGGAACCCGGAGCGCTATAAACCCTATCCGAAGCAAGGTCGAAGCGAGCCGCCATCAGCATCTCCCGCGAGGCTCTAGCTGGCCGCCCGAGGATTTTGGCGACAAAATCCCCAGAGGAATGATGGTCATTTGCCGCAAGGCAAAGACAGAATCCGGCTTACCGCCCTCCCGGCGCTTTTTTTTCAACCCGCTCAGAAACCCAAATGAAATGCGATCGTCAACCCTTCCATGGTGACGGCCTGATTATTGGTCGTCGGAAGAGGTGCTTTCGCCCCTTCTATAAATACGGGTAGAGCGCATTGATTCCACCAGCAGTTCGCCTCCCATCCGGCATTCACGCTGAAAAACAATTTGTCGCGGTTCAAACAGGTCTCCCATTGCAAGCCGAGGAACAACTCCAGGTTGGGAACCAATTGGTTCATCGAATCGGAAGCATGGCGGGGCGCGTTCAGGTTGGTCTCCATGCTCGCATCGATGCTGCCGAATAAAAGCGATGCCGCCGCCTTTCCGACAAGGCTCAGCCCCAACCCCAGATGCCAATCCGCTAGAGAACCGAGGCATGGCCCCACGCCCCACCAATCGCAAGAGCCGTGCATCGTCTGCGAAGGCTGCCCGATAGTAGGGATGGAATAAAGAAAACTGCTGCCGAACTCCTGATAGAGAGAAGCCCCTCGAATTCCCCAATGAGGCCGCAAGGACAGCGCTCGGGTGATATAAAAAGATCGGCCGAGTTCCAAATCGAAGCAGTTGTATAGCAGATGCCATTCCGCTCCGACCGATCGGTAATGCGAAGAAGTATTCGGCGGCCAGCTCGACCAATAGCCCAGATCCCCCGGGGGGGATGCTCCCAGATCGTTTCGAACGCCGAATACTTTGGAGTGATTGAGATACCACGTCCAGATGAATTGAACGTCCCACCGGTCGTAATCCGAATTCCAACCGAGGCTGACGCGGATCCCGGGATCCCACTGCGCGTGGGTGCGCAGCACGTTTCCCTCTAAATCATCGACTGCATTATAGCCGAAGATCAGCCCCGGATTCTGGGCGTTCCACCATAGGGCCTCGAATCCGATAGAAAACCCCCGGGAGCAGGGAGCTTTTCCGGCCAAACAGCCGCATGCTTCCTCTTGCAGCCCGCAACGCTCATTATAGCGATCGGTAGGCCATGGCATCTCCTGCTGCGCAAAGAGCGGCAGCGCCAAAAAGCCGATTCCCAAAACAGCAATCTTATGCATTTCGATCCCCTTTTTTATTTCGCCCTCGGATGGGTCTTATCGTAGACTTCGCGCTTGAGCTTCGAAGACACATGGGTATAAATCGTAGTCGTCGCAAGAGATGCGTGCCCAAGCAGCATCTGAATGGTCTTTAAATCCATGCCGTTTTCCAGCCAGTGGGTCGCGATCGTATGGCGGATAGTGTGAGGCGTGATCCGCTCCGAAAAGCCGCTCGCTTTCAGGTAAGCCGAGAAATTGCGGTCGACGGAGCGGGCGGTCAGCCTGTCTCCCCAACGGTTGAGAAAGATCGCCTTTTCGTCCGCTTGAGCCTTGTGCTCATCCGTATCCATCAGGCGCTCCGGATGCTCGAGATATTTGACGATCCAGTCGGCAGCCGTGCGGGTAATCGGCGCGAAGCGCTGCTTCTTGCCCTTCCCGAAAACCGAAAGGGACAGCCCCGCCGCATCGAAATCGCAGCGATTGAGCCCCACCACCTCGCTTAAACGCAGCCCCGAACTGTACATCAGCTCCATCATCGCCCGATCCCTCAGCCCCAAATAGCTCTCGATCTTCGGCTGAGATAGCAAATGCTGCACCTGCGCATAAGTGATCGATACGGGCAGCTTTTTTTCCCTTTTGGGACTCTCGAGATCGTCGAGGGGGTTTTCCAAAGACAGCTTTTCGCGGACGGCGTATTTGAATAGGCTTCGAAGAGCGGAAAGGCGGCGCAGAACAGTCTTGACGCTCGAATTTTTTTCCCTGAGATGAGCCAAATATCTCCTCAGCAGCCGCTTGTTGATCGAAGGGAGCAAAAGAGATCCCCCTTCCGATGCGAACGCGGAAAATCCAGTCAAATCGGTTCGGTAGCCCCTCAAGGTATGCTCGGAAGCCCCCCTGGCGAGGCAGAGGTGTTCTAAAAATTTTTCGACAACCTTTGAAAATTCCATCCGGCTACAAAACTCTTTTCCTCTCAAGTCCGATCTGCTAAACTCATCCCTCATCGAAGCCGAAGAGGGGTTTTGACCCTCTTGGATAGTTTTGTCTATCGGGCTTGATTGCGTATATACGATTTTCACGTGCGAATCAATGATTACCTTAAATGAGATCACAAAAACCGTCGGCGGACGCACCCTTTTTGAAAACATCGTCGTGTCGTTTAACGATGGTTGCCGCTATGGATTGACCGGCCCTAACGGCTCCGGCAAATCGACCCTGTTGAAAATCATCATGGGTCTCGAATCCGCTACTTCCGGAACGGTCTCCCTCCCCAGAAAAGTCGGATTCCTCAAGCAAAAGATCGAAGACTTCCGCGACACCTTCGTGGTGGATGCCGTCATCATGGGCAATTCGCGCCTCTGGAAAGCTCTGGAAGAAAGAGATCGCCTCTATGAACAGGAGATGACGGATGCGATCGGCATGCGCCTTGGAGAACTCGAAGAAATCATCGCCGAAGAAGACGGCTATAGCGCCGAATCGGAAGCCGAAGCGCTGCTCATCGGCATGGGAATCCCCGAGGAATCCCACCGCAAAAAAATGGCTCAGATCCCGCTCGACAGGCAATTCCGCGTGCTGCTTTGCCAAGCTCTGTTCGGACATCCTCAAGCGCTCCTTCTCGACGAACCGACGAACCACCTCGACCTCAGCTCCATTTCATGGCTGGAAGAATTTTTGCACAATTACACCGGCACCCTGATCGTCGTGAGCCACGACCGCCACTTCCTGAACGCCGTGACGACGCATATCGCCGATATCGACTATGAAACCGTGATCGTTTACCCGGGCAACTATGACTCCATGCTCGTGACAAAAACGGCGGTGCGCTCCCGTGCGGAAGACGAAAATAAGGCCAAGGAAAAAAAGATTTCGCAGCTGAAGGAATTCGTGGCGCGCTTCGGCGCGGGAACCCGCGCGAGCCAAGTCCAATCGCGAATCCGCGAAATCGACCGCCTCCAGCCTCTCGAGCTGAAAAAATCGAATATCCAGCGCCCCTATATCCGTTTTTCGAATCCGGAAAAACAATCCGGCCAAGTCGTCGCCAAGATCGAAAAAGTATCGAAATCCTACGACGGAGAACCTGTCATCCGCAATTTCTCCCTTGAAATCCAGCGGGGCGACAAGATCGCCGTCATCGGCAACAACGGGCAAGGGAAATCAACCCTTCTGAAGCTGATTGCCGGCGTCATCCAGCCCGACTCGGGCAAAATCGCCCTAGGCCATCACGTCGACATCGCCTATTTCCCGCAAAACCACGGCGAGGCGATCGACAAAACAACCGATATGAATGCGTTCGAATGGCTGAAATCCAAAAAAGCCAGCATCTACGACCAAGATATCCGAGGCGTCCTTGGAAAAATGCTCTTTTCGGGAGACGACGCTTTCAAGTCGGTGCGCACGCTCTCCGGCGGCGAAACGGCGCGCTTGATCCTGGGATCATTTTTGATCAAAGCTCCTAATTTTCTCGTCTTCGACGAACCGAACAACCATCTCGACCTCGAAGCCGTCTCGGCGCTCGCCTGGGGACTCGAAGAGTTCAAGGGAACCGCTATCGTAGCCAGCCATGACCGCGACCTCATCAACGGTTTTGCAACCAAGATCATCGCGATTGAAAACCACAAGATAGAAGTCTTCCAGGGAACGCTCGAGCAGTATTTTGCCAAAAAAGCCCACTAGTCCTCTTGAGTGAACCAGTTTTCCAAGCGCAAGTTCCAATCTCTTCTCCCCAGGCGCCAGCACCGCCACTGCGCCCATGAGCTTCTCGCGCGCTATCGAGAATGCCTCGAAGGCCGCGCTCCCTCCTTGAGCGCATACGAAGAGCTGCTCTCTTGGATGGAAGACCAAAATCTTCCCGATCTTCAGCCCGACGTCAAACAGATCTCGGATCGGTATCATTTCCACTTGCAGAAGGCCGATTGGCATTTGAGAGAAGATGGATTGCTCGTAAAAACCCAAGATACGCCTTCCGACACGCCCTTCCTTCCCATTGCGATCTACCTCGACCATCTCCGCTCGGCCCATAACGTCGGAAGCATTCTGCGGACCTGCGAAGCCCTTCGAATCGGATCTGTGCATGTTTCGGAACAGACTCCTAGCCACACCCACCGCCAAACGATCAAAGCTTCCATGGGAACTTCTTCGATCGTCCCCTGTTTTTGCAATACGCCTCTCGCCGAACTTCCCCGCCCCTGGATCGCCCTCGAAACAGTCTCAGACGCAATCCCGATCGAAGAATTTTTCTTCCCGCCCTCTTTCACCCTAATCCTCGGCAATGAAGAACGCGGAATCTCGAATGCGCTGCTCCAAGAAACAAACCTGTTTTTGAAAATCCCTCTTTTCGGGTATAAAAATTCGCTCAATGTCGCTTGCGCGTTTGCTATTGCAGCTCACGCGATCCGAACTCAAATTCCGTTGCCTTTGAAACCCTAACCAGCTGTTAGACAGCCCTGAAAACCCATGGACTTTGCAAATGAGCTCTCAATCTTTCCGTTTATTCGGACCCTGTTCGAACGATCCTAGAACATCGATTTATTCCGGCAGCCCTCATCTCGGAGACTTCTCCCTTCCTAAAATATACCATGTCCAATCCCGCGCTCCGACCCGCGAGGAAATCAACCGATCGCTTCCGAGCACGGATCAACTAGCCCGGGAAGTTCTCAGCGGCTGCTCGATGGGAAGTTATTGTTGTTATTACAATCTATTTGGAAGCCGTTTTTCGATGGCAATCGTCTGCCCCAATTTTCAAAATTCGCTAGAAGAGGGCATCGCAATCCACCATATTTACCGAAATGGAAAATCAGACAGATTTCTTACTACATGTCTAAGAGAGGTCGCTTCGCCGAGCGACGCTGTCGCAGAAATACTGAGCGGCTTTCTCGAACTCTTCCATCCTCGAAAATAGACTCGAATGGATCTCAGTTCGTTTTTTTGATTTCTTCTATAAATCCATCGATGGGCACTTTACAAAATACCGATCCCCTGTGGGCTATAATTCTCAATCCTCTCTGGATTACTTCCTCGGGATGATTGAGCATTCTATTGGGAATGAGTGCCGTTAATTTGATTTCAAATAAAAATACACCTTCTGAATCTACCCTGCCTAAAAATCTGAATTGCCAATTTGCTGCGCTCGCTCCATTGTCAGCCTCCACAGGAAATTCTCGAGCCAAAATCCCATCCAAATCCGCAAAAGAAGGGGATTGATCAATCTTTTTCCTCTGGAGCTCCTCTCGCAAAGTCAGATATGGATGAATCACAAGCCGGCTTGGATCATCAATCTCATTTGTATAGAAAACTAACTCCGTCGAATCATCATTCGCATGACATGCGGGTCTAGGAAAACAAGTAGCCACCTCTTGCCATTGATTCACAGTTCTCGATTTAGAAAAATCCGGGCTTGTGTCGCTAGGCTCTGGCAGAAGCGTGCGCCCCTGTCGGACAAAAACACTATAATCCAACTCTTGCATTCCCGTGTTGTCAAACAAGAGCCTATGGCTTGTTGTTCGGACCATGACAGGCTGATAATCGATGTTACGAAAGTCCCCATCCTCAAAAAACCGCTCGGCTACTCTCAATAAAGAAGCTTCTGTTCGGAGTTTTTTCATTTGTTCCATCAATTCCGCTTTTTTTAATTGTATTTGCCCGAGCCTAGTTTCTTTTTCCTTGATCTGCTCATCGAACTTTTGTCTGACTTTTCTAAAACCGCTTTTATTCCGATCTATTTCATCTCGAAGTGTTTTCGCCTGCTGCTCTTGTTCTGCAATTTTCTTGGGATCTCCTCCGTTCATTTTCAACTTTTGAATTCCATCGGAGATTCTTTGAAGTTCTTGATATTTTTTTTGATTTTCTAAATCTTCTTGCTGTTTCGATTGCTTTAAAGAATGAATTTCCGAATTAACATTCGTTTGTTCTTGCGCACAAAAATCGAGTTCCCTTTGTTTTTCCATGTGATTCTGTTTTAACTCAGCCAATCTTTCTTCGGTAATCTCTGGATTTTCTCTTTGCAAGAGCTGGGTTTCTAATTGCTGAAACTTCCTTTGTTCCAAATCCGTCAAACGGCCTTGCTTCAGTTTCAACTCCGCGTATTGATGAATCAAGGTTTGGTTTGGAATGCTCGTCGTAGAGGCTGTTGAACGTTCCCAATGAGGAGATTCCAAAATCCCCCGCCGAGATTCGCTTACCACAGAGTTCGAATCTGAAACAGTTAATTCTCCAGAACCTCGATTCCCCGCAAATGAGGACATTTTGTAAAGGCATTGAGAACTGTCTCGATCATAACACATTGCAAACCAGCCACGCCCTATGCGAATTCTCGGATATCCTACATTTTCCTCATTGAAAACGTGGAGTCCTTTTACGCGCACTCCTGCGCCGGATGTTTTAGATACCGTCTCGAGATCTGCCAAATGCTCTTCGTTTGAAAATTTTTCAGGACTTACAGGCAGTGATTTAGGCCGCGAAAGATTCCACCAACTCTGAATTTTCATAACATCCTCAAAAACTTCTATAGGACGCAACCCTTCCAAGGAAGGGGAAAATCGGTTGACAATTTCCAGATAAAGGGACCTGCGCTTTTCTCTCTCCCAACTAGTCGCTTGAATGGTGTTTATTAACCTCAGAATTCTATCGTCCAAAACACTCGTCTGCTGAATCGCTGTCCGGAAAAATTTCTCCTGAACTCTCGTGGCTTCTGCAGGATCCGGGGGAAACACCTCTTCTAATAATAGGTAGGTTCCGAAACTCGGGTTCTTTTCCAGAAATTCGCGGCAATCCAATAGAACCTGATCATCCAATCCTTCTTTCCTCCAGTAGCAACAAACCTTATCCCAGTCCGTGGCAGACCCGTTTTCTAGATCAAGGAGATCTTTTAAAAAAATCCTATTCTCATCGCTTAATTCTTTAACACGATCTGATATTTTTTTAAGACGATCTGGATACTCAGAGACCTGCAATTTTAAATCAACTAACAACTCCACAAAACAAAAGCTCACAAAAACCTCGATTAAATATATATAATATTGTATATAATAAATAAAATTAAATCAAGAACAAACAGCCTGTAAACAAATAATTTTAATTATTGACTGTTTACAAAAAACCCTATAAAATTTAAATTAATAATTCATTCTTAGATGAGGATTTTTATGAGCAGCTGTTCCGTCAGGCAGAGTCGCCTTGATCGGTCGACCAACTCGGATATCTCTTACGATGAGTTTGGCAACTTTTTAACGGGTTCTCCAACTATCCGTCTAAGTTCTGCATGCCGTTCCTCTGATTTTTGTCGAGAGAAAGTCATATTAAATCGACTGCAAATGATCGTTCAAAACCCCAACCCATCGCTTACATCCCTTGACAAGGAAATTTTTGATAAAGCGACGCGATTGATCAATGAAATGACAGCACAGTCCGATTTTACTCAAGCGCAAGGAGCTCTGAATTTGCTACTTCGCAGCTCGATAATCGAACAACAGCGCGGTTTAAAGTTTAGGAAACGCTTGGAATCTGGATTCCAAGATACGAAAGAATACGGTCTATGGAGGGCTGTGAATGATTTGGAAACCGACCCAAGAAAACCAAAGATAACGGTTTTGCTGATCCTAGGTTATTATGCCACCAACGACCCGGAAAAAACACTCGCATTCATCAAGAGAAATACAGAATATTCCGAGCTTTGCCATAAGATTCTTTCAGAACTAAAACTCTATTGACCCACCCAGAAGCATCTGCAGAATCAGGTAAAAATACTCCTTCCCATAATCCGAAACTCGGGTTCTTTTCCAGATTCCAGTTGAGGGCAGATTTTCCTTCTAACGAAAGGAGTTTTGAAAAACAAATCTTTATTCTCAACACTTAATTCTTTAACACGATCAATTATATTTTCGGACAACAACTAATTAAGTTAATTGTTTTTCGTTTACAAAAAGCTCTGTAAGATTTAAATTGATAACTCGTTCTACGATGAGGATTTTTATGAGCAGCTGTTCCCTAGGGCAGACTCGCCTTGATCGGCCAACTAACTCGGATATCTCTTGCGGTGAGCTTGGCAACTTTTTAACGGGTTCTCCAACTGCTCGTCTAAGTTCTGCATACCGTTCCTCCGATTTTTGTCGAGAGAAAGTCATATTCAATCGGCTACAAATGATCGTTCAAAACCCCAATCCATCGCTGACCTCTCTTGATAAGGAAATTTTTGACAAAGCGACGCGATTGATCAATGAAATGGAAAAACAACCAGATTTTACTAAGGCGCGACGAACATTAAACCTGCTGCTTCCCCGACCAACACCCGAAGAAGCGGCTGTTCATTTAGTGATTAGGAACGGCTTGGAACCTATATTTCGAGAACGAGGACAACACGACCTCTGGAGTGCCGTGAATGATTTGGAAACCGACCCAAGAAAACCAAAGATAACGGCTTTACTGATCCTTGGCTATTATGCCACCCACGACCCGGAAAAAACACTCGCATTCCTCAGAAATACAGAATATTCCAAGCTTTGCCATGAGATCCTTTCAAAACTAAAACTCTATTGAGTCCCCAGAAGCATCCGAAGAATCAAGTAAAAGCACCGTTTCCCATAATCCGAAACTCGGGTTCTTTTCCAGAGCCCAGTTGGGGGCAGATTTTCCTTCTAATGAAAGGGGTCTTCAAAAACAAATCTTTATTCTCAACACTTAATTCTTTAACACGATCCGTTATATTTTCGAACAACAACTAATTAAGTTAATTGTTTTTTTCGTTTGCAAAAAGCTCTGTAAGATTTAAATTGATAACTCGTTCTAAGATGAGGATTTTTATGAGCAGCTGTTCCCTAGGGCAGACTCGCCTTGATCGGCCAACTAACTCGGATATCTCTTGCGGTGAGCTTGGCAACTTTTTAACGAATTCTCCAACTGCTCGTCTAAGCTCTTCATGCCACCCCTCGGATTTTCATCGAGAGAAAGTCATATTAAATCGGCTACAAATGATCGTCCAAAACCCCAACCCATCGCTTACATCCCTTGACAAGGAAATTTTTGACAAGGCTATGCGATTAATCAATGAAATGACAAAACAGCCGGATTTTATTAAAGCGTACGGAATACTGACCCCTCTGCTTAACGGCTTGAAAAAGGAAGGATCGGAAGGTTTAAAATTTAGGAAATTCTTGGAACCTGGATTCCGAACAATGGGACAATATGACCTATGGAGTGCCGTGAATGATTTGCAAACCGACCCAAGAAAACCAAAGATAACGGCTTTACTGATCCTTGGCTATTATGCCACCCACGACCCGGAAAAAACACTCGCATTCCTCAGAAATACAGAATATTCCAAGCTTTGCCATGAGATCCTTTCAAAACTAAAACTCTATTGAGTCCCCAGAAGCATCCGAAGAATCAAGTAAAAGCACCGTTTCCCTTAATCCGAAACTCGGGTTTTTTTCCAGATTCCAGTTGTGGGCAGGTTCTCCTTCTAATGAAAAATAACAAGATATATACAAAACACTGCGGAATTCAAAAAAGTTTATAAAGAATCTAGCGGGGAAATGGGATCTTCTTGAGGTCTTCGGCGACAACCGTATTGGGGAATACCGCCCGAGCCTCGATCCCGAGCTCTTCCGGATCGCGGTAACGAGCTGAAAAATGCGTGATGATCAGTTGCTGCACCCCGGCATCGCGGGCTAGTTCCGCAGCTTGCTTGGCGGTCATGTGCATGTATTCATGAGCCAGATCACGGTCGGCGTCCAAATACGTGCTTTCGCAAATGAGCACTTTCGCTCCACGGGAAATCTCCACGGCCTGAGGGCATGGGCGGGTATCGACTACATAGGCTAGAGCGTCTCCGGGACGGCGATAACTGACGTCTTCGAGCCTCACGGTTTTTCCATCGATGATCAGCGAACCTTTTTCTTCGAGCTTGCGCACGGCGGGGCCGTCGACGCCGAATTCCTTGAGCGCTTCTTTGCGGAATTTTACCGTATCGGGTTCGGTGATCCGCCAGGCGATATTTTCGACGCCATGTTCGAGAAAGGCCGCTTCGATCCGAAATTTTCCGTCGTCCTCCACCAGCCCTTCCGTTTTTACAGGATGCTCGACGACCTGGATCTGTTCTCGATAGACGCAGCCATAGCGGAGCCTGTCGAAATTCTTCTTGCCGCTCGCCGGATAATAGCAATGGATCGGATGAGATACTTTATCGAGGTTGAGCCGCATGAGCATCGAGCCGAGGCCGAGGCAATGATCCCCATGGAAATGGCTGATGAAAATTCTCGATACGACCGGAGGCGCGATTTCAGCAAAGATAAACTGGCGCTGAGTTCCCTCGCCCGGATCGAAGAGAAGCCCCTCGTCGTTCCAGCGCACGAGATAAGCTCCGTGGTTGCGAAAGCGGGTGGGCTGCTGACTCGAACAGCCTAGAATGGTGATGTCGCGCACGCTCATCGCACGCTCCGTTTAAAAAAGGCCATCCGTCCCAATACTGCGCCGAGAATCAATCCGCTGATATGGGCCGCGTTTGCGATCGGCACGGAAAATTCCGCATTAGAGGCGATTTGAACCGCAAATGCGGCCAGCTGCAATGCCAGCATGCCGAAGACAAAAATCGCCAAAAACCTGAGGGTGGACTTATGGATCGGATAACCTTCCCAGGGAGCGATTTTTTCGCGCATCCAAATAAACCCTGCAAAGGCCATGATCACCCCGGAATAGCCCATGAAATAAAATCCGCTCGCGAGATATTGGATGCAATTGCTGAAAACCCCTGCGGTTAACGCAAGCGCAAGCGTGCGCCAAAACCCAATTCTCTCTTCGATCGGACGCCCAAGCGCCCAAAGCCAGATCAGGTTGAAGAGAATGTGGAGGAAATCGCGATGCAAAATACACGGGGAAAATAGGCGCCACACTTCTCCCTGTCCGATTTTCACAAACATCGGTCCTACTGCAGCAGAGCCATTGCCCGTCTTGATCTCCAAGACGAGCCAGGAGTACACCCCTTCCCATCGAGGCATAGAGAGCCACGCCTCGGCCTTGGTCTGAAATTCCCGCTGAGCTTCGGCCGAATCGGCGGTCTTGCGGGCCAAGGCGTCGATCTCTTCGACAGCTCGGGGGAGGTCGAAAAATAGTTTTTCTTCGACCGGAGTAATTCGCGGAGCCTCTTGCGACAGGGTTTTTTCGAGAACCTTCGCCTGCACCCAGTTGATCCCATAAACACCGATGCAAAGGATCAAAAAAAGCCAAGTCGCCAGGCAAAGAGATCGCATGACAGGAGGGCGCGGAGGCTCGTCTTTTTTCTCTTCGGAACCGAGTTGTTCGATGGGGATATTGTAGAGGGGATCTCCTGGATTTTCCTGGAAGCGGACCATCATCGCATGGGCCTGATCGAGCTGATCTTCATCAGTTACCCAAAGCTGATAGGAAACCGAACCGCGAGAAGGATCGAGGACGGCCTCGCAGCGATGCGAAATCTTTTGGCGGTCGAAATACGCCGAGAGCCGCTTCGCATAGGATTCGTTGAGTACAGTTCCGATTAAACGCATTGCTTGATCTTTTCTACGATTGCACTGGTGGATAATCCTTCGATTCTCCGGACTAAATGAAGCCTCGCTCCCAAGGCTCGAACGGTCGGAGCTTCGACGCACTCCGCCCCATATTCAGCGCCATTCACATGGACATCCGGCCGGATCTTTTGCAATAAAGAGCAAGGATCCGTCTCATGGAAATAGGTCACATAGCTGACAAACTCCAATGCCGCCATCATCTCGAGCCGCTGCTGCAAGGGAATGATGGGCCGAAGCGGACTTTTATAGCTATGGATCGACTCGTCGGAATTCAGCGCGACGATCAAACAATCGGCCTGCCGGGAAGCCTCGTGGATCATAAATAAATGACCTGCATGGAGCAAGTCGAAGGAGCCGTTGAGCGTAGCGATCGTCTTCTTCCCCGCTCGCAGCGAGGCAGAGAACGCCTCAAGCTCGCGCGGATCGACGAACTTTTTTTGAAGCCACGCTGGGTTTGACATGCACTGTTTCATGGGTTGGATGAGCGGTTTTTAATTTTGGAAACGCGATTTTGAACACTTCATCGTAATACTCGACGAAATGCACCTCGAGTCCTTTTTTCAAATAGTCGGGAAGTTCGTCGTAGTCCCGTAGATTTTCCTTCGGAAAGATCAAGGTTCTGATCCCCGAGCGCCTTGCGGCGATCAGTTTTTCTTTGAGCCCTCCGATCGGCAGAACGCGGCCGGTCAGAGTCAGCTCTCCGGTCATCCCCAGATTCTCCCTCACCGGCTCCTTGAGCAACAAAGACAGCAAGGAAGTGACCATCGTGATCCCGGCGGACGGGCCGTCTTTGGGCGTCGCTCCTTCGGGAATATGGATGTGGACTTGGGATTTTTCAAAGAAGGGAATCCCCGGGGCATATTCACCCGATCGGCTATGCACATAGGTCCAGGCGATTTGCGCCGATTCTTTCATCACGTCGCCGGCCTGCCCGGTGAGCTTCATGTCCGTCTTGTCGGAGGGATAGACGACCGATTCGATGTAGAGCGTCGCGCCGCCCAAAGAGGTCCAGGCCAGTCCCGTGCAAACCCCGATTGGATTTTTCTTGTAATAGCGGTCGGTGGTAAAAATCGGTTTCCCGAGATATTCCGTCAAATTTTTATCCGAGATCAGCGTCTTCGTTCGCTTCGCCTTCTTTCCGCCGAGATCTGAAAGGCGCGCATATTTCACGGCGACTTTGCGCAGGATCTTCTTGATGATTGTTCTCCAGGCTGCGCACGCCCGCTTCCCTCGCATAGCCGTTGATGATCTGGGCGAGCGAGCCTTTTGTAAAAGACACATCGCTCGCTTTCAGCCCCATGAGCTTTGCGGTTGCGGGGCACGAGATACTTATGGGCGATTTCGATTTTTTCCGCTTGGATATATCCAGACAGCCGCAGCATTTCCATCCGGTCCTTCAGCGGCTCGGGAATCGTATCGAGACGTTTGCCGTCACGATGAACAGCACGTTCGACAGATCGCATGGAACGTCGAGATAGTGATCGAGGAAATCGCTTGTTCTGCTCCGGATCGAGCACTTCGAGCAATGCGGATGCCGGATCGCCGTGATAGCTCGATCCCATCTTGTCGACCTCGTCGAGCATGATGACCGGATTCATCGTCTGAGTCGTTTTCAACGCCTGGATCATTTTGCCAGGCATCGCGCCGATATACGTGCGGCGGTGCCCTTTGATCTCAGCCTCATCCCTCATTCCGCCGACGGAAAATCGATAGAACTTGCGATTCAGCGCACGGGCGACGCTTTTGCCGATGCTCGTCTTTCCAACGCCCGGAGGGCCGACCAGGCAAATGATGCTCCCCTTTACGCCGCCCGTCAGCTTGCCCACGCCGATGAATTCGAGAATTCGCTCTTTGATATCCTTGAGGCCATAGTGGTCTTCTTCAAGGATTTTCTCCGCTTTCTTGAGATCGTGCGTTTCTTTGCTGTACATTCCCCAAGGAACGATCGTCAGCCAATCGAGTAGTTCCTGCAGACGCCATATTCGGCCGATTGCACTTCGAGCGAAGAGAGCTTTTCCATTTCTTCCCGGATCACTTTCATCACCGTTTCGGGAACTTTGCGCTGCTTGAGCCGCTCTTCGAATTTCTCCATGTCGAGCGCCTTGTCTTCCTTTTCCATCCCCAGCTCTTTTTTGATCGCCTTGAGCTGTTCGCGCAGGAAAAATTCCCGCTGGGTTTTGGAAATCGTCGCTTCGATCCTCTGGTTGATGGTGCTTTGCAGTTTGCTGATATCGAGCTCTTTTTTCAGCAGCAGCAGCGCTTTGTCGATCCGCTCTTGGATGTCAAATGTCTCGAGGACCTGCTGCAATTCTTCTCTCGTCGCAGTCGTCAGCGCGACGGCGAAATCGGCCAGCCGTCCCGGCTCTGTGAAATCGGAATGGCCCAAGAAAAATCTGCAGCTCCTCTTTGAAAAGCGGATTGAGTTTCAACAGTTCTTTAATCGTCGTGATGATGCTGATCGAATACGCCTTCAGCTCGCGAGAGAGACTCTCCAAGCGGCGTATCGTCGTGATATCTGACTTTCGCGCAGAGATATTTATTCTTGACCGGTTTTTCGATGACGACGCGCTTTTCCATGTTGAGAACGACCTGCGCGCCGCCTTGCTCCATCGGAATGATGCGCAAAATCCGCGCCACGACGCCGACCTGATATAAATCGTCCATGCCGATCTTGTAGATATTGGCTTCTTCTTCGCTGAGTCAGGAATAATCCCAGGCATTTGTGATCGGTTTTTGCGACGATCTTCAATACTTCGTAATAAGCGCCGGGTTCGATGACGACCGGAGCCGCCATGCCCGGAAAAAAAGGGCGCCGATTCAGAGGGAGGATATAGAGCTGATCCGGAAATGAAAACCCGGGGACCACGGCCCTGCTGTCTTTTTTGCTACGATTTCAGCCGTTCCTTCTGGAAAATTCCATACTTCGGAGACATCGGCTATTGTTTCATCATCCATCGTCATAGACTAAATCTCCATCGCCGCCGCTTTAAAAAACGGCTTCATATATTTTGAATATCTCGATATCCGCTCAAAAAGCAAGAGAGACTTTGATCGCGCAGAAAAATTAGAAAACAGTCTGATTCTAAGCGAATTAAATTGCAATTTTAGGGTATGCCTAGATGGCCTATGCAAGGTTTAATTTTAGAGACAAGCGGGAGGATCGGAATCCTGATTCTCTGCAGAAATGAGCATCCGACCGCCCATATGACTTTTGAAGGGGGAAGCCCTCTTTCCAAATCCCTCGGTTTGCACGTCCAGCGCCTGCTCGAGGCCCATGCTCCTTTTCCCCTCGATTTCATAGCAGTCGGCAGAGGTCCCGGATCTTACACGGGGATCCGCGTGGGAGCATCGCATGGCCAAAGCGCTTGCCTTCGGGAAGACGCCAACCTCGTCTATTTTTGCAGCCTAGAGCCCCTATTCCCCATGGAAATCGGCGATTTCTCCGTCCTACGCGATGCGCATATGGGAGGTTTTTACCGCCTCGAAGGCCGGCGGACTCCGTCCGAACTTCTTTTCTCAATCCCCCTCCCTCCTCTCCCTGCGAGAAGCCGAATATCTTCCCCTGGACACCCGCTTCGTCTCCGATGAACCCGAAAAAATACGGCAAAAATCTCCGAGGCCGCACAATCGAACAGGCGCATCTCGATCCTCATTTTCTCGCCGGCAGATGCACAGAACTGAACCGCATGCGCCCCTTCTCTCCGCTGGACCCTTCGCCTCTCTCTTATTTGTCCGTTCCCCCTGAGCCGAAAAGACCAAAAAACACAGAAAATCACGTACTAGTTGAATGAAAGCCCCTGTCTCCCTTAAAATAAAGGGCATAACTCCATGCCAACCCGGCTTTCGAGCCGCCGGCGCAACCCAAACAACCCAGGTAGGAAATGCCAAGCGTTAAAGTCCGTATCGGCGAGCCGATCGATAAAGCCCTCCGCGCACTCAAGAAAAAACTCGATAAAGAAGGGATCATGAAAGCCGCCAAAGCTCATCGCTTCTACGATAAGCCCTCTGTAAAAAGCAGAGCTAAGTCGAAAGCTGCGACTAAACGGACGAAGACAGCATTGCGCCGCGGGTATTAGCAGTCTATGATTTTCATTTGCTAATCTCTCTTGAGAAAAAATCCATTCTTCTGCTACCTTTTGGGTAACGAAAGGCCTGGGTTTGATGTCATCGGAAAAATCCAGGTCGAAATTACCCCCTAATCAAATATGAAAAATTATTACGATATCTTAAATATTTCGCGCGACGCTTCGCCTGAAGATATAAAAAAGGCCTATAGAAAAAAAGCTCTCGAATGCCATCCGGATCGAAACCCCGGAGATGCAAAAGCCGAAGCGCAATTTAAAGATGTTTCCGAAGCCTATGACGTCCTGAGCGACGACAATCGCCGGCGCATTTACGATCAATACGGAGAAGAAGGGCTGAAAGGCGCAGCGAGCGGAGGCGGATTTGGAGGCGGAGGCGGATTTTCATCGGTCGACGAGGCTCTGCGCACGTTCATGGGCGCATTTGGAGGCAGAGGAAACGGCGTCTTCGAATCGTTTTTCGGAGGATTCGATACGGGAGAAGGCGGCGGGCAGCCCGGAGCCAGCAAAAAAGTCTCCATCACGGTCAGCTTTGAAGAAGCGGCCAAAGGCGTCGATAAGGAGATCGCCATTTCCAATCTCGTCGAATGCGGCGCATGCAACGGCAGCGGCGCGAAATCCAAGCAGGCGATCAAGACCTGCTCCGCTTGTCAGGGAAAAGGACAGATCTTCCAAAATCGCGGCTTTTTCAGCATGGCGAGCACCTGTCCGCAATGCCAAGGGGCCGGAAAAATGATCACCGATCCCTGCAAAACCTGTGGCGGCGCGGGACGCGTCAAGGACAAGCAGCACATTAAGATCCGCATCCCAGCCGGGGTCGACAGCGGCATGACCCTGAAGATGAACGGCTATGGCGATGCCGGCCATGCAGGAGGCCCTTCGGGCGATCTGTTCGTGGCGATCAACGTGGAATCGCACCCGATCTTCCAACGCCAAGGCGACGACATTCTCATCGACCTGCCTCTCACGTTTCCCGAAGCGGCTCTCGGATGCAAGAAAGACGTTCCTGCGCCTTTGGGAGAAACGGTTCGGGTCTCGATTGCGGAAGGAACCCAGAGCGGAAAAGTCCTCCGCATCAGCGGGAAGGGATTTCCAAACGTCCATGGCCAAGGCCGAGGAGATCTTCTCGTTCGGATTTCGATCGAAACTCCCGTCAAACTCACGGAAAAGCAAAAAGAACTGCTCCGATCTTTTGAAGGGTCGGAATCCCCGGGGAATCATCCTCAGAGAAAGCACTTTCTCGAGAAAGTCGCCGTTTTTTTTTCAAAGCCCTAAGCGGGCTTGTTCGCGCGATCTTCCGCCCGTTTTCGAGCGGAAGATCAAAAATTCCAAGACAGCTCTAGAAGAATTGGTTGAAGGAGCAGCGGGTTAACAATCCTGTCAATCAATCGCTTTTTTAGCATCCTTGAGGTCCTTGCGCAGTGTTTTGTCCAGATCTTTCTCCGGCTGTTCCTGATAGTTCGCAAAATCCTGAGACAATTTGTCGTTGCAATTTAAAAGATCCGGCCGCTTGAGTTCTCTTGCGGTTTCATTCAACACGCGGAGCGCCCGATCCATGACTTCCCGAAATGCATCCTTTTTGTGGATCTCGTCGGCTTTCTCATACTCGTCCAAAGCCCTCTGAAAGAGGTCGAGCCCCTGTCGGTATTCCTGGCGGTAGAGCTTCGCATCGCGATGGCTGATCGGATAATTTCCTCCTTTGGGATCTTCAATCGACGACATTGGCTTTTGCTCCGATCTTTTCTTCTGCTTGCCAAAAACAAAAGATTTTGTGAATAGAAACTAAGAGAGAGGCTTTAAATGCTTCGGGTTTTTATGAATTGCTATTTCTCGTTCATTTCGCTTAGCGCCTATTTGTTTCTAGCTTCTCATGCCCTAGCGCAAATGCCAGAGCCGGCTCACAAAACGCCGGCGGAGATCCAAGAGGAACTCGACGAAGACGAAACGCTGTTTAAACACGCTCAAGAGATGTTCAACCCCTGGTATGCAGGGCCTTTGATCACCGGCGGTGGCTCCACGATGCCGGCCGGAACCGCGGGCATCCAGCCCTATTTGTTCGTCACGACGAATTACGGAGCCTGGGATCGAGAGCGCCATTCTATCGAGACCCCTAACCTGGTCTCCTGCAATCCTCAACTCAACTTTCAATTCGGAATTACGAGCTGGCTCGACATGTCGATCCTCGCTCAGGGTTTTGCGAACTGGGAAAAAGACCAATCCAGCGGCGGATATGGGGATATGTCCGTGAGTTTAGGGATCGCGCTCATCAAAGAGAGCCTCTCGCTCCCCGCCGTCAAGCTGTCCTTTTCGGAATCATTCCCATCGGGGCGCTATGAGCATCTCAATCCGCACAAACTCGGACTCGACGCCACGGGAAGCGGCTGCTATAAGCAATCTTTCGGCATCCGGGCGAGCAAGATCTTCTTTTGGTCGTATAAGCACCCTATGAATTTGCGTTTTTCGTATACGTATACCGTGCCCACGACGATTCGCGTGGAAGGGTTTAATGCCTATGGCGGAGGGCGTCATGCCAGAGGCACTGTGCGGCCTGGCAATTCCTCGGCCCTTGATTTCGCATTCGAATACAGCTTTACGCAGAATTGGGTCTTCGCCAACGACTTCGTCTATACATGGGCCGACCGGACTAAATTTTCGGGAAATCCAGGGACTGCGCTCGACGGCACGCCTGCCACTGTCGGAGGAGGCTCGAATGATCAGTTCAGCCTAGCTCCCGCTATCGAATACAACCCGAACCCGAACTTCAGCGTCGTCGCCGGAGCCTGGTTCGACGTCTACGGAAGGAATACGCCGAAATTCGCATCGGGGATCATCACCGTCTCTTATACGTTCGGGTGGTGAGCGCTTCGCCTCCTTCAAAGCGAGTCCAAAATATGAGCTTCTATTGCTGTTGAGACAGCTTCACATGTTGAAAAGAATTCCATGTTGCATGCAAAAAATACAGCGCGCTATACGCTCCGGCGAACATCCCTATGATTTGCAAAGCCGTCTTAGGAGAACTAAAGAAACAAGCGAATGCAATTTCTCCCCAAAAAATAGCTGGAATCGTCGATCGATAGTTGATGAAATAACGGAAAAAAGAAAGCGTTTGATCGGCTATCTTTGCCACAGCCTGCGCCAATTTTACAATCGGCGCGATCGCAATCGTTTCGAAACTCAATACCCTCTCTTTCGCAGCGACCGCTTGCACCATATGCCCTCCAAAAAATTGGCGCATGTTCTACTTTGTTTTTGATTTTTTCGCAAGACGGGCGTCGATGAGCTTCTGTCGATTTTATGGGATTTTTGAGTTGATTTTCGATCCCAAAGATGGAAAAAGATCGGCTCTAAAAATTCGATCCTTCTCGCGTCCTTGGGTAAAAATGCATTTAGGATAGGAGATAAATAGCTTGGCCTCGCCGGCGCCTTTATTTGACCAGCGGATTAGCAGAGAAAATTCGCAAGATCCAAAGAGAGTTTTTTTCCTAATCCTGCGGTGCATTATAGGGAGCGGGCGTTTCTTCCTTCTGAGAGGAAGGCATGCGGATCCATTTGCGCACAAGGCGGATCAATAGGCACATTGCGATTCCGCCCAGAATGGCGAAAAGACCCAATGTGAAAAACGTTTTGCTGAAATAAGGATTGGTCACTAGCGGGTCGACGATCCCTTCAGGTCCCAGGGATTGGGTAGAAAAGATTTCGGCAATCACAGCTGCGACTCCAGTGGACATCATCCATGCGCCCATGGCGATCCCCTGCTTCTCCGCTCCAATGAGATTTCCAATCATCGCATAGCCGACCGGTGAAATACAAAGCTCTCCCACCGTCGTGAAGAAATAGCAGCCCATCAGCCATCCAATCGCGCTGAGTCCTGCAGCATCGGCAAAATAAATTCCCAAGGGCAAGAGCAAAAAGGATCCTCCGATCAAAAATAGCGCTGCCGAAAATTGTCCGGGAATGGAAATCGCATGCCCTCGGGTTCTCAGCCAATGATTGATGCGAGCCATGACTGGCCCTCCAAACACAATTACAAACGTGTTTATGTTCATCATCCATTGAGGAGGGATTGTGACGCCCCATACGACCCTATCGACATTCCGGTCGAAAAATAACGAAAGGCTCATCGGCGCCATCTGGTATAAAATCCAAAAGATAAAAGATGCCCCCGTCAACACCAGAAAAGCCCACAGTTTACGCGAAGCCTCGCGATTCGGTTCTGAATAAGCGAACCAGACAAATAAGCCGGCGATCGCGACTCCGGAGACCAAAACCAGGCGGCTTGCGAGAACCGGATGTTCGAGCAGCCAATAAAGCGCTACGCAAAGGCATGCGATCAAAATGACTGCGATGCCGCTTTTTTGTTTTTTTTCACTGAGAGACTTTTGGCTATAGGCGGTATTTCGATCGGGGAGATGATTCCATTGCATCCATGCGATAGCCGCGGAAACTAAACTCCCCGCAGAGGCGATAAAAAAAAGGAGTTGGTAATCTTGGCGGATCTGCAGGATCCCGCTCGCGGTAAACCCGAGAAAAAACCCGACGTTCATTCCGCTATAGTTCCAGAAAAAAGCCGATTCGCGCCGATGATCGTTCGGCTCAAATAGACCGGTCAGCATGCAATTGATGCACACCACATTCAGACCGCACCCCGTCAAAAAACAGGCCGTCCCTGCGATCAGAAGGGACTCCTCGGGGTAGGCCGCGATCGCACACCCGGCTGCTTGTAAAAGCATCCCGATGATAAATAGCGCTCGATAGCTAAGGAGCCGCCCGCCGATGTAGCCTCCAAGTACGTGCAAAGTATAGTTGAACGCCATGAAGCTCCCCGTGAACGCCATCGCAAAGGAGTCTTCAAGGCCAAGACCTTTCGTGATATAAAGCGCCAATGTGGAATAAAGAACGCTGAAGCCGAGCGTGGAAAACATCTGCATGAAAAATAGCGAGCGCACTGATTTCCGGATGAATCGATCTAACTGAACCATGGCACCCCCATCTCTTTTCGCAACGTAGCACACCGAGAAATCCAAGAGAAGTAGATCTTGCGGCGAATCGCCTCTGCGTGTCAGGATGTTTGAAGAACCCCCTACAGCACATGCAGATCAAATGCCCCCCGGCTCTTTTAAACGAGCCCCTTCGCCTGACAGTCGAGGGTCTTCCTCCCGGCGCGGCGGTCAAGCTGATCTGCTCGACTCTCGACGCGCAACGGAAAACCTGGAAATCCTGGGCTACATTTCAAGCGGATCAAGCCGGCAGCCTCGACCTATCGGATCGAGCCCCGATCGCAGGCACTTATGAAGGCATCGATCCCCTCGGCCTCCTTTGGTCGATGGAACCGATCGAAAACAATGTCGGCGTCTTTGCCTCTCCGCCCGGAAGCTTGTTCGCACAGGTTCAGCTCGAAATCGGCGGAACTATCGCCTGTACCCAGATCGTCGAGAGAAGAAAAGAGGGCGATGGCATCCGTCGCATCGAAATTTCCGAACAAGGGCTGGCGGCGACTCTGTTTCTCCCCGTCTCTTCTACCCCCTTGCCGGCCATTCTCATCCTCGGAGGCGCCAGCGGAGGGATTCCGGAGACCCGCGCGCGCCTGCTCGCGTCGAAAGGCTTCGCATCGCTCGCGATCGCTTATTTCGGCATCGGACACTTGCCCCGAAAGCTCGAAGCAATTCCCCTCGAATACCTCAAAACGGCCTTCGATTTTTTAAGCGGACATCCCGCGGTCGATCCAAAGCGCATCCACCTGCTCGGCGTCTCGAGAGGGGCGGAATTCGGATTATTATTTGCCTCTCTGTTCCCCGGCGCTTTGAGATCCCTGGCCGTACACGTCCCCTCCTCGATCGCCTGGGGCAGCTTCTCCCACCCCTCGCTGGCCGCATGGACGCATCGAGGCCATCCGATCCCGCATGCGCCGTTTGCTCCCCGCCCTTTTGAATCCGACAAGGGAAGAAGGGCCGAAGATCCGATCGATGTGGCAGCTCTCTTCCAGGCTATTTTAAAAGAACCCCAAGCCCATCTTCCATTCGCGATTGCCGTAGAAAACATCCGCTGTCCGATCCTGAGCCTCTTCGGAGAAGACGATAAGACCTGGCCCTCTTCCTGGTTCTGCGAGCAAATCCAGAACAGGCTCTATGCGCATGCATCTGAAACTCCTTACGAGCAGATCGGCTATCTCGATGCCGGGCATCTCTTTTCCCTCCCGAGCCTTCCGACATCCCGCTCGAGCTTTCTCCATCTTCCAACCGGCCTTTGGTTTTCTTTTGGAGGAACTCCAGCCGGCAATGCAGCCGCGCACAGCCGCGCATGGAAAAAAACCGTCGAGTTTTTCAGCGCTCATAGTTGAGAGAGCGTTGTAATACGAGGCCGCAGTCTCAATAGGCTCTTCATGCAGCAAACGTTGATGAAATTTTAAAACATGTAGCTGAAATTGACGGCCGCACTCCAAAAACTCGGAGCGTTTCTTCCCGCGGCAGCAAACCATATCCCGCCGATGATCCCGAAATCCGCACTAAAATTGTATTCGAGAGCCGGAGCAAAACTGAGCTGTGCAGAAGACGGATTGCCCACTTGGGCCGAACTTCCGGAAGCGCTGAGCCCTCGTTCCCCAGAAAATTCAACGCTCGAAAACTGTATATAGACATTGTCGAATGCAAAGACCCAATTTCTGGTCAATTCGTATTCAAAGCTGAAAATGGCTGTAATTTCATGAACCGGATGAATCACACCCTTTGTCCGGAATCCTCCGCCATATGCATTAAATCCGGCTACATGGACCGAAGTCGCGTAGGAATAGGCGAGACTCAACGTAATGCTGACAAATTCGAACCCGCCGATGTGATACACTTTATAAAAAACTAGATTGCCCGTTGTCGAATAACTTCCTTTCCCGCCGATATCGGTTCCCTTTTTCCCGCATGTAAATGTTGGTATGCCCCGGTGGGAAACGTTTCCTGCACTCGCAATAAAATTCCTGGGAACCATCCCTTTGCATTTGCCGGATAAAGCTGAAAATCAAATCCGACGGGAATATCCCCAAAACAAAAAGAAGAGGCGCCCTGGCTCATGTTTTCAAAAGCCTGCAAATTCACCCGGAGATCCATCCAACTTGTCAAACCGATGGCGGAAATCGATAACAAACCCGCCGACGCCAATGTGGGTTTGGCATGCCGATTCCAATCGCCATCGTATTCGCCATTGAAGGTCGTGCAATATGCGTATAATTGCTCTGAGGCTCGCCCTGCAGGAACCACTGTTCCCGTTGGCGCAATCAAAGACCCCGTAAGCCACGGGACAGGCGGCTCCTCTGCGAGCGCACTCCCCTCTACAGTGCAGCTCGACATGAAAAACACTACTGCCAGCTTAGATTTCCAACAGCTCACTGCCGTTTTTCTCGATCCAAAGCTAAATTAAGCTTAAGGACATTCACGCGAGCTTCCCCCATACACCAAAGCATGGGCTGCTCCGTGGCTTCAGCGATCAACTCCGCGACTCGGTCTTTGGATATCCCTCGGCTCGAAGCTATCCGATCCGCCTGAAGATTTGCATTCGGCACGCTGATATGAGGGTCGAGTCCGCTGCCCGATCCGGTGACCGCATCGGCAGGAATGAGGACATCCGAAGCCAGATGGTTGATCTCCCGATAGAGACGGCTTCTTTCGGCGATCTGATCGATCAATTTCTTTGAAGTCGGCCCGAGATTGCTCGCTCCCGAACTTTGCGCATCATACCCATCGTCGCCCGCAGAGGACGGCCGCGGATGGAAATACTTTTCAGATGTAAATTTCTGGCCGATCAAATTCGACCCGATCCACCCGCTCTGGCCAGCGACTAGAGATCCCTTGGCCTGGCGGGAAAACAGTACCCTGCCCACGCCGGCCATGAAGAGTGGATAAGCGACTCCTAAAAGCAGCGTAAACAAAACCATCAGGACGATGGAACGAATAGCTATCTTCATAAAATCCCCAATCCGTGGATCAACATATCGATGAGTTTAATTCCGATGAAAGGAAAGGTCAGCCCTCCGAGGCCGTAGACGATCAGGTTTCTTCGCAAAATGACAATGGCCTTGTCGGGGATGATCTTCACCCCTTTAAAAGCCAGAGGGACCAGCATCGGAATGACGATTGCGTTGAAAATCACCGCGCTCAGCACCGCGCTCTGCGGAGTATGCAGCCTCATCAAGTTAAACGAGCCGACCTCCGGAAAGACAGGGATCAAAAGAGCCGGCATGATCGCAAAGTATTTCGATATGTCGTTGGCCACTGAAAAAGTAGTCAAAGCTCCCCGAGTCATCAGCATCTGCTTGCCGATCTCGATAATTTGGAACAGCTTCGTCGGATTCGAATCGAGATCGATCATATTTCCGGCCTCTTTCGCCGCTTGCGTTCCCGAATTCATCGCCACGCCGACATCGGCTTGAGCCAGCGCTGGAGCGTCGTTGACGCCGTCTCCCGTCATCGCGACCAAATAGCCTTCTTTTTGCATTTTGATGACCGTCGCCAGTTTCTGCTCCGGAGATACTTCGGCCAAAAAATCGTCTACGCCGGCCTCTTTGGCGATCGTGGCCGCTGTGATCGGGTTGTCCCCCGTCATCATCAGCGTGCGGATTCCCATCGATCGGAATCGCGAGAAGAGATCGGACAACCCCTCTTTCAACTTGTCTTTGAGAAAAATCGCCCCCAAAATCTTTTTCTCATCGGCCACGATGAGAGGCGTCCCCCCTTGCTCGGAACAGGAGCGAACTGCGATTCGAATCTCTTCCGGAAGCGGGCGCCCCGTCATTTTTTCCACTGCGTCGACAGCTCCCTTGCGCAGCTTTTCGCGGCCGATATTGGCGCCGCTCATGCGCGTCTCCGCCTTGAACGGGACAAACTCGTAATTCGAGACGGGCTGCGGAATGGATTCCGGGTGCCTTTCCTTGAAAAACGCCAGGATGCTGCGGCCTTCCGCCGTCTGATCTTCTAGCGAGGATAAATAGGCCGCCCGGATAAACTCTCCGATATTGGATTCTTTTGCCACGGCGAAGTCCGAGGCATGCCGATGCCCCACGGTGATCGTCCCCGTCTTGTCGATGAGGATCAAATTGATGTCGCCTGCCGATTCCACAGCCTGCCCGCTCATCGCCAATACGTTTTCTTTCATCAGCCGATTGATCCCCGCGATCCCGATCGCGCTGAGCAATCCGGCGATCGTCGTCGGAATCAAACAAATGAGCAAAGCCACTAGCATAGTGACTGAAAAATCGACAGGGAAGTATTGCCCAAAGATCTGAATCGCCACTACGACGACTAAAAAGATGAACGTCAATCCCGACAATAGAATCATCAAGGCGATCTCGTTGGCCGACTTCTGGCGCTTCGTTTTTTCGATGAGGTTGATCATTCGATCTAAAAAGCTATGGCCCGCTTCCGAAGAGACTCGGATGAGGAGCTGATCGGAAACCAGCCTCGTCCCTCCCGTTACGGAACTTTCATCCGTGCCGACTGCGCGAACGACCGGAGCCGATTCGCCGGTTACCGACGATTCGTCGATCGATGCCATTCCCTCAATGATCTCGCCATCGCAGGGAATCGTCTCTCCCGCCGAGACTTTGATCACGTCGTTTTTCTTCAGTTGCGTCCAGCTGATGGAGAGAAATTCCCCGTTCGGCTGCCGGAGATTCGCCTTCGTATCGACTCGTTGTTTGCGCAGGGAATCGGCCTGGGCTTGATTGCGAGCTTCAGCTACAGATTCGGCAAAGTTGGCAAATAATACCGTAAGCCACAGCCAGATCATCACCTGCATGTAAAACGCATGATGCGCTTCTGCCAGAAAAATCCATTCCAAGAGGCAGATGATCGCTCCGATCTCCGTGATGAACATGACCGGATTTCGAACGAGAGCGAATGGATTGAGTTTCCGCAAGGAATCCCAGAATGCTTTTAGCAACATCCCCTTTGAAAACGCCGTAGTATTTTTTTCCATTAGAAGAACTTTCCCTTGAGCATTGCGCACTGCTCTAAAATAGGTCCGATGGCAAGGGCGGGAAGAAAGGTAAGAGCGCCCATCAAAACCACGACCAAGATAAATAACACCATAAAGATCGGCGACGAAACGGGAAACGACGCCTCGCTTTGGTTGTAGATTTTCTTTTGGACGAAAGACCCCGCCAACGCCAATATGATGGCTATCCCTACAAATCTGCCCAACCACATCCCTGCCGCAAGGGTCAGGTTATATTCGAGTGCATTTGCCGAAAGCCCCCCGAATGCGCTTCCGTTATTCACCGAAGCCGATGTATAGGCATAGAGGATCTCGCTAAATCCATGAGGTCCCGGATTTCCCACAGCCGCAAGTCCCCAATCGGTCAAACAAGCCCAGCAGGCCAGCGCGTGCACCAGAACCGCGAAAAACAAGATTCCCAAGATCGTCATCTTGATGTCGAACCCATCGATCTTTTTCCCCAGATATTCCGGAGTGCGCCCGATGACCAGCCCCGCGAGGAAAATCGCCAAAAACACGTGGATCAGAGTACTCGATAACCCAGTCCCTATCCCCCCGAAGATCACGTCCTGCAGCTGCATGTTGAGCATGGGAATCAGCCCTCCGATCGGAGAGAGAGAGTCCATCGCACATCCTGCGGAACCGCAATTTCCCGTCGTCGTCACACAGGAGTAGAATGCAGAGCCGAACAATCCGAATCTCAGGTCTTTTCCTTCCCAATTTCCGCCGAAGATCCCCAATGAAGCCCAATCTGGATTCGGCTGCGATTCGCACCAGGCGCAGATGACCACGCCGGCGACAAATCCGATCCCAAGAGCGCCGAACAAATACCAACCGTGCTTGACGTCTCCGATCGTACGCCCGAAATAACAGATCTGAGCTGCCGGGATCGCCAAGATCAAAAACATTTGAAAAAAACTGGTGAAAGGCGTCGGATTTTCATATGGGTGAGCTGAATTCGCCCCCATGAAACCGCCTCCATTCGTCCCCAGCAATTTGATCACTTCCTGAGAGGCAATCGGCCCCTGGGCGATCACCTGCTGTCCGCCTTCCAACGTTTCGACTTGAACATAGGAGCTGAAATTCTGAGGCACTCCTTGAGCGATGAAGATCGCAGCACCCACAATGCTGATCGGCAGAAGCACATATAAAGTAACGCGGATCAGATCCGTCCAAAAACTCCCCAGCGTCGAACCGCTTTTGCGGGCAATCCCCCTGACAAAAGCCGCCGCCGACGCCATGCCCACTGCTGCGGATACAAAATTCTGCACCGACAGGGCTCCCATCTGGGAAAAGTACGACATCGTCTTTTCCCCCACGTAGCTCTGCCAATTGGTATTCGTCACAAAGCTGACCGACGTATTGAGGTTCAAATCCCAAGACGGCGCTTCAAATCCCTGCGGGTTAAGTGGAAGCCAGCTTTGCGCCGCTATCACCGCATAGGTAAACCCAAGGGCAACGAAAGAAAAAACGAGGAGCGCTGTCAAATAAGAGATCCAGTTTTGTTCCGCAAGCGGATCGACGCGGCAGATTCGATAGAAGAGGTTTTCCACCGGTTTTAGCACGGGATCCATCCATGTTTTTCCTTCCGGATCCAATACCTTGCAGAGATATCCGCCTAATATCTTTGCGGTGAACACAAGCAATGCGCAAAAAAGGACGAACTGAATCCAATCGATCGTTTGCATACTAAAGCTTCTCTGGCCAGATGATCGTCGCCATCAAATAGACCAGTAATGCTACGGATAAAAAAAACAGACAGATTTGAAATAGATGCATAATCCCTTTCCCAAAGGCGACTGCAAAGCGATGTTCCCCGCTTTGCAGCCACTCTTTCACGAGCGCAGCTCGGTTTGACTATCTTTTGCGATCGATGATCAGAATCCCGCCGCCGACTACCGCCAACACGATGCCCCCAATGAGAAGCAACATGACTTGCTGGTCGTATTTGTGCAATCTCGCGTCTACGGCGTTGCCGATCATTTTCCCAACCGGTTTTTGCCCATAAGGACCTGCCAATTTCTCGACAGACTGAATTGTACCTCTAGCATTTGCAAGGCGTTTCATATTATAGACGGCATAGCCAATGGCTATGAGGCCGACGACTAAAATCACAATCGCAATAATTTTCTTAATACTCATACCCCTCCAAGAGTAACGCTTCGTTTTTTCTTCTATCTAAAACCCCCATGGTTTGCAAATAAATTTTTACTATCTTAACTAAATAAAAACTAGAACCCCCTTAGAGCACGGCAAGGCTTTGGTCGGTTTTGATGCTTAAAAGAACTGAAAACCAATAAAAGCCTTACTTTGCAGCCATTCTCATAATCATGGCAAAGCTCTAATCTCTTTTTTTGAAACCTCAAATCTGGTAGAATGGAATCTATGAAAAAGCTAAAGATTTTATTCCAGAACAATCAGGAATGGGTTGCGAGCAAACTGGGCAAAGATCCGCAGTATTTCCAGCGGATGGCGGATGCCCAAGATCCTCTCTATCTATGGATTGGATGTTCCGACAGCCGGGTTCCTGCGAATGAAATCGTCGGGCTTGAACCGGGCGAGCTCTTCGTGCATCGCAATGTCGCCAATTTATTTCCCCATACGGATTTCAACTGTTTGTCCGTCCTCGAATACGCCGTCGACCTTCTGAAAATCCAGCATGTGATCGTGTGCGGGCATTATGGGTGCAGCGGGGTCAAAGCCGCCATGGAAGATCATAGCTTAGGACTTGTGGACAATTGGCTTAGAAATATCCGGGATGTTCACGCCCGTTTTAAAGATGAACTCGAAGGCATTGCGGATTCAAAAAAACGCTATAACCGCCTCGTCGAACTCAATGTCATGCAGCAAGTGCTCAACATCTGCCATACGACGATCGTACAAGGCGCATGGGCGAGGAGCCAGCCTCTATGGGTGCACGGATGGGTCTATGACCTAGCCGCGGGAACCTTGAAAGATCTGAATTGCTGCGTCTCGAATATCGACCAAGTGGAATCCATCTATCACATCCGCCCCATCGAATAATCCTCGAAGCGATAGCCTCTCTTTAAAAAGGTGCGTATCGGCAAGAACAAGGGGAACGGCAAGTCCATGTGATCGAACCATTTCCACATTCTGCATTTATCCGGTTCTTTGACCTCCGCTTCGCCTCTTTCGCAACGGCCAGACATAAACAGCGTGATATAATGCGCATCGGCCTCTTCAAAAAAGTCGTCGACCCACGGGCCTCTTTTCACATCGGACAAGATCAGACCCGTTTCTTCTCGCGTCTCGCGGATCGCGCATTCTTCGGGAGTCTCTCCGAATTCCAAATGTCCTCCGGGGAAACACCATGTATCCTGTCCATGCGCGCCGGTTCGAAGACCCAATAAGAGCATGCCGTCTCGGGCGATCGCAACTCCTACGCCGACTCGGACTTTTTTCTCCATGATTTAAAACAGCCTTGCGCCATTGGGAACGGTTGCCGTCGGTTCGAGGAGAACGACCTTTCCCTGTTCGTCGGGCAATCCAAGGATCAAGACTTCGGAAGTGAATTTTCCGACCTGTTTAGGGGGGAGATTGAGAACCGCGATCACTTGTTTCCCCAAGAGATCTTCCTTGAGGTAGCGATGGACGATCTGAGCTGAAGATCTCTTTTTGCCGAAAGCTCCGAAATCGATCTCGAGTTTATAAGATGGGTTGCGAGCCTCGGGATAATCGGCGATCCCCACAATCGTTCCCACTCGGATATCGACTTTGAGAAAATCCACGAATTGGATGGTTTCTGTCGACATTTCATCTAGCTCCATACACCCTCCTTTGAATCGGTTTGAGAACCAAGCCCGGGATCGCCTACGAAAGGATTCACTTTTGCAATCCGTCTTTGCCCCATGGAAACTTAAGATGGAGAGAATCCTCTTTGCGCAATAGATCGATGTGGCAAACGCCCCCCTCTTTTCCTATCACTGCCGGCGCGAGCCCCATCGCAGGCAGATCGCCTTTTTCATCGGCTTGGATCGGGCTGTAAATCACTTCTCGAGCCGATGTGGAAACAAAAGTCAACGTCTCGCGGGGCTTAAACCCTTTTCCAATCAATTGAAAAACCATCTTATCGCTGGGGTCGTATCCTATGATAACTACTCTTGCCCCATCTGAAGAAACCGCTTCGGTGACCTTTACTTCCGCTTTACGCTCTATATGTTTTGCTGGACTGGATGTCTTTGCAATGTCGGGCTGTATGCTCATTTTACCTCGATGCGCCTAAATAAGCCGTTCTAACGGCAAGAGGAGCCCGTTCGCTATCGACTCCTCTCCGCAATCAGTTTTCGATCGCAACCAGAACGTCTACTTTTTTGGAAACGCCCTCTGCGAATTGCTTCCCGTAGAGCTCGTAATCTCCGCTGTAAGTCCGCTTCATCCCCGACTTCCAAATGCGAACCCATGTGTCGATCAAGCTTTTCGGAAAATCTTCGGTCGTTTCAAAGACCGCAAATGTCGATGCAGGGATTGTTTTCGCCACCATTCCTTCTGGAATCACCTCTGCGGAACTGACGGGGCAGCCGATGACAATCGAATACGGCAGGGTATAATCTCCTTCGTAATCGCAGTACAATGCGATGACCTCATCTGAGATTTTATTTGGAATTTTTGCAGCAATCCCTTCCTGATAGAATTTTTGCCAAAGCTTTGGAATATCCTGCGGACCTGCCTCGGGATGATTAGAGGTTCGGCATTCGATCCCGATGATAATCGCAGCGGGTTTCCGCATCGTCTTAACATTCGCCATAGAATTCTCCTCGTCTGAACTCACCACATTTGCAAAGCCAGCACTCGCCATAGCGGAGACAATCGCAATGAGCGTTCCTAGAATTTTGTGTTTCATAACGCTTCCTTTTAATTTTTTCTGAAAGTCCTCTCGCGGTTCCCCGAGAGCCGGTTCGCCCCCGTAGGTGGCTTCACTTCGACTCCGACGCAAGCCGAATTGTCGGCTTGCTTTCCTCTCAATTTTTTAAGAAAAAAATTGCTCGGAACAGGAGTCGAACCTGCACGGCTTATTCAGCCAAGGGATTTTAAGTCCCCAGTGTCTACCGTTCCACCATCCGAGCGGATAAGGGAAAAATCATAATCGGAAAGGGAGTTCCGTTCAAGAGCTCGAGATCGATTTACCCTTTCCCAAGCTGCCGAACCGCTCATAAAATCGACGGAGATTCACGCGAGATATACCGAAGCCACTTTCGCTTTAAGATCGCATCCCAGTATGCTTTATTGAATTTGGAAAATGGAGCGCCGATGAATTCGGACTTAAAAAAATTGATCCAGTGTATTTTGGTCACCGCGATCATCTCCTTAAGCGCCCACATTTTTATTATGAAGGGCTGCCATTATTTAAATAATTTAATAAATCCCGACATCCCATTGCCAAATCCTGAATACAGCAGAATGATCGTATTTTGCGCATACTTGACGAGCATCGTCCCAACGGCATTTGGAGTTTGTATTTATTACCTCATTGGAAATTTAGCGCCATCTAAAAACTCATTTATCAAAGCATCGATTTTCGCCTTTTTCTCCTTGGGAATCAAAGGAGAAATCATCCGGATGCCGCTGATGAATTTTTTATGCAATCTAACCTATGGATGGGAAAAAGCTGCTATTTGGACGTTTTTTAATCACGCTCATGTTTACCTAACCAGCTTTATATTTTGGCTAACCGCAGTTTACCTCTGTCCTGTGCTTCCAAT
Source organism: Parachlamydiales bacterium (assembly GCA_963800655.1). GTDB lineage: Bacteria > Chlamydiota > Chlamydiia > Chlamydiales > SM23-39 > CAWDBT01. The sequence continues at coordinate 65,728 of CAWDBT010000001.1, read as the reverse complement.
CAAAATCTCCAAAGAGGAACTGAGTTAGAAGCTCGTTACTGGGATAGGTTCGGAAGGAAAAACAATTGGATATCGAGAGCCCGCCCAAAGCGGGCTCTTGAAAAAATCAGTCTTCGAACTTCGTATCGTCGTCGGAGCTTTGATCTTTAGATTCCTCGGGAGATTTCTCGAACGCGTCTTCGGAAAAAGAAGGCTTTTCCTCGATTACCACTCCTTCTTCGGTGGTTTTATAGCGGCTGAGAGTCTCTTTAATAAGCGTTGGGGGAGGAGGAAATAATTTCGAGATAAACGATGGGGCCTGTCCCTCGACGTCTCTCTCACCTCCGTTCTGTGTGGGTGCGTTTTGGAAAGTTTCGGGCTGTCCTTCAGAAGGAGCTCCGCCTTCCTGCGGGCGAGACTCGAACGAACCGCCGCCTCGGCGTCTGCGGGAACGGCGTCGATCCCGTTTTTTGTCGAACCGATCCCCAGGCTGTTGCTGCTGGGCCTGCTGCGGAAATGACTCGCCGGGCGCTTCGGAACGAGGCGCTGCGACTTCTTCAGAAGGCTCGCGAGCCGGTTGTGAACGAATCGGCATATCGCGTCCCCCGCCGATTTTAATCGAACGCTCGCTGCCTGGATTTTTTAGAGCCATGCGAGTTTCCTTCTGTTCCAATACTTCGTAGTCGCTCATAGGGACTAAAAAAGATCTGGGGCGTTCTAGGGAACGGAAGAATAATGAATGTCCAAATGAAACGACTTCGACTGCGTCGACAAAAAATTCTTCAGGGCCGTTTCCTTTGCTGTTTCGGAGCAGCAATTGACACCCTTCTCGGGGTGTAATCACTGTCTCGACGATAGGTTCTCGAGTAAAATTCACTGAGGTTTCCGTAATTGAATGGTTGATCAAGTAGGTCGCGGTTGCGATCGGATAGAACATCCCCGGAAATATCGGGACAGGCGAATTCGAACCGCTCTAGCGCTGCGCCGAGCGGATCCTGCAATCGAATCCCGTACCGAGAATGTTTCTTCACTCTTTCGATGCCATATATTCAAGCATGTCGACAACGCGGTGGGAATAGCCCATTTCATTGTCGTACCATGCGACCAGTTTATAAAAACGACGGTTCAGCGCGATCCCTGCTGTCTTATCGAAAATGCAGGAATACGTTGTTCCGATGAAATCAGAGGAGACCACTTGCTCGTCTGTGACGGCGAGGATTCCTCTTCAGTTCTCCCTGGGCGGCATTCTCAAGGGCGCGTGTAATTTCTTCGTAAGTCGCGTCCTTGGCCAACCGAACCGTCAAATCGACGACCGACACATCTGGCGTTGGAACGCGGAATGCCATCCCAGTCAATTTCCCTTTCAGCTCGGGCAGGCAAAGCGCAACTGCCTTGGCCGCTCCGGTAGAAGCCGGAATAATGTTATACCCTGCCGCTCGACCGCCGCGCCAATCCTTTTTCGAAGGACCGTCGACTGTCGGCTGGCTCGCTGTTAGGGAATGCACTGTTGTCATCAGCCCTTCCTCGATGCCGAAATGCTCGAGGAGAACTTTGCACAGGGGGGCGAGACAATTCGTGGTGCACGATGCATTGCAGAGCACGGTGTCCGCTTTGGGATTGTAAAGCTTGTGGTTGACTCCCACGACATAGGTGGGCATGTCGTCTTTGCCGGGCGCAGTAATCAAGACCCGCTTCGCCCCTGCTTTCAGATGGAGCGCAGCTTCGTCTTTCTTCGTAAATCGGCCGGTCGATTCGATGACATAGTCGATATTGAGTTTTTTCCAAGGGAGTTTTTCGGGCTCTTTTTCTCCTAGGACGAGGATTTTATGCTTGTCGACGATGATTGCGCCGGGTTCCGATTTGATTTCTTTCGGATATCGGCCATGAACTGTATCGTGCTTGAGGAGATAGGCGAGATTGTCTTCGGGAACCAAATCATTGACCGCGACCAGCTCGATATTGGATTTGCTTTGAATAATACGAGCGACCATTCGGCCGATGCGACCAAAACCATTAATTGCTACCCGAACCTTCATAAAGCCCCCCGTTTTTCCTCAAGATAGCGAATTTTCCTCTCCTTGTAAAGAACCTCTTTGAGGCATTGGAAAAAGACCCAAATGAGCGAATTTTTCAGCTCATTTGGGCATTCTTAAATCTTGAGAATCAACTATTTTACGTACTCGACGTAGCACAAAGACGCGCCATCGCCGATCCGGTCTTGGGTCTTGATAATCCGGGTATATCCCCCTGGACGGTCTGCGAACCGTTCGCGGAGTTCCCCGAATAGTTTATCGACCACAATCCGGTCGCGGCCAAATGCGCTCTTGTCGCCGGATTTCACTTTTCGAGCCTCTTGGCTCGTCAAAGGATTAAATGCGACATGGAGCTTCGAAATCGCATTCCGCTTCGAAGCCAAGGTGTTCTTTTTGGCCATCGTAATCATGCGATCCGCATGGCGGCGAAGCTCTTTCGCTTTCACAACCGTGGTCGCAATGCGCCCATTTTCAATGAGGGATTTCAACATGTTGGCGATCATACTGCGGCGATGCGAGCCGGTTCGGCCAACTTTGAAAGTATGCTTCGCGTGTCTCATACGTCAACGTTTCCAGTTTTTTCTTGTAGATAAGTTTGAATAATAGCCTTGATGTTCTCGCGGTTGATTCCGTATTTTGCGAGATCCATTCCCAAGGACAATCCGAGTTCGTCGAGTTTCTGCTTGATTTCGGTCAGCGATTTTTTGCCGAAATTTCGGAAGCGCAGCATGTCGGATTCCGGCATGACAACCAGTTCTCCGATCGTTTCGATGCTTGCATGCGCGAGGCAATTCGTCGAGCGGACAGAGAGTTCGATTTCATTGATTTTCAGCGCGAGCTTTTGCAGCAGTTCATCGCGGTCGCGATTCGTTGCCATTTCGCCTTTATCGAATACGATCGCATGCGTTTTAATGCCTTCGAATACCTGCAGGTGCTGAATTGAAATTTGCGATGCGAATGTCGAGGGCTTCGATCGGGGTAACTCGCCCATCGGTCGTCACTTCGATGATTCAAACGATCGAAGTCCGTGTCTTGTCCGACCCTTGTATTTTCGACGTAGTAATTGACCAGCCGAACCGGAGAAAACGCGGAATCGATGACGATTTCATCGTTCATCTTATCGAAGGCATGGCGCTCGGAAGGAACATATCCACGTCCATTTGTGACTTTCAAATCGACACGCCGAGTCATCGGCTTAGTCACGGTGAACAAATGGTGGTCGGGATTCACAATTCGAATAATCGGAATCGGCAAAGAGGTCTTTTACGCACGACTTTATATTCGCCGCCGCCTTTTTCGATCATGTCATCCGTAATTTCGAGAACGCGCGAAACTGCTTGATTCTCTAGGAGAGAACTCCGGATTGGTGCTCAGCTTTCGGAGCAAGGAACCCTTTGATGTTCAAGATGATATGAGTCATGTCCTCGATGATGCCCTCGATCGCCATGTACTCATGGGAAACTCCCTCGATCCGAACCGACAAAATCGCAGGAGCCTCTAGAGAGGCCAGCATCATCTCTGCGGAGCGTATTGCCGATCGTATGTCCGAATCCCTTTTCAAAGGGCTCGACCACGAATCGGGCAAATGTTGCGGTTTGGCTGGCTTCGTCTATCTTGATCTTTTCCGGCATTTCGAATTTGCCATACTTGACTACCATGTTGGGACTCCTCTCAATGTTTCGTATTACACGCGTCGACGTTTCCGAGCCCGGCATCCGTTATGCGGAACAGGAGTGCAGTCGCGGATGATCGTAATCGCAAGTCCTGCGCTCTGCAGTCCGCGGACGGCTGATTCGCGCCCTGCGCCCGGACCGTTCAAATTCACTTCGCATTCTTTCATTCCCACATCCATCGCTTCGCGAGCTGCATTTTGTGCAGCGACTGTCGCCGCAAATGCCGAAGATTTTCGCGATCCGGAAAAATTCGACTTCCCAGCAGAAGACCACGCCACCAACATTGCCCGCCAAGTCGGTGATGCTGACAATCGTGTTATTGAATGTAGCTTTCACATGGGCAATCCCAGCCGGAACAGTTCGTTGAATCTTCTTTTTAACGCGGACGCCAGCTTTTTTCGGCGGCGCTTTCTGTTCTTGCTTTGCCAAGGCTCTAATCTCCTCTATCGATCATTAAATCTTTCTTGTTCGCAACGGTTTTGCGCTTGCCCTTACGGGTGCGGGAATTCGTGCGGGTTCGCTGGCCGCGTACCGGCAGTCCCAAGCGATGGCGCATCCCGCGATAGCAATTGATACCGATCAATCGCTTAATGTTATTTTGAATCTGCCGTCGCAAATCTCCCTCGACGACATAGTCTGCTCTGGAGGACTGCGTTGATTTTCGCAATGTCATCTTCCGTCAGGTTCTGCGCGCGCATATCTTTATCCAAACCCAGCTTTTCGATGATTTGGTTCGAGAGCTGTCCGTCCGATCCGTAGATATAGGTCAGGGCCACTTCTAATCGTTTATTCCCTGGGATATCAATACCGATGACTCTAGGCATGCTTTTTCCTTAAATTTGCTTCAGTCTAAAATAACACATGAACTTGTTAACTGACAAACTTTTAACGTCCCCTTAGGCGACCTTTTTTCATAAATCCGTCATATCGCTTCATAAGTAGATGAGACTCAATCTGTTTGGTCGTGTCGAGGATCACCCCGACCAAGATCAACAAGGAAGTTCCTCCAAAAAATTGGCTGATCCGCGCATCTACTCCCATCAATCGCCCGACCAAAGTCGGAAGAATCGCAATGATCGCAAGAAATACAGCTCCTGCAAGGTAATCCGGCTCATGGTCTGCTTCCAAGAAATCCTGGGTCGGTTTTCCTTGGCGGATGCCTGGAATAAACGCTCCATTGTTTTTCATATCGGATGCGATCTGCTCCGGCTTAAACTGGGTCGCGGTCCAAAAGTAAGTAAAAAATAAAATTAACAGAACGTAGAGGAGTAAATAGACCCAAGTTCCTGGAGCGAGTAGCTCGATAACTGTCCAAACCAGCTATTGCGGCCCAAAAACTGTCCAATCGTCGCAGGAAACATCAGGACGGATGCGGCGAAAATCACGGGAATCACGCCGGCATAGTTGATTTTAAGCGGAATATGGGAATTGCCCCCTTGCACTTCATGGCGGCCTACGATGCGCCGCGCATATTGGAGAGGAATTCTGCGCTGGCCCTGAATCGACTAAAATCGTGCCGATGATGATCAAGACGAACAGCGCGCACAAAACGACCAAGGTGGCAAAGCTAAGTTGCCCGGCTTCCTGGGATTCCAGATTCAGTTGCTTAATGATCGATCCGATCGTCATGGGCAGAGAAGAGAAAATGCCGACCGCGATGATCAGGCTGATGCCGTTGCCAATCCCTTTTTCAGTGATCTGCTCGCCGATCCACATGAGGAGAAGGTTCCTGCCGTCATGGTAGCCATAAAGGTCAGATAAAACAGCCATGGAAAGCCGAACATCTGAACATCGAGAAGATCCGGATACGACGATGCCAGGACTGCGATTCGTTCATGCTGAACGGCATATTTCGCATACAGAGCCGGACTGGAAAAGAGCCAGCACAAAGTGGCCAGCCGCGTCCATTTGGACAGTTTGCGGCGACCTTGATCGGGGCTTTCGCGAATTTCCCGCTGCAAAGAAGGAATCAGAGTAATCAACACCTGCAGAATAATCGATGCTGAAATATAGGGCATGACGCCGAGGGCGAATACCGTCATCTGCGCAAATGCGCCGCCGGAAAAAATATCGACGAGCTGAAATAAATTCTGACCGCCTCCGGTCGCATATTTAAACAGGGTGATCGCGACATCTGCATTAATTCCTGGAACGGAGATATACGCACCGATGCGGCATACGGCCAGCAAGCTCAAAGTGAAGAAAATCTTCGCTCGCAGCTCTGGGATCGAGAACACGCGGCGGATGGCATCTATCATATCGCCCTTCGATTTGTTCAGGCTTGGATGACTTGATACTGGATCTTATTGGCATCCAGTTTTTGCTTAGCGCCTTCGGAAAACGCATGGGCTTCAATTTTGACTTTCTTCATCAGCTCTCCGGACCCGAGGATTTTAATCCCCCCAGGAAGCTTTCGAGGCACGAGGCCTCTTTCGCGCAGCGATTCGTAATTGACAGTTTCGCCTGTCATCAAAAGCAGCTTCGATCTTGCCCAAGGAAATCGCATATGAAGGTTTGTCAAAGCGGCCCCGTGTAAATCCGCGCACCGGCAATTTGCGATACAAAGGCACTTGTCCGCCTTCATATCCAAAACGGCGGGTATACCCTCTGCGACAGCCGTCTCCTTTGACGCCGCGGCAGGAAGTTTTTCCACGTCTCGAGCCTATGCCTCGTCCGACGCGTTGTATTTTCTTCTTAGGACGCGATGTATTTTTTAATACGGATAGATGACAACATGGCTTATGCCCCTTTTCGTTCAGCAAGGCGTTTTTCACGATTTCTCAGTTGGCGAGATGGCTTTAAAAGTCGCCTTCACCTGGTTGAGCGGATTGCTGGAACCAAGACTTTTTGCAATCACATTCTTCACTCCGCCGAGCTCTAGGATCGATCGCATTTTCGACCCAGCGACAATCCCGGTTCCTTCGGGAGCTGGCTTCAAAAGCACTTTCGCCCCGTCCCATTCGACATAAATATCATGGGGAATCGTACGTGCCTTCCATTTCGATCGTGTAGATATTTTTCCGAGCTGCTTCGCCGCCTTTGCGGATCGCATCGGACACTTCATTCGCCTTGGCAAATCCGTAGCCGACATGCCCTTGTCCATCTCCGACGAGGATCAGAGCGGAAAAGCTAAATTTTCGACCGCCTTTGACGACTTTTGAGCAACGGTTGATATAAAGGGTCTTTTCTTCGAATTCCGTTCCGAAATCTTCCTGGCGTTTTCTTTCCATTTCCTTGGCCATGTACTTCCTCAATTAAAATTGCAATCCGGCTTCGCGTGCTGCGTTGGCCAGTTCAGCAATGATTCCATGAAATTTAAAACGACCGCGATCGAACACAACTGTGTCGATATTTTTTTCTTTTGCGATCTGAGCGATTTGCGATCCGATCATACGAGCGGATTCCTTCGATTTGCCGGCTTTGGTTTTGTCGGCTTTTGACAGGGTTCCGATGCCGCCCAAAGTCACTCGGTTTTCATCATCGATCAACTGGGCATAAATGTGGCGGTTGCTCTTCGATACGGAAAGCCTTGGCTTCACGGCCGTTCCTCGAACCTTTTTTCTGACTCGAAATGCTACGAGCGAGCCGCGAAATTCTTTTTTTCTTTTGCGAATTATCCATGATTATTTCCCTTTAGCTGCCTTTCCTTCTTTCTTGCGGACAAACTCGTCTTCGTAACGAATCCCTTTCCCTTTATAAGGCTCGGGAGGTTTGATCGAACGAACGGCAGCCGCAAATTGGCCTACCTCATGTTTATCGGCGCCTTTGATGCTGATGAGGATACCCTTGTCGACTGCAACTGTGATTGTCTTGGGAATCTCAAGGAACGTGGGATGCGAAAATCCGAGCTGCAAATCGAGGCGGGTTCCGGCGACGGCTGCTCGATATCCGACTCCGATGAGCGATAGCTTTTTCTCAAACTGTTCATTCACTCCGATCACGGCGTTCTTGATCATCGCCCAATAAAGGCCATGGAGCGCTTTCGGCGCCTCAGAAGTCGTCATCGCGGTCGATGAATACAGCGGATCCTTCAATTCTTGCCTTCAATCCAACGGGGAGCTGGAATTCCATGGTTCCCTTAGGACCCTTTACGTGAACGAGGCCTTCTTTCGATTGCTTCACCTCTACGCCTTTTGGAAGCGCAATGGGTAGTTTTCCAAGTCTAGACATCTTCGTTTCCTCTTGCCTTACCAAATCGTACACAATAATTCGCCGCCGACTTTCAAATTGCGGGCGGTTTCTCCATCGACGATCCCTTTGCATGTCGATACAATCGCAATCCCCATTCCGTTAAATACGCAAGGCATATCTTTATATCCGATATATTTGCGCCATCCGGGAGTCGAAACGCGCTTCAGTCCGCTAAGGATTGGCTGGCGATTTTTCATATACCGCAAAAAGACGCGGATCTTGTGATTTTCTTCGCTCACCAGGAAATTCTCGATGAATCCATTCTCTTTCAAGATCTCGAGGATTTGAATCTTGATTTTACTGGTACTCAGATCGACGTAGCGATGCTGCGCATCTTTTGCATTCCGCAATTTTGTCAGCATTTCTGCAATAGGGTCATTGAAAGCCATATTTAATTCCTCTTACTTAAACGGAAACCCGAGCAGTGTGAGCAATTCAATGCAATCACCGTCGTTTGTTGCTGTTGTCACGAGGGTGATATTCATGCCCTGCTGACGTTTTACTTCATCGAGGTTGATTTCCGGGAAGATCTGTTGGTCGTCGATGCCGAAACTATAATTTCCTCGGCCATCGCCTTTTTTATTAAATCCTCGAAAGTCGCGGATGCGAGGCGCAACGATATTGCAAAAACGATCGAGAAAATCGATACATCCTCTTGCCGCGCATCGTCACCATCAAGCCGATCGACTGATCTTCGCGCAATTTGAAATTCGAAATCGCCTTTCTTGGCGCGGGTCACTACAGGTTTTTGCCCCGAAAGCAGCAGCGAGCTCTTTTCCGTGATCCTGAATTGCATTTTTATCTTTGAGAGCTTCCGAAAGCCCCATGCTGATCACGATTTTCTTCAGCCTCGGCAGCTCCATCGCGCATCGCTGCTCGATGGCGAGCTTGTAGCTCTGGGAGCACTTGCTCTTTAAATTTTTTCTGGAGTCTGGACATGGTACCTATGCTGGTTTTCTTCACGGAGCGATAAACGACATCTTTCTTGCCGTCGCGATATACGAGATCTCGCTCACCATTTTTCTCCTTTTACTCTGCAGCCTTATAGGCTGATTTTCTTTATCGCAGAGGCATACATTCGAAATATGGATGGGCACTTCCATTTCGACGATGCGCCCGCCTTGGGTCTCCTGCGTTCGGCTTCATGTGCTTCTTTCGAATGTTGACGCCTTGGACAATGCACTCGATCTTCGCTGCGGGATAACACTTCTCCTGCTTTGCCCTTGTCATTGCCGGCAATGACTAATACGCGATCGCCTTTTCTAATCCATTTGCTCATCATTTACCTCAAATCACTTCAGGGGCTAGAGAACTGATCTTGACGAATCCGCCATCGCGCACTTCGCGCGCAATCGGACCAAAAATCCGCGTTCCCCGCGGATTATTTTTATCATCGATAATGACACAGCTATTGTCATAAAATCGGAGAAGAGATCCATCGGATCTACGAATGTATCCTTTCGTTCGAACCACCACTGCTTTCACAACTTCGCCTTTCTTCACAGCGCCTTTGGTATCCGCTTCTTTAATCGAACAGACGATGATATCGCCTACTCGCGCATATCGGCGTCTTGTTCCGCCCAGAACTTTAAAGCATCGAACTCTTTTGGCCCCTGTATTGTCAGCGACTTCCAGATCGGTTTCTTGTTGAATCATATACTTTCAGCCTCTCTACAATTACAGGACTTCAACCACCCGCCATCGCTTCAGCTTGGACAGGGGGCGCATTTCCATAATACGCACTTGTCTGCCCGATTTGCAGCGCATTGCGTATCGTCATGAGCATAAAATTTCTTCGAACGCTCGATGACTTTTCCATACTTTTCATGCCGCATTTTGCGGGTCACTTGAACCGTCACGGTATTGTCATCTTATTGGAGATGACAACGCCGATTTTTCTTTGCGGGTTCCTCTTTCAGATATATTCATTTCGCCTTTCTCCGATTTTGCGTCATGATGGTCAAAAGCCTGGCTCGCTCATGGCGCTTTGCCTTTAATAGGTGCGGTTTTTCAAGCTTGCGCTGCATTGCGAGTTCATTGCGCAACGCAAACATTTCTCGATCAGAGATCCGCTTGGGCTTTCAATTCATCTTCGGATCGATCTGATTTTTTCTTTTGTTTCTTTTGCCATACTTATACCGTCTCCACTCTATCGACGAATTTGGTGCGCAGAGGCAGCTTTGCAGCAGCTAAACGAAGCGCTTCTTGCGCCTCTTCGCGAGTTACGTTGGCTACTTCAAATAGAATTCGTCCTGGTTTTACGCAGGCCACCCAATGATCGGGAGCGCCTTTCCCTGTACCCATTCGCGTTTCAGCTGGCTTTTTAGAAACCGGCTTATCTGGGAAAATCCGAATCCACACTTTCCTTTACGGCTAAAAAATCGAGTAATCGTCACGCGGCAAGCTTCGATTTGCTGGCCTGTAATCCATCCTCGATCCAAACGACTGCATTCCGAATTCGCCGAATTCGACGAATGCTCCGCCTTTGGTCAAGCCTGACATAGAGCCTTTTTGCTGTTTTCTAAATTTCGTTCGTACTAGGCATCAATGCCATGATTAACGCTCCCGATAGCAGGTTTTGGCGATGCGCATGACTTCTTCGCCGCGGTTAATCCACACTTTTACGCCGATCGATCCATAGGTCGTTTCAGCTCGCCCAGTCGCATAATCAATATCTGCGCGCATCGTATGCAGAGGAATACGTCCTTCTTTATACCATTCAACGCGAGCGATTTCCGCGCCGCCGATACGTCCAGAAATCTGGACTTTAATACCAGCCGCGCCTGCATCCATCGACGTTTGCATCGTTTTTTTCAGAATCCGTCTGAAAGGAATCCGGCGCTCAAGCTGTTTCGCAATTCCGTCAGCAACCAGTTTCGCATCGAGATCAGGGCGTTTGATTTCCTCGACTTCGATCCAGACTTCTTTGCCGGTCAGTTTTCGCAGTTCATTTTTCAGAATATCGATTTCAGCGCCTTTTTTCCGATGACAAGCCCGGGTCTGGCAGTAAAGATCGTTACTTCGATCTTGCCGCTCATGCGTTTGATCTGAAATCGAGATGCGCCTTGGCAAGCGGGCTTGGTCACCAGATATTCGCGAATTTTTTTATCTTCTCCGATCAGATCTGTCCGAATTCTTGCTTATTCGCATACCAATTGGAGAGCCACTTTTTGCGGCGCACGAAGCGGAATCCAATCGGCGATACTTTTTGTCCCATGTTCGCTGTCTCCTTTAACCTTGTGCCGCCGTTAAAACAATCGTAAAATGGCTCGTCCGCTTATTCACCGGCACGGAAGATCCGCGGCTGCGCGGCTTAGCCCTTCTCAAGATAGGACCCGGATCGACGCGCACTTCATGAACTTTCAACGATTCGCGACGTGCATCCATTTGCGTTTCAGCATTTGCAACAGCGCTATCCAATGTTTTCTTTAAAAGACGTCCGCCTCGGAGCTTCGAATATAGCAACTGGAGAGAGGCTTTTTCTACGGAAAGCCCCCGAATCAAATCCGCAGCATATCGAGCCTTACGAGGACTGATGCGCACATATTTCGTGCAGGCTTTAGCAAATTGCATAATTCAACCTACTTTAAGTCGTTGCGGCGGCAGCAGTAGCTGCTGCGGTTTTCTTCGGGTGTCCTTTAAAGGTTCTCGTAGGAGAAAACTCTCCTAAGCGATGGCCGACCATATTTTCCGATACGTAAACCGAAATAAATTTCTTCCCATTATGGACGTCGAACGTATGGCCCACCATTTCAGGAACGATCATCGAGCGGCGAGACCAAGTCTTTACCGCTTTTTTCGCACCTTCCTGATGTGCGCTTGTCACTTTGGCCCGAAGATGATGATCTACAAAGGGCCCTTTTTTTAATGATCTTCCCATATATTACCTACGTTCCTTTACGACCCATTTTCTAGTTTTTTTCTTCGAGCGGGTGCGGTATCCCTTCGTAAATTGCGCCCAAGGCGTCTGAGGATTATTTCCTTTTCCTCGGCCTTCGCCGCCCCCGTGTGGGTGGTCGACTGGGTTCATTGCACGCCGCGAACCGTCGGACGAATCCCCATCCAGCGAGAGCGCCCTGCTTTTCCGATGACGCGCAAATTATGCTCGGCATTCGAAACCGCGCCGAACGTCGCTCGGCAATCTTCATTGATCAAGCGCATTTCTCCGGACGGCATGCGAAGCGTCGCATAGCCATTGCTTCGAGCCAACCAATTGTGCTGACAAACCGGCGGAACGGACAAATTTGCGCGCCTTTGCCAGGAACCATCTCGATATTGTGAACGACCGATCCGATGGGCATGAACTTAAGTCTCATGCAGCAGCCGATTTTAAATGGAGGCTCATCGCTATGTCGAGACGACATCGCCTTTTTTAATTCCCTGCGGAGCGATGATATATCGCTTCTCGCCATCTACATAATGCAACAAAGCGATCAAAGCGGAGCGATTTGGATCGTACTCGACACCTGCTACAGTTGCTGGAATATTCTCTTTATCCCGCTTGAAATCGATCACGCGGAATTTTTTCTTATGCCCGCCCCCTTTATGGCGACAGGTAATATGGCCGTTGTGATTGCGGCCGTTGGTTCTGCGCTTCGGCGCGAACAACGATTTCGGAGCTTTTTTCTCCGATGGGTCGAGCTCGAGATGCTGTGGGCTGAACGAGTTTTCGCTGCCCGGGAGTAACTGGTCGAAAGTGTTTTGGCATATTCGTTCCTTATACTTGCTCGTCGATGCTGTTGCCGGGCTGAAGCGTTACGATCGCTTTTTTTCCAGAGGCAGTAGTTGCCCAAGAAACCCCGTCACACGCCTCTGTTTCGACTTGATGGAGACTGTATTGACAGAAACAACCTTGACGTTGCGCTCGGCATAGATCTCTTCGATCGCCTGCGCAATTTCCGGCTTCGTTGCAGAAACATCCACATCGAATACGACTTTAGGCGTTTTGCAGCGGCTGAGCGAGGGTTGCTCGTAGCATGCTGCAAATTTTCCAGCGTGCGCGACTTTTCTGTCACGCGGCGGCATTTGATAATGGCGTAAGGGCTCTTTTTTGTCATAAGCTTATCCTAAAACCGAAAGAAACTGTTCAAGAGCGACATCCAAAATGACGATATCGCGGCAGAGCGTCAGATTATATCCATTGATGCTTGCCAGACGGGAAAATTCTTTTTTGGGAATATTGCGCATGCTGAGCAAAAATTGATTCAAGGAATCGCCTTCTCCGAGAAACAAAACGCGATGATCGAGCATCTCTTGCGATTCGAGAAATCTTGCGACAACCTTTGTCGCCGGCTTTTTCATTTTCCCGCTATCGAGAACGCAAACTTGATTCGCTTTAATTTTTTCAGCGAGGAGATAACGGATAGCCGCCCGTTTCTCTTTTTTGTTGATCGCTACGTGCTGATCGAATTTCGGCTTTGGCCCAAACACAATTCCCCCGCCCTTGTATTGAGGAGCAGCGAGGCATCCCTGACGGGAACGGCCCTGGCCTTTTTGCGGGTGAGGTTTTCTTCCGGTGCGATTGATCTCTTTGCGGCCCTTTCGTATTGGCCGACCATTGGCGGGCGTTATTTCGGATAGCGACGATATAATCTTTGATCATCTGGGGATGCGCAGATACATCGAGCACGCGTCATTCACTTCAACTGAGCCAACTTCCTTGCCGCTCAGATCATATTTTTTCAGGATTGCCACGATGGTAGACCCTTTCCGTTATTTTTTCTTTGCGTGCTGTTTTTTCTTCGCTTGCGCGATATACACCACGCCGTCTTTTGCGCCAGGCACCGCACCTTCGACGAGGAGAAGATCGCCCTTGATCGCGACAACGCGGAGGCTCTGAACCGTCTGCACATCGCCGCCCATGCGGGAAGCCCGCTTGCCATTCGGATAGCAACGCCCCGGCGTAGAACGCTGTCCAGTCGACCCGGCATGCCGATGAAATCCCGAACCATGAGCCCCAGGACCGCCAGCAAACCCATGGAGCTTGATTACCCCTTGGAAGCCTTTTCCTTTCGTAACGCCCTGAACATCGACATAAGCGATGCCCGCGAGAACATCAAACCGATCGATTGGCCCACCTGATACTGGCTCGCATTCGCGACTACAGATTCCTTTAAACGCCAGCAGCCGGCGACTCCGGCTTTCGCAAAATGCCCTTTGAGGGGCTTTGTCAAATTTTCCGCACGAGATTTTGAAAGAGGCACCCCGCCGAGCTGAATCGCCGAATACCCATCGGTTTCGGGACGCTTCACTTGCACGACGGGATTCGGCACGAACCTGAATGACCGTGCAAACAACAGCCTTTCCCTCGGCATCAAATACTTGAGCCATTCCTTTCTTCTGACCTATCAGTGTCAGCGCCATAGCCTTTCCTTTTTCACTCGTAATTCAACATCAAAGCATCTCTCGGCACAACTTCGCGCTGAGACAAATGCGCACAATTCAGCCCGCTTTCGAAAGCGTGGGAGCTGACTAAAAAAGATAAGCAGAGAGAATACTGATCTCTTTGTTTTCCCTCAATTAAAATCTCTTAGCCAAACGAGTTTGCCCCTGGTTTGAAGAGATCAAAGACCTAATAACCAGCAGGTTAATAACATTCGTCCCGCCTGCGAGGAACGACGACCCGTTCTTGGTTTTTGAGGAGCCGCCGCCGCTTCAAATACTGAAGATCTGCGCCTTGGGCCAATTCGATGCGACCTTTGAGATCGCAAACCCTGCTGCCCGCCGGAAGTTCAAGGCGAACAGAAGTCTCGACACACCCTTCGACAAAGACAATAATTTTTTCCAACCTAGGAATCTCTATCCGAATCGGAACCGAGATCGGTTCGTCTAAAGAAATGTTTGTCATGTCGGCGAAAGGGAGTGGTCGAGCCTTGCGCAGCGCCGGCAAGACAGAGGATCCCGCTGGAATTTGGTAGCGGCCGCTCTTTCGAACGCATCCAGAGATTTCGACCTCGACCATTTCAACGGGAACCGCCCCTTGGGATTCTTGCAGACGCTCGAGATCGCGAAAACTCGTCTGCCTGGCGATAAAATACATTGTAGAAAGAAGGAGAAGAAGACAGATTCCCAAACACCATTCCTGCGGAGTCAAACCGCTGGCTATTGGGGAATTTTCAAAAGATCCCCCTTGCAAAGAGGGCGCTAGAAGTCGCGTCTTCTGTCGATTTTTCGGTTCTTTTGAGCCGATTTTTGTCTCTATTTGAATGGGCTATACGCTTTGGAGATATTGCCCTTTCAAAAAGAGGCAAAAACAATCGAGAAACTCGATGACGCATGAATTTATGACTAACCTCAAAGGGAGAGCGCGGCCTCAAAAAGCCGCGCTTTCTCTAAAAAGGTTAAACAGTTTTTACACAAACCCGTTCGCTCAGATCGAATTCGGAAATATAATTTTTGTAATAGAAAGCGGAGATGTTAAACATCGTCGCAGTTAAAGCAACAACCACAGCCGTCACGGGAGAAACAAGCGCAGCGCCCGTGAAGATGGTAAAGCAGGCAAACACCCCTGCCGCAATCGACGCGATGGCCTTGGCGAGCTTCAAACACGAATAAGCGGCCTTGGATCGAATCGCGCTCTGGACGTTGGGAATGTCTGCTCTGTCTTTCAACAGTTTGGAAAGTTTTGTATAGCTGCAAACATCCGATGTCCACACTCCGGCGTCGAATACATCCTTGGCAGCTCCGAGCACTCGGGCCGTCTCGGGAAGAGCCTTTGGATATTCCGCGGAGACAGTCGTGAACGCGTTGATCGCCGTGCTTGCGGCATCGAATCCGTTGCAAAGCAATTTATTTACTGCCCGAGGGGATTCGATATCGAATTCCTGCGCTGACTCGGCGACGTTCTTCAATGCGCAATAAGTATGGGGAATGGCCGCCAAACCCAAATATCCGCCGCATTTATCGGCGAGCCTGTGATTCCCGCACAATGTCGCGCACGCCTTGATGGTTTTAATCAAATCTGCCGCACCGCCGGTTCCCTCATAGCATTGCTTAATAGCATCCGCCAGACGACCGTGATTTTTAATTCTAACCGCTTCGTATTCGCGTAAGACAACCTGGACTGTGCATCCCATGGATTTCCCTCCTTGAGTTTTAAAAGAGGCAGAAGCATATAGAGAGGATTGTTAAAAAGATAGAATTAATTTAGGAAAGCAAGGGACTCAGAGGGCATCTACAAAGAGAAGCTCCAGTCGTTTTTGGGATTTTTTGAGCCTTTTTTCGATTCTTTTTACAGGGGTGATATCAACGTTCGTATACAACCCCTGTAAAAAGAATCGAAAAATCGACGAAGCCGCTCTTTGTAGACGCGTGATCTCGAAATTTTAATCAATGCGGCGCTAGCCGCACACCGCAATGCGCAGAAAAAATCAGGGCGATTTTTCAATGGCTGAAGCAATTATTAAGGTCGGGCACTCGCCGCTTCGGAGTTGTGAAATAGTTTTCATTATTGGGATAAATTCAAGATCACCTTTGGAATCGTTTGGCATCCGCGAACCCAATCGGCAGCCGGCATGATTTTTTTTCCTTCAGGCTGCACCTCTAGAAGTTCGAGGGCGCCCGTTTTAGCTGCGATGACGCAGCTTTTGGGAGTAAAAGAAAGAAACTCCCCGATGGATCCCTGAAGAGGCGAGAATTTCGTGCGTAAAATTTTCAGGCGCTTGCGCTCGGATCCAACTTGGATCCAACACCATGCCCCGGGTTTCGGAGAAAGAGCGCGGATCAAATTATGCACAGATAAAGCATCCTTGCCCCAATCGATTTGCATTTCTTCGGGGCAAAGCTTTGAAGCGTAGGTCGCAAGGGATGAATTCTGGGAAACTGCCGATGGAATTCCTTCGGCATCGTAGCGCTTTAGAATAGAGAGAAGCAAGGGATTGGCCAGAGCGCATAGAGCTTCTTCGAGCTGCCCAAACGTCATTTGCTCGTCTACGGAGATCTCCGCTGCATCGATCACATCTCCTGCGTCGAGTTCGTAAACCATTTTCTGTATCGCAATACCGGTTTTGGCTGCTCCGTCCATGAGGGCGCGCTGCATGGGAGCCGCTCCTCGATACAATGGGAGAAGGCTGGCGTGGACATTGATGCAGCCGAGTGGAGGAATCGCGAGGAGTTTCCTCGAGAGAATCTGTCCATAAGCGACGACGACGAACAAGTCGGCCTTAAGAGCGCTTAGTTCCTGGAGAAATGCGGGATCGGATGCCTTTTCCGGTTGGAACAAAGGGACCTGAGGGACGAGCCGCAAAGCGGTTTGTTTGGCTTCCGGAGCTGTGAGATGAAGCGAGCGGCCCTGCATCCGATCGGGCTGTGCGACGACTCCGGCGATCTGGATGCTGTGCTGGATTAAATATTCTAGAACTTTAGCGGCGAACGATGGGGTTCCGAAAAAAACGATCTTCACACGCGGACTTTGATTTCTTCGCAAATTTCATCATCTTCGATTTCTTCCGGGGATTGCTGCTTGTCATGCACAACGCCCTGAAGACCTAATAGGCCGCGTTTAGATGCGCGGCAAAACTCCAGCCAGTGTTTGATTTCGGAGATCGGCTCGATCTCTTCTTCGATGCGCCGAATGGCCTCTTCAAGTCTGAGTCCGCAGCGATAAGTGAGCTTGAATGCCTTGGCCAACTCGCGCCTGACGGATAGGGGAAACTGATGGCGTTTGAGTCCGATCAGATTGATACCGCCAAACTTATAGGGATTCCCGCCCCCGATCGTGTAGGGAGGAATGTCGTTGGAAACCCGGCTGAATCCGCCGACCATTGCAAATTTACCGATTCGGGAAAATTGATGCACCGGAGTCATCCCTCCGATAATCGCAAAATCCTCGACGATCACATGGCCTGCGAGCATCGCATTATTGGCCATGATGACGCCGTTGCCGATCTCGCAGTTATGCGCGACATGGCAGTACGCCATGATGAGGCAGCGGTCTCCTACGCGGACAGTGGAGTTTTCCTGACAGGAAGAATTGATCGTCACGAATTCGCGGATTTCGCAATGTTTGCCGATTTCCACATAAGTCTTTTCGCCTTGAAATTTCCGATCCTGCGTTTTCGTACCGATGCTCGCCCCCGGCCAGATCACGGTATGTTCTCCGATCGTCGTATGCCCGTCGATGTAAGCGTGGGATTTGATCACCGCGCCGTCTTTGATGATAGCCGTGCCTTTTACGACAGCGAAAGGTTCGATGGTCACGTTTGCGCCGATCTGCGCTCCGCTTTCCACGACTGCTAGAGGATGAATGTTTGCCATGGGAATCCAGTTCGTTAGCGGGTTCTTTGCACCTTTAGAGCTTTTCCTTGTCGACCAAGGCAAAGCTCAATTCCGCCTCGACGACGACCGTCTCTTGGACCGTGGCCTTTGCGCGGATTTTTCCGCCGGTCCCGCTGATGTGAAGTCCTTTTGCATGAAGGAAAAGCACATCTCCGGGAACTACCGGCCTGCGAAACTTCGCATTCGCTATATTTAACAATACGGCGATCTTCTTATCATATCCTTTCTGATGGACGAGAACGCCTCCGGTCTGCGCAAGGGCTTCGAGCAGCAGCACTCCGGGCATAATCGGAACGCCGGGAAAATGCCCTTGGAAAAACGGCTCGTTGACCGTGACATTCTTGACGCCGAGAATCTCATTTTCTTCCAAATTGATCTCCAGGATCCGATCGACCAGTAAAAATGGATAGCGATGCGGTAAAATCTTCTGGATATCCTTTACATTCATCACTGGCGATCGGAAAGCGGCGGGGTCTTTCATTTAAGCCACCTTCAAAAAATGATTGAGAATTTCTTTGGCGAACGCCACATTCCCTGAATGCCCCGAACGGATCGCGATCACATGGGCCTTGAGCCTGCAACCGATCAAGGACAGATCGCCGATTAAATCGAGGATTTTATGCCGAACCATTTCATCGGGGAAGCGAATGCCGCCTGGGTTGAGCACGCGATCGTTTTTAATGACGACAGCATTGTCGAGGCCGCCCCCCTTGATGAATCCATTCTCGATGAGCGGCGCGATTTCCTCATAGAGAGAGAACGTGCGGCAAGGAGCAATCGCTCCTCGATAGGCTTCGGGAGTGACGAGAAATGAAAAATATTGGGATCCGAGCAGATTGGATCCGGGATAGTGCAAAGTATAGCTGATTTTAAAATCGCTGCATGGAAGAGCGATCAGGTGAGCCTCTCGATCGGACCAGAAAATCGGTTTTTTCACTTCGAAATAACGGCGGGGTTCATTCAGGACTTGAATTCCGGCCTTCTCGATCAGATCGACGAACACTTGCGCACTGCCATCGCATGCGGGGACTTCAGAGCCATTGATTTCCAAAAGAGCGTTGTCGATTCCGCAGGCGCTGAGCGCGGAGAGCAGATGCTCGACCATGGAGACCTTGCATTCCCCGAGTCCGAGCCGAGTGGAACGAGTCGTATCGCATACATTTGAAGCCGAAGCCGCGACGATGGGCTGGCCTGTCAAATCCATCCGGCGGAACGCGATCCCGCTCCCCGAAGGAGCTGGAAGGATCTTCAAAGACACCTTCTCTCCGGTGAAAAGACCGATGCCGGAAACGCTTGCTTCGCGCTGCATCGTTCTTTGCATCAAAGATTCGGTCAATGGCCACCTCTTTTGTCAAAATGCCCAGCCCAAGGGCGCTTTACACATTTGGTAAAAAGGTAAACGAGCGGCTTTATTTCGAGCAAGTCTCTTTAGAAAATCTCGGTCATTTAGAAGCATGCAAAAACCGAGATCCTCTCGATTGGAAACCGAGAAAAACCCAATATTGGACACTTGCTGAATGCATCTAAGTCAATTTTGAAGCAATTTTGGCTTCGCTTGTTTTGTGAAAACGCGAATAGATCCTGCGACGGCTAAGGCCAGAATGGCCCAGTCGCCCCAAAGGGAATAAAGAGACGGGCATGAATCTCGGGGAATTTCGACGATCAACGCGCCGGCTTTCTCAGGCGGCAGAGATGCTACGATGCGGCCGAAGCAATCGACGCCTCCGGTAATTCCGGTATTACAGGCGCGCAGAACCGGAATTCCATTTTCAACTCCTCTGATCATCCCATGGTCGAAATGCTGCCTTGCCAATTTGGATCGGGGAAACCAAATGTCGTTTGAAATATTGACGAGTAGTTCCGCTCCGATCTGCCTCGTTCTGGAGACGAGATGCCCATATGTCTCTTCATAGCAAATCGTAAGCCCGATGGGAACTTTTCCGAAAAACACCCCTGGCTTTTCTCCGGCTTCAAATGGACTTCCCAAATCGAACCAACGCGCGAGTAAATTAGAAAAAAAAGGGACTCCCTTTAGCGGAATATATTCCCCCATCGGAACCAACATCTGCTTGTCGTAAAACGACAGGGGCTCGCCGCGGCCCGGAACAAAGTGGAATGCCGCATTGTAATGTTTTCCGCTCGTTTGGCAAACCCTGTCGAAACCGGCGATCAATTCGCTCCGATAGTGATTTGCAAGCGCCTGAGCGATGAATGCGTTGCTGACAAACCAATGCTGCGACCCGATTTTCTCTGCGAGCGGAGGTTGAAGCGGCGGCGCATCCCTCCAAAGTTCGGAATGAAATCTCACTGCCCAAAGATGTTCGATTTCGGCCAACCGATAGGCTGGCCGAAATGCCTCGATCGGCAATGTCCCTTCGGGCAACGCGATGAGATCGATTTCCTTCGGCTCTGCAGCTTCGATCAACTGCACGATTCGATCCCATTGATCTAGCGGATCGATCGCGCGGCGGCCGCCGAACAATCCGTCTTTTTCCTCGGGGCTCAGCGCTGTTTGCACGAGAACAGCTCTGAGGGATTCTGCGCTTTTGCGGAAAGCAACTTCTTGCGCTATCCCGAATATGTATGGGCACGCCATGCAGACAACCCATGCCGCGGCTGAAGCGACGGTCTTTTTTTGAACAGAGCGCAACGCGATCAAATTGACAAAGATCGCCCAAAATGAAAGCCCATAGATTCCAAACAGTGAAACGGCTCGCAAAGACCATTCGGAACAAGCGAGAGCCATGCCGGCGGGATTCCAAGTGAATCCCGCGGAAATGAATAGCCGCATCCACTCGAAGAGAACCCAGGCTCCGGACAGAGACGCCGCTTCTAGAAATCCAATTGGCGAGCCATCGATTTTCTTGGAAAAAAAAGCGAACTGCATTCCTAGGAAGGCGAGGAGCCCCGCATAGACGATCAGAATGCAAAGCCCCATGTAATCGGTCGCACTCAGCCAGGAGAGCTGAACCGCTTGAACGGAGGCAAACCAGGAAAATGCCAGCCAAAATCTGTTAGTTCCTGCACCCCAGTCGAGCATCCCCTTCCAGAAAAGCGCATACCCGAAGGAGGCCGCCAATGGGCCGAATTGCGACACCCAGGCCGGCTGTCCGAATCCCACGATGAAAAAGCTGAGCGCAATGAAGCATAGCCGGAGCGCGAATCTCTTAAGAAAACTCCATAGACCCTTCGCTATCCCCCGCCTTCGCCTGAGCCCCTAAGGCAGCGACCAAAAAGAGAGACCCGCAAATCGTGAGATTCTTAAAGAATATCGAGGATTCCCGATTCCCTCTGGCTCCCGTCGAGAAACCAGAATGCATGGAAGATGACCGATGCAGGAATCAGGACTAAAATCAAAAGCCACGCGCCGAGCCTCTCGCGCTTCCCCAATACGATGCAAAGCCCTCCGACAATCTCAAGAAGACTTCGCCGCGATCAGCGGAAGCGGAGTCCAAGGCAATATAAAAGCCGATGAAATCCTGTAGCGCAGGGGAAAATCCCGCGTGAAACTGCCAATCGCTCAAAGCAGGAGACGAACAGCCGATCGCTATCCTCCCAATTCAGCAATTTCTTGAGGCCTTCCGAAGATAAAAATCGACGCCAAGAAAAACCCTGCCGAAAAAAACAAGGATTGTTTTAAATATTTTTTTAAATGTCATAGATCCACGCATAGAGTTTCAATATACATGAGAGAGCGTCTATCAAAGTGAGCCCTTCCGATTTTTGCAGACATCCTCTGAGCTATCCAAATCATTTTTTCAACCCTGAAACACCGGGCGAAAGGAACGACTGGGATAGGTTTATTTACTTTGCAGACCCTCTCTTATTCTTCAAGTCAGTTTCCCTGTAATTTTAAATGGGAAATCAATAAAATCTTCAGCTGCATGAAATGCCCATTCCGAGACCAACCATCTCTTCGCTTTTTTAAACGGGTTCGAACGCGAGCCGAAACCGTTGGATATAGCCTTTAGCAATTATGCAAAAGCCCATCGGAGTATGGGACCCATGACCGGCGCTACATAGGGGACACCGCCTATGCGCTCATCCGCTGGAAAGGCGTCCTCGACCACTTGCTCGCCGGGCCTTCGAACTGGATGGATCGGCTGAATCTTTGGGCGGGGCTCGATCTCGCTTGCTTTACACCCAAGAAATTCCCCTTCTGGGTTCGCTCTGGGGGTTCTCAATGGTTATTTGAGGAACTTTCTGCGTCCTATGGAGAAGAACGCGCGGCGGAACTCTGCCGCGCCCTCAATGACCCCTGCCCCTCTGACGGTTCGCGCAAATTTGCTCAAAACGACCCGCGAGAAGCCCTTTTATCTTCTTGGAAGGATCGCTTCGGCGTCGAACCCTGTGTGCGGGCGGAAGCGGGGATTCGCTTCAATAAAAAAGAAGCTTTGACCTCTCTTCCCGAATTTAAAGACGGACTCTTTGAAATCCAAGACGAGGGAAGCCAGCTCGTCGCCTCCCTGGTGCGACCCCAAACAAGGCGAACAAGTGCTCGACTATTGCAGCGGCAGCGGGGGAAAAAGCCTTGCGATCGCTCCTCAGATGAATGGGAAAGGTCAGATCTATCTGCACGACATCCGCCCTTCGATCCTAATTGAAGCTCGGCGCACGCTCCGCAGAGCCGGCGTCCAGAACTCGCAACCGCTCGAACCCGACCACCCCCGCCTTGCCTCGTTAAAAACAAAATAGATTGGGTACTGGCCGATGTCCCCTGCAGCGGATCGGGCACCTATCGGCGCAATCCCGACATGAAATGGAAAGCGGATGATCTCTTTTGGATCGCCTGGCCGCAGAGCAAAGGAATATTTTTGTCAAGGCTTCCCTTTTGTCGCGCCCTGGCGGCTATATCGTCTATGCGACTTGCAGCATCTTTCCCAAAGAGAACGAAGAACAGGTCTCTTATTTCCTGAAAACCCTGCCGCTCTCCCTGATCGATTCGCCTTTGGCCATCCTCCCAACTCCGCACGGTCCAGACGGTTTTTTTGGAGCGGTTTTCCAAAAAAAATCTTGAAGCTACCCAGAATAGAGAGAAATTTGTTATTCTAACCGCATCTGAAGGTCTGACATGAACTTGATTTTTCCATTCTTTTTTTTTGGCCGTTAGTTTATCCCCTCTCTTGGCCGAGTGCCCATCCCGGACAGTTTTCCGAAAAACTCTCCGTGCAAAACGCCATCCTCGCAAAAGTCAACGGCCAGACGATTTCGGTCGTCGACGTCATAAAAAAAATGGATTTGCTTCTGCATCAAAACTACCCTCAGTATGCCGAATCCCCCCAGGCTCGCTTTCAATTCTATAGCTCCAGCTGGCGTCAGATCCTGATGGAAATGATCGACAACGAACTCATTTTCGCCGATGCCGAAACCAAGGAAATGAAGATTTCGGATGGCGAAGTGCGCGAAGAAATGGAGCGGCGGTTCGGCCCGAACATCTTAGCCACGCTGGAAACGATCGGCGTAAGCTATGAAGACGCTTGGAAAATGGTCAAAAATGACCTCAACTCGTCCAAAGGATGGTTTGGTTTTTCGTGCAATCGAAAGCGATCCAAGCAGTGGGTCCTCAAGCAATCCGCCGAAGCCTACAAAGAATATCTCGCCAAACACCCGGCCTATCAAAATTTGACCTATCGCGTTATTTCGGTGCGCTCCCAAGAAAATGGAAAAGCCTTTCCCGAAGAAATTCATCGCCGCTTTACGGAGGCCAACCGTCCGGTCGAATCGCTTGCGGATTTTGCCGCCGACCTGGAAAAACTTTTTCCGAGTTGCTCGATCCAAGTATCCAATGAATATGCGGCGCGAGATTGCGATCTGTCCGAGTCCCATAAGGTCGCGCTGAATTCCTTAGAAAAAGGTTCCTACAGCCAACCAATCGAGCAAATCAGCCGAACCGAACGGAAACCGGTCTATCGAATTTTTTATCTCGCCGAAAAACGAGACCACCCGGCTCCTGCATTTGAAGATGTCGCATCTCAATTAAGGCAGGCCCTTACGCAAAAACACATCGCCAAAGAATCGGAACAATATCTTCAAAAGCTGCGCAGCCGCTATGGATTTGATTCAACTCACCTGAAAGAAACCGTTCCTGAAGATTTACAGCCCTTCCAGCTTCAATGACGCTTGCGCACCCTTCCGAATTGTTTCCCTTTTTGCGCAAGCTCGACGCCTTCCCTAAAAGGAGGCTTTCTCAAAACTTTCTGATCGACGCCAACATCGTCCGCAACATCATATCCGCAGCAAAGATACAACCGAACGATATCGTTTTGGAAATCGGCTCGGGACCCGGCGCGCTTACGGAAGCTTTGCTCAATGCGGGCGCTCACATAATCGCAATTGAAAAAGACACCCGTTTTGCATCCGCCCTTGGCCGCCTCGACCAAGATGGCCGACTTACGGTCTACGAAGCCGATATTCTCGCATTTGATTTTAATAAGCTCGCAGGCTGCGCCCCACTGAAAATCGTGGCGAATCTCCCCTACCACATTACTTCATCGATTCTAGAAAAAATCTGCGCGCACAGCTCTCTGTTTTTCTGCGGCCTGGCTGATTGTACAAAAAGAAGTCGCTCATCGCATCGTCGCGGATGTAGGCACTAAAGAAATGAGTTCTTTTTCGATTTTTTTGCAAGCGCACGGAGCAACATCTATCGCAGTTAATATATCGAGAAATGCATTCTTTCCCGTTCCCGGAGTCGATTCGAGCGTTGTAGACTGATCTTTCATTCTCCCAGACCGCACTATCCCGCAGAATTTTTTGCCTTTGTAAGAAAAGGCTTCTCTCAGCGCAGAAAAATGCTACGCTCCACCCTGGGCATTCGCCGAGAACCTTTTCAATCTCTGCGCCCCGAAGCACTCTCTTTAGCGAACTGGGTTGAACTTTACCAAAGCGAAGACACCGGCGTTAGAAAAGAAGTCGCCACTTCTCTTTAAGACTAAAGATCCAGGTAGGTTCGACTGCATATTCGGCCAGCAGAGGCACCGCCTTGAGCATCTCCCCTCTTAGCTCGATCAGCCGCACTTCTCCGACTTGCTGTCCCTTAGAAATGGGCAAAGAAGGCAATTCCCAATGGAGATACGCCTTCACTTCGGGTTCTTCCGAAGGAAAATAATCAATTGAAAGCGGGATGAAAGCCGAGCGATCAGATCTGACTTCGCGCCTTCGACCGGATGCAGATATTTTTTATCATCGCCCAAAAGCTCCCGATAACTTTTTGCTCGCCAAATGCTGCGTCGAACATTTTTTTCGCATCGACATAGCGGTCTTCCCGTTTTTCGCAACCTAAAATGACGGCGACGAGAGTGCGGCCTTCCTGCTTCTGCCGCAGCCACCAACGTATTCAGAGCCTTGCGAAGTGTATCCCGTCTTTACGCCGATCACCCGAGGATCGTGGAATTTCGCCCGGTGCGCAGCAGATGGTTGAACTGGCGAAATTGAGCTTCGGGCTGCTTATTCGTCCGCGGCTTGATATAAGAACTCTTCCGCTACGACTTCTCGAAACTTCGGATGATGCAGCGCTTTTTTAGCAATCAGACACATGTCATACGCCGTCGTCTTATGATCCGGGTGATGCAATCCATGCGGATTGCAAAACGAGGTATTTAAACATCCGAGCGTTTTGACATACGCATTGAGCTCTTCGACAAAAAGAGTCACCGATCCACTCGCCATTTCCGCGAGGACATTTGCAGCATCGTTGCCCGAAATCAGCATCATCCCGTGCAAAAGGCGTCCACGCCAATTTCTTCTCCCTTTACGACACCCATTTTCGTGCCGTCGGACTCGAGCCAATGCGAAGGAACATCTTTCCAATCCCGCTTCGGACGGCTTCATGCGCAAGCTCTCTCCGCTTACGACAACAACGCGATCGGGATCGATCTTTTTTCTTCTAAAAGGTAGAGCGCCGTAGCCACTTTTGTGGTGCTGGCCGGATAAGAAGGAAGATGCGCGTCTTTTTCAAATAAAATAACGCCCGTTTCGGCGTTCATTAAAATCGCCGATTTTGCTTTTACATCAATTTGCAAAGGAGCTGCGACAATGATCCGCTGCCGAAAACACAAATGAGGACAAAAGAAAAAAATTTCATACTTTTCATTCTAGCAAATCTCACTTCTTCTCGTCAAAGAACCTATCCCGGCAATCAACTTTTCCGCCCCGAAGAACTTCGTTGCTTTTTGGTTTTAGAACCAACATAATTAGCTGTTTATAAGGGAAAAGAACCCTTCCGTTACTGCAGGGAAAAAGCTCTAAAAATTCAGCTCTCATGATAAATTCTTCGGCGAATTTTTCGGCTTCGCTCTCCGTGGCGCAGCGCGATAACCGATGGAAAACAGATCCATTTTTTCATCGCGCCGATATTTTCGAATTCTCGCAAGGACGACGCCTCGCGCATAAGCGATCGCAAAGCCCCTCTTGAACGGCGTCCCGTCTCCAATCTGCAAATCCCTCGAATTCGATCTCTCGCAACATTCCCGTGCCATTAGGGCGACTTTTCCATCTCTTGCAGATCAAGCTTCAAACGAATCGGGCAAAGTCGCTACAGTGACCACTTTGGCCTGCCGCAGACGATAAGGGCTAAGACCCGTGAGGGTACTCGGCCGAAAAGGGAGGGGCCGCTCGATCGAGAACGATTTGCCGGAGAGGGGATTCGGTATTTTTTAAATCGAAACCTCTTCGAACTCAATCCTTTCTCTTCGACCTGTTCCAAGCCAAACAATTCGCCGCTTCTCTGGAAAGGGGAGAAGCCCGCTGCTCTAAAAAAAAAATATCGATAAATAAAAACAATACTTTAAATAAACACATATAATTGATTTTGATTCTCAATAAATTGCATTTTGACTATAATTTTATTACATGAATTCGATCAATTATTTTAATCACACTTGTCTTTCTAGCCGGCGAACATCATCGGCGGCATGACTTCGATGTGCCGGCAAAACCAGACGAAGAGAGGGAATCTCGCCGAATCTCTATGGCCTCTCTCCCGCTCTCAGTCTCTATCGCCCGCTTGGTTACTGGATTGGATTGGGAGCAATCTCCTTCGAGACGCTCTTCGATTTATTCTTGCGAACTCAAAACATCCGGCCTATGACGTTGGGAAAACGGCGCTCGCGATCACCGCTTTGGCGAGCGCTCTATTTGGATTTTCCTTATGTCTTTTTGCACCACCGGAGCCGATCTTAGCCCAAAGTTCGTATGGCTCGGCCATCTCTTCAATGGAGAATATTCCCAGCTCGCCGAAGAATCCTTCCAATCGACGAGCAGCGCATTTATCTCGGCTTCATGTGCACGGGCCTCTGGAAACGATGCTCATTTTTTCCATTCTTCAAGCGTCCATTTCTCTCTATCAGGCGCGCTCTGAATTTTCCAAAGGGCGCTGGATCGAGGGCGCGTCCAAAACCATTTTGGGATGCGCGCGCGTAATCAAAGCGGCCATTATTTGCATATGATTCGGCGAAGAGACGCCATGCTGCGATTGCAAAAATACCAGGATTATTCGCTCGGGCACATCAAGGCAGGCAAGTCCGCCATCTCGATCGATAGCCCGCTGGGCAAACTCCAAGCCGAAATCGCAAATCGCAAAGTCTTGCTGCCGGACGCAACAGACGAAAAACGCGATTTCGGCGCTTATTTTCATGGCTTTGGCAAGGAGCTTGTCAAAGGCGAAAATCTCGCATTCAGAACGGCGATCATCGACGGCAAATCCGTCGTAGAGCTCGATTTCAAAGTCAATCATGCCTTTCGAGGGCGGATAGACGAAGCGTTTGAATATCTCTCGTCCCTCGATCCCAAAGACGTGAAAGACATCCTCTCGATCACCGGATCCCATGGAACATCTATTTCCTTCAGAACGATCCCTTTCACTTTTGGCAATACGAAGATGGGGTTCGCCCGGGAATTGTCGATCGAAGGGCTTGGAACGATCGTTCTGGGAGCTTCTCTCGATTGTCCAAATCTTTACGACCGCCTGATCATTCGGATGGATAACGACAAAACTATCTACGATTGCACGAACTGATCGCATTTATGGATCTCGACGATGCGCTTCGACTCTCCACGCACGAAGATATCGAGCGGTTAAAATTGGGCCATCTGTTCCGCACGTTTTTTCCACGGGAAGCCCTCTCATTTGAACGCTCTTGCGAATTCTTTTAACTTTCGCTGGAAGACCTGAAAACTAAGATGATCCAGCTCGCCCGGCTATGAAAGACGTCTTTGAAATCTATTTCGAACAGATGAGAGCAAACGGAAATCTTGCCCGGGGAAGATGCGCTACCGAATCATGGCTTGCCAAAGCCGCCTATGCCCTGGGAGCTAGCGCCTTTGACCGCCGCGATCACAGGGGTCTACTCGGAAGCAAGCTCATTCAAGCGAATCGCCTCCGTTCTGAAAATTGGGCATGCTCTCGACCGAAACCAGCGACTCCAATAACTTGGGATCAACGGCTTGAGCGGCGGTTAGCCGATTATTGGTCCGGGGGAGCCGACAGCGTTTTACTCAGCTGTCACAGAAAAAGATTGCCGCGAAAACCGGCCTTGGAATTCCTTTTATTATCAAAGCGAAGTCCGAATCTCATCTCTTTGGACGCCTTGGAACAGGGACCTATCAATACCACTATGATTTCTTTGGCTCCCGCAATAGCCCTTGGTTTGGCAGCACTATATCTATGCGCATCGCCCAAGCATCCTGGAATTTATCCGCGAAGAACAAAATTCGCAGCATCGCTATTATCCAGGCAATGAAGTGATGTTTAAGGAACGAATCCCCCCTTCTTTCTTTAAAGGACTTATAGTTCCGGATTTAAAACAAAACACCGACTTCTAGACTACTTTCGACAGCGCGGACTTATCTCGATCGATGCTTTCGGGAAAGAATGGATTTTAGGAATTAAGGCGGAATCGTTCATCCGCACCGGATCTAAAATCACAGAAAGCATTAGTTTTTAGATTTTGTAAATACAATTAACTATAACAAAACAATTTATATTAATATATTTCATTATTGTTGACTTAGTTTTTACTAATACATACAATGAGGAAACGGAGAGATAGGCAACCAAGGGGTTTGATATGTTAAATCCAATTCAAATCGAGGAAGCCTACAAAGAATTTATCCGGGATCTGTCTAAATGCGCCCATGATGGAATCCTTCAAATCAATCTCCATTTCCTTCACGAGCAAGGGCTTCTCGGCTCCTTACAGGATGATTATGAAGAACCGGAAGATCTCTCCCAATATTTCCATGTGTCGAAAGCGTTGAAAAAGTAACCTTGTTCAACGACCAATTTCTAATTTGGATCGTTCCCCGTGCAGACCAGGAAAATCCGATCACCTTCGTGCTGATCGCCTTGAACCAAGGGGAAAAACCCCATCTGGAAATTGTATTTACGACTTCCGGAATCTATAACACCCCTCATTACGTGCTCAAGATCTTTCAGCATTTCTTAAAAGAAGTGCAGGAAACCGAAGCGACCTTGCTTTCAATTGAAAAAAACCGCGCGGCTGAATAAGCCTTTCGAGTCAATAGGCGGAGGCAATCGCCTCGGCGATCTTTCTAGCGATTTTCTTATAAAGCGGGCGCAGAGCTGCTTCCTGAGCGGCTCCGCTTGGCTCGAGCTGTCCCAAGGAAAATTCGAGGACTGAACGCCCTCTTCCTTTTGAATCTTGAAATGCCAAATCCTGCAGCGAATCCCCATCTACATAATCGTATACTTCGTCGGCTTCGATCCTGCAGGGGCCGAACATGGCTATTTTACTCTCCTCGTCGAACAGGGTGACATCGACGGCGATCGTCTTCCTCGCTTGGTCGTCGACGAGATTTTTGTGTATTTTTCCTTTGATTTTCTGGGGATTGGTCTGATAGCCGATCTCATCGTTTTGCCGATGCACGATCGAGGCTTCGAGCCGATATTTCGCTCCGCTGCGAATCACCCGGAAATAGGATTCGCTGACAAAGGTTCGAATCAGCTCGGCGGTCAAAGAACCGTCTTCATCATTGCAGACGTAGGGGATGGAAATCGTTTGCACGGCATCGGCTCCTCTCCATTCATATCCGCAGCCGGACATGCAGGCGAAAAAACAAACGGAGATGGCGAGCAAAAAACGTTTTAAACAGAGGGGAAAAAATTTAGTTTCCAAAACGACCTATGCATCGGTCTTAGAGGGTGTCTACAAAGCTCCGGCCTTCTGCAGCGCTTCGAGCTTCGCCCGCGCCACCTCGGCGGCTTGAGTACGGGGGTATTTGGAAATCACCTTCGTGAAATAAATCACGGAGGCGTCGTTTTTGCTGCGGCGCTGAAAAAATTCGGCGGTTTCCAGCATGGAGCGAGCGAACACTTCGCGCATATCGTCCAATGCCTTCTCGGCTTCCCGGACGCGCTCCTCGCGGGGAAACGCAGCGCGGAATTTGCGGATATTCGCCTCTGCAAGGCCGAGGACGTCGGGATCGAGTTGCTGCGCCTCGCATTGCCCGAGATACACTTTGGCGATCTCTAGATATCCCTCGATGGCTAAATCGTGCCTTGGAAACCGGCGAATGAGGAGCTGAAGCGTTTCGATGCTGGGCTTGTAATCTTCCAGGTAAGCCTGGACTCTCGCTTTTCCAAGGAGAGCTTTCGCTGCGATCTCGTGGTGGGGCAAGGTGGCGATCACTTCGTCGTAAATTTGAATCGCATCTTCGCGAGCCGGAATGATCGCGGGCATCTTATGCGAAGAGAAGAGTCTTTTTTTCCCGCCTTCGCGGAAAAACTCGGCGATATCGAACTTCATTTCGATCGCTTCCTGGAAAAACTTAGGGGATATCGTTTTTTTCAGGTAATCGGTAAGCGCATTGTTTGCGAGTTCGTATTGCTTCAGCCGATAATAAGACTGCCCGATGAAGTAAGGGATTTCTTGGGCAAATGGGGACTCCGGATAGTTGTAGAGGACGATTTCGGCGTAATCGATCGCAGACCACCAATCTTCATCGTCGATCGCCTCTTGCATAAAGCTATAGAACTCTTGCACGGAATGCCGCTGCTCTTCGGCCGGCTGGGCGAGGACTTCTTCAACGGGAACCTCTTGAGCTTGCGCCCAAAGAGACGCCGAGCACGCCAAGAACGCGACCGGAAATGCAAATAGAGACCGCTTCATGAATAAAATTCCTTAAAAGGGCATAGGAAAAAGCGTAGGGAATGATCGGCTATTCTGTCAATAGACCTCTTAGAGGTTTTAATCCCTGCGTTCCCAGGAAAGCCCCTCGATTTGCTCGAGCTTTGCAATGAGGCCCGCTTGGAGATCGATGCCCCAAGGAGATTCTATCTGAAGGGAGCCGACCGGTTTCCCCTCGCTTTCAAATAAAATTTTCACATTCGACTTGCCCGGATGATCGCGAAATATCTGCTTGAGCGTCAAAACCTGAGTCAGCCGAAAATCATCGGCATCGACGCGGATATGGAGCTGGCCGGCGGCTTCCGGAGCCTGAGGTTGTTTGGGCTGCACTTTTTTCCCCTTGTCGTTTGACCTGTTCATGGGCTTCGCCTGGCTTTTGAGCCGGTCGTAGAAATCGTCGAACGCCTTGATCTTCGACTCATCGACGGCGGTCAAATCGTCTAAAAACTTCGCTTGAAGATGCACCGCTTCGCCGCCTTGTTTTTCGATCGCGACGATCCCATATAACATCTGGTTTTCCCTGAGGAACATCCCTTTTTCCTCGAAGAGATCGGACCAAACGGGCAGTTCATAGCGCTCTATCCCATCGCTGATCGTCAAGATGGCGAACTTGCGCTGCGATTTAGCCGAGATCTTAATCTGCACGGTCTCGACGACAAATGCGGTGCGGACGATCGTCCCGTCCGGCATTCTCTCGAATTCTTTAAACGGCACGCAGGAAAGACGCCCGAGCGCTGCGCGGCAGCTATCCATGGGATGGCCCGTCAAATAGAACCCGAGCAGCTCTTTTTCGCGCTGGAGCAGCGCCATTTTCGAAGAAGGCGCGGAAACCTGGGGAGGCGACTCGAATCGAGCCGCCGGGGCTTCGAAGAGAGAAAATAGATCCATGACTCCGAGCTCGCTCTCTTTTTGAGCGCGAGTCGCTTCTTCCCACATGGCTTCGAGGCTCTCCCGCATGGCATCGCGGCTCCATCCCGTAAAATCAAAGGCGCCCGCTTCGATGAGCAATTCGATTTGTTTGCGGCCCACCTTTGCCTTATCGATGCGGCAGACGAAATCGTAGAGATTTTTAAACGGCCCGTTTTTCTTGCGCTCTGCGATCGCCAATTCGACGGCATTCGAACTGACGCCCTTGATCCCGCTCATCGCAAACCGGATGCCCTTGGGCTGTCGCGGAAAACTCGAGGCCCGCTTCGTTGATATCGGGAGGCAAAATCGCGATCTGCATCGCATGCGCTTCTCGGATGAACTTCGCCACTTTCGTCAAATCGTCGCAGTCGCATGTCATCAGCGACGCCATCCATTCCTTGGAATAATTCGCCTTCAAATAGGCGGTGGCATACGAGAGATAGGCATAAGCCGCGGCGTGGGACTTGTTGAAGCCATACGAAGCGAATTTTTCGATCTTATCGAAGATTTTTTCCGCAATCGGAGCATCGATTTGATTCTTGAGGCATCCGGATAAAAACTTTTCCCGCTGCCGAGCCATCTCGTCTTTGTCTTTCTTTCCCATCGCGCGGCGCAGCACGTCGCCCTCGCCGAGCGAATAGCCGGCGAGCTTGCTGGCGATCTGCATCACCTGCTCCTGATAGACCATGACGCCATAGGTCTCCGAGAGGATCTCCTCCATCAGGGGATGGTCGATCTCGATGGCTTCTCTACCGTGTTTGCGGTTGATGAAAGACGGGATCATATCCATCGGACCCGGTCGATAGAGAGCGCCGACGGCGATGATCTCTTCGAACGTATCGATATGGAGCTGTCTGGCCAGATCCTGCATCCCGCCCGATTCGAGCTGGAACACGCCGTGGGTCTTCCCCTGATTGAGCAAGTCAAATGTAGCTTTGTCGTCGAGCTTTAAATTGCTCCAGTCGATCTCTTTGCCATGGTTGGCCCGAATGGCCGCGACGCACTTCTGGATCGAGGTCAGGGTCTTGAGCCCCAAAAAGTCGATCTTCAGCATCCCGACGCTTTCGACCGGCTTCATCGCGAATTGCGTGACGACCATGTCGGAATCTTTCGCCGTGCACACGGGGATATGGTCCGTGATCGGATTCGCGGAAATGATCAACCCCGCCGCATGGGTGCTGGTATTGCGGATCGAGCCTTCGCATTTCTGCGCCATTTCGAGAACCCGCCTGGCCTCGTCGTCCTCGTCCATCATCCGCTTCAACTCGGGATCCATCTGAAACGCTTTTTCCAGCGTCATATTGGGATCTTCAGGAACCAGCTTGGCGATCTCATTGACTTTCGATAGAGAGACGTTCAGCACCCGCCCTACGTCGCGGATCGCCATTTTCGCTTTCATCGTACCGAACGTAATGATCTGGGCCACCTTGTCCTTGCCGTACTTGCGCACGGTGTAATCGATGACCTCCTGTCTCCGATCCATGCAGATGTCGACGTCGATATCGGGATAGGACACTCGCTCCGGGTTGATGAATCTTTCGAAGAACAGGTGGAACCGCATCGGCTCGATATCGGTGATCCCGATCAGATAAGCGATGATCGATCCCGCGGCAGATCCACGCCCGGGCCCCATCGGAATCCCGCGGTTTTTCGCCCAATTGATGAAGTCGTAAACGATGAGCATGTAATCGCACATGCCCTTCGAGGAGAGAATGCCGAACTCGTATTCGAAGCGCTCTCTCACCGTCTGCAACGGATCTTTTCCGGGAACTGCTTTGGCCACTTCGGCCAGCTTTTCAGCCGTATAACGAGACTCGATGCCCTTGAGGCAAAGCCCATGCAAATAGCCCTCGGCCTCTTTGAGCCTCTCTTCTTTCGAACACTGGCGTCCTTCCAGATGGGGAGGGAAAAACACCGGATAATGGCGAGTTTTAAAATCGAGTTCGAGTTTGCATTTGTCTGCGATCCGAACTGTTTCCTCGAGCGCTTCGGGAATATCGGCGAAGAGACGCCGCATCTCATCCGGAGATTTGAAATACATCTCGTGGCTAAAAAGAGCTTCCCGCTTCGGGTTGGGGATTCTGCCCTTGATCGTTCCGCGCGAATCGCGCTCCCAAATTTCGCAGGGTTCTCCGGATTGAATATTCAGCAGAATTTCATGCGCGCGCCAGTCGTCTCTTTCGATATAATGGATATCGTTGGTCGCTGCGACGGCGATCTTGAATTCCTTCGAAAACCGAAGGAGCGCTGCATTGACTTTTTCCTGCTGCGCAACCGTCTCACGCGCTTTTTGAAGCAGCCAGCTCTCCCGATCCATCAGATCCTGCCGCATCTGATCTTCATCCATCCGATGGCGCTGCAGTTCGAAATAATAGTCCTCGCCGAAAACCGAATGAAACCACTCGATTTCAGCCCGAGCCTCTGTCATTTTGTCCTGCGCGATCAGGGAAGCGACGCTGCCGCTCAAAGGCCCCGATAAACAAATCAGTCCAGAGCTATGGGAAGCGAGCAGTTCCTTGTCGATGCGAGGCTGGTAATAAAACCCCTCGAGAAATCCCAGAGAAGAGAGCTTGCATAGATTCCGATAACCCGTTTCGTTTTTAGCCAAAAGAACGATCGGATACCCGTTCGGCTGTCCCGGAATTCGTTTCTTTTCGCTCCTCGATGCCGGAGCCACCCAGATCTCGCAGCCGATGATCGGTTTGACTTGCGCCGCCTTGCAGGCCTTGAAAAAATCGATCGCCCCGAACAGATTCCCCTGATCGGTCATCGCCAAAGCGGAAAGAGAAAACGATTTCGCCTTTTCGGCCAAAGCCTGAACGGACGCCGTCGAATCGAGAATTGAATATTGCGAATGAACGTTGAGAGGAATCCAAGCTGCCATAAGGAAATCTTAACGGCTTTTTGGAGATATACACAAGGGGCGCAAATCAGCTGCTGGTAGCTGCAGGGACTTCCGCTCGGGCTTTGACCTTCCAAAGGGGCAGCAGGCAGGCAATCGCCGCGCAGGAACAAACGGAGAGCGCGATAAAATAGCTGTCCCATCCCCAGAGATTGATCAGCGCGCCGAGAGGGCCTCCCGCTGCCGCAGCTCCGAGATACGCGAAGCTTCCGGCAAATCCGGTCGCCGTCGCAGCCGCCTTTTTATGCGACAGTTCGGCGCAAGCCACTCCGATTAGCATCTGCGGGCCAAAAATAAAAAACCCGAATAGGAATAGGTAACAAGAATCCAAGACAGGCGCATAGAAATTCATCATCCGGAAACAGAGCAACGAGGCCAGAACTCCCGCAGCAAACAATACGTTGACGGGAGCGCGCTTGCCCTTGAACAGCACATCCGAACTCCAGCCCGCAGCCAAACTGCCGAAGAATCCGCCCACTTCGAACCAGACTAAGCATCCCCCTGCCACAAGGCCCGAGTAGCCCTTGACCTCTTTCAGGTACATCATGCTCCAGTCGTTGACCGCCGTGCGCACGATGTAAATAAAAAAATACGAGATCGCCAGCATCCATACG
Organism: Parachlamydiales bacterium; assembly: GCA_963800655.1. Classification (GTDB taxonomy): domain Bacteria; phylum Chlamydiota; class Chlamydiia; order Chlamydiales; family SM23-39; genus CAWDBT01. The sequence continues at coordinate 30,007 of CAWDBT010000001.1, read as the reverse complement.
AATTTATTGGCGATCACATAGTCGATCAGAATCCGCTTGGCGGAAATCTCGACCTCTTCGGAATTCTTTGCGCCTGAAGTCGGATAATCATCTCGAAATTTTTCGATCGGGGGCAATCCCAGCGATTGCGGGGTATCCCGCAAGCGGTTGATCAGAAAGAATCCCACGGCGATGCAAATCGCTCCCGGAATGTACATGCCGTAGCGCCATCCCAGGGATTCGGCCAGAGAAGCGGCCGCCAAAGGGATCAGCGCCCCGCCCAGGTTATGGCACGTATTCCAAACGCTCCACCACCGGCCCCTCTCGGACGGGGAATACCAGTGGGTCAGCAGTTTTGCGCATCCCGGCCAGCCCCAGCCCTGGAACCATCCATTGAGTCCCCAGAATAGAGCAAACGCCCACCAGGCCGACGACATGCCGAATAAAATATTGAATATGCCGGTCAGGATCAGTCCGATCGACATGAAATAGCGCGGGTTCGACTTGTCCCCCAAGATCCCGCTCAGGAACTTGCTCGCCCCATAGCTCAGGCTGAGGATGCTCGCGAGGACTCCCAGCTCGAATTTATCCATTCCCAGCGTTTCCTGCATCGCAGGCATCGCGAATGTAAAGCTCTTGCGGGTGAAATAATAAAAGGCATACCCGATGTACATCGCGTAGAACGTACGCATGCGCCAATATCGGTATTTCTTTTTCACTAAAGAGTCGTCCCGGATCTCCTCTAAATGAGGGGCGGGCTTAAAAAAGTCGAGAATGCTCACGCAGGGTCTCTTTTATTTTCCACGGAAAACCACCTCGCAAACCTGTCAAATAGTATACCTTGTAGATCGGTGTTGTCAAGCTAATTTCCCTAGGAAATGGTTTATAAAATTTTTATTTTTAATAAAGATCGCAAACTGCGAAGCCAAGGCGACGCGAGGTTTGCAGACATCCCTCTATCTAGCCTTTCTTTTTAAAAATTTGCTAGAACTTTTTGCCGATCGCGCGCTTGCAAAGCGCGGCAACCCAAGCAGGGGTCTTCGCCACGACCGCAGCTCCTGCCAAACAAATAAAATGAAAAAATCACTAATACCGGGCGAAGTCATTTCTCAGAGCGAATCGAACCATCGCGTAAAGAACGAGAAAAGGCTCTTTTCCCAAAAGAATCCCAAAAATCGACGAAGTTTCTCTTTGTAGATGCCCTCTAATATTTGACCGAAAAAAATACCGCGGATCTTCAATAACAGGGAAATTGCTAAAAAAGTATCCAGGCGCGATACTTCGGGGTGTTTATATTCGATGCCCATGAAAAAATTTAAACAACCCGACATTAGCGGACGCCCATGAAATTCCAAATCCCCAAAGGAACCTTCGACATTCTTCCCTATGGAGCCGATGAGCCGTGGAAGCTCTCCGGAGTGTGGCAGTATGTCGAAGAAGTGATCCGCAAAACGGCATCCGAATACGGATATTCGGAGATTCGGACTCCGGTCTATGAACGAACCGAACTATTCGACCGCGGCGTGGGCGGAACCAGCGATATCGTCATGAAAGAGATGTTCACCTTCGACGACAAGGGAGGGCGATCGATCTCGCTTCGACCCGAAGGCACCTCAGCCGCAATGCGCGCCTTTATCGAAAATCATTTTTCCCAGATCGGCCCCGTCCATAAGCTCTTTTACATCGCGCCCATGTTCCGCTATGAGCGTCCCCAGTCGGGCCGCTACCGCCAGCACCATCAATTCGGCGTCGAAGCGATCGGAATTTCCTCGCCCGCCCAAGATGCAGAAGTGATCGATCTCCTATGCGAAACTTATTCGAGGCTCGGGATCAAGAATCTGACAGTCCAACTCAACACCGTGGGCGATCCCGAATCCCGGCAAGCGTTCCGCGCAGCCCTTCAGGACTATCTGCGCCCCTATTTCAACGATCTCTCGGAAGACAGCAAGATCCGCTTCGAGGCAAACCCCTTGCGCATTTTGGACTCCAAAGATCCAAAGGATAAGGAAATCCTCTCAAAAGCCCCTTCGATCCTCGACTCCCTCACCCCTGTTTCCAAAGAGCATTTCGACGCCCTGCGCCGCATCCTGGACCAATGCCGCATCCCCTATGCGGTCAACGATCGGATCGTCCGAGGGCTCGACTATTACAATAAAACCGTGTTTGAGATCACCGCGGACGTCCTCGGAGCGCAAAATGCGATCGGCGCCGGAGGCCGTTACGATGGATTGATCGCCGAATTCGGCGGACCCGATCTGCCTGCGGTCGGATTCGGAACCGGCCTCGAACGAGTCCTGCAGACGATGTTCGCGCAACACGCTCCCATCCCTGCGCGGCAAGGCCCTTGCCTCTATCTCCTCCCCCTCGGCGAACGCGAACGCGAGGTTTGCTTTGCCCTCGCCACGGAGTGCCGCCACAAGGGAATCCCCACCGAAATCGATTTGCATTCGAAAAAAATCCAACTCGGCCTGCAGAATGCCTCCCGCATTGGCGCTGAGATGTGCGCCATCGTCGGATCCGAAGAACTCGCCAAGGGCATCGCGCAAATCAAACACCTCCAATCCCGCGAACAAGAACAGATCCCCCTCGATCAACTCGCAGAATATTTCGAACGCCATCGGCGAAGGCATCCTCGATGAACCGCCGATTGATCCCGCTCGCCCTGCTCGTTTGCTCGCTGCACGCTCAAAACGCTCCCGATGAGCAGACGCCCGACATCACCAAGCTCTCGGAAGCATTGGGCCATCTGATCGGAAAGAATCTGCAGTCCTCAGGCATTCCGATCGATCTCGACGCAGTGGCGCGCGGGATGAAAGACGCTTCTTCAGGAAAATCCGCTCCCTTAACCGAAGGCGAATGCGATGAAGCTCTTTCAGCGCTTCAAATCAAACGGCAAGCCGCGCAAAGCGAAGCCAATTTCGCGGAAGCGATCGGATTTCTGGCAAAAAACAAAACGGCGCAAGGGATCGCCTCTATCGAGGAGGGAAAAATCCAATATCGGATCGACCGCCCCGGCGACGGAGAGTCGGTCGACCTCTATAATACCCCGCTTTTGCGCTATAAAGGGCGCTATCTCAACGGCACCGTCTTCGGCGCATCGGACGGAACCGAAGCGGTTCCCCTCGACTCCGCTCTGCCCGGATTTGCCAAGGGAATCGCCGGGATGAAAGAGGGCGAAACGCGCACCCTTTATATCCACCCCGATTTGGGATATGGCAAAAACACTCCCTCGATGCCAAACGCACTTCTCATCTTCGAAGTGGAACTAATCAAAGCGCAGATGCTGAAAGCCTCTGAAGATCCCATCCCTTTGAAACCGTTTACCGCCCCATGAAAGTCGTTTTATTTCGACCGGAGATCCCTCAGAACACAGGCAGCATCGCGCGGACTTGCGCAGCGACCGGATCGGAATTGATCCTCGTGCGCCCTCTTGGATTCAGCACATCGAGCCGTCAGCTCAAACGAGCCGGCCTCGACTACTGGAATCTTCTTCGCGTCGAAGAAATCGATGATTTGATGGAATATCTCCAGCAAACTCCCAATCTCTTTTTCTTTTTTTCCTCAAAAGCGTCGCTTAGCTATACCGAAGCCCCTTATGAAGAAAATTCTCTATTGATTTTCGGCTCTGAAACCTCCGGCATTCCCGAATCGTATTGGGAAATGTGGCCGGATCGCTTCTACCGCATCCCCATGCGGCAAGAGGCGCGGTGCCTGAATCTGGCATGCAGCGCCGCGATTGTCCTATATGAAGCGCTGCGACAAAAAGGCTCCGCATTTTCATAGTCGCCCCTCCGCTATCCAGCAGGAGGTCTATTTCCGCTGAACGGCGCGAAATAATCCGGCGATCATAGCGCTGAGCAGAAACGACGTCGTCAAGGGGAAAAAGAGAAAAATGCCTTCTTTTCGAACGACGACGTCTCCCGGAAGCCGGCCAACCCACTGCAGATAAGGGAAATCAAACCCGGAATGAAGGAAAAGGCCGGTACCTACGATAAAAAAAATAAACATCGCAATGAATCGCACAGCCTTGCCAAATAAAACGGATTAAACAGCGGCGAGAATAAATTTTTTCACATCCTCGGCATTCCGCAAGCCGACCAAACGGTTGATTTCATTCCCATTCTTAAACAAAATCATCGTCGGAACCGAAGTGATATTGAACTTGCCCGCTGTTTCCTGCGCGCTATCGATATCGACTTTTGCGATCGAGGCTTTCCCTTTTACGTCTTTTGCCACCTGTTCCAAAACTGGAGCCAGCATCCGGCAAGGGCCGCACCAATCCGCATGGAAATCCACAAGGGTCACACCTTTTTCCACCGCGCCATCAAAACTCGCATCGGTCAAATGCTTGATCAATTCCTTATCGGCCATATTTAGCTCCCTTGGTTGTTGAAGGCTAAGATAGAAGATCCCTTCGTTTTTTTCCAGAGCTACGGGCAGGGGCTTCGCCGCTCTGGAATTGCGAAGCTTTAACGCAGGTCAAAAGCACAGGAATTTATGCAATTAGACGCTATCTTCAATTTTCCGTTTTTAGTAAAGTGCTTCGGCACGAAATCGATGGATAGAGCGGAATGAAAAGACTTTTTGTCTCAACGAGAAAACCGATCGCGCAAGGAGCCCGCCCTCCATTTCTTTATCCCGAATACATGGTTTTGCTTTCGGATTCGATTGGACATATCGTCAATCGATGGCCCGATCATTTCGAAAGCGATCTCGCCCAAGAGTTCCACCGGTTTGCCGGATATTTGAACCAAGCATTCAGACATCCGAGAAACATCGCTCACTTGACCAAGCTCTTTTGCTCCCACTATCTCATGCGAAAGTCGCTGAATCGCGCCTTGTATTTTTCACCCCAAATGAGAAAGGTGGAAACTCGCTTGATCCATGCCAAGCTCCAATTTCCCTTCCGCGCACAACCCGTTTTGGGAGTTGCAATCGCACTTTCTCTCAATGAAGAAACCGAGCGCTTGGGCGAAAGGCACATTATCTCTGCCATTCTCTCCATCCTTCCCAAAGCAGAGATTGTAAAAGGATCGTTTTGCGTTTACCCATCGGCCGATCCTATTCGCACCTTTTACCTGGAAATCTCTGCAGAAGAGGGTTCTCGGATTTCCTTGCCGGAAAGAAACCTCTTAAAAAGTTCTATTGCAGATGAATTGACCAAACGAATCGAGGAATTCGGCCTAGTTACATTTAACCTGCATCGCGAAGAAGAAGTTCTGAAAAACGTCGCCCTCTTGAAACGAGAACTCGCGTCCATCCCTGATCTTCCTCAAACCATGATCTTCTTTGGATCGCAAGATCTCCATTCCCTTTCCTTCCACGTCATTCTCGTTCGAACGGTGAACAAACACACGCTCCCCCTCGCCGAATCCTTCGCAGCGCAACCCTTGCAGTTTATCCTTCGACATACAAAAAAGCTTCGGAACGTCGAAACAAATGTGTTTGAACTGCGCATCCCGATCGATTCGCGCTTTCGCCGCACCGATCTTTCGATCAACCTCCCCCAGGCCCGATACGAAGCTCTCTTTGCAATCCGCAAGGCTCTCGGCAACGTCCGCGATTACAATGGGGGCTTATTCGCCCAACAACGCGATCTTCTTTCCGAATTCAAAAAAAGCTTTCCAGAGATCGAGAACAAAGACCCCGACCTCCTCGACAAATTTTTTCATGCTATCTCCCCAAGCCACATGCAAGCTCTCCTCCACATCGATCTTTTAAAAAATCTCTTCAAAATGTTTTTGGAGGCGCTGGAGATCAAATTTTCTAAAAAAGAAGACTCCTTTTTTCAATCGCACCTTTCCGAACGCGTTATTTTAGTCATGCTTCGCGCAGACGATCCCTCGTTTAAGGAAACCATCCAAGAGGCTCTAAAAAGCGAACAGGCGATAGACGATGATTTAATCACTGTTTCCCTAGCTCATCGAGGCTCTCATTTCCTAGGCTACATCTCTCATTCTGCTGATACGCCTCCTAAACTTCAGTTCCGCCGCATCGTCGAAACCGGCATGCAAGCCTGGAAGAAAAAAGTCTCGAATTTTCAGTCTCTACGGCTTAGTTTGCCGACGATTTCTCTTTCTTTAGATCCCCGCATAGGAGGAGATGAGCATTCCAGAAGAGTCTTGAGGCTGCTGTTCGAAGGCCTGACCCGGATCGGAAAGGACGGTTTTCCAGAACCCGCTTTAGCTGAAAAAATAGAAATCTCCGAAGACAAAAAAACCTATTGCTTCACTCTGAGAACATCTTTTTGGAACAATGGGGACAAGGTAACCGCTCATGACTTCGCCTATGCTTGGAAAAAGGTGCTCTCTCCTAGCTTTTCTTCCGCATTCGCACACCTGTTTTATCCCATCAAAAATGCCAAGGCGATCAAAGAGGCAAAAATTGGCATCGAAGATATCGGAATCAAAGTTCTCGATGAAAACACTTTGAAAGTTGAGCTAGAGCATCCCTGCCCTTACTTCCTCGAATTGACCGCACATTCCTTGTATTCTCCAGTGCATTCCCGCATCGATGCTCTATGTCCTCATTGGGCTTCTCAAGACGGAGAATTGTATATCTGTAATGGGCCGTTTCAATTGAAGAAAAATCATGCCGAAGAATGTTATGAATTGATTAAAAACCGATTCTACTGGGATCTTCCACAGATAAAATTGGATCGCATCCTCATCGTACAGGCAAATGTTCCAACTGCATTTCAGCTATTTAAAAACGGTCAAATCGATTGGTTAGGACGTCCTTTGCAATCGTGGAATCCGTTATTTGAAAAAGCGTCCGCAGCACCTTGCGAAAACATTTCCAGGCTCTGCTGTTTTATGGGTCGTTTTCAATACACGCTGTTTTCCTTTCAATCAACTCAAGGTTCGACAAGCTTTTGCTGCCGCGATAGCGCGTCAAAGTCTTGTCGAAATGATCGACTATCCGGGAGCCGCAGCGTTTAGCCCATTGCCTTCGGATCATCGCCAACAGCCATATAACCGCATGGCAGAGACAAACGAGGATCTGGCAAAAATATTATTTCAACAAGCTTTGCATGAATTGGGACGAGAACAGAGGAATTTCCTTCTTTCACCATTCTTCACTACAATAATGAGATTAGAAAAAAAACAGCTGCTGCAGTGCAGCGTAATGGGAATTAAAATTGGGGATTCTGCTGCACGACAGAAGGTTGCGGATGGCAAGAATTATTCGGACGAATTTCTTCTGGACATTTCGAAATAGGGCTAATGCTTTGGCGCTCAGCAATTGATGATCCCATCTACACCCTGAATGCGTTTCGCTATTCGAATGACAAAATCAACCTTTCTGGATGGGAAAACGCCAACTATCAAATCCTTTTGCAACGAGCTGATGAAGAATGCGATCCAGTACGGCGCTTAAAGCTTTTATCTATAGCAGAACAGGTGTTGCTCGAAGAACTCCCCGTAGTTCCTCTTTTTGATGAAAAAAACCATTACATCAAGAATAAAAATCTTAGCGGAATTATTGAAAAACATTCCGACGATGTGGATTTCCGTTATTCATTTTTTTAAACAATCCGAGGTAAAAAATGACTTCATCATTTTCTATAAATTCGAATCTTAGACCAATTCGAATTGAACCAGATAGCGACAACCCTCTAATTTGGCCACAACAAATCGATATAGAAACAGCAGAGAGACTATTAGAAAAAAACCCCGCCCTTTTCTTGTATTGTCAGCCGATCCCACAAACCGCGGATGTATGTTCTATATTATGTAGGACAAGATTGTAGAGTCTCTCAAGCTGCTCTTGAAGAAGGAGAAACTTCCCCATGGCTTTTTCGAAATTGCGATCTTCATTTGTGCGAAACACTGCTCGACGCGATCTGCAAAGCCATGCACTGCGAGCCGGGAGCGTGTCGCCCCATTTCTCCGAGCAGCTGCGCCTATACCAGTTCGAGAGCTTCCCATCGACCCTGAGAAAATCGAAAATAAAAGACAGCGGACATCATAAAACAGAGACCCGCCGTACATATAAAAAATGTGTGCGGCGGCCATCCCCATAATTGAATGCAAATATAAACGGGGAAATAGGAAACCATCCATCCGAAAGTCAGGTTGACCAGCAGATGGAATAGCGTATCGTGAGATGCGATTAACATCCCGTTCCCCACGGAGAGAAGCCATTGTCCTAAAACATGCATCGATATCCAACCGCAGGACATCTGAAGGGAGGCTCGTAAAGAGGGCGAAATCTCCTCTGAAAAGAAGAGAGCGATCGGCAATTCGGGGAAAAATACGCAAGGTACAGCTAAAAGACCCGCCAGCAAGATCGAGAGAAGACACCCCGATTGATAGACTTTCCAGAGCAAAGACCGCGATTTAGCGCCGATGGCATAGGCGCCAGCCGAACTGGCCGCCTGCGCTAAGCCGACTGCCAAGCCGTTGGTGATCAGAAATACGCCGGAACCCAAAACCATGGCATTCATATAGTCTCCTCCCTTGCGCATCATGATCTGCGTCACAGCCGCCCAAGCGCCAAGAGTGATCACCGAACTGAGCGACCGAGGAATTCCTATCTTCAAGGTATAGATTAAGGCCTTCCCGTTGAACTTCCACTGCCCCGTGCCATAGGTTTCGCGATTTTTTCTTTTCAAAAAATCTGCGAACAAAAACAAACACAATCCCATCTGGGCGAGGATCGCAGCCAAAGCAGACCCCATAGATCCCAATGGCGGGAAAACGCCTGGGATTCCAAAAATCAATCCCAAATCGAGTGCGATATTCAAAACAAAAGCGCCACACGCAGCGGCGAGGACGATTTTTATAAGCCCCCTGCCCAAATAAAAAGAAACTAGCGCCGCTCCCAAAGGAAAGAGGAAATTACCCAGCAAGAGAATCTGAAAATACCCAAGCCCCAGCTGTGCAATCTCAGTTCCTGCAAAAAACTTCGGGCCGATCATCCAGCCGACAGGAAGAACGATTCCCATGGAGAGAAAAGAAAACCAGATGGATTGCCAAACGGTCGGCCCCATCAGTTCGGATCGATTGGCGCCTTGGTGCTGGCCGATGAAAGTCTGGGTGAGATAAGAGATCCTCGTACAAAACATTTGAAAAATCGAGCTGAGGCTGACAGCGCTGACGCAGGCTTGCAGGCTTTCAAGCGAATATCTTCCCAAAAGAATGCGATCGACAAATCCCATGAGAGTCGTAAAGAAAAGAACCAGAGCGAACGATGCAGTGAGAGATCCAAACTCCCGAATACTCCCGCTCGGATATTTTGTCAGCGCTGCAGAAGATTGCATGGCGCAGCAGTCTAACAAAGAGGTGGTAATAAAAAAACTGAGAAACATCCCCTTGCTGCAAAAGTGGCTTCCCTCTACAATCGAGCCTTCATTTTGCGGCCATGGCGGAATTGGTAGACGCGCTAGATTCAGGTTCTAGTCGGGGCAACTCGGTGGATGTTCGAGTCATCTTGGCCGCAATTCTCTCTCCATCCGAAGACTTCTCATCGCTACCCCGAATACCCAAGCGGAATAATCTATGGACTTAGCTCAATAAAGCCGCGATTCCAAGCGCACCCAAAGCAACTCCCTCAATGAGGCGGGCAGCGGGGGATCGCTCTATGTACGGAGGATATCCATAAACCCTAGGCACACAAGGGGCATAGCACCCGTAATCGGACCAGATCCCTTCTCGGATCACCGGTCTATAATAGACGGAATAATCATCCCATCGGCGGCAAGGGGATGGAGCACAAAAAGGCCGAGGGCGGCAAGAATCAAATCTCAAGCAAAAAGACATCTAAATTCCCCACATTAAATAATCAGGCATCGGCAAATATATCAGAAACCTAACAATTAATCCCACATAGAAACAAATTTATAAACCGCCTTGAGGACCGTGGTTTATACCGAAACTACTTCAAGAATCGGTTTTGGACTGCGCCAAAGCGGTTCGATTCGATGATCGCAAACGACCCAATATTAGAAATATAGGGTCGTTTGCGATCGTCGAAGCCACCCAGCTTTCGCGTTGCCCAAAACCGATTCTTGAAGTAGTTTCGGTATAAGAGGGCGTCGGCCTTTCTTTATAAATTAAGGAGGCTGCCCTTGGGCTCCGTCGTCAAGCCATTTTTTTAAATTGCCGATGGCCTCTGCCGTGCGGAGGGTGATCTGCTCCATTGCCTGGCGCTTATCCAGCCCTTCGAATTCTTCCCATTCGAGCGGAGAACCGAATACGCAGCGGATTCTTCCCCAAGGGCGCGGCAAGCGCGATTTCCGATCCCATGCCTCGAATGTTCCATCGACATAGACCGGCAAGATGCCGCAGCGCGCTTTATAAGCCAGGAACGAAAGGCCTCTTTGCAGAGGCTGCAAAGCTCCGTCGATCGTCCTTTGGCCTTCCGGAAATAAAATGACTTTTTTACCCGATTCGAGCAGCTCGACAATGCTCCGGAACGTACGGGCGTCCGAGGCGTCTCGAGACACCGGATGAGAATTCAAATGCCGGATCAATCTGCCGAGAACCGGAATGTTAAACAGCGATTCCTTGGCCAAAAAATGCACTTCTTCCGGGCAAGAGGCTGAAATCACAGGGGGGTCGAGGAATGACGCGTGATTGCCGGCGATGATCCCCGATCCTGGGCGAAAATGAAAGAGCCCATAGATCTTGAAGCGGTAAAACAGGCGCAGCCAAATGCGCACAAAGGTGCAGATCGCCGCATAGCTGAAACGCTGCCGGGGGTATTTTCCAAAAGTCTTTTTTTCCCTTAGGGAAACGATCTGCTCGATCACCATGTCCGCGCTTACATCGGACGTATCGATCGCAATCGCATCTTTTGCCTGCCGAAGCGGAGAAATGGATCGGGTCGAATCGGTTTCATCTCTCTCTTTGATTTCCTTTAGGATTTGATCAAACGATACCGCATCGGCCAAATCGGGAAACTTCACGAGCAATTCCTGATAGCGCCTCTCGGCTCTCACTTCGGGGCGCGCGGTCAAAAAGATCTTGATTTCCGCATCGGGAAAGACGACCGTCCCCATATCCCTTCCCTCGAACACGGCATCCGTCCGATGTCCGAAACGCCTTTGGATCTTGACGAGAGCTTGTCTCACGCAGGACAGCATCGCAATCCTCGATGCCGCCGCAGCGATATCTTGAGTGCGGATCTGATGCGTCACTTCCACATCTTTGACAAAATACCGTTTTTCTCCCATTTCGTCGGTTCGGATATCAAAACAAAATCGCCCGATCGCTTCGCGCACCGCCTCTTCATCATTGATATCGACGCCTTCTTTCAGCATCGCCCATGCCGCGGATCGATACATCGCGCCCGTGTCAAAACAAACGAATCCGAGGCGCTTGGCGACCCCTTTTGCAACCGTCGATTTTCCCGTCCCCGAAGGGCCGTCGATAGTGATGATCATATGTGATTTTCCAAATAGGCTGCCCCGATCGCGGATGCAAAGCCGTGCGAAAACAAATGCTTTCCCTCTACAAAAAGAAGACATCCCTTCTTTTTTTTCCTGAGCGCCAACAATCGACAGGCGAATAGAGAAAGTTTAGCAAAATTCTGTAATTTTCAAAACGCGAAACAATTTTTTTTAAATGTAAGTCCCCTGAAAACGCTCAGAGGGGAGTTCCGGGATGCATCCTCAGGATGCCGGAACCCCGCTTGCGAACTCTTTAATTGTGCACGAACATATGATAACGGGCTTCTCGATCCAACCTGTCTACAGGATCTGCGCTATCATAAAGAAGATTGAACGCCCCGGAGCAAGCAAATAGGACTGCTCCCGTACAAGCTCCTGCTAAAATTCCCAAGATAGCATACGAGTTATGGGGAGATTCCTCGTCGAGGGATTGAATAGCGATCCCAGCTCCAACTAAAAGAATTCCCCCGACTATTGCCATGGCCTTTTTTTGCGTCTCTGAAAATAATTCTTTCGCAAGAGGAATGACGCGTTCTTTACAGATAGGACAAACGACCGGCCTCCATTTTGCAAGGCACTTCCGTTCCCACTGGAGCTGACATTTTCTGCAAAGGACGTGAGGAGCTGCTCCATCAGGAATGATTTGGTGCGCGACCGGATCTTCTATCTTTTGGTTTTCTTCCTGACAAACCACGCACTGAACCGGAACCAAAGGATCTAATTTGTAAGAATTTATTTGCAAAGGCATATCCCCTCTAATATTAGATTAAAAACACAACATATTGTATACAAACTTAAAAATAATCGCAAATATTGCGATCAGCTTTTGGAGTCGACTTATCGAGTAAAAAACCGACTTCATCCGAATAAATTATTTGGAATATGCCTGCAAATGAAATTCCCTCGATTTGCAGGCAGACTCTTGAGACCATCGCATAAATTGTTTTAGAACGATGGTTGCAATTTCAGGAAGCCAAATATAAATAAATAATTGGTGCGGTAAATAAAAGAGAGTCGACGGCATCCAATACTCCCCCTAGGCCGGGCAGCAGGTTGCTGTCCTTTTTGTTCGCATCGCGCTTGAGAAGGGATTCCGCCAGATCGCCGATCTGCCCCGCCACCCCGATCAATGCGCCGAGAACGAGAGCTTCTCGAAGCGTCAGATAAAACCGCAGGTTTGGGAACTGAGAACCCAGCATATAGAATGCAACGCTCGCGCCCAAAGTCAGCGCAAATCCCGCGACAGCGCCTTCGATCGTTTTCGCAGGGCTGATCTTAGAGGCCAGTTTGTGCCGGCCGAGAAGACTCCCCATGAAATAGGCCCCGATGTCGGCCGCTTTGGTCAAGACGATCAAATAAGCAGCCCATATCCTTCCGTCCTGCGCCATCGGCACATAAATGATGCCGAGAATCATCCCCAAAGGGATCCCGATATAGGCGAGAGCAAAACACCCGGTTGCCAGATCTGCGATCGCCCCTTCTGTAGCTCTAAAATGGACGACGAAGAGCAGGAGCATCGCGGCGGCAAATACTGCGGCCGGCAAAAAATACAAATAAAGGAGTTCGTAACCGACAAAAAACGACGCTGTAACCGCGGCGCAGCCCCAAATGCTCAGGCGATGGACTGCGATGCCTTTTTCAGCACTCAAACGGCGGAACTCCCATGCAGCGGCAGCCGAGAGAGCGCCGACAAATATGACCACTGCAAAACGCATCCATGGATGATAGGCAGACTTAAGCAAGATCGCAGATGCAAAGACCGCAATCGCAGATACGCCAGCTCGTTTTCCCAAATCTTTCAACATTAAAAACCTCCTAATCTGCGCTGGCGGCTCTGGTAGGAAAGAACTGCTTGGAGCAAATCTTTCGAACAAAAATCGGGCCAGAGCACCGGCGCCGCATAAAATTCCGTATATGACATTTGCCACAATAAAAAATTACTCAAACGAAGTTCCCCGCTCGTCCGAATCAGCAAGTCGGGATCTCCCCATGGAGCCGTATCGAGATATTGCGCGACGAACTCCTCCGTCAATTCAGAGGCTTCGATCTTCCGCTGGTCATTCCTAGCTAGGATCTTGCCGACAGCTCTGCGGATTTCGTCTCGCCCCCCATAATTGAGCGCCAAGACGAGATCGATCTTCGAACACCTTTCGGTAACCCTTCGGGTCTGTTCGAACGCCTCTTGAATCCTCGGGGGCAACCTCGAGAGATCTCCGATTGCGCCGAGGCGGATTCCTTCTTCCACCATCATCTTGCGCTTGCCCGTCAGGTACAGCTCGAAAATATGCATCACTGCCTCGACCTCTTCCTCCGAGCGCTCCCAATTCTCCGTCGAAAATGCGTATACCGTCAGGGTTTTGATTTTAAGCTCGGAAGCGGCTCGGGCGATCTCGGTCAGCGTTTCCGCCCCTTCGAGATGCCCCATCGCCGCAGGGAGATTTTTCCTCTTGGCCCATCTGCGGTTGCCGTCCATGATAATCGCCACATGGCCGGGAATCCCGCATGGATCGACGGACGCGAGTTCTTCTTCGGAAAAACAAGGGGAATGATTCGATAAGATGCTTGCAGACATAGCGCTCATCTTTTCTTTTGAAATATAGGGTCGATCCAAATGGTTTGCTCGCGAGACGGCCCCACCGACACAAGGGCGATCGGGCAGCGGCAGAATTCTTCGATCCGATCGAGGAAGATCTGCGCCCTATTGGGCAAATCCTTTTTGCGCCGCACAGCTCCAGTCGGCTCTTTCCACCCGGCAAGAGCTTCGTACACCGGCTCCGCCGACTCCCATTCTTCCACAGATGCCGGAAAAGACGAAAGCTCTTTGCCGGAAATCCGGTATCCGACGCAAATGAGGATTTCTTCGAGATGATCCAAAATGTCGAGTTTCGTAAGAGCCAATCCATCCGCTCCATTCAAGAGGACGGCGTGGCGCAGCGCATATAAATCCAGCCATCCGAGCCGACGCTTGCGCCCCGTGGTGACCCCGATCTCCCGAGATTCGACATGACCGGGGAAGCGCTTGTATTCCTCAGCGGATAGCTCCGTGGGAAAAGGCCCCTGCCCCACTCGGGTCGCATAAGCTTTTGCCACCCCCAGGACGCGGCCGACGCCTTTCGGCCCAAGGCCGGCCCCCGCGAGACTGCCCCCCGAGAGAGTACTGGAAGAGGTGACAAACGGGTAAGAGCCGAACGTGCCGTCCAGCATAGCTCCTTGCGCCCCTTCGAACAAAACGGGTTCCTTCTTCGCCATCGCCTCGGCGAGCATCTCCTCCACAGGAGCCGCCAACGCCTCCAAAAGAGGGCGATACCCCTCGTACTCGGCGATGATTTCTTCGACGTCCAGCGGCTTTTGCCCATAGAGGCGGGAAATTTCCTCGTTTTTCCAGGCCGCCGCTTGCTCGAGCTTTCCCCTAAAATTTTTCCTTTCCAACAAGTCCGCCACCCTCAGCCCCTGCCGCGCCGCCTTGTCGACATAGCACGGCCCGATCCCGCACATCGTCGTCCCGACCGCTTCGCTCCCTTTGCGGCGTTCGGACAATCCATCTAAAAGGCGGTGATAGGGGAAAATGAGGTGGGCGCAGCGCGATAAAAAAAGGCGGCCTTGATGAGAGACCCCCAATTGCGAGAGCTTTGCGAGCTCTGCCGTCAACGCCTTCGGGTCGACGACAGTCCCTCCCCCGATATAAGCTTTGACGCCGGGATGCAACATCCCGGAGGGAACCAAGTGGAAGCGATAGTCGGTGTTGTTGAAAACGATCGTATGGCCCGCATTGTTTCCCCCTTGCGAGCGGACGACGTGCAGAACTGACTCGGACAGCAAGTCGGAGACCTTCCCCTTGCCCTCATCTCCCCATTGAAGTCCGACTAATACAACCGATCCCATAAATC
Source organism: Parachlamydiales bacterium (assembly GCA_963800655.1). Lineage (GTDB taxonomy): Bacteria > Chlamydiota > Chlamydiia > Chlamydiales > SM23-39 > CAWDBT01. The sequence continues at coordinate 14,746 of CAWDBT010000001.1, read as the reverse complement.
GTTTTTTCCAAGTCCTCAGAGTGTGTCTACAAAAATCGACGAGGCTTCTCTTTGCAGACACCCTCTCACAGCCTCGCAACAAAGCGGCGACCTTCGCGCGCTATAATAACGGACTTTTGAGTTCGCAGAAACAAGTTTTTACATAAGAACCTCCTGATTTGCTGGACAGAATCGATTTTGAATGCATAATCTTTTGATTTTGCATCGGTAGAGGCTCATGGGAAAACAAAAAAAATGGCATGTCTTTTTGATCTTCGCCGTCATCGCCTTGACGGTTTACAACATCCTCCCCACCGTTTTTTACTACGCGCGCCCTCTTAAACAGCAAATCCAGCAACCCCAGGCCGCTCAAACGGCCGAGGCGATCGCTGCGAGGCTTTCGGCGCTCGAATCGGGCTCTCTTTCCTGGGCAAAATCATACTGCGACCTCCTTTCCATCAAGCCGCTCGAGATCGCCTTCGATCCCGATCTGCCCGGGCAAATCCGCATCGAATGCTCCAAAACCGAGGATGCAGCCCGGCTGCGGGCGATGCTGCCTCGAGAGCCGGCGCGCTGATCGCTTTCGCCCCGTCCCAGCTCTCTGCGCTCGCCGATGATGCCGGCTCCAAAACCGTCCTTCTACAGAGAAAAATCCCGCTTCGGATCGAACCCGGCCGCGCCCAGGAATGGTTTTCATTCGCTTCAAAATTCGAAAGCGACGGCTCTCTTTCCCCCGCCTATATGGAACTCGTCCTCGACCGCGCCGCCTGCCTCGCTGCAGCAGCCGGAGGAGCGTCCGATAGCGCCTCTCTTCTCGCGGCGATCCAATCCGATGCACCCGCGAGAGAACCCGATGCGGATCTTTTCGCCCTTGCATCGCAAATCAACGCCATTTCAAATCTATTCGGACAACACGATGCGGCGATCGCGCGCTTCGCCTCTTCTTTTACGCAAGGCCCCATCTCCAATCCGACCTCTTCCGTCTCGCGCCTCATCGAATCGTTCAATTCGCTGCGCGATCGGCTGAAAACGGAAAAAGCATCTCTTCAAGCCTCTCAAAGCGATGAATCGGCCGAGCGCATCAAACTCATCGAGAAAAAAGAATCCAATCTCATCCTTGCGCAAACGTGCCTCAAAAAGCGCCGCGCCCTATTTGAAGCGGGAAAAACGCCCTTTTCTTTTGAAGAAGCTCTTTCCGTCTTGCGCAAAGAAGCTCCCTCTTCTCCATCGAAACAAATATTCGATCTCGGCGGGAAAAACCCCCTGTTTAAAGAAATCGCAATCGACTGGCAGCTCGGCTCCTTATCCCTTGTGCCGCATCAAGACGTCTCCCGTTTTGCAGCCACTTGGACCGGAGATAAAAAAGACCAGCTCGACCAGCTTCTGATCGACGAAGCGGCGCGGCTCTCGCGGCTTTCCGACGAGTCCTTAAAACCCGTGGGAAATGCATTTTCAATCGACCTCCACCGCTTGAATGATGCGACGGGCTTTCTCGTCCTCGACTTGCAAAAAATCGCCGACCAGCACGTAGATTCTCTCGTCCAATCCATCCGCGCGAACTGGCATCCCTCTCATCCCGATTTTTCTCCCGCTTCCTTTTCAATCGTCAGCGCAAAGGAGTTTTCTTCTCTTCCCGAGACGCAAAAAAAACTCTGCCTGGTCGTCTACTCTCCTTCCTCTGAAAAAGACCCCCGCTCTCCATCTTACAAGACGGGATCGTGCTATGTGCTGGCTCGAGGGTTCGATCGGATTCTCGATCACGCGCGGCAATCGCCCGATGAGGAATCCTCCCGATCGCTTCAACGCGACATCGATTCCCTCATCGCCCTGCTTCAAGGAAACGGATTTGCCGTCTATCGCGGTTTTTCCGATGCCGGCGATCTTTCCTCGGATTATCTCTTCGAGCAAAGCGACGCCTATGCCCCGCTGTTAGCGGCGACCCGCGAGGACTTCTACGCCAAAGGATCCAAGCGCTTCGCGATCCTCGAATGCTCGACAGTCGAACAAAGACTCCTCGCAGAAAACCGCATCGACACAAAAGAACACGAGGATTTGCTCAAGTGGCGCGACGAATACGCCGCCGCCCAGGTGAGCCTGCAGCCGCATATCCGCTACGATGTGCCCAAGCCGACGAAAAGCGTTTTCCTAAGCAATCTCGCCCTCTCGTGGAAAAAATACATCCGCGGCGACGAAAGGAGAATCATCCGCTGGGGCCTCGATCTTTCCGGAGGAAAACGGTTCAGATCGAACTCCGGGATCAAAACGGGCGGACGGTCTCCTCTGAAGCCGAACTCAAACAGGGGATGAACGAACTGTTCAACCGCGTCAATAAAATGGGCGTTTCGGAAGTCGCCATCCGCCGCGTCGGAAACGGAATCGTCCTCGATTTCCCCGGCTCTCAAGCTCTGCGCGCCGCCGATCTCGTCCAAGCGTCTTCGATGTATTTCCACGTCGTCAATGAAAAATTCTCCCCTCAAAACCCCCAGCTTTCCGATGCCGTTCAACGCTTCCTGCAGGAAGTCTGGAACGAAGCCGTCGTCACCAACCGAACCGATTCGGAAAGCATCAATGCAATCGCATGGAAACACCTCTGCAAAGATAAAGAAGACGGTTCCCATCTCGGCTCAGATGCCGCCCGCACTCTCTATGAAAATGGACTCCGTCTCCAGCCTCCCTCCGAACACACTTTTTCGGGCGAACTCGACGAATCTTTCTCGAAAATCGCCGTCATGCGAGATGAGCGCGGACACGACAAACGCCGCCAGACGAACCCCCTGCTCATCGTCTTTCGCAATTACGCGCTCGAAGGATCGAGCCTAGCCAATATCCGCGCTTCCTACGACCCTTCCAAGGGCAATTTCCTGAGCTTCGAGGTCGCCACTTCCGTCCCGTCGGACGGCAAAAAATCCCCGACAAACGCTCCACGCGTGGACTTCGCGGTTCTCCAAGGAAAAGGTCGCCGGGACTCCTATGAAGGCCCTTCTCGCGGACAAGGCTGGCGCATGGCCGTCATTCTCAACGATACCGTCATCAGCGCGCCGACTCTCAGCTCGGCTCTTTCAGACAGCGCGATGATCTCGGGCAGTTTTTCTCAGCGAGAAGTCAACCAGCTCGCAGCGGATCTCAAAGCAGGATCTCTCACGTTTACCCCTCATATCTTTCCGAAAAAAATGTCAGCCCCGAACTGGGGAAAACCGATCGCATGAAAGGCATCCTCGCTACGTTCTCAGCGCTCATCTGCGTGATCGCCATCATGCTCTCCTATTACCGATTCGCAGGACTCGTCGCCTCGGTTGCCGTCTATTCAATCTTTCTGATCATGTGGGCCGTTCTGCAAAATCTGCAAGCGACCCTCACCCTGGCGGGCATCGCGGGCATCATTTTGACCGTCGCCATGGCCGTCGATGCGAACGTGCTTGTTTTCGAGCGGATCAAAGAAGAATTTGCCTTATCCGGAAAGATCGCTTCCGCGATCCGAGCCGGATATAAAAAAGCTTTCAGCGCGATTTTAGATTCCAACGTGACGACGATCATCGCGGCTATGATCCTTCTCAATTTCGATGCAGGCCCCATCAAGGGCTTTGCCATCACTCTCATCATCGGGATCGTCTCTTCGATGTTTACCGCTCTTTTATGACCAAGACCTACTTCGCCTTCTGGGTCAAAAATCCCGCCCACAAAGCGCTGAAGATGGCCAACTGGATCAAAGGATCCTCTTTTGATTTTCTCAAAACCGCCAAATGGGCCTTCGCCTCGGCCGCTTTGATCATCGCCGTCGGGGGATTCTTCCTCCTCTCCAACCGCTCCACAGTCGTAGGGATGGATTTCACCGGGGGCTTTTCAGTCAATTTCGAAATCGAGCCCGTCTCCGCCGCATCCGCTTCCGAAGCCGTCAAAGAGGCGTTCATCCGCCAGGGCGCAAACCCCCACGATGTCCAAATCCGGGAACTCGGCTCTTCGACCCAGCTCCGCGTTCTGTTTTCGACCGCTATGGAACAAAGCGGCCAGCCCTTTTACGGCATCGATGCGGGCGGGACCAACGGTTCGCATTCTCCCCGCGTCCAATGGGTTCTCAGCGCTCTCGAGCAAAGCGGCCTCTCTTTGACCCCTGCGAGCCTCCTCGAAATCGACGCGAATTGGACCTCCATGAGCGGACAAATGTCCGACAGCATGCGCAATAACGCCCTCATCGGACTTTTGATCGCATTCGCCTGCATCTTCGTCTACCTGGCATTCCGATTCGAGGCCGCCTATGCGGCAGGGGCGATCGCATGCCTCCTCCACGACGTCTTTATCACGCTCGGCGTCATCGGGCTCCTCCACGCCTTTGGGGTGCCGATCCAGATCGATCTGAACACCATCGCCGCGCTCATGACGATCGTCGGGTATTCCCTCAACGACACGATCATCATTTTCGACCGCATCCGCGAAGAGCTCCGCCTCGATTCGGACAGATCCCTGGAATCAGTCGTCAACCGCGCGATCAATATCACCATGGGCCGCACCTCGATTACATCGGGGACAACCCTCGTCGTGCTGCTCGCCCTCGTCTGCCTTGGAGGTCCATCGATTTTCAGCTTTGCGCTCGTCATGGCGACCGGAGTCTTTTTCGGCACGCTTTCGTCGTGGTTCATCGCATCTCCTCTGATGATTTATTTTCACAAGCGATCCGAGAGAAAATCAGAGGTTTTAGAAAATATTTAGAGGAATTTAATGACAGGCAACTTGTTCTCTGTATAATCTTCATGAAAATTAACATGAAGAACTTACAGTGGCAGCTCAGGAACCCATATGGATTTATCCGGCGCAAGACCCCCGCTTGACCCAGGAAATCATCAGGGAATTCAATCTCCATCCGGTCATTGCGCAAATCCTGGTGTCGCGAGGGTTTAAAAACCTTCCCGACATCCATGCATTTTTATACGCTAAGCTCCCGAACCTTTTCGACCCCGATCTATTTCCCGAAATCAACAATGCCGTTCAGCGCGTTCTCGAAGCTCTGCATAAAAAAGAACCCATTCTCATCTATGGCGACAACGACGTCGATGGCATCTCCGCCGCGGCCTTGCTGACCGAATTTCTCAAAGCCGTCGGAGGAAAAGTCTATTATTTCGTCCCCAATCGAAGCGCGCTCCAAAAAACGCTCTCGGGAGACGCCCTCCAGCTCGCCTTGAAAAATGAATGCAAGCTCCTCATCACGGTCGATTGCGGGATCACCGCCGCAAAAGAAATCCAGGAAGTCGTTCGGCAAGGGATCGACGTGATCGTCACGGACCATCACGAACCCACCTCTAAAATTCCCCATTGCGTGGCGACGCTGAATCCAAAACTCATCAACAGCACCTACCCCAATCGGGATCTCACCGGCGTAGGCGTCGCTTTTAAACTCGCGCACGCCCTGACCAACCGCCTCATCGAACTCGATGAAATCAGCCCTTCTAAAATCGATCTGAAAACCTACCTCGATTTAGTCGCCCTCGGGACGATTGCCGATATGGGAGCTCTTAAAGGAGAAAACCGGATCCTCGTCCGCTACGGGCTTAAGCAAATGAAAAAGCTGCGCAGAGTCGGATTGGCAAAATTGTTTCAGATCAGCGACCTTCCTCCCGGGGAAATCTCTCCGGCCGACCTCGCCTCCAAAGTAGCCCCCCGTCTCAATAGCCTTGGGAGGATCGCAGATCCCCTCAAAGGCGTCGAACTCCTCCTCATCCGCGATAGCGCCGATGCGGAAAAGCTCGCCAAGGAACTCGACCTCTATAATACGGAAAGGCAGCGGATCGAACGGGAAGCCTCGGAAAATATCGAAACTTTTTTAGCCGCGCATCCCGAGGAACTCGATCAAAGGGCGATCGTGCTCTATTCCAAAAACTGGCACCCCGGCATCATCGCCATTATCACCGCACGGATCGCCAAGCAATACACCCGTCCCGTCGTCGTCATTTCGATCGAGAATGGAATCGGCAAGGGTTCTTTGCGAACCATCCCCGAATTTCCCCTCCTCTCCGTCCTGAAGCGCTGCGAACATCTCCTCATCAATTACGGAGGGCATGATTTCGCCGCGGGGCTGACGATCAAAGAAGAGCTGATCCCCGAATTCAAGGCTCAGTTTTTGGCCGCAGCCAATCGCCAGCTCCAGGAAACCGACGTCTTTTCCAAACTCCACCTCGATGCGAAAGTCGATTTCAAAGACCTCACTTTCGATTTTCTCGAATCGCTCAGCTTGCTCGAACCGTTCGGGAATGAAAATCCTCCGCCGATTCTCTATTCAGAAGCTGTTCAGACCTGGCCGCCGAAAGTCATTGGACACCTCCATCTGAAATTCTTTCTCGAACAAAACGATCGAACCCTCGAAGGGATCGGCTTCAATTTTGCAAACCGCAAGCATCTGCTCCAGCAAAAAAACCTCCCTTTGCAGATCGCATTTACGCCTCATGTAAATTTTTACAAAGGCAAAGCCAGCATCCAGCTCAATATCAAAGGATTTCAGATAAAGAATCCGCATCAGCAATGAGAGGGTGTCTACAAAGAGCGGCTTTGTCGATTTTTGGGCAACGCGAAAGCTGGTTCTTGAAGTAGTTTCGGTATAGACAAAAAAAAACCCTTCGCACAGAAGGGTTTTTCGATAAGAATTCCCTAAAAAAAATTAACCGATTTTAGGGCGTTGATTTAAGTAATTTTCCTGATATGACTTGATGTCGTCGACATGAATGACCCATGCCGCGCCTTTTCTAGAGGCCTTCAGCAATCCCACTCGAGTCGCATAGTAAATTTTCTGGGATGGTACATTGAGATATTTTGCAGCTTGATTGACTGAAAAATATCCTTTTTTATTGTCGAACAACAGTTCGCCATTATACATGGACTTTGTGCGCGAATATTTATTGCGGCGATACTCATCTAGATCGCTTAGATGAATCGTCCAACGAGTTGAATCTTTCGACGCCTTTAGTTTTTTTTGCTTAATGGCGACGTAGATCGCTTGACGCGTTACATTATTGATACGGGCAGCTTCCGTAATGCTTACGACTTTGCCCGAATTATCCTGCTGCCCATTCTCCGTGGAGCGAATAAATTCGTTATTCATAGATGTTCTCCTGTTCGGCCAGTTCTGTCGAACTGGTCCTTCTGGTTAAAAATCGCCTTTAATTCTACATTTCACTAAGAAATGCGATTTTGTTTTGCGATATATTCTATTATCACAAATTAATCACTTATAATCAACACAATTGTTACTTAGTTGCATGCATTATTTTAACCGTAATGCAAATGTTTTTTTATCTCCATAAACAACTAACGGTCATTGACTTAAAAACAAACGACCCGAAAAAAAAGAAAGCTTTGCGGCCGACACTGGAGAGAAAGTCGAGCCGTTGGGTATAGTGGGGATTTTTGGATTTCCCATGGCCCGATGGATTTTATGCATTTTTCTCGCGCTTTTCGCCGCCTTGGACGCGAAAGCCCCCCAACTGGTTCCCCGCGATGTAAAATCCAAGGTAGAGGAAATCCTCAAGGCGCATGCGACTTATAAAAAACTCACCCCTGAATTGATCGAGCGAACTCTGCAAAATTACCTCGAAGAACTCGATCCGGCGAAAATGTATTTTCTTGAAAACGAAATTTCCCCTTGGACAAAGCCTCGGGAAGATCTTTGTCAAAAAATTCTAACCGAGTTTTCCCAATCTGATTTTTCAGAATTTCAAAAAATCCAATCCATTTTTGAATCCGCTGTAGCCAGGCGCAATCAAATCGAAGAAAACCTCGCTTCTACGCCTCTACCCGCTAAAGTCTCGGGAGATGAGTTTAAAGATCTTTCTTACACATCGACCTCCAAAGAACTCGAAGAACGAATCCTCCGCCTGAAAGCTCTTCAAATGCAAGCCGCCGAAAAAATCAGCGCCGAAACCAAGGATCTATTTTTTCAACGCCTGCAAAAACGCCGTTTGAACCGGGAAGCCGAGCTATTGGACTCGGATAAAGAAGAGCGGCAAAAAATCATTTTCTCTCTGATCTTAAAGGCGATGACTTCCGCTCTCGATTCCCATACGAATTATTTTACTCCGGGCGAAGCGAATCAATTCATGATCCAGGTTCAACAGAGGCTGTTCGGCATTGGAGCACAACTCCGCGACCGGCTCGATGGTTTTTCGATCGTGCGCCTTTTGGAAAATAGTCCGGCGAGCCAATGTCCGAAACTGAAGATCAACGACCGGATCATCGCGGTGAATAAAGAGCCCGTCGTCGGCCTCGATATCGCCGATGCCGTCGAACTGATTCGCGGAGAAAAGGGAACCCCTGTCGTTTTGACGGTTATTAGAGAGACAGGCGAAGGACAAGACATGCGAAGCGAGACGTTCGAAGTCGAATTGATCCGCAATGAAGTCGTCCTTGAAGAAAGCCGCCTGGAAACTTCGCTGGAGCCATTCGGAGACGGCGTGATCGCGTCCTTAAAACTCTTTTCGTTCTACCAAGACCCGCGCAGCTCTTCGGCCTCCGACATCCGCAAAGCGATCGACGCAATCAAAAAAGAGCACAAGCTCCAGGGAGTCATCCTCGATCTGAGGGGCAATGCGGGCGGATTGCTCCCGCAAGCGGTGGCGGTCACCGGCGTTTTCATCAACAAAGGCGTGGTCGTCTCCATACGCGACCATAGCGGACGCGTCCAGCATCTTCGAGAAACCGAAGGCAAACCCGCGTGGACAGGCCCATTGGCCGTCCTGGTCAACAGAGCTTCCGCCTCAGCCGCCGAAATCGTCGCGCAAACCCTCCAGGACTATGGGCGATCCATCACGATCGGCGACGACCATACGTTCGGCAAAGGCACCTATCAGACCTTCACCCTCGACCCCACAAATAACCCCGACGTGAATCCCCAAGGGGAGTACAAAGTCACTCGAGGCCGCTATTACACCGTATCCGGCAAAAGCCCCCAGCTCGTCGGCGTTTCTTCCGACATCGTCGTCCCCGGCATGCTCTCTTATTTGGACATCGGCGAAAAATTTTCGAAATACCCCCTCGAAAACGACCAAATCGATCCCCATTTTGAAGACAACCTGTCCGACCTATCGCCTTTTTACCGCCTCCAGCTCGGCCCCATGTATCGCTATAACCTCCAGAAAAAAATCGATCTCTACCAACCCCTCCTCCCCATGCTCCGCAAGAATTCCGAAACGCGCATCTCGGGAAATAAAAACTATCAAAACTTCATCCAGGAATTGCAGAAGAAGAATTTCGATTCCGAACTCATCGATCTATTCGGGAACACCGACCTGCAGTTCGTCGAAGCTTCGAATATCTTGAAGGACCTCATTTTCCTCATGCGCCTCGAAGAAGCCAAAGAAACGGCTGCGCTCGCAGTAGAAGCTGGCTAAAACGCATAGAGCATCTTCTTCCCCGCCCCAAGGCATAGGTTTTCCCGGCGCGTTCTCCCAAGCCGTCTATTTCGAGGGCTAAAATATTTTGTACTGCGCGACAAATCCTCTTAAGCAGTTGCATCTTATGCCGATTGTGCCCAAAATAGAGCCTTTCATTCAAAGGAATCGCCCATGACCGTACGCGTTCGCATCGCCCCCTCTCCCACCGGAGATCCGCACGTCGGAACAGCCTATATCGCCTTGTTCAACCTGATTTTCGCCCGCCATTTCAAAGGCAAGTTCATTCTGCGAATCGAAGATACCGATCAGACGCGCAGCCGCCCCGAGTATGAAAAAAATATCTTGTCTGCGCTCAACTGGTGCGGACTCACTTGGGATGAAGGACCAGATGTCGGAGGCCCTTTCGGCCCTTACCGCCAATCGGAAAGAACCGAGATCTACCGCAAGCATGCAGCCATGCTCCTGGAAAGAGGGAAGGCTTATAAATGCTTTGCCACTGCGGAAGAGCTCGCCGAAATGCGCGAAATCGCCGCAAAGACGGGACAAAGAGCGGGCTATGACAGGCGCTACCGCAATCTGAGCCCCGAAGAGGTGAAGCAGCGGGAAGAGGCCGGCCAGCCTTTTGTCATTCGCCTGAAAGTCCCTCTCACCGGCGAATGCGTCTATGACGACGCCATCAAAGGCCGCATTTCATGCCCTTGGGCCGATATCGACGACCAAGTACTTCTCAAATCAGACGGATTCCCCACCTATCATTTGGCCAATGTCGTCGACGACCGGCTGATGGGAATCACCCATGTCATCCGAGGCGATGAATGGATGAGCTCGACCCCGAAGCACGTCTATCTCTATGAAGCGTTCGGATGGCAAGCGCCGACCTTCATGCACATGCCCCTGCTTCTCGGGAAAGACGGGAAAAAACTCTCGAAACGAAAAAACCCCACCTCGATTTTCTATTTCCGAGACAGCGGGTATCTGCCGGAAGCGCTCATCAACTTTTTGACCTTGATGGGCTACAGCATGCCGAGCGAGAAGGAAAAATACGACCTCGAAGAAATCATCCAGACCTTTGATCCCAAGCGGATCGGCACGTCGGGCGCCTATTTCGACATCCAAAAACTCGACTGGCTCAATCAAAAATATATCATCGAATCCATCCCCGAGCATTTGCTCTGGGATCGCCTGAAAGAGTGGAGTTTTTCAGAGAGTTTCATGCAAAAACTCATGCCTCTGGCCCACACTCGCATCAAAACATTCGGCGATTTCATCAAACTTTGCGACTTTTTCTTCATCAACGATTTGAATGTCACCCCAAATCTCTTGATGCCGAAAAATACGCCGCCTCATCTCGCCGCGGCGCTGCTCCAATGCTGCATCTGGAACCTCGACGAACAGGAAGACTGGTCGGGCGTCGCGCTTGAAAAAGCGTCCCATTTGGCTGCGGAACGCTTCGGCGTGCATCACAAAAAGGTTTTGATCCCCTTGCTGTTTGCAACCATCATGGGCAAACACCACGGCCCGCCTCTTTATGATTCCGTGACCATCCTCGGAAAAGACCGCACACGGGTTCGGATGATGCAGGCGATCGAAGCCCTCGGAGGGATTTCCGGAAAAAAAATGGACGTTCTTAAAAAATGCTGGCAAAAAGAAGATTGCCGGGAAATCGCCCAAGAACCCCCTGAGAAAACCTAGCCGCCTTACTTGGGTTCTTCATCGTGAAAATTCGGAAGATCCGCTTGAACAGCAGGCGCTTCTTCCGTTTCGCTTTGGGAAACCATATAGCCCCGATGGGAGGAAGCGGCGTCTCCGCATCCATAGCAAGCTGCGAAAAGAATGCTTAGAAAAAATAGATTCTTCATATCCCCTCTCTATTTGATTTTGAAATTACACGAACTATTTTGTTTCGTCCATTTAAAATCGAGCCGTTTTGCATGACCTATCACAGAACCAATCCGTTCCCAGCCCATCTCAAAGAACGCAAGTTATTGACGAAAAGCGGCTCGAGCAAAGAGGTCTACCACATCTCCCTTTCCCTGAAGGGATCGGGTCTTTCCTATGCCCCCGGAGACAGCCTCGCAATCTTTCCGCAAAACGCTCCCTCTTCAGTCGACAGCGCCTTATCCGCATTCGGTTTCAGCCCTCGCCAACCCATCGTAGATCCACGCACTCATATTTCGATGTCGGCCCGCGATTATTTCGCTTCAAAAACCAATCTACAAAAGCCATCGCCCGCGCTTCTGAAAGCCTTGGGCGCCTCGCTTCCCGAACCTTCCGATGCCGAAACGCCCGAGCCTATCGAGCTTTTATCGCAGCATCCGACCAAGCGTTTTTCTCCTGAAGAAGCCGCCAAACTCTTTTTGCCGCTTCTGCCGAGATTTTATTCGATCGCATCTTCGCCCTTGATCTCTCCGGAAGAAGCCGATCTCGTCGTCGCCTCCGTCTCTTATGTCAGACGGAATGAACTCCGCTATGGGGTCGCGAGCAGCTTTCTCTGCGCCCGCGCCGATGCATCTACCCCCATTTTCGCTTATGTCCAACCAGCCCGCAATTTTCATCTGCCGGACGATCCCAATGCTTCGATTATCATGATCGGAGCAGGCACCGGCATCGCTCCCTTTCGCGCATTTTTACAGCACCGCATCGCCGCCGGCCATTTCGGCCGCAACTGGCTTTTTTTCGGAGAGCGCAACCGATCTACTGATTTTTATTACGAAGAGTTCTGGACCAAACTCGAGAAACAACACCGCCTCAAACTCTCTGTGGCTTTTTCCCGAGACAGCCAAGAAAAAGTCTACGTCCACCACCGGATGCGCGAAGAGGGCCGCGAATTATGGCATGAGATCGAACGCGGCGCCTATATTTACGTCTGCGGCGATGCTTCCGAAATGGCCAAAGACGTCGAAGCGGCGCTGATGACAATCGCCGCTGTCCAAGGAAATCTATCGGAAGAAAACGCGAGAACATACATCTCGGATTTACGCGCTCAAAAACGCTACCTCACGGATGTGTATTAAAGCATAAGGAACTCTAATCATGACTGGTCGAATCCCGAATGATCTGCGGCTCCATCTCCCTTCTTCAGATTTCCCGCCCAGGCCTTTTGGATTAGCCGATCGACTTCGCCGCTCATCTCAGAAAATCAAAGGGTTTTGGGGGCGCTGCACTTGCTGTTTTCCGAAAAAACCTTCCTCACACCCATCCATGCGACGCCCCGGGATTTCCCCGAATGACAGTTCTATCTCTCCATCGACGGAGGAACCTGCGCCCCTGCATCCGAGCCTTCCTCCTTCCGGAATAGGCGATCGAATCCGGCGGGTATTTTCTCGCATCCGGATTTCTTGCACAGGCTGCGCTTGCTGCTATCCAAAAAAATCCTCAAGAAGGCCGTCTGCGCAAACCTCTTCGACTCCCCCATGCGAGGTTCAGAAATTCTCCCCCATTCTGAAAGAGAATCCCCTTCGCGAAGAAGATTTTTTCTCCGATCGCCACCCCTTCGATCTGGCTCCCCGGATCTTCAGTCGGCACCTCTCACTCTCATCATATCGATGCATCCTAGAGGACCTGATGGAAGCTTATATGATCAATGCGCAACGCCGGGCGACCAAAGCGACTGTTCACGTTTTGATCGTAGAAGATACTCTTACAGTCCAGCATATGCTCGCCCATAAGATCTCTCTTTTGCATCAAACCTATGCATGCGCAACGAACAACGCGGAAACGATCGTTGCTTTGCACGCCAGCAAAATGAACCCTTTCGATGTGATTATCATGGATTACAATTTGCCGGATAAAAACGGCACTGAAACGACCCATGAGATCCGAACCCTGGTTGGATTCAGCCCAATCATCATTTCGCATTCCTCCCATAATTTCCTCCTGCAGAATGCAAGGGCGGAAGGATATGACGATGTGCTTAGCAAGTCGAAGTATTCCGATCTCGATTCTTTGCTAAGGAAATATTTCCCCAGCATTGAATTTCCCCGGCACAGATTAGAGATTGCCGAAATAAAACCAAGCTTTTAATAGATAGCATGCCGTGACTAGAAACGCATGGGTGGATTTGCTGCATTTTAAACAAATGCCGATGAAAGACCCTGAAAAATTTTTGCGCAGGTCGCGCCGTCATCGATCCAAAACAGGCTCTTCGACTGTCGTCAAGATGCAGAAACACTGCAGCCCGTCTCCGCAGCCGAAATCGGTCAATCCGTCTCCGATGTCGCCGTGATTCCCACTTGCTCGATCCGAACGCCGAGGACATGCGCTGCTTTGCGGCGCATGGCTTCGATTCTATCTTCGAAATGCGGACGCTTGCCTTCGATCGATAGAGAGAGGTGGACGATTTTCTGCCGTCCGAGAGTTTTTAAGGCTCTTTCGAGATAAACTTGTGAATCGGTGATCCCGTCTTTGCGGCAAAGATCTATCGCAACGCCCCCCAGAATCGGCACTCCCGACAGCGAGGTGATCGCATTGCAGATCGCGTGGTACACCACATCCCCATCGGAATCCGCGGCCAGTCCCGGAACTCCGTCGAAAATGACTCCTGCGACGACGCAGGGCTTTGAGGAATCGCCTGGCAAAAACCGATGGCTGTCCTGTCCAATTCCCGTCCGAAAGATGGGGAATCGAGCTGTCTTCGTATCCATAATGCAGATTGTTTTACCATATTTTTCACCGGAGCGCAAGGGCGCGTGCAGTCTCCTGTACACGTAAAATCCCTTCTTTCGCTATTCTGAAAACACCGGCATCGGAACAGCGAGGAATTCCACATGGGCGATCTATTAAAAATCAAAGGCGGCAAACCCCTTCAAGGAACAATCAAAGCGGCGGGAGCCAAAAATGCGATGACCAAACTCCTCGTCGCATCGCTGCTCTCCGACAAAAAATGCACCTTTTACAACGTGCCGGATATCGGCGATGTCGAAATCACCATGAACCTATGCCGTGAAATCGGCTCGGAAATCCACTGGGATCGCAAAAATCCGTAGTAGAAATCTCCACCCAAGAATTGAAAACTTCCTATGTGCCTCAGCGCTATTGCGGATCGAACCGCATTCCAATCCTGATGATCGGCGCGCTTTGGGCGCACCGATGAAGACATCATCGTGCCGACCCTCGGCGGAGACATGCTCGGATCTCGGCCCATCGATATGCACATCCATGCGCTGCAAAAACTCGGCGCGAAATCGAACACCGCAGCATGAAAAAAGAAGGGGCCTATTTCGCACAGGCGCACCACGGCCTCAAAGGCGCCGTCATTTCCCTTCCCTATCCCTCCGTCGGCGCGACTAAAACACGATTCTCGCCGCAGTCCGAGCCAAGGGGACGACTCTCATTAAAAACGCCGCCATCGAACCGGAAATCGTCGATCTCATCCTGTTTTTGCAAAAGCTCGGCGC